>NZ_CP137852.1:737500-1937500 GCF_033547095.1 Sediminicoccus rosea | reverse complement strand
GCGCTTGGAGATCTCCAGGTAGGCCGGGTCCGTGCGCAGCGCCATGTCAGCCGTGGTCATGATCGGCTTGTGGCGCAGGTTCGGGTCATGCGCATCGGGCACCGTGCCCTCCGCCGCCGCATCCTTCGGCGTCCACTGCCAGGCGCCGGCGGGGCTCTTGGTCAGCTCCCACTCATAGCCCAGCAGGTTGTCGAAGTAGCCATTGTCCCAGAGGATCGGGTTGTTGGTCCAAGCCCCCTCGATGCCGCTGGTGATGGTGTCCTTGCCCTTGCCGGTGCCGAAGCTGTTGGCCCAGCCGAAGCCCTGCTCCTCGATGCTCGCACCCTCCGGCTCGCGGCCAACATGCGATTCCGGACCCGCGCCATGGCACTTGCCGAAGGTGTGGCCACCGGCGGCCAGCGCCACCGTCTCCTCGTCATTCATTGCCATGCGCGCGAAGGTCTCGCGGATGTCGCGGGCGGAGGCCATCGGGTCGGGCTTGCCGTTCGGGCCCTGCGGATTGACGTAGATCAGGCCCATCTGCACGGCGCCGAGCGGATCCTCCAGCTGGCGGTCGCCGACATAGCGCTCATCGCCGAGCCAGGTGGTCTCATTGCCCCAGTAGACATCCTCCTCGGGCTCCCACACGTCCTCGCGGCCGCCGGCGAAGCCGAAGGTCTTGAAGCCCATGGATTCGAGGGCAACGTTGCCGGTCAGCACCATCAGATCCGCCCAGGAGAGGGCGTTGCCGTATTTCTGCTTGATCGGCCAAAGCAGGCGGCGGGCCTTGTCCAGGTTGCCATTGTCGGGCCAGGAGTTCAGGGGGGCGAAGCGCAGCGTGCCCGCGCCCGCGCCGCCGCGGCCATCGCCGATGCGGTAGGTGCCGGCGCTGTGCCAGGCCATGCGGATGAAGAAGGGCCCGTAGTGGCCGTAATCCGCCGGCCACCAGGGCTGGCTGTCCGTCATCAGGGCGTGCAGGTCACGGATGACCGCGTCGATGTCGAGCTTCTTGAAGGCCTCGGCATAGCTGAAGCCCTTGGGCATCGGATTCAGCTCGGCGGTGTTCTGGTGCAGGATCTTGAGGTTGAGCTGGTTCGGCCACCAGTCCTTGTTCGACCGGCCGGCGAAGACCGTGTGCTTGGGCGTGCCGTGCATCACGGGGCACTTGCCGCCGCTGGGCGCTGCATTTCCGTCCATGTTTCTCTCCGAGCTGTGCTTGCGTATCACGCGGTGGGCGCGGGGCAGGGCTTGGGCATCCCGACCCCCTCCCCCGGCTGGCCGGCACCCTAGCGGCGGGAGCGGGTTGACTTCCAGTCAATTCAATCAACGTATTCGATAGATGAAAACTATCGCCGCGACGCCGGAGGCCCAATGAACCTGCGTGACCTCCGCTACCTCCTCGCCCTGGCCGAGCACGGGCATTTCGGCTTGGCGGCCGAGGCCTGCGGCATCAGCCAGCCCACCCTCTCCGTGCAGCTCCGCAAGCTGGAGGAGGAGCTGGGCGTGGCGCTCTTCGAGCGCGGCAACAAGGGCGTCACCCCCACCGAGGCCTGCACCCGGCTGCTCGGCCATGTGCGTGGCGCGGTGGCGGAGGCGGATGCCATCCTGAACCTGGCGCGCGGCCTGCGGGACCCGCTGGCCGGGCGGCTGCGCCTCGGCGTCATCCCGACGCTGGCGCCCTATCTGCTTCCCCTCGTCTTCGGCCCGCTGCGGGAGGCGCTGCCCCGGCTCGACCTTGAACCCTGGGAGGACCAGACCGCCCTGCTGCTCGAACGCCTCCAGCGGCATGAGCTGGACGCGGCGCTGCTGGCCACCGAGCCGGAGGGCCCGGAATGGCAGAGCGAGGCGCTGTTCGAGGAGCCCTTCCTGGCCGCCCTGCCGCCCGAGCACGCCCTGGCCGCCGAGGCGCGTGTGAGCCAGACCGACCTGGCGCGGGACATCCTGGTGCTGGCCGATGGGCATTGCCTGCGCGAACAGGCGCTGGAGGCCTGCGGGCATCGCGGCGCGCTGGGGGGCACGCTGCGCGCGGCCAGCCTGCCCACCCTGATGAACATGGTGGCGGCGGGCTACGGGACGACCCTCGTGCCCGGGCTCGCTGCCGGCGTGGCGCAGGATTCGGGCATCACGCTCCGCCCGCTGGCCGAGCCCGCGGGGCGCATCATCCGCATCGTCTGGCGCGCCCGCTTTCCGCGCCACGCGGCGGTGCAGGCGGTGGCGGAGGTGATCGCGACGCGGCTGCGGGCCTTCGCGGTGACCCTGCCCTAGAGCAGGCCCTCGCGCCGGAAGGAGAGCTGCTGCTCCCGCCCGATGATCACATGGTCGTGCAGGGTGATACCGAGCGCGGCGGCCGCCTGCTTCACCTCCGCCGTCATCTCGATATCGGCGCGGCTGGGCGTCGGGTCGCCCGAGGGGTGGTTGTGCACCAGGATCAGCGCGGTGGCGTGCAGTTCGAGCGCGCGCTTCACCACCTCGCGCGGGTAGACCGGCGTGTGATTCACCGTGCCGCGCGCCTGCGCCTCATCGGCCAGCAGGCGATTCTTGGCGTCGAGGAAGATGACGCGGAACTGCTCCACCCGCTCCCGCGCCATGGCGGCGGTGAGGTAGTCCATCAGCCGGTCCCAGTTGTTCAGGACCTCCTGCTTTTTCAGCGGCGCCTGGACGAGGCGCAGCGCCGCCACCTGGACGGTGCGCAGCGCAGCGATGCCGGCATCGCCCAGCCCGTCGATCTGGCGGAGTTCCTGGGTGGGCGCGCTCAAGGCATCGGCGAAGCTGCCGAAGCGGGCCAGCATGGCGCGGGCGATGGGCTTGGTGTCGCGGCGCGGCAGGGCGAGGAAGAGCAGCATCTCGATGAGTTCATGGTCGAGGATGCCCTCCGCCCCGCCCTCGATCAGCTTCTGCCGCATCCGGCCGCGATGGCCCTCCACGCCCGCGGGCGTGGCCGCGACCGGGGCGGGATCAAACAGGCCGCCCGCCTCGGACAAGCCGCGCCGCCGCGTCATGGACACCCGAGCAAAAAACAAGGCGCCCCTGCACGGGGCCGGCCGCAAAGCGGCCGGCGCGCCCGGACAGCCTCATCAACCAGCGCAACAGCTGCGGCGCGAAGCCAAGCCGGCGGAGCCGGCGCCCGGCGTTTGAGGGCGCCAAAAATCAACGCTCAGCCCGGCACGACATAAGGGGGTTTGTGCATCCCCCCGGGGCTGAGCGTGAAGATCTCGCAGCCCGTCTCGGTGATGCCGACCATGTGCTCGAACTGCGCGGAGAGGCTGCGGTCGCGCGTCACGGCGGTCCAGCCATCATCCAGGATCTTCACCTCGGGGCGGCCGGCATTCACCATGGGTTCGATGGTGAAGAACATGCCGGGTGCCAGCTTCGGGCCTTCACCCGGGCGGCCGAAATGCAGCACGTTCGGCGGCTCGTGGAACTTGCGGCCGATGCCGTGGCCGCAGAAGTCGCGCACGATGGAGAAGCGGTGCTTCTCGGCATAGATCTGGATGGCGTGGCCAATGTCGCCGAAGGTGTTGCCCGGCTTGGCCATGGCGATGCCGCGCATCATCGCCTCATAGGTCACGTCCATCAGCAGCCGCGCCTTGGTGCTGATCTCGCCCGCCGCGTACATGCGGCTGGTGTCGCCATGCCAGCCATCGAGCAGCGCGGTCACGTCGATATTGAGGATATCGCCGTCGGCGATGGTCCGCTCGCCCGGGATGCCGTGGCAGACGACGTGGTTGATCGAGATGCAGGAGGATTTGGTGTAGCCGCGATAGCCGAGCGTGGCCGGCACCGCCCCATGCGCCACCATGAAGTCATGGCAGAGCTGGTCCAGCTGCCCGGTGGTGACGCCGGGGCGGACATGCGGCGTGATCATGTCGAGGCATGCGGCAGCGAGCGCGCCGGCCCGGCGCGCTCCCTCGAAATCCTCTGGCGCATGGCGCGTGATGCGGCGGGATTCGCCGCCCGAATTTTCCATCTGGATAGGCTGACCGATCGGGTTTTGAAGATTTCCTAAGATGCGCGCAGGGCGCCGAAGGTTCAACCCGCTTTATCGCCGGCCTTGTATTCCCGCGTGCCAAGCGCGTCCGCGAGCCGCGCATCGGCGCTGCCGGGGCGGGCGGGCTTCTGCTGGCTCTCATGCGGCGCCCAGCCCGTCATCACCAGCAGGCGCAGCTCCATCGAGAGATCGAGCGCCGAAAAAGCCAGGGGAAACAAGGCGCGCGGCGGCGTGCGGCGATCCGCCGCGCGGATCGCATTGCCCTCGCCGGCGGCGCGCAGGTCGGCGATCAGGCCCAGGGGCGTGCGGTATTCCAGGGGCAGCCGGTCCTGGTCGGCCACCGGCAGGGCGAAGCCCGCACGCTGCAGCAGGCCGGCCAGGTCCCGCAGCTCGGCGAAGGGGGCGATGCGGGGCGAGACGCCGCCGCGCGTCTCCGCCTCCGCCGCGGCCAGCGCCTCGCGCAGGCCCTGCAGCGTGCCGAAGCCGGGGAGCGAGGCGAGGAAGAGGCCATCCGGCCGCAGCGCCCGGCGCAGCTGGACCAGGGCGCCGGGCAGGTCGTTCACGCCATGCAGGCTGAGATTGGCGACGATGAGGTCGAAGCTGCCCTCGGCGAAGGGCAGCCATTCCTCATCGCCCACGACGGGATGGCCGCCGGCGCGCATGGCCATGCCGCGGGCCAGGTCCATCGAGACGATGAGGGGAATGCCGCGCGCGGCCAGCCGGGGGGCGACCACGCCGCGCCCGCCCAGGTCGAGCGCGCGGGAGAAGCGGCGCGTCGTGTCGTCCAGCCGGTCCAGCAGGATCTCGGCCGCGGCCTCCAGGATGGGGGCCACCTGGTCCATATGCGGGGCGGCGCGCTCCCGGCGGAGGCGCATCAGGCGGCGGTCGAAGATGTCCGGATTGGCTTCCATGGAGTTCATCTGCGGCCGGTGGCACTCGGGCGCAAGCGGGACTATCGTTTCCAGAACCGAGAGGGAGAACGCAGATGAACAGCATGGATGTGAAGGCGGCCCGCACCGCCGCCGTGGCCGCCGCCGTGGGCCGCGTGCGAGAGATCGAGGCCCGCATGGGCGTCACGCGCGAGGCGCTGGAGGCCATCAAGGCCGAACTCATGACGCTCGCCGCGCAGGAGCACCTGTTCCCGAGCGCCGAATTCCCGCCCCCGCCCAATGGCGAGAAGGGCAGCAACCGCTACCTGCTGCGCGAGGAGGACAACAACCGCTTCGCCCTCTACCTGAACGCGCTGAACCCGGGCAACGAGACCAAGCCGCATGACCACACCACCTGGGCCGTCGTCGTCGCCGTGGATGGGCAGGAGCTGAACAAGGTCTATGACCGCGTGGATGACGGCTCCGACCCCGAGCGCTGCGAGATGCGCGTGCGCGAGGAGATCATGGTGGAGCCGGGCCGCGGCATCTGCCTGATGCCGGACGACATCCACTCCATCCACACCACAGGCACCCGCCCCACGCGGCACCTGCACATGTACGGGCTGGCGCTGGAGAAGCTGGATGGCCGCCGCGCCTTCGACGACAAGACGGGCGTCGTCTCCTATTACAACAAGAATTTCATGAAGCCGACGGCGGACGCGAAGGCCTGATGACGAGTGTCACGCCGGCCACGCTGAAGGCCTGGATTTCGGAAGGGTCCGAACTCGCCATCCTCGACGCGCGCGAGGAGGGGGAGTTCGGCCATGGGCACCTCTTCTGGGCGGTGCCCTGCCCGCTCTCCAAGAAAGAGCTGCGCGCCCGCGCGCTGCTGCCGCGAAAGGCCACGCGCGTGGTCTGCGTGGATGGCGGCGAGGGGCATGCGGAGAAGCTCGCCGCATACCTCACCGCCATCGGCTATGCCGATGTGCATGTGCTGCAGGGCGGCACGCCGGCCTGGGCGGCGGCGGGCTATGTCGTCTTCACCGGCGTGCACGTGCCCTCCAAGGCCTTCGGCGAGTGGGTGGAACACCACTACGGCACCGAGAGCCTGGACCCGCCGGAGCTGCAGGCGCTCAAGGATTCCGGCCAGCCCATGGTCATCCTCGACAGCCGCCCGATGGACGAGTTCGTCAAGATGACCATCCCCGGCGCGGTGAACGTGCCGGGCGGCGAGCTGGCCTATCGCATCGGGGACCTGGTGCCCGATGCCGGGACCACCATCGTGGTGAATTGCGCGGGCCGCACCCGCAGCATCATGGGCGCCGAGAGCCTGCGCCGCGCGGGGGTGCCCAACCGCATCGTCGCACTTCGCAATGGCACCATGGGCTGGGAGCTGGCGGGCTTCCAATGTGAGCGCGGCGTGACCCGCAGCTACGCGCCGGGCACGCCGGCCAGCGCGGCGCTGGCGCTGCAACGCGCCAGCGCCTTCGCCGCCGAGCACGGCGTGAAGCTCATCACCCGCGCCGCCGCCGAGGCGATGCTGGCCGATGCCGACCGCAGCACCTATGCGCTCGATGTCCGCGCGGCCGAGGAATACGCCGCCGGCCACATCCCGGGCTTCCGCCACGCCCCGGGCGGGCAGCTGGTGCAGGCGACCGACCAATGGGTCGCGGTGCGCGGCGCACGCGTGATCCTGGCGGATGACGACACGGTGCGCGCCCGCATGTCCGCCGCCTGGCTGCGCCAGATGGGCGGCTGGGAGGTCTTCGTGGTCGAGGGCGCCCTCGACGGCGCGCTCGAGACCGGCCCCTGGCGCCCCGTGGCGCCCGAGGTGCCGCAGATGCCGACCGTGCCCCCCCAGGCGCTGGCCGCCGAGGCCGGCGTGACCGTGGTGGACCTGGCGCGCAGCATCGACTTCCGCGTGGGCCACATCCCGGGCTCGGTCTGGGCGGTGCGCGGCCGCGTGCCGAAGGTGGCGGGCCCCGTGGTGGTGACGGCGCCCGACCCCTGGCTCGCCCATCTCGCCGCGGCCGAGATCCCTGGCGCGCGGGTGCTGGAGGGCGGCGTCGCCGCCTGGAAGGCGGCGGGCCTGCCGATCGCGGCCGACCGCACCAACCCGGCCGACGAGGCCTGCGTGGACTGGTATCTCCGCCCCTATGACCGGAACTCCGGCATCGAGGCGGCCATGCACGCCTATCTCTCCTGGGAGATCGACCTCGTGCATGAGGTGGCGCGCGACGGCGATGCGCGCTTCGGCGCCTGGTAGGGGCGACAACCACCTTCCGCAGATTGGGCGGCGGCATCCTGGATGCGCTGCTGCCGCCCACCTGCCTGACCTGCGAGGCGCCGGTCGGCGCCCAGGGTGGGCAATGCCCCAACTGCTTCGGCAGCCTTGCCTTCGTCACCGCGCCGCTCTGCGACCGCTGCGGCGTGCCTTTCCCGCATGCTGGCGCCGGCATCCCGCATCTGGAGGCGCTATGGTGCGAGGCCTGCGTCACCGCGCCGCCCGCCTTCGCCCAGGCCCGCGCCGCATTGCGCTATGACGCGGGCGCCAAGGCGCTGATCTTGCCCTTCAAGCATCGCGACAGGACGGAGCTGGCCGCCCCCCTCGCCCGGCACATGGCCCGCGCCGGGGCCGACCTGCTGCGCCGTGCCGAGCTTCTGGTGCCGGTCCCACTGCACCGCTGGCGCCTCTTCCGGCGGCGGCATAACCAGGCGGCGCTGCTGGCGGCGCGGCTGGCGCGGCTGAGCCGGGTGCCGCATGCGCCCATGCTGCTGCGCCGGCAGCGCGCCACTCAGCCGCTCGGTGAGCTCGGCGCCCGCGCGCGGGAGGCGGTGCTGGAGGGCGCCTTTGGCCTCGCTCCGGGCGCGCCCGCCCGGCTGCACGGCAAGCGCGTGCTGCTGGTGGATGACGTTCTGACCAGCGGCGCCACGGCCGATGCCTGCGCGCGGGTGCTGCTCGCGGCCGGCGCGGCGGAGGTGATGGTGCTGGCCGCCGCCCGCGTGTCCGACCCGCGGATCGAGCGGCCCGCCTGATTCCGGCAGGTCCGCCTTAATCCTTTGTCAATCTCTCGCGCGCATCCTGCCCCGGTAACAGGATGGAGCAGGCGCCATGCCCTTCGACGGCCGCAACTTCCAGACCCCGGGCACAGGTCCCACCTCGCCCTTCGACGGCTTCCTGACGAGCCAGCCGGAGCACCGCTTCAACATGGACGGCACGCGGCCGACCACGCAGAACAGCCCGCTCTTCGGCCTGGATGGCTCGGAGTGGCGCGGCTTCTTCGTCCTGCTGACCGGGGCGCTGGGCCTCGGGCTCGGCCTCGCGGCCCTGCTGCTCTCGATCCTCGGGAACTGACCAGCTTGACGCCGGGGGCGCCCCACGGCGTATTGGGCCCATGGCCAAGATCGAAATCTACACCACCGCCTTCTGCCCCTATTGCGACCGCGCCCGCGCGCTGCTGACCAAGCGGGGCGCGAACTTCGAGGAATTCGACGCGCCGCATGGCAGCCAGGCGCGCAAGGACGCCATCGCCCGCTCTGGCGGCCGCACCACCGTCCCGCAGATCTTCATCAACGGGCAGGCGATCGGCGGATCGGATGACCTCGTGGCACTCGACCGCGCGGGCAAGCTCGACGCGCTGCTCGCCGGCTGAGGCGCAGGCCCTCGCCATCGCCCCCTCAAAATCACCCACGCGCTCCCCATGTGACATGCAGGTGACTGGCCCCGTCTTGGCCGGCCCGATGAAGGTATGAAGGGATGATCCGCTTCTCGCTCCGCTGCGACAACGCGCATGAATTCGAAAGCTGGTTCAAGGACAGCGCCGCCTATGACCGCATGGCCGCAGCAGGCCTGGTGGATTGCCCGGTCTGTGGCGACACCCGGGTGAGCAAGGCGCTGATGGCGCCCGCCATCCGCAAGACCCCGGGCGTGAAGGGCCGCGCGCCCGCGGCCGTTCCGGCCGAGCCGCCCAAGGCCGAGGCGGACAGCCAGACGCCGCGCCTTGCCGCCGGCCCCATGCCGGCGCAGGTCGTCGCCCTGCTGCAGCGCATGCGGCAGGAGATCGAGAAGAACTGCGACTATCTCGGCAAGGATTTCGCCAAGGAAGCCCGCCGCATCCATGAGGGCGAGGCCGAGCCGCGCGGCATCTATGGCGAGGCGACGGAGGCCGAGGCCGAGGCCCTGCGCGAGGAGGGGATCGAGGTGGCGCGCCTGCCCTGGGTTCCCCGCGCCGACGGGTGATGCCATCCTGGCCTGAAGGAGAAATCCATGGCCGAAGACCCCTACAAGACGCTGGGTGTCCCGAGGGACGCCTCGCCCGAGGCGATCAAGGCGGCCTATCGCAAGCTGGCCCGCCAGCACCACCCCGACCTCAACCCCGGCAAGCCCGAGGCCGAGGCCCGCTTCAAGGCGGTCTCCGCCGCCAATGACCTGCTGAGCGACCCCGAGAAGCGCGCCCGCTTCGACCGCGGCGAGATCGACGCCGAGGGCCAGGAGCAGCGCCCGGCCGGCGGCTATCGCCAATATGCCGAGCAGCCCACCGGCGAGAAATACGGCGCCCGCTACGGCCAGCGGCCCGAGGCCGAGGTGTTCGAGGATCTCTTCGCCGATCTCTTCGAGCAGCGCCGCCGCGCCGAATCCGCGCCCCGCCGCGGCCAGGACGAAAGCTACCGGCTGGCCGTGCCCTTCCTGCACGCGGTGCAGGGTGCGACCGAGACGCTCACCCTGCCCGATGGCCGCAGCCTCAGCGTGAAGATCCCGCCCGGCGTCGAGACCGGCCAGGTGCTGCGGCTGCGCGGACAAGGCGGGCCCGGCCGCAATGGCGGCCCGGCCGGTGACGCGCTGATCGAACTCGAGGTGGCGGAGGACAAACTCTACCGCCGCGACGGCTTCGACCTGCACATGGAGCTGCCGGTGACGCTGAAGGAGGCGGTGCTCGGTGGCCCGGTGCTGGTGCCGACACCGGGCGGCCCGCTGCGCGTCACCCTGCCGGAGGGCAGCGATTCCGGCCGTCAGATCCGCCTGCGCGGCCGCGGCGTCGCCGCCCATGGCGGGCGCGAGGCGGGCGATCTCTTCCTCACGCCGCGCATCGTGATCGGCGCCGCGGATGAGGCGCTGAAAGCCTTCCTGCGCGACTGGACGCCCGAGCAGCCAGAGGATCCCCGCGCCGGGCTGGGGGAAACGCCATGATCACGCTCGACATCCTTTGCGCCCGCTTCACCCGCCTGCGCATCGAGGACCTGCAAGGCTGGATCACCGAGGGCCATGTGCGGCCCGAGCGCGAGGGCGGCCAGCTCGTCTTCACCGAGCTGGATGTGGAACGCGTGCGCCTGATCCTGGAACTGCGCCACGACATGGCGGTGAACGAGGAGGCGCTGCCCGTCGTCCTCTCCCTGCTCGACCAGCTCTACGAATTGCGGCGCCGGCTGCGCGCCATGGGCGTGGAGCCGGACGCCACGCCTTAGCCGGAAGCAGGCTTCACCGCTTCGGTGACATCAGCTTGGCGGTTCATGCCCCGAGCGGCGCCAGGAACCGGTCCACCGCCGCCTCGATCACCGGCGTCACATCCTCCGGCACCGGCAGATGGTAGATGTGCCGGCGGATGCCGAGATAGATGATGCCGCCATGGAGGTTCCACAGATCCTCCATCCCCGGCGCCCATCGGCCTTCCGCCGCGGCGGTGATCTCGTCGCGCATCGGCGCCAGCAACAGCGCGCTCACATGCTCGAGGTAGCGGCGGTTCAGCGCATCGCCGTCCAGGCCGGCCCACATGAAGATGCGCATCCATTCATAGGTGAAGATGGCGCGGGTGTATTCGCCGTAGAAGCGGCAGAGCCGGGCGCGGATCGGCACCGTGCGGTCGCGCAGCTCGTCCAGCCAATGCGGCGCGATGCGGCCGAGATAGACGCGCTCGAACACCGCCTCGCGCAGTTCGGCCTTGCTTGCGAAATACTTGTAGAGCAGCGCCTGTGTGACGCCCGCCCGCCGCGCCAGGTCGCGCGTCGGTCCACCGAAGCCGACCTCGGCGAAATAGGCGACGGCGGCGCGGATGATCTCCTCGCGCCGGGCCGCCGGCTCGAGCCTGCGGCGCGTGATGCTGCCCTCCACGGGGCCTCCTCCTGCTTGCTGCGTCCATCTGAAACCGGGATGGCTTGACAGGAAAGGGGGGCCGGTGATCATTCGATCAACAAGACCCTACCAAGACGTCGATTGGGAGAAATCGTTCATGAAGTGGCCGGCCATGGGCTATGTCCGCGCCGCGAGCCTGCCCGACCTCTGGTCGGTGCTCGCGCAGCACGGCGCATCGGCGCAGATCATCGCGGGCGGGCAGACGCTGCTCGCCACCCTCGCCTTCCGTCTTTCCGAACCCGGCACGCTCGTGGACATCACCCGCATCCCCGAACTGCGCGGCATCCGCATGACGGATGGCGTTCTGCGAATCGGCGCGCTGACGCGCCATGCCGAGCTGGGGCGCGATGCGCTGGTGGCGCAGCACGCGCCGCTGCTGACCGGCGCCGTGCCGCTGATCGCCCACCCGGCCATCCGCAACCGCGGGACCATCGGCGGCAGCCTCGCCTATGCCGATCCGGCGGCCGAACTGCCCGCCTGCATCGTGGCGCTGGATGCGGTGGTGGTGACGGCCTCCGCCACCGGCGAGCGGCGCATCCCGGCGCGCGACTTCTTCACCGACCTGCTCCAGACCGCACTGAACCCGGGCGAGATCATCGCCGCCGTGGAAATCCCGCTGGCCGCGCGCCTCTCCGCCATCCAGGAAGTCGCGCGCCGGTCGGGCGACTATGCGATGGCCGGCCTCGCCGCCGCGCTGCGGCTGGAGGGTGGGCGCGTCGTGGCGCCGCGCCTCGTCTATTTCGGCGTGGGCAATGGCCCGGTGCTGGCCGCCCGCGCTTCCGCCGCGCTGGAAGGCCGCGCGCTCGACGCCGCCGCCATCGCCGCCGCCCAGGCCGCGCTGGCCCAGGATCTCGACCCGCCGCAGGACCTGCATGGCCCGCCTGAGATGAAACGCCACCTGGCCCGCGTGCTGACCGGCCGCGTGCTGAACGGCTTCCTGACTGCCACGGAGATGGCCGCATGATCACCCTGACCGTGAATGGCGAGCGCGTGACGCGCCATGTCGAGCCCCGCCGCCACCTGATCGACTTCCTCCGTCTCGACCTCGGCCTCACCGGCTCCCATGCCGGTTGCGAGCATGGCGTCTGCGGCGCCTGCACGGTGCGCGTGGATGGCGAAATCGTGCGCGGCTGCCTCGTGCTGGCCGCCAGCCTCGACGGCGCCGAGGTGGTGACCATCGAGGGCCTGTCCGACAGCGGCGAGGTGGCCGATCTCCAGGCCAATTTCGTCGCGCGCAACGCCGCGCAATGCGGTTTCTGCACGCCGGGGATGATCATGACCGCGGCCGATATCCTGGCGCATGCCAAGGAAGCCGGGGGCGGCACGCCGAGCCGCGCCGAGATCCGCGAGCATCTCTCCGGCAATTACTGCCGCTGCACCGGCTACCAGGCCATCGTGGACGCGGTCGAGGACACCCTCAAGGCGCGGGCCGAACACGCATGAACGAGATCACCCCCGCCTCGATCGGCCTCTCGCGCGAGGACCTGCCGAATTCTTACATCGGCCGCTCCGTGCCGCGCCCGAACGCGCCCAAGCTCGTCCAGGGCCGCGCGACCTACACGGATGACGTGGTGCTGCCGCGCATGGTCCATGCGGCCTTCCTCCGCAGCCCGCACGCCCATGCGCGCATCGGCGCGATCGACACCAGCGCCGCCGAGGCCGTGCCCGGCGTGATCCGCGTCTTCACCGGCGCTGACCTCGCGAAGGTCTGCGACCCGTGGGTGGCGACGCTCGATCACCTCAAGGGGATGAAGTCCGCACCCCAGCACCCGCTGCCGCTGACCCGCGCCACCTGGCAGGGCGAGCCCATCGTGGCCGTCGTCGCGGAGACGCGCGCCGCCGCCGAGGATGGTGTCGCGGCCCTGCGCATCGAGTTCGAGCCCCTGCCCGCGCAGACCGACATGGAGACCGCCCTCGCCCCCGGCGCCGTCGTCATCCATCCCGAGCTGGGCGACAACCTGGTCTTCACCCGCACGGCCGAGACGGGCGATGTCGCGGGCGCCTTCGCCGCCGCGCACAAGGTGGTGGAAGCCGGCTTCGTTACCGGCCGCCACACCGGCGTGACGCTGGAGCCGCGCTCCATCATCGCCGACTACAACCGCGCCGATGGCACGCTGACGGTGCATCACTCCACCCAGGCGCCGCACATGATGCAGGGCGTCTTCGCCAAGCACCTCCGCATGGAGGAGGGCGATGTCCGCGTCATCTGCAAGGATGTCGGCGGCAGCTTCGGCATCAAGGTGCATGTCTATCCGGATGAGGTCGCCGTCGCCGCGATGGCCCGCATTCTGGGCCGCCCGGTGAAGTTCATCGCCGACCGCTTCGAGGCCTTCGCCAGCGACATCCATGCGCGCGACCACCGCATCAAGGCCCGCCTTGCCGTGGATACCGAGGGCAAGGTCCTCGCCTTCGACGTGGATGACCTGACCGGCATCGGGCCCTATTCAGTCTATCCCCGCACCAGCGCCATCGAGGGCAACCAGGTGGTGAACCTCTGCGGCGGGCCCTACGACTTCAAGAACTACCGCTGCACGACGACCGTGGTGCTGCAGAACAAGGCGCCCACCTGCCAGTATCGCGCGGTCGGCCACCCCATCGCCACCGCCGTGACCGAGGGCCTGATGGACCTCGCCGCCGAGGCGCTGGGCATGGACCCGATCGAGATCCGCCGCCGCAACCTGATCCGCGACGACGCCTATCCCTACACCTCGCCGCCCGGCATGCGCTTCGAGGGGCTGTCACACCACGCCTCGCTCGAAAAGCTGCTCGAGATGGTGCCGGTCGCGAAGATCCGCGCCGACCAGGAGGAGGCACGCAAGCGCGGCGTCTATCGCGGCCTTGGCTTCGCCGCCTTCATCGAGCTGACCAACCCCTCGCCCTTCATGTACGGCATCGGCGGTGCGCGCATCTCGGCGCAGGATGGCTGCACGGTGCGGATGGACCCGGATGGCTCCATCGTCGCCTCCTCCGGCGTGACGGAGCAAGGCCAGGGCACGGAGGCCATCCTGGCGCAGATCGTCGCACACGGCGTGGGCGTACCGGTCAGCCGCGTGAAGATCATCACCGGCGACACCCAGACCACGCCCTATGGCGGCGGCACCTGGGCGTGCCGGGGCGCGGGCATCGGCGGCGAGGCCGCGCTGCAATCGGCCATCGCGCTGAAGCAGCAGATCCTGGAGGTGGCCGGCGCCATGCTCCAGGCGGCCCCCGAGAGCCTCGACATCAGCATGGGCCACGTCACCGACAAGGCCACGGGCGCCGAGCGGATGACGCTGCATGAGCTCGGCCGCATCGTCTATTTCCGCGGCGATACCCTGCCCAAGGACCTGCAGCGCGAGCTGGTGCAGACGCGCCACTTCATCACCAAGGAATACCCCTTCGCTTTCACCAACGGCATCCAGGCGAGCTGGGTCGAGGTGGACCCCATGACGGGCATGGTGAAGCTGCTGGAGCATTGGTGCGTCGAGGATTGCGGCCGCGTCGTGAACCCGATGCTGGTGGATGAGCAGGTCCGCGGCGGCATCGTCCAGGGCATTGGCGGCGCGCTCTACGAGCATTGCGTCTATGACAGCGAGGGCAATCTGCTGACCACGACGCTGGCCGACTACCTGGTCCCCATGTCGGCCGAGATGCCGGAGATGCATGTGGGCCATGTGGAGACGCCCACGCGCGAATCGCTCCTCGGCGCCAAGGGCGCGGGCGAGGCCGGCACGGCGGGCGCGCCCGGCGCCATCATGAACGCCATCAATGACGCGCTGCGCCCGCTGAACGCCCGCGTGCATGAACAACCCTTCACGCCCGAGCGCATCCTTCGCGCGCTCGGCGCCATCGCGTAACGTCCATCACAGCAGCGCCGCCAAGGCGCAAAGACAAGGGAGTTTCCAAGGATGACGACCGCTCGCCGCAGCCTGCTCATGGGCGCCTCCGCCCTGCCGCTCTTCTCCATCCATGCGAGGGCGCAGACCGCGCTCAACGTCACCATCGCCTCCAGCCATCCCGTCGCGAATTTCTGGGTGGCGATGATGAAGAACGTCTTCCAGCCGGAGGTGGACAAGCAACTGCGTGACAACGGCAACACGCACCGCATCAACTGGCGCGAATCCTATGGTGGCACGCTCTACCGCTTCCAGGACACGATGGAGGCGGTGCGCGACAACATCACCGATATCGGCTATGTCGGCACGCTCTGGGAGGGCAGCACCATGCCCCTGCAGAACGTCACCTACTTCACCCCCTTCGCGACCGGCGACCATGGCGTCATCGCCAACGCCTTCGAGGGCATGAACGCGAGCGTGCCCGCGATCCGCGCGAACTGGAACGGGCTGAACATGGTGCCCCTCAGCTCCTACATCACGGACACCTACCACATCTGGTCCAACTTCCCGATCCGCACGCTGGACGATCTGCGCAACCGCAAGATCTCCGCGCCCGGCACCAGCGCCAACTGGCTGACCGGCACGGGGGCCACGCCCGTGGATGGCGCGCTGACCACCTACTACACCGACATCCAGACCGGCGTGTCCGAGGGCGCGCTCTCCTTCTTCGTCGGCATCCTACCGACGCGTGTGCATGAGGTCGCGCGCTTCATCACCAAATGCGACGTGGGTGCGATGTATGTGGGCGGCATCGCCGCCAACCGGCAGCGCTTCGAGCGCTGGCCCGAGCCGGTGCGCCGCGCCATGACCGAGGCTGGCAAGGCCACCACCCAGGCGCATATCCGCGACGTCTCGGCCCGCATCGCCGTGGCCGAGGCCGAGATGGTGCGCCAGGGCGCCGTCATCTCGACGCTGCCCGAGGCCGAGCGCACGCGCTGGATCCGCGGCCTGCCCAACCTGGCCCGCACCTGGGCGGACAGCTCGGGCCCCGCCTCGCGCGATGTTCTGACCGCCTATTTCGCGGCGATCCGTGGCGCCGGCCAGACGCCCGGCCGCGACTGGGACCGCGAACTGACCGCGTAACAGCGAGGAGCGCGCCGCCATGGCAGATGACATCGACATGGCGGCGCTCGACGCCGCCGCCGCCCCGCAGCCCTTCGATCCGGTCCGGATGATCCTCGATGGCCTGGCCGCCATCGGCACCATCTGGACCTTCGGCCTGATGCTGCTGATCTGCGCGGACGTGATCGGCCGCTCCTTCCTCAACGCGCCCATCACCGGCGTCGCCGAGATCGCGGCGCATTCGGTGGTGGGCATCGTGTTTCTTCAGATCGGCTCCACCATCTACCACCGCCGCATGACGCGGGCCGACTTCCTGATCGAGCGCATCCTGCGCTGGGCGCCGGGCCTTGGCCGCGTGCTGGAGGCGCTGTTCTACCTGATCGGCGCGGCGGTGATGTTCTTCGTGGCGCAGGCGGCCTGGCCGGGCATGTGGAACTCGCTGAACCTGCGTGAGTTCTTCGGCGTGCAGGGCCTCTTCACCGTGCCGACCTGGCCCTTCCGCGGCCTGATCGTGCTGGGTGGCGGCGCGGGCTGCCTCGCCTATCTCGTCCTCTTCCTCCACGAAATGCGCCGGATGCTGCCCCGCCATGGATGACGTGACCCTCGGTTTCACGCTGATCGGGCTGATGGTGGCGCTGATCGTCATCGGCCTGCCCATCGGCATCACGCTGATCTCGACCGGCGCCATCGGCGTCTGGCTGATTCGCGAGAACCCGGACCTCGCCTTCCGCTTCACCGCACTCGCCACCTATTCCGGCATCCAGGACTACCTGTTCGCGACCATCCCGCTCTTCGTCCTGATGGGACTGCTCGTCAGCATCTCGGATGTCGGGAAGGACACGTTCGATGTCGCGCAGAACCTTTTGCGACGCGTGAAGGGCGGGCTCGGGATCGCGACGGTGGGCGCCAATGCGGTGTTCGCCGCGGTCACCGGCGTCTCCATCGCCTCGGCCGCCGTCTTCACCAAGGTGGCGGTGCCCGAGATGGTGCGCCACGGCTACACCATGCGCTTCGCAGCCGGCACGGTGGCGGGCAGCAGCATCCTCGGCATGCTCATCCCGCCCTCGCTCCTCATGATCGTCTATGGCGTGCTGGCCGAGGTCTCGATCGGCGCCATGTTCATCGCGGGCGTGATCCCGGGCGTGATCATCGCGCTCGGCTTCGTCGTGATGATCTGGGTCTACGCGGCCTTCCTTCCCCATCGCATCATGGCGCATACGGAAAGCCCCGCCCTGCGCGACGAGCCGGTGATGGGCACGGCGGAGATGCTCGGCAAATCCGTGCCCATCCTCTCGCTGGTCGTATTGATCCTGGGGGGGCTCTACAGCGGCTTCTTCACGCCGACCGAGGCGGGCGCGGTGGGCGCCGCCGGCGCGCTGCTGATCGCCCTGGTCCGCCGCCGGCTGGATGCGAAGAAGTTCTGGCGCGTGCTGCGGGAGACGGGCCTCGTCTCCGCCGCCATCCTCTTCCTGCTGATCGCGGCGGGGCTCTATTCGCGCATGCTCTCCATGGCCGGCGTGCCCAATGCCATCGGCGACTTCGTGGAGCATCTGGGCCTCGGCCCCTATGGCTTCCTCGCGGCCTTCGTCATCGTCATCCTGCTGATGGGCATGATCCTCGACAGCACCTCGATCCTGCTCATCATGGTGCCGATCGGCGCGCCCATCGCCCAGGCCATGGGGTTCGACCTGATCCACTTCGGCATCGTCACCATCATCGCGGTCGAGATGGGGCTGCTGACGCCGCCCTTCGGCATCTCGGTCTTCACCGTGAAGGCGACGCTGGCCGACCCCAAGGTCGGCATCGAGACCATCTTCGCGGGCGCCCTGCCCTTCGTCGCCGTGATGGGGGTGGCGCTGGTCTGCATCGCGCTCTTCCCCGTGCTCTCCACCGCGCTGGTGCGCTGAGCCTCAGCCCAGCGACTTCAGCGCGAAGTCATAGGCCAGCACGCGGTGCCCCTCCGGGGCCCGCGGAAACTCGGCGATGAGCGCCTGCTTCACGCCGAACACCGCGTCGCTGTCCAGATAGGGGTCGCCCGCGACGAAGACATGGGTCACCAGCGTCTCATGCCCCGGCGCCGCGATCATGAAATGCACATGGGCCGGGCGCATCGGATGGCGTCCCGTGGCGCGCAGCAGGTCGCCCACCGGCCCGTCATCGGGCACGGGGTAGGAGGTGGGCAGCAGCGTCCAGAAATGGAACCGCCCTTCCGCATCGGTGCGGAAGCGCGCGCGTAGGCTCGCCTCCGCTTCGGCCGGGCGCTGCACGTCGTAGAATCCGTCCTCGTCCGAATGCCAGATGTCCACGACGGCGCCGGCGATGGGCCCGCCACCGGCACTCTTCACCTGGCCCGAGACGTGCAGCCGCTCGCCCTTCATGGCCTGCGCCACCTCGGCCCCCAACGGCAGCTCCGGCGCGTTCTCCACATAGAAGGGGCCGAGCACGGTGGTGGGCGTGGCGCCTTCCGGCAGCCGGTGGTTGATCGCATCCACCAGCATGGAGACGCCCAGCGTGTCGGAGAGCAGGATGAATTCCTGGCGCTTGTCGTCGCACATCTGGCCGGTGCGCGTGAGGAAGCCGATGGCGGCCTGCCATTCCTCGAAGCTCGGCTCCACCTCGCGCACGAAGGCGTGCAGGTGGCGCACCAGCGCCTGGCTCACCTGCCGCATGCGCGGATCAGGCGTGGCGGAGAGCCGCTCCAGCACGGCGTCCGTGATGCTGGTCTCGTCGAAATCGCGCATGGCGTGGCCTCCCCTGTCAGGCTCTATTCTGGCACCACAGGACAGGGGCGGGAACGGGGATGCAGCCGAGCACGGACGCGATGGAGACGGTGGGCGACTGGTACCACGCCTGGTTCACCGGGATCATCCTCATGGCCGTCTCGCGCCGCGGCCCGGGCGAGGCGGCGGAACTGGTCTTCCGCGTCTTCCGCCAGCAACAGCAGGCGCGCTTCCTGGAGGGGCTGGAGAAGCTCGGCCTCACCGGCCTCCCGCCCGCCATCGCCGCCGCGCGCTATCATTACCTGTCGAATGCCATCGGCGGCGTCGGCGTGGAGTATCACGAGGAAAGCCAGCGCAAGGCCTGGATCCGCTATCCGCCGCCGCGCTGGATCTGGCAAGGCACGGCCCTCTGCGGCATCCCGCCCGAGGTGAATGCGGCCATGCTGCGCGGCTGGCACGCGCAGAACGGCGTCTCGCTCGGCTGCCCGCGCCTCGGCTTCGTCTGCACCGGGCAGACGGTGGAGGGCGATCCGGGCCTCGAGGGCTACTACCTCGAACACGACCATGACCTGACGGAGGAGGATCGCCTGCGCTTCACCCGCGCCGAACGCATGCCCCGCTTCGACGCGGCCGCCGCGCCCGCGCTGCCGCCCTCCTGGCCGGCGGAACGCCTCGCCAAGGCGAAGCGCGGCTATGCGATGGAGTATGTCCGCAGCGTGATGCAGGCGGCCGTCGCGCAATGGGGGGCCGAGGCGGCGGGCGCGCTGCTCGGCCACGCGGCGCGGCTCACCGCCATGCAGCACGCACGCCAGGCGGCGCGGGCGTTGGGCGCGGGGGACGGCCCGTCGCTGCTGCTGGCGCTGGCCGCGGCACAGGGCGATGCGGCGCGGCGCGAGGGCGAGATGATCCGCCAGCCGTCCCCGGCGCTGTTCCGTGGCCTGGACCTTCCCCCGGCCCTGCTCCAGGCCTGGGGCGAGCTGCATCGCGGCGCGCTGCTGGCCTTCGATCCCTTCGCCACGCTGGTGCTCGACGCCGGCCCGGATGGCCTGGCGTTCCACCTCAGGCCATCTCGCGGATGAGCTTGGCGCGCAGCGCACGGGCGATGTCGCGACGGCTCTCGGCGGTGATCACGAAGGCGCCGGGGCCGCCCATCACATCGCGCCGGTAATGCTCCTCCAGCGTCTCGCCGCCGCGCGTCACCTGGCCGGCGACGGCGATGGCCAGCGCATTCACCACCATGCCCCGCCGCACCACGATGTCGCGCGCGATCGGCGCCGGGCGCAGGCTCCGCAAATCCGGCCCGTCGCCCGAGACGTCAATCACCAGTTGCTCGGCCGTGAAGGGCCCCTCGCGCAGCAGGTGGCTCGCGTGATGGATGGCATCGCCGATCGCGTTGTAGCTCTGCTGGGTGCGTGGGGCGGCGAGCAGCGCATCGGCCAGTGCCTGGGCGGAGGCGAGGTCGCTGACCCGCATCCAGTCGACGATGGTCTGCGAGCCGCCGGGGCTGCCCCATTCGATCATGGCGATGCCCATGGCGCCGCGCCGCTTGCTGCGGATGGCGGCGATCACCTGCGGATGCGTCAGCGCCTCGGCATAGCCCTCGCGCTGCAGGCGAAACTCCTCCTCGCCGATCGAGCCGGATGCGTCCATCGCCAGCACCAGCAGCATGTCCAGCGCCTCCTGCGCCAGGGCGGGCGATGCCGCGACCACGGCGGGGGCGACGAGGACGCCGCGGCGGGAGATGGCCATCGGGGGATGCCTCCAACTGGGGGAAGCCCGATTCGTCGCGCGAAGCGGGGCCGTCTGACAAGAAAAATGCGTGGGCTTGCGCCGGGCGCGCGGCGGCGGGAGGCTCGGTCCCAACAGGGAGACCACGCATGACCGAACCGCCCGTCCTGATGAGCCGCGATGCGCGCGGCATCGTCACCGCCACACTGAACCGCCCCGCTCTGGGCAATGCCTATAATGGCGAGATGCTGGAGGCGTTGATCGACGGCCTGCCGCAGCTCGCCGAAGACCCCCTCGTGCGCGGCCTCGTCATCCGCGGGGCGGGCAAGCATTTCCAGGCGGGTGCGGACATCAACTGGCTGAGCGAGGCCGCCGCCGCGCCGCCCGAACAGGCCTTCGCCGCCTCGATGCTGACGACGCGCGCCATGCAGCGCCTCAATGAATTCCCGAAGCCGAGCTTCGCCGTGATCCATGGCGCCTGCTTCGGCGGCGGCACCGGCATCGCCTGCTGCGTGGATGTGGCGCTGGCCACCACCGCCGCCAGCTTCGGCATCTCCGAGGTGCGCGTGGGCGTCGCCCCCACGCCGATCTCCACGCACATGGTGCACGCCATGGGCCTGCGCCACGCCAGGCGCTACGCCATCACCGGCGAGCGCTTCGGGCCGGAGGAAGCCATGCGCATCGGCCTGGTGCATGAGGTGCACGCGCCGGAGGCGATCGAGGCGCGGCTGGAGGAGATCATCGGCGCCATGCTGCTCTCCTCGCCGGCCGGCATCGCCACGACCAAGACGAGCCTGCTGGAATCCAACGGCCTCATGCTGAGCGAGCACCAGATGGCCGCACTCGCCCATGAGAGCTGGATGCAGCGCGCGGGCGCCGAAGGCCGCGAGGGCCTCGCCGCCTTCCGGGAGAAGCGCAAGCCGCGCTGGGCGCCGTGAACCGGCGCTAATCGGCCTGGATGTTGCCCTCGCGCACCACCCGCGCCCAGCGCTCGCGCTCCGTGCGGATCAGCGCGGCGTAGCGCGCCGGGCCGCCGCCGGCCGGCGTGGTGCCGCGCTCGGCCAGCTGGCGGCGCACATTGGGGTCGGCCATCGCGCCCTCGGCGGCGGTGACGAGGCGCGCGAGATGGGCATCGCTGATGCTGGCATGGGCGGAAAGGCCGAACCACGCCACCGCCTCGAAGCCCGCCAGGCCGAATTCGGCACCCAGCTCGCTCACCGTCGGCACGTCCGGCAATTCGGGCACGCGCTCGGCCGAGGTGACGGCGAGCGGCACGACCAGCCCGCCGCGGATCGCCGGCAGCGCGGTCGGCAGGTTGTCGAGGAAGACGTCGATGTCGCCCGCGATCAGCGCCGTCATCGCGGGTGCGGCGCCGCGGAAGGGGATGTGCTGCATCCGCAGGCCCGCGAGCTGGCTGATCAGCTCGCCCGTCAGATGCGTCGAGGTGCCGTTGCCCGCGCTGCCGAAGGGCCGGCCCGGCCGGTCGGCGCGCACGCGGCGCATGTAGTCCCGCGCATCGCGCGTGCCCATGCGCGTGGCGTTGCCGATCCAGACATTGGGCACCGTCACCAGCAGCGTGATGGGCCGGAAGTCGCGCTCCGGATCGTAGCCCGCATTGCGCTGGAGGGCCGGGACGATCGCGTTGGAGGCGATCTGGCTCAGGAACATCGTGTGGTCATTGCCGTCGCGCACGAAGCGCTGCGCGCCGACCATGCCGCCCGCGCCCGCCAGGTTCTCGACGATGATGGACCGCCCCAGGCGCTGGCCCATCTCCTGCGCCAGGAGGCGTGCCATCACATCCGTGGTGCCGCCGGCCGGGAAGGGCACGATCAGCCGCAGGTCACGCGTAGGCCAGGCCTCCTGCGCGCCGGGCGAGGACAGGGGCGCGGCGACGGGCAGCGCGGCGGCGCCGAGCAGGGCAGAGCGGCGGGTCAGGCGGGTCACGCGAATTCTCCGGCAGGTTTCCCTGTCATCGTCGTAATGCGCGCGCGGAAGCGCAAGCCCTGTCTCAGGCTCGCCCCGTCGCCACCGCGGCCCCCCGCGCCCGCTCGGAGAACAGCGCCACCGTCCAGAGCGCGGCGATGCTGGGCAAGATCAGCAGCAAGCCCACCAGCTGCGCCCGCTCCGGCACCGCCTCCATCGCGCGGGAGATGATCCAGGCGAGGAACAGGCCGGTGCAGAAGACCCGCAGCGAATTCCGCCCGATGGTGGCGAGCGCGCGGCCCGCGAGCCCCTCCATCCAGTCCGCCCGGCGCGGCACCAGCATGGCGACCAGCCAGGCCAGCGCCAGAGCATGCAGGAGGCGCGGGGGCGCCAGCACGTCCTTGTGCTCGAAGAGGCCCGGAATCCAGTCCGCCCCCTCGACGAAGCCGTGCTGGACGAGGCGCACGCCGAAGCCCAGCACCACCACCAGCGCCGCCAGCAGCGTGACCATGGAGGAGCGCGGCAGCGTCATGCCATGCAGCGCCCGCCAACCCAGAAAGCCGCCCAGCAGGTAGAGGAACTGCCAGGCCAGCGGATCGAAGGCGATCAGCGTCCCGCCCAGGCCCGGCGTCGCGATCCAGCCGAGGTTGACGGCGGCATAGAGCAGCAGGCTCGGCAGCAGGGCCCAGGCGCCGAAGCGCGGCACCAGCATGAGGAAGGGGCCGAGCAGCAGCATGCCCAGGACGAAGACCGGCAGCGTGCCCATGAAGTCGGGCTGGAACAGCCCGGTGAAGGCGAGCGCCACCGCCTGAAACGGGTGCTCCACCAGATGCTGCCAGCCGAAGCGCGCGACGGCACCGGGCACCTGGAACAGCATCTCCGCCAGCAGCACCATGGCGGCGAAGATGAAGAAGACGAGCAGATGCGTCCGGTAGAGGCGCAGCGCGCGGCCCAGCAGGTCCCGCTGCGCAACGCCCGCCCCCGCCTTGGCCGCCTTCAGCGAGAAGACCGAGCCCAGCGTCATGCCCGAGAGCAGGATGAACATCTCCGAGGAATCCGACAGGCCCCAGGCCGCGTGGATTCCCCAGGCAAGCCAGGTGCCCACCACATGGGAGACGAAGATCGAGACCTGCATCCAGCCGCGCAGCACGTCGAGGCGCAGGTCGCGCGGCGGGCGCGCGGGGATGGCGCTCATCATGGCTCAGGCCGCGAGCGGCGCGCGGCGCGGCAGCAGCGCGAGCAGCTGCTCACGCCGCAGCCAGGCCAACAGCAGGCCCATGGCGAAGGTGAAGCACGCCTCCTGGAAGAGCTTGCCGCCATCCTCATAGGGGTCCACGCCGAGCGGCGTGAAGAGGTGGAAGAAGATCGCGCCGCCCATGATGCCGGCCGCGAAGAGCCCGCCGAAACCCTGCGTGCGCGGGATCAGCACGAGGATGGCGGCGACGATCTCCATGCCCGCGACAAAGAGGCGGAAGGGCTTCTCGGGGATGCCTGACCAGTCGGAGAGGCGGTCGAAGATCAACGTCGGCCCGGTCAGCTTGAACTGCTCGTAGTAGAGCAGCTCATAGGCGATCCAGATGGCGGCGGCCCAGGCGAGCAGATGGACCAGGAGGGGGGTGCGGTGCGGCATGGGAACCCTCTTCGAGCGGGCGCCCCCACAGGATCCCCGATGGATCGAAAGGCGCGCCTGGTCCGGGTTCGCCGCCGGGATGCGGCGGGTTACCCAGGCGAGGGATTACAATTCACCCACAAGCTTCCGGCGCACCGCCATCACACACGCCTCGAACAGCGTCAGGTCCTGCCAGCCGAGCCCATCCTCCGCGCGGAGCAGCACGCCGCCCGAGGCGGCGATGGCGCCCTCCAGCATCAGGTTCTCGGCGAGGCCGAAATCCTCGACCTCCAGCCCTTCGGCATCGCGCCAGGCCGCGCCGTCATGCCGGGCCTCGCCCACGCGGGTGCGGTAGTCGTGCGGCACATGCGTGTAGCCGAAGACGGGCCGGCCCAGGCCGCGCATGTAGCCCAGTTCGAACACCGTGCCCGGATCGGCGGCGAGGCCGCGGAAGGGCGTGAGGTTCGCCACCAGCACGTCGCAGCCCTGGATATGCGCCTCGTTCGCCGCATGGATGCGCCGCCAGTCGGGCGGGCCGGAGGGCATGGGCGCCGGCGCGTCGAGAGGGAAGACGCCGACCATGCCGTGCTTCGCGCAGATCGCCTTCTTCGCCGCCCCCGCCGCGAGGGGGTCGGGCAGGAAGACCTCAGGACCGGCGAGATAGATACGCATCCGGTCATTCTGCCAGGAAAGCGGTTTCCGGCCTATGATCATCCGATGGATCTGGAAGCCGAATACAACAACCGCGCCCGCGTGCCCGGCCACCCCGCCATCATCGCGGGCTGGGTACGCGATTCCGCCGCCTTCCGCGAAGCGCACCCGCCCGAGACGCTGGCCTATGGGCCCGGGCCGCGCGAGGTGATGGACCTCTTCCTCCCGCCCGAGATTCGCGGCGTCGCGATGTTCTTCCACGGCGGCTACTGGCAGGCGCTGGACCGCTCGTCCGTCAGCCATTGCGCGGCGGGGCTGTTCGCCCAGGGCGTGGCGGTGGCCTGCCCCTCCTATGACCTCTGCCCCAGCGTGCCGCTCGCCACCATCGCGGCACAGGCCGAGGCGGCGGCGCGCGCGCTGCATGCGCGGCTGGGACGGCCCATGCTGGTCTCGGGCCATTCGGCGGGCGGGCACCTGGCCGCGCATCTGCTGGCGCGGCTGCCCGCCGAGATGGTCGCCGCCGCGGTGCCGATCTCGGGCCTTTTCTGGCTGGAGCCGCTGATCCCCACCAGCATCAACACGGCGCTCGGCCTTGACGCGGCGACGGCGCGCGCGCTTTCACCGGCCCTTCTCCCCTCCCCCGGCCGGCCGCTCCATGCCGTGGTGGGCGGCGCCGAAAGCCCGGAATTCCTGCGGCAGAGCGCCCAGTTCGCGCCACTCTGGGGCGGCACGAGCGAGGCGCTGCCAGGGCTGGACCATTTCACCGTCCTCAGCCCCTTGCCGCAGGCCCGTCATCCGCTGACGATGAGAATCGCGAGGCTTGCATGGCAGGTCTGCGGTCACCTATGAGATCATTGAAGCTTAAAACATTGGGAGAGCAGCTGATGGCGTTCCAGATCCCGGCGTTCCGCCGCCGCACCCTTCTCGCCACCAGCACCGGGCTGCTGGCCGCCCCCGCCGTGCTCCAGGCCCAGGGCGCGCCCATCAAGGTCGGCCTGGTGGCCGTGCAGACCGGACCGCAGGCGGCGCTGGGCACCCAGCTGCGCGACGGCTGGATGCTCGGCATGCGGCAGCTCAACAACCAGCTCGGCGGCCGCCCGGTCGAGACGATCGTCATCGATGACGAGCTGCGCCCCGATGTCGCCGTCACCAAGGTGCGCGCGGCGCTGGAGCGGGACCGCGTGGACTTCATCGTGGGCGTGGTCTTCTCCAACATCCTCGCCGCCATCATGCGGCCGGTGACGGAGGCGGGCACCTTCCTGATCTCCACCAATGCCGGCCCCTCCACCTATGCCGGCCGTGGCTGCAACCCGTATTTCTTCACCACCTCCTACAACAACGACCAGGTCCATTCGGTGATGGGCCAGGCGGCGCAGGATGCCGGCTACCGCCGCGTCTTCCTGATGACGCCGAACTACCAGGCCGGGCGCGATGCCATGGCGGGCTTCAAGTCCCGCTTCCAGGGCACCGTGGTGGACGAGGTCTATGTGCCGCTCACGCAGCTCGACTTCTCGGCCGAACTCGCGCGCATCGCCTCGCTCCGGCCGGATGCGATCTTCACCTTCATGCCGGGTGGCCTGGGCGTGAACCTCGTTCGCCAGTATCGTCAGGCGGGCCTCGCCAACATCCCCTTCCTCTCGACCTTCACCGTGGATGAGGCGACGCTGCCGGCACAGGGCGAGGCCGCTCTCGGCTTCTTCAGCGCGGCGAGCTGGGCACCCAACATGGACAACCCGGTGAACCGCCGCTTCGTCTCGGAATTCGAGGCCGCCTTCAACTACGTCCCCGCCACCTATGCGGCGCAGAGCTACGACGCGGCGAACATGCTGAACGCGGCGGTGCGGCGCGTCGGCGGCAACCTCACCGACAAGAACGCGCTGCGCGCCGCCATCGCGGCGGCCGATTTCCAGAGCGTGCGCGGGCCCTTCCGCTTCGGCACGAACCAGTATCCGGTGCAGGATTTCTGGCTGCTGCGGGTGGCCCGCCGCCCGGACGGCAAGTTCCAGACCGAGACGGTGCGCCGCGTGCTGGAGGCCAATGTGGACCCCTGGGCGGCCGAGTGCCGCATGCCGGCGCGCATCTGACATTCCCCACGAAATCGCTTCGCAATTTCGCGAGGGCCCCGGATTGGCGCTTTTTTTTGGAAGCTCGGCTCATCCTCCTGTGGCTAAGCCACAGGAGGGCCCCGCGGGGGTCTGGCTGTGAACACGACGCTGCTTCTGGTGCAGGGGCTGAACGGGTTGCAGTTCGGCATCCTGCTCTTTCTCGTGGCCGCCGGCCTCACACTCGTCTTTGGCGTGATGGACTTCATCAACCTCGCGCACGGCGTCCAGTACATGCTGGGCGCCTATCTGGGCGCGACGCTCGCGGCGCTGACCGGCAGCTTCTGGTGGGGGCTGCTGCTGACTTTGCCGGCGACGCTCGCCTTCGGCCTGCTGCTGGAATTCCTGGTCTTCCGACATCTCTATGAGCGCGACCATCTCAGCCAGGTGCTGGCCACCTTCGGCGTCATCCTCTTCCTGAACCAGGGCGTGAAGGCGGTGTTCGGCACGGCGCCCATGCAGATGCCGGTGCCGGAGCTGTTGAGTGGCGGCGTGCGCGTGATGGATGGGCTGCTCTACCCCACCTATCGCATCGCCATCCTGGTCGCCGGCCTCGCCACCGCGGGGCTGCTCTGGTTCCTCGTCGAGCGCACGCGGGTGGGCATGCTGGTGCGGGCCGGCGCCACCAATGCGCCGATGGTCTCGGCGCTCGGTGTGGATATCCGGCGCCTCTTCATGCTGGTCTTCGGCTTCGGCGCCATGCTGGCGGGCTTCGCCGGCGCCATGGCGGCGCCCATCCTCTCGGTCGAACCCGGGATGGGCGACAACCTGCTCATCCTCGCCTTCGTGGTGATCGTGATCGGCGGCATCGGCTCGGTCCGCGGCGCCTTCATCGCGGCCCTGTTGGTGGGCCTGGTCGAGACCATCGGCCGCAGCATGATGCCCGACCTGATGCGCCTCTTCCTCGACCCCTCCGCCGCGCGGCAGGCGGGGGCGGCCATGGCCTCCATGCTGATCTACGTCGTGATGGCCGCGATCCTCGCCTTCCGCCCGGCCGGCCTCTTCCCGGTGCGGCGATGAGGGGACGCCGGTGAGGCACCAGGACATCGCCATCGCGCTCGCCATCTTCGCGGCGCTCGCCATCGCCCCCTTCATCGGCTTCGGCCAGGGCTATTCGCTGACGCTGCTGGCTCGCGCGATGATCTTCGGCATGGCTGCCATCTCGCTCTCGCTGCTGGTCGGCGGCGGCGGGCTGGTCAGCCTGGGCCATGCCGCCATGCTGGGCGTGGGCGCCTATGCCGTGGTGGTGCTGGACCATGCCCGCATCACCGAGGCCTGGATGGTGGTGCCGGTGGGCATCGGCGCGGCCGCGCTCTTCGCGCTGCTGACGGGTGCGATCGCGATCCGCACCTCGGGCGTGCATTTCATCATGATCACGCTGGCCTTCGGGCAGATGGCCTTCTTCACCACCTCCTCCTTCGCGCTCTATGGCGGGGATGACGGCTACACCCTCTACAACCGGCTGGAGGTCTTCGGCTCCCGCGCGCTGGAGGGCGGCCTCGTCTTCCACTTCACCTGCCTCGGCCTGCTCATCGGCGTCTGGGCGCTGGTGCGCGCGCTTTTGCACAGCCGCTTCGGGCGTGTGCTCCAGGCCGCGCGCGACAACGAAACCCGCGCCCGCGCGGTGGGGTTCGAGCCCTATC
The DNA here is from genome assembly GCF_033547095.1 of Sediminicoccus rosea. Lineage (NCBI taxonomy): Bacteria > Pseudomonadati > Pseudomonadota > Alphaproteobacteria > Acetobacterales > Roseomonadaceae > Sediminicoccus > Sediminicoccus rosea. Next base: position 1,909,224 of record NZ_CP137852.1, on the reverse strand, counting down.
CCTATCGCCTCGCGGCCTATGTCATCGCGGGTGCCATCGGCGGGCTCTCGGGCGTGCTGCTGGCCAATGCGGCCGAGTTCGTGGCGCCCGCCTATCTCGCCTGGCAGCGCAGCGGGGACCTGCTGTTCATGGTGATCCTGGGCGGGCTGGCCGGGCCGCATGGCGCGCTGATGGGGGCGCTGGCCTTCGTGCTGATCGAGGAATGGCTCGCCAAGCTCACCGAGCATTGGCGGCTGATCTTCGGGCCGCTGCTCATCTTCTGCGTCTTCTTCATGCGCGGCGGCATCGCGGGGTTGCTGCGTCGTGGGTAGCCGCGCGGAAGATGGCGTGGCCGAGACGCTCCTCGAGCTTCGCCACCTGCAGAAGCGCTTCGGTGGCCTCACCGTCACGGATGACGTCTCGCTCGACCTGAAGCGGGGGGAGATCCATGCGCTGATCGGCCCCAATGGCGCGGGCAAGACGACGCTCATCCATCAGATCAGCGGCACGCTCGCGCCCGATTCCGGGCAGATCCTCTTCGCCGGCACGGATGTGACGCGCCTGCCCATGGCCCGCCGCGCGCGCATGGGCCTCGCCCGCAGCTTCCAGATCACCAGCATCATCCCCTCCTTCACCACGCTCGAGAACGCGGCGCTCGCCGTGCAGGCGCGGCATGGCTCCTCCTTCCGCTTCTTCCGCGCCGCGGGCGCCGAGGCCGCGCTGAACGACGAGGCGATGGCGGCCCTCACCGAGGTGGGCCTGGAGCGCCGGGCCGCGACCCCCGCCGCCGCCCTCAGCCATGGCGAGAAGCGCCAGCTCGAACTCGCCATCGCGCTGGCCATGCAGCCGCGCGTCCTGCTGCTGGACGAGCCGCTGGCGGGCACCGGCGCCGAGGAAGCGGAGCGCCTGATGCGCATCCTGGGCGGCTTGCGCGCGCGCTACGCGATCCTGCTGATCGAGCATGACATGCCCGCCGTCTTCGCCCTGGCCGATCGCATCTCGGTCCTCGCCCAGGGCCGCGTCATCGCGGCCGGCACGCCCGAGGTGATCCGCGCCGACCCCGCGGTGCGCGACGCCTATCTCGGCGACGAGGAGGCCTGATGCTCTGGATCGAAAGCCTCGCCGCCGCCTATGGCCAGAGCCAGGCGCTGCAGGATGTCTCGCTGGCCATCGAGACGGGCGAGGTCGTGACGCTGCTCGGCCGCAACGGCATGGGCAAGACCACGACCGTGCGCGCGATCATGGGGATGCTGGGCCCGGTGGGCGGGCGCGTCACCGGCGGGCGGATCGCCTTCGACCAGGCGGAACTCGTGGGCCTCGCTTCCCACGTCATCGCGCGGCGCGGCATCGGCCTGGTGCCGGAGGGGCGGCAGGTCTTCCCCACCCTCAGCGTCGAGGAGAACCTGATCGCCACCGCGCGGCCCGGCCGCTGGGACCTCGACGCCATCTACGCCCTCTTCCCCCGGCTGCGCGAACGCCGCGCCAATGCGGGCCGCAACCTCTCGGGCGGCGAGCAGCAGATGCTGGCCATCGGCCGCGCGCTGATGACCAACCCGCGCCTTCTCATCCTGGACGAGGCGACCGAGGGCCTGGCCCCCCTCATCCGCGCCGAGATCTGGGCCGTGCTGGAACGTCTGAAGGGCGAGGGCCAGGCGATCCTGCTGATCGACAAGAACCTCGGCGCCGTGATGCGCCTGGCCGACCGCCACGTCATCATCGAGCGCGGCCGCACCGTCTGGACCGGCGACAGCGCGGCGCTGGCCGCCGCCCCGCATCTGCGCGAGCAGTATCTGCATGTGTAGATGCCCTCAGACGCCGGGCGCCGCCTCCGGCGGCTTGGCTTCGCGCCGCCGCGGGAGCGCGAGCCCGTAGGGCGGTCTGGGCGCGCCGCGCGCGTTGCGCGCGGATTCTACCAGCGTGGACTTAGTCTTGGCAGGGCGGCGCCCGTTGGCAGGCAGGACCGCCTTGCGCGGGGACTCCGTTGGTGCAGACTGTCCCCGCAATATCCGGCGCGGACGAGCCGCCGCCACAACCGAGGGAGCAAGGCAGCATGACCGAATCCGCAGGCATCACCCGCGCCGGAACCGGCCTGGAGGACGTCACCTGGAACATCCTGGGGCAGGTCTATCACCCCAAGCAGTCCACCGAGGATTGCTTCTCCTTCGTCGCCAATTCGCCGCCCGGCACCTTCGTGCCGCCGCACATCCACCCCACGCAGGACGAGTACATCCTGATGCTGGAAGGCGAGTGGAAGCTCATCCTCGACGGGCAGACCCATTTCGCGAAGCCGGGCGACCTGGTGCGCATGCCGCGCGGCATCATGCATGGCTACTTCAACGAGAGCGGCGCGCCCGCCCGCGCCTTCTTCTGGGTGACGCCCGCCCGCCGCCTGCATGACCTGTTCAAGGCCATCCACAACGTGCCCGACCCGGCCGAGGTCGTCCGCCTTTCCGCGCTGCACGAGGTGGATTTCCTGCCGCCGCCGGGCTAATTCCCGGGCATGACATCCCCGGGCCGGCTGGCGGCACTCCTCGGTCTGCTCGCCGCCTTCGGCCCGCTCTCCATCGACATGTACCTGCCGGCCTTCCCCGAGATCGGGGCGAGCCTTGGCGGGGGCGTGGAAGGCGTGCAGCTCACGCTCGCCGCCTATTTCATCGGCATGGCGGCGGGGCAGCTCCTGCACGGCCCCCTCTCCGACCGCCTCGGGCGCCGGCGTCCGCTCTTCGCCGGCCTCGCCATCTATGTGGCCGCCTCCATCCTGTGCGCGCTGGCCACCAGCATGGAGGCGCTGATCGCTCTCCGCCTGCTGCAGGCGCTGGCCGGCTGCGCGGGCATGGTCATCTCCCGCGCCGTGGTGCGCGACGTGTCGGACCGGCTCGATCCGGTGCGCCTCATGGGGCGCCTCATGCTCGTGATGGGCGTGGCGCCCATCCTCGCGCCGCTCATCGGCGGCTATGTCGCCGCCTGGTTCGGCTGGCGCGCCATCTTCTGGCTGCTGGCGGCGATCGGCCTCGCGGCGCTGATCCTCTGCGCCCTCATGCTGCACGAAACCCTGCCGGAGGAGCGCCGGCGCCGCGTCTCCCTCCTCGCCGTGTTGCGGAGCTATGGCGGGCTGCTGAAGGACCGGCGCTTCATGGGCGCGGCCCTGGCCTCGGGCTTCGCCATCGCGGGCATGTTCGCCTATATCGCGGGCTCGCCCTTCGTGTTCATCACGCTGAACGGCATCGCCCCCGCGCATTACGGTTGGCTTTTCGGCGGCGCCGCGGCGGGCTTCATCCTGCTCTCGCAATTCTCCGCGAAACTGGCCGCCCGCCTGGGCCGCGAACGCCTGTTCAACGCGACCATCGCCGCCATCGCGGCCACCGGCCTCGCCCTGCTGGCGTTGACCGCCCTCGGCGCGCCCTTCGCCACGCAATACGCCGCGGTGTTTCTCTATGTCTCGCTGCTCGGCATCGCTCTCCCGCTCGGCACCATCATCACCATCACGCCCTTCCCCCACATGGCCGGCACCGCCTCCGCCCTCGTCGGCACACTGCAATTCGGCATGGGGGCGCTGGCCGGCGCCGTCCTCTCCGCCCTGCACAACGGCACCGCCATGCCCATGGCGACGACCATCGCACTGGCCGGCAGCGCAGCGCTGGCCGCGCGGGCCCTGCTGCGCGGATAGGGGCGCGGCCCCTTCCGGACCTTCGCGAGAAGAGTCCGGGGAGAGCAGCGCTCTCCCGAGGACAGTCGCGCCCTACCCCGCCGCGTGGATCGCGCGCCAGAGCTTCTCGGGCGTCACCGGCATGTCGAGGTGGTTCACGCCGAGCGGCCGCAGTGCGTCCACCAGGGCGTTCATCACGGCGGGCAGGCTGCCGGCGCAGCCCGCTTCGCCGCAGCCCTTGGCGCCGAGCGGGTTGGTGGTGCAGGGCACCGGGTGGCTGACGAGGGAGAAGCTCGGCAGGTCATCGGCGCGGGGCAGGCCGTAATCCATGAAGCTGCCGGAGAGGAGCTGCCCTTCCTCGGAATAGGCCACCTGCTCGTGCAGGATCTGGCCGATCCCCTGGACGATGCCACCATGCGCCTGGCCGGCGACCAGCAGCGGGTTCACGACCACGCCGAAATCGTTGACCGAGGTGTAGTTCACGATCTTCACATGGCCGGTGTCCGGCTCGATCTCGAGCTCGCAGACGTGGCAGCCGTTCGGATAGGCCATGGGGGCCTGGTCAAACACATGCTGCACATCGAGCGAGGTGGGGACTTCGCTCGGCAGCGAGTGGCTTTCGCGCAGCTTCGCGGCGAGCTCCATGATGCCGATGCCGCGGTCGGTGCCGGCGATGGTGAAGCGGCCGGCGTCGAACTCGATGTCCGCCACCGAGCTTTCCAGCACATAGGAGGCGGCGAGCTTGCCCTTCTCCACGACCAGCGCCGAGGCCTCGATGATCGCCGCACCGGAGGCCATGAGCGACTTCGAGCCGCCCGTGCCGCCGCCGGCCACCAGCTCGTCGGAATCGCCCTGCAGCAGGCGCACGCTCTCGAAGGGCACGCCGAGATACTGGTGCAGCACCTGGGCGAAGGCGGACCAATGGCCCTGCCCATAGTCGAGCGTTCCGGTGATGATGGTGACGGTGCCGTCCTTCTCGAAGCGGATGCCGCCCTGCTCCTTGGCGGGCGGCGCGGTGCATTCGAGGAAGTTGCCGATGCCGATCCCGCGCAGCTTGCCGCGGGCCTTGGCCTCGGCGCGGCGCGCCTCGAAGCCGGCGTAGTCGGAGGCCTTCAGCGCCTCGTCCAGGATCGCGGAGAAGTCGCCGCCGTCATAGACACTGCCCGAGGGGGCGGCGTAGGGGAACTGATCCGGCTTGATGTGGTTGAGCTTGCGGATGGCGATGGAGGATTTGCCCATGGCCTGGGCGGCTTCCTCGATCAGCCGTTCCATGAAGTAGTTGCCCTCCGGCCGCCCGGCGCCGCGATAGGCCGAGACGGGGGTGGTGTTGGTCAGCATGCAGCGGGTGCGGACCTCGATCAGCGGCAGCGTGTAGTTGGACTGCACGTTCTTCACGAAATTGCCCGTGCCCATGAGCGGCGCCACGGTCGAGAGATAGGCGCCCATATTCGCGAAGCTGGTGAGGCGCACGGCGAGGAAGCGGCCCTCCGTGTCCAGCGCCAGCTCGGCCTCCACCTCATGGTCGCGGCCATGCTGGTCGGACATGAAGGAGCCGCTGCGCTCATCGGTCCATTTCACCGGGCGGCCGAGCGTCTTCGCCGCATGCAGCAGGGGCAGGTATTCGGGATAGGCATTGGCCTTCATGCCGAAGCTGCCGCCCACATTGCCGGTGCGCACGCGCACCTGGTCCTTCGGCACCTTCAGCACGTCATCCGCCAGCTGGTTGCGGAGGCCGAAGACGCCCTGGCAGCCGACATGCAGGATGTAGCGGCCATCGGCATACTCGCCGATCGCGCTGCGCGGCTCCATCGCCGCCACCACGATGCGGCTGTTGCGGATGGAGAGCTTCTGCACATGCGCGGCGGAAGCGAAGGCGTCGGAAACCTTGGCACTGTCGCCGAAGGCGAAGTCCAGCACGCAGTTCTCGGCGATGTCGTCATAGAGCAGCGGCGCGGCGGCGGCGGCGGAGGCCTCGGTCACGGCGTCCAGGATCTCCACGTCGAGCTCCACCAGCTCGGCCGCGTCCTTCGCCTGGGCCTTGGTCTCGGCGACGACGACGGCGACCGGGTCGCCCACGAAGCGCAGCTTGTCGCCGGCCAGCGCCGGGCGGCGAGTGGTGCGCAGCGGGCTGCCATCGGCGTTCTTCAGCGGCATGGCGCAGGTCATGTCGCCATATTCCGCGAGATCGGCCGCCGTGATCACGGCATGCACGCCGGGGGCGGCGCGGGCGGCGGCGACATCCACGGCGTTGAGCACGGCATGGGCATAGGGGCTGCGGACGACATGGGCGTAGAGCTGGCCGGGCAGCGCCAGGTCATCGGTGTAGCGCCCCTGCCCTTGCAGCAGCTTGGGGTCCTCCTGGCGGGGGACCGGCTGGCCCACGCCGAATTTCAGGCGCGTGGGGTCGAAGGGCAGGTTCGTATCGGGCATGCGGGGCTCTCCGGGGCTGCATGGATGGTAAGCGCGGGGAGGGCTTCCGCAAGGGGCCAGGGAGGCTCAGGCTGCCGCAATGGTGCTGCCCCGCCTCAATCCCACCCCCGCCGGCATGGCGCTGGCCGCGATGGCGGGCCTCACCTTCTGCGTGCTGAACGTGCTGCTGCGCATCCTGGCGACGGAGCTGCCGCCCTTCCAGGTGCAGTTCCTGCGCTATGCCTCGGGCCTTGTGGTCCTGCTGCCCTGGATCATCCGCCAGGGTGTCGCCGCCTATCGCCCACGCGGGCTTGGCGGGCAGCTCTGGCGGGGCGTGGTGCATTCCACGGCGCTCTACCTCTGGTTCGCCGCGTTGCCCAACATCCCATTCGCCGACCTGACGGCGATCGGCTTCACCAGCCCGCTCTTCGTCATGATCGGCGCCGTGATCTTCCTGCGCGAGAGGATGTTCTGGCAGCGCTGGGTGGCGGGGCTGCTGGGCTTTGCCGGCGTGCTGGTGGTGGTGGGGCCGCAGCTCACCGGCGAGGGCGGGCATTATTCGCTGATGATGCTGGCCTCCGCGCCGCTGTTCGCCGCCTCCTTCCTCATCACCAAGGCCCTGACGAAGCGCGACAGCCCCGAGGTGATCGTGGCCTGGCAGTCCATCACCGTGGCGCTCTTCACCCTGCCTGCCGCGCTGATGGTCTGGGAGTGGCCGGATGCGCGGCAATGGGGGCTGGTGCTGCTCTGCGGGATGCTTGGCAGCTTTGGCCACTGGATGCTGACCCATGCCTTCAAGCTGGCCGACATTTCCAGCGCGCAGCCGGTGAAGTTCCTGGACCTCATCTGGGCTGCGAGCCTCGGCTACCTGGTCTTTGCCGAGACGCCCACCTCCTCGACGTTTCTGGGCGCACTCGTCATCTTCATCTCCACCACCTGGATCGCGCGGGTCGAAGCCCGCCGCACGCGGAGCCCTGCTGCATGAGTCCCGAAATTGCCGCTCTCGAAGCCACCGCCAAGCGCCATGTCACCGCGGGCCATGTGGTGTGGCGCGAATGGGGAGATGGCGTGCCGCTGGTGCTGCTGCATGGCGGCTCGGGCTCCTGGCGGCATTGGCTGCGGAACATCACGGCGCTTTCCGCGCATTACCGGCTGCTGGTGCCGGACATGCCGGGCCTCGGCGAATCCGCCCTGCCGGAGGAGGAGACGCCGGCCGGCGCCGCCCTCGTCCTGCGCCAGGGGCTGGAGGCGCTGCTGGGCGCCGATCGCCGCTACCACCTGACGGGCTTCTCCTTCGGCGCCAATGTCGGCGGGCAGCTGGCCGCGATGGAGGGGAGGCATGTGCGGAGCTACACCGCCGTCGGCGCCGCCTCGCTCGGCCTGCCGCGCCCCCCGCTGGACCTGCTCAAGGTGCGCGACAAGACGGGCGAGGCCCGGCGCGAGGCGCATCGGGAGAACCTGGCGCGCCTGATGTTCCATGACCGCGCGCTGATTGACGACGTGGCGCTGGAGATCCAGGAGCACAACACGCAGCATGCGCGCCTTCGCTCGCGCGGCTTCGCCAGTTCCTCGATGCTGCGGGACGCGCTGGCTGAGGCCAAGGCGCCGCTGGCCGGCATCTGGGGCGAGCGCGATGCGGTGGCATGGCCCGAGGTGCAGGCGCGCCTCGATGTGCTGCGGAGCCTGGACCCGGGCCTGCTGGAGACGGTGATCCCCCATGCCGGCCACTGGGTGGCCTATGAGGCGCCGGAGGCCTTCAACGCGGCGCTTCTGCGGATTCTGGCGCAACGCGCAGCATGAAGAGCGCGGCGAAGGCCGCGAGGGACAGCCCGGCCGTGAACCACAGCGCATGCGCCCCGAAACCAGCCACGACGAAGCCGAAAAGCGCCGGCGCCACCGCGCCGAGGAAGCGCGCGGGGGCCACGATCAGCCCCTGGCGCGCGCCATAGCCCGCCGCACCGAAGACCGCGAGCGGCAGCGTGCCGCGCACGATGGTGTTGATGCCGTTCCCCGCGCCGTGCAGCAGCACGAAGAGCGGCGCGAAGGGTGCCCCGAAGACCAGCAGGATTCCCGCGCCGATCGGGTGCGTCACCTGGGCGATCTTGGCCGAGAGCAGCGGATGCGCGCGGCGCAGCACGGTGAATTCCAGGACGCGGGCAGCCACCTGGGCCGGACCCATGAGAGCGCCGGCGGCAATCGCCGCGGCCGGCGTGGCCCCGGCCGCCACCAGCAGCGCCGGCAGATGGGCGGCGAGCGCCGCTGCCGCGAAGCCGCCCGAAGCGAAGACGAAGGCCATCAGGATGGCGGTGCGCCGCGTCTCGCGCTTCGCCTCGGCCGTGGGGGGGGCCGCGGGCTTGGCGGCCGGGGCCGCCCGCTGCGTCGGCCGCGGCAGCAGGAGGTTGATCGGCATGGCGAGCGCCAGATGCACCAGCGCCCAGCCCCAGCAGGCGCCGCGCCAGCCGAATTCCGCCAGCATCAGCCCACTCAGCGGCCAGCCGATGGTGCTGGCGAAACCCGCGATCAGCGTGATCCCGGTGATGGCGCTGCGCGCATCCTTCCCATAGAGCCCGGCGAGCGTGGCGAATCCTGCGTCATAGAGGCCCATCGCCATGGCGAGGCCGAGCACCAGCCAGGCGGCGAAGAGCACCACCGGCCCCTGCGCCATGGCCAGCATGGCGAGCCCCAGCATGAAGACGAGGTTGGAGGCGAGCAGCACGACGCGCCCGCCATACTGGTCAATGGCGCGGCCCACGCGCGGCCCCAGGAAGGCCGTCAGCAGCATGGCGCAGGAGAAGGCCACGAAGACCGTGGAGGCCTCGATGCCAAGGTCGCGCGCCATGGCGCCGGCGAGGATGGCCGGAATGTAGTAGCTGCTCGCCCAGGCCAGGGTCTGGGACGTGCCCAGAAGGACGACGACCCAGCTCTTGCTCATGTCCGGTCCCGCAGCAGCGGTTGGGCCGCGGTCAGCACGCGCTCATAGCGCGCGCGTTCCTCGGCCGCGCGTTCTGGTGGCCAGTCGCGGTAGCCGCGCCCGGTCTTGGGGCCGAGGCGGTTCTCAGCGACGAGCTTCGCCAGGCCCGGCGAGGGCTCCGGGCTGGTGTTCAGGCTGGGATAGATCGTGGCCGCGGCGGCAAGCTGCGTCTCCAGTCCCGCAAGCTCCTTCTGCAGGATGGGCCCGGCGGCGAGATAGCGGAAGCCGAAGCAGTAGCGCACGGCGCGGTCCACATCCTCGGCGGTGGCCAGGCCGGAATCGATGCAGGAAAACGCCTCGCGCATCAGCGCGTGCTGGATGCGGTTGGCGAGGAAGCCAGGCTCATCCCGCGCCACGCGAATGGGCATGCGGCCGAGGCTCTCCATGATGACGAAGAAGCGATCCACCACCCAGGCTTCCGTGGCCTCGCCCTTCACCACCTCGACGCCGGGGACGAGATGCGCGGGCAGGAAGAAGTGCAAATTGCACATGCGCGCCTTGGTGGCGCAGTCGCGCGTGATCTCGGTGATGCGATAGCCCGAGGCGTTGGAGCCGATGGGGATGGCCGCCGGCACCAGCCGGTCCAGCTCGGCGAAGACGGCGCGCTTCAACTCCATCCGCTCAGGTGCGGCCTCCACCACGCAGGCGCAGTCGGCGAAGGGCATCTCGGCCAGCGCGGCATGCAGCGTCAGCCCCGCCTCCAGCGCCGGGTCGGCGCCGAGTTGCCCCAGCGCCACGCGCACCCGCGCCCGCTTCTCCGGCCAGGCGGCCTCGACCGGCTCCTGCGCGGCGACGCGCCAGCCACCGGCCAGGAAAATCGCCGCGATGTCGCAGCCCATCAGCCCCATGCCGATGATGGCGGCCTGTTCGCTCATGCCTCACGCTCCGGGTAGAAAATCTTCACCACTTCGATCTCCTCCACGCCGGCCGGCGTGCGGAGCTTCACGAGGTCCCCCACGCGCTTGCCCAACAGCGCGCGCGCCACGGGCGAAACCCAGGAGATGCGGCCCTGCTCGGCCACCGCCTCCTCCATGCCGACGATGGTGACCGTGGTCTCGCTGTCATCCTCGCGGGCATAGGTCACGGTCGCGCCGAAAAACACCTGGTCGCGGCGCTTCTGGTCGCGCGCATCCACCACCTCCGCACGGTCCAGCCGGCGGCGGAGGAAGCGGACGCGGCTGTCGATCTGCCGCAGGCGGCGCTTGCCGTATTGGTAGTCCGCATTCTCGCTGCGGTCGCCGAGGGAGGCGGCCCAGGAGACGATCTCCGTCACCTTCGGCCGCTCGACATGCCAGAGCTCGTGCAGTTCGGCCTGCAACGCCGCGTGGCCGGCGGGCGTCATGTAGAAGGGCGTGCCGGGGGGAACGCCCGGCGGGCCGTCCTCCTCCTCGTCGTCATCCGTGGCGCTCACGGCATCCACAGCCCGCCATTGATGTGGTGCACCTGGCCGGTGATCCAGCTCGACTGATCGGAGGCCAGGAAACAGGCCAGTTCCGCGATGTCCGACGGCTGGCCGAGGCGCGCGATGGGGATGGTCTTCACCCGCTCGGCGATCTCGGCCTCGGTGTTGCCGTAGCGCGGTTGGGCCGTATCCGTCAGGCCGGGGGCGATGGCGTTCACGCGGATGCCATGCGGGGCCAATGCCAGCGCCATGGCGCGCGTCAGGCCGAGCAGCCCGGCCTTGCTGGCCGAATAATGCGCGCCGCGCGGGTCGCCCCGCACGGCGGAGGAGGACATGGTGATGGCCACGCCAGGCTTGCCGGCGGCCACCAAGGCGCGCGCGAAAAGCTGCGTCTGGAAGGCGGTCGCCTTGATGTTCACATCCTGCACCGCATCCCAGGTCTCCTCCGTGAGCTCCAGGAAATCGGCGCGGGGGAAGATGCCGGCATTACAGACCAGGATGTCGGGCAGGCCGAGCAGGCGTTCCGTCTCGGCCTGGAGATGGGCGCGGCCGGCGCTGGTCGCGATATCGGCCTGGATGGCGACACCCCCGCAGGCGGCGGCGACGCGCGCGCCGGCCTCGGCGTCATCCAGCCAGTTCACGGCGACGCGGGCGCCCTCGCGGCCGAAGGCCTCGCAGATGGCGGCGCCGATGCCCTGCTGCGCCCCGGTAACGAGGGCGATGCGGTTCTTCAGGCGCATGGGAAACACTCCTTCGAGGGGCATCGCCCCCCGAGCACCCCAGCAGGAACCTCAGTTTCCTGCATCTCCGGCAAAATGAAGGTGCAGGAAACCGGTTTCCTGCCGGGAGAGCTCAAGAAGGCAGAGCCCTCTCGAAGGCAGAGCGGCATCACTCCGCCGCCATCTTCATCGCGACCGGATCCCGCCGCGCCAGCCGCGCCAGCATCGCATCCACCTCCGCCCGCGTCGCATCGCTGAGCTTCGGCCCCGGCGCGCGGATGGTGGGGTGGGCGATGATGCCACGGCGCGTCAGCACGTATTTCCGCACGGCGAGGCCCAGGCCCGGCTGGTGCTCGGTGCGGATCAGCGGCAGATGCGGCTCGAAGGCGTCCATCGCCGCGTCCATCTGGCCGGCCTTCACCAGACCGACCACGCGGACGAGAAGTTCCGGGAAGGCGTAGCCGGTCATCACGCCGTCATTGCCGCGGGCGATCTCCTCGGGCAGGAAGAGCCCGCCATTGCCGCCGAACATCGCGATGCGGCGCATCTCGCCCTTGGCCATCATCGCCTTGAGGGTGGTGATCTTGTCGAGGCCCGGCCAATCCTCGGCCTTGAGCATCACGCAGCGCGGATCTGCGGCCAGCGCCGCGATCACGCGGGGCGAGAGATGCACGCCATTGGCCTGCGGGAAATCCTGCAGCACCCAGGGGGCGGGTGCCACGGCCGCGGCGGCACCCTGCAGCCAGGAGAGCGTCGCGTCATCGCCGCGCAGCCCGGTGGGCGGCGCGATCATCACGCCGGCCGCGCCCGCCTCCATGGCGCGTTGGGCCAGGGCCTTCATCGGCGCATAGCCGGGGGCCGAGACACCCACGATCACCGGCAGGCCGCCCGCATGCTTCAACACGATGCGGACGAGGCGCATGGCCTCCTCGGCATCCAGCTTCGGCGCCTCGCCCATTATGCCGAGGATGGTGAGCGCGCTGGCGCCGGCGGCCACATAGGCCTCCGTCATCGTCGCGGCGCTGCGCTCGTCCAGCGCGCCATCGGGCGTGAAGGGGGTGGGGCAAATGACGCAGACACCGGTGGCTTCGGCCGTGAGCATGAGGGGACTTCTCCTGGGTTCGGCACGAAACTAAACCCGTTCCGTCAAGCTGCGAAGGATGGACCATGGCTCTTCCCGGGGGAATGCCGCCGACAAACCGCGACCTTGTCGGCTATGGCCGCAACCCGCCCGACCCGCGCTGGCCGGGCGGTGCGAAGCTTGCCCTCTCCTTCGTGGTGAATGTGGAGGAAGGGGCGGAACTGTCGCTCGCCAGCGGCGATGCGCGCAATGAGAGCGTGCACGAAATCCGCGAGGAGGTGACGGGCCAGCCCGACCCCTGCATGGAGACGCATTACGCCTATGGCGCGCGCGTCGGCATCTGGCGGATCCTCGACGCCTTCGAAAAGCACGGGATGCGCGCCACCTTCTCCTCCTGCGGGCGGGCGGTGGCGCACTCGCCGCATCTGGCACGGGCGCCGCACGAGGCGGGGCACGAGATCAGCGCCCATGGCTGGCGCTGGGAGAGCCACGCCAACATGCCCGAGGACACCGAGCGCGCGGTGATCGCGGCCACCGTCGCCGCCATCCGGGATGCGACGGGCGAGCGGCCGGTGGGCTGGCACACGCGCTCCGCATCCTCGATGAACACGCGGCGCCTGCTGCTGGAGGAGGGCGGCTTCCTCTACGACAGCGACGTCTATGACGACGACCTGCCGCGGTTTCACACCGCCAATCACGTCATCCTGCCCTATGGCTTCGACGTGAACGACATGCGCTTCTCGCCGGGCGGCGGCTTCGTCCAGGCCGAGGATTTCTCCCGCTATGCCATCGGCGCCATCAACTGGCTGATGGAGGAGCCCGGCGCGAAGATGCTCTCCATCGGGCTGCACCTTCGCATCATCGGCCGGCCGGGGCGGATGCGGGCGCTGGCGGATATCCTGGCGCATGTGGCGAAGAGGCCCGGCATCTGGGTGGCGCCCCGGCGGGAGATTGCGGCGCATTGGCTGAAACGCGCCCAGGAAACGCCATGATCCCTGGGGTAGAAGGCGGCATGGTCCCCTCGCCCGCCCTCTCCGTCGTCGTCCCCTGCTACAATGAGCAGGAGGTGCTGCCCGAATTCCACCACCGCCTCGCCGCCGCCCTCGAAGGCCTCGGCCTGGAGTGGGAGGTCGTCTATGTGAATGACGGCTCGCGCGATGCCACGCTGACCGTGATGACCAGCCTGGCCACCGCCGATCCCCGCGTCGCGCTGGTCAATCTCTCGCGCAATTTCGGCAAGGAGATCGCGCTCACCGCCGGCCTCGACCATGCGCGGGGGCATGAGGGCGTGGTGGTGATCGACGCCGATCTGCAGGACCCGCCGGAGGTGATCCCGGACCTCCTGGCCGCCGCCCGCCAGGGCTATGACATCGCCTATGCCCAGCGCAGCGTCCGCCATGGCGAAGGCTTCGTGAAGCGCATGACCGCTTCCGCCTTCTACCGGGTGATGCAGCGCCTGGGCGGCAAGGTGCAGCTGCCGCCCGACACGGGCGATTTCCGCTACATGTCCCGCCGCTCGCTCGATGCCCTGTTGCAGCTGCGCGAGCAGCACCGCTTCATGAAGGGCCTCTTCGCCTGGGTGGGGTTCCCGGCCATCGCCGTGCCCTATGAGCGCGCGCCGCGCGCCGCCGGCGAGACCAAGTGGAACTATTGGAAGCTGTGGAACCTCAGCCTCGAGGGCATCACCAGCTTCACCGTGGGGCCGCTCAAGATCGCGAGCTATCTGGGCCTGGCCACCGCCTTCTTCGCCGGCATCTACATCCTGCAGCTCGTGGTCCGCACCGTCTTCTTCGGCAACCCGACGCCGGGCTATCCGAGCCTGATGGCCGTCGTGCTCTTCCTGGGCGGGGTGCAGCTCATGACGCTCGGCATCATCGGCGAGTATCTCGGCCGGATCTTCAACGAGACCAAGGGCCGGCCGCTCTACATCGTGGAGCGGCACATCCCCTCATCGGCACACGCCCAGGCCACCCAGCGCGACGCAGCCTGACCCCCCGAGGCCGGGACCGATCCGCACCTCGCCCGGGGTGAGCGGGCGGGCCAGGGTCTCGGCATCGGTGCAGCGCGGCGGGGTGCGCCAGCGGGCGGCATACATGGTGTTGACCGGCCGCGGCGTCTCGCTCGCCAGCAGCAGGACTTCCAGCGAGAGGATGCGCGCCGCCGCATCCTCCGGGGGGATGCAGGGCCAGGAGGGGATCAGGGTGAGCTGGCCGGCGTCACGCAGAATCGGGCGCAGGGCATCGGCCTCGATGCTCCAGGCGGTGCGCTCATGCGCCCAGGTGGAGAGGGCCGCCCGCATCGGCGCAGCGTCCACGAACTGGACCAGCGCGCAGGCCGCGAAGATGACCGGGCGCTGTTGCAGCAGCACGGCCGCGCCGATCATCAGCGCATAGCCGACCGGCCAGAAGAAGCGGCCCGAGGCGCGGAACTGCTCAAGAAACCCCGGCGCGGGGCCAAGGTCCAGCACCACCACGCCGCCCAGGCCCACGCGGAAGGAGACGGCGATGGCGGTCAGCCCCAGCAGCGCCAGCACCAGGCCCAGATGCGCGCGCAAGCCCGGCGCGATCCGCTCCCGCCCGATGAGGACGCCCGACACCAGCGCGGCCCAGAGGCCGAGGCCGAGCCAGTTGTAGCCCTCCCACCCGCCATGGCCGGTCGCGTCCACCTCGCGCGCCACGAGCCAGCCGAGCGTCGCCGAGCGGAACGGCCAGAGCGGCGAGAGCAGGTTCAGCGCATATTGGCCGTAGCCGCCATCGCCCGCCGCGCCGAAATAGCCGAGCAGCGCCATGGTGCCGAACATGGCGCCCGCCGAGGCCACGACCCCGACCCCGGCCTTCACGAAGCCCTGGCCGCGCAGCGCGAGCGAGAGCGGCACGGCGGCCAGCAGCGCCAGCGACATGAGCGCGAGATAGGGGTGGATGAGCAGCGCCAACGCCTGGAAGGGCACCGCCACCCGCCACCAGCGCGCATCGGACACCGCACGGAAATAGAGGCCGAGTGCGACCAGGATCACGAAATGCCCGCACAGCGCCGCATGGCCATAGCGCATGATGAAGGCCGGCATGGCGCTCGCCATCACGGCGACGGCGATTCCCGGCAGCAGCCCGCGGACGCCGGCACCCCGCAGCGCGAAGACGGCAGCGACCGGCTGCAGCACCCAGGCCAGGGCGTAGAACAGGCCGATTCCGTGGAAGCCCTCCGGCAGCAGCGGCGCCACCAGCTTCAGCGGCAGGGCCAGCGCCGGAATTCCGTCCAGGAAGGCCAGGTTCACCCCCTGGAGCGTGCCCACATCCAGCAGCGGCCAGCGCCAGGCATCGGCCAGGAAGTGCCGCTGGGCGATGGCATGCTGCGCCGCATCACCGACCGGCCGCCAATCCAGCCCCGCGCGCGGCCAGATGAAATCCAGCCCGAACAATTGCATGGCGAGCAAGGCTCCCAGCAAGGCTGAAGCGGGATAGGCGAGACGGGACACGGGCGCGCTCCTGGGCAGCCCTCCTGCCCTGCCATCCCAGGCCCGGGGCCGCAAGGCCGGCGATTGTTGCGCTGCCACATTCTTGCCCCAACCGGGTCCAATTGCCGCCCGGGATCAGGGACATAACCGCATCGTGGCCAGGAGCGGATGACCCGCCTCCCCGCCACGATCAGATCGGTTCTGCCGGACACGCCGGATGGACCGTGAATGAGGCAAAGATGCCGGGCCTGGACGCTTTTACGTCCCTGCAACGTGAGACCGCGATCCGCGAAAGCCGGATCGGTGGTGGCTACGCCGCCCCCGAATCCGTGCTGGTGCCGGCCCGCCTGCCTGCCTTCCAGCCCGCGCTGAAGCGCGCCATGGACATGGTGGGCGCCGGACTGATGCTGCTGGTCCTCTCGCCCGTCTTCCTCATCCTCGCGCTGATCGTGCGCGCCGATGGCGGTCCCGCCCTCTTCGCGCATCGCCGCGTGGGGCGTGACGGCGAGAGCTTCGGCTGCCTGAAGTTCCGCTCCATGGTGATCGACAGCCAGGCCCGCCTCGAGGCGCTGCTGGCGAGCGACCCCGCCGCCCGCGCCGAATGGGACGCAACCCGCAAGCTGAAGAACGACCCGCGCGTGACGAAGATCGGCCGCTTCCTGCGCGCCACCTCGCTGGACGAGCTGCCGCAGCTCATCAACGTGCTGCGCGGCGAGATGAGCCTGGTCGGCCCCCGCCCGGTCATCCAGGCCGAGCTGGACCGCTACTACGGCGCGGCCGCGCTGCACTACATGAGCGTGCGCCCCGGCATCACCGGCCTCTGGCAGGTCTCGGGCCGCTCGGACACCAGCTACGCCCAGCGCGTGGCGCTCGACATGGCCTATGTGGCGCGCCTCTCGGTCTGGCAGGACATCCGCATCCTCCTGCGCACGCCGGTCGCGGTGCTGTCGCGCCGCGGCGCCCACTGAGCTAGGCTTCGGGCCGTGCAGGCCCGAAGACACCTCCCATGAGCGACACCGCCGCCGCGCGGGCCGGGACCGGGCGCCTGGTCTCCGGCATGGTCTGGAACGCGCTCGGGCGCGGCCTGCCCCTCCTTCTTGCCCTGGCCCTCACGCCGCTGCTGGTCAGCCAGATGGGGCTGGAACGCTGGGGCCTCTTCACCCTCGCCCTCGCGCTGGTCGGCGTCTTCGGCATCTTCGACCTCGGCATCGGCCCCGCCCTCACCCGCGGCCTCTCCGAACGGATGACGGATGGCGGCGAGGATCATGAGGCGGGCAAGCTGGTCGGCACCGCCATGCTGGCGCTGGGCGGCTTCGCGGCGCTCGGCGCGGCCACCCTCTGGGCCCTGCTGCCCTGGCTGATGCAGAGCGCGCTGAACGTGCCGCCGGAATTGCAGGAGGAGGCGCTCATCGCCTTCCGCATCCTGGCCTGCGCGGCGCCGCTCATCGTGCTGAACGCGGCGCTTTGGGGCGTGCTGGCGGCGCACCAGAAATTCGCCGCCGCCAACCTCGCCACCATCCCCGTGGCCGTCATGTATTACGTGGGCCCGGTGATCCTGCTGGTCTTCTGGCAGAGCCTGGTCGGCGTGATGCTCGTGCTGGTGGCCTGCCGCCTGGCCAATACCCTCTCCTATCTCTGGCTGGCCCGCCCCGTGCTGCCCCGCCTTTCCGTCGGCAGCCCGATGATGGTGCTGCCGCTGCTGCGGATCGGCGGCTGGATGACCGTGGCCTCGGTGTTGAACCAGGCGCTGCTCTACGCCGACCGCTTCCTGATCGGCGCGATGCTGACGCTCGCCGCCGTCGCCTATTACGCGACGCCGCTCGACCTCGTGCTGCGCATGTGGATCCTGCCCGTCGCCATCGCGCAGGCGCTGCTGCCGGCCATGGCCTCCGCCTTCCGGCTGCTGCCGGAGGTGACGGCGGGGCTCTTGCGGCGCGGCGCGCTGCTCATGCTGCTGATGACGCTGCCGCCCTGCCTCGTCCTGGCCGGGATCGGCGACTGGGTGCTGGCGCTCTGGCTCGGGCGCGATTTCGCGGCCGGCGGCGGCCTGGTGCTGCGCATCCTCTCGGCCGGCATCTTCTTCTCCTGCCTCGCCTATGCGCCCAATGCGCTGCTGGACGCGATCGGCCGTCCGGATGCGACGGCGAAGTTCATCTTCCTCCAGGTGGTGACGTTCCTGCCGCTCTCGGCGCTCTTCCTCTGGCTCTGGGGCATCGAGGGCGCGGCGTTGGCCTGGGCGATCCGTGCCGCGGCCGACTGCGCGGGCAAGTTCTGGCTGGCCGGGCGGCTCTATCCGGCCGCCGGCGCCAGCGCGCGGCAATTCGCCTGGCCGCTCGGCCTCTCCGCGCTGGCGCTGGCCGCGATGGTGCTCGCGCCCGATTGGCGCTGGGCGGCGGCGCTGGCGCTCCCCGGCTTCGCGCTGGTCGTGGCCGCCATGCTGCGCGTGTTGACCGGCGAGGAGCGCGCCGCCCTCAAGCCCCTGCTGCGCCGGCCTTGGCAGGCCCGCGCCCTGCTGCGATCAGGCGCCGCATGATCGCGATCAACGGCCGATTCCTCACCCAGGGCCTCACCGGCGTGCAGCGCTACGCGCGCGAGATGACGCGCGCCCTGGATGCGCTGGTGGCCACCGGCGCGGCGCCGCCCATGCGCCTGATCGCGCCACCCGGCGCCGAGGGGCTGGAGGCCTTCCCGAACCTCGCCCCCAGCCTGACCGGCACGCGTGGCGGCCAGCTCTGGGAACAGCTCGATCTGCCGCGCGCGGCGGGCGGCGATTTCCTGCTCAACCTCGGCAACACCGCGCCCGTGGCACAGGGGCGCAACCAGGCCGTGGTGATCCATGACGCCGGCGTCTTCGACACGCCCGAGAGCTATTCCTGGAAGTTCCGCAACTGGTATCGCGGCCTGCAGCGCATGCTGGTGTTCCGGGGGGCGCGCATCCTCTCCGTCTCGGAATTCTCCGCCGGGCGCATCGCCGCCCATCTCGGCCTCGACGCCGCGCGCATCGGCGTGACGCTGGAAGGCGGCGAGCACATCCTGCGCGAGGCCGCCGATGCCGCGATACTGGAACGCCACGGCCTCACCCCGCGCGGCCATGCGCTCGTCATCGGCACGGGGGCCGCGCACAAGAACCTGGCCGCGCTGCACCACGCGATCGGCGCGCTGGGCGAGCGCGGCCTGACGCTCGCCGTGGCGGGTGCGCAGGACGCGGCGGTGTTCCGCCAGGCCGGCGCGCCGCCCGCGCCCAATCTGCGCCCGCTGGGCCGCGTCTCCGACGCCGAGCTGCGGGCGCTCTATGAATCGGCGCTCTGCCTCGTCTTCCCCTCGCGCTATGAGGGGTTCGGCCTGCCGCCGGTCGAGGCCATGTGGTGCGGCTGCCCGGTCATCGCCTCCCGCGCCGGCGCCGTGCCCGAGGTCTGCGGCGAAGCGGCGCTCTGGTTCGACCCGGCGTTGCCGGAGAGCCTCGGCGAGGCGGTGGCGCTGCTGGCGGATGACGCCGGGCAGCGCGGGGCATTGGCCGAAGCCGGCCGGGCCCGCGTGCAACAATTTTCCTGGGAGCAGGCGGCGCAACGCCTGTTGGGGTTCCTGCCGCGATGAAGATCGCCATCATCCATGAATGGCTGGACAGCTATGCCGGCTCCGAGCGCGTGGTGGAGCAGATGCTCGCCTGCTACCCGGAAGCCGACCTCTTTGCCCTCTGCGACTTCCTGCCCGAGAACCAGCGCGGCTTCCTCGGCGGCAAGGTGCCCACCACCAGCTTCATCCAGCGCCTGCCCTTCGCGCGGCGGATGTTCCGCAACTACCTCCAGCTCATGCCGCTCGCCGTCGAGCAGTTCGATTTGCAGGGCTATGACCTGGTGCTCTCCTCCTCCCATGCGGTCGCGAAGGGTGTCATCACCGGGCCGGGCACGCGGCACATCAGCTATGTGCACAGCCCGATGCGCTATGCCTGGGACCTGCAGCACCAGTATCTGCGCCAGGCGGGACTGACGCGCGGGCTGAAGGGCCTCTACACGCGCTGGCTGCTCGGCCGCATGCGCGCCTGGGACCAGATGAGCGCCTCCCGCCCCGACGTGATCCTGGGCAATTCACGCTACATCGCCGAGCGCATCCGCAAGGTCTGGCGGCGCGAGGCGGATGTGCTGCACCCGCCGGTGGACCTGGACGGCTTCCCGCTCTCGACCGCGCCACGCACGCATTTCCTCGTTGCCTCTCGCCAGGTGCCCTACAAGCGGATCGAGCTGGTGGCCGAGGCCTTCGCGCGCATGCCGGAATTGCCGCTCACCATCGTGGGCGACGGGCCGGCGGCGCCGCTGGTGGCGAAGGCGGCGGCGGGGTCGCCCAACATCACCATCCGCGGCCGCGTGCCCCAGGCCGAGCTGGTCTCCCTGTTGCAGACCGCCCGCGCCTTCGTCTTCGCGGCGGAGGAGGATTTCGGCATCGCGATGGTCGAGGCGCAATCCTGCGGCACGCCGCTCATCGTCTATGGCCGTGGCGGCGCGCGGGACATCGTGCGCGAGGGCGAGACCGGCGTCTTCTTCGAGCAGCAGACGCCCGAGGCCATCATCGCCGCCGTCCGGGCCTTCGTGGCGCGCGAGGCCGACTTCACGCCTGAGGCCTGCGCCGCCCAGGCGCGGCAGTTCAGCATCCCCGAATTCCGCCGCAAGCTCACCGGGATCGTCCGCATGGCGATGGCCCCGGCATGATCTCGCTCGTCGTCTCCACCATGGGGCGCGTCGCCGAGATCGGCGCGCTCTTCGACAGCCTGCTGGCCGAGCAGGGCGCGCCCTTCGAGGTGATCCTGGTGGACCAGAATGCCGACCGGCGCCTCGATGCGCTGGTCGCCGAATACCTGCCGCGCCTGCCGCTCCGGCATCTGCGCAGCGCCGAGCATGGCGCGGGCAGCGGCGCCAATGCCGGGCGCAACCTCGGCCTGCGGCATGCGGCCGGCGACATCGTGGGCTTCCCGGATGATGACTGCGTCTTCCCGCCCGGCGTTCTGGCGAAGGTGCGCGCCGCCTTCGATATGGAGGGCCGCCTCGCCATCCTCACCGGGCCGGCGGCGGCGCCCGAGGGCGGCCTCGGCTCGGGCCGCTGGAACCCGGAGGGCGGCGCGATCACCATCGCCAATGTCTGGACCAGCGTGATCGAGTTCAACCTCTGGCTGCGCCGCCACCTGGCGCTGGCGCTGGGCGGCTTCGACGAGGCGATGGGGCCGGGTGCCCGCTTTGGCTCGGCCGAGGGAAATGACCTGGTCTGCCGCGCCATGGCGCGGGGGCATGTCGCGCGCTACGACCCGGCGCTGCGGATCATCCATCCCGACAAGCGCCTGACTCCCGAGGCGGTGGCGCGGGCCAAGCGCTATGGCCTTGGCCTCGGCTTCGCGCTGCGGCGGCATCACGCGCCCATCGGCACCTGGGCGCCGCTGCTCTACCGGCCGCTGGGCGGCATCGGGGTCTCGCTGCTGCGCGGGCGCATGCTGCATGCGCGCTACTATGCCGCGACCTTCCAGGGCCGGCTGGAGGGCTTCCTCGCGCCCGAGGCGCGCAGTCTGCCCGAGCCCGGCCCCATGGAGCGCGCGGCATGAGGATCGCGATCGGCATCGCGACGCGCGGCCGCCCCGCCATCCTCGCCGAGACCCTGCGCGAACTGGACCTCCAGACCCGCGCGCCGGACCGCATCCTGGTCTGTCACGTGACACCCTCCGACGTGGACGACCTGCCGCTGCGCTTCCCGGGCGTGGAGTTCCTGACGGCCGAGGCCGGCCTGCCGCGCCAGCGCAACCGCATCCTGGATGCGATCCCCGATTGCGACGTGGTGCTCTTCCTCGATGACGACTTCATCGCAGCCCCGCGGTGGCTCGCGGCGCTGGAAGCCGTGCTGCGCGCCGAGCCCGGCTGCGTGGTGGCGACCGGCACCGTCATCGCCGATGGCGCGAAGGGCCCGGGCATCACGCCGGAGGAAGCCCGCGCGCTGATCGCCACCGACACGCCGCCCACCGACCTCACCGCGCGGCACGCGCATTTCAACGGCTATGGCTGCAACATGGCGCTGCGCCTCGCGCCCGTTCACGCCCATGGCCTGCGCTTCGACGAGCGCCTGCCGCTCTATGCCTGGTATGAGGATATCGACCTCACGCGGCGCATGCTGCCCTACGGCACCATCCTGCGCCTCGAGGGCGCGCGGGGCGTGCATCTTGGCGTGAAGCAGGGCCGCGTGCCGGGGCTCAGGCTCGGCTATTCCCAGGTGGTGAACCCGATCTACCTGGCACGGAAGGGCAGCTTTCCCTGGTCCCATGCGCTGCCCTCGGCCGGGCGGCATTGCCTGATCAACCTGCTGCGCTCCCTCCGGCCCGAGCCCGAGGTGGATCGCTGGGGGCGCTTCAAGGGCAATATGCTGGGCGTCTGGGACCTGCTGCGCGGGCGGGGCGACCCGGGGCGGATTCTCCGCCTGTGACCACCACGCCGCGGGGCCTGCCCTGGCGCATCGTGACCATTCGCGAGCGGCCCGACCTCACCTCCCTCGTCGCGCATTGGCTCTGGGACGCCTTCTGGCAGCCCAATGGCCACCCGCTGGAGGAGGTGCGCGAGATCGTCGGCGCGGCCACGGCCGAGGCGG
Source organism: Sediminicoccus rosea (assembly GCF_033547095.1). NCBI lineage: Bacteria > Pseudomonadati > Pseudomonadota > Alphaproteobacteria > Acetobacterales > Roseomonadaceae > Sediminicoccus > Sediminicoccus rosea. The sequence continues at coordinate 1,886,951 of NZ_CP137852.1, read as the reverse complement.
GGACGCCGCAATGCTTCGTGCTCTTCGCGGGCGACGTGCCCTGCGGCACGGCAAGCTTCGTCTCGGCCGATCTGGAGTTGCGGCAGGATATCGGCCCCTGGCTCGCCGGCGTGTTTGTGGTGCCTGAGGCGCGTGGCCAGGGCTGCGCGGCGCGGCTCATCGGGGCGGTGGAAGCGGCGGCGCGCGCGGCGGGCGAGACGGCGCTGTTCCTCTACACCCATGACGCGCAGGCGCTCTACCACAAGCTCGGCTGGCAGGTGCTGGAGGAGACGGAGGATGGCCGCCGCCCGGTCACCATCATGTGGCGGGATTTGATCCTGGACGCGCCGTGAGGCGACTTCACGCCTCCGGGTGAAGTCACCAAGGCGATCCGGCTCAGGGTGCGGGAAACAACGCGCTGGTGCGGCCCAGGAAACGATAGGCGATCAACCCGATGTATTCGCGGATCGCCCATTCCGCCTGGCCCAGCCGGAAGGAGAAGGGCGGGTCGAACCAGCCCTGCCCGCCCGGCGAGGTGGAATAGTTCACCGGCCAGGGCGTGACCTCCCACCCCGCGCGGCGGAAGCAGCCGACCGAGCGCGGCATGTGGCTGGCCGAGGTGACCAGCAGCCAGCGCTCGCCCGCCTTGGGCTGGATGAGCGCATGGGTCAGCGTCGCATTCTCCCAGGTGTTGCGCGCCGCGCTCTCGAGGATCACGCGCGGGCCTTCGAGGCCCATCCCGGCCCAGATCTGGCGCGCCACATCGGCCTCGGTCATCTGGCCCGGCGCCAGCGTGCCCTGGCCGCCGGTGAAGACGATCCGTGCCTCGGGGTGCAGGCGGGCCAGCGTCACCGCCTCGGTCATGCGCTCGGCCGCGCCGTTCAGTGCCGGGATGCCGCGGCGTTCGGTCAGCAATTGCTCGACGGCGCCGCCCAGGATGATGACGCCGTCCACGCGGCCCGCTTCCGCGGGGCGGGGGAAGCGGTCCTCCAGCGGCAGGGTGATCCAGGCGGGCAGCGGCGTGAGCAGCACGGCGACGAACCAGCCCAGGCCCAGCACCAGCGGCCAGCGCCCCCAGCGGCGCCGGGCGATGAGCGCGGCCGCCCCCAGGCAGGCGAGGAACAGCGCGAAGGTGTTCGGCCGCGCGAAGAGCCAGAACAGCTTGGAGACGAGGAAAAGGGTGTCCTCGATCATTCGGCCTCCACGCGGCGCCAGAGTTCGATCGAGCCGCGCTCCTCCGCGAAGCTCGCCGCCAGCTCATACCCCTCTTCCAGCGCCTCCGTCAGCATGGACATGGCGGAGGGCCGCATGGTGAACCACTCGGTGCGGTCCAGCACGATGAAGCGCGGGCGGGAGGCGAGGATGCGCGCCACCTCCGCATCCGTGTCCACGCCGGCGAGGTTGGCGAAGCCGCCGGTCAGGTGCACCGGGAAGGGAAAGCGGGTGGGCAGCCGCGCCTGGGTCAGGAAATAGACCACGGGCTGGTAGTTGGGGACGAAGATGGTGTCGCCCGGCTGCAGCTCGTCATTCATCAGGGCGGCCATGCGGCGCGGCGTGTCGGGCGTGCCCATGGCGAAGCCGCGCGTGAGGCGGGGCGTGAGGTCGGTCGCCACCATGTCCACCGCCGCGAAGCCGAGCAGGGCCGCCAGCGCCAGCCGGGCGCGCACGCCGCCCACATGCATGGCGAAGGAATAGGCGCCGATGGCGGCCAGCAGGGCGAGCGGCGGCACCAGGATCAGGAAGTAGTGCGGGAAGAAGAAGCCCGGCCCCGCCACCGCGAGGCAGGCGACCACCAGCCAGAGCAACGCAAGCCACATCAGGCGCCGCAGCACCGGCTCGCGCGGGGCGAAGACGAAGGCTGGCAGGGCGAGCGCGAGCAGCCAGCGCAGCGCGAGCGCCGCGAGGGTGATGCGCCAGAACATCTGCTCCAGCGGGATGCGGCCCGAGGCATATTCGAGGGGGGCGAGGACGGTGCTCTCGAACCAGATGTCGAATTCGCCGCGCAGGGCATAGATGCCCGCGACCAGCGCGGTGGGCATGAGGCAGAGCGCCGCATAGGCCCCGGCCGTCGCGAAGAGCATCCCCCAGCGCCGCGCGCGCAGCAGTGGCCAGGCGAAGATCGCGAAGGCGAGACAGCCTTCGGGCGTCACCACCTGCTTGACCAGCAGCGCGCAGCCCATCAGCAGCCCCATGCCGATGAGGCGCGGCCAGAGCGGCCCCTGGGCGAGGGCCAGCGCCAGCGTCGAGACGACGAAGGGCGCGAAGAGAATCTCGGTGTTGGAGGCGAGGCCGCCCATCTGCAGCGTATGCGCGGCGTAGAGCACGGCGGCCGCATAGCCCAGCGCCCGCGGCGCCCCCGCCACGCGCGTCAGCGCGATCAGCGCATAGCCGGTGGCGGTCACGCAGAAGGCGCCCAGGAACCGCACCGTCTCCAGGCTCTCGCCGAAGATCAGGAAGAAGAGCGCGATGATGGCGGGCGCGCCCAGCGGGTGCATGTCCCACACGCCGGAGAAGGGCCAGTTGCCGCGCAACCATTCCCGCGCCTGGAGCAGGTAGAGGCTCTCATCCCAGTCGATGACCGAAGGCAGGAAGGACGCCCAGCGGATCGCCACCACCAGCACCGGCAGCAGCGCCAGCGCGATGGGCCAGCGTTGGCGCAGGAGCCAGGCGGGGAGACCAGCGGACATCAGCCCCACTTGGCCCAGCCGCAGCCCGGCCGCAAGCGGCGGCCCCTCACCGCTTCAGCCCAAGCTGGACCTCGCGCCACCAGATGTAGAGGCCGGAGGCAACCAGCACGGCGATGCCGAGGCCATCCCACCCATCCGGCGCCTCGGCCCAGATGATGGCACCGAGCAGGGTGGTCCAGATGATGCCGGAATACTCGAAGGGTGCCACCAGCGTGGGCTCGCCCGAGCGATAGGCATCCGTCATCAGCAGCTGCGCCATGGCCGAGATGACACCGATGCCCAGCAACAGAAGCCATTGCCAGGCGCTGGGCCAGACCCAGACCGGCAGGCTCGCCAGGAAGGCGACGGCCGAGGAGCCGATGGCGAACCAGAGCACGATGGTGACCCCGCTCTCCCCCGCCTCGCCCATGCGGCGGATGGTGATCATCGCCATGGCCCAGGCGAGCGCGGCCACCAGCACCACCAGGCTCGGCATGAGCTGCGCGGCCTGCGCATCCGTCGGGCGGACCATGATGAGCACGCCGAGGAAGCCCACGATCACGGCGCTGCCCCGGCGCCAGCCCACCCGCTCGCCCAGCAGCGGCACCGCCAGCAGGGTCAGGAAGAGCGGCATGGTGAAACCGAGCGCAGTGACGGTGGCGAGCGGCATGGTGGCATAGCCGTAGAAGGCGCCGGCCATGCCGATCAGGCCGAACAGGGTGCGCCAGGCATGGCCCATGGGGTGGGCGGTGCGGATGGCGGCCCAGCCGCCCGCCTGGCTGAGCAGCGGCAGCAGCACGGGCAGCGCGAAGACGCTGCGGAAGAGCACCACCTGCGCCAGCGGCACGCCGCCCTCCAGCGCCTTCACGCAGCAGGCGGCGAGGGCAAAGAGAAGGGCGGCCATGAGGATGAACAGGATGGCGCGACGGCGACTGGCGCGGGTCGCGACCGAGGGCATGATTTGCAAGCTGGGGCTCATGGACGGGCGTGAGCCGCCAAGTTACGGTCGCCGCGACATGAGCGCCAGTGACCCCGAGGACCGGCCCGCCAAGGCCCCGCGCATCGCCGCCTATCCCGGGCTCGAAATCCGCGCCGATGAGGTGGTCTGGTCCGGCCGCTTCCCCTTGCAGCGCGTGCGCTTCACCTATGAGCGCTTCGACGGCTCGCGCTCCGCCGAGCTGACCTGGGAGCTGTGGCGCCGCGCGGGCGGTGTCGCGATGCTGCCCTTCGACCCCTGGTCGGACCGCGTGGCGCTGATCGAGCAGTTCCGCCTGCCGGTCCATGCGGCGGGCCTCCCGCCCATCCATACCGAATGCGTGGCCGGGCTCTTGGAGCCGGGCGAGGCGCCCGAAGCCGCCGCCCGCCGCGAATCCCTGGAGGAGGCCGGCGTCGAGCCCGACCTGGTCGAGCATATCGGCCGCTACATGCTCCTCCAGGGCGGCTGCGACGAGCTCATGCAGCTCTATTGCGGCCGCGCCCGGCTGCCGGAGCCGGAAGCCGCCGGCACCCATGGCCTGCTGCATGAGGGCGAGGATATCCGCCTGCTCATCATGCCGGCGTCCGAAGCCTTCGCCATGCTGGACCGCAATGCGATCCAGAACGCCACCTGCGCCCTTTGCCTCTTTTGGCTCCGCCAGAACCACGCGCGCCTCCGCGCCGAATGGACCCGTGCATGACCGAGACCCTGTTCCGCGACGACGCCTATCTGCGTGAAGTGACCGCCCGCGTCATCCAGGCCGATGAGGCCGGGATCGTCACCGACCGCAGCAACTTCTACCCCCGCGCCGGCGGCCAGCCGGGTGATTCCGGCGTGATGCGCTGGGCGGGCGGCGAGGCCGCGATCACCGAGGCCCTGAAGGGCGAGGGCGACGCCATCCTGCACAAGCTGGCGGAGGGCAGCGCCCTTCCCACCCCCGGCACGGAGGTGACGCTCACCCTCGACTGGGCGCGGCGCCATCGCCACATGCGGATGCACACCACGCTGCACCTGCTGTGCAGCCTGATCCCCGGCGCAGGCGTCACCGGCGGGCAGATCGGCGCCGACAAGTCGCGCCTCGACTTCGACCTGGCCGAGCCGCCCACCAAGGAATCCCTCACCGAGCGCCTGAACGCCCTGATCGCAGCCGACCACGCCGTCAGCGACACCTGGATCACCGAGGCCGAGCTGGACGCCAATCCCGGCCTGGTGCGCACCCTCTCCGTCCAGCCGCCACGCGGCGCGGGGCGGGTGCGGCTGGTGCGGATCGGGCCGCTGGACGCGCCGGTGGACCTGCAGCCCTGCGGCGGCACGCATGTACGGAGCACGGGCGAGATCGGCCGGGTGGAAGTGCTCAAGCTCGAGAACAAGGGGCGGCAGAACCGCCGCATCAGCATCGCATTGGTGGAGGAATAAGGTGGACAACCTCGTCAGCACGGAATGGCTCGCGGCACAGCTCGGCGCGCCCGACCTCCTGGTCTTCGACACCACGAAATACCTGCCGAACGAGCCCTTCGACGGCGCCACGAAATTCGCCGAGGCGCATATCCCCGGCGCGCATTTCTTCGACCTGGACGTGGTGGCCGACCCGGACGCGACGCTGCCGCACATGATCCCGAGTGCGGCGCGCTTCGAGAAGCTGATGGGGGCGATGGGCGTCAGCAATGCCAGCCGCGTCGTCTTCTACGACCAGAAGGGGCTGCAATCCTCGGCGCGCGGCTGGTGGCTGATGCGCCTCTTCGGCCATGAAAAGGCGGCGGTGCTGGATGGCGGCCTGCCAAAATGGCAACGCGAGGGGCGGCCCGTCGCCTCCGGCGCGCCCGCGGCACCCGCGCCCACCACCTATGTGGCCGATTTCGTGGCGGGCCGCGTGGCCGGCATCGGCGATGTGAAGCGCGTCCTGGCCGACAAATCCGCCCTCGTCCTCGATGCCCGCGCCGCCGGCCGCTTCAAGGGCACCGCCCCCGAGCCGCGCCCGGGCCTGCCCTCCGGCCACATGCCCGGTGCCGCCAACATTCCCTTCCCCGAGCTGTTCGCGGCCGATGGCACCATGCTCCCGCCCGATGCGCTGCGCGCCCGCTTCGCCGCCGCCGGTGCGGCCGCGGCGCCCGCGCTGGTGACGAGCTGCGGCACGGGGGTCACCGCCTGCATCCTCACCCTCGGCGCCGTGCGCGCCGGGCTGCCTGAACCCGCCGTCTATGACGGCTCCTGGACCGAATGGGCCAGCCGTCCCGAAACCGTGAAAGCGACCGCCTGATGACCGATTCCCACGACCACGCCTTCTCGACCCGCATGAGCCATGCGGGGCGCGCGGGCGTGCGCATCCATGGCTTCGTGAATCCGGGCGTGCATCGCGGCTCCACCGTGCTCTTCCCCACGGCCGAGGCGCGGCGCGACGGTGCGGCCAAGCGCTACGAGCAGTACATGACCTATGGCACGCAGGGGGGGCCGACCCACTACGCGCTGGAGGATGTGATCTGCGAGATCGAGGGCGGCACGCGCTGCACCATCGTCGGCACCGGCCTCGCCGCCGTCACGCTGCCGCTCATGGCCTATCTGAAGTCGGGCGATCACTGCCTGATGCCGGACAGCGTCTATGGCCCGGGCCGCAACGTCGCCAACACGCTGCTCAAGGGCTGGGGGATCGAGACCACCTTCTACGACCCCTGCGTGGATGAAGCGGGCATGGCCGCGCTGATCCGCGACAACACCAAGGTCGTCTATACCGAGAGCCCCGGCTCCCACACCTTCGAGATCCAGGACATCCCGGCCATCGCCCGCGCCGCCCATGCGCGCGGATGCAAGGTGCTGATGGACAACACCTGGGGCATCCACACCTTCCAGCCCTTCCAGCATGGCGTGGACGTCTCCATCCAGGCACTGACGAAATATGTCGGCGGGCATTCGGATATCCTGCTCGGCAGCGTCACCGTGAACAGCGAGGAGGATCACCTGATCGTCCGCGCCGCCGCCTCCACCATCGGGCACTATGCCTCGCCGGATGATGTCTGGCTCGCGCTGCGCGGCGTGCGGACCATGGCGGTGCGGCTGAAGACGCAGGAAGCGGCGAGCATCGAGGTCGCCAAATGGTTGGAAGCCCAGCCGCAGGTGGCCAAGGTGATGCACCCGGCCCTGCCCTCCCACCCGCAGCACGCGCTCTTCCAGCGCGACTTCAACGGAGGGTGCAGCCTCTTCGGCGTGGTGCTCGACGCGAAGTACAGCCAGGAGGACATGTTCCGCTTCATCAACGCGCTGAAGCTCTACGGTATCGGCGCGAGCTGGGGCGGATATGAGAGCCTGGCGCTGCCGACCACGGGCTTCATCACCCGCACCGCCGGCACGGGCGATTTCGGCGGGCAGATGCTGCGCATCCATATCGGGCTGGAGGATGTAAAGGATCTGATCGCGGATCTTCAGCAGGGGCTGAAGCAGCTCGGCTGATCACCGGAGGGCTTTGCCCTCCGGACCTCCCACCAAAGGCCCCATTCTTTTCACATGGCGGCTTTTGGAAACCTTGACTATGGGGCAGGCGTGGCCCGGTCGTGGGCACGGACCTGGATGGGGCCCGATGGGCCCATGCGGGTATAGGCGCGGACATGGGCGACGCCATCGGCATCCTCCTCCTCGGCGGCCTGGTCCTGGCCCGCCGCGCGCTCCTGGAAGTATTGGCGCACGCGCTCCCGCCACAGCGCATGCTCCGCCGCCGAAGAGTTGCGATAGGCAGGAGAGGCGATGACGCCCCGGACATCCGCCTCGGACCATTCCGCCGTGGGCGTCGCCTCCAGACGCTCGAAGAGGGCGGCCTGCCGCTCGCGCGGCGTGCCCGCGCGGAAGGCCCGATCCGCGCCGAAGCGCTCATCACCGAAACGATAGGCGGCGGCAGAGGGGATCGCGTCGGGCCATTCGACGGGAAGAGCGCGTTCGGCTGGCGGTCGGGCGGAAACCTCTCTCCATCGCTCTTGCGGCAGCCACAAAGGCGTCTGCCCAAGGCCTGAGCCGCTATTTTCGACCCCTGCGTCGATGGCCGCCCGCGCGCGGCGAACCACCTCCTCATTACTCGTCGCATCGGCCCCGATCGAGAGGCCGATCGCGTTGTTGTGATCATCCATCCGACGGAGTTCAGGCGCATGTCCCTTTGCGTGTGTGCCTCTGACTTCGTTTCCTGTGACGATTCCATAGGCGATCGCCCAGCCAAACCGTCGCCGGAGTTCCGCCGCACCAACGATATGCCGGTAGGCATCCGCGGGACCATCATAGAAGCCCGGCAGGGGCGAGGCTTCTGCCTCCCCGGCCGCGGCGCGTTCAACTGAGTTCCAAAACCTGAATTCGGTCATCGCCAAACCTCCATCAACGAACGGAGAGTGATCTCAGGGAAATCGACAGTTCCACCAGAAGGGTGAGTGTGCGTCGGGCCGACCCAGCTCGACGGGTTGTCCAAGAATGTCGAGACGTAGGACGTAGAGGCATAGACGATCCGAGGTTTGGCGCATCGTTCGGGAGAGAGAGCGCTCCTCGCTCATCGTCCGCCACGTGACTTCCAGGACAGTCTCGTAGTTCCGCGTCCGCATCGCGGGGAAAAGCGCGTAACGGATATGGCTTCCCTCGAGCCAGCCGGGCCTGGGCGCAATCTCTCGTCCGCCGTATCGGACACGCACATCCAGCAGCGGCGCTTCGGATGTCACGATCAACTGAGCCTCGGGAGGCCCAAAGGCCTCGTCGAAGGCCTCGCTGACGACATGGAAGATATGTGCCGCCGCGACACCAGCAAGGACACCGCAGAACCAGGTGCGGACGCGGCTGTGCCTTGGCTTCGCTTCATCTGGCATGGATCGGCTCCAAGGTCAAGAAAAAATACCTAGACGATCTCTCTCACTTCGGCCGGAACGGATCATCCGCGGGCAGGATATCCCGGATGTAGTCGCGCTGCTTCCATTCGGGGGCGGGCGGGACATGCCCCTCGCGCGGCACATGCGGCGAGGGCGTGCCGGAGGCGAGGTCGGGGATGTAGCGCGGGCAATTGGGGTAGATCTCCAGGCATTCCACGCGGACCACGCGGTGTTGCACGCCGTGGATGGTGGCGCGGCCGCTGATCCTCAGGCGGCGGCTCTGCCCGTCGAAGCGCAGGAAGAGCAGGCCGACATGGGGGTTGCGCGCGATGTTGCCCAGCGTGCGGAACATCGAGTTGCCGTCATATTCGGGCCATTCCAGGGTGTGGTCGTCGAGGATGGTGACGAAGCCCGGATCGCCCGCGCGGATGCTGCAATCCATGTGTTGGCCATGGCCGGTGGCGATGAAGAAGAAGGGCGCGCTGGTGATCAGCGCCCGATCCTCGTCCCAGAACGTCCGGTGCAGCCGGCGTTCTTCCAGCGCGTCCGCGACGCGCCGCCCATCCGTCGCATCCTGCCATTCCCGCATGCCATCATGGTAGAAAGGTCGCGTCATCAGGTGCCTCCCAGTTCTGGGGTCTGGGGCCAATGGCCCCAGCCGCCGGAGGCCCCTTTTCTTTTCTACTCCGCCGGCTGCGGCGCCGTCTTCGGCCGGAAGCGCCGTGCGATCCAGCTTTCGAAGCGGTCCACGTAGAGGTAGCAGACCGGCACGAAGATCAGGCTGAGCAGCGTCGAGGTGATCAGCCCGCCGATGACGACGAGGGCCATGGGGGCGCGGAACTCGTTGTCGGCGCCGATGCCGGCCGCGATATGCGCCATGCCGGCGACCATGGCGATGGTCGTCATCACGATGGGCCGCGCCCGCTTGCGCGCGGCCTCCATGATCGCGGCCTCGCGCCCCAGCCCGTCATCGCGGCGGATCATGATGGCGTATTCCACCAGCAGGATGGAGTTCTTGGCGACGATGCCCATCAGCATCAGCACGCCGATGACGGCCGAGACGCCGAGAGATTTCTGCGCGATCAGCAGCGCCATCAGCGCACCGCCCAGCGAGAGCGGCAGCGCGCTCATGATGGTCAGCGGCTGGAGGAAGCCGCCGAAGAGCAGCACCAGCACCAGGTAGACCAGCAGCACGCCGGTGCCGAGCGCGAGGGCGAAGCCGCCGAAGAGCTCGGCCATCACCTCCTTGTCGCCCGTCGCCTGCTCGCGCACGCCGGCGGGAAGGTGCTGCATGATGGGCAGCGCGTTGACCAGCTTCACGGCCTCGCCCAGCGGCATGCCGTTCAGCTCGGCCTCCACGGTGGCTTTCCGCTGGCGGCCCAGGCGGTCGATCTGCGCCGGGCCCGCGCCGTGGCCGATCTCGGCGACACTCTCGATGGGCACCATGATGCCGCCGCGCCCCTCCACGCGCAGGCCGCGCAGCGCCTCGGGATCGGCACGGGCGCGCTCATCCAGCATGACGCGGATGGGGATCTGCCGGTCGGTCAGGGTGAAGCGCGGCAGGAGCTGGTCCACATCGCCGATCGTGGCGATGCGCGCCGTGGCGCCGATGCTGGCGGGCGAGACGCCAAGTTCCGCCGCGCGGTCCTCCATCGGCCGGATCTGCAATTCCGGCCGCGCGAGCGAGGCGGTGGAGCGCGCACCGGCCAGCTGCGGCAGGCCGCGCATCTCGGTCTCCAGCTTGCGCGCGGCCTCCGCCAGCGCCGCGCCATCGGCGCCCACCAGCGTGATCTGGAGGCGCGATCCGCTCTGGCCATCGGCGCCGAAGCGCACGCGGGCACCCGGGATCACGTCCAGCAGCGGGCGGACGGCCGCTTCGAACTGGTTCTGCGTCACGCTGCGCTCGGAGCGGGGCACCAGCGTGACGGTGAGGTTGGCGGTGCGCGGGTCACCCGCCCGCGTCGTGTTACCCAGGCCCGGCCCGCCGACCCCCGTGTTGGAGGTACCCATGCTGGCGAAGACCGAGACCACCTCGGGCCGCGCCTTCAGGATGCGCGTCGCCTGCTGCACCACCTGCTCGGTATCGGCCAGCGAGGCGCCAGGGGCGAGTTCGATCGCGATGGAAGAGCGGCCGCGATCCGCACCCGGCACGAAATCCTGCGGGATATAGGGAACGAGGGCGATGGAGAGGGCGAAGAAGCCCACACCACCCGCCAGCGTCGTCAGCCGGTGGCGCAGGCACCAGGCGAGCATCGCGTAGTAGCGCCTGGCAAGCCAGCCATCCGCCGGCTCGGGCGCGTGGTGCGGCTTGAGGAAATAGGCGCCGAGCAAAGGCGTGAGCAGCCGCGCCACGATGAGCGAGAAGGCGACCGCGGCGGCCACCGTCAGCCCGAATTGCCGGAAGAACTGGCCCGGGATGCCCGGCATGAAGGCCACGGGGACGAAGACCGCCAGGATCGCCGCCGTCGTCGCCACCACGGCCAGGCCGATCTCGGACGACGCCTCCAGCGCCGCGCGATAGACGCTGACGCCCGGATTTTGCCGGATGTGGCGGACGATGTTCTCGATCTCCACGATCGCGTCATCCACCAGCACGCCCACCACCAGCGTCAGGCCCAGGAGCGTCACGTTGTTGAGCGAGAAGCCCAGCATCTGCATGACGAAGAAGGTGGGAATCAGCGAGAGCGGCATGGCGATGGAGGCCATCACCGTCGCGCGCCAGTCGCGCAGGAAGGCATAGACCACCAGCATGGCGAGCAGCGCGCCGATCACCAGCGCCTCCACCGCCGCATGGAAGCCGGCCAGCACGAAGGTGACGGTGGTGGTGACCACGTTGATCGTCACCTCCGGGTGCTCGGCCATGATGGCCTGGGCCTTGGCCATCACGCCCTCGGCGACCCGCACCTCGGAACTGTCGCGCGTGCGCAGCACCTCGAAGGCGACGACGGGGCGGCCATCGAGGCGGGCGGCGGTGCGGACCTCGGCCGTCGCATCCTCGACATCGGCGATGTCGCCCAGCCGCGCGAAACGGCCATTGCTGAGGATGATCCGCCGCTCGCGCAGGTCGGCCACCGTCACGGCGGCACCGAGCGTGCGGATGGACTGCTCGCCCGTGCCGATATTGCCGCGGCCGCCGGCCAGGTTGATGTTCTGGTCCCGCAGTTGGGCGTTCACCTGGTTCGCGGTGATGCCGAGCGCCACCAGCCGCTCGGGCTTGAGCGCCACGCGGATCTCGCGCTCCACGCCGCCCACGCGGTTGATCTGCGCCACGCCGGGCACGGAGAGCATGGAGCGCGCCACCACGTCATCCACGAACCAGCTCAGCTCGGAGACGGTCATCCGCGGCGAGGAGATGCTGAAGGTGACGATGGCGCCGCCCGTCGCCTCCACGCGGGTGATCACGGGGTCGCGGATGCCGGCGGGCAGGTCGGCGCGGATCTGCGCGATCTTGTCGCGCACGTCATTCGTCGCGCGGTCGATGTTCTTGCCGAGCACGAATTCGATGACGGTGGTGGAGCTGCCATCCACCACGGTGGAGGAGATGCGCTTCACATCGCCGAGGCCCGCCACCGCATCCTCGACGCGGCGCGTCACCTGGGTTTCCAGCTCGGACGGCGCGGCGCCCTGCTGCACGACGGAAACGACGACGGCGGGGAGATCGATGTCGGGCGAGTTGTTGATGCGCAGATAGGGGTAGGCGAAGAGGCCCGCCACCGTCAGCAGCAGGAAGATGACGATGGTGGCGACCGGGTTGTGGATGGCCCAGCCGGAGATGTTGCGATGCCTCTCCTCGATCATGGCGCGGCCCTCAGGGTGCGACGCGCACGAGGTCGCCATTCACCAGGAAGCCGGCGCCGGCGGTGACGATGCGCTCGCCGGCGCGAAGCCCCTCGGTGATCTCGATCATGCCGTCCTGGCGGGCGCCGGTGGCGAGGCGGCGCATCTGCACGCGCTCGCCGCCCTCGGGCAGCACGAAAGCCTGGGGCGCCCCCTCGCGGAACACGACGGCGGAGGCGGGCACCATCACCGCCTCGCGCGCGGGGCCCTGGATCTCGGCGCGGGCGAACATGCCGGGCTTGAGGCCGGAATCGGCCGGCAGGGCGATGCGGACCAGCCCCAGCCGCGTCTCGGCCGCGACGACGGGCGCGACGAGCCGCACCTCGGCCGCGACCTCGCGGTTGCCATGGCGGACCGTGGCGGATTGGCCAGGGCGCACATCGGCCAGCTCCAGCTCGGGCACGCGGGCCTCCAGCTCCAGCCGGTTGTCGCGGATCAGGCGGAACAGCTCCTGCCCCTGGCCCGGCACGGCGCCAATGCGGACCGAGACGCGGGAGACGAGGCCATCGCTCGGCGCCAGGATGCGCGTCTGCGCGAGGCGAGTCTGCACTTCGGCCAGGCGGGCGCGGGCGGAGACGAGCCGGGCCTCGGCCTGGCGCGTGGCGGATTGGCGCTGCTCCAGCACCTGGCGCGAGCCGGTCTGCGTGCGGACCAGCGTCTCGGAGCGCGCTTCCTCCTGCCGGGCGAAATCCAGGAAGGCCTCCGCCTCGCCGATCACGGCCTGGGCCTGCGCGGCCTGGGCGGCCAGCACGCTGTCATCCAGCCGCGCCAGCAGATCGCCGGCACGGACGGGCATGCCCTCGTCCAGTGGGGCCTCCACGATCCGCAGCCCGCCGACCTCGGTGCCGATCACCAGCTCCTGCCACGCGACGATGGAGCCATCGCCCACCACGCTCGACGCAAGGCGGCGCATGGTGACGGGGGCGACGGCGACGGTCAGCGCCGGCACGGCGACCGTGGGCGCGGGCGGTGGCGCGGGCGGGTTCGCCGCGCGCCAGGTCACCGCGGCAAAGCCGCCGCCAGCGAGCGCCAGCACCCAGAGCGCGGGCCAGAGCCAGCGGCGCCGTGGCTTCGGGGGTGCGGTGGCCTCCTGCGGCGCCTCGACGGGAATCGGGCGGTCCAACATGTTCATCTCCGACGCCGCGCGTCGGGAAGGGTTGCGCGGAGGCTCATGCGGCCAATCTGAGCCCGCGCCCGGGGGTGGTCAACGCGAAAGCGCCGCACGCAACAAGCTGTCACAACGCCTTGCCGGAATGTCAGCTTTCGCGAAGCGCATCGGCGATCCGGCGCAGGCTTCCATCGGCCGCCACCAGCATGACGTCGAAGCGGATTCCCGCCCTGCCATGGCCGGGATGGCTGGCGAGCCAGATCTCCGCCGCCGCCATCAGCCGCGCCTGCTGGCGTGGGGTGAGCGCGAAGGCCGCCTCACGCCAGCTGGGCCGCGCCTTCACCTCGATGAAGGCGAGCAGCCCGTCCTTCTCGGCGATGAGGTCCAGTTCGCCGGCCGGCGTGCGGTGGCGCTCGGCCAGGACCTGCCAGCCCTCGGCCAGCAGTGCGGCGCGGGCGATCGCCTCGGCGCCGCGGCCGGTGCGATCCGCGCGCGCGCCGCGGCGCTGGCGGACGAAGTCAGGCAGCCAGCGCCTCGCGGATCGCGGACACCGCCTCGGGGATCATCGCGGCGGTCACGTCGAGATGCGTGCAGGCGCGCACCCGGCCACCGAGGCCGCTGACCATGATGCCCTGCGCCATCAGGCGCTTCTGCAATTCCTCGACGGAGACGCCGGTCCCCTTGATGTCGAAGAAGACGAGGTTGGTGTCGGGCTCCTCCACCACCACGCCCTCGATCTGGCGCAGGCCGCGGGCCAGCGCCTTGGCATTGGCGTGGTCCTCGGCGAGGCGCTCGACATGGTGGTCGAGCGAATGGATGCAGCCGGCGGCCACCATGCCCGCCTGGCGCATGGAGCCGCCCAGGCGCTGCTTCCAGCGCCAGGCCTGGCCGATGAACTCGGCCGAGCCGCAGAGCACGGCGCCGAGCGGCGCGCCCAGCCCCTTGGTGAAGTCGAGCCAGACGCTGTCGAAATCGGCCACCATCTCGGCGGGGGCGATGCCGGCGGCGACGCAGGCATTCATCAGCCGCGCGCCGTCCATGTGGGTGTTCCAGCCCTGCTCCCGCGCCACGGCGGTCACGGCCTTGAGCTGCTCGAGCGGCCAGACCACGCCGCCGCCGATATTGGCGGTCTGCTCGACCTCGAGCAGCTTCTGCGGGGGGGCATAGCGGGTGCGCGGGCGGATGGCGGCGCGCACGTCATCGGCGGTGAAGAGGCCGCGCTCGCCCTTGAGCGGCAGGATCTGCACGCCGGTCAGCGCGGCATGGGTGCCGCCTTCGCTGTGCAGGATGTGGCTGGTCTCGTGCGCCAGGACCTCATCGCCCTTCTGGCAATGGGTGAGGATGGCGATGACGTTGCACATGGTGCCGCTCGGCAGGAACATGGCGGCTTCCTTGCCCATCAGCGCCGCCATGCGGTCGCAGAGGAGATGGACGGTCGGGTCGTCGCCATGCTGCTCGTCGCCCATCTCGGCGCGCATCATCGCGTCCTTCATGGCGGGCGTGGGCCGCGTCTGCGTGTCGGAATAGAGGTTGATGCGCACGGGCGGCGCGCCGGCGGGCGGCCGGGCGGGCGCGAAGGAGGTGGAGCGGGCGAAGGAGGGAGCTTGGACCATGGGGGCAAGGTAGCGCGAGGCGCGCGACTGTGGCATCCCCCCGCCCGCAGATCGCAGGAGGGACTTCATGGCTGGCGGACATGGCGCGCATCACGGCACGGAGAACAAGGGCGTCGCCCTGATTATCGCGATCCTGGCGCTCTTCCTGGCGCTCGCCGAGGTGGGCGCGAAATCGGCCCAGACCGAGGCGCTGAACGCGAATATCGAGGCCGCCAACCTCTGGTCCTTCTTCCAGGCCCGCACCATCCGCCAGACCCAGGTGCGGACCGCGGCCGAGCAGGCCGAGCTCGCCCGCACCGAGGCGAATTCGGCCGCGACCACCGCGCAGCGCGAGCGCTGGACCAGCACCGCCGCCCGCTGGGAGAGCGAGCCCGAGACCGGCGAGGGCCGGCGCGAGCTGATGGCCCGCGCCCGCGTGGCCGAGGCGCGGCGGGACAAGAACATGGAGAAGTATCACATGTTCGAATATTCGAGCGCGGGCTTCCAGGTGGCGATCGTCGTCGCCTCCGCCTCGATCATCACCGGCGTGGCGCTGCTGGTCTGGCTGGCCGGCGCGCTAGGGGCCGTGGGCTTCGGGCTGATGATGCTGGGCTTCTTCGCGCCCGGCCTGATCCACTTCTGATCAGGCGGGCTTGACCGGGGCGCCGGCCGCCGCGGCCGGCAGCCGCCCATGCATCGCCATCGCGCGGCGCTCGAAGGCGCGGACCATGACGCGCACCGCCTCGTTGAAGACGGTGCCGATCACCGCCTGCAGCACGCGCGAGCGGAACTCGAAATCCACGAAGAAATCCACCTCCGTGCCCTGCGGCACCGGGCTCAGGCGCCAGGTGTTGTTCAGGTAGCGGAAGGGGCCGTCCAGGTATTTCACCTGGACGAGGCCCGGGCGGTCCAGCGTGACCTCGCTGCGGAAGGTCTCGCGGAACATCTTGAAGCCGATGGTGAGGTCCGCCACCAGCTGCGTCTCTTCCCGGCTCAGCACCCGGGCGGCGGCGCACCAGGGCAGGAATTCGGGATAGCGGTGCACATCGGCCACGATCTGGAAGATCTGCTCCGGCGATTGCCGCAGGATGCGCTTCTCGGCATGCGTCGGCATCAGACGGCGAGGCTCTTCTCGCGGGCGGCGCGCAGTTCGGCGAAGTCGCGGTCGGCATGGTAGGAACTGCGGGTCAGCGGCGTGGCCGAGACGAGCAGGAAGCCCTTGGCACGCGCCACGCTCGCGTAATCCTCGAACTCCGCGGGCTCGACGAAGCGGGCCACCGCCGCGTGCTTCACGCTCGGCTGCAGATATTGGCCGATGGTGAGGAAATCCACCTCGGCGCTGCGCAGGTCATCCATCACCTGCTGCACCTCGATCTTCTCCTCGCCCAGGCCGACCATGATGCCGGACTTGGTGAAGATGGAAGGGTCCAACTGCTTCACGCGGTCCAGCAGGCGCAGCGAATGGTAGTAGCGCGCGCCGGGCCGGATGGTGGGGTAGAGGCGCGGCACGGTTTCCAGATTGTGGTTGAACACATCCGGGCGTGCGGCGACGACGACTTCCAGCGCGCCCTCCTTGCGGAGGAAATCAGGCGTCAGGATCTCGATGGTGGTCTCGGGCGCGGCGGCACGGATGGCACGGATCGTCTGGGCGAAGTGCTCGGCGCCGCCATCGGCCAGGTCATCGCGGTCCACACTGGTGATGACGACGTGGCGCAGGCCGAGCTTGGCCACCGCCTCGCCCACGCGGCGCGGCTCGTCATGGTCGAGCGGATTGGGCATGCCGGTCGCGACATTGCAGAAGGCGCAGGCGCGGGTGCAGGTCTCGCCCATGATCATCATGGTGGCGTGGCGCTGCGACCAGCACTCGCCGATATTCGGGCAGGCCGCTTCCTCGCAGACGGTGACGAGCTTGTTGTCGCGCATCAGGGCGCGCGTCTCGTGGTAGATCGGGTGGGTGGGTGCCTTCACCCGGATCCAGGCGGGTTTGCGCTGGATCGGGTTGTCCGGGCGCGCAGCCTTTTCCGGGTGGCGGGCGGCGCCGGTGCGCGGGCCATTATGGTTGATTTCGATGCGTGCCATGGTGCGTGTTCATATAGCGCACCGCGTTGCAAACACAGCCCCGGAGTCGTTCAACCCTTGCCGCGAAGGGCAGGTTTCCGATGGTGGCTGGGCAGGGGTCAGAACCTGCCCACCCGAACTTCAGGGGCGCCGCAAGCGCGGGCGGAGGAGCGCCCCCCGGAACCACCCGCTGGTGCGGCGCGGCGTTGCCTACCCGCAGCCCACCGAAAACTGGATGCTGTCGCCGGAGACGGTCTGGTTCGCACGCACCATGCGATAGTTGACCCCGTTGAAGGCGACGGTCACCTCCGACGACGACCAGGTTCTGCCATCCGTTTCCGCGAAGAAAAACAGCGGCGAGCCAGTCCTGTGCATGATGTTGTCGCCACGTTCGGTCAGTCTGGTCGAAGTACTGGGGCGAATCGTATAGAAGCCGGTGGTGGTGTACCTATTTTGCTCTTCCAGATGGCGAACCAACAGGCGGACTGGCGTGCGGCAGTTGTTCTGAAAGACCAAGCTGCGCAATTGAGGCTGCTGGGCCTCGGCCATGGGCGGGGCCCCGACCAGGAGGGTGCCGAGGAGCAGGCTCGCAACGGCGAGCCGCCGGATGAATGACACCATGAGATTCCTCCAGGAGGGCGGGATATTTCTCATATCCTGGCCGAAACTCCATGCCGCCGACAAGCACGCTGTGGCACCATTCCGCATGCGGCATGGGGGATGCCGTCAGATGTGGATCACCCGCCCGTAGGCGTCCAGCACGCTCTCATGCATGGCCTCGCTCACCGTGGGGTGCGGGAAGACGGTGTGCATGAGGTCCGCCTCCGTCGTCTCCAGCGTGCGGGCGATGCCATAGCCCTGGATCATCTCCGTCACCTCCGGGCCGACCATGTGAGCGCCGAGAAGCTCGCCGGTCTTGGCGTCAAAGACGGTCTTCACGAAGCCCTCGGGCTCGCCCATCGCGATGGCCTTGCCATTGCCGATGAAGGGGAAGCGGCCGACGCGGACGTCATGCCCCTTCGCCTTGGCAGCAGCTTCCGTCAGGCCGACGGAGGCGACCTGCGGGCGGCAATAGGTGCAGCCCGGGATGTTCAGCACGTCCATCGCGTGCGGATGCAGGCCCGCGATGGCCTCGACGCAGATGATGCCCTCATGGCTCGCCTTGTGCGCGAGCCAGGGCGCGCCCGTGATGTCGCCGAAGGCGTAGACGCCGGGCTCGCCCGTGCGGCCCATGGCGTCGGTCACGATATGGGTGCGGTCCACCACCACCTTCGTGCCCTCGAGGCCGAGATTCTCGGTGTTGCCGACGATGCCGACGGCGGAGATCAGGCGGTCCGCCTTGAGTTCCGTCACCTTGCCATCGGCTTCGATCACGGCGGTCACGTCATCCGCACCCTTGCGCACGCCCTGCACGCGCGCATTGGTGATGATCTTCATGCCCTGCTTCTCGAAGGCCTTGCGGACGAAGGCGCTGATTTCGGCATCCTCGACCGGCAGGATGCGGTCCATCACCTCGACCAGCGTCACCTCGGCGCCCATGTTCAGGTAGAAGCTGGCGAACTCGCTGCCGATGGCGCCGGAGCCGACCACGATCAGCTTCTTGGGCAGGGCGGTCGGCGTCATCGCCTCGCGGTAGGACCAGATGAGCTTGCCGTCCGGCTCCATGCCCGGGATCACGCGGGCGCGGGCGCCGGTCGCGAGCAGGATGTGCTTGGCGGCGAGTTCCGCCACCGGCTTGCCATCCTTGGTGACGGAGAGCTTGCCGGGGCCGGCCAGCGCGCCATGCCCGTCGAAGACCGTGACCTTGTTCTTCTTCAGCAGGTGCTTCACGCCGCCCGAGAGCTGCGCCGCGACCCCGCGCGAGCGCTTGATCACCTTGGCGAAGTCGAAGCGCACATTGTCCGCCGCGAAGCCGAAGCTATCCAGGCTGTGCAGCAGGTGGTTGATCTCGGAGGCGCGCAGCAGCGCCTTGGTCGGGATGCAGCCCCAGTTCAGGCAGATGCCACCCAGGTTCTCGCGCTCGACCAGCGCCACCTTCATCTTGAGCTGCGAGGCGCGGATCGCGGCGACATAGCCGCCAGGCCCACCGCCCACCACCACCACGTCGAAATTCTCGGCCATTCTTCAGCCCTTTCCTGCGGCAAGGGCGGTGAGCGCCTCGCCCGTCACACGTTGCACGCGCCACTCATCCATGCTGCGGGCGCCGATGCGCCGGTAGAACTGGATGGCGGGCTCGTTCCAGTCGAGCACCTGCCACTCCATCCGCTTCCAGCCGCGCTCCACGCAGATGCCCGCGCAATGGCGGAACAGCGCCTCGCCGATGCCCTTGCCGCGATGCACGGGCTCCACGAAGACATCCTCCACATAAAGGCCATGTCGGCCGGTGAAGGTGCTGAAGATCGGGAACCAGATCGCCTGGCCGACCGCCCTGCCCCCGATCTCGGCCAGGATGCAGAAAACCGTCGGGTTCGAGCCGAAGAGGGCCCGCCGGAAATCCTCCTCCGTGCCCACCGCCTCATGCAGCAGGTTCTCGTATTCGGCCAGCGCGCGGACCAGCCGGTTGATCTCCGGCAGGTCCGCCTCGACGGCGTCACGGAGGGTGAAGCCCGACATCAGAGCATCAGCGAGAGCGGGTTCTCGATCAGCCCCTTCAGCGTCGCCATGAACTCGGCGGCCAGCGCGCCAT
Source organism: Sediminicoccus rosea (assembly GCF_033547095.1). NCBI lineage: Bacteria > Pseudomonadati > Pseudomonadota > Alphaproteobacteria > Acetobacterales > Roseomonadaceae > Sediminicoccus > Sediminicoccus rosea. The sequence goes on along the minus strand of NZ_CP137852.1, from coordinate 1,867,223 downwards.
CAATCACGCGGTGATCCACGCTGAGGTTGCAGGTCATCACGGTGGCGATGGCCAGGGCGCCGTTCTTCACCACCGCGCGCTGCGTGCCCGCACCCACGGCCAGGATGCCGGCCTGGGGCGGGTTGATGATCGCGGCGAAGTGGCTGACGCCATACATCCCCATGTTCGAGATGGAGAAGCCGCCGCCCTGGAACTCCTCGGGCTTCAGCTTGCCGCCCTTGGCGCGGGAGGCCAGGTCCTTCATCTCGTTGCTGATGGTGGCGAGGCCCTTGCGGTCCGCGCCCTTCACGATGGGCGTGATGAGGCCATCGGGGATGGCGACGGCCACGCTGATGTCCACCTCGTTGAACTGCAGGATCGCCTCGTCCGTCCAGGCGGCGTTCACGCCCGGATGGCGGCGGAGCGCCACGCCGCACGCCTTGATGATGAGGTCGTTCACCGAGAGCTTGAAGGCGCCCGGCCCATCCTTCGGCGATTGCGCGTTGAGCTCGGCACGCAGCTTCATCAGCGCATCCAGCTCGATGTCCATCGCCACGTAGAAATGCGGGATCGTGGCCTTGCTCTCCGACAGGCGGCGGGCGATCACCTTGCGCATGCTGCTGTTCGGCACGGCGGTGGTGGCGCCGATGACCGGCGCGGGGGCCGGCGCCGGGCGCGGCCCAGGGGCCACGGCAGCGGCCGCGGGCGCGGCAGCGGCGACGGGTGCCGCGGCCGGCGCGGGGCGATTCATCGCCGCCTCGATATCGGCCTTTACGATGCGGCCCTGCGGCCCCGAACCCTTGATGGAAGCGAGGTCCAGCCCCGCCTGCGCCGCCATGCGCCTGGCGAGCGGCGAGGCGATGGCGCGCTCGCCGGCATGCGAGGCCGGCGTGGAAGCGGCAACGGGCGCCGGCGCCGGGGCAGCGGCGGCCGCCGGCGCGGCGGCGGCGGGCTTCGGCGCGGCCGGGGCGGCGCCGGTCGGCGCGGCCTCGCCCGGCTCCACCAGCACGGCGATCACGGCATTCACCTTCACGCCCTCGGTGCCGGCGGGGACCAGGATCTTGCCCAGCACGCCCTCATCCACGGCTTCCACTTCCATGGTCGCCTTGTCGGTCTCGATCTCGGCGATCACGTCGCCCGCCTTCACGGTATCGCCCTCGGCCTTCAGCCATTTGGCGAGGGTGCCCTCCGTCATCGTGGGCGAAAGGGCGGGCATCAGGATGTTCGTGGCCATGTTGCGCGCTCCCTCTCAGCGATAGGTCACGGAACGGGCGGCTTCCACCACCTGTTCGAGACGCGGCAATGCGAGCTTCTCGAGGTTCGCGGCATAGGGCATCGGGATGTCGAGGCCATGCACGCGGACCGGCGGCGCATCGAGGTCATCGAAGCAATGCTCGATGATCTGCATCGCCAGCTCGGCGCCGATGCCGGCGAAGGGCCAGCCCTCCTCCAGCGTCACCACGCGGTTGGTCTTCTTCACGCTCGCCACGATGGTGTCGATGTCGAGGGGACGGAGGCTGCGCAGGTTGATCACCTCGGCGCTGATGCCTTGCTCGGCCAGCTTGTCCGCCGCCTGCATCGCCATGCCGACCATGATGGAGAAGGCGAGGATGGTGACATCCGTGCCCTCGCGCTCCACCTTGGCCTTGCCGATGGGCAGGATGAAATCCTCATCGGTCGGGCATTCGAAGCTCTGCCCGTAGAGGATCTCGTTCTCCAGGAAGATGACCGGGTTCGGGTCGCGGATGGCGGCGCGCAGCAGGCCCTTGGCATCGGCGGCACTCCAGGGCGAGACGACCTTCAGGCCCGGGCAATGCGCGTACCAGCTGGCATAGCATTGGCTGTGCTGGGCGGCGACGCGGCTCGCCGCGCCATTGGCGCCGCGGAACACGATGGGGCAGCCCAGCTGCCCGCCCGACATGTAGAGCGTCTTGGCGGCCGAGTTGATGATCTGGTCGATCGCCTGCATCGAGAAGTTGAAGGTCATGAACTCGACGATGGGCTTGAGCCCGGTAAAGGCGGCACCCACCGCCATGCCGGTGAAGCCGTGCTCGGTGATGGGCATGTCCATCACGCGCTTCGCGCCGAACTCGTCCAGCAGGCCCTGGCTGACCTTGTAGGCACCCTGGTACTGCGCGACCTCCTCGCCGATCAGGAAGACGTCCGGATCGCGGCGCATCTCGGCGGCCATGGCATCACGCAGCGCCTCGCGCACCGTCATGCTCCGGGTCGGGCCCCAGTCCTTCTCGGCGCTCGCGGCGCGCGGCGCGGCAGGGACCGTGGCGGGTGCAGCGGCGGGGGCGGGTGCGGCCACCGGCGCGGGCGCCGGCGCGGCCTTCGCGGCGCCGCCGCCATCCAGCTCGGCGATGGGCGCGTTCACCGCCACATTCTCCGTGCCCTCGGGCACCAGGATGCGGGTCAGCACGCCCTCATCCACGGCTTCCACTTCCATCGTCGCCTTGTCGGTCTCGATCTCGGCGATCACGTCGCCGGCCTTGACCGCATCGCCTTCCTTCTTGAGCCACTTGGCCAGCTTGCCCTCCGTCATGGTGGGGCTCAGCGCCGGCATCAGGATTTCGACACCCATCTTACTTCGCCTCCAGCAGAACGTCGGTCCAGAGTTCGCTCTCCGGCGGTTCGGGCGATTCCTGCGCGAAATCGGCGCTGTCCTGGACGATCACCTTCACCTCGTCATCGATCTTCTTCAGCTCCGCCTCGGTCACACCCTGCTCCAGCAGCATGCTGCGCGCGGTCTCGAGGCAGTCATGCTGCTCGCGCATCTTCTGCACTTCCTCGCGCGTGCGGTACTTCGCGGGGTCGGACATGGAGTGGCCGCGATAGCGGTAGGTCTTCATCTCCAGCAGATACGGGCCGAGGCCGGCGCGGCAATGCGCGACCGCGCGCTGCGCCGCCTCATGCACGGTGAGGACGTTCATGCCGTCCACCTGTTCGCCCGGGATGCCCCAGGGGCTGCCATTCTGCGACAGGTCACGGCTGGCCGAGGCGCGGTCGACGCTGGTGCCCATGCCGTACTTGTTGTTCTCAATGACGAAGATGCAGGGCAGCTTGAACAAGGCAGCGAGGTTCAGGCTCTCATAGACCTGCCCCTGGTTGGACGCGCCCTCGCCGAAATAGGCGACGGCCACATGGTCATTGCCGCGATACATGTTGGCGAACGCCAGCCCCGCGCCGAGCGAGACCTGCGCGCCCACGATGCCATGGCCGCCATAGAAACCCTTCTCGCGGCTGAACATGTGCATGGAGCCGCCCTTGCCCCGCGAATAGCCGCCGATCCGTCCGGTCAGCTCCGCCATCACGCCGCGCGCCTCCATGCCGGTGGCCAGCATGTGCCCGTGGTCCCGGTAGGAGGTGATGACCTGGTCGCCCGGCTTGAGCGCGGCCTGCATGCCGACCACCACGGCCTCCTGGCCGATATAGAGGTGGCAGAAGCCGCCGATCAGGCCCATGCCGTAGAGCTGGCCCGCCTTCTCCTCGAAGCGGCGGATCAGCAGCATGTCGCGATAGGCCTGGAGCAGGGCGTCGCGCCCCATGGCGGGCTGCTCGGCCGCGCCCTTGGAGCGGCGCTTGCCGGCATTCGCGGTTGGGGGGGCGGCTTTGGCGGCCATGGGTCTCTCCCTGCGTGATCATCGCTGATTACGCTGCCCCGGCAGGCTGTGCAAGCATGGAAGGGATGCCAAAAAGGCCTTGCATTGCAACGCAATGCGACGATTAACTGACTATCGGTTAACGAACCCGGCGATGCCGCAGCGCAGCAATTGGGCGAAGCCCTTGAAGGATCAGAAAAGCCGCTGGCCGGGCGGATAGGGGATCACGATCTCCTCCCGCGTGGTGAGATTCAGCATGGCCCGGGCGCGTTCCTCCAGCTGGTCCCGGTCGAGCTGGTCCCCGCGCATGGCGTTCACCCGGCGCTCGGCCGCCTCGCGCTCGGCGATGGCACGGTCCCGGTCGGTGCGGGCGGCGGCGATCTCGGCCAGGCGCTGCTCACGCGCGATCAGCCCGCGATCCCCGTGCGAGGCGTGCCAGACGAAGAAGGCCGCGATGCTCGCCAGGATCACCGGCGGCGCCAGCAGCTTCAGCATGCGGATGAGCCACCGCCCGAAATTCATGAAGCCCCCACAGCGCGTCCCCCGACGCGTCCAGGGCACAGAATCACCAACGGCGGCGAAACGCAAGCGGTACAAGAGGGAAGGTTTCCGGCGAGTCGGCGGAGATCGGGCGGCGCGATGCGCCCCATAGGCCAGGACGATTTGCGCCCGCACGCCGCTTTGGCATGCTTGCCCGGGCGGGCCACCCCGCACACACAGAGAGGAGACAGGAAATGAACAAGTTTCTGAAGGGCTTCGGTGCCGGCCTCCTGACGGCCGGTCTCGCGATGGGCGGCCTGGCCTGGGCGCAGCAGCCCGTCTTTCCCGCGCCGAATGCGGGCACGGTGGGCCTGTCGCACAACTCCCTGTTCGGCGTGGTCTGCACCACGCCCAACGGCGTCTATGATTCGAACCGCCGGATGACCATTCTGCGCCCGCGCGGCGACCAGAACAGCCCGGACGTCACGCTGCGCTGCGAGCCGCGCTGAGGGCGGCTCGCCCGGCGCGCTTCGCGATCAGCGCTTCAGGATCGTCCGCCCCGCGTAGCGCGCCGCGGGCCCCAGATCCTGCTCGATGCGGATCAGCTGGTTGTACTTCGCCAGCCGGTCCGAGCGGCTGAGCGAGCCGGTCTTGATCTGCCCGCAATTGGTGGCGACGGCGAGGTCGGCGATGGTGAAATCCTCGGTCTCGCCGGAGCGGTGGCTCATCACCGCCGTGTAGCTGGCGCGATGGGCCATATCCACGGCCTCCAGCGTCTCGGTCAGCGTGCCGATCTGGTTCACCTTCACCAGGATGGAGTTGGCCGTGGCGCGCTCGATGCCCATGGCCAGGCGCTCGGGGTTGGTGACGAAGAGGTCGTCGCCCACCAGCTGGACCTTGGCCCCCAGGCGGTCGGTCAGCAGCTTCCAGCCGGCCCAGTCATCCTCGGACATGCCGTCCTCGATGGAGATGATGGGCCACTTGGCGCAGAGCCCCTCGAGGTAGGCGACCATGCCGGCGGCATCGAGCTTCTTGCCCTCGCCCTCCATGTCATAGACGCCGTCCTTGTAGAATTCGGTGGCGGCGCAATCGAGGGCGAACATCACATCCTCGCCCACGCGGTGGCCGGCGGCCTCGCAGGCCTTGGCGATGAAGGCCAGCGCCTCGTCCGCGCTGCCGATATTGGGGGCGAAGCCGCCCTCATCGCCCACATTGGTGTTGTGGCCGGCGGCGTGCAGCTGCTTCTTCAGCGCGGCGAAGATCTCCGAGCCCACGCGCACCGCGTCGGCGATCGTGCCGGCGGCGACCGGCATGATCATGAATTCCTGGATGTCGATCGGGTTGTCGGCATGCTGGCCGCCATTGATGATGTTCATCATCGGCACCGGCAGGGTGCGCGCATAGGCGCCGCCCACATAGCGATAGAGCGGCAGGCCATGCGCCTGGGCGGCGGCCTTGGCGGTGGCAAGGCTGACCGCCAGCATCGCATTGGCGCCGAGGCGCGACTTGTTGGGCGTCCCGTCCAGCTCGATCATCATCTGGTCGATCTTCACCTGGTCGGCCGCGTTCAGGCCGCCGATGGCATCGAAGATCTCGCCCTCGACATTGGCGACGGCCTTGAGCACGCCCTTGCCGCCATAGCGCGCCTTGTCGCCGTCGCGCAGCTCCACCGCCTCATGCGCGCCGGTCGAAGCGCCGGAGGGGACGGCGGCGCGGCCGCGGCTGCCGTCATCCAGGATCACCTCCGCCTCCACCGTCGGGTTGCCGCGGCTGTCCAGCACTTCGCGGGCAATGATGTCGGCAATGGCGGGCATGGGTCGGTCCTTCCGGCAAAGAATGCCGCGCGGATAGGCCGGGCCGGGCGAAAGGGCAAGGTGAGGCCTTGCCATCAGCGCCGGATGTTATAATATCACATCCATGCCTCTTCTCTGCGAAGCCTTCGCCCCCGACGCCGCCACCCATGAGGCCCCGCCCCGGGCCGTGATCGGCACGCCTGAGACGGTGCTGCTCACCGCGCTCCGCCCCGATGTCGCCCTCGCCCTCTGGCTGCGGGAGGAGCCGGCGAGCTTTGCCCGCCCGCTTCGCCCGCTCCGCCAGGCGGGCTCCTTCCGCGCGCTGGCCGAGGGCAAGCCGGAGGAGGCGCTCGACCTGCTCTGCGAGCAATTGCCGGCCGGCGCGCCGATCGATTTGCTTTCGGACATGCTGCGCCTGTCCCACATGTTCGCGGTGCTGACGCGCAACGAGCATGTGCGGCTGCGCTTCGATGGCATCACCGGCGATGCCTGCCGCAAGTTCCACGTGGATTCGGTGGGCTTCCGCCTGCTCGTCACCTATGCCGGCCCCGGCACGCAATGGAGCATGGGCGACCCCGAGGCCGGCGCCGGGATCGAGGAGGTGCCGCGCTGCGCCGTCGCCCTCTTCCGCGGCCGCAAGCGGGAGGGCGCGACCACCCTGCACCGCTCCCCGCCCCTCTCCCACCTGCCCGAGGCGCAGCGCTCGCGCCTCGTCTTCTGCATCGACGAACCGGATTGCTGCGCATGACCAACCCCCTCCCCGTCACCGTGTTGTCGGGCTTCCTCGGCGCGGGCAAGACGACGCTGCTCAACCACGTGCTGGCCAATCGCGAGGGACAGCGCGTCGCCGTCATCGTGAATGACATGAGCGAGGTGAACATCGACGCGAGCCTCGTCGCGAACACCGGCACGCTCTCCCGCACCGAGGAGAAGCTCGTCGAGATGAGCAATGGCTGCATCTGCTGCACGCTGCGCGAGGACCTGATGCAGGAGGTCGCGAAGCTCGCCGCCGAAGGCCGCTTCGATGCGCTGCTGATCGAAAGCACCGGCGTCAGCGAGCCCATGCCCGTCGCCGCCACCTTCGATTTCACGACCGAGACGGGCTTCCGCCTGGGCGATGTCGCGCGGCTCGACACCATGGTGACCGTGGTGGACGCCCGCGCCTTCCTGGAGGACTACGCCAGCGCCGATACGCTGCGGAGCCGCGGCGAGAGCGCGGGCGAGGAGGATCATCGCCTGCTGGTGGACCTGCTGATCGAGCAGGTCGAATTCGCCGACACCATCGTGGTGAACAAGGCCGACCTCGTGACGCCAGAGGAACTCGGCCGTCTCGCGGCCCTGCTCGCCACCTTCAACCCGACGGCGGAGATCCTCTCGACGGCGCATGGCCAGGTGCCGCTCTCCAAGGTGCTGGGCACCGGCCGCTTCGACATGGAGCGCGCGCAGAACGCCGCCGGTTGGCAGCAGGCCCTCTCGGGAGAGCACCTGCCGGAGAGCGAGGAATTCGGGGTCACCAGCTTCGTCTGGCGCGCCCGGCGGCCCGTCCATCCCGCGCGCTTCAAGGCGCTGATCGAGGGCGAGCTGCCCGGCGTGGTGCGCGCCAAGGGCTTCTTCTGGCTCGCCACGCGCCCGGCCTGGGTGGGCGAATGGCAGCTTGCCGGCCGCATGGGGCGCCACCAGGGCGCCGGCTTCTGGTGGGCCGCGATCGAAGAGAAGCGCTGGCCCGAGGACCCCGCCTGGCGCGAGATGATCCGCGGCCTCTGGGTGGAGCCCACGGGGGATCGGCGGCAGGAGATCGTCTTCATCGGCATCGGCATGGATGAGGCGAAGCTTCGCGCCGAGCTGGACGCCACGCTGCTCACCAATGCCGAATGGCGGGCCGGCGCGCGCGCCCATGCCCGCCTGCCCGACCCCTTCCCCGCCTGGTCCAGCTGAGCGGGCGCCCGCCCCCCACTTGCGCGGCGCGCCGCAAATGCCGTTGATGCGGGAATGCTCCCCATAGCCGTTCTCGGCGCCGGCCTCGCCGGGCTCTCCGCCGCCCAAGCCCTCACCGCCGCGGGCCGCGCGGTCCGGCTCTTCGACAAGGGCCGCGCCGCTGGCGGGCGCCTCGCCACGCGCCGCATCGAGCATGCGGGACAGAGCCACCGCTTCGACCATGGCGCGCAATATCTCCGCGCGGAGCGGGCCGGATTCGCGGCCTTGCTGGAGGCGGGCGGCACCGCACCCTGGCCCGATGCCAAGCGGCGCGTGCCGGTCCCTGGCATGTCCGCCCTTGGCCGCCATCTGGCCCAGGGTCTCGACATCCGGACCGGCCGCCATGCCAGCGCGCTGCACCGCACGGCGGAGGGCTGGATGGTCGCGCATCTGGATGCCGCGCTGGTGCGCCCCGGCCGCCCGATGCCCAGCACCCCGGCCGAGCTGGCCGGCCCCTTCTCCGCCGTGCTTGTCACCTTCCCGGCCGAACAGGCCCGCGCCATCCTGCCGCCCGAGCTGGCAGCCCCGCTCGCGCCCATCGAATACGCGCCTTGCTGGACGGTGATGGCCGCCTTCGACCGCAAGCTCGATCTGCCCGACACGCTGCGCTACCACGGCCCCATCGGCTGGGCCGCGCGGGACAGCGCCAAGCCGGGACGGGAGGCGGCGCAGGAGAACTGGGTGATCCAGGCGGGGCCGGAATTCAGCCGCGCGCAGCTGGAAGCACCGACCGAGCAGGTCATCGCGGCGCTGCTCGCCGAACTTCCCGCGCCGGCGCCGCTCTTTGCCATGGCGCATCGCTGGCGCTATTCGCTGCTGGAGGTCGCATTGGGCCAACCCTGCCTTTGGGATGCGGGGCTCGGCCTCGGCTACGCCTCGGATGGCTGCCTCGCGGGCCGGGCGGAATCCGCCTGGGAAAGCGGGCAGGCCCTGGCCCAGAGGGTGCTCGGCGCATGAGTGCCCGCGCACAACCCATGCCGCGCCCGGCCCATGCCGACGACATCGGCGCCGTCCGCGACGCCGCCTTCGCCCTGCTGGCCGAAGGCGTGACGAACCGGCGCAGCCCGCTGCACACGCCGACGCTGGCCAGCATCGGCCTGGACGGGACGCCGCGCGCCCGCACGCTGGTGCTGCGCGGCTTCGAGCCCGCCACCCGCACGCTGCGCCTGCACAGCGACCGCCGGAGCGAGAAATTCGCCGAACTGACGCGCGACCCGCGCTGCGCCCTGCATGCCTATGACCCCGTGGCGCAGGTGCAGATCCGGCTGGAGGGCATCGCCTCGCTCCACACCGAGGATGAGGTGGCGGAGGCCGCCTGGCAGGCCAGCCGCAGCTTCAGCCGCATGTGCTACGCGATCGAGCCCGGGCCCGGCCGCGCCATCCCCGCGCCCCTCCCCGCGCCGCAGGATGCCGTGTCCGGCCGCGCGCATTTCGGCACCATCCTGCTGCATGCCCATAGCCTCGAATGGCTCTGGCTCGCCGCCGAGGGGCATCGCCGGGCGCGGCTCGAATGGCTGCCGGGCGAAGAGCGCGCCACCTGGCTCGTGCCATGAGCCGCACGCCCGGACCCGAGGCCATCGAGGCCGAGATGCTGCGCCGCCTGGACGCCACCGAGAAATCCATCTGCCCCTCGGAGGTCGCGCGCGGCCTGGAGGCCGAGAACTGGCGCCCGCTGATGCATCTGGTCCGCCAGGCGGCGGCGCGGCTTTCGGCGGCGGGCGAGGTCGAGATCCTGCGCAAGGGCAAGCCCATCGCGCCCGAGGCGATGCACGGCGTGATCCGCCTGCGCCGCAAGCGCGCCCCCACCGGCGGCGCCGGCCCAGCGCAGGGCGAAGGCGGAAGCGACGCGTGAGCGGCATCGCCGCGCTGCTGGGACAGGGCCCGAAGGGGCTGGAGGCGCCAAGCCCGGTCGAATTCGCCTCCCTCGTGCCGCCGCCCTCGCCCAATACCTGCCTCGCGGCCCCCGCGGCGCATCCGGGGCCGAAGCAGGTGGTGGCCCCCCTCCTGCCCGGCACGCCCGAGGCGGTGTTCGCGCGCCTGCTCGCCCTCGCCAAGGGCTTCCCCCGCACCTGGCAGCTTGCCGCCTGGCCTGAGCGGCGGCAGGCGCAATGGGTCGAGCGGTCGGCGTTGAACTTCCCCGACATCATCGTCGCCGAATGCGTGGCGACGCCGGAGGGGAGCAGCCTCTTCCTCTATTCGCGCAGCCTGATCGGCTATTCGGATTTCGGCGCCAATCGCCGCCGCGTCGAGCGCTGGCTCGGCGCGCTGGAAGCCCTGCCGGCCGAGCCCGCGCCCGAGCCGCCCCCGCCCCCGCCCAGCCGCTTCGCCGCGCGCGCCATCGGGGAGGCCCAGGGCCAGCGCGTCCTGCTCGCCTGGAATGACGCGCGCGAGACGCCGGAGATCGCGCTCGGCGCCCTCGCCGCCGGCGCCGCCGCGATCCAGGTGATGACGACCGACCGGCCGGACCAGGCCGATGCGCTGCTGCTGGAGGCGGGTGCCCGCCTCGGCCTCGGCGCCGAGGCCGAGGCGCTGGTCGAGGCCCGCGCCGTCGCGCGCGACCCGCTGCCGCCGCCGCTCCATGCCGACCCCGGCGCCTGGCGCGCCTGGTGGATGCGCGGCTCGCTCGACGCGCCCGACCTGCGCGAGCGTCTGCCCGAGCTGGACCTGGTGCTCGATGGCGCGGATCTCGCGCAGCTCGATGGCGACCCGCCGCGCCGCCTGCTCGGCCTGCGCGCGACGGGCGCGCGGCGGCTCATCCTCCGCAGCAGCGTCGTGCCCGTCACCGCCGAACTGGCCGCGCTGGGCTTCGATCTCTGGCATGCGGGCGAGCTGGATGCGGCGCGCGGCGCGGCGCTGGACGCCGCCCTGCGCGCGGCGGGCGTCACCCTGCCCCAATTCGCGGCCTTCCCCGGCCGCCTGACGCGCGAGGCAGCGCAGGCCGCCCGTCTCGCCGCCCCCTGGTGGTGGTTCATCAGCGAAGCCGCGCTGGCGGAGCTGCTCGCCGAGACCGGCTGGCGCATCCAGGCGAGCGAGCGGGAGGGCGTGGCGCTCATCGTCACGGCGGCCGCCTGATGCGGCGCCAGCGCATCTGCCTGCTGACGCTGGATTTCGTCGGCCCCATCCGCAATGGCGGGATGGGCACGGCCTTCCTGGCGCTGGCCGAGACGCTGGTCGCGGCCGGGCATGAGGTGACCATCTGCTACCCCTCCTCCTACACCGAGAATGAGCCCGTCACCCGATGGCGGCGGCACTATGCGAAGCGCGGCATTGATTTCGTCTCGCTCTTCCTGGAGGGCGGCGAGGCGGAGCTCTCGCTGGGCGCCTATCACTGGCTGAAGACGCGCGACTTCGACGCGATCCATTTCCACGAGATGCGCGGCATCGGCTATTGGATCACCGTCGCCAAGCGCTGCGGCCTGGCCTTCGCGCGGACGCGCCTCGTCTGCCAGATCCACAGCCCGACCTTCTGGCACTTCGCCCATTCGGCCCAGTTCATCACCCATAGCGGCGAGCTGGAGACCGACTGGATGGAGCGGCGCAGCGCGGAGGGGGCGGACCTCGTCACCGCGCCCTCGCGCTACATCCTCGACGTGGCGGCGGAGATGGGCTGGAAGCTGCCGAGCGCGCAGGTCATGCCCAACCTGCTGCCATCGAGCTTCCTCGGCCGCGCGGCGGACCCCGCGCCGCGGCCGGTGGAGGAGCTGGTCTTCTTCGGCCGGCTGGAGGAGCGCAAGGGCCTCGGCCTCTTCTGCGAAGCCGTCACACGCCTGATCCGGGCGGGGCAGGCGCCGGCGCGCGTCACCTTCCTCGGCAAGGTCGGGCACATGGCCGGCGTGCACGCGCTGGCCTGGATCGGCGCCGCGGCCGAGGCCTGGCCGATGCCCTGGACGGTGGTGAACGACCTCGACCCGCACCAGGCGCGCGAATACCTGGCCGAGCCCGGGCGGCTCGCCGTCATCGCGTCGCGCATGGAGAACGCGCCCTATGTGGTGCTGGAGTGCCTGGCGGCCGGCCTGCCCCTCCTGGCGCCCGATGTCGGCGGCATCGGTGAATTGGTGGCCGAGGCGGATCGCGCACGCCTGCTCTATCCGCGCAACCCCGCTTCCCTGGCCGCGGCGCTGGGCCGCGCGCTGACCGAGGGCGCCGCCCCCGGCCGCGCCGCCATCACGCCCGAGGCGGCCGGCCGGCTCTGGCTCGACTGGCATGAGGCGCTGGCGCCGCTGACCGCGCCGCCGGTGCTGAGCGGCCAGCCGCTGGTCTCGGTCTGCATGGCAGCCTTCAACCGGCACGGGCCGCTCGCCCACGCCATCGCCTCCATCGAGGCGCAGGATTACCCCCACCTCGAACTCATCCTGGTGGATGACGCGAGCACCGACCCCGCCGCACAGCGCTTCCATGCGGCGCTGGCCCCGCGCTTCGCCGCGCGCGGCTGGACGCTGCTGCGCAACGCGGAGAATTCCTGGCAGGGCATCACGCGCCACCGCGCGGCGGAGGCGGCGCGGGGCGAATTCCTGCTCTTCATGGATGACGACAACGCCGCCTGGCCGGATGAGGTCTCGACCTTCGTCACCGCCGCCCGCCGCTCGGGCGCCGATATCCTCACCTGCCAGATGCAATCCTTCCGCGGTGCCGGCCCGCCGCCGCGCCACCGCAGCGCGCGGCCCATCGGCTGGATCCCGACCGGCCCAAATTCCGCACTGGGCGTGTTTCGCAACGGCATGGGCGACGCCAACATGTTCATGCGCCGCACCGCCTGGGACCGCATGGGCGGCTTCACGCTGGACCGCGCCTATTTCGAGGATTGGGAATTCCTGCAGGCGGCGGCACTCGCCGGCCTGCACATCGAATGCCTGCCCGAGATCCTCTATTGCTACCGCATCTGGGAAGGGGCGCAGACCGCGGCGCATGACCCGGATTTCCTCTATCGCAGCTATGCCCGCGCCATGCGCCCGGCCCTCGCCGCCCTGCCCGAGGCGCTGCGGCCGGCCCTGCGCCTTGCCGTCGAGCGTGAATTGGCGGGCATGCAGGCGCGGCGCGAGGCCTATTGGCAGCACGCCCCCCATGTGACCGAAGCGCAGGGCGAGGTGGCCCGACTGCCGCCGAACAGCGCCGAGGCCATGCTGGCCGCCGCCCGCCTCGCCCTCGGGCAGGAGCATCGCGCGACGGCCCGGCTGCTGGCCGCCCAGGCGCTGCGCATCGCGCCCGGCCATCCCGGCGCGCTCGATCTTCTCTCCCGCATTCCGGAGCCCCCCGCATGACGGCCATCCGCGAGGCCCTTTCGCTCGCCCTGCCCTATTGGCGCAGCGAGGAACGCTGGGCCGCGCGCGGCCTGCTCGCCGTCGTCGTCGGGCTCAATCTCGCCCTGGTCGCGATGTCGGTCATGCTCTCCTACTGGAACCGGGAGTTCTTCAACGCGCTGGAGGCGCGCGACGCGGAGGCCTTCTCCGCCCTGCTCTTCACCTGGAAGCAGACGGAGAGCGGCCTGATGCCGGGCTTCGTCTGGATCGCCACGGCCTATATCCTCATCGCGGTCTACGCCATCTACCTGCGCCAGGCGCTGCAGATCCGCTGGCGCCGCTGGACAACCGAGACGCTGCTGGCGGGCTGGCTCTCGGACCGCGCCTATTACCGCATGGCGCTGACCAGCTACGGCACGGACAACCCGGACCAGCGCCTCTCCGAGGATGCGCGCCTGTTCGTGGACGAGACGCTCACACTCGGCCTCGGCCTGATGCGCAGCGTGGTGACGCTGTTCTCCTTCCTCCTGGTGCTCTGGGCGCTGTCCGGGCCGGCGACCATCCTGGGCATCACCATCCCCGGCTACATGGTCTGGATCGCCATCCTCTATGCGGCGCTCGGCACCTGGCTCGCCCACCTGATCGGGCGGCGGCTGACCCGGCTGAACTTCAACCAGCAGAAGGTGGAGGCGGATTTCCGCTACGCGCTGGTCCGCTTCCGCGACAGCACGGAAGGCGTCGCCCTGCATCGCGGCGAGGCGGAGGAGCGCGGCGCGCTGGTCACTCGCTTCCGGGCGCTGATGGAGAATTTCTGGGCGCTGATGGTGGCGACCAAGCGCCTCACCTTCTTCACCGCCGGCTACACCCAGGTGGCGACGGTGTTTCCCTTCGTGGTCGCCGCCCCCGCCTTCTTCGCCGGGCGCATCCCGCTGGGCGGCCTGACCCAGACGGCCCAGGCCTTCGGCGAGGTCCAGGGCGCCCTCTCCTGGATCGTGGATAATTACGCAAGCCTGACCGAATGGCGGGCGACGGTGACGCGCCTCACCGGCTTCCGCGATGCGCTGGACGCGGCGCGGGCCGCCGCGCACGAGGGCGAGGGCATGCGCGCGGCCACGGGCGCGCCAGGCCTCATCCGCCTCGAAGGGCTGAACCTGCGGTTGCCCGATGGCCGCGTTCTGCTGGAAGACGCGGCGCTGGAACTGCGCGCGGGTGAGCGCGTGCTGCTGACCGGCGCCTCGGGCAGCGGCAAATCCACCCTGTTCCGCGCGCTGGCGGGCATCTGGCCCTTCGGGCATGGGCGGCTGGAGACGCCGGAGGGCGGCCGCGCCCTCTTCCTGCCGCAGCGGCCCTACCTGCCGCTTGGCACGCTGCGCCGCGTGCTGTGCTACCCCGCCGCCGCCGATGCCTTCAGCGATGACGCGATCGCGGCCGCGCTCTCCGATGCCGGCCTCTCGCACCTGGCGCCGAAGCTCGACCTGGAGGAGGCCTGGTCACAGCTCCTCTCGGGCGGCGAGCAGCAGCGCGTGGCGCTGGCGCGCGCCCTGCTGCTGAAGCCCGACTGGCTCTTCCTCGACGAAGCGACGGCGAGCCTGGACCCGGCGGGCGAGCGCGCGCTCTACGAGGTGCTGGCGGAGCGGCTGCCCGGGGCGATGATCTTTTCCATCGCGCACCGCCCGGCCGTGGCGGAATACCACAGCCGGCACATCCGCTTCAGCGACGGGGCGCTGGTGGAGTAGCCTATTTGGCGTGCAGCACCCGGCCGGCCACGGCGTCCAGCATGGCAACCATCTTCGGGTCGCGCATCTCGGGGGCCGTGATCAGCGCATGGTCCAGCGCGCGGTCGCAGCCGGCCTCGCAGGGGCCGCGCGGGGCGCCGATGCGGGGGATCAGCGCCTTGACCAAAGCGCGCGCCTTGTCGGCGTTGGAGAAGAGGACCTTCACCACCTGGTCCACCGTGACGTGGTCATGGTCCGGGTGCCAGCAGTCGAAATCGGTCACCATGGCGACGGAGGCGTAGCAAAGCTCCGCCTCGCGGGCGAGCTTGGCCTCGGGCATGTTGGTCATGCCGATCACGTCGCAGCCCCACTGGCGATAGAGCAGGCTCTCGGCCTTGGTGCTGAATTGCGGGCCTTCCATGACGAGGTAGGTGCCGCCCTTGGTCATGGGCAGGCCAAGCTCCGCCCCCGCATCGGCGATGGCATCCGACAGGCGCGGGCAGGTCGGGTGGGCGACGCTGACATGGGCGACGCAGCCCGGGCCGAAGAAGGACTTCTCCCGCGCGAAGGTGCGGTCGATGAACTGGTCCACGATCACGAAATGGCCGGGCGGATACTGTTCCTGCAGCGAGCCGACCGCCGAGAGGGAGATCACGTCGGTCACGCCGCTGCGCTTCAGCGCGTCGATATTGGCGCGGAAGTTCAGGGCCGAGGGCGGGTTGGGGTGGCCGCGGCCATGGCGCGGCAGGAAGACGCAGCGGATGCCGGCCAGCGTGCCGAAGAGAAGCTGGTCCGACGGCGCGCCCCAGGGGGTGGGAACGTGCCGCCACTCCCGGTCCTGCAAGCCGTCAATATCGTAGAGGCCCGAGCCGCCGATCAGGCCGATGACGGGGGTGATGCTGGCAGACATGGGCAGGCGCTCCGGGTGGTGACGGGACGTCCATACCGGCGCCCCGCCTTCCCGCCAACCACCCGGGGAGCGTCAGCCCGTGAAGGTCTCGCGATGCTGGCGCGGCACGAAGCGCCCGGTGCCCGGGCGGGCCAGGACCCGCGTCCCGTCCCAGATGCAGCCGCCGCGCAGATAGGTGGCGGCGACGCGCGCCTTCATCGCCATGCCGTCATAGGGCGACCACTTGGCGTCCTCCCGGTCCTGGATGTCGCGGGCGTCGAAGGTGAATTCGCCCTCCTCCATCACCAGCAGATCGGCGTCGCAGCCGATGCGGATGGCGCCCTTCTTGGGGAAGAGGCCATGGAACTTCGCCGGCCGCTCGGCGCAGAGGCTGGCCATCAGCGTGGGCGGGAGGCCGCGCTGGGCCAGCAGGGTGAACATCAGCGGCGCGAAGCTCTGCAAGCCGGTCAGGCCGGCGCCGACCGCGAAAATGTCGCCCGTGTATTCCTTGCGGTGGCGGGGCCAGGGCGCATGGTCGGTCGAGACATAGGCGACCTTGCCCTCGGCGATGCTGGCCCAGATGCGCTCCACCTCATCCTTCGTGCGGAAGGGCGGGTTGCACTTGCCGAAGCCCTGGAGGCGGACGAGGTCCTCCTCCGTCATGCAGAGGTACTGGATGCAGGCCTCGCCCGAGGTCTTGCCGCCCTGCTTGCGGAAGATCTCGGCGAGGTCGAAGCCGCGCGCCAGGCTGGAATGGGCGATATGGACATGGGCGCCCGTCTCCAGCGCCATCTCGAAGATGGCGAGATCCGCCATCGTCTCGCAGAGCGGCGGGCGGGTGCGGGCATGCATGATCGGGTCGGTGCGGCCGGTGGCCTTGGCAGCGGCGATGGCGCCCTCGACGATCTCCTGATCCTCGTTGTGGATGCCGACCATCAGGCCGGTCTTCGCGATCTCGGCGAAGGCCTCGACCATCATGGTGTTGTTGATGCGCGGGAAGCGCACCGCGTCATATTCATAGGTGGAGAGCTTGAAGGAGCAGACGCCGCCGGCGGCGAGGCCCGCGATCTCCTCCACGCCGCCATCCTTCCGGATGGTGCCGTAGAGCGCCATGTCCACATGGGAGGTGGCATTCACCACCTGGATCTTCTCGGCGAGGATGCCGGCATCGGTCACCGGGCGCGGCACGTCATAGGGCATGTCCACGCAGGTGGTAACACCGCCGGCGGCAGCCGACATCGAGGCGCCCTCGATTCCCGGCCAGCCGGTGCTGCTGCTGGTGTGCATGTGGCCATCCACCAGGCCCGGGAAGACCAGCTTCCCACGATGGTCCACCACCTCGGCGGCGGCGGGCGGGCTGCCCTGGCCGATGGCGGCGATCACGCCGCCCGTGATGGCGACATAGCCGTTCTCGAGCACCCCATCGGCCAGCACCAGGCTGCCGCGCACCACCAGATCAAAGGCCATGCTTGCGTCTTCCCCAACCTTGCCGTGCCACGAGGCACCGGGCACGGCGTCATCCCGGGCGCAAGGCTAGGCGCGTGAAGCGCGCCCGCCAACCCATCCGGGCGAGGATTGCGCGCTGCCGGCGCGCATCGCCGGCTCACGCCGGATGCGGAGGGCCTGCATCGGCGCCCGCTGGATCCGGGCAGGCCTCAGGCCAGCGTGCAGGCGACGCGAAGGGAACTGCGCAGCTCGGCGTCCGGAATGCGCGGACCTGACCGGCGGCCAAGCGCCACACGGACATCCTGGCCCACCGGCAGTTCGACCTCGGAGGTCATGACCGCGGAACTCACGATCCGGAGGATGACGATGACCGAGCCGAGGGGCTGCGTCGCCCGCAGGGTCACCGCATAGGCGAAGGCGTTGGGATCAACGCCACGCTCCGTCACGACCGGCTCGGCGGTGAAGGCGCCGAGCCGGACCATTCCGTTGGAGATGCAATCGCCCCGGCCGGGGCCGGTCTGCGCCTGCGCGGCCGTACCGGCGAAAAGGCCGAGAGTGAGGCCGAGGACGGCGGTGGCACGAAGCATCTTGGCTTCTCCTGATGCGGTGTGGTGAGCATGCCAAAGCCGGAAGGCGGCTCAAGGCGGATTGCACCGATCCCCACGATAGGCCGCACCCATGGACAGGCGCGCCCGCGCGCTTACGCTGCACCGCACAAGAAACCGATCTTGCCCAAGATGAGGAATGCCATGGCCGAACAGATCGAAGTCCGCAAAGGGCTGGTCGGCGTCTATGCCGATGAATCCGCGTCTCGAAGGCGATGCCCGAGACCAACAGCCTCACCTATCGCGGCTATGCCGTGCAGGATCTCTGCGGGAATTCCAACGTCATGGATGGCGCGCCCTGTCGACCCGTTCACCCTCTTGGAAAACAGGCAATGAAGATGTTCTGGCGCATGTACTCATGATTCAGGGGCCCTCCAGACCGCTGGCCCAGCCCTACCGCCACCTGTTGACCAGACGGCAGGTCGACGGGATTTGCTGGCGGCGGTTGGTTGGTCATCCGCATGTGGTTTGCCAATGCGACCCTCCCAAGCGTCACCGCCTGGTTTGCGCGAAGGGTCACCCTGTAGATGTAGTAGCCCGCCGACATCCCTTGAGAGCTGGGAACGTGCGTGGATTGGAAGCCGACGATACTCATCCGTCCGCTCGCTATACAGTCGGATCCGGGGCCGCGGATGTCTGTCCCTGGGCCCATGGTGGTCGCTTCGGCCGGGCCCGCAAGGAGTCCAAAGCCCAGGGCAAGCGCGCCCGAGTATCGCAGCATGGCCGTCTCCTCGTCGCTTCATTGTGCAAGCTGCCCGAGCCATATGCCCTCCGCAAGTCGGTTCCGCCGATCCCCACGATAGGCCGCACCCATGGACAGGCGCGCCCGCGCGCTTAAGCTGCACCGCACAAGAAACCGATCTTGCCCAAGATGAGGAATGCCATGGCCGAACAGATCGAAGTCCGCAAAGGGCTCGTTGGCGTCTATGCCGATGAATCCAGCGTCTCGAAGGTGATGCCCGAGACCAACAGCCTGACCTATCGCGGCTATGCCGTGCAGGACCTCTGCGAAAATTCCAGCTTCATCGAGGTCGCCTACCTGCTGTGGAACGGTGAGTTGCCGACCGCCGAGCAGCTGGCAGCCTTCCAGGCCGAGGGCCGTTCGCAGCGCGCCCTCTCGCCCGCGCTGATGCGCGTGCTGCGCGACTTCCCGAAGGACGCGCACCCGATGGACGCGATCCGCACCGCCGTCTCCTTCATGGGGATGGAAGACCCCGAGGCGGGCGACATCAGCGACGCCGCGCAGCGCCGCAAGGCGATCCGCCTGCTGGCGAAGATCCCGACCGCGGTCGCCGCGACGAACCGGCTGAGCAAGGGCCTTGAGCCCATCGCGCCCGATCCCTCGCTGCCCTTCTGCGAGAACTTCTTCAACATGGTCTTCGGCAAGGTGCCGCAGCCCGAGGTCATCAAGGCTTTCGACGTCTCGATGATCCTCTACGCCGAGCACACCTTCAACGCCTCGACCTTCGCGGCGCGGGTGGTGACCTCGACCATGGCGGACCTGCATGGCGCGATCACGGCGGGCATCGCGGCACTCAAGGGCCCGCTGCATGGCGGCGCCAATGAGGCCGTGATGCACATGCTGAAGGAGATCCCCTCCCCCGAGGCGGCGGAAGCCTGGCTGCGCGAGCGCTTCGACCACAAGGCGCTGGTCATGGGCTTCGGCCACCGCGTCTACAAGAACGGCGACAGCCGCGTGCCGACCATGAAGAAATACGCCGAGATCATGGCGGAGGTGGTGGGCGACAAGCGCTGGATGAACACCTCGGCCGTGCTGGCGCGCGTCATGCTGGCGGAGAAGAACATCCACCCGAACCTCGATTTCCCGGCGGGCCCCGCCTACTACCTGATGGGCTTCGACATCCCGATGTTCACGCCGATCTTCGTGTGCAGCCGCATCACCGGCTGGGCCGCGCATGTCTTCGAGCAGGGCGCCGACAACCGGCTGATCCGCCCGCTCTCGCTCTACAACGGCGTCGAGCAGCGGCCGGTGCCGAAGCGCTGAACGCCGCGCCGCGATGCGTTGACGCGAAGGGCCGCCCGGGAGACCGGGCGGCCCTTTTCGCAAGGTCGCGATGGGGCGCGCGCGATGCGCAAGGCGGCCGGCGACGTGATGCGCGCGACGCTCACGCGGATGCGCGCTGCGCACTGCGCGCTGACTTCGACGCGCGCTGGATTCATCTTTTGGTGCGCGTTGGTCGCATCGTCTGATGCGCGCTGAACGCAACCGATGATCCGCGCTCGATGCAACCGCTGATGCGCGCTGGACGCAACCGCTGATGCGCGCTGGACGCACGACGCAAAAATTCTCGCCACAAAAGCAGAATGTGTTTGACACGCAAGTCGCGCATTCCGATAGCGTTGCCCACGCACGCATTGACGCGCGATTCGTACCACGCTCTGACCGCCGCGCATCACGCGAGAGATGGAGAGCCTGGCATCGCGATCGCGGAGCAGGGCGAGCGGCGGACGGAAGGGGGAAACCTCGATGAGGTTAGCCGGAACGGAATTCCGGCCTCTGCGGGAGGAGGGCGCAAGCCTCCGCCGGGCGATGGGTGATCACAGTGGTCAGCCCGCATCCAGGCGGTTGCGCGGATCAGCGCAAGGGTTCCTCACGACGATGATCTTCGCCTGTTCGAACACTCTGCCATCCGTCGCGGCGCGATGCCGCCGCGGCCAGTAAGTCCAACCCAACCGATGCGCCATAGCGCAAGGAGAACATGATGACCGACACGACCGAAACCCCCGACGTGGCGCCACGCGCGCAAGCCATGGCCGTTGCCGCCGGCGCCCGCCGCACCGCGAAGAAGCCCGCCACCGCGCGTGGCCGCGTCGCCGCCGCGAAGAAGCCCGCCGCCAAGAAGGCCGCGCCTGCCAAGAAGGCCGCGCCGAAGAAGGCCGCCGCCAAGAAGCCGGCTGCCAAGAAGGCCGCCCCCGCCAAGAAGGCCGCGCCGAAGAAGGCCGCCGCCAAGAAGCCGGCTGCCAAGAAGGCCGCCCCCGCCAAGAAGGCCGCGCCGAAGAAGGCCGCCGCCAAGAAGCCGGCTGCCAAGAAGGCCGCCCCCGCCAAGAAGGCCGCGCCGAAGAAGGCCGCCGCCAAGAAGCCGGCTGCCAAGAAGGCCGCTCCCGCCAAGAAGGCCGCTCCCGCGAAGAAGCCCGCTGCCAAGAAGGCCGCTCCCGCGAAGGACCCGAAGCGCGCCGAGGCCGCAAAGAAGGCCGCTGCGACGCGCGCCGCCAAGAAGGCCGCCGCGGCCGCTCCGGCGCCCGCTCCCGCGACCGACTCGTCGTCCAGCTGATCAGGCGGACCTTCGGGTCCGGAACGAAGGCGCCACCCACCGGGTGGCGCCTTTTTCTATGGGCGTGTCAGCCCCACTGGCCGAAGAAGAACAGCTCCTTCGCCGGCTTGCGCACGCGCGGCGCCGTCTCGCGCTGGGCCAGCTGCTCCGGCAGGGCCGAGGCCGGCCCGGGCGTGCCCAGCACCATCGCCGCGATCGGCGCCACATCCTCGGGGATGTTGAAGGCCGCGCGCGCCGCGGCCGCGTCGAAGCCCGCCATCTGGTGCAGCTGCAGGCCGAGCGCCGCGGCCTGGATCGCCATGGAGCCGCTCGCCTGGCCAGCATCGTAATGCGCCCAGGCGTTGGGCTTGCCGTTGCCGGCCGAATTCAGCCGCGCGCAGGCCAGCATCAGCACCGGCACCTGGCCGATCCAACCCTGGTTGAAGGGCACGAGGCAGGCCGCCAGCTTGGCATAGGCCTCGGGCTCCACATTCTTGCGCGTCACCAGATACTGCCAGGGCTGCTCGTTGTAGGCCGAGGCGGCCCAGCGCCCGGCTTCCAGCACCGCATGCAGCTGCGCGTCGGTGACCGGCGTGTCGAGGTAGCTGCGCGGGCTCCAGCGCGCCGCGATGGCGGGCAGCACGGGATGCTCGGTGGGGGCGATGCGATCCATGGAAAATCCTTATCCGAAGGTGTTGAGAAGATCATCCACCTGCGCGGGCGTCAGCAGGCGGGGGTTGAGGCTGCGGAGCATGAGGGCGAGGCGCGCGGCCTCCTCCAGCTCCTCGGCCGCGTTCACCGCATCGGTGAGAGTCGGGCCGCAGATCACCGGGCCGTGATTGGCGAGCAGCACGGCCTTGGCCTCGCGCGCGGCTGCGTGGATCGCGGGCTCCATCGCCGCATCGCCCGGCCGGTAATAGGGAATGAGCGGCAGCCGGCGCCCCACGCGCATCACGAAATAGGGTGTCAGCGGCGGGATCACCGCCTCCTCCAGGCAGGAGATGGCGGTGGCGTGCGTCGAGTGCAGGTGCACCACCGCCCCCGCATCGGGCCGCGCGTCGAGGAAGGCGCGGTGGAGGAAGACCTCCTTGGTCGGCTTGTCGCCGCCGACATGCCGCCACTCCAGGTCGAGCTTGCTGATGCGCGCCGCCTCGAGCCGCCCGAGCGAGGAGTTGGTCGGCGTCATGAGGTAGCCGTCGGGCAGACGCACGCTGATGTTGCCCGCGCTGCCCACGCTGAAGCCGCGCGCGAAGAGCGAGGCGCCGAGGCTCACCAGGAGCTGGCGTTGGTCTTCCTCGCGCATGGTCAGGAGAAGGCCTTCAGGAAGAAGTCGCGCGCGCCGAAGTTGCCGCTCTTCAGCGCGAGGTGCATGCCCTCGGGCGCGGTCGCGGGCGTCGCATGCGTCCAGGGCACGCCGGGGTCGATCTCGGCGCCGATGCGCAGCGCCTCGACACCCAGGCGCTGCACCACGGCGCCCGAGGTCTCGCCGCCCGCCACCACGAGCCGACGCACGCCGGCTGCCACGAGATCCGCCGCGATGCCGGCCAGCGCTTCCTCCACCAGCGCGCCGGCCGCCTCGCGGCCGAGCTTGGCCTGGAGTGCGGCCACGCGCTCCGGCGTGCCGGAGGCGGCGATGACGATGGGGCGCGCGGCGTCGAGCTTGCCCGCCATCCAGTCGCGTGCCTGCCCGATGAGGGTAGCGGCGTCGGGCGTCGCCAGCGCATCCAGCTCCAGCGTCGGCACCTGGTCCCGCGCGAGGCCGATCTGCCCGAGCGTGGCGCGCGAGCAGGAGCCGGCGACCACGGCGCACAGCCCGCCCACCTCCGGCAGCGCGCCCGCATCCGCGCGCGCCGGCAGCAGCCCGGCGCGGCGGAAATTCTCCGGCAGCCCCATGGCGATGCCCGACCCGCCGGTGATCAGCGCGTGGTTCGCGCAGGCCTCACCCAGCGCCATGAGATGCGCGTCGGTGATGGCATCCGCGATGGCGAAGCGGCGATTGGCATCGCGCAGCCGCGTCACCTCGTGGCGGATGGCCGCCGCCCCCTGTTCCACCACGGTGAAGGGAATGAGGCCGACGCTGCCCTCGCTCTGCCGTCCCAGCACGCGCACCAGGTTGGCGTCGCGCATCGGCGTGAGCGGGTGGTTCTCCATCCCGCTCTCGTTCAGCAGGTTGGGGCCGACGAAGAGATGGCCCTGGTAGATGGTGCGGCCATTGGTCGGGAAGGCCGGGCAGGCGATGGCGAAGCCGCCGTCGAGGCGCTTCAGCAGCGCCTCGGCCACCGGGCCGATATTGCCCGCCTCCGTGCTGTCGAAGGTGGAGCAGTATTTGAAGAGGATCTGCTTCGCACCCGCTGCCAGCAGCGCCTCGCAGGCGGCGAGCGACTGCGCCACCGCCTCGCCCACCGGGATGGTGCGGGACTTGAGCGCGATGATCACGGCATCCGCCTCCGGCAAAGGCCCGGTTGGCACGCCGATCACCTGCACGGCGCGCATGCCCTGCCGGACGAGCGTGCTGGCGAGGTCGGTCGCGCCGGTGAAGTCGTCGGCGATGCATCCGAGCAGCGGCATGGGGATCTCCTCAATCAGGCGTGATGTAAGCCGAGCCGCCCGCCCCCGCAAACACGCCACGGCGCAGGGCGAGCGCAGGGCTTGAAGCGCGGGTGGCGAGGGGCAACATGGGGGGCATGAACGATCCGATGCACCCTCGGCCGGTGCTGGACATGACGCCTGATGGCGAATTCCGGGAAGCGCCGAAGCCCAGCGGTCTCAACCTCCTGCTCGCGCGGATGGGAGGCATCGCCATGCTCGTCGCCATCGCGGCGGGCGGGCTGCTGCTGGTGGCGGTCGCCATCTTCTTCATCGGGCTTTTGCTGCCGGTCGTGATCGGCGCCGGCGCCATCGCCGCCGTCTCCCTCTGGTGGCGCCGCCGCCGCCTGCGGAAGATGGGCATCGAGCCCGGGCCGATCCGGATCATCGTCCGCCGCCAGTAGCGGCCGGGCTCAGGCGCCGGCCAGCGCCGCCTCCACCCTGAGCGCCGCATCCAGCGCGGCGCGCCCCTGCGCGCCATTCGCCTCATGCGGCACGCCGTCCAGGATGGCGGCGATGAAGGCGGCCTGCTCGGCCTCCAGGCTGTCGTGGTCGGTCCAGCTGCGGCGCACGAGGCTCCAGCCGGGCATGTTCTCCACGCCCTGGCCGCCATCGGGTGCCAGGAATTCCAGGCTGCGCGCCATGAAATCCACCCGCATCTCGCCCTCCGGCCCCAGGGCGCGCAGCTTGCGCTCCAGCCCCACGGCCACGCGGCTCGCCGTCACCTGGGCCTGGGCGCCATTGGCGAAGCGCAGCTGCGCCACCACCCAGTCAGGCAGGTTGGTCATCACCGGGCCGCCCACCGCCCGCACCTCGGTCAGCGGCGCGGGCACCAGGGAGAGGATGAGGTCCAGGTCGTGGATCATCAGGTCCAGCACGACCGAGACATCCAGGCTGCGCGGCCGGAAGGGGGCGACGCGCGTCGCCTCCAGCGCCATCAGCCGGCGGCCGCCCAGATTCTCCCGCAGGGTGCGGATGGCGGCGGAATGGCGCTCGATCTGGCCCACCATCAGCACCCGCCCCTCGGCCGCGGCCAGGGCGATCAGCGCATCCGCCTCGGCCAGGGTCGCCGTGATGGGCTTTTCCACGAAGACATGCCGGCCGGCCCGCAGCGCCTGCTCGGCCAGGCGGGCATGGTGCAGGGTGGGGGTGGCGATCACGATGGCGTCGCTGGCCGCCATCAGCGCCTCGGCCGTCAGCGCCTGGCAGCCGGCCTCGCCCGCCACCAGGGCCGCCCGGGCCGGGTCCGGGTCATGCAGGCCAGCGAGCGCGGCCCGCGCCGCCCCGCGCAGCTTGAGGGCATGGAAGCGGCCGAAATGGCCGGCGCCAAAGACGCCGATCTTGAGCGATTTCATGGCGCTGGACTAACAATTCCCGGCAAGGCTTGCATCCCCCCCTCCCCCTCGTCATGTTCCGCCGGAATTCAGGTCAGGGCCTCGTCTCGTCATGATGTATTTCGCGCGCTGGAAGACGGCCGCCATTATCTTCGTCTGCCTGCTGGGCACGCTGGTCAGCCTGCCCAACCTGCTGCCCCGCTCGGCCTTCCCTGACTGGGTGCCGGTGCGGCAGATCGCGCTCGGCCTCGACCTGCGCGGCGGCTCCTACCTGCTGCTGGAGGTGGACACCTCCGTCCTGCTGCGCGAGCGGCTGGAGGGCCTGGTGGAGGGCACGCGGCGGGGCATGACCCAGGCCAATCCGCGCATTTCCTACACCGGCCTCTCAGCCCAGCCCGACCAGCGGCGCATGTCGCTCCGCATCACCGAGCCCGGCCAGCGGGACGCCGCGCTGCGCGTGGTGCGCGAACTCGCCAACCCCGTGAATGTCGGCGGCGGCGCCCAGCAGCCCGACATCGAGGTCAGCATCAACGCCGAGGGCCTGCTGACGGCGACCGTCACCGAGGCCGGGCTGCGCGCCAAGGCGACCAATGCCGTCGAGCAGTCCATCGAGATCGTCCGCCGTCGCATCGACGAGACGGGCGTGGTGGAAGCCACGATCGTGCGCCAGGGGCTGAACCGCATCCTGGTGCAGCTGCCCGGTGTCGAGGACCCGGACCGCATCAAGAACCTGCTGGGCCGCACCGCGCGGATGACCTTCCACCTGCTGGACGAGGCGGTGAACACCCAGGCCCCGACGCCGCCGCCCGGCATCATGTTCCTGAACGGCGAGCGCGCCGGCGAACGCTATGCCGTGCGCCGCCGCGTTGAGGTGGATGGCGCGAACCTGACCGATGCCCGCGCCAGCCAGGACAGCCGGACCGGCGAGTGGGTGGTGAACTTCACCTTCGATTCGGTCGGCACCCGTCGCTTCAGCGAGATCACCCGCGCCAATGTGGGCCGGCCCTTCGCCATCGTGCTGGACGAGAAGGTGATCACCGCCCCCAATATCCGCGAGCCCATCACCGGCGGCCGCGGCCAGATCTCGGGCAATTTCACCGTCCGCACCGCCAACGACCTGGCCGTGCTGCTGCGCGCGGGCGCCCTGCCCGCGCCGCTGACCGTGGTCGAGGAACGGACCGTCGGGCCCGAGCTGGGGGCGGACGCCATCCGGGCGGGCATCATCAGCCTCGCCGTGGGTGTCGCCTTCGTCTTCCTCTACATGGGCTTCGCCTACGGCCTGTTCGGCTGGTTCGCCAATGTGGCGCTGGCCATCAACATCATCCTGCTGATCGCCTTCCTCTCGCTGCTGGAAGCGACGCTGACGCTCCCCGGCATCGCGGGCATCGTGCTGACGCTGGGCACCGCGCTCGACGCCAATATCCTGATCAATGAACGAATCCGGGAAGAGGTGAAGAACGGCAGGTCACCGATCAACGCCTTGGAGATCGGCTACACCAAGGCCTCGGGCACGATTCTCGACTCGAACCTGACGAACCTGATCGCCATGGCCTGCCTCTATGGCTTCGGCTCCGGCCCGGTGAAGGGCTTCGCCGTCACGGTCGCCATCGGCACCATCGTGCAGATGTGGACGGCGACGGTGGTGACCCGCCTGCTCGTCGTCTGGTGGTATCGCTGGCGCCGCCCGAAGGAGCTGCCGGTGCTGGAGAAGCCGGGCCTCGGCTTCTTCCAGCGGCTGGCGCGGCCGCTGTTCCGGCTCTGCCCCGATGTGACGAAGATCCCCTTCATGCGCGGCGCCGTCGCGGGCCTCATCATCTCAGGCGTGCTGTCCACCGCCTCGCTGGTCGGCGCCTTCTATCCGGGGCTGGAGAAGGGCATCGATTTCAAGGGCGGCATCGTGATGGAGGTCCGCACCCAGGGGCCGGCCAACATCAACGCCCTGCGCGCCGCGACCGCGACGCTCGGCGTGGGCGATGTCGGCCTGCAGCAATTCGGCGACGAGAGCACGCTGCTGATCCGCGTCCCCGCCCCCCCGCAGGAGGGGCAGACGCAGCAGGTGGTCAGCACGGTGCGCGGCGCGCTGGAAGCGGCGGCACCCGGCATCCGCATCATGCGCGTGGAGGCGGTCGGCAACCGCATCTCGGACGAGTTGTTCCGCGGCGGCCTGATGGCGCTCGGCCTCAGCCTCATCGCCATGCTCATCTATATCTGGGTGCGCTTCGAATGGCAGTTCGGTGTGGCCGCCATCAGCACCTTGTTGCTCGACACCACCAAGACCATCGGCTTCATGGTCCTGTTCCAGATCGAGTTCAACCTGACGACCATCGCCGCCATCCTCACCGTCATCGGCTTCAGCGCGAACGACAAGGTCGTGGTGTTCGACCGCATGCGGGAGAACCTCCGCAAGTTCAAGACGATGCCGCTGCAGGAGCTGGTGGACCTCTCGATCAACGAGACGCTGAACCGCAGCCTCGGCACCTCGGTCACGCTGCTGCTCTCAGCGCTGCCGCTGGCGCTGTTCGGCGGCGACACGCTGGCCGGCTTCGCCTGGGTGATGGTGTTCGGCATCTTCATCTCGGCCTCCTCCTCCGTCTTCATCGCGGCGCCGATCGTGCTGTTCAGCGGGCGCAACTCGCTGCGGCGGGGCGAGCTGGAGCCGGTGGCGCCGAAGGGGCAGACGGCCATCCGCTGAGACATGGGCCGCGGGGATGTGCGCTGGCACACCCTCGCGGCGCCGCGGGCCGACGCGACTCTTGGATTCACGGCCGGAATCGGCTAGTCTCAAATTCAGAGAAGAGCGGCCGATATTTTGACTTTTTCTGAGACACCTCGGGCCAGTGGAGGGCCGACGCCCGCGCCCAAGCCGCGCCCGCCCGGCCCTGTGCTGGTCCTCGCCTGCGACCCCGGCCTGATCAACGCCACCCAGGCCGCTGTCGCCGAGTTGGGCGCGCCGCCGCCCGTCGTGCTCCGCACCCAGCGCGAGGTGCTGCGCGCCGTCGTCACCAGCGTGAGCGGCTTCTCGCATCTCATCCTCGAGGATGGCGACCTGCCGATCGACCAATCGCTGGTGGATGCCATGGCCGAGGCCTCGCCCGCGGCGATCATCTCCCTGCTGACGCCCGAGGCGGCGCTCTCGGAGGATGGCGCCTTCCTGCGCGGCCTGCTCGGCGGCACGCGGCACCTGGCGCATGACGCGAACCGCGCCAGCCGCAACTCGAACCGACTGCAGGCGGGCCTGCAGGGCAACAGCCTGCTGCTGCGCTACCAGCCGATCATCCATGTCCGCACGCGCCGCCTCGTTCTCGTCGAGGCGCTGGCGCGCTGGCGGAGCGAGCCGGTGGCGCTGACCCCGGTGAACTTCATCCCGGCCATGGAGCAGATGGGCCTCTCCCGCCCGCTCGCCGCGGCCGTGACGCGCATCGCCGCCTGGGACATGTCCCGCCTGCCGGCCCGGATCGACATTCCCGTCTCGGTGAACCTGCCCGCGCCCGAGCTGGACAAGCGTGACGTGGTGGCCTGGCTCGGGCAGCAGCTCCGCCGCTCCCGCTTTCCGCGCCAGCGCCTGATGATCGAGCTGACCGAGACGGCGCCGGTGCGCGACCTCTCGCGCATGGCGCGCACGCTGCGGCGACTGAAGGCGGCGGGGCATGGCGTGCTGATGGATGACTACCTGCTGGATGATCCGCGCCAGCGCCTGCTGCGGCTGGATTTCGCCGGCATCAAGCTCGACCGCTCGCTCGTGCAGTCGCTGCCGCGATCGGCGCGGGCGCGCAACCAGGTGCTGCGCATGGCGCGGCGCGGGCTGGTGATGACGGCGGAGGGTGTCTCCTCCCCGGCGCTGCTCCGCACGCTGCGGGTGCTGGGCGTGGCGCGCGCGCAGGGCTTCCTGATGGGCCGCCCCCTGCCGGTGGCGGCCCTGCCGGCCTGGAACCAGCGCTGGCGCAGCGCCGAGGGGCTGGCCCGCCCGGCGAAGCCCCACGCGTCCAGGACTTAGCCCCGAAGGCCTAGGCCCCGAAGGCCTCCACGTAGAGTTCCATGATCTGCGCCGCATCGGGCACGCGCGGGTTGTTGCCCGGACTGCCGGAGGCCAGCGCCTGCTCGGCCATCACCGGCAGCAGCGCGTTCCACTTGGCCTGCGCGATGCCATAGGCCGCCGGGCTCGGCACCTCCAACTCGTGGTTCAGGGCGCGCAGTTCCTCCATCAGCTTCGCACCCGCCACCTGGTCGGCGTCGGAGGGGGCGGCGCAGCCGATGCAGCGCGCGGCCTCGGCATAGCGCGGCAGTGCGTGGTTCAGGCCGAACCCCGTCACCGCCGGCAGCAGCATGGCGTTGGACAGCCCATGCGGCACATGGAAATGCGCGCCGATGGGCCGCGACATGCCATGGATCAGCGCGACGCTCGCATTGCTGAAGGCGAGGCCGGCCAGCGTGGCGCCCAGCATCATCGCCTCGCGCGCCGCGTCATCGGCGGGGTCCTTGTAGACGCGCCGCAGATGGGGGCCGATCAGCCGCATCGCGCGCTCGGCATACATGTCCGAGACGGGGTTGGCGCGCTTGCTGACATAGGCCTCCAGCGCGTGGGTCAGGCTGTCGATGCCGGTATCCGCCTTGGTGCGGGCGGGAACGGTGCGGGTCAGGTCATGGTCCACGATGGCGGCGAGCGGCAGGGCGCCGAGCCCCGCGATGAGCATCTTCTCGTCCCGCGCCACATCGGTG
Organism: Sediminicoccus rosea; assembly: GCF_033547095.1. Classification (NCBI taxonomy): domain Bacteria; kingdom Pseudomonadati; phylum Pseudomonadota; class Alphaproteobacteria; order Acetobacterales; family Roseomonadaceae; genus Sediminicoccus; species Sediminicoccus rosea. Next base: position 1,837,592 of record NZ_CP137852.1, on the reverse strand, counting down.
ATGACGGTAAAGCGCGTCGCCTCGCTGCCCGTGCCGGCGGTGGTGGGGATGCAGATGACGGGCAGCGCCGCCTTGTCGGCCGCGACCGGCACCTTGAAGGCGCTCATCGGCGTGCCGGCGGGGGCGGCGGCGAGGATCGCCATGGCCTTGGCCGTGTCCATCGGGCTGCCGCCGCCAAAGCCGATCAGCACGTCGAAATCGCCCGCCTGCAGCACGGCGACGCCGGCCGCGATCACCGTGTCGGTCGGATCGGGCACGGTCTCGTGGAACACCACGGGCGCGAAGCCGGCCGCGCGCAGCGGTGCGAGGCATTTCTCGACCGTGCCGCTGCTCTGCATCCAGGGGTCGGTGACGACCAGCGGGCGCGAGAAGCCGAATTGCTTGAGAAGATCGCCGAGGCGGGAAAGGCTGCCCCCGCCGATGATCATCTGGCGGGGGGCGACGATGGCCAGGGAAGCGGATGTTGTCATGGGCCGGAGGTTAAGCGGGCCCGGCCCGGTTGGCATAGGGGGCCGTCAGCCCCCCTGGGCCGCGGCCCAGGCCAGCGGCGCCCAGGCCCGCTTCGCCTGGCCGCGCCGGGCGGCGTTGCCCCCCTCCCGGCGGCGCCGATCCAGCATCATCAGGACCAGCGGCGCCACGGCGAGGGCGAGGAGAAACAGCACCAGCCGCGCGCCCGTCGGATCGAGGAGGAGGTGCATCGCCGCCGCCCCGATCAGCGCTGGCTATCGCGCTGGCCGTCGCGATGGCCGTCGCGATGGCCGTCGCGATGGCCGTCGCGATGACCGTCGCGCTGGCGCAGATCCTGGCGCAGGATGGCGCCGGTGGTGGCATCCACCTCGAGCTTGATGCGCTGGCCCTCGGCGTTCATCGCCTTCACCTCGAAGCGGCCGCGCTTGCGCTCCATCTCCTGGATCTGGAAGCCCTGGCCTTCCAGGCGGGCGGCGATGTCGGCGAAGCGGGTGGTGGCTGGTTGCGCGGCCAGCGGGCCGGCGGCGATGCTGGCGGCGAGGGCGGCGAGAAGGAGCGTCTTGCGCATGGAGTGGTTCTTTCCGTCTGTCACCGCGCCGGCCGATCCGGTGGGTGTGGGATGATGTCTAGCGGCCCTGCCCTGACGGGCTGCCGCGCCCGGCCGTCAGGATTCCGTCAGCAGGCTCCCTGTAGGAGATGCGGGTGATATTTCGCCGCGCCCTCCTCGGCCTGCCCGGGGCCCTGCCCCTGCTGCTCGCGGCCGAGCCGGCCCGCGCCGATGGACGCCGCCGCCGCGAGGAGCAGGAGCGTGTGCGCCGCGCCATCGCCGAGGGCCGCATCCGCCCGCTTTCCGAGATCCTTGCCCTGGTGCGGCCGCAGCTGGGCGGCGAGGTGATCGGCGTGGAGCTGGACGAGGATGACGGCGTCTTCGTCTATGAGATCAAGGTGCTGACGCGCGGCGGGCGGCGGCGCGAACTGCAGGTGGATGCCGCGACCGGCCGCATCCTGAAGGTGGAGGATTGATGCGCATCCTGCTGGCCGAGGACGATCCCCGCATCGCCGCCCATGTGCAGCGCGCGCTGGAGGCGGCGGGCTACCGCGTGGACCTGGTGGGCGATGGCGAGGAGGCGCTGTTCCGCGGCGAGACCGAGGACTACACCCTGGCTGTGCTCGACCTCGGCCTGCCGCGCCTGGATGGCCTCGCCGTGCTCAAGCGCTGGCGCGCCGAGGGGCGACACATGCCCGTGCTGGTGCTGACGGCGCGCGGCGCCTGGTCCGAGCGGGTGGAGGGCATTGATGCCGGCGCGGATGACTACCTGCCCAAGCCCTTCCGCATCGAGGAATTGCTGGCCCGCGTGCGCGCCCTGCTGCGCCGCGCGGCGGGCCTCGGCTCGCCGGTGATCGAGGCGGGGCGGCTCAGCCTCGACACGCGCCTGAAGGAGGTGCGGCTGGATGGCATTCCCGTCGCGCTCTCGGCGCTGGAATGGCGCTTCCTCAGCCTGCTGGCCCATCGCCCCGGCGAGGCGGTTTCTGTCGGCGCGATCGTCGAGCAGCTCTATGGCGATGATGATGCGCGCGATGCGAATGCCGTCGAGGCGCTGGTGCTGCGCCTGCGCCGCAAGCTCGGCGGCGAGGTGATCGAGACCCGGCGTGGCCTCGGCTACGCGCTGGCCATGGCGCCGGCTTGAGCGGCTGGGCGCGCTCGCTGCGGCTGCGGCTGCTGCTGGCCGGGCTGGTCGCGGCGGGCCTCGCGCTGGCGGCGGCGACGGCGGGGCTCTCGCTGCTGTTCGAACGCCATGCGGAGCGGCAATTGGCGCGGGAACTCTCCGCCCTGGCCGAGGGGATCGCCGCGCAGCTCGACCGCGCGATGCCCGGCGGCGACTGGACGCTCAGCGCGCCACCGGGCGATCCGCGCTATGACCGGCCGCTCTCGGGCTTCTACTGGCAGGTCTCGCGCGCCGCGGGCGGGGCGCCGCTGCTGCAATCGCGCTCGCTCTGGGATGCGACGCTGGCCCCGCCCGCCGATGCGCCGATGAACGAGACGCTCTTTCCCCTGCCCGGCCCGGGCGGCGAGGCGCTGCTGGCGCTGCGCCTGCCGGTGACGATGCCGGCGCGGCTGGGCGGCGAGCGGCTGGTGGTGCTGGCGGCGCGGGACGCGGCCGAGCTGCGCGCGGCGGCGGCCGACTTCCGGCGCGACCTGCTGCCCTTCCTCGGCGTCATCGCATTCGCGCTGCTGGCGGCCTTCGGCGCGCAGGTGGCCGTGGGCCTCGCGCCGCTGCGGCGGATGCGGGCGCGGCTGGCCGCCATCGGCTCAGGCCAGGCGGCGCGGCTGGGCGAGGAAGGATTCCCCAGCGAGATCCTGCCCCTCGCGCGCGAGCTCGACGGCTTGCTGGCGCAGCGCGAGCGCGACGTGGCGGCGGCGCGCGCCCGCGCGGGGGATCTCGCGCATGGGCTCAAGACGCCCATCCAGGTGCTGCTGGCGGAGGCCGAGCGGCTGGAATGGCCCATGGAGGCGGCCGAACAGCGCGAGACGGCGGCCGCCGTGGGCGAGGCGGCCGAGGCGATGCGCCGCCATGTGGAGCGCGAGCTCTCCCGCGCGCGTCGCGCGCTGCGCGGCCGCGGTGACCGCGCCGAGCCGCTGCGCGTGGCGCGGCGCCTGATCGCGGTGCTGGCGCGCACGGCGGAGGGCGCAAGGCTGGATTGGGTGATGGAGGGCGAGCCCGGCCCGCTCGCCGCCATCCATGAGGATGACCTGGCCGAGGCGCTGGGCGCCGTGATGGAGAATGCCGCGCGCTTCGCCAGCGCGCGGGTGCGGATCGCGCTGCGCCAGGCGCCGGGCCGCCTCGCCCTCTCGGTCACGGATGACGGGCCGGGGATTCCGCCCGAGCGCCATGCGGAGGCGCTGCGCCGCGGCGGGCGGCTGGATGAGGCGGGCCCGGGCACCGGCCTCGGCCTCGCCATCGCGCGGGAAATCCTGGAGGAGGTCGGCGGCGCGCTGGAGCTCGGCCCCACCGCGCCGGGCGCGATGACGGTGACGCTGCGGCTGCCGGCGGGCTAGCCCGCCACGCTGCCCTGCGCGTAGAGCGCCATGCGCCGCGCCGCCTTCTCCGTCAGCCCACCCGAGAAATCGAGGCCATGCGACGGCAATTCGCCATCGCGGTGGCAGGCGACGCCATCCGTCAGGGCGGGTTCCTCGTGCCGGCAACGCTCGATGGCGAAGGGGCAGCGCGTGTGGAAGCGGCAGCCGGAGGGCGGCTTCAGCGGGCTCGGCAGGTCGCCGCCGAGCGGCTGCACGCGGCCGCGCCGCGCGGGGTCCGGATGCGGAATCGCGGCCAGCAGGGCGCGGGTATAGGGGTGGCGCGGGTTGCGGAACAGCTCGCGCTTTTCCGCAATCTCCACGATGCGGCCGAGATACATGACGGCGATGCGGTCGGCCACATGCTTCACCACCGCCAGGTCGTGCGCGATGAAGAGGTAGGACAAGCCCAGCCGCTGTTGCAGATCACGCAGCAGGTTCACAACCTGGGCCTGGATCGAGACGTCGAGCGCGCTCACCGGCTCATCGCAGACCACGAGGTCCGGCTCGGTGGAGAGGGCGCGCGCGATGCCGATGCGCTGGCGCTGCCCGCCCGAGAATTCATGCGCGAAGCGCGCCGCCTGATAGGGGGCAAGGCCCACCAGGCGCAGCAACTCCTCCACCCGCGCGCGGCGCGAGGCGGAATCGCCGATGCCATGCACCTCCAGCGGCTCGCTGATGGTCTGGCCGACGGTGAGGCGCGGGTTGAGCGAGGCGTAGGGGTCCTGGAAGACGATCTGCGCGCGGCGGCGGAAGGCCTTGAGCGTCGGCCCCTCCAGCTTCGTGATGTCGGTGCCCTCGAAGCGGACGGAGCCGGCGCTGGGCTCGATCAGCCGCAGCACGAGGCGCGCGGTGGTGGACTTGCCGCAACCGCTCTCCCCCACCAGCGCCAGCGTCTCACCGCGGCGCAGCGTGAAGGAGACGCCATCCACCGCCCGCACCCGGCCGATCTCGCGCGCCAGGATCAGCCCGCTGCGGATGGGATAGTGCTTCGCGAGGTTCTCGACCTCCAGCAGCGCGCCGCCATCGGCGGAACGGTTCATGCCGCTCATGCGAGTGCCTCTTCCACGGGGGCGCGAAGGCAGGCGGCCTCATGCCCGGCGCCGATGGCGCGCAGTGCGGGGATCTCGGCGCGGCAGGCCTCGATGGCGAAGGGGCAGCGCGGCGCGAAGCGGCAGCCGGGCGGCAGCGCGAAGGGCGGCGGGACCGCGCCGGTGATGGCGAGCAGCCGCTCGCGATCCTCATCCAGGCGCGGAATGGAGCCGAGCAGGCCCAGCGTATAGGGGTGCTGCGGATCCTCGAAGAGATCGCGCGCCGAGGTGCGCTCCACCACGCGGCCCGCATACATCACGGCCACGTCATCGGCCATTTCGGCGATCACGCCGAGGTCATGGGTGATGAGGATGATGGCCATCCCCGTCTCGGCCTGGAGGTCGCGCAGCAGATCCAGGATCTGCGCCTGCACCGTCACGTCCAGCGCCGTGGTCGGTTCATCCGCGATCAACAGCTTGGGCGAGCAGGCGAGCGCCATCGCGATCATCACGCGCTGGCGCATGCCGCCCGAGAGCTGGTGCGGGTATTCGTCGAAGCGCCGCTCCGGCGAGGGGATGCGCACGCGGGCCAGGGCTGCGATGCCCCGCTCGCGCAGCTCGGCCTTGCCCACATGCGGCTCATGCGCGCGGATGCCCTCGGTGATCTGGAAGCCCACTGTGTGCACCGGGTTCAGCGAGGTCATCGGCTCCTGGAAGATCATGCCGATATCCTTGCCGCGCACGCCGCGCATCTCGGCATTGGAAAGGCCCGCGAGGTCCCTTCCCTCCAGCAGCACGCGGCCCGAGGCGATGCGCCCCGGATGCGCCACGAGCCGCATGATGGAGAGGGAGAGCACGGATTTCCCGCAGCCGCTCTCGCCCACGATGCCGAGCGTGCGGCCGCGCACGACATCGAGCGAGACGCCATCCACCGCCGCCACATCCCCGCCCGAGGTGCGGAAGACGGTGCGGAGGTCCTCGATCTGCAGAAGGGGGCCCGTCATGCCCCCGTCACAGCCACTTGAAGGTCGGCGGCGCGATCTTGTCCACTGGCCGGTGCGCCCAGTCCTGCTGCGGCGCGCGGGCGACGATGCGCTTCTGCGCCTCGCTGAGGTTCAGCGCCGCCTGCTTGAAGTCCATGGTCAGCACCTGGCCGTCACCCACCACCTTGATGCCATCCACATAGACGTCGCGCACGGCACGGTCGCCCGCCGCGTAGATCAGCGCGCGGACCGGGTCGTGGTTGGGCTGCATGCGCGGATGCGTCGCGTCCACCAGCACGAAATCCGCGCGGCAGCCGACCGCGAGGCGGCCAATGTCGTTACGGCCGAGCGCCCGCGCACCGCCGATGGTGGCGGCGTCGAAGACGTCGGTCGTCGTCATGGTGCGCGGGTCATTCGCCTGGGTGCGGGCGAGGTAGGCGACGAGGCGCAGCTCATCCAGCAGGTTGTGCGGATAGGTGTCGGTGCCCACGCCGAGATTGACGCCGCGCCGCTTGTAGCGCCCGAAATCCTTGAGGGTGATGCCGCGCCGGGCGAACACCGTCGGGCAATGCGCGACCGTGGTGCCGGTGTCGGCCAGGATGTCGAGGTCGCGCTTGGTGTGCCAGGGCGTGCTCGGGTGGTCATCCAGGAAGATGCCGTGGCCGATCACCGCGCGCTCATCCAGCAGCCCCATCTCGTGCAGCCACTGGATGGGGGTGAAGCCGTGGCGGCGGGTGATCTCGTGGAACTCCACCACGGATTGCGCCGCGTGGATCTGCCAGGAGAGGCCGCGCGCCTTGGCCTCGGCGCGGCTGTCGCGCAGCAGCTCGGGCGCGCAGGTGTCGATCTGCGCGGGGCAGGCCATGCCGAAGAGGCGGCCGCTCGGGTGCTGTTCCGCGCGCTGGATGAGGGCGAAGGCCTCCTCCATCGCCTTCACGCCCGCTGCCTCGTCCCACTCATACTCGACGACGTGGCCGTTCTTGGTGAACCACCGCGCCGACTTGAACATGGGCGCGATGCAGACGCGCATGCCCGCCTCGGCCAGCAGATCCAGCCAGCCCGGATGGGCCATGGAGAGATCCGCCAGCGTGGTGACGCCGCTGAGCAGCAGTTCCGACAGCGCCACGCGGACGCAGTCGGGGATGGCTTCCGCATCGGAGCGGAAGATCGGCATGAACTCGTAGAGCGACGAGTTGTAGAGCCCGGGGGAGCCGATCTCGTCGATCAGCCCCTTGTTCATCGGCTCGCTGGTCGGGTGCGAGTGGATGTTGACCAGCCCGGGCATGACCATGAGGCCCGTGCCCGAGATCTCCACATCCGCCGTGCCCTCATAGCCGCGGCCCACGAAGCGCAGCACGCCATCCTCGAAGGCGACATCGCCGCCGGGGAGGTAGGCGTGGCGCTTCTCGCTCTCGTCCCAGGCAACGACGAGATCGGCGTTCTTGATGAGCGTGATGGTCATGGTTCAGCGCACCCTCAGATCCAGGCCCTTGTAGATGCCGATGCCATAGAGGCCATGCGCCCGCGCACCGGTGACGCGCTGGTTGGCGAAGACCACCATCTGGCTGCGCGCGAGCGTGAGCCAGGGCGCCTCCTGCGCCAGCTGGCGCTGGATATTGGCGGCCAGCGTCGCGCGCTCAGCCGGGTCGATGGCGCGGCGCGCACCTTCCAGCCAGGCATCGGTCTGCGGGTTCGCCCAGTTCATGCGGTTGGGCGTGGGCCGGTTGCGGCTGTGCCAGTAGAGGTTCAGCGCATCCGTCGCCGAGAGGTACGGGTAGCTCAGGAAGAAGGCATCGAATTCCTGCGTGGCGAGCCGCCCCCAGGCGACCGTCGCGTCAAACAGCTGGACGCGCATCTCGATCCCGACCTGCCGCAGCGCCTGCTGGATGATCTCTCCCGAGCGCTGGTTCACCAGCGTGTTGATGCCATAGAGCAGGAAGGTGGCGCGCTGGCCGTCCTTCACGCGGATGCCGTCCGGGCCCATGCGCCAGCCGGCCTCGTCCAGCGTGCGGCGGGCGGAGGCCTGGTCGAAGGCGGGGACCATGGCGTCGGACTGCGCGTCATAGTCGGGCGCGCGCGGGTTCACGATGTTGCGCGCCACTTCCGCATGGCCGGACCAGACGGCGCGGACCAGGCCCTCGCGATTCACTGCCTGGTGCACGGCGCGGCGGATCGCGACGTCGCTCACCACGGGCTTGTCCACCTTGAAGCCCATGAAGAAGTCCCAGAAGTAGTTGGGCTGCTGCGAGGTGGTGACGGTCGGCACGCGGCGGATCGCGTCCCAGAAGGCCTCGGGGATGTAGTTGGTCACATCCGCCTGGCCGGCCTGGAGCGCGGCCACGCGGGCCGCGGCCTCGGGGATCACGCGCCAGACGATGCGCTCGACATGCGCGGGGCCGCGATTCTCGAGGGCGGGCGGCCCCCAGCGGTAGTTGGGGTGGCGCGTGAGCACCATCTCATTGCGCGGCGTCCAGTTGCCCCAGCAATAGGGGCCGGTGCCGTTGAAGCCCTGCACGCCGAAATTGTCGCCCAGGCGCTCGACCGTGGCGGGATCGATCGCCGAGCCGAAGAAGAGGGTGAGCTGGGAGAGCAGCTCGCCGAAGGGCTCGTTCAGCTCATAGACCAGCGTGTGCGGGCCGGTCGCGCGGATCTCCTTCACATTGCCCGCGCGCCAGGCAACGGGCGAGGCCACGCGGGGCGTGGTGCGGCCGATCCAGCGGTTCAGGCTGAAGGCCATGTCGGCCGCCGTGAAGGGCTTGCCGTCGCAGAAGGTGACGTCGCTGCGGAGGTGGAAGGTGTAGGTCAGCCCATCGGGTGAGACATCCCAGCGCTCGGCCAGGCCGGGACGGATGGTCCGCATGTCGAAATCCATGCTGACCAGCGTGTCGCTCAGCATGGTCAGCACCTCGCCGGCGGCCAGCGCGGTGGAGCGGTGCGGATCGTAACGGTCGCTGTCGATCTCGCGCATGATGGTGATCTGGTTGCGCGGCTGGGTCTGCGCCTGCGCCGTCACGGCGAGGCCGAGGGCGGCGAGGCCACCCAGCGCCATGCGCTTCCACATGTGAGTCATCGTCATCACTCCCTATGTTCAGATACGAAGCCGGGGGTCGAGCGCGTCACGCAGCGCATCCCCCAGCAGGTTGAAGGCCAGCACGATCACGAAGATGCCGAGCGAGGGGATCACGCTGATATGCGGCGCGATGAAGAGGAAGTTGCGGCCTTGCGCCGCCATCGCCCCCAGTTCCGCCAGCGGCGGCTGCGCGCCCAGGCCGAGGAAGGACAGCGCCGAACCGAGCAGGATCACCTGCCCGAGCCGCAGGGTGGAAAAGACGAAGATGGCGGAGAGGCAGTTGGGCGCGAGGTGGCGCGCGATCAGCCGCGCATCGCTCATGCCGATGGCGCGCGCCGCCTCGATGTAGTCGAGGCCCATCACGACAAGCGCGGAACTGCGGACGATACGCGCCATGAGCGGCACCGTGGCGATGGCGAGCGCGATGATCACGGAGGTGAGGCCGGGCCCGAAGATGGCGGCGAGCGCCAGGCCGAAGAGGATGGCCGGGAAGCTCAGCAGGATGTCCATCAGGCGCATGAGCAGCCCGTCCACCCGCTTGTAGAAGGCGGCGAGGAAGCCGATCAGCGCCCCCAGCAACCCGCCCGCGATGAGCGAGGCGAGGCCCATGCCCAGCGTGATGCGCAGCCCGTAGAGCATGCGGGAGAAGATGTCCCTGCCCTGCCCATCCGTGCCGAACCAGTATTCGGCCGAGGGCGGCTGCATGATCGCCATCAGGTCCGTCTCGAACGGATCGCGCGGGGCGAGCCAGGGCGCGAGCAGGGCGGCGGCGATGATGAGCAGCACGAAGACGAGGCTGATGGCGCCGCCCGTGTCACGCAGCAGCATGCGCAGCGGCGTGGGGCGGCGCGGTGCTTCGGGCGTGGCCGGGGTCACGGTCGTGGCGCTCATGACTGCCGCACCCGCGGGTCGAGCACGGCGTAGAGCAGGTCCACCGTCAGGTTGATCAGGATGAAGCCGGCGCTCAGCACGATGATGGTGCCCTGCGCCATCGGGAAATCGGCCGAGAGGATGGCGCCGACGGCGAGCCGCCCCACGCCGGGCCAGGAGAAGATGGTCTCGGTCACCACGGCGCCGCCGAGCAGGAAGCCGATCTGCAGGCCGATCAGCGTGACCACCGGGATCAGCGCGTTGCGCAGCGCGTGGCGCAGCACGACCAGCCGCTCGGAGAGGCCCTTGGCACGGGCGGTGCGGACGTGGTCGGCCGAGAGCGTGTCCACCACCGCGGTGCGCGTCATCCGTGCCACCGGGCCGACCAGCACGCCGCCGAGCGTGACCGCGGGCAGGATGATCGCCCGGATGCCGTCCATGGTCCAAAGCGGCCCGCCGCGCCCGGTGAAGGGCAGCAGCTGCCACTGGAAGCCCACGAACCAGATCAGCACGAGGCCCAGGAAGAAGACCGGCACCGAGACGCCCGCCACGCTGATCGCCATGATGCCCTTGTCGAGCAGGGAGCCGCGCCAATAGGCGGCGATGGTGCCGAGGAAGATGCCCGCCGGGATGGACCAGAGGAGCGAGGCGAACATCAGCTCCATGGTCGGGCCGATCGTGGCCCCCAATTCCTGCGTCACCGGCACGTTGTTGATGATGGAAACGCCCAGGTCGCCCTGCGCGAGGCGGCCCAGATAGATGCCGAACTGCACCCAGATGGGCTCATCGAGCCCGAGCTCGGTGCGGATGGCGGCCACGATCTCGGCCGTGGCCTGCGGGCCGGCGCGCACCGTGGCGGGGTCGGTCGGGACGACCTGCATCAGCAGGAAGCCGATCAGCAGCACGCCGAAGAGGACGGGAATGGCAAGGCCGATGCGGGTCAGGGCATGGCGCAGCATCAGGCGAATCCCTCGCGGCTGAGCTCGTCATGCCGGTCGTGGATGGCGATGCCGCCGCGCAACGTCACGTCGCAGCGCACGCCGAGATATTCCTCCGGCGCCAGCGCGGTCACGTCCTGGCTGAGGATGGCGATGTCGGCGTCCATCCCCGGCTCCAGCGTACCGCGCGCGCCTTCGGCGAAGCTGCTGTAGGCGCCGCACCAGGTGTAGCAATGCAGCGCCTCCTGGATGGAGAGCCGTTCCTCGGCCCCGAGGATGGTGGCGCGGTTGGTCTGGCGCGTGACCATGGTGAAGAGGTTGGGCCAGGGCTCCACGGTGGAGACCGGGCTGTCGGAGGAAGCCGAGGGGTGGTGGCCCTCCTCCAGCCAGGTCTTCATCGGATAGGCGGCCTCGGCGCGGGCGCGGCCGAGGTTGCGGAGGTAGAGGTCACCGAACTCATACATGAAGACGGGCTGCGGCACGGGCAGGATGCCGCGCGCCTTCATCCGCCGGCGCTGGTCGCGCGTCACGAAGCCGCAATGCTCGATGCGGTGGCGGCGCTCGGGCGCGGCACCCGCCTCCTCCATCCCGGTCAGCACCTGCTCGATCGCGGCATCGCCGATGGCGTGGATATCGAGCTGCCAGCCCTGGTCATGGAACTTCTTCAGCAACGCGTGGATGGTCTCGGTCGGGAAGGTGAAGACGCCGGTGCCGCCGCCGGCCTCTTGCAGATAGGGGTCGAAGAAGGCGGCGGTGAGCCCGCCCGCGCTGCCATCGGCAAAGACCTTCACCGCGCCCCAGCGCAGCGCGGCATCCAGGTCATCGCCGGGTTTCCAGGGGCGCAGCCCGCCCTCCCAGGCCGCATCCGCGATGCCCTCGGGGTTGCCGGCCAGCACCAGCCACATGCGTTGCAGGCAGCGCCCTTCGCGCGCCGCGCGCTCGAAGGCGGCGATTTCGGCGAGGCCGCCGCTCATGCCCACATTCATGTCGGTGGCGGACGCGAAACCAAGCGAGGCGAGGCGGCGGCCGGCGGCCTCGATGGCGTTCACCATCCGCGCCTCGTCAGGCTCGGGCATGGCGGCCTTGATCAGGCTGAGCGCGCGTTCCTGGATCAGGCCCGTCAGCGCGCCGCCCCGGCGCTCGATCACGCCACCTTCCGGGTCGGGCGTGTTGTGGCCGATGCCGGCGGCGCGCAATGCCGCGCTGTTCGCGACCCCCATATGGCCGCAGGTGCGCATGATCAGCAGCGGGTGATCGGGCACCGCCGCATCCAGCTCGCTCACCGTGGGGTGGCGGCCGATGTCGAGCGCGCCATGGTCATAGCCCCAGCCCATCACCCATTGGCCCTTGGGCGTGGCCTGCGCCGCCTCGCGCAGGCGGCGGCGGGCTTCCTCCAGCGTGCGGACCTCCTCGGCGCGGAGGTTGACCATGGAGAGGCCGAGCCCAAAGGGCAGCAGGTGCATATGCGCCTCGTGGAAGGCGGGAATCGCGAGCCGCCCGTCGAGCGCCACGCGCCGCGTCCGCGGCCCTGCCAACTCCTCGATCTCGGCGGTGCTGCCCACCGCCATCACCTTCCCGCCCGTCACCGCCAGCGCCTCGGCCATGCCGCCCTGCAGGCCCCGAAAGACGCTGCCGCCCGTGAAGATGATGTCTGCGCTCAACCCGGCCCTCTTTCGTGATGCGATTTTCATGCTCACGCGGCCTTGCCAGCGCGTCAACCACGCAGGCGGGCCTTTCGCGGGGCGCGTGCGTCGTGGCACGCTCGCCGCACAGCAGAGGGAGACCCCGCATGCCGAAGCCTTGGGCAATGCCATGAGCGACCGCATCTTCGCCCCCGGATTCCAGGCCAGGCCCTATTGGTGGGAGGCGGCCGAGCCGCCCCAGCGCGACAATGCGCTGCCGGAACGCTGCCGCGTCGCCATCGTCGGCGGCGGCTATACCGGACTGTCCGCGGCGCTCACGCTGCGGCGCCTCGGCCATGAGGTGACGGTGCTGGATGCCGAGCGCATCGGCTGGGGCGCCTCCTCGCGCAATGGCGGCATGGTCTCGGGCGGGCTCAAGGTGGCGCGCGGGCCGCTGACCAAGAATTTCGGCGAGGAACGCGCGACCGAGATCGCGCGGGCCTGCGGCGCAAGCTTCCCCTTCATCGAGGAACTCATCGCGCGCGAGCAGCTGGATTGCGACTATGTCCGCAGCGGCCGCTTCGTCGGCGCCTACACGCCCAAGCACCTGGCGACGCTGGCCGGCAACCGCGCCCGCATCGAGGAGATCAGCGGCGATTCGGCCACGATGATCGACAAGGCCGGCGTGCGGGGCTTCGTCGCGACGGACCATTACTATGGCGGCCTGCATGCGGCGGGCGCGGGCAGCCTGCACCCGGGCAAATATGCGCGCAGCCTCGCCGCCGCGGCCGAGCGCCTGGGCGCGCATCTGGTGGACCAGGTGCGCGTGACGGCGACGGTGAAGGAGGCGGGCGGCTTCCGCCTGGTCACCACGCGGGGCGAGATGCGGGCGGATGCGGTGCTAATGGCGACCAACGGCTATAGCCGCGGCGGGCCGATGCCCTGGCTGACCAAGCGGCTCATGCCCATTGGCAGCTACATCATCGCGACCGAGGAACTGGGCGAGGAGCGGATCAACAGGATCTTCCCGCACCGCCACATGATCAGCGACACGAAGCGCGTGCTGAACTACTACCGCCCCTCGCCGGACGGGAAGCGCATCCTCTGGGGCGGCCGGGCGAGCTTCGGGCCGAGCACGCCGGAAGAGGCGGCACCCACGCTCCACGCCATGATGCTGGAGGTGCTGCCCGAGCTGAAGGATGTCCGCATCACCCATGCCTGGACCGGCAATGTCGCCTTCACCTTCGACTACCTGCCGCATCTGGGCGTGGAGGATGGCGTGCATTATGCGGCCGGTTGCCAGGGCAGCGGCGTCGCGATGGCGAGCTGGATGGGCCACAACGCCGCGCTGAAGATCGCGGGCGCGGCCAATGCGGGCTTCGCGCTCGACAGCCTGCACTTCCCGACGCGCGCCTTCTATGACGGCAATCCGGACTGGTTCCTGCCCATCGTCGGCGGCTGGTATCGCCTGCGGGACCGGGTGGACCGGGTGCTGGCCTGACATGCTTGCAAGCCCACGCTGAATCCCCCAGGAGGGAATGGAAAATCATGGGCCGCGCGGCACGTCTTGGCGCGGCCCGATCGGGGAGAACCACATGCAACGCCGCGCGCTGATTGCCGCCACCGCCCTCATGCCGCTTGCGGCCCAGGCGCAGGGTATCCCGGGGGGCTTCACCCCCCAGAACCCCGAATGCATCGCGCCCGCCGCCCCCGGCGGTGGCTTCGACCTGACCTGCCGGCTGACGACGCGGATGCTGAACGAGACGGGCATCGTCACCCAGCCGATCCGCACGCAGAACATGCCGGGCGGCATCGGGGCGGTGGCCATCAACCACATCAACGCGCAGCGGCGCGCGGATGCGAATGTGATCGTGGCCGTCTCCACCGGCTCCTGGGTGAACATGGCGCAGGGCCGCTTCGGCCGCTTCGCCGAGAATGACGTGCGCTGGATCGGCGCCATCGGCGCGGATTACGGCGTGATCGCGGTGCGGCGGGACAGCCGCTTCCAGAGCCTGGCCGAGCTGATGGCCGCGCTGCGCGCCGACCCGGCGAGCGTGCCCATGGGCGCCGGCGGCGCCGTGGGCAGCCAGGACTGGCACAAGGCGGCGCTGGTGGCGCGCGCGGCGGGCGCCGATCCGCGCCGCATGCGCTACGTGCCCTTCGAGGGTGGCGGCCAGGCCATGGCGGCGCTGCTGGGCGGCCACATCCAGGTCTTCCCCGGCGATGCCTCCGAGGTGCGCGGCCAGTTCGAGGCGGGCGAGATCCGCCTCCTCGCCGTGCTGTCGGCGCAGCGCCTGCCCGGCGCGCTGGCGCAGGTGCCGACCGCGCGCGAGCAGGGCGTGGAGGTGGATTGGCCCATCGTCCGCGGCTTCTACGGCCCGCCGCAAATGCCCGATGCCGCCTACAACTTCTGGGTGGAGGCGCTGCGCCGCCTGCAGGCCAACCCGGCCTGGCCCGAGGCGCGGGCGGCGCAGGGCCTCTTCGAGTTCAACCTGGTCGGCGCCGAATATGCCGAGCTCGCCAAGCGCCGCACCGCCGAGTTCCGGCAGCTGGCGCGCGAGGTCGGGCTGGTGACGCAGAGCCAATGACCGCCGACAGGCGCTGCCGGCAGGTCCGGGGGGCCGCGAGGCACTGGCGCGCAGCGCCGCGAGGCGGCAGGCCATGACCGCCGGGCGCGCGCTCGGCCTCGCGCTGATGGCGCTGGCGGCGCTCGCCATCTGGTCGGCGCAGTCGCTCGAAGTGCCCTTCGCGGCCGACCCGCTGGGCCCGCGTGCCTTCCCCACGACGGTCGCACTGCTGATGGGGCTGTGTGGCGCGCTGCTGCTCATCCCGCGCGGGCCCGCCTTCGAGCGGCCCGAGCGCCTGGCCGCGCCGCCGCTGCTGGTCCTGGTCATGGCGGGCTATGCGCTGCTGCTGGTCCCGCTCGGCTTCCTGGTGGCAACGGCGCTGCTGGCGATCGGCGTGGCGCTGCTGTTCGGTGCACGGCCGCTCGCCGCCATCGGCACCGGGCTCCTTACCAGTGCGGTGCTCTGGGCGCTGTTCGACCGCGTGCTGGACCTGCCGCTGCCGAAAGGATTCCTCGGCGCATGATGGAAACCTTTGCGGCGCTCGGCGGCGGCTTCGCCGTGGCGCTCCAGCCCACCAACCTCTTCCTCGCGCTGATCGGCTGCATCATCGGCACCGCCATCGGCGTGCTGCCGGGCATCGGGCCGCTCAATGCCATCGCGCTGCTGCTGCCCTTCTGCCTGGCGCTGAAGCTGCCGCCGGAATCGGCGCTGATCCTGCTGGCCGCGGTCTATTACGGCTCGGGCTATGGCGGGCGGATCACGGCGATCCTGCTGAACATGCCGGGCGAGCCCTCGGCGGTGCTGACCACGCTGGATGGGCATCCGCTCGCCAAGCAGGGGCGCGGGGGCGCGGCGCTCGCCATCTCGGGCATCGGCAGCTTCGTGGGCGCGACCATCGCGGTCGTGCTGATGAGCTTCCTCTCGGTGCCGCTCGCGCGCGTCGCCGTCGCCTTCTCGCCGGCGGATTATGTCGCGCTGATCGCCTTCGCGCTCTCGCTCCTGGGCGCCGTCGGCGGCGGCTCCGCGCCCAAGGCCTGGGCGGCGGGGTGCCTCGGCATCCTGCTCGCCATGATCGGCATCGATTCCGGCACGGGGGTCGAGCGCTACACCGGCGGCTCGATGGAATTGCTGGGCGGGCTCGACTTCACCGTGCTCGCCATCGGGCTCTTCGCCATCGGCGAGATCCTGCTGCTGATCGAGACCCGCATCCGCGCCGAGGCCGCGAAGCTCGGCCACGGCCAGCGCCTGACCTTCGCCGAGATCCTCTTCTGCATCCCCGCCATGTTCCGCGCGACCGGCATCGGCTTCGTCATCGGCGTGCTGCCGGGCGCCGGCGCTTCCGTTGCCAGCGCCCTCTCCTACACGGCCGAGAAGCGGCTCAACGAGACGAACGGAAAACTCGGCCAGGGCGACATGCGCGGCGTGGCCGCACCCGAGACGGCGGACAACGCGGCGCAGATCGGCAACCTCGTGCCCATGCTCTCGCTCGGCATTCCGGGCTCAGGCACCACCGCCGTGCTGCTCGGCGCGCTGCTGATGTACAACATCACCCCGGGGCCCCTGCTGTTCGAGCAGAAGCCCGAGGTGGCCTGGGGGCTCATCGCCTCCATGTATATCGGCAACTGCATGCTGCTGCTGCTGAACCTCCCGCTGGTCGGCATCTTCGCGCGGCTGCTCACCGTGCCGGCCTGGGTGCTTTACCCGGGCGTGCTCGCGCTCAGCTTCGCGGGCGTCTATGCGGCCAGCAATTCGGCGTTCGACCTGCTTCTCGCCATCGGCTTCGGCATCATGGGCTGGGTGTTCCGCAAGCTGGATGTGCCGCTGGTGCCGATCATCCTCGGCTTCGTGCTGGGGCGCATGCTGGAGGACAATCTGCGCCGCGCCATGTCGCTCTCGGATGGGGATGTGATGGCGCTGCTGGCCTCGCCGGTTTCCATCGCGCTCTGGGCGATGACGCTGGGCGCGCTGCTCTGGCCGCTGCTCGCGCGCCGCCGCGTGGCCTGACCGGGGTGTTGAAGCGCGCCGCCCTGGCGTGTAGGACTGGCAGCACGCGGGCGTGGTGGAACTGGTAGACGCGCCGGACTCAAAATCCGGTTCTGGTGACAGAGTGTCGGTTCGATTCCGACCGCCCGCACCATTCCGTCTGGCGCCTCGCCGCCCGCCAACCCAAGGCGCCGCCTAGGCAGCTTCCCCCGCCGCCCAACCGCTCGCCCAGGCCCACTGGAAATTGTAGCCGCCGAGCCAGCCGGTCACGTCCACCGCCTCGCCCACCACGAACAACCCGGGCACGGCCTTGGCCATCATCGTCTGCTGCGAGAGCGCGGCCGTGTCCACGCCGCCGAGCGTGACCTCCGCCTTGGCGTAGCCCTCCGTCGTCGCGGGCGTCAGGCGCCAGGATTTGAGCAGGTTGGCGAGGCCCGTCAGCGCGCGGTCCGGCAGGTCGGCCATCCGCATCCCCGGCAGATGCCGCTCGGCCAGGGCCTGGGCCAGGCGCGCGGGCAGCAGCTCGCCCAGCGCCGTGCGGGGTTCCGCCTTGGGGCGGGCGCGCTTGGCCGCCAGCAGCAGGGAGATCGCATCCTGCCCCGGCAGAAGGTCGAGCGTGATGGCCTCGCCCGGATGCCAGTAGGAGCTGATCTGCAGGATTGCGGGCCCCGAGAGGCCGCGATGGGTGAAGAGCATCGCCTCCGGGAATTTCGCCCCGCCCGCCCGCGCCAGGATGGGCAGGGAGACGCCGGCCAGCGGCTGCATCAGCGCCAGTTCCTCGCCGCCGAAGGCAAAGGGGACGAGGCCGGGACGGCGCTCCACGAGGCCGAGCCCGAAGCGCTTCGCCACGTCATAGGCGAAGCCGGTGGCGCCCATCTTGGGGATGGAGAGGCCGCCCGTCGCCAGCACCAGCGCGGCCGCGGTGAAGGCGCCGCGATCGGTGGTCACGGTGAAGTCGGTGCCGCGCGTGATGTCGGTGACGCGCGTCTCCAGCCGGATCTCCACGCCCACCGCCTCGGCTTCGGCCAGCAGCATGGCCACCACCTGCCGGGCCGAGCCGTCGCAGAAGAGCTGCCCCAGCGTCTTCTCGTGCCAGGCGATGCGGTGCTTCTCGATCAGCGCGAGGAAATCCCGCGCCGTGTAGCGCGCGAGGGCCGAGCGGGCGAAGGCGGGATTGGCGGAGAGAAAGCGTTCGGGCCGGATGTCGCGGTTGGTGAAGTTGCAGCGCCCGCCGCCCGAGATGAGGATCTTCTTGCCCGGGGCTTCGGCATGGTCGAGCACCAGCACGCGCCGCCCGCGCTGCCCCGCCCGGATGGCGGCCATGAGCCCGGCGGCGCCGGCACCGATGATCAGGACGTCAAAGGCGTTCATGGAACCCTGGTCGGAGTTGCAGGAACCTGATGAAAACCAAGCAGGTTCTCACCTTGCCAGGTTCGAGGGGCGCAGCCCCTCCGTTCGTCAAAGCCCGTAGCTCACACGCCGGGTGTTGGACGCGCGCAGGTTGCGCAGCCGCGCCAGCGCCCAGAGCGGAAAGATCCGGCGGTAGCCGTGGTAGCGAAGGTAGAACACGCGCGGGAAGCCGGTCCCCGTGTAGTCCTCCTCCGGCCAGTCGCCATCCTCCTTCTGCCGCTCCATGAGCCAAGCGGCCGCGCGGCTCACTGCCTCGTGCCCTGCCTCGCCGCAAGCCATCAGCGCCAGCATGCCCCAGGCCGTCTGGCTGGCGGAGGAAGGGGCGGGCACGCGCGGATCGGGCCGCGTGCCGCCGCGCGCGGGATAGCTCATGCCATCCTCGCCCCAGCCGCCATCGGGGTTCTGGTTCTTGACCAGCCAACCCGCGGCGCGGCGCATCGCGTCATGCTCGGGCGGCAGGCCGGCGGCGTTCAGCGCGGTGACGGCGGACCAGGTGCCGTAGATGTAGTTGACACCCCAGCGGCCATACCAGGAGCCATCGGCCTCCTGCTCGCGCAGCAGATATTCGATGGCGGCCTTGGAGGCGGCGTCCTCGCCCCGGCCGAGCTGCGCCAGCATGGCGAGGCAGCGGCCCGACACGTCCGCCGTGGGCGGGTCGAGCAGCGCGCCGTGGTCGGCGAAGGGAATGTGGTTCAGGTAGTGGAAGGTGTTGTCGGCGTCGAAGGCGCCCCAGCCGCCGCCGCGCGACTGCATGCCCACCGTCCAGTCCGTCGCGCGCTGGATGGCGCCGTCGAGGCCGGTGTCGGCGGGCGCCGTGGCGCGGTAGCGGTCCATGGCCAGCACCACCACGGCGGTGTCGTCCACATCCGGGTAATGCGCGTTCTCATACTGGAAGGCCCAGCCGCCGGGCTCGAGATTGGGCCGCTTCCAGGCCCAGTCGCCGCGCACATCGCGGATTTCCTTGGACAGCAGCCAATCGAGGCCACGGCCCACCGCCTCGCGCTCGGCCTCGCCGCCCGCCTCCAGCAGCGCGTGGCTGACCAGCGCCGTGTCCCAGACCGGCGAGAGGCAGGGCTGGACATAGGTCTCCCCCAGCTCTCCCTGTGGGCCGCGTTCCTCGACCAGCTTCTCGATCGCGGCCCAGGCGGTGATCATGCGCGGGTCATCCTGGGCGACCCCCAGGCAGTGATACATCAGCACCGCATTGGCCATGGCGGGGTAGATGGCGCCCAGGCCGTCCTCGCCGTTCAGCCGCTCGGTCACGAAGCGTTCGCAGGCCTCCTCGGCGCGGGCGCGGTGGTTGCGCGGGAAGAGCATGCGGGCGCGGTGCAGGGCGCCGTCCAGCGCCTTGAAGAGGGAGGCCCAGGGCTCGGCCTGGTGGGCGCCGCCGGGCCAGTCCTTCACCTGCTCGGGCGGCGTGCGGAACAGCTCGTCAATGGTCACGCCGCGCGGGTTCTGCGCCGCCGGGCGGCGCGCCATGACGACGGTGAGCGGCACCAGCACGGTCCGTGCCCAGTAGCTGATCTTGCTGACATGGAAGGGGAACCAGCGCGGCAGCAGCATGATCTCGGGCGGCATCATCGGCACGGCGCGCCAGGGCACCGCGCCGAACAGCGCGAGCGCCGCCCGGGTGAAGACATTGCTGCGCTCGGCCCCGCCGGCGGCGAGGATGGCGTCCCGCGCCTCGATCATGTGCGGCGCATCCGGCGCGTCGCCGATCAGGCGCAGCGCCAGATAGGCCTTCACCGAGCAGGAGATGTCGAGCGGCCCGCCATGGAAGAGCGGCCAGCCACCGCCGGCATTGGCCCGCTGCTCGGCCTGGATGCGGCGCAGGTAGCGGCCGATCCGCGCCTCCTTCTCCGGCTGAACATGGCCGAAGAAGTGGTGCAGCATGAGGTATTCGGAGGGGATGGTCGCATCCGCCTCCAGCTCGAAGACCCAGTGGCCGTCAGGGCGCTGGCGCTGGAGCAGGTGGCGCGCGGCGGCGGCCACCGCCCGGTCCAGCGGGTCACCGGCCTGCCCGTCATGCCCCGCATTCGGGTGCGCGGGCGCCCCCGATGTCAGGTTCGGCATGATGTTCAAGTCGCGATATCCCTTGCTCCTGGTCCGGAAGCGAATCTCTTGACCCTTCCGATAGGGCATTTCGGGCCCATGCCGGAAGGGTGCAAGCGCGTGTGTTGCCCCGACTTCATTCGCGCGACAAGGCCTCGCCCTTCCAGACCCCACCCCGGCCGCGCCATTCCGCCCAGGCGGAATCGAGGGTGAAGACAAGATAGGCCAGCGCGATGAGCGGGAGGAGGATGGCCCGCTCCGCCGCCAGGCCGAAGCGGCGCAGCATGGGCGTGAAGGCCACCACCATGGCGCACCAGGCGGCCAGGCCCAGCCACTTCGCCGCCCCCGTGGCGAAGAGCGCGAGCAGCGGCGGCGCCAGGAAGACCAGCCCCATGGCGAGCACCATGCCCAGCAGCAGGGCCGGGTTGTAGCCGAGCTGCGCATAGGCGGTGCGGGCCACCATGGCGCGGATCGTGCCCATGCCCTCATAGGCCCGCTCGGACCGCACGCGCTCGGTCAGGCCCAGCCAGATGGCCGAGCCGCCGGACTTCATCAGCCCGGCCAGGGCGCAATCATCGATGATGCGCCCACGGATGGGCGCCAGGCCGCCCCGCGCCTCGAAGGCATCGCGCCGCAGCAGCACGCAGCCCCCCGCCGCTGCCGCGGTGCGGGCCGCCGGGTCGTTGGACCAGCGGAAGGGGTAGAGCATCTGGAAGAAGAAGACGAAGGCCGGGATCATCCAGCGCTCGGCCCAGCTCTCGCAACGCAGCCGCGCCATGAGCGAGACGAGGTCCAGCCCCCCCGCCTCGGCCCGCTGCACCAGGCGGCGCAGGCTGTCCGGCGCGTGGGTGATGTCGGCATCGGTGAAGAGCAGGAATTCGTGCCCCCGCCCCGCCACCACCTGGAGGCCCTGCTGCAGGGCGTAGAGCTTGCCGGACCAGCCGGGCGCCCGGCCCTGCCCCTCCAGCACCTCGGCGCCGGCGGCGCGGGCCAGCGCGCCGGTCGCATCCCGGCTGCGGTCATTCACGACGAGGATGGAAAAGCGCCCCGGATAATCCTGCCGCGCGAGGCTTCGCACGGTGGCGCCGATGGTTTCGGCCTCGTCGCGCGCGGGGATGATGATCTGCACCTCGGGCCAATGGGCGGGGGCCGGCAGGCGGGCGGCGTCGCGGTCATCGTCGCGGGCGCGCCAGAACATCCCACGCCCGAGCAGCAGCACGGCCCAGGCGATGGCGGCGGCCAAGGCCAGCCAGATCATTTCTTCAGCATCCCCGCCTGCTCGAACCAGGCGATGGCGTCGCGCACGCCCTCCTGCCAGGGGCGGGCCTGGAAGCCCAGCACGCGCTTCGCCTTCTCGGCCGAGAAGAACATGTGGTGGCCGGCCATGCGCAGCCCGTCGAGCGTCAGCATCGGCTCCTTGCCCGTGAAGCGCGCCATGGTCTCCGCCATCCAGGCGAGCGGGAAGAGCGGCGCGCGGGGCAGGCGGATGGGCGGGCGGTGGCCGCGCTCGGCCGCGATGAAGCGCAGCATCTCGGCCAGGCTCACATCCTGGCCGCCCAGGATGTGCCGCTCGCCGGGCGTGCCATGGTCGAGGGCGGCCACCACCCCCGCCGCGCAATCCGCGACATGGACGAGGTTCAGCCCGGTCTCCACATAGGCCGGCATGCGGCCCAGCGCGGCTTCGAGGATGACGCGGCCGGTCGGCGTCGGCCGCACGTCATAGGGGCCGATCGGGGTGGAGGGGTTCACGATGACGGCGGGCAGGCCACCGCGCTCCACCATCGCCTCCACCACGCGCTCGGCCTCGGTCTTGCTGCGCTTGTAGGGGCCGATCGCTTCCTCGGGCGTGGCGGCGTCCGCTTCCGTCGCCGGGGTGCCGTCGGCGCGCGGGCGCAGCGTGGCGACCGAGGAGACATGGACGATGCGCGGCACGCCGGCCTCGAGTGCGGCCTGCATCACCGCCGCCGTGCCGATCACATTGGTCTCGCGCATCTGCCCGGGATTGGGGACGAAGATGCGGTAATCGGCCGCCGCATGGATCACGCCGCCGACGCCCGCCATGGCGTAGATCAGGCTCTTCTGGTCGGTGACGGTGCCGAGGGCATAGGAAATATCCAGCCCCTCCAGCCCCTTGCGCGGCGCCTGGGGGCGCACCAAGGCGCGCACCGCATGCCCCTGGGCGAGCAGTGCGCGGGCGAGGGAGGCGCCAAGGAAGCCGGTGGCGCCGGTCAGCAGGATGGTGGTGGGCGGCATGCGGCCTTGTGGCCGAGGCGCCGCCCGCGGTCCAGATGCGGCGCGGCCGCTTGGCGATTCCGCCCGCGGCCCCGAACGGCTATAGGCGGCCCATGATCGCTCGCCGAATCCTGCTGCTCACCCCGCTGGCCCCCCTGCCCGCCCTGGCGCAATCCGCTGCGACGGAGGTGGTGGAGCGCTTCCATGCCGCGCTCCTCGGCGTGATGCGCGACGCGCAGCGCCTGGGCGTGCGCGGCCGCTTCGACCGCCTGGGCCCCGTCATGTCCCAGGCCTTCGACCTGGCGGCGATGACGCGTATCGCCGTCGGCCCGCCCTGGACCGGGTTTTCACCCGCCGACCAAGCCGCGCTGACCGAGGCCTTCACCCGCTGGTCCATCGCCACCTATGCCGCGCGCTTCGACGGCTTCTCGGGCGAGAGCTTCGCCACCACCGGCACCCAGACCCAGCCCAATGGCGATACGCTGGTGCGGACCACGCTGAACCGCACCGGCGGGCAGGAACCGGTCCTGCTCTCCTACCTGCTGCGCGGCAATCCGCCCCGCATCGTGGACATCTATCTGACGGGCACGATCAGCGAGCTGGCCTCCCGCCGCGCCGAATTCACCACGCTGATCCGCGAGGGCGGGGCTGAGCGCGTCACCCGCGAATTGCAGGCGCGGACGGCGCGGCTGCTGGGCGGGTGAGGCCCCTCGCCTCCCGCATCCAGGGCGCGCGCTTCTGGCTGCGCGATGCCCGCGCGCCCGCCGCGCTGGTTGCGACCCCACCCGGCCCGATGGATGCCGAGGGGCTGCTGCGCCTCGATCTTCGCGTGGAGGATGGGCGCATCGCCGCCATCGCCCCCCTCGGCACCGCGCCGCCGGATGCGCCGAGCCTGGAGGGCGGCCAGCTCTGGCCCGGCTTCGTGGACGCCCACACCCATCTGGACAAGGGCCAGATCTGGCAGCGCGCGCCCAATCCCACGGGCGATTTCGCCGGCGCCGTCCGCTCCGTCATGGAAGACCGGGACGCCCATTGGGCCGAGGCCGAGATGGAGGCCCGCGCCGATTTCGCCCTGCGCGCGGCCTTCGCACACGGCACCACGGCGATCCGCACCCATCTGGACAGCTACCTGCCGCTGGCGCGGATGAGCTGGCCGCTCTTCACCCGGCTGCGCGCGGCCTGGGCCGGGCGGATCACGCTGCAGCTCTGCTCCATCGCGCCGCTCGAGCGCTTTCTCGGCGCGGAGGGCGAGGCGCTGGCCGATATCGTGGCGCAATCGGGCGGCGTGCTCGGCATGGTCACGCGCCTCGCCGGGGATTTCGCAGCGCCCCTGCCCGCCGATTTCCAGCCCATGCTGGACCACTTCTTCGCCCTGGCCGAGGCGCGTGGCCTCGACCTCGACCTGCATGTGGACGAGAGCGGCGAGACCGGCGCGCGCGCCCTGCGCGAGATCGCCGCCACCGCGCTGCGCCGCCGGTTCAGGGGCCGCATCCAGGTGGGCCATTGCTGCGCGCTCACCCTGCAGCCCGAGGCGCATCAGCGCGAAACGATCGCGCTCATGGCCGAGGCGGGCATGCGCGTCGTCGTCCTGCCCATGTGCAACATGTATCTCCAGGACCGCGCGCCGGGCCGCACGCCGCGCTGGCGGGGCGTGACACTGGTGCAGGAGATGCGGGCGGCGGGGATTCCCGTCTCGCTCGCCTCGGACAACACGCGCGATGGCTTCTATGCCTATGGCGACCTCGACATGCTGGAAGTCTATCGCGAGGCCACGCGCATCCTGCATCTCGACCACCCCTTCGCCGACTGGCCGCGCGCGGTGACGGCGGAGCCGGCGGCGGCCATGGGCCTCGAAGCGGGCCAGCTCCGCGTGGGCGCGCCGGCCGATGTCGTGCTGTTCCACGCACGGCACATGACGGAACTGCTCTCCCGCCCGCAATCCGACCGGGTGGTGCTACGCGGGGGGCGCGTGAGCGACGCGACGCCGCCCGATTGGCGTGAGCTGGACGCCTTCGTCACGGCCTGATCGGGATCGCCCGCACTTCGCTCTCCGACCAGAAGCTGACGGGCAGGTGGCCGCGGCCCGTGGCCGCCAATTCCAGCGCCAGGCGCTGTGCCAGGCGCAGCCCCTCGGCCTCATGCGCCGCCGCCTCGGCCTCGGTCCAGCGCGGCGCGCCATCCGGCCCGTCCCATCCGGTCCCCGCGTCAAAATCCAGCGCCCAGACATGGATGTCGAGCGCGAGTTTCCAGGAGAGGCCGAATTCCTGCGGGTTGATGGGCTGTTGCCCCTGCCCGTCCGACAGCCAGAGTGCGTCCATCTGCTGTTCCGCCATCAGCCGCACCGCCGTCGCGCCATGGCGGGAGAGGCGCGGCCAGGGCACCGGCTCGAAGCGCAGCGGGCAAGGGGCGAGGCGCGCGGCCAATTGCTCGAAGACCCATTGCCCTTCGCTGGCCATGCGGGCCGCGCCGTCCGGCGCGCTGAAGCCGCAGCGCCGCGGATCGGCCGGGTCGGCCACCTCGCGGAACACGCCGAGCCAATGCCGGATCGCATCCCGGTCGGCCTCGGTCAGCATGTCCTCGGGCAGGTCGGAAAAGACCGGGCGACGGGTGGTCGCCTCGAAAAGGCCGCCCTCATTCCAGGATGGAGAGAGGATGAAGGAGGCCGTGCGCAGCCGTTCGTCATGCAGCGGCGCGGGCGCGTCATCCAGGGGCCCCGCCTCCTCCATCGGGGGAGAGGCGCCGGGATCGGCGGCCGGCAGCGCCCCTGGCATGCCGCGCAACAGTCGGGCCGCATAGAGGAGCAGGGCGAGCGCGAGCAGCGCCGCCAGGGCCAGCGCCGGCCAGGGCGCCGCCTGCCATCCGCGCAGCACCCCGGCATGGGCCGCCCCCGCCACCAGCAAGGTCACGACGACGAAGAGCACCCGGCTCCCTTGCCGCCGCGCCCGCTCGGGTGATCCCGGCGGATCACCGAGATCCCCGAGGCGCGGCCCGATGACCCAGGCATAGAGCGCCTGCAGCCCGATCGAGGCGAGGAAGATGGGCAGCGCCAGGTCGAGCAGGGCCAGCAGCGCGATGCCACCCAGGCCGACGAGGAGGATCTGGGCGATGTAGAAGGCCATCTGCCGCGCCTCGGCCCGCGTCTCGGCCGGATCGGCCGCGCTGAGCGCCGCGAGGGCGCGCGTCATCAGCAGGTCCATCGCGCAGCGGCGCAGGCCGAAGACCGCCCCTACCGCATAAAAGGCGCCGATCAGGCGCAGGATCACTCCGGCCAGGTCGTCCATGGGCGGCTATCCATCCGGCGCGATGATGCGGCCCGTCCTCACGCCCGGGCGGGCGTGATCTCGAAGGGATGGGCGGCGAGGAAGGCGGCGCCGGCGCGCAGCACCAGCGCATCGGCGAGGCGCGGCCCCGCGAATTGCAGCCCGACCGGCAGGCCCTCCTTGCTGAGGCCGCAGGGGACGGAAATCGCCGGGCCATGCGAAAGGTCGAAGGGGTAGGAGAATTCCGCCCAGACGAGCCAGTCCCAAGGGTGCTGCGGCCAATGTGCGGGGATCTGCCGGCCGACCTCGAAGGCGGCGACGGAGGCGCTGGGCGTCACCAGCAGGTCGAAGCCCGCCGCTTCGAACCAGCTGTTCACCTGGGCCGCATAGGCGATGCGGCGGCCCTGTGCGGCATGCGCGTCCATGAAGCCGAAATGGCGATAATCCTCGGTGCAGGCGACAAGGCCGGGGTCCATCTGCGCCGCTTCCTCGGGCGTCTTCGCCAGGAAGGGGCGCATGCCGAAGCCCCACATGTCGCGCTCCAGCGCGGGGCCCATGGGGCCCCAGGGCGGCGTCACCTGCTCGACGATCGCACCCATGCCTTCCAGCTTCCGCACCGCCTCCGCGACCGCCACCGCCACGTCGGGGTCCACGCGGGCATGGCCGAGATCGGGGCTATAGGCGATGCGCAGGCCCGCGAGGCCGCCCGGTTCGATCCCGGACGCGAAGCGATCCGGCAGGGTGGTGTGGTCCAGCGGATGAGGCCCCGCGATGACGGAGAACATCAGGCTCGCATCCTCCACGCTGCGCGTGATGGGCCCGGCATGGGAGAGCGCGCCATTGTTCGGCACGGGCACATAGGGCACGCGACCATAGGTCGGCTTGAAGCCCACCACGCCGCAGAAATGCGCGGGGATGCGGATGGAGCCCGCGCCATCCGTGCCGAGATGCAGCGGACCGCAGCCCGCGCCACAGAGCGCCGCCGCGCCGGAGGAGGAACCACCCGCCGTGCGCCCGTGCATCCACGGATTATGCGTGCTGCCGGTGAGCGGGCTGTCGCTCACCGCGGTCCAGCCCTGCTCGGTGCTGGTGGTCTTGCCGAGCAGGATGGCGCCCGCCCTGCGCATCCGCGCCGAGACGGGCGAGTCCGCCTCGGCCGGCGCCGGGTCCGTGAGGCGCGAGCCGCGCCGCGTGGGCAGGCCCGCGATGGATTGCACATCCTTGATCGTCGCCGGCACGCCATGCAGCGGCCCGAGTTCCTCGCCACGCATCACGGCGACCTCCGCCGCGCGGGCGGCGGCGCGGGCGCCTTCCTCGTCCAGCGCCGCGAAGGCGTTGAGGCCCGGGTTCTTCGCAGCGATCCGCTCCAGCACCGCCTCGGTGATCTCGAGCGGCGAGGCGCGCTTGCCGCGCACCAGTGCCGCCAGTTCGACCGCCGAAGCGGTGGCCAGGTCAGTTGTCGCCATAGGTGGTTCTGTAGCTCTCGCTCATGATCTCATCGAGCCTACGACCGGGGGTGAAACCCGCAAGGCCCGCCGGGACCGGAACCCCCGCGGGCATGCGCGGGCAGGGCTCGGCCGCGCCGATCACCTGCGTCACGGGGAAGCGCGCGGCATAGATGGGCAGGGCGTAGTCTTCCTCCTCATCGCCCACGCCCTTGCTGCGGATCTTGCCCGAGGCGTTCTCGATCTCCATGCCGACCACCATGGTTGCCTTCAGCTCCTGCGTCGTGCTGGGGCGCAGCTCGGCGTTCCGGCCGGGGTAGAAGCGGTCGATCATCAGGTCCAGCGCACGCGCCTTCTCGTCCAGGTCCTCGATGATGTGCGCCTGGCCGAAGCACATGGCCGAGCGGTAGTCCACCGAATGGTTGAAGCCGCAGCGCGCCAGCACCAGGCTGTCGAGATGCGTGACGGTGAGGCAGACGGGCAGGCCCGGCTTCTGCGCGCGCAGCATGCGGCTGGCGGATGAGCCGTGCCAGTAGAGCTTGTCGCCCTCGCGCCAGAAGGCGGTGGGCGTGCAATAGGGCTGGCCGTCGATGATGTAGGCGATGTGGCAGAGCATCGCGGCATCGAGGATGGCGTAGACGCTCTCCCGGTCGTAGCGGCCGCGCTCATGCAGGCGGCGCACCTTGTTGCGCTCGGTGACGGGGAAGTGGGTGGAATCGGTCATGGGATGGCCCCCTGGGATGCGTGATGGCGGCATCACACCGCGCGGAATGGTCCCAGGGGAGAGCCAATTCCGGCTTGCATGACTGGTCCAATCCGCGCTCCCCTGCCGCATGGCCGCCCCACCCGACCTGCCGGACCTGCTGCTGCTCGGCCTCGACCGCGCGGGCGGCGCGCCGCTGCTGCGCCAGCTCTATCTGGAGCTGCGCCGCGCCATCCTGGGCGGCGTGCTGCCGCCGGGCGCGCGACTGCCGGCCACGCGCGCGCTGGCGCAGCGACTGGGCGTGGCACGCAACACCGTGGTCGCGGCCTATGAGCAGCTGCTGGCGGAAGGCTTCATCGCGGGCCGGCCCGGCGCGGGCAGCTATGTCTCACGCGACCTGCCGGAGGGGCTGGAGGCGCGGCCCGCCCCCAGCACGGCCACGCCCCCCATTCCCGCTCCCGTGGCGGCGCCCATCCCGAACATGGCGCAGCCAGGGACCGCGCCCTTCAACACCGGCCGTACCGCCTGGGATGAACGCACCGCGCGCATCTGGCGGCAGCTCACCCTGCGCCGCCTGCACACGCCCGACCCCGGCATGCTCGGCTATGGCGACCCGCAGGGCGCGCATCCGCTGCGCGCGGCCATCGCGGCCTATCTCGGTGCGGCCCGCGCCGTGCGCTGCACGCCGGAACAGGTGGTCATCACCTCCGGCGCGCAACAGGCGATCGGGCTTGTTCTGCGCGTGCTGCTGGCGACGGGCGACGCCGCCTGGCTGGAGGACCCGGCCTACCCCGCCGTGCGCGCCGCCATGGCGGCGGCGGGTGCCCGCATCATCCCCGTGCCGGTGGATGGGCAGGGCCTGGTGGTGGGCGCGGGCGTGGCGGCTGCACCCGATGCGCGGCTCGCCTATGTCACGCCCTCCTCGCAATATCCGCTGGGCGTCACGCTTTCCATGGCGCGGCGGATGGAGCTGCTGGCCTGGGCGCGCGCCTCCGGCGCCTGGGTGATCGAGGACGACTACGACAGCGAGTTCCGCTATGCCGGCCGTCCCCTGGCGTCGCTGCAAGGCGTGGATGAGGGCGGGCGCGTCATCTATATCGGCACCTTCAGCAAGGTGCTCTTTCCCGGGCTGCGCCTGGGCTATGCCGTGCTGCCGGCGGAATTGCTCCAACCGGTGCTGGCGGCGCGGCTGCTGGCCGATTGGCACCCGGCGACGCTGCAGGAGGGCGTCGTCACCGATTTCCTGGAAGGCGGGCATTTCGCCCAGCATCTGCGCCGCATGCGCCAGCGCTACCGCATCGCGCGCGATGCGCTGGTCGAGGCGCTGGCCCGCGAATGCGGCGATGCCTTGAGCGTGGAACCGCCCGATCAGGGCATGAAGCTGATCGCGCGGCTGCGCCCGGGGCTGGCGGACACCGAGGTCGCGGCCGCCGCCGCCGCGCGTGGCATCATCGCGCGCGCGGTCAGCCCCATGTATCTGAGCGCGCCGCCGCAGCAGGGGCTGATGCTGGGCTTCACCGGCCATGAGCCGGGGGCGCTGCGCTGGGCGGCGAAGTCGCTCGCCGCGTGCCTGACCAAGGCGTAAGCGCTACAGCGTCAGCCCGCCATCCACCACGATGGTCTGGCCCGTCACCATGGCCGCACCCGCCAGCAGGAAGACCATCACCTCGGCCAGGTCCTCCGGCTCGCAGCGGCGCTTGAGGACCGCGCCATCAATCGAGCTGGCCCGTTCCTCGTTGCTCCATTCCACCGTCCAGCTGGAATTCACGGCGCCGGGGGCGATGGCATTCACGCGCACCTCCGGCCCCAGCCCGCGCGCGAGGTTCTTCGTCAGCGAGATCACGCCCGCCTTGGTCGCGCCATAGGCCATGGAGGAGCCGGGCGAGTTGATACCCGCGATGGAGGCGACCGACACGATGGCGCCGCGCGTCTTCTTCAGGTGCGGCGCAGCCGCCTTGGAACAGCGAAACACGCCGAGCAGGTTCACCTCGATCACGGCGGCCCAAAGCTCCTCCGTCAACCGGTCCAGCTCGGTGGGCTTGATGGTGGTGCGGGTGCCCGGCGTGCCGGCATTGTTCACGAGAAAGTCGAGGCGGCCGAGATCGGCCGCCGCCTGGTCCACCATGCGCGGGCCATCCGCGGCATCGCCGACATTGCCGGGCGCGGAGATGACGTCGAAGCCCTCGGCGGTCAGCGCAGCCACCTGCTCCATCCCGCGCGGATCACCGGCCAGGTGGTTGATGGCGACCTTGCAGCCATTCTTCGCCAGCAAGCGAACCGTGGCGAGGCCGATGCCGGAGGCGCCACCCGTGACCAGCGCCGTCCTGCCCTTGAGGTCGTAGGTGATCATGCCTTGTTCGCCTTCACGTCGAAGCCCGCCATGTAGCCGATCTTGCGGAGGCTCTGCTTGAGCTGGATGAGCTTGCGGTCGCGCTCCTCGAAGAGTTCGGCGGGCGGGCGGCCTTCCCAGTCGTAATAGCCGCGGCCATCCATCACGCCGCCCATGCCCTTGGCCACCAGCGCATCCATGCTGGCGCTGCCGCCCTTGTCCTCGGGCGGCGTGTACATCTTGTTGCGGAAGGCGTGCTGCAGCATCGGCAACCCGGTGAAATCCGCCTTGGCCATGACGCCGATGATGTTCAGCCGCAGCCCGATGCCGTGCAGCACCGCCGCATCCACCTCCTGCGCCGTGGCATAGCCCTCATCGATCAGCATCTGCACCTCGGCCTGGACGGCGGCCTGGATGCGGTTGGCGATGTAGCCGGGGATGAATTTCCGCATGACGATGGGAACCTTGCCCATCGCCTCGATCACCGATTTCACCTCCTGCAGCACCGCCTCCTCCGTCTCGGCATGGGGGACGAGGTCCACCAGGTCCACCAGATAAGGCGGCGTGTACCAATGGGCGATCAGCGCGCGCTTCAGGCGATGCACGGGCATGAGCGGAAACACATCCAAGTAGCTCGTGTTGCTGGCCCAGATCGCATTCGCGGGGGCACAGGCATCGAGCCGGGCATAGAGGTCGCGCTTGGCCTCGGGGTTTTCCACGATGGCCTCGACGATGAGTTCCGCGCCCTCGACGCATTCCTCCAGCGTCGCGTGGCGGGTGCAGGCCTGGGCAAGCTGCGCGCTGCCCCAGCCCCTGGGCGCCTCGCCCACCTCCTCCAGCGTGGCGAGCGCCTTTTCCATCAGCACCTGGGCGCGGGCGAGCGTGGCTTCGCTGGCATCGGTCAACCGCACGTGATGGCCGCCCATGGCGAAGACCAGGGCCAGCGCATGGCCCATGGTGCCGGCGCCGATGACGGCGACGCGGAGTTGCTTTGGCATGTGTGTCCTCCCTGGGTGCGGCCGAGAGCCATCGCCCCCGCTCATGTCACCGCTTGCGGAGAAGGTAGCGCTGCTTTCCGTCCATCACCAAGACGCCCGCCTGATTATGGACCGTGGAGGCCAGGCCCAGAACGCCGGTGGTGCGGCCGGGCGTCAGCTCGTCCACGGTGAGCGTCGCGTAGAGCGTGTCGCCGACAAATACCGGGTGCAGGAAGCGGCTGGATTGCTCCAGGAAACCCTTGAGGCTGTCCTCGATCATGAAGGGGAGCATCCCCGCCCCGGCCGCCGTCTGGATCAGCACCTGGAAGCCGTGCGCCAGCATGTGCGGCATGCCGCGCGCGCGGCAGAACTCCACGTCGTAATGCACCGGGTGGTTGTCGCCGCTGGCGGCCTGGAAGGCGAGGAAGATCGCCTCCGTCATGGTGCGGCTGGGCAGGCGGAACTGCTCGCCCAGGGTGAAATCCTCGAACCAGCGCTGCGGCGCCAGGCGATGTTCCCGCGGGTCGAAACTCACAGGTAGCCCATCGCGGCGTCATGCGCGGCCGCTTCCGGCGTGCGCTCGGCGGGCGGGCCGAAGCCGCCGCCGCCCGAGGTCTCGAGCCGCACCACATCGCCCGCGCGAAGTGGCAGGTTGTCGGTCTTGGGCGGGATGGGGCTTTCCACCCCATCGCGTCGCAACACCAGCGCACCCTTGGCCGCCGGGCCGCCGCCGGCCAGGCCATAGGGCGCGTGGTCGAAGCGGTCCATGTTGCTGGTGAAGAAGCAGGCCGGGCTGTCGATGCGCCATTCGCGGATGAGGCCCAAGCCCCCCCGGAAGCGCCCCGCCCCGCCGCTGCCATTGCGCAACCCGTAGCGCATGATGGTGAGCGGCATCTGCGCCTCGATCATCTCGATCGGGATGTTGCTGTTGTTGTGCATCCCCGACGCATAGGCGTTCACGCCATCCTTCGCCGGATGCCCGCCCGAGCCGCCGATCTCGATCTCCACCAGCACTTCGCGCGTCTCGGCGACCGTCTGGAAGGTGGTGACGTAGCTGTTGCCGTAATAGGCGGCGGGAATGATGTCCGGCACCGCCTGGTGCAGCGCGCCCATCATGGCGTTGAGCAGCCGGTGCGTGACGGCCACGCGATGCGCCACGGGGGCCGGATGGCGCGCATTCACCACCAGCCCCTCGGGTGCCACCACGCTGATCGGGCGGTAGCAGCCGGCGCTCATGTGCAGCGAGGGATCGGCGCAGCACATGAGCGAGAACATGACCGCCGCATTGGTGCTGGCGAGCGTCGCATTGGTCGGCCCCGCCACCTGCGGCCCGCAGCCGGAGAGGTCCACGCTCGCCGTATCGCCCGTGATGGTGACGGCGACATGCAGGCGGATGGGAACCCCGAGCGCGATGCCGTCATCATCGAGGAAATCCTCGAACTCATAGGTGCCATCGGGCATGCGGGCGATGGCGGCGCGCATGCCGGCCTCGCTCATCGCGAGGATGCGGTTGCCCGCTTCCAGCATCGCATCCGCGCCATAGCGGCGGGCGAGGCGCAGGATGGCGGTGGCACCCACGTCGAGGCTCGCAAGCTGCGAGGAGAGGTCGCCCAGCAGCAGGTCGGGCTTGCGGATGTTCTGGCGGATCATCGCCCAGACGCCGTCATTGCGGACGCCCTTCGCGATGATCTTCACCGGCGGGATTCGCAGGCCTTCCTGGAAGATCTCGGTGGCCTTGGCGGCGTAGCTGCCGGCGGCAAGGCCGCCCACATCAATGTGGTGGCAGAGCGTGCCGACGAAGGCGATGCGCCGGCCTTCGTGGAACACCGCCTTGAAGGCCAGGATGTCCGGCAGGTGCTGGCCGCCGCAATAGGGGTCGTTGGTGATGACGACATCGCCCTCGCCCCATTCGCCGCTCGGCACATGGTGCGCCAGCAACTCGCGCAGCGCGTGGCTCATCGAGTTCAGATGGCCCGGGATGCGCGCGGATTGCGCGAGGTTCCAGCCCTCGGCGTCGAACACCGCCGTGGAGTAGTCGAGCAGTTCGCGCACGATGGTGCTGCGGCTGGTGCGCCAGACGGTGACGTCCATCTCGGCCGCCGCGGCGTTCAGCGCGTTGCGGATGACCTCGATCTCGATCGGTCCCAAGCTCATGCGATTTTCCTCGCGATGACGGCGCCTTCAGGGTCCAGCCCCGCGCGCCAGCCGGCGGAGATGACATGGGTGGCGAAGGCCTCCTCCACGATGGCCGGGCCTTCGATCACATCGGCGCCGTGCAGCGCCTCGCGCCGCCAGACCGGCCAAGCGGCCGCGCCACCCTGCTGCCAGACCTGGCGCGTGCCGGGGGGCGTGCGCGTGGCGGGCGGCGTGGGCGCGGCCTCGGCCGGCTTGGGCAGGCGGCCAATGGCCGACATGCGCAGCGTCACGATCTCCACCTTCTCGTCCTCGGCCGCGTAGGAGAAGCGGGCGCGGTGCTCGGCGTGGAAGCGGGTGAGCAAGGCAGGCAGGTCCGGCGCCTCGGGCCAGGGGACCAGCAGCTCGAAGGCCTGGCCGTGATAGCGAAGGTCGGCCGAGACCTCGATGGCGCGCATCTCCTCCGGGACGCCATCCGCATCCAGCCGCGCCACCGCCTCGGCGCGGAGTTCGGCGATGGCGGCGGTGATGGCCGGCAGCGCCGCCGGTTCCGCCGGCAGCAGGCGGGAGCGGGCGAGGTCCTGCACCAGGTCGGAAAACAGGATGCCATAGGCGGAGAGAGTACCCGGCTCGCGCGGGAAGATCACCTCGGTGATGCCGAGCTCATCCGCCACTTCCGTGGCGTGCAGCCCGCCCGCGCCGCCGAAGGAGAGCAGCGCGAAGTCGCGCGGGTCCAGCCCCTTCTCGAACAGCGAAAGCCGCACGGCGGCGGCGAGGTTGACGTTGGTGACGCGCATCACGCCCTCTGCCGCCTCCTCGACCGGCAGGCCAAGCGGCTGGCCCACATGCTGCGCCATGGCGGCGCGCGCCGCGTCCAGCTCCAGCGCCATGGCGCCGCCCAGGAAGAAATCCGGGTCGAAGCGGCCGAGCACGGCATTGGCATCGGTCACGGTGGGCTGGGTGCCGCCCCGCCCGTAGCAGACCGGGCCCGGCCGCGCACCGGCCGAGCGTGGCCCGGCGGTGAGGCGGCCCGAGGCATCCACGGCGGCGATGGAGCCGCCACCCGCGCCGATGGTCCGCATCTCCACCATGGGCAGGCGCACCGGCAGCCGGTCCACCTCGCCCTGGGTGACGAGGCCGATGCGGTGATCCTGCACCACGCTCACATCGAAGCTGGTGCCGCCCATGTCCACGGCGACGAGGTTGGGGCGCGCGAGGCGACGCGAGAGACGCTCCGCCGCCAGCGCGCCGCCCGAGGGGCCGGAGAGCAGCAGTCGCGCCGGCTGTTCCGCCGCGCGCCTCAGGCTGCACATGCCGCCATTGGACTGCACGAGGAAGATGCGCGGCGCGAAGCCGCCCTCCCCCACCCGCGCCTCCAGCCGTGCCAGGTAGCGCTGCACCACGGGCATGAGCAGCGCGTTCAGCACCGTGGTGGAAAGCCGCTCATACTCGCGGATCTCGGGGCTGATCTCGCTGGAGAGGCTGACCGGCACATCCGGCAGCG
Organism: Sediminicoccus rosea; assembly: GCF_033547095.1. Lineage (NCBI taxonomy): Bacteria > Pseudomonadati > Pseudomonadota > Alphaproteobacteria > Acetobacterales > Roseomonadaceae > Sediminicoccus > Sediminicoccus rosea. The sequence continues at coordinate 1,802,939 of NZ_CP137852.1, read as the reverse complement.
CGGCCCGCACGGCATCGCGCAGCGCCAGTTCATGCGCCGGATTGGCATAGGCGTGCAGCAGGCCGATCGCGATGGCCTCGGGCTGCAAGGACTTCAGCCGCGCGATGACGGCGGAGACATCGCCGAGCGGCGTCTCCACGCTGCCATCGGCCCGCAGCCGCTCGGCCACGCCGAGGCGCATGTCGCGCTCGATCAGGCAGGGCAGCGGGTCGGGGGCGAGGCCGTACACGTCCCGCCGGAAATGGCGGGTGATCTCCAGCACATCCTCGAAGCCCGCCGTGGTCAGCAGCACGCCGCGCGCGAGCTTGCGCTCGAGCACGGCATTGGTCGCGATGGTCGTGCCATGCAGCAGCATGCCGACATCGGAGAGCGCGAAGCCGAAGCGCTCCGCGGCCTCGCACACGCCGGTCATCAGCCCCTCGGAGGGGTCGGCCGGCGTGGTGGGCGTCTTCCAGGCGACGACCCGGCCCTGGCGCGCATCGAGGATCTGCAGGTCGGTGAAAGTCCCGCCGATATCGACGGCGATGCGAACCGGGCGGGTCTCCATCTCAGCGCTGCCGCTCGATGCCGACCTGGCGCGCGACGCGGCCCAGCGCCTCGCTCTCCCCGTTGATCAGCTGGGCCGAGGCGGCGCTGTCCCGGAACTGCGGGGTCACGCCGGAGCGGGCGAGCTGCGTCTGGAAGCGCTCGGTGCGCCAGGCGGCCTCGAAGGCCGTCATCAGCGCGGCGCGGCGGTCGGCCGGCAGGCCCTTCGGCGCCAGCATGCCCCACCAGATCAGCGTCTCCTCATTCGGGATGCCAAGCGCGTCGAGGCCGGAGCCGGTCGGCACCTCCGGGTGCTGGGCGCGCTGGGTCAGGATCAGGCAGCGCGCACGGCCATCACGGATGGCCGGCATGGCGACCGCGATGGAGCCGCCATAGAGGTCGATATGGCCACCGGAGAAGGCGGTCAGCGTCTGCGCCGCGCCCTGGAAGGGCACCATCGTCGCCTCGATGCCCAGCGCCTTGAAGACGCGCTCGGCGGCGAGATGCATGTTCCCGCCCACGCCATCGGTCCCGTAGGTGAAGCGGCCCGGCGCGGCGCGCATCGCGGCGATGAGCTGCTGCGCGTTCTGGATCGGGCTGTCCTGCCGGACACAGAGGGTGAAGCCGGTGTGGCCCACGATGAACATCGGGTCCAGCTGGTCCAGCGTGTAGCGCACATTCATCACATGCGGGGCCGCGGTGATGGGCGCATTCGCCGTGAACAGCAGCGTGGTGCCATCGGGCCGCTGCTCGGCCACGAACTGCGTGCCGATGGTGGAGGAGGCGCCGGGCCGGTTCTCCGCCACGATGGGCTGGCCGAGCGAGGTGCCCACGATCTCCGCCAGCAGGCGGGCGAAGACATCCGTGCCGCCGCCGGGCGCGATCGGGATGATGATGCGGATCGGCCGCTCGAAGCCCGGCTGCGGCGCCTGCGCGGACGCCAGGACGGGAGACGCGACAAGCGCGGCGGCGAGGAGAAGCATGCGTCTGAACATGAAGAGGCTCCGAAGGGTCAGGAGAGGATTCGCGGCAACCAGAGCGCGATCTCGGGGAATATCAGCAGGAGCCCGACCGCCGCCAGATAGGCCAGCAGGAAGGGCATCACGCCCACGAAGACGTCGGTGATCGGCCCCGGTTTTCGGCGCATGCCCTGCAGCACATACATCACGGTTCCGTCGGGCGGGCTGATCTGCGCGATCTCCACCAGCATGGTGATGATCACGCCGAACCAGATCGGGTCATAGCCAAGGGCGACGACGATCGGGAAGACGACGGGCACCGTGGTGATGATCATGGAGAAGCCCTCCATGAAGGTGCCGAGCGCGAAATAGAGCCCGATGATGCAGAGCATGATGGCCCAGGGCGGCAGCGGCAGGTCCGCGATCAGGCCGGCCAGCGCCTGGGGCACGTTGATGGTTGTCAGGATGTAGTTCAGCAGATAGGCGCCGAAGATGATGAGGCCGAGCAGCGCGGTGTTGCGCGCCGTGGCCTCGGCCGAGGCGTGCAGCATCCGGAAGGAGAGCTTGCGCTCCAGCGCCGCGAAGAACATCGCGCCCGTGACGCCGAGTGCCGCGGCTTCCGTCGGGGTCGCCCAGCCGGCATAGATCGAGCCGAGCACCAGGAAGATGAGCAGCATGGTGGGCACGAGGTCGCGCAGCGCGGCCAGCTTCATGGCAAGCGGCAGCGGCGGCGGCTTCTCCATCGGGTGGCGCAGCCCATGGGCCGCGATCAGCAGCAGGAAGAGGCCGGTGACCAGGATCGAGGGCAGGAGTGCGGCGATGTAGAGCTGGCCGACCGAGGTCTCGGTGATCAGCCCGTAGATGATGAAGGTGATGCCGGGCGGGATGAGGTTGCCGAGCGCGCCGCCGGCCGCCAGCGAGCCCAGCACCCAGCGCTGGTTGTAGGCCGTGCCCTGGAAATAGGGCAGCGCCACCGAGCCCATGGTGGCCGCCGTCGCCACGCTCGATCCGCTGATGGCGCTGAACACCGCGCAGCTCACGATGTTGGTGTGCAGCAGGCCGCCCGGCAGGCGGTTCAGCCAGATGTTCAGCGCGCGATAGAGACGGTCGCTCAGCCCCGCCCGCAGCAGGATCTCGCCCATGAGGAGGAAGAGCGGCACGGCGACGAGGACGAAGTTCGACGATGGCCCCCAGAGCGTCTGCCCCGCGAAATTCCACCAGGGCCGGTCGCTGAACATGAAGCCGGTCAGGAAGGCCAGCACGCCCAGCACGGCGGCGATATAGACGCCCGAGCTGAAGAAGATGATGAAAACGCCGATCAGCATCAGGATCTCGGCGATGGGCAGCGCCTGGGCGCCGGCGGCGGCCGCCACGACCAGAACGCCGAGCAGGCCCAGCAGGAAGACGATCGCGATCATTTGCGCGCCATCGCGACCGCTTCCAGCGCTTCCTCCGTCTCATCGGCCAGGGTGCGGGAGCCGAGCAGCCCATCCAGCCGCGCGCCCGCGCCCAGCAGCAGGGCCAGCGCGGATTCCAGCAGCAGGACGGCGCACATGAGCACGAAGGCGGAAAGCCCCACGGCCCAGATGCCCTGCGGGATCACCAGCGGCACGCGCAGCGCGGAATTGTCATGCGCGTCGAAGAGCGCGCTTTCATCCACCAGCGCCCAGGCGGCCCAGGCGACGAAGACGGCGAAGACCGTCAGCAGCAGCAGGGAGAAGACATGCAGCGGCGCGCGCCACCGCATGGGCAGGCGCATCAGCAGCACATCCACCCGGATATGCGCGCGGCAGGCCAGCGTATGCGCGAGGCCCCAGGCGATGCCGCAGGCCAGCATGTAGCCCGTGACCTCGACCGTCGCGGCGGAGGACACGCCGAAGGCGTTGCGCCCGATGATGTCACCCGTGATGAAGAGGGCACAGGCCACGTAGTTCCAGCCCGCCGCCCAGGCCATCAGCGCCGCGAGGCCAGCGACCCCGCGGCGCAGCAGGCTTGCCGCGCGCAGCAAGCTCAGCCGCCGAACCGAACGCCGGTGAGCGGGGCGACCGTCTGGTTGTAGATCTCGCCGCAGCGTGCGCCGCAGCGGCGCACCCAGCCGGGCAGCACCACCTGCTCGAAGATGCGGCGCGTCTCGGTGCGGTCGGCGTCGGTGGCCTTCACCTCGGTCATCGGGCGCGTCGCGAGCGTGTGGATGCGGCAGCCCTCGCGGTTGCCGATGGCGCAATCAATGCCGTCGCGCGTGGCGGCGGCACCGAGCGCCCATTGGGCATCCGCCACCTCGCGGAAGGTCTGCTCCAGCAGGGCGCGCACGGCCGGATCCTGGCGGTTCCACCAGGCGACGTTCACGATATAGGCGGCGACGGCCCAGGCGACCGGCAGGTCGCTGATATGCGTGGAAACCTCGGGCCAGCGGGCCGCGACGCCCGAGCCGGTGCCGGTGATGGCGCAATCCACCACACCACGCTCCAGCGCCGAATAGACCTCGGGGAAGCCGATGGAGGTGGGCTGCGCGCCCACCGCGTTGAAGAAATCCACCAGGCTGTTGCCGAAGGTCCGCACCCGCCGCCCGCGCAGATCGGCGAGCGAGGTGAAGGGCGCGCGACAGAACACCACCTGCGCCGGGAAGGGATACATGGCCAGGATGCGCGTGCCGAAGCGCTCCAGGTCACGGTTGGCGACGGGCGTCATCGCATCCGCGATGCGCCGCGCCAGCGCGATGTCGGGCGCCAGGCCCGAAAGGTCCACGCCGTCCAGGATCGGCACGTCGCCCGAGAGGGTGGAGAGCGTGCCCGCGCCGATTTCGGCCTGGCCCGCGCGCACCAGGCGCACGATCTCGGCGCCGCCCAGGTTGCGCTCCGCATGGCTCGCCAGCGTCACCTCGATGCGGCCGCCGCTGCGCTCGCGCAGGCCGTCGCGGATCAGGCGCTGATCCACGAGGATGTATTGCGGCTGCGTCGGCAGCGGCTGCGTCACCGCCGTGATGGCGATGCGCGGCCCCGGCGGAATAGGGGCCGGGACGGCGGGGGTCGCGGTCTGCGCCCAGCCAGCGCTGCTGATCAATCCGGCGCCGAGCAGCGCGGCCAAACCCCTGCGGAACATGTCGCCTCCTGCATGAATGCAGCGGGCAGCATGCCATGCGGCACCGGGAGCGACAGCCCGGAAAGGATTACGTCCTTGTCAGAACCGGGGGCTTTGCCCGGGGCCCGGGCAGGCGTCGCCCCTCATGCCCAAGGGTTGCGCTTGGCCGGCGCCGACCAGGGCGAGGCGCCGCGCGGGGCGGCCATCGCCGGCGCGCCGCGCGGGGGCGACATGCCGCCCAGTGCCATCAGCCGCGCGATGCGCTCCTGCGTCGGCGGATGGGTGGCGAAGAGGCGGTCCATGCGCAGGCCGGAGAGCGGGTTGATGATGAACATGTGGGCGCTGCCGGGATTGGCCTCGGCTGTCTGGTTCACATGGCCGATCTTGCCGCGCTCGAGCTTGGCGAGGCCGTTGGCGAGCCAGGAGGGATCACCGCAGATGCGTGCCCCTTCCGCATCCGCCTCGAACTCCCGCGCGCGGGAGATGGCCATCTGCACCAGCATCGCGGCCATGGGGGCGAGGATGACCATCAGGATCATGGCGATGGGGTTGGGCCGGTTCTCCCGCCCGCGGCCCATCATGAAGGCGAACTGCGCGAGGAAGCCGATGGCGCCGGCGAGTGTGGCCGTCACCGCCATGATCAGCGTGTCGCGGTTCTTGATGTGGGCCAGCTCATGCGCGATCACGCCGGCCACCTCCTGCTGGTTCATCAGGTCGAGCAGGCCGGTGTTGACCGCGACGGCGCCGCGTTCGGGGCTGCGGCCGGTGGCGAAGGCGTTGGGCTGGTCCTCATGGATGATGTAGAGCGCGGGCATGGGCATGCCGGCGCGCGCGGCGAGATCGGCCGTCATGCGGTAGAGCTGCGGCGCCTCGGCCTCGGTCACGGGCTGGGCGTTGTGCATGCGCAGCACCATGCGGTCACTGCCCCACCAGGCGAAGAGGTTCATGCCGCCGGCCATGAGCAGCGCCATGGTGGCGCCCGCCTCGCCGCCGAGGGCGTAGCCCACCACCATGAAGAGCGCCGTGAGGGCGCCCAGGAGGATGAAGGTCTTGAGCATCTTTCGCGAATCCCTGTGCCATCCCACATCGGCATCATGAGCGATGAAGAAAAGACCCCCTCACCTTCTCCCGTGGCCGTGCCCGCGGGCAAGCCGCGCAGCGCGCCGCCGCTGACGCCGATCAACCGCCCGCCGCGCCCGGCGGCACCCGCCGCGGTCGAGGAAGGCGGTCCCGCTGGCCCCGAACCCACGCGCTACAATGACTGGGAACGCAAGGGCCGGGTGAGCGATTTCTGACCCCGCTTGCCCACGGGCGCGAGCCGCCTTAAGGAGGGGCGCGCTGGATGGGTGGCCGAGTGGTCGAAGGCGCGCGCCTGGAAAGTGCGTATAGGTCAAAAGCCTATCGTGGGTTCGAATCCCACCTCATCCGCCATTACCATAGGTTTTCTGCGGGTTTCGGGGCCGCGTTCCCCAGGTTCCCACAATGGTTCCCACACTTGGCTGGAAATAGTGGGGGATGGTTCCGCCTGGGAGCGCCCAGTGCTGTGGCTTGAGAACGGGGAAGGCTATGGGTTGGACCGGAGCCCGGACCATCATCGGTCCCGTCCTACCCGAAAAGCTCGCGCAGCCGCACCCTGGCCGCGTCGTAGGAGACATCGAATCGCTCCGCGATGCTCGGCGTGTCTTTCATCCCCTCGCGGTAGAGCTTCCGGACCAATCGCGCCGGCATGAGCAGCTCGGCAGCGAAGGCATTCGCCTGGCGCTCAATGTCGTCGGACAAGCTGCTGCGATACAGCCCATCATCGGTGATGCCGTCGCCAATCAGGTCGCTGTGCAGGATGCGATGGGCCAACTCGTGCGCCAAGGTGAAGCGCTGGCGGTTGGCGAGGTGGGACGCATTGATCGTCGCCACGACGCCAGCCCGGCGCCGTTCGATCTTCCCTGAGACGTTCTCAGGCAGGTTTTGGTCGCGCCGCACCTCCACACCGAGGGCACGGGCCATCGCATCGAGGTCCACGGGCGCTCGATCCGCGAAATCGCGGATCACCTCCATGGGAAGGAGCGCCGCGGCTTCAGTCTGAACTTGGCTTCGCATCCCCCTCCCCTCCCACGGCAGCGCTCTTGAGATCGTCACCATCGCTTGAAGGTTCAACGCCCCGCTCAGAGGCTGCGGCGAAGGTTCTGGCCGCGATCACTTCGGCCACGTTACCTGCGACCCTAGAGGCAACCGCCGCGGCTGTCTCCCTTGCGATAGCCTCGGCCACGGGTCGGGCGCCGTCCGGAGTGACCGCCTTGGTCATTTCCCGGGCTTCCTCTGCCGTCGTGCGCTCCACGGCCGCCTTGATCTGCGCGTAACCCACCACCGCCGCTACCGCCAGCACCAAGGCCAACGCCCCAAGGATCACCGTGACGGCGGTCAGAATGAGCCCGATGACCACATTGAAGTCTGCCGGGGCCGTTCCTCCCTCGCCCGGGCTCGGAAAGGCGAAGTCCGCGATATAGAGCACGGCGGCAACGGCTCCCGCCGAGGCTCCAATCAGCATCGAGCCCTGCCACGCGACGCGCCAGAGAGCCGCGAGGACGGCCCGCAGGGACGCCGGCGTCATGCTGCGCCCTCTCGGGTTTGGGGGCCTCCTCGCTGAGGCTCATCGGCGCTGGGATCGGCATGCGCGGCGGCGCGGCCTTCCACATCAGCGCTTCCTCGGCGGGTGTGAGGCCGAACGCCCGGTTCACGAGATCGGAGAGCGTGCGCTCCTGCATGCGTGCCGTGGCGAGACGCGCCGCGATGGGAGCGATGCTAGCCGCGTGCTCGGCCTGGATGCATCCCACGGCGGCGGCGGTCAGGTTTCGGCGCCTGGCTGGCAGCGCCGCCCGCAGGCGTCAGCGCCAGCCCGCCTGATCGAGGGCGGTGTGTCGACCGAGGCGACGGTCGCGCATGTGCTGGTCTCGCGCTACGCCGACCACCTGCCGCTCTATCGCCAGGCGTAGATCCTGGCGCGCCAGGGGATCGAGATCGGCCGCGGGGTGTTGGCCGACTGGACCGGCACGGCGGCGAACGAAGTCATGCCGGTCGTGCGCCGCATGCGGGAGATCCTGCTGGGCTCCGCGCGGCTGTTCGCCGACGAGACCACGATGCCGGTACTGGACCCCGGCCGCGGCCGAACGAAGAAGGGCTATGCCTGGGCGATCGCGCGCGACGACCGTCCCTAGGGCGGCACGGATCCGCCGGCGGTGGTGTTCCATTCCGCGCCGGGCCGTGGCGCCGAGCACGCGAAGGAGTTGCTGCGCGGCTATCGCGGCCTCCTGCAATGCGATGGCTACGGCGCCTACAAGACGCTCGCCGCGGCAGGCGGCGGCATCATCCTCGCCACAGTCGCCGAGGAGGAGGTGGATGATCAGCGCGCACACGAAGGCGGCACTCCCCGTGGCGAAGGCGCGTGGCGCTGGGCTCGGCAACCCGCACCTCTTCGCGCGTGACCCTGTGCTCGCCGCGCGCGCCAACAAGGCGCAGGTGGAGAACGCCATGCGCCGCACCGCCGCGGTGCTGCCCTACGTGGAGTAGGCGAAGCGCGCCGGCGCCGCGACGCTCGCCGAGGTCGCCAAGGCCCTTATGGCGCGTAGCATTCCCGCGCCGCGCGGAGGGCACCGCTGGGCGCCGGCGCAAGTGCGGCGGGTGCTCGCCTCGCGCGCGAACTAATCCTTCCCTCTGGGGCTGCGTCCACGAGCTGACGAGGCCTGCGCCTTCGTCCCTGCCTGCGCGTCCGCATCTGGCCCTTGGTGATCCGGCTTGCCGCGCTTGACGGCCACCGTGCTGTGCGACACAAGGGCCAAGTGACGGAGAGCATGCGCGAGGTCCTCTGCGATCAAGCGCGAGATCTCGTCGATCCGGTCCGTGCCTGACCGATCGCCGGTGTCTGTGCCCACTTCGGGCATCAGATCGAGACGGCAATCGACGTGGGCGAGGATTGCCTCCCTGCTGAACCGTTGCCATCGTCCGATGTCGCTCCCCGCGGCGTCAGCCGAGGCCCGCCCTTGGGTGTCACCGGGCCTATACAAGCGCACGAATTCCGCGAGATCGCTGCGCTGCAACGGCTTCGTCTTCAAGGTAAAGCGGTTCGCCGACCGGAGGTCGTACACCCAAAGGTCAGGCTTGGACGGTCCTGACCGAGCTTTTGGTTTGTCGAAAAATAGAACATTCGCCTTCACGCCCTGCGCGTAGAACAGGCCGGTAGGCAGCCGGAGCAGCGTGTGGACGTCATGCTCCTCCACCAGACGACGCCGCACCGCGGCGGCGGCGCCGGCCTCGAACAGCACGTTGTCCGGCACGACCACTGCAGCCCGTCCCCCCGGCTTCAGCAGGCTGGAGATGTGCTGGAGGAAGTTCAGCTGCTTGTTCGCGGTACGAACCCAGAAATCGGGCCTCACAATCGTCAACTCGTCCAGCGCGCGGCCGGTACTTCGCCCATCCTTCGCGTACGTCACGCTGCCCTTTACTCCGAACGGTGGGTTGCTCAGCACGACGTCCGCCTTAGTCTGCGGTCGCCGGTGCAGACTGTCCTCGCACACGATGGGCAACTCGTCGTCCGCGCCCCCCGAGATGCCGTGCAGCAACAGGTTCATAGCGGCCAGGCGCGCGACCTCCTCGACCAGCTCAGTGCCGCGCAACGCCCGCGTTGCCAAGTGCCGCCTCTGGGCGCGCGTCAGCCCGGGGTTCCTGGCTTGGATGTGCCGTTGCGCCGCCAGCAGGAAGCCGGCGGTCCCGCATGCCGGATCGCAGACCACCTCGCCGGGGCGCGGGTCGATGCACTCGACGACGGCTTCTGTGAGGGGACGTGGGGTGAAGTACTGTCCGGCGCCACTCTTTGTGTCCCGCGCGTTCTTCTCTAGTAGGCCCTCGTACGCATCGCCTTTAAGGTCGGCGGATAGACCCATCCACTCCGTTGTGCCGATCAAGTCCAGAACGAGGAGGCGTAATTTGGCTGGATCGCGAATCTTGTTTCTGGCGTTGCGAAACACGAGCCCGAGCATGCCGCCGCGGCTCCCGAGGGCGGATAAAGCCACCGAGTAGTGACGGTGCATTGCCGGTGCGTCGAGACCGACGAGCGACGACCAGGAGCAATCAGCCGGCACCGCCTCCGAGCCCTGCTCATCCGACATCTTGAGGAACAGGAGGTAGGTGAGCTGCTCGACGTAGTCAGGGTAGGAGAGGCCGTCGTCGCGCAGCACATTGCAATACTGCCACAGCTTTCGAACCAGAGAGGCGGCAGCGTCATGTCCACTCATTGAGCGGCCACCGGGACGCCTGGCAGAGCAGCCGCCGGGATGTGCGGCAGGACGTAGCGCCTGACCCAATCGCGGTCACCAAAGCGGTGGATATAGGCGACCGCCGCCCGGGAGTAGGTGGCGCGGTCATGGACCATCCGGATGAGATCGCGCGCGACTGCCTTCAGCGTATCCCGAGCTCCTGCCTCGCCTCGCCGAAACGCCGCATCGGCCTTGTCACCATCTCCCACCTTCAGCAGCACAGTGGCGTACAGGTCGCGCCGATCGGTAACGAACGCTGGCCAGTCGAGGTGGAGGTAGATCCGCGAGATTTCGACCCGCTTCGCAGCCGTCGCGTCGCTCGCGTGGGCCGGCGCGACTGCCACACGCCCGTCGATCTCGAAGGTGAGTAGCGGTGGATCGGACGGGTCGGTCGGGTCCAGGAGCGCCGGGCGTTCTTGGCACGCGTCGCTAGGCCGTCGCCAGCGGTCCTGCTCCTCAATGAGTGGAAAGCGGTCACCCTTGCCGTGCGTCTCACCGGTTTCCGGGTTCTCGCGCAAGCGATTGGCGCGATGGCAGCTCAGGCGGAAGTTTCGCCAATGCAGCGCTTCCCACCAGTAGCCGCCGTGCCCTGGCCTTTCGGCGATCCGACCCTTCGGTCGGTAGTGGTCCACATCGTCATCGGTGCCGGGATTGCGAGACTCGGTATACCAGCACTTCTCGCCAAACACCGCTTGAAAAACCGGTCGGAACGCGACCCATCGCTCGCGATTGGCATTGATGAGGGCCTTGCGCGCCGAGGCGTCGCTTGCGGCACAGATCGCGTGGCGGGCGGCTTCGGCGGCTTCGATGAGCGGCTGCGCGTCCGTGCGGCCCACCAGTAGATCAAGATCGATGTATCTCATGCGCGGGCCGCCCTCTCGGCCGCCACCTCCTCTGCGATCTCGGCCGCAATCTCGTCGGCGAGGGCATCTCGCTCATGCATCTGCTCAGGCGTGAGCTGAACCGCCTCGCGCCATTCGGGCCTCGCTCGCTCCATCCACCGGGGGACAAACTTTTGCAGGAAGATTTGGTAGAGCGGATCGCGATCGCTTCGCCAAAACCCCTTGCGGTTGAGACGGTCTGTCACGTCGCGCAAAGCCTGCTGCTGCTCGGCCGTGAGGTTCGGATCCGTGGCCAACTCTCTTTGCGTGTCCAGTTCGCGCTGGGTTTCCGTATCCAGTCCAGCCGCCGGCAAGCGGAAAAGATCGCTCGCCAAGATGGCCTGAATGCCCATCCCCCGCGGGTCGTTGACCGGCGGTTCAGCCATCGGCCGTCCGGTTGCATCGCGCCGGAGAATCCGCACCTCTGTTTGCTTCAGACCCGCGAGGACAAGAGGGTCGTGGGATGACATGACGATGTGGCAGCTCTCGCCCCGCTCCCGCGTGCGAATGAAGCGGTCCAGAAAATCCAGGTATTGCGTGCTCCACACGGGATTGAGGTGAGTGTCCGGTTCGTCGAGAAGGAACAGCGCGTCGTCGCGCGCTGTGAATTTCAACAGCCCAAGGACGAGGAGGAGCTGCTGCTCGCCCTCACTCAACTCGCGGTAGGTGACCGCGCCACTGCCGCCTTTCGCCGTCAAGCGCACACGCGTGCGGACATCGTTGTCGCCGACCACTTGCGACAGATGCGCACTCTCCAACGCTGTGAAGAAGGCATACTGGTCGCCGTAGGACGCATACACTTGGTGGAGGTCTTCGGCCTTTGGCAGAAAGAGGTAGAGGCCTTCGACGGGTCCGTCCCTGCCGAGGTCCGCCGGAATTCGACGCGCCATACGTGCCGGCAGCAGCGCCACGCTGTAGAGCCGCTCAAGGAACGCCCGAATCTCGCCTTCGGCGTGCCAGAAGCGTGGATCACCGCCCCTCTTGCGGGTGTTGCCCCAAGGGGGCCTTCTCAGCGCAAATAGCACGCTGTCCAGACCGTCTATCTGGAGGTGCTCCCTCAGGAACGCCCGGTCCTGCTCTGCGTCGTCGCCCGGCGCCATGAAGAACGCGAGCAGAGCGAACTGGCCGTGCATTGTCTGCGCGTAGAAGAGGCGGCGCAGCGCGTTGGGGTCGGTAACGTCCCTTCCGCCTCTTTGTTCGGCCGACTTGATGATCCAGCGGTAATAGCGCTCCTCATGCGTTCTGTAGAGGCCGGCCAGCCTATCGCTCGGCCCGGAGTAGTAGCCGAACACGAACGCCGGCCGGTAGCGTGGCCGCCCGTCGTCGTCGGACTCCATGAACCGCTTCCGCGGCAGGTCGGCAAAAGGCTCCCCGCTCCCTTTGGGTCTGACGCGGAAGCGCGGAAATTGCCCCGCGGCCTCCGCGACCACCTCAACGTCGTGCCCGCGGCAACGGTACTTGAGCCGGTACGCAAAGGCCGCCTCCTCGTCGAGGTCGAGGTTGCGAAAGATCAGCGTGAGGGCCTCGATGAGGTTGGACTTGCCGGCCCCATTCTCGCCAACGAGGACGGTGTACGGCGAGCCCTCGTCGAAATCGACGCGGAAGTCCTTCAGGTTCTTGAAGCTGCCAACCGTCAGCTCATCAAGCCGCATTGGGTACGGCCTCCAGCACCGCGTTCTCGACCGCGTCGCCGACCACGCGAACGGTGCATTCCAGCTCCTCCCGCAAGGCAAGGTAGAAACGCTCGACGTCATCAACCGCGGCGCCGTCGTATCCGGCCCGGGCGAGGAGATCAGGAAGCGGAAGCGGTCGTCCTGCGGCCCGGAGCGAAGCGGCAAGACGGCCGCCAGCGGCCACGGGGTCGTCGTCATACTTTGCAGCGGTGTCCACCGTCGGGTCCTCGGCGCTGGGCGGGTCTTCCGTGCCGCCCTTTGCAGCCCGATCGGCGTCGACCGGTACTGGGCCGAGGCGCTCAAGAAGCACTGAGGCAGGCTCGTCAGAGGGGTCTTGCGGCACGAGTGTGCCCCTCACCGCCGCCGTCAGCAGTTCGGCTTCGAGGGTAGGCAGTTTTTCGAGCGCCGCGCGGATCGCTTGCGCTTGCGAGCGGGACGCCTCCAGTCGCCGGGCCGCCTCCGCGGCTATGCGTGACTGGGTTTCGGGCGGTGGCAGTGGGAAGGGCAAAGCGGCCAAGCGACCCAGCCCAAGCGTCGCCAGGTTGGTGGACCACGTCGCGACCGAGCGGAACAGCCCGGAATGCAGGTAGTGCCGGAACACGAGCAGGGCGTATTCGCCGTCTATCCCCGGTCTGGGTCGAAAGCGCGCCAGGTGGTTCTGGAACGCGAGGCGGCCCAGGTCCTCGCGTACGAGCGCTGGCCGGCCGACGAGCTCCGGGCTCTGGCCGACGTTGAGCAGGATGTCGCCTGGGTGGACCGCATAGGCTTCCTGCTCGGCCGGCGTGAAGTCCATGGTCGCAAGGTCGTCGGTGGCAATGGCGTCCTCCTGAACGTTCGCGACGCGGAGGTAAGCCGTGGGGCTGCCCCCGCCCCTGCGCGCGGACGAGCGCTGGCGCCCGAGCTTCAACTCGCCCGCCTCGTCGATGCGCACCCAGCGCCATCCTGCCGGGAGAGGATCCGACCAAGCCTCTTCGCCATGTGCGCCCTCAAACAGCAATCGCTGTCCGCCGTCCTTCGCATTGGGTGCGGGTGGGCGGGCGGCGCCGGACGGAGTAGCGCCTCCGTCTTCGTTCTTGGTCAGGAGCCGACCCCGGGCGGCCGCTGCGACGATCTCCCGCTCTTGCTCGCGAACCCGCGCGAGGGCGGACGTCAACGACGCCCGCGCCTCCTCGATCCCGGACATGCGGACCTCGACCTCGGCGGCGATACGGTCCTGCTCCGCCAAGGGCGGAAGCGGGAAGGGCAGCGCGGCGAAGCGCGTCACACCGAGGTGCTGGATGCCGACCCCGCGCGCGGTCCGGGCGAACGTGCCCGACGCCGCGAAGTGCCGGAATACGACAAGGGCGTAGCGCGGTGATGCGGCATGGGAGCGGAAGCGGACCACCGTATTCTGAAAGCAGCACTCAGGCGCTTGGGCGGGCCAGAGCGCGGCCCGCCCGACCTGCGCCGCGCTTCCCGACGCCTCGGTGAGCACCACGTCACCCTGCCGTAAACTAAACGTCCTCCGCTCGGCTGGCGAGAAGTCCATGGTGAAGAGATCAGACAGGTCGAGGCCAGCTGGCGTGATGTTGGCCGCCCGGATGTACGGCGTGGGATGCCGGCCGGTCTGCGCGCCGGGCGATCGCTGCTTGCCGACGCGCACGCCGCCGACACTGCCAACCGGCACGGTGACCCAGCCCCTCGGCCCGTCGCCGTTGTCCTCTGGATTGGTCACGCCGCCCGCCGCCCGGCCTTGCCGGGCGGCCCTCCGACCACCGGCAGGTCGAGCCGGATGTCGCGGTAGCACACCCGGGGCCGCAGCGTACGGCCCTCACCGGGACGCAGCTCCACCAGCCCGTGCCGCTCCATCGTGCGCAGCGTGCGCGAAAGGTTGGGCTTCGCGCGCCCCGAGAGCGCGGCCAGCTCGGCCAGCGAAGCCGGCTCCCGGTCCGCGATCAGCGAAAGCAGCTCGCGGTTCCGCTCCGACAGCACGCGCGTGAAGCTCTCTAGCGATGCAAACCAGACGCGCGGCTCGTCGGCGCCGACGCGACGCTCCCCGCGCGCGATAGCCATCGTCCGCGCCTTCATCTCTTCGTAGGGAGCGATGGCCACCCGTAGCACGCCGCCCGCATCGGTTCCGCTCATGGCACTACTCCCCGTTCCCGCTGTACCGTGTCCACCTCCACCCAGAAGTCGCCGACTAGGGTCCCAGCGTCGACGTACTCGCACGCCCGTACCGTTCGCAGTCGGTGCCGGTGGTCCCGCGTCGCCGACCGCCGGCGTCCGCGCCCCGAGCCTCCCGCCACCGGGTGGGCGTTGTCGGAGCCCACCAGCCGCACGCCGCCGGGGGGAAGTGCAGCGTGAGCGAGTAGTCGAGGCCGTGCGGCCTCTCGGGCGTCGCCGCCACGCGTCTGACCACAAACTTGACCCAATGTCGGCCGGCGGCGTCCAAAAGCAGCGTCTGGCCGTCCAGATCGAGCAATGTGTCGGAGCTTTGGTCCCAGTCGGTGCATAACCTCCCGTAGGTTATGTATGGCTGATAACAAGGTCAACGGCGGTCCATCAAGCCGGGCAAGTGTATGATCGACTCCCACTGCACGTTGACGACGCCCCGCCTCCCAGCGAGGCGCCGGTCCCCATCACCTTAAGGCCTTGGGAAATCCACCCCGCGCTAACGGAAGCCCACCGACACGACCCTGCTTGAGGCTCCGCCGCCGACAGACGAAGCTGACCGAGAGTCTGCTTTCGGGTGATGCGTCCCCACTCCTTGGCGACCGAGATGGGCGCGTACCCCTACGCTTACGGACGGCAATGAACGCTCCGGCCACCCACCAGCCGCGCAGTTCACCCAAGCCGTGCCCCAAGCCGCAAGGCAGCCGTCAGCGGACGCTTACCTTAAGCGGTGCGGAACGCGACAATCAAGACGTTAGGCGCCGAGCGTCTATCCCACCACCCCGGCCTTATCCGCCGTAGTCGAGGGCCGCTCGTCTAAAGCCGTTGGGGGCGACTTACGCCCCATCCCGAGTGACATGCCGCGCCCTCCTACGCCGCTTCGCGCATGACGCCCCGGCCCTTCGGCTTGGGCTTGCTGCTTAGCGCGCCGCGCATCTCGCGCACCTCCTCCGCAAGCTCCTGGGTCGCGCGCATGTTGATGCCGATGGCGTCGATGACGTTGATCGTCTTCCCGTCGCCCATGCCCGTCTCGCGCTTGAAGTCCTCCGCGTAGGGGCCGATGTGGCGCTCGCCGTCGCCCACACCCTCCTTATAGGTCCACTCCTCGACCGGCATGTTCATCACCGCTTCGAGGGCGCCGCGCGCCGGGCGCTTGTCCTTCTTGGCGTCCTTGCTGGAGCGCATGAACATCCCCGCGCCAATGCCAACGGCGGAGCCGATGGCGCCATACAGACCCGCCGTCTCCTGCCCCGCCCGCTGCTGCCCGGCGTTCCAGGCCGAAATCGTCTGGCCATACTGCTGGCCCAGTATGCCGGCCTGGGACTGAAGGCCCCCCATCGCCGTCCGATAGCCGCTTTCCAGGATGCCGAGATTGCCCCGCGCCGCCGCGTTGTTGGTGGTGGTGTTGCCCACGGCCGCGCTGCCCGCCTGGACGCCCAGGCCAAGGGACTGGCCGGGATTCACCGCCAGGCCATTGCCCATGTTCACCGCGTCGGCCTGGAGCGCCACCGCCTCGCGCCGCACGCGGCTGCGGGCGGTGTTCTCGGCGCCCGCCGCCGCGATGGCCGTGGCCGCCTCTCCTGCCCGCTCGACACCGGCATAGCGCCCGCTGGTGGGGCTGATGCCCATGGCCGCGGCCTGGCGCTGCGTCGTGCCACGCTGCGCCTCGGCCGCGCTCATCACATCGGCCCGGGCCTCGCGCGCCGCCTCCGCCTGCCGCTCGGGGCTATCCCAGCCATTGGCCTTCTCGATGAACCGATCCTGCGCCGGCTGGAACACGCTCCGGTAGCGCGCTCGGTCTTCGGCCGCCCACTGCTGCGCGGTTCGGCTGGCGGCAAGCTGGTCTTGCACCACCTCGTTCGTGAGTGCGTCAGCGCGGTCCTGGCGAACATTCGCCACGCCGAACTGGTTGCGGCTCTCGTTGAACCAGTCGCGGCCCAGGTCGGCAGCGGCGGCGGCGGAAAGCCCGATGTTGGGGTCAGGCGCGGGGGCCTGAACGGTCGTCTTCTTACCCATGAGGCGAGCCCTCCGAATGTCAGGAGTGGGACCGCGCCTACTACGCAGCGAGCGTGCTCAAGCTCCTATCACAATGGGCAGCGGGAGGCCCGCAGATTATGCGCGCCGGCGCCATCAATCCCTGAACGGGTCCACCACATCCGCCCCAGCCATCGCCACCGCGAAGGGCCGCAGCGTGTGAAGGATGCGAATGCTGCCCGCGTGCTGTGCCAGCACCTCCGGCAGGCGCCGATAGGCCATCGGGCTCTCGTCCAGATCACCGCCCCGCAGCGCCACGCCGCGCCCCGAGAGCCAGGCATCCATCTCGGCCCGATCAAACCGCCGCTTCGCTTCCTTCCGCCCGCAGATGCGCCCCGCGCCGTGCACGGTGGAAGAGAGCAACGCCGTCGCCTCCGCACCGGCTACGCCCTCCAGGATCACCGCGTCATCGCCCATGGAGCCGCCCACGAAGCCCCGCTGGCCTGGGAAGGCGGGCGTGCAGCCCTTCCGCACCACCCAGGCCGGCGCCCCGCCCACCTCTTCGCGCCAGGCGAAGTTGTGATGGTTGTGCACGCGGTCCGTCTCATGGGCGCCAAGGATGTCCAGCACGGTCGCTGCCACCCAATCCCGGCCGGCATAGGCATAGCGCCCCGCAAGCTCCATCGCGGCCAGGTAGCCCCTCCCGAGGTCACTGTCCTGGTGCAGAAGGGTCGGAGGCACGTCGATGCCCTCACGCCCCCCGCCGCGCTTCAGATAGGCCGTGGCGAGCTTGTGCCCGAGGCCGCGCGAGCCGAAGTGGATGCCGATCCATACCGGGCTGGCCAAAGGCGTGACGCCAGGCTGCACCTCGTGGAACAGGTCCACGTAGTGGTTCCCTGCCCCCACGGTGCCGAGCTGCTTCCGCGCCGTCGAGAGCAGCCCTATCGCATCCGCCGCGCGCCAGGCGTCCGTGTCATCGAAGATAGCGTGCTCCACAGGCGCGTCATTCACCCGCCCCACACCGAAGGAAATGCGGGCGCAAATCTCATCGAGCACCGCGTCCACCCGCCCCTCGACGGCGGCGAAAGGCATGTCGGTCCGCACGGCCAGGTTGCCGCAGGCAATGTCGAAGCCCACGCCAGAGACGCTGATGTGCTCGCGATAGGCGACAACGCCGCCGACCGGCTGCGAATAGCCGAGATGTCCATCCGCGCAGATGGCACCGCCCACCGCATCGTCATGATCCAGGCAGCGCGCCAGCTGCGCCAATGTCGTCGGCGTGTGCTGGCCGATCACCACAGGCTCGATCGGTGCGGTGCGGCGCGGCGCCACCAGCTTGCGGGCTGCCTCCAGCGCGCGGGCGATGGCATCTGCCTCGCCGCGGCCGAGCAGGGCCACCTCCGCGCGGGACCAGTCGAGCCGGCGCAGCGCCAGGTTGATGAGCACGGCACGGTCGCCAGCCAGCGCGGCCGCGACGGATTCCTGAAGGTCCATGGGATTGATCCTCGCCTCAGCCTTGCGGTGTGAGGGATGCAGGCAGGTCTTGGGAAAGGTGGACGGCGATCCCACCGGATGGGGGGCGGGTCCGACCGGCGGACTAGGAAGCTGCGCTCAGCGTTCCTGGAGCCACGATCCTCGGACGCGATTCCAGGCGAGCGCCCGCGTAGTTCGCCGTAGGGTGCCGCGCGCGTCTGCGATGATGTGCATGCCAGCCTCCCTTGCCTGCCGTGGTGTGTGCAGGGTCGTAGCAGCCCTGGCGCTGGAACGCCATGATTTCACTGCGCACTGGCATAGCCGGCAAATCCCGGCCGGCGAGGCCCGGCGGAGCCAGGCGCCGCCTCCTCAAGCGTCTTCCGCTTCACCGGGGATGATGTGCACGGGCTTCAGCGCGCGGCCTTGCACCTCCTGAATGAGAAGGGTCAGCGGGTTCTCGGCGCTGCCTGCCACCTCAACCTTGTCCCGCCATTCCTGCGGGCGGCGGTTCTTCAGCCAGAAAATCGCGGCGGTGTCAGACGGCGGAACGTGCTCGCGGTAGGGCACGATGACCGGAGCGCCCTCATGCTGGAGGATTTTGACCGCATCGTAGCTATAGCCGGTCGCCTTTGCATAAAGACTGCGCACAACGCGCTCATCTGCCGCTTCTTTGCCCAACTTTAAGGCATTGCAAAATTCCGGGTGGGTCGCCTTCCATCGGTAGAGGGTGGGCGTGTCCACTTCGAGGGCGTCAGCGATCTCCACATCGGTCGCGCCAAGCTTGCAGAGCTTGTGGGCCAGGTCTGCCAGCTTGGGGTGGTAGCTGGGCGGGCGGCCAACCGGACGGGCGGCGATGACCTTGGCGATTTCGCTCGACGGCTTGCGCTTGCCGGCCGCCTTGGCGGCCTGGCCGCCTTTCCCCTTCGCCGGGGTCTTCGCTTTCGCGTTGCCAGCCATCAGGCGCGCTCGCTGGGACGGTTCTGCCCGCCTCGGTGTCCGGTTACGCCGCCCAGTGCCCTCGCGGCCCCAGGGCGCTTCCTATGAGGCTCAGCGCGGCTTCCTAATTTGCGGATCGAGATGGGCATGCCTTTGCCGATAGCGGTCCCATCGCGGCGAGGGCAAGCAAGTTGTGGGTGGCGCGACAGGGACGGCCTGCGCATGCGGCCGGATGAGGGGAAATGCGTCAGCCGCTGACGGATTCACTGACACATTTACTGACGGATTTGAGGGGGCCTAACATATTGAACTACAACAACTAAACCCAAAAGAAATCGAATGTGTCAAAAGTGTCAGTGCCTTCTGTTTCCCCTGGCTGGTTAGGTTCCCCGGGGCTCCCAGAGGGGGGAGATATTATGAGGCACCAGTGACGCTTTTGACGCATTCGAAAGCGGTCCGAATTGCCTAGCTCTTTCAGTGTGTTACGCCATGGAAATCCGTCACTGACACATTCGAATGCGTCAGTGACGGATTCAGCCTGGCCCGAGGGAGAGCAGCTCGCGGGATGGGTGCCGCAGGCCGGCCAGAGCTTGAACGCGACGAATGGAAACCGCCATCCGCGCTGGACTGGCCTCCTCGCGACCTCCGGTCTGGTGCCTGCCCACACCCCCTGGGTGTCGGGCGTGGAGCTGCCGCCGACCCCCTAAGCTTCCGGATCGGCCACATGCCCATGGAGGTGGAGATAATCGGCGTGGACATAGGCATCACGGGGCCTGGTCCCCGTCTTGATGCCACCAACCCAGGCGATCTCCCCACCCGTCGAGAGCGCGGTGAGAAGGTCTTTCAACATCTTTTCCGGGTATCGGCCGGCGCCGGTGCGACAGATTTCGCGCATCGTTGCCCCTTTCTCGCCCGCCTTCTTGATAAATTTTCGCAGCTTATTCGCGTCGGCCTGGAACTGGTTGTCAGCGATGTCCTCGGTGGTCGCTTCCATGCGGATCACGGTCGCACGGGACAGGTCCACCGCCCACCGCATAGTGGTCGCATCCACCACCAGCGAGCTTTCGTCGATCACCGGGAGGCGGGCCTCGTTACGGATCGGCATAGCGGCGGCGCACGCGCGGATAAGGGCGAACTTCAGCGCGTTCTCATGGGCGCGGACATAGAGGGCGTCCGTGCCACGCTTGCGGGCGCGCAGCTTGGCGACGTGCATCTCATCATCGAAGGCCTGACGGATTGCGTCGGCGTCGTCGGTCAGCCGGACCACGATGGGATCAATCACGGGCTCGCCACCTTCGCGCGCCATCGGGTTCCTGATCGGGTCAATCCGCCGCCAAGCTTGCACCCAATCCACCAGCGCGAGCGGCGGAGCCTCCTGCGAAGGCGCAACGGAACGCGGGTCGCGCTCCCCCACATCGAACACCACCATACGGGAGAGAAGGCCATTGGTGATGTCGTTGCTTGTGAGCGAGCCCGCGAGCTCGGCCGGCGTGGAGCAGCCATAGAAGCTGATGCAGGGCTGGTCGATGGTCTTCACCCGGTCGCCATCCGCATACGCCTTGCTCGCGTAGGTGGTGGCGCTGGAGGAGTATAGCTTCATCAGCGTCGTCGAAATACCTTTGACGTGTGGCCCCGCGTGCTTGGCATTGGTGGCCGAGATCAGCTTGGACGCCTCATCAATCAGCATGACGCTGGCCGGGGCTTTGATGGTCGCCGTGACGATTCCCGCGTCGGAAGATAGGTCCTCCGGCCCGATCAACTCGTTCGTCAGCCCCGCCGCGCGCGCGAGGGCTTTACAGGCACTCATGCCCTGCTGCTTGCCCCCGCCAGAGTAGGCGACACCCAGGATCATCACATTCGGGCGCGTACCCCAGTTCTGGAGCTGCACCCGCTGGCCCACGCAGGCCCCAAAGAAGGCGAGACTGGCACCAAGAGCCAGAACGGGCTGCGGCTTCGTGGACGTCGCCAGGACCCAGCTCATCATCAGCCCCAGGGCGCCGGGCAGGTTGGTGTAGAGCGCAGGCGGAATGTTGCCCTGACCCTCCGCCGCCGCAGCAGCCACCAACGCTTCATCCTCGTCGCTCGCTTCCTCGATGATCCTTTCGCCCTTCGATTTCAGCAGCGCGGACGGGTCGATCTGCGGGATGTCGGGCACGAGGAAGGCGGGCGACGCGATGTCATCCGGCGTGAGTGTGCCGTCCTCCAGCATCGCCTTCAGGTGGTCCAGCCGATCGAGCCCCGCGCACCCGTTGTGCATGCAGTGGATCACGAAGCCGTTGACGCTCGGAAGCTGGGCGAATTGCACCTGGCTGGCGTTCACCGCATAGGTGCCCGTGCCCTCGGCGCTGTTGGTGACGTGGCTGCCAGCGTTGGGGCAATGGATGTGGAACTTCACCCCGCTCCGGCGCTTGGAGAAGATGCCCGGCGCTTTGGCGCGCAGGGCGGTCACGATCTCGAACCGGCCACCGAACTGCGCCGCCCAGGTCGTCAGGTCGATGAACTCCCCCTGGGGTGTGATGGCCGTCTTGTGCGTCGGGTCCACCGGCTGAAGGTGCGGCGCGCGGGCCTTGGGCGTGTCGAACAGGCCCGGGGCGGGCGCCGCCACGGGGGCCGCGTCGGGCAAATCCCACAGGTCGCAGGGCTCGCCATCCAGGATCACATGCTCGAAGGGCTGATCCTCGCTCCGGCGGCGCGGCAGGTAGAACAGGCGCGAGGTGTCCACGCAGGATTGGTCATGGTGCAGCCCCAGCGCATGGGCCAGGGCGCCGATGCGCTCGCGCCACTTCGCGTTCGCCAGGTCTTGCGTCTCGTATTCCGAGGCGATCCACGGCTGATCGAGAGGCAGGATCACCCGGTATTTCGGGCAGGGCGCGTGCTGCACCACGAGGTTCCGCGCCGCGCCCTCGGCAACCTCGTCCACCACCTGGGCCTTGGCGACGACGCGCGGCAGGTAGCCGGCCTTGGCCACCATGTAGTCCGTGATCGTCGCGCCCGGGTTGGCCGTCAGCCACTTCTCCGCCGGCGCCGCGGCGAGGTGGGTGCGCTCGGTCAGGTGGCTATGGGTGGAATGGATGATCGCGCGCCAGCCGCGCGCCGCGATGGCGGTCCTGATCTCGTCGAGGGTGTGGCCGCAGTCGGCGTCCAGCACCACGACATGGATTTTGGTCGCCTGATCCTTCCGGCGCACCGTGCCGGAGAAGACGGCCGGCGTGTAGCAGGGGCCATCCTTGCCGCCCACGGGCGCGTGCCGCAGCAGGTCGCCAAGCTCGGTGAAGGTGACGGCGCGACGATCCTGCCAGCGGACCTCCGCCCGGGACCGGCCGAAGGTCAGCCCGAAGCGGGGCTCAGGCAGCGGGGCCGTGGCGGCAGCAACGCCGCTGCCATTCTCAGGCGCGAGGGTCGCCTGGCTTTCCAACTCAGCCATAGCCGCGCGACCTTCGGCTTCGTGAGGGTCGTAGGCGCCGTGTGCCGCCTCACGAAACGCTTCCTGCGTCTCCTTGTGGTTGTCTTCGGGGATCGCAGGTTTCATAGCGCTTACTCCGCGCCCGAGCCGAAAGCGGAGGCCTGCATCCCTTCCAGGTAGGCCGGCGGAATGTTGGGGGGCAGCGGGCCAACCGCGAGGCCCTGGCGCAGGTGGTCAAACAGGTCGCTGGGCGAGATCGGCGTGAGGCCACGCATGATCCAATCAAGCTGGCGGCCGATCAGGCGCCCGTGCGTGACCAGCTTCGCCGCGGTGGCCTCCACGCGCTCGAGCTCCCGCCCCAGCGCGGCGACAGTCCAGCCGTGGAGACGGTCGGTGATGACTTTCCCGGCATGCTGGATGCTCTCGTAGTCGTCGTGGTCCTCGGGCTGCGCGTTCGGGAACATCGCCATGGTGATGCCGACACGGAGCGCCTCGCACCCTTGCACCATCTCGGCCATGTCGTTCGCCAAGTTGAGGGCGCCACCACCCCGGCCGTGCTGGCGTTCGGCAACAGGGCCGCTCCAGCAAAAGACGGTGCGGGCGATGCAGCCCTGCGGGGTGAGCATCTGAAGCCCACCGATCTTCGGGACGTGCCAGGCGGGCACATCCCGCGGGACGGTCATGCCGATCCACGCACCTTGGCAATACCGAACCCAGCTGGACCGCGTGCCGCCGCCCAGGAGCGCGCTCCCCATGACGTGCCCCGCCTCATGGCGCGCAACATCGGCCTGCGTCGGCCGCTCCGTCTCCCCGTTCAGGATGGCGGCGGCCACCAGGGACGTCCGCGCCGCCTGGGTTATCGCCACCAGGTCAGGCGGCAGGTTGCGAGAATTGTTGACATCAGAACGTTGAACCACGGGACGATCTTCCGGTTTGCCCCGCCCGAAAAGCCTTGGAAAAGCGCCGCGATCCGCCTATATCTCCGGTGCCGCCAGAGTTTTTCAGCAGTTCGCGCGCCCTCGGCCCCCGGTCGAGGGCGTTTCTATTTGCGCTGCGAGGTGGAAACGGGCGGGGCGCTACCCCGCCGCGTCGTGGCGCTGCCAATCTGCGTCATGGCTTACCGGCCACCCGCACGGCGCGGGTCGTGGCGCGGCTGCACCTCGGGCAGCGTCGCCAGGAACGCCCGCACGCTGCCGGCATCCACCAGCGTGCGCGACGCGATCTTGACCATGCGGATGTGGCCATCGGCGGCCAGGCGGTAGAGCCCGGACCGCGAAAGGCCGAAGATGCCGGGCGCACGCGGAAGCGGCACCATCTCGGGGGTGTTCAGGGTTTCAGTGTTCATTCGCCGTCTCCTGACCCGCACGGAAGCGCGCGGGAACGGCGATCCAATAGTCACCTTGAGCGGCGCGATGCACGGCGCAATTCCCGGCGCAATTCGATCTGGAATTGCGCCGGGACTGTCCGAATTGCGCCGGGCCTATTTGTCGGCGAGCAGGCCGCGTGGAACCAACTTCCGGAACTCGGTTCTGATGGTTTTGTCGTCAGGGCCAGCCGGCATGTTCTCTCCGACCCAAGCCCACATGTCGTCCGTCAAAGACTTATCGGTTAGGCCGCCGCAGCTCTCCCTCACCTTGGCTTTCAAAACTTGCTTGAACGGCTCCCAATCGTAGGTGGGCTTCCGGCCGCGGCGGCTTCGCTCGCTCTCATCCGGTTCGTCGTCATACGGTGGGCGCCGCGGCACGTAGGGCGCGGACGGCGCTCCTGACGCCTCCCTGAAGCGAAGGAGGTCTTCCCCATCAATGAGCACCTCAGACCAGAGATACTCGAAGCCCCCGTCAGCGTCGTCGCCGCGCGCATAGGGCAGAATGCCGGTGCGGCCCACAGTAACGGGCGCAGCGCAGACCTCTGGCGGAATGCGCGCACGCGGTTTGCGGATCGGGTCCAGATCATCCGGATCGTAAGGATGTTGGCGCTCGGGCGCCTCTCCCTCGAAGCCGAACGCCGGCAGTTCGCCCTTTGCGATCGCGCGACGAAGGGTCTCGGACGCTCGCCAAAGCGCCTCGTATTGGACTTCCTTGCCGTCCAGGCTGCGGATCAACTCCTCGGCAAAAGCGCGCGCTGCTGGCGCCCGCTGGTGCGGGCAAGCCAGATTCAGCACGCTCCAGAGATGCTCGTCAGGCCCTATGATCGACCGACTGCGTGCCATTCGATCCGCGATACGGGTGAGGTAGGGGAATTCGCGATGGCGCCCGTCGTTCCCTTCGAGCAGATCGCGCAAAGCCGCCGCGATCTGCTGGGGGGTCTTCAGCGGCCAATAGTTGGCACCGAGGTAGAAGCGGGTGTTCCAATCAACCATGGCTGTGCCTTCGGCCACCCAGGCAATAGCAGCGCTCAGGGGCACCCAGCCTGCCGGAATGATCCGGAGATCGGGCTCGTCGCTCACTGTCCGATCTCGCTGGACTGGCCAGCGTTCCGGTAGTCCTGCAAGGCGGAGCGCGCGAGGTCAGTCCACACGGCGCCACCCATCATCCCTCGGCCGGCGATCTCGCCCTTCGCCTGCCGCCCCGCAGCGGTCAGCGCCGGCCGCTTCGCAAGCTCCCTCATCAGCGGCTCACGCTCGCTGGTCAGCTCATTGGATCGAGCCACGTAGCCAGGCCGCTTGTGCCGCCATAGCTGATCCTGCTCATCGAAGATGATGGCCAGGCGCTCGCAGATGGCCAGCAGGCGTGCGTCCGGATGGGGTGTCGTGGTCAGCGCCCGAAGGGCCGCCACCTGATCCACGGGCGTCATGCGCGCTTCCTCCGATCCGTGTTGGCACCATTGCCGGCGATGGATCGCATCGCCATCGTTCTGTCAGCCTCACCCATGGGAAGACCTCTCCCGTTGTGGGGTCAGGCCGGAGGGGTGCTGAACCCACCCCACCGGCCGCCCTCGTGCCCGGAACCGCCGGGCGCGGATCACTCAGGCCGAAGCCTGCCGCTTTGCCTTCGCAGCCGCCAGGGAGGCCACGGCAGCCGGTGCGGACTTTCCACACCACCCGGCCCATGCGTCCATCATCGGGCGCCGTTCCTCTGTCAGAGGCTCGCGCGCATAGGCAGCCCGCACCTTGTCCTTGTCGGTATGGGCAAGGGCCTTCTCGCTCAGATGGTCCGCCCAGCCTTGGGCCAGGGACCACGCCTTGAACGTCGCGCGGAACCCATGCGGCACCACCACCCGCCCCTCAGGATCACGCCAGCGGGGAAGCTCGCCCTCGGCCAGCCCATCCGTTGCCATGCCCCTGACCAGCATGGAGAGGGTCATGTCACTGAGGGCCTTGCCCTTGCGCTGGCCGGGGAACACCAGGCTATCCCGGCCAGCGGCGAGCTTCTTCACTTCGTCCAGCACCGCCAGCGCGGCAGGGGACAGAGGGACGAAATGCACCCTACCCGCCTTCATGCGCGCAGCAGGGACTACCCACAGGGAGGCTTGAAGATCCAGCTCTCCCCAGGTCATGCCTCGCACCTCGCCCGTGCGGGCGCCGGTCAGGATGGAGAAGTGCAGCGCCAGGGCAGCCATGCCCTTGCGAGTGTCCAGGGCCTCCATGAAGGCCGGCATGTCTTGCCAGGGGAGAGAGGGATGGTTCTCCCCCTTCCCCTTCTCCCGCCTGACCACCGCTTTCAGCTTGGACGGGGCGCCCAGGGCTTCCGACAGATGCCCCCGCCATGTCGCCGGGTTCGGGCCACGCGGGCGGCTTCCCGTCGCGGCAGCGTAGTTCAGCACCGCCTCGATACGCCCCCGCACGCGAGAGGCAGTCTCAGGTGTCTTCGTCCAGATGGGTTGCAGCACACGCAGCACATCATCCGTATCCACCTTGGCGACAGGCCGCGCGCCGATCTTGGGGAACACATGGGCCTTCAACGTGGCGAGCCATTGGGCGCCATGCTTGGGATTCTTCCACTCGGGGGCCTTGGCGCGGTGCAGGGCCTCGGCGGCTGCCTTGAAGGTGGTTGTGATGGCAGGGGCAGCAGCGGCCTTCTTCTCGGCACGGTCGGCAATGGGGTCCGCCCCCTTGGCTGCCAGCCGGCGCGCATCCTCTGCGGCCACGCGGGCATCTGCCAGCCCCACCAAGGGGAAGGCCCCCAGGCTCATATCGCGGCGCTTGCCGGCCACCGTGACGCGCAGCACCCACACCCCGGCGCCGGCCTCATGGGAGGGCTTCACCAGCAGATGCAGGCCCCCGCCAGCCATGATCCTGACCACCTTGCCGGGCGGGTTCTCTGCCAGGGCTGCGAGCCTCGCCTTCAACGCCTTCGCTGATATGTCCGCCATGCTCTCGCTTCCCACTCTTGTTCCCACAATAGCGTGGGAACAGAGGGAGACAAGCGGAAACGGTAGGGGATGAGCTTAACGAATTACCCCAGAAAAAAGGCCGCTCTTGGAACAGGTAGAGACGGGCCGGGATACTATCAAGGCGGACACCTCATCCGCCATTCCCCAACCCTGTTCGCGAGTTCCGGGCGATCTTTCGCCGACGCCCGCAATCCGTCCCGCATCGCCCCCAGCGGACGCCGGCGCCTTGTCCGGGGGCGGCAGGTCACTGCCGGCGGGAGAGATGCGGAGCCACCACCCACGGCGCGGTCAGGTGGCGGGCGCCGCCGCGCAGATAGCTCCGCAGGAAGTCCATCCGCCGGGCACGGCCCGCGGAAGCGTCGTTCAGCGCCGCGGTGATCGTGGCCCAGTGCCGGTCCAGGGCCTCGCCGATCCCGGGCGGCAGAAGCGATGGTCGCGGGCGGGCCAGATGCGCCTCCGCGCGCGCGAAGCCCTCCTGCCAGTCCCGGGCGAGATCGCCTGGCCGGCTCAGCTGGTCCAGCAACCCACGGTATTTGCCATGCGCCGGAATGGCGACCGAGACGGCCGGCTTCCCGTAGGCGCTCGCCGTGACATAGCCGTGGAATGAGCTGCCCACATAGGCCACCGAGCTGGCGAGATGGGCCGCCAGCTCGCGCAGGCTGCCCGCGTCATCCACGATCCGGTGGGCGCAGGTCATGCCGGCGGAGATTCGCCGCGCCGTCGGGCGGTCCCCCAGTTCGGAGCCGAGGATCATCAGCAGGGGAAACAGGCCGTGCCGAAGGGCCAGCGCGTCAATCCGCGCGGCGAGTTCGGCGGGGTCGCCGAGGGCGCGCGCCCGCACATGGATCGCGAGGGTGGGCGTGCCGGACGGAAGGCCCCAATGCGCAAGCCGGCCGGCATGCAGCCCGGCCAGTTCCTCGGCCGACCAGACCCGCGGCAGGTCGAGGACGGTATCGGGCACGATGGACCAATCGAGTGCGGCGGGCGCGAACATCCGGGCACTCTGGGCGTCCCGCACGCTGAGGTAGTCGGCGGCACGCAGCGCAGGGACGGCGAAATCATCCCGCCGGCCCGATGCGAAGGGAAACGGCGCGCCCGGCGCGTTCAGCACCAGCGGGATGTCACGGATCGCGGCGGCGAGGGCCGCGCCGATCCACAGCGACGGATAGGCCTCGCGCGCGACGCCCGCCTGCTCGTAGCTCCGCATGCCGCTGGCCGGCTGCGCCATCAGGATGTAGCCGCCGCCCACCAGAACGCCGCATGGCGCGAGCGAGGCATCGCCGAGCATCCGCGCGGCCGCCACCGGGGCCATGGCGTCGCTGAAGGCCGGCTGGTTCGCGGTGGGCGCGACGGGCACGACATCCACACCGGCCGCCGCGAGGCGGGCCGCCGCCACCAGCGGGAAGAGCAGGTCCCCGTAGTTGGAGACGTCGAAGGTTCCTGTCAGGAAGACGCTCGGCCGGCTAGCCATCCAGCACATACCAGCGGCGCGGCCCGAAGGCGGAGCGGTAGGGCGGGTCGAGGACGGTCACGCGGGGGAAGCCCAGATCGGCGATCGCCCGCGCGAAGCTCTCCTCCTCGAACCAGAAGCTCGATGGATTGAGGTGGGAGGAATAGACCTCGCCGCGTTCGAGGCAATCCGCGCCCGCATAGCCCTCGGCCGTCGTGCGGCGCGTGAAGCGGTGCTGCCGGTCGGCGGCGATGGCGGACGGGTCGTAGATCTCGGTGTCGATGATGACGACCTTGCCCCGGCAGGCCGCCAGGAGGCCCAGCTGATCCTCCAGCGGCAGGTGGTAGATGACGCCGATCATGGCGATCACGTCGAAATCCCGCAGCCGGTCGAACTTCCGCAGATCC
Organism: Sediminicoccus rosea; assembly: GCF_033547095.1. Lineage (NCBI taxonomy): Bacteria > Pseudomonadati > Pseudomonadota > Alphaproteobacteria > Acetobacterales > Roseomonadaceae > Sediminicoccus > Sediminicoccus rosea. Next base: position 1,774,394 of record NZ_CP137852.1, on the reverse strand, counting down.
ATCTGGACGAAGTCATACTCGCGGATCTGGCGCGCGGAGGTCTGCCCCGTCAGCGTCCAGGGCTCGCGCGCGTCAACGGCGGTGACGGCGAAGCCCTGGCGGCTGGCGATCCGGGCGAAATGCCCCGGGCCGGCGCCGAGATCGAGCAGGCTGCGCCCGGCCGGCCCGGCCACGCGCGTCGCGAGGAGGTGGCGATAGGTCTTCAGGCGCAGGGAGAGATGCGCGAGCGCCGGAAAGGGCTCGTCCGGCGCGATGACGAGATCGGGGTAGGGCGCCGGCAGCCGCTCCCAGGTCGGTTCATGGGTCTGCGTTGCTGTCGTCATTGGTCTTCCCTGCCCTTGTCCACCGCGCCGGAAGACGGATCGAAGCACCAGCGTGGCACCTTGACCGGCCGCAGCGGCCGGCGGCGCAGCCGATAGTATTCCGCGGCCAGGCGCTTTGTCGCCTCGATCGCATGGCCGGGGCCGTTGCTGATCGTCCCGCCGTGGAACTGGTGATAGGTGCCCTCATCCTCCACCACGATCAACTGCGTCCCGGGCGCCTCGCAGGCGCGCGTGAAGGTGTCGATGTTCACCGCCCCGCCGCCGGGGCCGGTGAAGGCCTCGTCATAGCCACCAAGCTCGGTCCAGAGCGCGCGGGGGAGGAACAGGGCATTGCTCTCCAGCATCGGGCCGTCGCGTCCGCCGTGCCAGACCTGCGTGGAGATCTCCCCGAGCCGCGACGCGCCCCCGGGCCAGCCGATCCGGGCCAGGAGGCGATCCTCCTCCTGCTGGTCATAGCCGGACTGCATGCTGAGATACTGTTCCGACGGGCCGAGATGATAATTGACCGTCGCGACCACGGGCCGCGGGTGCAGCCGGGCGGCGCGCGCGCAGGCATCGATCAGCCCGGGCGAGGCAAGCCGCGCCCCGTCGATCCAGACGCCGATGAGCGGCGCCGAGAGCAGGGAGAGGCCCAGATTCACCGCCGCGGCCGGCGACGGGCCCGCATCGGGCTGGCGATGGACCGAGAGGCGCAGCCCGAGGTCCGCGAACTGCTCCGCCCGCGGCGGCTCGGCCGAGCCGTTGTCGATGACGACCACCTCGCAGCGCCCGGGCGGGCAGTTCGCCTGGTAGCCGGGCGAGAGCGACATCAGGGTGCGTGGCAGTTCCCGCGCCATGTTGTAGCTGATCACGACGATCCCGATCTCAGCCTGCTCGGTCATCGGCCGCCTCCTGCATGGCCGGGGGATGAACCAGCCCCCGCCGCGAATCATAGAGCCAGCCGAGGTCGCGCACCGCGCGCAGCGGCCGGCCGCGGAGGCGGAAATACTGCTTGCTGCCCATCTTGAGCAGCCAGGCGGCCCTCTCCTGCCCGGCGCCGGTCGTGACCCCGCCATGGAACTGGTGGAAGGTCCCCTCCCCCAGGATGCGGATGAGCTGGGTGCCCGGCGCGGCGCAGGCCCGGAGGAACATGTCGGCATTGACCGCGCCGCCGCCCGGCCCGGCGAAGCGGGTGTCGAAGCCGCCCAGCTCGCCCCAGAGGGCGCGCGTCATGAACAGGGCGTTGGTCTCGATGAGCGCGCCGCCGGGGTCCGCCTGCTCGGGCGTCGAGATCTCGACCAGGCGCTCGGCGCCGTCCGGCCAGCCGATGGAGGCGAGCAGCGCATCCTCGGCCTGCTGGTCGTAGCCGCGCATGCCCTCGCTGTGCTGGAGGCCGTGGCCCAGGTGATAGTTCCGCGTGGCGATCACCGGCCGCGGATGCAGCGCGGCGGCGCGGGCGCAGGCGCCCAGCAGCCCGGGCGAGGCCATGCGGGCACCGTCGATCCAGACACCGACCAGCTCGCCCTGCGCTAGGCCGAGCCCATGGTTCAGCGCGGCGGCCAGGCTGGCCTCCCCCTCCAGGCGGACCAGCCGGAGGGTGACCGCGGGATCCGCCCAGCCCTTGGGCTCCGCCAGCGGCTCCGGCGATCCGTTGTCGATGACGATCAGCTCCCAGCGCGCGGCAGGCGGGTCGCGCTGGTAGGCGGTCGAGAGCGAGCGGAGGGTGCGCGGGAGTTCGCGCTGCATCGCATAGGCCGCGATGACGAGGCTGACGGAGGGGCGCGGCCCTCCGCTCATGCAGCCACCAGGCCCTTCTCGGCCAGGGCGTCGATGAAGGCGGCGATGGTCGGGTGCTCGAAGGGCAGTTCGGCCCGCACCTCGAGCGCGAACTCCTCCTCGAGGACGCCCGTCATGATGACCACCTCGGCCGAGTCCATGCCGATCTCGCGGAAATCCCGATCGAGCACGACGTCATCGGGCGCCACGTCGATGACGGAGGCGATGTACTGGACCATCCAGGTCTGGACGGCGTCACGGGCGGGCGGCTGGTCATTCAGCATGGAGCGGGCGCTTTCTTTCATGATCGAGGCGGAGCCTGAACCGCAGCAGGCGGCAGAAGGTGGGATCCGGGTCCCATTCGATCTCGGCGCCGGGGGCGGGGCTGACGCCGCGGCGCAGGACGGAACGGAGCAGGAGGCGGGCCTCCAGCGTGGCGAGGTGGCCGCCCAGGCAGGCATGGATTCCGCTGCCGAACGCCAGCACGGTGGGCCGCTGGCGCCGGGCATCGAACCGGTGCGGGTCCTCGTAGGCCGCGGGGTCGCGCTGCGCCAGCATCAGGTCCACGCCGACCAGGCTGCCGGGCGGCAAGGCGATGTCGCCGAACTGCTGCGCCGTGGCAAGCCGCCGCGCGGAGGGACGGCGGACCGGCGGGGCCATGCGCAGCACCTCCTCGACGAAGCCGCGCTCCGGGAAACTCCCCTGGCGCAGCGCCTCGGCGGCGCCCGGCTCGAGGCAGGCAGCGTAGAGCACGCTCGCCAGGAGGCCGGACGTGGTCTCGATGCCCGCCATGATGATGCCGAAGAGGATGCCGACGGTCTCGTCATCCTCCACGAATTCCCCCGCCTCGAGGAACATCCGCAGGGGGCCGCCATCCGCGCGGGCGCGGTCGATCTCCTGCCGGAGTGCCGCGTCGATCCCGGCCGCCTGCTGCTGGAGGGCATCATAGGCCCGCAGCGGCATGGCCCTCTGCCAGGCATTGACGACGCCCTTGCCCTGCAGGTGAAGCGTCTCGACCGTCGCTTCGGAAAGGCCGAGGAGATGCGCCATGACCAGGACCGGAACACGGTCCGCCAGGGGCGCGACGACATCGACATTCCCCTCCGCATCGGCAAGCAGCCCGGCGACAGCGTCCTCGACGAGGGGAGCGATCTCGGCCTCCGAGATGCGCGCGGCCATGGCGCCCAGGGCGCGGCGCAGCGCGGCGCGCGCCTCCGTCTGCCAGGGCGGATTGCGGAAGAACAGGATGCCCGACAGCAGCCGGACAAGGCTGCCATAGTCGCGCCCCGCCCGGCGCCCGATCGCGGCGATCCGGTCCTGGAACTCGACCACCTCCGCGTCGGCCTTGCGAAGGAGCGCGCTCACATCGGCGTAGCGCGTCAGGCGCCAGACCTGCTCCGCCTCGCACCAGACGGGCGGGCCGGGCCGCGCGTCCGGGGGCTGCGGCGCGAAGGGCGCGGTCATGCCGGCAACCAGCGGGACGGCGCCAGCTGGCCATCGAGCCAGGCGGCGCGCGCCCTGCCGCGCTGGATCTTGCCGCTGGTGGTGCGCGGCAGGCTGCGCGGGGGAAGCAGCACCATCTCGCCGGGCATCAGGCCGACCGCTTCCGCGACGCGCCGGCGGAGCGTCTCGGCGATGGTCACGGGCAGGCCGGCCCGCGCCCCGGTGGAAAGCTCGCACAGCAGCACCAGCATCTCCGCCTCGTCGCGCTCGACCGCGACCGCCGCCGCGGCCACGAGATCGGCCGCCTCGGGCTGCTCGAGCAGCGCGTGCTCGATGTCCTCCGCGTAGATGTTCGCGCCGCGCACGATGATCATGTCCTTGATGCGGCCGACGACATGCAGCTCGCCCTGGATCATCATCCCCATGTCGCCCGAGCGCAGATAGGGCGTGCCGTCCAGCATCACCATGCGGCCGTCATGCGGGCGGATGCGCCCGGCGCAGTCGGGCGCCCAGAGGCCGGGGCTGACATGCGGCCCGGCCACGCAGACTTCGCCCACGACATTCTCGCCGAGCGGGCGCGCCGTCTCGGGCGCGAGGATGGCCACGCGCCCGGGCGCCGTCGCTGCCCCGCAATTGGTGACCGGCTGGGCCGCGTCGGCATGGGCAGAGACATCGGCGAAACCGCTGCGCGGCAGGATCACGCTGCGCGCGCCCTGCCCCGGGGCGCCGCCGCTGATGAACAGCGTGGCCTCGGCCATGCCGTAGCAGGGGTAGAGCGCCGCCGGGTCGAAGCCGGCGGGGGCGAAGCGGGCGGCGAAGCGCTGCATCGTGCCCGGGCGCACCGGCTCCGAGCCGCAGAAGGCGAGCGTCCAGGAGGAGAGGTCGAGCCCCGCCAGCTCCTTTTCCGGGATCTGCCGCACGCAGAGGTCGAAGGCGAAGTTCGGCGCGCCGCTGGTGGTCGCGCGGTATTCCGAGATCGCGCGGAGCCACCGCACGGGCCGCTGGAGGAAGGCGAGAGGCGAGGCCAGGATGCAGCGCCCGCCCAGGTAGAGCGGCTGCAGGATGGAACCGATCAGCCCCATGTCATGATGGAGCGGCAGCCAGCTCATCACGACGGTGCTCGCGTCATGGCCGAAGGCCTGCTGGATCATCGCCTGGTTGGCCATGATGTTGCCATGCGTGACCGCGATGCCGCGCGGCGCCATGGTCGAGCCCGAGGTGTACTGGATGAACGCGATATCCTGCGGCGCCACGGCCTCGGGCCGCTCCAGCGCGGGAATCTCCGGCAGCGCCTCGTCCACGACCAGGATGGGAAGGTCGGTCGCCTCCTGCGCCAGGGAGCGCCCCCGGCTCTCCACGATCATCGCGGCCGGCGCGGCATCGCGGATGATGTGCCGCAGGCGCTCGCCACGCTCCCGCCGCGCCAGGGGCGGCACCGGCACCGGATAGGTGCCGGCATAGAGGCAGCCGAGAAAGGCGCGCACGAAGGGCAGCCCCGTGTCGCAGGCCAGCAGCACCGCCCGGCCGGAGAGGCCCATCGCCAGAAGCTGCGCCGCGATGCGGCGCGCGGCCAGGTCCAGCGTGCCATAGGTGTCGGAGCCGCCCGGGCGCTCGCCGCGCTCGAGGAACAGGATCGCCGGCGCCTCGGGCTGGCTGAGGGCGCGGTGATGCAGCAGGTCGGCGATGGTCGCGTGGGTCATGGCGTGCCGCCGCCCGCGGCCGGCCGGAGGAAGGGTTGCAGCAGCCATGCCATGCCGCCTTGGGCGGCGGCCCGCGCGGTCAGGGCCCGCAGCAGCGCGGCGCGCTCCGGCGCACGGCGCGTGGGGCTGCGCAGCATCCCGGCCACCGCCTGCCAGTGCTGGTCCAGCCCGGCGCGCAGCCGCGGCGGCACTTGCGGCCTGAGCCCGGCCTGGAGGTGCGCGGCACCCTTCTCGCAGGCGAGGCTCCAGCTTCGCGCCAGATCCTCGGGCCGCTCCATCCATTCCAGGAAGCCGCCGAATTTCCGGTGGGGGCGCGTGGTGGTGATGACGCCGGGCACGCCATAGGCGGCCGCGGTGATGTAGCCGTGCAGCGAGCCGCCCAGGTACAGGCGCGCCTGCGCGATGGCGGCGGCCACCTCGCGCAGGGTGGCCGATCCGTCCAGCAGGTGGGTTCGCACGGTCATGGCCGAGCGGAGCGCGACGGCGGTCTGCCCGTCGCCGAGATCGTCGCCGATGGCGATGATCACGGCCTCGAGCGCATGATCCGTGCAGAAGCGGTCGAGCTCGCGCGCGACCTCGCGGATATGCCCGCCCTCATCCGGTCCGGCGCGCAGATGGACCGCGACATGGGGCGCGCCGCTCCAGCCGCTGCGCGCGGCGAAGGCACCGAGCGCCGGGTCCAGGGAATGTCGCGGCCACATGTCCGCGATGTCGATGGCGGTGTCGGGAACGACATGGACCTGGGCCTCCGCCGCGCGGGCCAGCACGGCGCTGGCCTCGTCGCGCACGGCGGCGATGTCGGCCGCGTCCAGCACGGGCTTCAGCACGTCGCGGGCGACCGGCCGGGAGAAGGGATAGGGGATTCCGGGGGCGTTGAAGCCGAAGGGGATGTCGCGCATGGCGGCCGCGAGCGCGGCGCCGAGCCACAGCCCGGTGTGCTGCCCCTGGCCGAAATGGCTCTCGCCGATGCGGGCATCCGCCGCGTAGTCCACGCGCAGGTTGTAGAGGATGTTGCCGCCTCCGATGAGGACCGCATGGATCTCCTCCTCGGTCGTCATCAGCCAGGTGAGGTCGCGCGGCGTCCTTGCATCGGGCCGCAGGCGAAGCCGCCCGGCGGGAGCCACCGCCTCGACCTCGACACCCTGGGACGCCAGGCGATGGATGGCGATGAGCGGGAAGAGCTGGTCGCCATAATTCGCGATGTCGAAGACGCCGGCGATGGCGAGCCGGCGATGCGGCGCGGGGCCATCGGTCATGCAAGGCCTGCCCGGGCAACGGCGATGACCACGGTCGGATTGATCGGCATCGGCATCAGGGGAGATGTTCCATCACCGGCGGCGGTCCATGATCGGAGGGTGCGCATATCATAGCCCTTCGTCACCGCCTCCACCACCGCAAGGCCGCGGCGCCATGGCCAGGGCCGGCGCTGCCGGGATGCCGCCCCCTGCCCCCGCGCGCGCGATCAGGCGGTCATCGCGTCCTGTGCGAGCGCGATGGCCTGCTCGATCAGCGGATGGAAGCCCTTCGCGGCCACCAGGTGCGCGGCGACGAAGTGATCGTCGCAGTTCTCGAGCGGCATCAGGGTCACATGGCCCGCCTGCGCGAGCTGTTCGGCGTTGGATGCGTCCCGCGCATTCTGCCCGCTATAGACATGGATGATGCGCAGCGAGGGCGTCCGGCCGAGCAGGCCGAGCAGGTCCTGCGTCGCCTCGGGCATGATGTGCGTCAGGTAGTGCTGCATGAAGCGGGCGGAGTCGGGATCCCGCGGCGACAGCCGGATCGGCGCGGCCAGGGACACCGCGGCCTGCGCCCCCATCAGCGCGCCATAGCGCAGGGCGGACCATCCGCCGAGCGAGCCGCCGAAGGTGACCACCGGCAGGGGGCCGAGCTCGGCGCACAGCGCGACCAGGGCGGCGATGGTGGAGGGCTCGTCCGGACCCAGGCCCGGGACGCCGGCGGTAAAGGCGCTCCACTTGTTGTCGCGCAGGTAGATGATGTTGATCGGGTGCCGCTGCAGCAGGACGTCGAGATGGGTGAAGGGCAGGCTGCCGAGCCCGCCATGGACGCCGGCCATGACGATGAAGGTCGCCTTCGCCGCCGGCGCCCGCATCACCCGCACATCCTTCGTGGCGTCGTTCGAGAAACGGGCGCGGGCGTCCCACTCCTCGCGCGGCAAGGTTTCCAGCACGCCGAGGAGCCGCCGCGCCTCAACGCCCACCTGCTCGTCGCGGGCGAGGTCGCGCAGCATGGCGCAGGCCTCCGGCGTCCGATTCCGGCGCAGGCATGCGAGGGCGAACTGGTAGCGCCACCGCCCGTCCACCGAATTCGCCCGCCGGAAGCGCGTCACATGCTCGAACAGGGCCTCGTCCTCGGCTTCGGGAAGGATAGCGCGGTTGTAGCGCTGGAGGATCGAGTTGTCGGTCGGCCACTGCGTGATCGCCTGCCGCAGGCTCTGCACCACATCCTCCTCGCTGCCCTGCAGCGAGGCGACGACATTGACGCGGCGCACGAGGTCCTTCCGGTCGGGATTCGCGGCCAGCTGCTGCTTGGCCAGGGCGAGCGAGCCTTCGAGGTTGCCGCCGAGCACGAGCAGGTTGATCCGCATGGACTGCGCCTCGGGCGGCAAGGGGCCATGCGCCTCCGCCCGCTGGAGGTAGCGGGCGGCCCGGACATGCTGCCGCTGCCGCGTCGCGAGGCTGGCCAGCTTCACCAGCACGAAGCGGTCATCCGGCGTGTCCTGCAGCAATTCCTCGAGAAAGGGCTGCAGCGTCTCGGCCCTGGTCCAGCCGCGCACGACCAGGCCCAGCGCCTCGCGCCGCTTGCGCTCGGGCAGGGCGGAGCGCCAGACCCGGTCCCGCAGCAGTTGCCCCGCGCCCTCCGCATCCTTGTCGGCCAGGCGGCCATGGAGCGCGAGCAGCGCGAAGGACGGATCCTCCGGGAAGCGGTGGCAGGCGAGTTCGAGGGTGGCGCGTGCCGCCTCCTTCTCGCCCCTCGCCTGATGGACCTCGTGCTTGAGCGCGTAGAGGCGGGGCGTGTTGGGGGATGCCAGCAGGGCGCGCTCCAGCGCGCGGAGGAAGGCCTCGTCCCGCTCGGGGGAGGCCAGCAGCGCCTCGAGGCGCAGGGTCTCCGCGCCCGGCGGGAGGGGGGCCGCGCCCTCCGCGCGTTCGAGCCGTTCCAGCGCCATGGCGAAGCGCCCCCGCCGCAGGTCGCCGTCGGCGAGGTGGATCAGCAGCGCGGGGCAATCCGGCTCGATCTCCAGCAGGCGAAGCAGCACAGCCTCGACGCGATCCCCCTCGGCGTTGAAGCGGAGGAACGAACGCAGGCAGGCCTCCCGGATCGCGGCATCGAGACGCGCCGGCCAGATCACGCCGGTCAGCAGATCCGCCGCCTCCTCGAAGGCGCCCTCTTCGACGGCGACGCGCAACGCGATCCGGGCCACCGGCACGGAATGGGGGAACAGCGTGCGGGAAAGGCGGGCGGCCGCGCGAAATGCCGGCTGCTGCCCCGTTCCCTCCAGCCATTGCAGCCAGAGGAGGCGGAATTCGGGGCTGCGCGGCCAGGTGGCGAAGCAGCGTTCCAGTTCCGCCCCGATACCGTCGGTGGCGCCGGCCGCGAGACTCTCCCGAAGGCGCCGCAGGATCTCGGCCTGCTCGGCGCCAGGCCGTTCCGTCTGCTCACCGGACGCCATGTCCTTCATTGCGATCGCCCCGCGATTCGGCCCTCGGCCGCACCTTGGAATAGGCGGAGTTGCCCTGTCCATGCGCGCGGCCCGGGCCGTGCAGGGCCGCAACCCGCCGGACCGCTTGCTGGCCTGGAAGCCCGCGCCTTTGCAAGGGCCCGCGGCCGGCGCAATATCGCGCCGGGCGTCCTTTCCCGGCCTGGAAAAGCCTCAGGCCGGCGCCACCAGCCGTCGCGGAGGCGCGGCGCAACAACTCCCGGCGCAGCACGGCCCGAAGGTCGCCGCGGCGGGAAACATGAACTGCGGGGGTTTGCGTCATGACCAATGCTGCCGCGACACCCGGCACCAGCGCGCCAAGCGCGGCCGAACAGGCGCAGGCCGTCGTGCTTGAGGCGCAGGACTGGTTCCGGGACAAGGAATTCACGACGGATTGGGTGACCAACAAGATCCGGCGGTGGCACCGGTTCCTGCGCCGGTTCCGGGACCGGCCGGTCGATCTGCTGGAGGTCGGCTCGTTCGAAGGCCGGTCGGCGTTGTTCTTCCTGAACTACCTGCCCCAGTCGCGCCTGACCTGCATCGACCTCTTCCCCGGCCCGCTCGAGGCGCGGTTCGATCGAAACATGCAAGGCTTCGGCGACCGCCTGACCAAGATCAAAGGCAGCGCGATCGCCCATCTCGATCGCCTGGCCGGCGAGAAGCGGCAGTATCATTTCATCTATCTCGATGCCGGCAAGAAGCGCGACCATGTGCTGGCCCAGGCCCTGCTGACCTGGCCCCTGCTGCGCCCGGGCGGGTTGCTGATGATCGATGACTATGACTGGGGCAAGGATCGCCCGCCCGAGGGCAGGCCGCATGATGCGATCAACATCTTCCTCGATCTGCACAAGGATGAGATCGAGATCCTGTGGAAGGATGGCCAGGTGATCCTCAAGCGCCTCGCCCCGCCGCCGCCGGCGGCAGCAGCGTGATCTGTCCCTCCCCGCCCGAAAGTTGACCCCGCCCATGGAAAAACCGCAGTCACGTTACGGAGGCGCCTACTGGGAGGAACGCTCCGACCTGATCTACTACAGGGTCGTGGAATACCTCGTTCGGTGCGTGGGGGCGAAGGCGACCTCGATCATCGATGTCGGAACCGGGAAGTGCCCCTACCTCGAATGGTTCCACTGGATCGAGAAGAAGACCTCGATCGACATCATCGCGCCCTACGCGTCCGAGACGGTCGAGGCGATCTACGGCAACATCCTGACGACGGAACTGCCGCAGAAATTCGACCTGTGCCTGTGTCTCCAGGTGCTGGAGCATGTTCAGGATCCGGCCCCCTTCGCCCGGCGGCTGACCGAGCTCGGGAAGCGGGTGATCGTCTCGGTGCCCTATAACTGGCCGCCTGGGCAGACCCCGGGCCATGTCCAGGACCCCGTGGATCTGGATCTCCTGTCCCAATGGTTCGGCCGTCGCCCGAATTATCACATCATCGTGCAGGAGCCGCTGCGGACCAAGAAGCACGAGAGGCTCATCGCCATCTATGATGCTGATCCCAAGCGGCGTTTCGGCGGGACCGAGATACAGTCCCGCATCATGCCCCTCGCGAAGGCCTGATCACGGGGGCGCGGGTTGCGGCGCGCCAGGGCCCAGCCGCCATGCCGGCCGCCTGTCCGGGGCGACCTTGGGAGGCTGGCCCAGGATAGGGCGCGATGGCGAGCCGCGAGAGGCGGCGGTCCAGGTCACCCTGGGCTGCATGGGCCGCGTCGCCTGGCCTCCATGATGTTCGCCCGGCCCGCGAATGTCGCCGCGCGAAGCGGGTTTCACGGGCAGCGTGTTTGTCCTAATCTTTAATTCCAGGTCACGAAGAGCCATTCGGCTCCATCCAGCGGCATCGGGCAAAATGACGACCTCGAATCCAGCCACCGAAAGCAATACTTTCCACACGCTTCCGCCCATCCCGAGTGAAATGTTCGGCAAGACGCCGCCGCTCAAGATTAACGATGCCTGGAGTTTTTTATCCAAGGACAGCCGAAATCTTGAAGCGGTCCAGTTTCTGGAACCTCAGGATGAAAATGACCTCCTTCTGCTTGAAAAGAGAGTCACGCAGACCTCCTTCAACCTGACATGCCGAATTCCTAATGAATCCCTGATCGCAGGCAGCACGATCGAGATCAATTTCAACTATAGCCATGATCGCGGCGCGATCGTCGAATACATTTCCGTCATTCACATCAAGCCGAACGGGCAAGGCGCCTCGCTTGAAAAGCTGGTGAATACTGCGCGGAACATGTCACGGACACGCGTGGCCGGCCGGTGCGTCTTGCGTATCCCGCCCAGCGTGGAAGGAAGGTTCATCGTCGTCATCCGCTTCAAGAATACGGAGGGGCGCCTCACCCTGCACAACATCCGGATCAAGGGCCTGACGGGAGAATTCCTGCCTCTCGCGCCCCCGCCGGAAACCATCAGCTATGAAGACCCGGATATCGCGACGTCAGAATCAAATCGGGCCTTTGCCTTCGATCTGGACCAGATCCTCCGCTCCGACGACATTTCCTACCTCAACGGCGTGTTCAACCAGCTCTACATCGAACGCGACTGCACCCGCCTGCAGCAGGTCATCCGCACCATCGAAGCCTCGGGCGACCCGGCCCTGAAGTCGAGCACCGTGGCTGCCTATGCGCTGCTGAACTACGCCCGGTGCATGCTGGACCTGAACGCGGCGGAGACGGCCTATCACGCCATGTCGGAGCTGCTGAACTCGGAACAGCTCGTCCAGCACCTGCTGGATCACGACTGCCGCCGGGCCATGAAGATCCTGGCAAGGTCCTGCGCGCGGAGCGGGCGCATCGCCGAGGCCGAGACGATCTATTTCGACATCATCACGCAACACCCGCTCGACTGGGAACCCTACTACCAGCTCGGCATCATCTCATCGAACCGCAACAGCCAAGAAAGCTTGGCCTACCTGACGATTGCGGAGGCGAAGAGCACCAACCTGCCCGCATCAGCGACGGTCTTCATTGCCGAGACGCACCTGACCGCTGGCTCCATCAAGGACGCATCGCAGCGCATCGCCACGCTGCTCAAGGAAAATCCCGATTATTTCGAGTCGTATCTCGCATACGCCAACATCTTCCTGGAATGCGGGCTGCGGGTGCTGCGCGACAACTTTGTGGGCAAGTTCTTCGAGGCATCAACCAAGTCGAAGATCCCCCTGCGTTTTTCAGGCGACCACCCCCATGGCCTGGTCTTCCCCCAGGCGGCGCCACCGCGGACGGAAGCGAGCGAAGGCCCGCTCGTCACCGTCATCATGACCAGTTTCAACTCCTCGGCGACGCTGGAACACGCGATTTCATCCGTCCTGCAGCAGACGCACCGCAACCTCCGGCTTGTCGTCGTGGACGACGCCAGCACGGATCACTCGCCGGACATCATCCGGAAATTCGCCGGCCAGGACCCCCGCGTGGTTGGCCTGTTCAATACCGTCAATGCCGGGACCTATTGCTCGAAGAACCACGCGATCCGTGAGTTCGAATCCGATTTCTACACATTCCATGATTCCGACGACTGGATGCATCCGTATCGCCTCGCGACCCACCTGGAAGAAGCCAAGAATGACGGCGTCGCGCTGACCACCTCGCAATGGATCCGCGTCAGCCGCGACGGCAAGGTCGTGGTCCGCCGGTTCGGCGGCTATGTGCACGAGAACCCGGCCTCCATCTTCGTCCACGCCAGCGTGTTCCAGCGCGTGGGGTTTTTCGACTCGGTCCGGACCGGCGCGGATTCGGAGTTCTGCTGGCGTGTCCGCCGGGTCTATGGCCATGGCGCGGTCCAGCAGCTCCAGGCCTCGCTCGCCATCGGGCTGCAGCATGACGCATCCTTGACCACTTCCGGCCCCGCCGCCTTTGACGAGCACCGCTTCTCGCCGCTGCGCCTCAAATACTGGGAAAGCTGGGTGAAGTGGCACCAGGAGATGATGACCGACCGGCTGCACGAGCTGCACATCCCCTTCCCCCTGTTGGAGCGTCCGTTCCCCGCCGCCGACTGAGCGCCCGGCGAGGATCCGGGCCGCGCCCTCCCGGCCATGGCGGCTGCGGTCCGCGACGGGCTGATCCGCGCCACCGCATCTGGCGGCGCCGCCGCGCCTCGCGCAGAATGGGCCTTGACCGCCCCCTGCCGCGCGGCGGTTTCCGCGGCGGGGACCTCGAAGGAAGATCGCTGGGCCGAACCCGGCAGGGAGCAAAGTCATGAACACGCAACACCGCAAGCGCCTGCCCGGCACCGAGCTGGACTTCTTCGATGCCCGCGCCGCCGTCGAGGCCATCGCCCCGGGCGCCTATGACACCCTGCCCTACACCTCGCGCGTGCTGGCCGAGAACCTGGTCCGCCGTTGCGCGCCGGCCCTGCTGCCCGAAGCGCTGGGCCAGCTCATCCACCGCAAGCGCGACATTGATTTCCCCTGGTTCCCCGCCCGCGTCGTCTGCCACGACATCCTGGGCCAGACGGCGCTGGTGGACCTGGCCGGCCTGCGCGACGCCATCGCCGAGAAGGGCGGAGACCCCGCCAAGGTGAACCCGGTCGTGCCCGTCCAGCTCATCGTGGACCACTCGCTGGCCGTCGAGCATGCGGGCTTCGAGAAGGACGCCTTCGCCAAGAACCGCGCCATCGAGGACCGCCGCAACGAGGACCGCTTCCACTTCATCGAATGGACGCGCCACGCCTTCGAGAACATGGAGATCGTGCCCCCCGGCAACGGCATCATGCACCAGATCAACCTGGAGCGGATGTCGCCCGTCATCTACACGCTGGACGGCGTGGCCTTCCCCGACACGCTGGTGGGGACCGACAGCCACACGCCGCATGTGGATGCGCTGGGCGTCATCGCCATCGGCGTGGGCGGGCTCGAGGCCGAGAATGTGATGCTCGGCCGCGCCTCCTGGATGCGCCTGCCGGACATCGTGGGCGTGGAGCTGACCGGCAAGGCCGCCCCCGGCATCACGGCCACCGACATCGTGCTGACGCTGACCGAATTCCTCCGCAAGGAGCGCGTCGTCGGCGCCTGGCTCGAATTCCACGGCGAAGGCGCGACCAGCCTGACGCTGGGCGACCGCGCCACCATCTCCAACATGGCCCCCGAATATGGCGCGACGGCCGCCATGTTCTCCATTGACCAGCAGACCATCGACTACCTCCGCCTGACCGGCCGCGAGGAGGCGCAGATCCGCCTGGTCGAGACCTACGCGAAGACGACCGGCCTTTGGTCGGACCAGCTGGCGCGCGCGCAATATGAGCGCGTGCTGCGCTTCGACCTCTCGACCGTGGTGCGCACCATGGCCGGCCCGTCCAACCCGCATCGCCGCCTGCCCGTCTCCGACCTCGCGGCGCGCGGCATTGCCGGGCCGGTGGTGCAGGAGGGCAGCCTGATGCCCGATGGCGCGGTCATCATCGCGGCCATCACCAGCTGCACCAACACCTCCAACCCGCGCAACGTCATCGCGGCGGGGTTGCTCGCGCGCAACGCGAACCGCGCGGGGCTCACGCGCAAGCCCTGGGTGAAGTCCTCGCTGGCGCCGGGCTCGCGCGCGGTCGCGCTCTACCTGGATGAGGCCGGGCTGACCTCGGAGCTGGAGGCGCTGGGCTTCGGCGTCGTCGCCTTCGCCTGCACCACCTGCAACGGCATGTCCGGCGCGCTCGATCCGAAGATCCAGCAGGAGATCATCGAGCGCGACCTCTATGCGACGGCTGTGCTCTCCGGGAACCGCAATTTCGACGGGCGCATCCACCCCTATGCGAAGCAGGCCTTCCTCGCCTCGCCGCCGCTCGTCGTCGCCTATGCCATCGCCGGCACCATCCGCTTCGACATCGAGCGTGACGTGCTGGGCCTGGATGCTTCGGGCCAGGAAATCCGCCTGAAGGACATCTGGCCCTCCGACGCGGAGATCGATGCCGTGGTCGCCGCCGCCGTGAAGCCCGAGATGTTCCGCAAGGTCTATGCGCCCATGTTCGGCAACCAGGGTGCGCGCAAGAAGGTCAGCCCGCTCTATGACTGGCGGCCCCAGAGCACCTATATCCGCCGCCCGCCCTATTGGGAGGGTGCGCTCGCCGGCGAACGCACGCTGACCGGCATGCGCCCGCTGGCGCTGCTGGGCGACAACATCACGACGGACCATCTCTCGCCGTCGAACGCCATCCTCCCGGACAGCGCGGCGGGCGAGTATCTCGCGCGGATGGGCCTGCCGGAGGAGGACTTCAACTCCTACGCCACCCATCGCGGCGACCATCTGACGGCGCAGCGCGCCACCTTCGCCAACCCCACCTTGCTGAACGAGATGGCGCGCCACGAGGATGGCAGCATCCGCAAGGGCTCGCTCGCGCGCGTCGAGCCCGAGGGCCAGGTGATGCGCATGTGGGAGGCGATCGAGACCTACATGGAGCGCCGCCAGCCGCTCATCATCGTGGCCGGTGCCGATTACGGGCAGGGCTCGTCGCGCGACTGGGCGGCGAAGGGCGTGCGCCTCGCGGGTGTGGAGGCCATCGTGGCCGAGGGCTTCGAGCGCATCCACCGCACCAACCTCATCGGCATGGGCGTGCTGCCGCTGGAATTCCAGCCCGGCACCAACCGCCTGACGCTCGGCCTCGACGGCACCGAGACCTATGACGTGGCGGGTGCCCGCACCCCGCGCGCCACGCTCACGCTCGTCATCCACCGCAAGGATGGCAGCGTGACCGAAGTCCCCGTCACCTGCCGCCTCGATACGGCGGAGGAGGTCTCGATCTACGAGGCGGGCGGCGTGCTGCAACGTTTCGCGCAAGATTTCCTCGAGGCCGAAGGCCCGGCGCGGCAAGCGAGCTGACCCGAACCACCGAACCATCGCGCAGGACGCACCCATGGCCCACGCACCCCAGATCCGTATCCCCGCCACCTACATGCGGGGCGGCACCAGCAAGGGCGTCTTCTTCGTGCTGCAGGACCTGCCCGAAGTCGCGCAGCAGCCCGGCCCCGCGCGGGACCGGCTGCTGATGCGCGTCATCGGCAGCCCCGACCCCTATGGCAAGCAGACCGACGGCATGGGTGCGGCCACGTCGAGCACCAGCAAGTCGGTAATCCTGAGCCGCAGCACGCGGCCGGATCACGATGTTGACTACCTCTTCGGCCAGGTCTCCATCGACAAGCCCTTCGTGGATTGGAGCGGCAACTGCGGCAACCTCACCGCCGCCGTCGGCCCCTTCGCCATCCGCAACGGTCTGATCGACCCGGCCCGCGTGCCGCGGGACGGCATCGCCATCGTCCGCATCTGGCAGGCGAATATCGGCAAGACCATCATCTCCCATGTGCCGATGACGGCGGGCGAGGTGCAGGAGACCGGCGATTTCGAGCTGGACGGCGTCACCTTCCCGGCGGCCGAGGTGCGGCTCGAATTCATGGACCCGGCGGATGACGCCGATGGCGGCTCGATGTTCCCGACCGGCCAGCTGGTGGACGTGCTGGAGGTGCCCGGCATCGGCAGCTTCCAGGCGACCATGATCAATTCCGGCATCCCCACCATCTTCCTGAATGCCGAGGCGTTGGGCTTCACGGGCACCGAGCTGCAGGACGACATCAATGGCGACCCCGCGCTGCTCGCGAAGCTCGAGACCATCCGCGCGCATGGCGCGCTGCGCATGGGGCTGATCAAGTCCGTCGAGGAGGCGGCCGGCCGCCAGCACACGCCCAAGGTCGCCTGGGTCGCGCCGCCGAGGGACTACACCGCCTCCAGCGGCAAGAAGATCGGCGCCGGCGACGTGGACCTGCTGGTGCGCGCCATGTCCATGGGCAAGCTGCACCACGCGATGATGGGGACCGCCTCGGTCGCGATCGCGACGGCCGGCTGCGTGCCCGGAACGCTGGTGAACCTGGCCGCCGGCGGGGGCGATCGCGAGGCGGTGCGCTTCGGCCACCCCTCGGGCACGCTGCGTGTCGGCTCCAAGGCGCAGCTGGTGGATGGGCAATGGACCGTGACCAAGGCGATCATGAGCCGCAGCGCGCGGGTGCTCATGGAAGGCCGGGTGCACGTTCCCTTCAGCGGGTGACACGCGGCGCCGCTGGATCCAGCGCGGCGCGATGCGCCTCTTAGCTCAGTGCGGCGGGATGCGCCTCTTAGGTTAGTGCGGCGCGATGCGCCTCTTAGGTTAGTGCGGCGCGATGCGCCGACGCACCATCCGCACCTGGCCCGTCACGCCGCAATCCTTGGCACGGGCCAGCTGCGCCTCCGCCGCAGCGCGCGAGGGCAGCGGGTCCGAGATCACGACGTAGAAGCCGGACGCCAGCCCCTCATAGAAATTGCTGTCCTCGGCAGCGACCTGGATGCCGCAGGCGATCAGCCGGCGCATGGTGGCGAGGTCCGCCTGGTTGCGCGTCGAGCTGTAGAGATTGTGCGGCTGCAGCCCGCCGCCCTGCGCGCCGGCGAGGCCCGCGGGCAGTGAGAGCGCAAGCGCCAGGATCAGGCGTCGCATGATGTGTCCTCCTCGGGGGCCGGTCTGCGTGCCGGCTCAGCTTGTTGCCACCGGGCGGCGCACGGCGGAGATCTTCTGGTTCATATAGACGCCGGCCAGCACCGGCGCATGCCTGGGCGCCTCGCCCGCCGGCACCGTGCCGGGCAGCGCCTCGACCGGCGCATCGTAGTTCGGGTGGCAGAAGAAGCCGAGCGAGAGGCGCGGCTTGGCCCAGCCCTCCCCTTCCGGATTCACCACGCGGTGCACGGTGCTGACCCAGCGCTCATTGGTCCATTGCTGCATCAGGTCGCCGATGTTGATGACATAGGCGCCGGGCGGCGGCTCGACCGGCGCGAAGCTGCCGTCGGGCCGCTGCACCTCGAGTCCCATGCCACCCTCGGCCGGCGGCATCAGGATGGTGAGGCTGCCAAAGTCGCTATGCGCGCCGGCACGCAGCTGCCCCGGCGCCGCGGGCGTCGTCCGCGCGCCGTAATGCAGCGCATGGAGCGCGGCGAAGTGATTGTCGATCTTGTCGTCGAAGAAGCCGACCGGCAGACCGAGCCCCACGGCGAAGGCGCGCATGATCTCGGTGGAGAGCCGCTCCATCTCGCGGAAATAGGCGGTGAAGGCGGGCCGCAGCCCGGCGGGCCGCCCGGGCCAGAGATTGGGCTGGTAGAAGGGCCTGGCCTCGGGGATGTCGGCATATTGGGTGCCATCCGCCTCGGGCCGCCCCATCGAGAAGAGCGAGCGCATGTCGGGCGGCGTCTCGACGCCGCGCGAGCGGGCGAGCGTGTTGGTCTCGGGCGGCGTATAGCCGCGCAGCATGGTGCCCGGCGGCGGGCGGACGGCGAGCTTCTCCGCCTCCGGCAGGTCAAAGAAGGCATGGGATTCCCGGCGGACCTCGGCGATCAGGTCGGGCGACACGCCATGCCCCTCGACGATCAGGAAGCCGATCTCGCGGCAGGCCGCATCCACCTTGCGCCCGAGTGCCGTGATGGCGGCGGCGTCCGTGCCGCGGATCGGGCTCAGGTCAATCACGGGTACGGCACTCATGCGCTGTCTCCTGCGGTGGCGGCGATGAAGGCGGCGAAGCCGCCATCGGGCGGGCCCTGCGCCTCGGCGCCCCCCGAGACCAGCACGGCGCCATGGCCGGTCACGGCGCCCAGCATCGCGCCATAGGCGGCGCGCGCATGGCGATGCATGGCCACGTCATTGTCGAGGTGCATGGCGTGCGGCAGGCCGCGGATCAGCCCGTCCCGCGGCGCATCGCCCTTGGAGATCACCGCCAGCACGCGCGCGGCGTCCCGGGGTGCCAGCTGCGGCGCGGCGACGAGGCCGAGCCGCGCGAGGATGGCGGCCGCCCCCGGTGAATCCAGCGGGTCTTCGAGGATTCCGCTCGCGATCGCCGCGCGCGCATCACCGCCCGGGCCGTTCGCCAGCAGCAGCACCTGCTGCGCCGGCCCGTCATGCCGCGCCACCACGAAGGCGCCATGCGCGAAGCTGTCCGGATCGTCGAGCGCGATGGCCCCGATCTGCCCGAGTGCCAGGGCCACGCCCTGCGCCGCCGCCACGCGCACCCGCACGTCATGTCCCGCGCGTTCGGCTTGGGCGGGGGCGCGCACCAGCACGAGCCCCACCTGCGCGGGGTCGGTCAGGCCGAGGCCCGCCACGGCCGCGCGCACCATGGCGGCCGTCGCCATCGCGTGCAGCACGGTCCCCTGGTCGGCCGGCGCCACCAGCGCGCGCTCCACCGCCGCCAGCAGCCCCTGTCCTGCCGGCCGCCCGCGTGACCAGATGACGAGATGCGGCGAGACCGCGCCCTCCGCCCCGCCCGAGACGAGGATGGGCACGCGCTCGGCCACCGCCTGCTCCGTGAGGCCGAGCCGCCGGCCGATGGAGAGCCGCAGCAGCAGGTCCACCCAGGGCTTGGTGAAGTCGTTGCGCAGGCCGTTGCCGCGTGTCTTGCACCAGACGGAGATGATCTCCGCCGGGTCCAGGCGGCCATCCTCCAGCATCGCCTCGAAGGCGCCGAGGTCGTCGGGGGCCGCCATGGGCAGGCGGATGGGGAAGACGGCGGTCATGCGGGCCTCTCTGCCTGCATCCTGTCACCCTTGGCCGGGCGCTGAGAAGCATGCGCCGGGCGGAAACACTTTGTCGCCAGACAGCGGAATGGCGCGATGCTATGCAGACTGCATGACTCCAGCCGCCGCCCATGCCGCGATCCGGTTCGGCCTCGGAGCCCGGCCCGGGGCGCCTGTCCCGGATGACCCGCGGGCGTGGCTCCTGGCGCAGGTCCGGCCGCTCGACGCCATCGAGGGCCCGAGCCTCGACGACATCCGCGTCATCCTGAACGAGACCGACCGCCAGGGCTCCGCCCGCCTGCGGAACAGCCTCGCCGAGGCGGATAGCCGCGCCTGGGCCACCCGCATGCTGACGACGGACGCCCCCTTCGCCGAGCGCTGGTGCGAGTTCTGGAGCAACCATTTCGCCATCAGCCGGCGCGGCGGCATCCTGATCGGCTTCTCCGGCCATTTCCATCAGACGGCGATCCGCTCGCATGTCTTCGGCCGCTTCGAGGACCTGCTGCTGGCCGCCTACCAGCACCCGGCCATGCTCGCCTATCTCGACCAGTCCGCCTCCATCGGGCCGCGCAGCCGCGCCGGGCAGCGGCGCAACCGCGGCCTGAACGAGAACCTGGCGCGGGAATGCCTGGAGCTGCACAGCGTCACCCCGGCGGCGGGCTACACCCAGGCCGACGTCACCGCCCTCGCCCAGGTGCTCACCGGCTGGTCCATCGGCCGCGGGGCCGGCGCGGGGGAATCGGCCGGCGCCGTGTTCCGGCCGGACGCGCATGAGCCCGGGCCGAAGACCGTGCTCGGGCAGGAATTCCCCGAGGGCAAGGAGGGCGGCGTGCTGGCGCTGCGCTTCCTCGCGCGGCACCCCTCCACGCATCGCGCCCTGGCGCAGAAGCTCGCCCGGCATTTCATCGCCGACGACCCGCCCCCCGCGGCGGTCGCCCGGCTGGAGGCGGCGCTGCGCGATACGCAGGGCGATCTCTCCGCGGCCGCGCGGGCCGTGATCGCCGAGCCCGCCGCCTGGCAGCCGCTCACCAAGATCCGCTCGGCGCAGGACTACGCGATCGCCGTCCTGCGCGGCCTGGGCGAGCCGGCGCAGTCCGCCCCCGCCCTGCTCACCACGCTGGCCCGGCTCAACCAGCGGCTCTGGACGCCGCCCGCGCCGATCGGCTGGCCCGACGAGGCGGGGGCCTGGGCGGCGCCGGAACAGCTCATGCGGCGGGTGGACTGGGCCAATGAGCTCTCCGCCCGGGCCGAACTCGGCCAGCGCCTGCCGCTCGCCCAGATGGTCGAGGCCTTCCTCGGCCCCCTCGCCCGGGCCGAGACGGTGACGGCGGCGCGCCGCGCGGGCTCCCTGCAGGAGGCCGTGCTGCTGGTCCTCGCCAGTCCCGAGGCGCAACGTCGATGACCAGCGGGGAGTCCTGCCCATGATCTTGCGACGTCGTTCCTTCCTGCTCGGCCTCGCCGGCGCCGTCACGCTCGGCCGTTCGCGCCTCGCCGTCGCCGCCGGGCCGGCCAGTGATCGCCGCCTCGTCGTCGTGCTGCTGCGCGGCGCGCTCGACGGCCTCTCCGCGGTGCAGCCCTATGGCGATGCCGACCTCGCGGCGCTGCGCGGCCCGCTCGCCCTGCCCGAACCGGGGCAGGAGGGCGGCGTGCTCGACCTCGGCGGCCATTACGGGCTGCACCCGGCCCTGCCGCATCTGCACGCGCTCTACCGGCAGGACCAGGCGCTGATGCTGCATGCGGTGGCCGGCCCCTGGCGCAGCCGCAGCCATTTCCAGGCGCAGGACTTCATGGAGATGGGCGCGACCCGCCGCCTGCCCGATGGCTGGCTGAACCGCGCGCTGGCCGCACAGCTCGCGACGGCGGAGGGCGTGCGGCGTGGCCTGGCCGCCGGGCTCAACGTGCCGCTGCTGCTGCGCGGTGCCGTGCGCGTCGGCAGCTACGCCCCGGTCGGCCGCACCCAGGCCGAGCCGGAGATCCTGGCCCGCCTCGCCGAATGGCACGGCGAGGACCCGGTGCTCGGCGCGCCCTTCGCCGAGGGGCTGCGCGCGCGCGGCTTCACCGCCGCCATCCTGGCCGGCCAGGAGCCGGCGCCGCCGCGCACCCATCCCTTCGTCGCCCTGACCGGCGCGGCCGGCCGCCTGCTCGCGGCCGAGCGCGGGCCGCGCGTCGCCGCCCTCGAGCTGGGCGGCTGGGACACGCATGCGGGGCAGGCGGCGCGGCTGCTGGGCCCGCTCGGCGCGCTCGATGCCGGCATGGCGGCGCTCCAGGCCAGTCTCGGGCCCGCCTGGGCCGAGACCGCCGTGCTGGTGCTGACCGAGTTCGGTCGCACCGCGCGCATCAACGGCACCGCCGGCACGGACCACGGCACGGGCGGCGTCGCCTTCGTGCTGGGCGGCGCCGTCCGCGGCGGCCGCGTCATCGCCGACTGGCCGGGCCTGGCGCAGGGCCGGCTCTTCGAGAACCGGGACCTGATGCCGACGCTGGACCAGCGGCGCATCGCCAAGGGCCTGCTGGCGCAGCATCTGGGTCTCAGCCCCGCCGCCCTCGCCCATGCCTTCCCCGACAGCGAGGATGCGCCGCCGCTGCGCGGCCTGCTGCGCGCGGAGAGCTGAACGCGCCTCAGCGCGGGCCAACCTGGCGCGCCTCAGCGCGGGCCAACCTGGCGCGCCTCAGCGCGCGGGCGCACCCGCCGCGACCCAGGCGATGATCTTCGCGCGCTCCGCGTCGGTCAGCTCCGTCACATTCCCGGGCGGCATCGCCTCGGTCTGCACCTGCTGGCGCGTCGCCGCCGCCCAGCGGCGGATCTGCGCGGGGTTGTCCAGCAGCACGCCCTTGGGGGCCGCGGCGATCCCCTCGAAGCTCGGCCGCGCGGCGTGGCAGGCGGCGCAGCGGCTGGCCATGATCGCCTGAACCTCCTCGAAGGCCGGCACCTCGGCGCCCGCGAAGCGCGGATCCGGCCGCGGCGCCACCAGCAGGGCCAGCAGGCCCAGCGCCACCACGCCCCCCACCGGCAGCGCCCAGTTGGAGCGGCCCGAATGGCGCAGCACGAAGAACTGCCGGATCAGCGCGCCCGCGACGAAGATCAGGATCAGCACCAGCCAGTTGAACCGGTGCTGATAGAGCATCGGGTAATGCGGGCTGATCATCAGCAGCAGCACGGGCAGCGTGAGGTAGGTGTTGTGCACGCTGCGCTGCATGCCGCGCTGGCCATGGATCGGGTCCGGCGCCTCACCCGCCTCGATGGACTTCACCATCTTCTTCTGGCCGGGGATGATCACCATCGCGACGTTGGCCACCATGATGGTGCCGGTGATGGCGCCGATCAGCAGGAAGGCGCCGCGCCCGGAGAAGATGTGCGTCGCGATCAGCGCCAGCACGACCAGGAGGCCGGAGCCCGCCAGCAGCAGGCGCCGCTCATCCGGGATGCGCCGGCACAGCCTGTCGTAGCCGACCCAGCCCGCCACGATCATCGCCAGCGAAACCAGGATCGCGAGCCAGACGGGCATGTCGAGCACCTGGGGATCGATCAGGTAGGTGCTCGCCTGCCCCCAATAGATCAGCACGAAGAGCGCGAAGCCGCTCATCCAGGTCCAATAGGCTTCCCACTTGAACCAGTGCAGCGTGGTGGGCATCGCCTCGGGCGCGCCCTTGTATTTGCGCTTGTAGTAGAAGCCGCCGCCATGCAGTGACCATTGCTCGCCGCGGACCAGCGGGTTGCCGTCCTTCGGTGGCTCCAGGCTGTTGTCGAGGGCGATGAAGTAGAAGCTCGCCCCGATCCAGGCGATGCCGGTGATGATGTGCAGCCAGCGCAGCAGCAGGTTCGCCCATTCCATCACATAGGCGGCATCGAGTTCCATCAGCTGCCCCGGTAGCTGGTGTAGCCGAAGGGCGAGACGAGCAGCGGCACATGGTAATGCGCGTCAGTCGCGAGGCCGAAGCTCAGCGTCACCTCATCCAGGAAGGGCGGCTCGGGCAGCGCGACACCCTGGGCGCGGAAATAGGCGGCGACCTGATAGACCAGCTGGTAGCGGCCGGGCCGGTAGCTGGCCTCGGGCAGGAGTTCGCCGGGGGCCCGGCCATCGGCGGTGGTGACGCCCTCGGCCAGCTTCACCCGCGCCTCGCCTTCCAGCCGGTAGAGGGTGAAACCCATGCCGGCGCCGGGCCGGCCGTGGGCGGTGTCGAGGACGTGGGTGGAAAGCCGGCTCATCGGGGCACCTCGTGTTGCACTGCGAAAACTGCCGCGTGGCCCATCCGCTGGCAAGGATTCATGCGGCGACCAGCCGCATCGCGACCACCTCCCGCCGGCTGCGGATGATCATCCAGAGCAGGTCCGGCTCCGCCGTGTCCCAGGCGATGGCCTGGCCCTCCGCCTCGATCGGCAGCGTGGCCACCCGCTCCAGCCGCGTGCCCATGCGCGGCAGGCGCAGGGCGTAGACCTCCTTGTGGTCATGCCCGGTGCACCAGAGCAGCGGGCCGGGATGACCCGGCAGGCCGGGCCCCCAGGAGGCGCCCGAGATGCTCATCGGTTCCGCCCGCGTCAGCACATCCGCCGGGAAGGACCAGCCGGCGGTCTGCCGCATGTCGGGGGCAAGGCGCGTCAGATGCGTCCAATGCGTGTGCCCATAGGGGCGCTGGTTGCGGCCGAAGACGCGGGAGTAATTGGCCCAGACCGCCCAGGCATGCCCGCCATTCCATTCGAAGGTGGTCAGGCTGCCCGGCATCAGCCCGAAGGAATGATTGCCGAGATGGGCGAGGTTCGCCGGGTCGAAGATCTCGACGGAGGACAGCATCGGCTCCTCCGGATAGTTGGAATGGGCCGCCAGCAGCCGCCCGTCATGCAAGGAGAGGCTGTTCATGTGGATGATCGGCCCCTCGCGCGGGGTCTCGAAGCGCGCCACCTCGCGGAAGCCCTGCTTCGTGAATTTCACGATCAGCCGGTCATCCACGACATAGACATGGTCGCGATCCGCGCAGACGCCCTGGCGGGCGGCTTGCGTGTTGAAGCGGTGCACCGGCTCGAAGCGCGGCCCCTGTTGGGCGCGCAGGAGGGAGGGTGCGGCGAGAAGCGGCGCGGCGAGCGCCAGGCGACGGGTCCACATGGCGCGAGCCTGACCCCCGCCCCGGCCCCGATCAAGGGGAGAGGGCGCCGCCAAGCATGCCAGACCATAGGGGGCCGCGCTTGATCCCCCGCGCCCGGGGCCGTAATGCGCTCCCCCATGCCCGATACCGTCGCCCCGAACCTCGTCGCCGCCGTCAGCGAGGCGCGCCAATGGCAACGCCTGATGGAGATGGGGGAGCTTGGCGGCTTCCGGGACGCCGATGGCCACTGGGGCGTGAACCGCGCCTGCCTGACCGACAATGACCGCAAGTCCCGCCGCCTGCTGATCCGCTGGGCGGCGGAAGCGGGCCTCACCGCCAGCATCGACCAGCTGGGCAACCTCTTCCTGCGGCATGAGGGCACGGACCCGACACTGGCCCCGGTCCTGACCGGCTCCCACATGGACAGCCAGCCCGCCGGCGGCCGCTTCGACGGCATCTGGGGCGTCATCGCCGGGCTCGAGGCCGTGCAGGCCCTGCGCGAGGCAGGCGTTTCCACGAAGCGCCCCATCGAGGTCGTGGCCTGGACCAATGAGGAAGGCGGCCGCTACGCGCCGGGCTGCATGGGCAGCATGGCCTATGCCGGCTACCGCCCGCCCGAGACCTGGGACGCCGTGCTGGACAAGGAGGGCATCCCCTTCGGCCAGGCGCTCGCCGAACACCTGAAGAGCGAGGCCGATATCCCCCGCCGCCCCCTCGGCGTCGTGGAAGGCACCGCGCCCTTCGCCTATGTCGAGGCGCATATCGAGCAGGGGCCGACGCTGGAGAGCCAGGATGCCGATATCGGCATCGTCACCGGCATCCAGGGCAGCCGCTGGTTCCTGGTCGAGATCACCGGCAAGTCCGACCATGCCGGCACCACGCCGGTCGGCCTGCGAAAGGACGCCGTGCAGGACATGGTGCGCGCCATCAACGCGCTGAACACCCTGATGCATGACCCGACGGACACGCTGCGCTTCACCGTCGCCTCGATCGAGGTGCTGCCCAATTCCTCGAACTCGGTCGCGCAGACCGTCCGCTTCACCATTGATCTGCGCCACCCGGACAACAGCATCCTCCAGCCGCGCGGCAATGCGATCGAGGGCGTGGTGCAATCCGCGATGCGCTACTGCACCGCGAAGGTGATCGAGCGCTTCCACGCCACGCCGACGGTCTTCCACCCGATGGTGCCGAACGCGGTGGAGGCGGCGGCCCGCGCCCAGGGGCTGCGTGCCATCCGCCTGCCCTCCGGCGCCTTCCACGACGCGCAGTTCATGCACCCGCTCTGCCCGACGGGGATGATCTTCGTGCCCTGCCGGGGCGGCGTCTCGCACCACCCCTCCGAATACTCCGAGCCCTCCGAACTGGCCGCCGGCGCGCGCGTGCTGGCCCAGGTGCTCAACGACCTCGCGAATTCCTGATCCATGCCCTTCCAGACCAGCGGTGCCCCCATGAGCGACCAGCTTTCCCTGCCGAAGGAGCGCATCCGCGCCCTGCTGCTCGAGAACATCTCCGAGACCGCGGTCGAGCTGCTGGGGCAGGAGGGCTACACCAATGTCGCCCGCGAGAAGAAGGCGCTGGAAGGCCAGGCGCTGGTGGATGCCGTGCGCGGCGTCCACATGCTCGGCATCCGCAGCCGCACCACCATCACGGAGGAGGTGCTGGCCAATGCCGACCGGCTGATGAGCATCGGCTGCTTCTGCATCGGCACCAACCAGGTGGACCTGGATGCGGCGCGCCAGCGCGGCATCCCGGTCTTCAACGCGCCCTTCAGCAACACGCGCTCCGTCGCCGAACTCACCCTGGGTGAGATCGTCATGCTGCTGCGCGGCATCTTCCCCAAGTCCAACGCCGCGCATCGCGGCGAGTGGGACAAGTCGGCCGATGGCTACCGCGAGGTGCGCGGCCGCACGCTGGGCATCGTGGGCTATGGCAATATCGGCAGCCAGCTCTCGGTCCTGGCCGAGGCCTTCGGCATGCGCGTGATCTATTTCGACACGGCGGCCAAGCTGCCGCATGGCAATGCCAGCCGCTGCGCCTCCCTGGACGAGCTGCTGCACTGGTCCGACATCGTGACGCTGCATTTGCCCGAGACGCCGGCCACCATGAACATGATCGGCGCAGAGCAGATCGCGAAGATGAAGGCCGGCGCCTTCCTCATCAACAATGCGCGCGGCACGCTGGTGGATGTGGAGGCGCTGGCCACGGCACTCCGCTCCGGCCACCTCGCCGGCGCCGCCCTCGACGTCTTCCCCGAGGAGCCCAAGCGCAATGGCGACCCCTTCGTCTCGCCGCTGCAGGGGATCGAGAATGTGATCCTCTCCCCGCATATCGGCGGCAGCACGGAGGAGGCACAGTCGCGCATCGGCGAGGAAGTCGCGCGCAAGCTCGCCGATTACTCCGACACGGGCAGCACCGAGGGCGCGGTGAACTTCCCGCAGGTGGCGCTGCCCGCACGCCCCACCGGCACGCGCTTCATGCATGTGCATCGCAACGCGCCGGGCGTGCTGGGCAATGTGAACCAGGTGTTTGCCAAGCGCGGCGTGAACATCGCGGGCCAGTATCTGCAGACGGATGGCGAGATCGGCTACGTCGTGGTGGATGCGGGCGCGACGCGCGATGGCGATGCGATCCTGGCGGAGCTGCGTGCCCTGCCCCACACCATCCGCGCGCGGCTGCTCTACGAGCGGGAATAGCCGTCACCTCACGGCATGGCGAGGCGGACGGAGCGCGGCATGTTGGGCCGCCCGCCCGCGATGGCGAAGACCTGGATGAAGGCGCGGCCTTTCTCGCGCCACCAGCGCCGGAACCGGCCTGGGTCAGGATGTTCGAATTCGCGCTGGAACAGGCCCACCAGGGTTTTGGACAAATCGGGATCGGCCACCAGCCAGGGCGGTCCAGGCAGGGCCTCGAGAAGGTTCAATCGCCGCGCCAGCACGATGATGCCGAGCCCGACCAGTTTCGCGGCCCGCCTGGCGCCGCGGAAGATCACGCGGCGAAGCTGCTGCAGCGGGTGGCGCGGCCCGAGATCGTGCAGGGCTTCCAGCAGGTGCTCCCAGAGCCCGCCATGCGTCAGCCGCCGGAAATGCCGCGCCACTGTGCCATGGGCGCCATAGCGTTCGGGCAGCTCCCGCCAGGGGGCGTCGGTGGAAAGCAGGAAGAGGATGGCGTTCATCCGCTCGCGCAGGTCGGCCGTCTTGCGGCCGGCGGGGCTGGTCTTCTGCGCCAGGACATAGGGCCGCAGGGCATCCCACTGGCGGTCGGAGAGGGCGGTGAAGGGGACGCGCTGCTTCATGCCAGGAATTTAGTCCTGAATGCCGCCAAAAAGCAAGGAATTTGCGTAATAGTTCAGCCCATACAATGACTTGAAGCCCCTCCCCGCCTGGCCCGGCGCCGCTATGATGCGCCATGACCGAACCGACGATCACCCGCGCCACCGAAGCCGATCTCCCCTTCGTCATGGCGACCGAACGGCGGGAGGGCTATGGCGCGCTCGTCGGCCGCTGGGAGGAATCGCGGCACCGGGCGGCGCTGCGGGACGGCCGGCACGCCTATTTCATCGGCCATGCGGGCGCCGACCCCATCGGCTTCGCCATCCTGCGCGACTGGGCCTCGGAGGAGCGGGTCACGCTCATCAAGCGCATCGCCGTCCGCGATCCCGGCCAGGGATGGGGCCGGCGCTTCCTCGCCCGCGTGGTCGAGGCCGCCTTCCACGAGACTCCGGCGCATCGGCTCTGGCTGGGCGTCTTCCCCGAGAATCTGCGCGCCCGCCGCGCCTATGAGGCCGCCGGCTTCGTGGCGGAGGGGGTGGCGCGCGGCAGCGCCTTCTTCGGCGGCATCCACCGGGATGAACTCATCATGGCGATCCTGCGGCCGGACTGGGAGGCAGCCCGGGGCGTGCATCCCGCCGCCTGATATGATCTGATCGCCGCCGGCCCCACACCCCACGAGGGGGCCTCGCATCGCCAGGGAGGCGCGCATGGCCGAGACGCTGCATCGCCGGGACGTCATGGGCCTCGGCCTCGCCGCCGCCACGCTGCCGGCCGGCGCGGCCCGGGCCCAGGCCGCGGACGCCGGCACCCTCTACGCCAATGGCTGGATCCTCACGATGGAGGGCGATGCCCCCGCCCATGTGGAGGCCGTGGCCGTGCGGGACGGGCGGATCGTTTTCGCCGGCCCCCGCGCACAGGCCGAGGCGGCCCTGCCGGGGGCGCGCGCGGTGGACCTCGAGGGCCGCACCATGCTGCCCGGCTTCATCGACACCTGGGGGCATTTCCTGCTCTTCGCGCAGCAGACGCTGGGCGTGAACCTCGCCTATTTCGCCGACGACCCGCCCCGCACCAAGGCCGATGTCATCCGCCTGCTGCGCGCCACACCGCCCTTCAACGGCTGGATCATGGGCTATGGCTATTCCGAGGCCCTGCTCGCGGACGGCCCGCCCACGCTGGCCGATCTCGACGCCGCCTTCCCCGATACGCCGGTGCTGATCGGCACGCTCTCCACCCTCACCGGCAAGGCCAACAGCGCGGGCCTGGCGCGCCTCGGCCTCACGGCCACCACGCCGGCGGCCCAGCCCGGCATGATCGTGAAGGACCCCGCGACCGGCCGCCTGACGGGCGACCTGCTCTTCACGCCCTATCTCCAGGCCCGGGCCGCGGCGCTGGGCACCTACCCGCAGGCCCAGGCCTTCCAGACCTTCCGCGCGGCCGAGGCGCTGCTGGCCCGCCAGGGCTACACCACGGTGCAGAGCTACCAGCTCGTCCCCGGCGACATGGCGACGCTGTCGGCCGCCTTCGACCAGGGCGTGCTCTCGCTCGACGTGATGGGCCTGCCCGCGATCTCCGACGCCGCCTCGGGCCGGATGGTGCAGCAGAATGACTGGCGCTGGGGCCGCTACAGCCATGGCGACCGCGGCCTGAAGGTGCCCGGCTACCAGGTCGTCACCGATGCCGCGCCGCAGCTGCGCCTGGCCGCCTTCACCGAGCCCTATGCGGACACGCGCGGCTTCCCCGATGGCTGGAAGGGCGCGCTGTTGCCACGCGAGATGGTCGAGCAATGGGTGACCTACGCCTATGCCAACGACATCCAGCTCTTCGCCTACAGCAATGGCGATGCGGGGATCGACCTCAGCCTCTCCGCCATCGAGAAGGCCATCGCGGCCACGGGCAAGACGGGCGACCGCCGCAGCCTCATCGCCCATTCCTACTTCGCCCGGCCCGACCAGCTGGCGCGCTACCGGCAGCTCGACATTGGCGCCTCGATGATGCCGGCGCACCTCACCGTCTATGGCGACCAGCAGCTCGGCCTGCTCGGGCCCGCGCGCGCCAACCGGGAGGCGCCGATGGCGACGGCGCTTTCGCTCGGCGTGCGGACGACGCTGCATTGCGACTATCCCTCGGCCTCGCCCAACGTCATGGCCACGATCTGGTCCGCCGTGACGCGCACCACGCTGACCGGCCGGGTGATGGGACCGGAGGAGTGCCTCACCCCCTATGCCGCGCTGCAGGGTTTCACCAGCAAGGCCGCCTACAACTACCGGGAGGAGGGGCTGAAGGGCACGATCACCGCGGGCAAGATCGCCGATCTCGTGATCCTGGACGGCAATCCGCTCACGGTCGCGCCGGGGGCGATCAAGGACATCCAGGTGGTGGAGACGATCAAGCGGGGCCGGACGCTCTACCGCCGCGGGTGAGGCCGCCGGGGCGCGATCCCCTGGTGTTCCGGGGCACCGGCGGGCGATGGCTGGGGGACCTGGATTCGAACCAAGACTGTCCGAGTCAGAGTCGGAAGTTCTACCGTTAAACTATCCCCCAAGCGCCAACGCTCGGCTGGCGGCGTCCTAACACCGCATTTCGCACTTGCCAAGCGCACATACCGCTTGCGATGACAGCCCTGCTTCACGATCATGACAGCACCGCCCCCCGCAGGACCCGTCATCCCCCGATGAGTGCCCTCCTTCCCCGCCACGGCCCCCACGGCTCGCCGTCTGGCCCGCCCCCCGCGCTTTTCGCGGCGCTGGATCTCGGCACCAACAATTGCCGCCTGCTGATCGGCGCGCCCACCCGCCAGGGCTTCCGCGTGGTGGACAGCTTCTCCCGCATCGTTCGCCTGGGCGAGGGCCTGGCCGGCACCGGCGCCCTTTCGGATGCGGCGATGGAGCGCACCATCTCCGCGCTGTCCGCCTGCGCCGAGCGCCTGCACCGCCGCCCCGTCCGCCGCCTTGCCGCCGTCGCCACCGAGGCCTGCCGCCGCGCCGCCAATGGCCCGGCCTTCCTGGCCCGCGCCGCCCGGGAAACCGGCCTCAGCCCCCGCATCATCTCGCCGCGCGAGGAGGCGGAGCTGGCGATGGAAAGCTGCGCCCCCCTGCTGGAGCCGGGGGACCGCCGCGCCATCCTCTTCGACATCGGCGGCGGCAGCACCGAGATCGCCTGGATCCGCACCGGCCCCCGGCCGGAACTCATCGGCTACATCTCGATTCCCTGCGGCGTCGTGACACTGGCCGAGCGCGAGGGGGGCGATTGCTTCTCGACGCACGGATTCGCCTCGGTGGTGGAGGACATCCACGCCCGCCTCGCCGATTTCGACCGGCTGCACTGCATCGGGCAGGAAATCCGGGCGGGCGGCGTGCGCCTCATCGGCACCTCGGGCACGGTCACCACCCTGGCCGGCGTCGTCATGGCGCTGCCCAAGTATCGCCGCCAGCTGGTGGACGGCACACGGCTGAACGCCGAGGCCGCGGATGCCGCGCTCGAGCAGCTCTTCGCCATGGGGCGCAAGGGCCTCGCCGCGCATCCCTGCGTCGGGCCCGAGCGGGCCGATTTCGTGCTGCCGGGCTGCGCCGTCTATGCCGCCATCCGCCAGCTCTGGCCGCTTGGCGAACTCACCGTCGCCGATCGCGGCCTGCGCGAGGGCATGCTGATGCGCCTGATGCGCGGGGACCGCTTCCCGGGCCGGTAGGCCGGCCGGCGGAACTGCTCTAAACCGCGCCCATGGCCAAACCGCCGAGCAAGCCCGGGGCCGGCCCCCGCGGCACCCATGTCAACGTCAAGACCGCCCGCAGCCGCAGCAATGCGAGCCAGCGCTGGCTGCTGCGGCAATTGAACGACCCCTATGTGAAGAAGGCCCAGGCCGCCGGCTATCGCTCCCGCGCCGCCTTCAAGCTGATCGAGCTGGATGAGCGCTTCAAGCTGCTCAAGCCGGGCCAGCGCGTGGTGGACCTCGGCGCCGCCCCGGGCGGCTGGAGCCAGGTGGCGCTGCGGGCCCTGGGCGAGCGCGGCCAGGTCGTCGCACTCGACCTCCTGCCCATGGACACGCTGGCGGGCGCGAAGATCCTGCAGGGCGATTTCCAGGACGACGCGACCGAGGCCGCGGTGCTGGAGGCGCTGGGCGGCCAGGCCGACCTCGTGCTCTCCGACATGGCGCCCAACACCACGGGCCATGGTCCGACGGACCATCTGCGGATCATGGACCTCGCCTCCCTGGCGCTCGATTTCGCGGTGAAGGTGCTGGCCCCGGGCGGCGGCTTCGTGGCCAAGGTGTTCCAGGGCGGCAGCGAGAAGGCGATGCTGGAGCGCCTGCGCCGCCATTTCACCGAGGTGCGCCACGCGAAGCCACCGGCCAGCCGCAAGGAAAGCAGCGAGCTCTACGTGGTGGCGACGGGCTTCCGCGCCTGAGGGGCGACAGGAAAACACATGGCACCTTCCCGGATTCCCATGCTGGACGCCGGGCCCGCCTCCGGTTAAGCCACCTCGCCAAGGTCGAGTGACCGCCCCCGAAAGGCCCCGCCATGGCAGCTTCCGATTTCGCCGAACCCATCCGCATCGCCGAGGCCTACGCCTTCGACGACGTGCTGATGCTCCCGGCCTACTCCACCATCCTGCCGGGCCAGACCGACACGCGCACGCGCCTGACGCGCGAGATCTCGCTGCACATCCCGCTCGTCGCCGCCGCCATGGACACGGTGACCGAGGCGCCGATGTCCATCGCCATGGCCCAGCGCGGCGGCATCGGCGTCATCCACAAGAACATGTCCCCCACCGACCAGGCCGAGCAGATCCGCCAGGTGAAGCGCTTCGAGAGCGGCATGGTGGTGAACCCCGTCATGGTGAACCCCGAGCAGACGCTGGCCGATGTGATGGAGCTGAAGGCCCGTCACCGCATCTCGGGCTTCCCGGTGGTCGAGCCCGGCACGAATCGGCTGGTCGGCATCATCACCAACCGCGACCTGCGCTTCGCGACCGACCCCAAGCAGCGCGTCTATGAGCTGATGACGCGCGAAAACCTCGTCACCGCGCCGCAGAACGTGACGGCCGAGCAGGCGCGCACCCTGCTGCACAAGCGCCGCCTGGAGAAGCTCCTGGTGGTGGATGATGCGGGCCGCTGCGTCGGCCTCATCACGGTCAAGGACATGGACAAGTCCGAGGCGCACCCCAATGCGGTGAAGGACGGCATGGGCCGCCTGCGCGCCGCCGCCGCGACCGGCGTGGGCGATGACGGGC
Source organism: Sediminicoccus rosea (assembly GCF_033547095.1). Classification (NCBI taxonomy): domain Bacteria; kingdom Pseudomonadati; phylum Pseudomonadota; class Alphaproteobacteria; order Acetobacterales; family Roseomonadaceae; genus Sediminicoccus; species Sediminicoccus rosea. The sequence goes on along the minus strand of NZ_CP137852.1, from coordinate 1,741,385 downwards.
TGAAGCGCGCCGAGGCGCTGGTGGCGGCCGAGGCCGATGTGATCGTGGTGGATACGGCGCATGGCCATTCGGGCGGCGTGCTGGCGGCGATCGAGCGCATCAAGCGCCTCTCCAACACCGTGCAGATCATCGCGGGCAATGTCGCGACCCCCGAGGGCGCGCTGGCGCTGATCGAGGCGGGTGCGGATGCGGTGAAGATCGGCATCGGCCCCGGCTCCATCTGCACGACGCGCATCGTGGCCGGCGTCGGCGTGCCGCAGCTGACCGCCGTGATGGAATGCTCGGCCGCGGCGCGCGAGCGCGGCGTGCCCTGCATCGCCGATGGCGGCATCCGCAATTCGGGCGACATCGCCAAGGCGCTGGCGGGCGGCGCCGAATGCGTGATGATGGGCAGCATGTTCGCCGGCACCGACGAGGCGCCGGGCGAGGTGTTTCTCTACCAGGGCCGCTCCTACAAATCCTACCGCGGCATGGGTAGCCTCGGCGCCATGGCGCAGGGCAGCGCCGACCGCTACTTCCAGGCCGATGTGAGCGACCAGCTGAAGCTGGTGCCCGAGGGCGTGGAAGGCCGCGTCGGCTACAAGGGCCCGGTCGGTCCCGTGATCCACCAGCTCGTCGGCGGCCTGCGCGCCGCCATGGGCTATACCGGCAGCGCCACCATCGCGGACCTGCAGAAGAATGCGCGCTTCCGCCGCATCACCAATGCGGGCCTGCGCGAGAGCCATGTGCATGACGTGGCGATCACCCGCGAAGCGCCGAACTACCGTACCGATGGGTGAGAGCTGGGCGCCGCCCGCCCGGCCGGAGCGTGAGATCGAGGCCGTCATCTTCGATGCCTATGGCACGCTGCTCGACGTGCATTCGGCCGTCGCGCGCCATGCCGCGCGCATCGGGCCGGAAGCCGCCGCCGTCTCGGCCGAGTGGCGCGCGAAGCAGCTCGAATATTCCTGGGTCCGCAGCCTGACCGGGCCGCAGCACCACCAGGATTTCTGGACCTGCACGGTGGATGCGCTGCGCTATGTCTGCGCCCGCTTCGGCCTGCGGGACGCGGCCCTGGTGCAGGACCTGCTCGATGCCTATCGCCGCCTCGACGCCTATCCCGAGGTGCCCGCCATGCTCGAGGCGCTGCGCGCGCAGGGCATGCGGACCGCCATACTCTCCAATGGCGCGCCCATGATGCTCTCGGACGCGACGCGCGCGGCCGGCATCTCGACGCAGCTCGACATGCTTCTCTCGGTCGAGGCGGTCGGCGTCTTCAAGCCCGATCGCCGCGTCTATGCGCTGGCCGAGCAGCGCCTGGGCCTGCCCGCGCATCGCATGGCCTTCGTCTCCGCCAATCCGTGGGACACCCAGGCGGCGCTGGCCGCGGGCTTCCGCGCGATCCGCGTCAACCGCACCCATGCGCCCGATGAATACGGGCTGGAGGCCGCCGGCGTGCCCAGCCTGACCAACCTCTCCCCGCTTCCCGGCCTCGTTTCGTGACGCCCGAGGGGCGGCTCTCCGCCGCGATCGACCTGCTGCACGCCGTGCTGGACCAGCCGCGCCGCCCGGCGGACGCGATCAGCGCCGATTTCTTCCGCGCCCGGCGCTACATCGGCGGCAGCGACCGCCGCGCCGTCTCCGACCTCGCCTGGGGCGTGCTGCGGCAGCGGCTGCGCCTCGAATGGTGGATCGCCGGGACGGGCGCGCGCCTCACGCCGCGCCTCCTGCTGCTGGCGCATCTCCTGCTCGCCGAGAAGCGCAAGCTGGCGGAGGCGGCGCGTCTGTTTGACGGCGGGCGCTATGCCGCGGGCCCGCTCGATGCGGGCGAGATGGGCGTGGGCGAGCAGCTCGTCGGCAAGCCGCTGATGGGCAAGGAGATGCCCGAGGGCGCGCGCCTCAACCTCCCCGAATGGGCGCTGCCCGGCCTCGCCGCCCGCTTCGGCGCGACGCTGGAGGCCGAGGCCCGCGCCATGGAGGCGACCGCGCCGCTCGACCTCCGGGTGAACCTGCTCAAATCCACGCGGCAGGCGGCGCAGGCGGCGCTGCGGGGCGAGGGCCTCGTCTCCGAGACCACGCCCTTCTCCCCCTGGGGCCTGCGCCTCGCCCACCGCACCCCCATCACCGGTAGCGCCGCCTACAAGGATGGCCTGATCGAGGTGCAGGACGAGGGCAGCCAGCTCATCGCCGCGCTCGTGGCCGCGCGCCCCGGCATGCGCGTCGTGGATTATTGCGCGGGCGCCGCGGGCAAGACGCTCGCCATGGCGGCCACCATGGGCAACCAGGGCCGCATCACCGCCTGCGATGTCTCGGTGCCGCGCCTCGAAGGGGCGAACAAGCGCCTGCGCCGCGCCGGCGTCCACAATGCCGAGACGCATCTGCTGGAGGCGGGCGACCGCTGGGTGAAGCGCCGCGCCGGCACCTTCGACCGCGTGCTGGTGGACGCGCCCTGCACCGGCACCGGCACCTGGCGCCGCAACCCCGATGCGCGCAGCCGGACCGGCCCCGAGGACCTGAGGGAATTGCTCGGGAAGCAACATGAAATTCTTGCAACTTCGGCACTTCTGGTGAAGCCTGGGGGTAGGCTTGTCTACGCGACATGCTCGCTGCTCCCGGAGGAGGACGAAGTGCAGGTTGAGGCGTTCCTGGCGGCCCATCCGGGCTTCCGACCCATCCCCCTGACGCAGGCCTGGGCCGAGGCCGGCCTGCCCGGCGCACCGCCCACCGATGCGCCGCATCTGCTGCTCTCGCCCGGCGCGCATGGCACGGATGGCTTCTTCTGCGCCGTCCTGGAAAAGGCGAGCTAGGCACCGCGGGCGATGGTCACCATCCGCCGTGCCCGGCCCGGTGATGCCGACGCCATGGCGCGCGTCCATCTCGCCGCCTGGCGCAGCACCTATGCCGGCATCCTGCCCGAAGCCTATCTCGCCGGCCTCTCCGCCGAGCGGGAGAGCCTCGACTATGAGCGCGGCATCCTGCAGCGGCGCGGCGGCCATGCGGGCTTCGTCGCCATCGCCGACGGGCATGAGGCGGCGGGCGACGGCGTGGTGGGCTTCATCACCGGCGGCCTCTCGCGCCGGCCGGGCATCGCCGAGGGCGAGGTGGAGACGCTCTACCTGCTGGATGATTTCCGCGACCGCGGCGTGGGCCGCCGGCTGATGCGCGCCATGGCCTCGCACCTCGCCTCGCTCGGCGCCGAATCCGCCTTTGCCTGGGTGCTGCAGGACAATCCCGCGCGCTGGTTCTACGCCCGCCTCGGCGCGAAGCTGTCCGCGCGGGAGGAATTCACCTTCGCCGGCCAGCGCACCACCCAGCTCGCCTATGCCTGGGAGCCGATCCACACCCTGCTGACCGCGACGGCGACCACCCGGCTGCCGCGCTGAACATGTGGGGACGGCGCGCGCTGCTGCTGGCGGGCCTCGCCCCGCGCCCGGCCCTGGCCGAGGGGCTTTCGGCGATCGAGGCGCGGGTGGGCGGACGGCTCGGCGTCATGGCGCGGCAGGGCGGCCGCCTCATCGCCCATCGCGGCCGGGAGCGCTTCCCCATGGCCAGCACCTTCAAGGCGCTGCTCGCCGCCGCCGTGCTGGCCCGCGCGGAGGCCGGCGCGCTCTCGCTCGACCAGCGCCTGCCCATCCCGCGCGAAGGCCTGGTTGCCTGGTCGCCCGTGACCGAGACGCGCCGGGGCGAGGCGATGCGGCTGGACGAGCTTTGCGCCGCCATCATGACCATCAGCGACAACACGGCGACGAACCTGCTGCTGGGCGTGCTGGGCGGCCCGGAGGGGCTGACGGCCTGGCTGCGTTCCATCGGCGATGACGCGACGCGGCTCGATCGCATGGAGCCCGCGCTGAACGAGGCGCGCCCGGGCGATCCGCGCGACACCTCCACGCCCGCGGCGATGGCGGCCACGCTGTCGCGCCTCGCGCTCGGGGATGTGCTGCGGGCGGAAGGCCGTGCCCGCTGGCTCGGCTGGCTCGAAGCCAACACCACGGGCGGGGCCCGGCTGCGCGCGGGCGTGCCGGCCGGCTGGCGTGTGGGGGACCGCACGGGCGGCGCGGCGCATGGCACCAGCAATGTGGTGGGCCTGCTCTGGCCGCCGGGCGGGGCTGCGCCCTGGGTCGTCGCCGCCTTCCTCACGGAGTCGCAGGCGCCGCCCGCCGCGCGTGACGCGGCCTTGGCCGATGTCGCAAGGCTGGTCACCGCGCTGGAGGCTTGACGTCCGCCGCCCGTCATGCTGCCCAACGCCATGACCAGCACCCCCGCCCAGCACGACCGCATCCTCATCCTCGATTTCGGCAGCCAGGTGACGCAGCTCATCGCGCGCCGGCTTCGCGAGTCGGGCGTCTATTGCGAGATCTGGCCCTACAACGCGGCCCCCGAGGCGCGCATCCGCGCCTTCGCGCCCAAGGGCATCATCTTCTCCGGCGGGCCGGCCAGCGTGACCGAGGGCGAGAGCCCGCGCGCGCCGGATTATGCCTTCGCCTCGGGCCTGCCCATCCTCGGCATCTGCTACGGCCAGCAGACGCTGGCGCATCAGCTGGGCGGCACGGTGGAGGGCGGGCATGCGCGCGAATTCGGCCGCGCCGTCGTCACCGTCACGGGCGATTGCCCGATCACCCAGGGCGTCTGGGCCAAGGGCGCCCAGGAGACGGTGTGGATGAGCCATGGCGACCGCATCACCGTGCTGCCGCCCGGCTTTCGCGTGGTGGCCGAGAGCGAGGGCGCGCCCTTCGCGCTGATCGCCGATGACGCGCGCCGCTACTACGGCACGATGTTCCACCCCGAGGTGGTGCACACGCCCCATGGCGCGGCGCTGCTGCGCAACTTCACCCATGGCGTCTGCGGCTGCACCGGTGATTGGACCATGGCCGGCTACCGGGCCGAGACCATCGCCAAGATCCGCGCCCAGGTGGGCAAGGGCCGCGTCGTCTGCGGGCTTTCGGGCGGCGTGGATTCCTCGGTGGCGGCCGTGCTGCTGCATGAGGCGATCGGCGACCAGCTCACCTGCATCTATGTCGATCACGGGCTGATGCGCGCGAACGAGAGCGCGCAGGTGGTGAAGACCTTCCGCGACCGCTTCAACATCAAGCTGGTGCATCGCGACGCGAGCGAGCTCTTCCTCGGCCAGCTCTCCGGCGTCACCGACCCCGAGCAGAAGCGCAAGATCATCGGCCGCCTCTTCATCGAGGTCTTCGAGGAGGAGCAGAACAAGATCGGCGGCGCCGATTTCCTGGCGCAGGGCACGCTCTACCCCGACGTGATCGAAAGCGTCTCCGCCACCGGCGGGCCTTCGGTGACGATCAAGTCCCACCACAATGTGGGCGGCCTGCCCGAGGGCATGCGGATGCAGCTGGTCGAGCCGCTGCGCGAACTCTTCAAGGACGAGGTGCGCGTGCTGGGCCGCGAGCTCGGCATCCCCGAGGAGATCGTGGGCCGCCACCCCTTCCCCGGCCCGGGGCTCGCCATCCGCATCCCGGGCGAGGTGACGCGCGAGAAGGCGGACCTGCTGCGCCAGGTGGACAGCATCTACCTGGAGGAGATCCGCGCCGCGGGCCTCTACGACACCATCTGGCAGGCCTTCGCCGTGCTGCTTCCGGTCCGCACCGTGGGTGTCATGGGCGATGGCCGCACCTATGACATGGCCTGCGCGCTGCGCGCCGTGACCAGCACGGATGGCATGACGGCGGAGTTCTACCCCTTCGACATGGGCTTCCTCGGCCGCGTCGCGAACCGCATCGTGAACGAGGTGCGCGGCGTGAACCGCGTGACCTACGACATCACGAGCAAGCCGCCGGGCACGATCGAGTGGGAGTGACCAAGCCTCCCTTGCCGGTCAAGCAAGCGAAACCCTAGCCTCGCCCCCGGGCGGAAGCATCGCCACGACGCACCCGCCCCGAGGAAACGCAGGAGGCGAGGATGTGCAACTGGTGCGCGCGGTCGCGGATCGCCGAGGCGCTGACCGCCGGCATCACCCCCGGCCGGCGCCGGTTCATGGCCGCCGCGGCGGGCGCCGCCCTCGCGGCCCAGGCGCCCGCCGCGGCCCAGACCGCCCCAGCCCAGACCGCCCCGGCTCAGACCGCCCCGGCCCCGCGCGCCGAGGCCATCTTCCGCAACGGCAGGATCCATCCGATGACCGGCGCGCCCCCGCTGGAGGCGCTGGCCATCGGCGGCGGCAGGATCCTCGCCGCCGGCACGGCCGCCGAGGCCGCGGCGCTGGCCGGGCCTGGAACGCGCATGGTGGATCTGGGGGGCCGCGCGCTGTTCCCGGGCTTCATCGACCCGCACAACCACACCGTCCTGTCCAGCCTGTTCGACGCGCTGCTGGTGAATATCGGCTTCTTCCGCTGCCGCACGAAGGCCGATGCGCTGGCCGCCATGCGCGCCACCGCCGCGCGCGCCGCGCCCGGCGCCTGGATGGCCTTCGGCTTCTACGACAACCTGCTGCAGGGCGGCGATCTCTCGATGGCGGAACTCGACGCCATCTCCACCACCAGTCCGATCTTCGTGCTCTACGTGAACGGCCATGTCGGCGCCGGCAACAACCTCGCCTTCCAGCGCGCGGGCGTGACGCGCGAGACAGGCCCCCTGCCCGGCGGCGGCTTCTTCGGGCGCGGCGCGGATGGCGCGCTGAACGGCCTGATCTACAACGAGCCCGCCCTGCTGCGCTTCGCCGGCCAGGCCGTGCCGCGCCCCGATGCCGCGGCGATGACCCGCGCGATCGAGGCCTATGCGCACAAGGCCGCCGCCGCCGGGCTGACCGCGCTCCACGAGCCCGGCACGGTGAAGCCGGAATGGATCGGGATGCTGGCGCAGCTCTCGAACCGCCTGCCCATCCGCCTCAGCGCCAGCTTCTCGACGGACATGATCGAGGCAAGCAAGCCCTTCGCAGCCCTCGGCCCCGCGCACCGGGCGCGGCATGTGCCCGACAGCCGCCTCTCGCTCTACGGCATGAAATACTGGGGCGACGGCTCCAACCAGGCGGAGACGGCGGCGCAGACGCGGCCCTACCTCAACTCCACCGCGCGCGGCACGCTGGGCTACAGCCAGGCGCAGGCGGTCGCGCTGTGCACCGCGGCGAAGGAGGCGGGCTGGAGCATCCTGATCCACTCGCAGGGCGATGCCGCGATCGACCAGGCGCTGGACGCGATCGCGACGGCCTATGGCGCGAACCCGCCGACCGGCGTGAACCGCATCGAGCACGCCACCATGGCGCGGCCCGACCAGATCGCCCGCATGAAGCGGCTGGGCATCGAGGCGAGCTTCATGACCGACTTCATCCACCTCTACGGCGCCGACTACCGCGACAAGCTCTTCGGGGCGGAGCGCGCGGCGTTCATGTGCCCGGTCGGCGCCGCGGCGCGCGCGGGCGTCGGCCATTCGCTGCACACCGACAATCCGGCGGCCGGCATGCCCCTGAACCCGCTGCGCCTGGTGCAGACGGCGGTGACGCGGCGCTGCATGGTGGATGGCTCGGTCCTCGGCCCCGACATCACGCTCAGCGTGGATGAGGCGCTGCGCGGCATCACCATCAACGCCGCGCGGCAGATGGGCCTGGGCGAGATGCTGGGCACCCTGGCGCCCGGCAAGGCGGCCGACCTGACCATCCTGCAGGGCGACCCCTATGCCACGGATCCCGCGAAGCTCGCGGAGATCCAGGTGAGCGAGACCTGGGTCGCGGGGGAGAAGGCATTCGGCTAGGGCAGGCAGGCGCGGCGCGGATCTTCGCCGCGCCAGGGCCTGCCCAAGCCTCAGTGCAGGGTGCGGCCCGCGCGCAGCGCGATCACCTGGCCGCGCCGCGGCAGCGCCAGCCCCGCCTCGGCGATGGACAGCGCGAAGCGCCTGGCCGCGAGCAGCGCCGGGGCCGTCGCCTCATCCGGCAGCCAGTCGCCGAGGATCTCGAGCGCCGGCAGCGCCTCGCCCGATTGCAGCGCGGTGACGAGGCGCAGCATCAAGGCCTCATCGTCGCCGAGTGCGGGGCAGCGGCAGCAATGCACGTCGATCATCCGCTTCGCCTGCGCGGCGATGACCGACATCAGGCCGTCGAAGGCGACCATCGCCGGCGCGCCCAGCCGGGCCAGGCGGAACAGCTCGCGCCAATCCGGGTGCACCTCGCCCGGGTGCATGTGCGGCGCGACCCAGGCCCGCAAGGCGGCGGTGACGAAGAGCTCGGCCGCGTCGAGGTCCATCGCGCCGCGCCGGCCATGCGCCGGGGCATGCGCGGCGCAGGCCCCGGGGCGGGGTTCGGGCAGCGGCGGCTCCGCATTCGGGTCGAGCAGGAAGGGAGAGAGGGGGAGCTTCGGCATGGGGTGACCTCCAGGGCTGGTTCGAGTATATTGAGAATGATAATCGTTCGCAATAACTCATCCGACCCGACAGGAGCCCCCATGCCTGACAGCCTCCCGACACTCCCGCCCGCGCTCGCCGCGCTGCTCGCCCGCGCCTCCGTCCCGCCGCGCCAGCTGGGCGAGCCCGGGCCCGATGCCGCCGCACTGGACCGCGCCGTGGCCGCCGCTCTCCGCGCGCCCGACCATGGCGGGCTCAGGCCCTGGCGCTTCGTCCTCATCGCCGGCCCGGCGCGGGTCGCGCTGGGCGGGCTGCTCGCCGCCTCCCTCGCGCGGCGCGACGCGGCCACGCCGCCGGAGCGGCTCGAGCTTGAGCGCGCCAAGCCGCTGCGGGCGCCGCTGGTCATCGCCGCCGGCGCCGTCCTGCGCCATGATCACAAGGTCCCGCTCTGGGAGCAGGAGGCCACGGCGGCGGCCGGGACGATGAACCTGCTGAACGCGCTCGACGCGCAGGGCTACGGCGCGATCTGGCTTTCCTCTGCCGCGCTGGGCGACCCGGAGGTGAAGCGCGCCCTCGGCTTCGCGGAGCGGGATGCGCTGCTGGGCTGGATCTATGCCGGCACGCCCAGGGGAGAGCGGCCGCGCCCGGAGCGGGCCGACCCCGCGCCGCACCGGCGCTGGTGGTCCGGGCCATGACCGGCCCGTCACCCACCGAGGTGGCGCGGCCGCCCCGGCCGACGCAACCTCATGCCCTCTCCCACGGGGGCGTGGTCCGCCTGGAGCATGATGCGCTGAGGCGGACCCGCCGAGACGCTGGATCATCCTCCCGGCCAAGGCCGGACCATGCGGCGTGAACGCGTGTGGACCCAGCGTGGCCTAGCCGGGTGTCGCGCCCCGCATCCAGCCCGGCGGCCGCATCCGCCCCTGCTGGACCGTCATGCCCAGCAGCAGCAGCCCCGTCCCCGTGCAGAGGATGAAGGCGATGATCGAGGATTCGAGGCCAAAGCTTCCCCCCGTCAGCAGTTCCGGGCCCGCGACGCTGGCGCGGATCAGCCCCGGGTCGCTGTCCCCGCCCGAGACGATGCCCGAGAAGATCGCCGATTGCGTGTAGTTCCAGGACATGTGGAAACCCATGCTCATCCAGAGGCGCCGCGTCAGCAGATAGGCGGCGCCCAGCAGCAGCCCGGCCTCGATGCTGATGAAGAGCGCGCCCATCAGCGTGCCGGCGGGGTTGAGCAGATGGGTGAAGCCGAAGACCAGCGCGGAGAGCACCAGCGCGATCCAGCTGCCGAGATGCTCCTCCAGGATGCGCATCAGCGCGCCGCGGAAGATCAGCTCCTCGAAGACGCCGGAGCTGAGCGCCATGGCAAGCGCCGGCAGCAGGAAGGAAGCGGGGTTCAGCCCCTCGATCCGGTAGATGCCGAGCGCCATGAGCAGCAGCACCGAGGAGGTGTAGAGCGCCGCCCCCACCATCGCGCCCATCGCCCATTCGCGCCCCATGCCGGGGAACGAGAGCTCGCCCGGCGCGCGGCCCTCCACCCAACGGACGAAGCCCGCATAGAGGGCGAGCGCCAGCGTCACCATGCCGGCCGTGACCGCCAGCGCCGTGAGCGGCCTGGCCGCGAGGTCCTCCATGAAGCCGTTGTTCACCATCATCAGCCAGAAGAGGCCGCCGCCCAGCAGCGGCAGCCGGATCACCGGCAGGCGCAGGATCCGCCGCCACGCGGCGGGCCTCGGTTCGGCGATGTCCTGCATGGTCGGCTCCGGCTGGTCGCATGCGAGGCTATGGGGCCGCCCGCCGGCCTGTCCACCCGCCGCTTGGCGCGGCCCGGCTTCGATGCGACATAGGCCCGATGATCACGCTCCATGGCATCAAGAACTGCGACACCATGAAGAAGGCCCGCGCCTGGCTGGATGCGCGCGGCGTGGCCTATGCCTTCCACGACTACAAGACCCAAGGCATCGCCCCCGCGACGCTTGCGGCCTGGGTGCAGGAACTCGGCTGGGAGGCGCTGCTGAACCGGGCGGGCACCACCTTCCGCAAGCTGCCCGACGCCGAGAAGCAGGGCCTCGACGCCACGCGCGCCATGGCGCTGATGCTGGCGCAGCCCTCGATGATCAAGCGCCCCGTGCTCGACCTCGGCCCGCGCCGCCTCGTGGGCTTCAGCCCGGAGGCCTACGCGAAGGCGCTCGGCTGATCCGGTTTCGCTTGGCGCGGCCGGCCAGCGCGGGATAGGCTCCGCCCCAAGACCCCGAGGCCCACGGTTCTGTGGCCCGAGGTTCTGAGGAAGGACAAAGAGGATGCAGGAGAACGCCGCCCCCGCGCGGAAAGAGGTGTCCGGCCGCGGCAAGTTCCTGGCCTTCGGCATCATCGGCATCGGGCTGATCGTCTCGATCTTCATCGAGAAGTTCGGCGCGCCGGAGAGCCACCGCAACATCCCCTACATCCTGGCCGGCGCCGTGGTGCTCGCCATCGGCATTCCCATGGCCTTCTACCGCAAGCCCGTCCGGTAATTCGCTTGACGGCCGGCGCGCCGGCCGGAAGATGAACGCCGCGTCATCCCGAGGAGAGACCGATGCTGCGTTCCGCCCTGCTGGCCACCTGCATGCTGGCCGCCGGCCTGGCCGCCGCCCAGGCCCCGGCCCAGGCCCAGCCCCAGCCCCAGCCCACGCGCACGCTGACCATCGGCATGGCCGGCATTCCGACGGGCATGGACCCGCACTACCACTCCTCCAACAACAACAACGCGCAGCTGCGGCAGATCTTCAATCCGCTGCTGGATCTCGACACGCAGAGCCGCATCTTCCCCGTGCTGGCCGAGAGCTGGCGCAACATTGACGACCTCACCTGGGAATTCCGCCTGCGCGAGGGCGTGCGCTTCCATGACGGCACGCCCTTCGAGGCGGAGGACGTCGCCTTCTCCTTCGCCCGGGTGCCGCAGGTGCCCAATTCGCCGGGCCCCTTCACGCCGATGGTCCGCACCATCGCCGAAGTCCGCATCATCGACCCGCGCACCATCCATGTGATCACGCGCGAGCCGGCCCCCTTCTTCGACCGCGACATCACCGCGATCATGATCCTCTCGCGCCGCATCCACGCGAATGCGGTGCTGGGCGACTTCAACCAGGGCCGCGCGCTGATCGGCACCGGCGCCTACCGCCATGTCAGCTACGCCCAGGGCGAGCGGCATGAATTCACCCGCAACCCGGATTTCTGGGGCCCCCGGCCCGCCTGGGATCGCGTGATCACCCGCTACATGACGAACAACGGCGCCCGCGTCGCCGCCCTGCTCGCCGGCGATGTGGACCTGATCGACGCCGTGCCGGTGCAGGATGTGCAGCGCCTCTCGCAGGACCCGCGCCTCGCCGTCTTCACGGCGGACAGCATCACCACCTCCTACCTCATGCCCGACACGGTGCGGGACCAGGCGCCCTTCGTGACCGACAAGCAGGGCAACCCGCTGCCGCGCAACCCGCTGCGGGACCTGCGCGTGCGCCAGGCCATCTCGCTCGCCATCCCGCGCGAGGCGATCGTGAGCCGCCTGCTCGTGGGCCAAGGCCGCGCGGCCGAGCAATTCGCCGCCCCCGCTTTGCCCGACCGCGTGCAGGGCCTGCCGCCGATGGCGACCGACCTCGCCCGCGCCCGCGCCCTGCTGGCCGAGGCGGGCTTCCCGGATGGCTTCCGCATGACCATCCATGGCCCCAACGGCTTCATCCCCTCCGATGCCGACATCCTGCAGGCCATCGCCCAGGGGCTGACGCGCATCGGCATCGAGACGCGCGTCGAGGTGCTGCCGCCGGCCAATTTCTTCACCCGCGCCACCGCCCGCGAATTCGGCATGTTCATGACGACCTTCACCACCTCCACCGCCGCCAACATGCTGCGCCAGGTGGTGGCGACGCGCGATCCGGTGACCGGCTTCGGCCCCTTCAACCGCCAGCATTATTCCAACCCAGCGGTGGATGCCCCGCTCTCCGAGGCGCTGCGGACCATGAACCCGGAGCGGCGCCTCGCACTCACCGCGCAGGCGATGCGGGCCGCGACCGATGATCTCGGGGTGATTCCGGTGCACTATCTCCGCGTGAGCTGGGCAGCGCAGCGGGCGCGTGTGCGTTACGATGCGAGCCCCATCTGGTACACCAACGCTTTGCTGGCCTCGCCCGCGGAGTGACACATCCGAGGTAAGTCCATGCCCGACAAGTCCATCCGCAACCGCCTCAGCGACGCCGTGGACCGCGCCTTCGACGAGCAGGTCCGCTTCCTGGCCGACATCGTCCGCCACCCCTCGCTGCGCGGGCGCGAGGCGCCGCTGCAGGACCACATGGCGCGCTGGTTCAACGCGCGCGGCTACAGCGTGGACCGCTTCTCGCTCGCCGATGTCCCGCTCGCCGAGCACGCCAAGGCGAGCCCCATGGTGGATGTGGACCCCGCCGGCTCCTTCCAGGTCGTCGCTTCGCGGCGCTGCGCCTCGCCCACCGGCCGCAGCCTCATCATCCAGGGCCATATCGATGTCGTGCCCGAGGGCCCGGCCGAGATGTGGAGCTTCCCGCCCTATGGCGGCACGGTGAAGGATGGCTGGCTCTACGGCCGCGGCGCGAATGACATGAAGGCCGGCGTCTCGGCCATGTGCTTCGCCATGGAGGCGCTGCGCGGCGCGGGCTTCGCCCCGGCCGCCGATGTCCACCTGCAGACCGTGACCGAGGAGGAGAGCACCGGCAATGGCGCGCTCGCCACGCTGCTGCGCGGCTACCGCGCCGAGGCCTGCCTGATCCCCGAGCCGACCGGCGGCACCATCACCCGCGCGCATACCGGCACGATGTGGTTCCGCCTCAAGGTGCGCGGCGTGCCCGTGCATGTCGCGGTCGCGCAATCGGGCAGCAATGCGATCATGAGCGCCTATCACCTGATCCAGGCGCTGCAGGAGCACACCCGCGCGCTGAACGAGGTGGCGAAGACCCACCCCTGGTACGCGCAGGTGCAGGACCCCATCAAGTTCAACCCGGGGCAGATCCGCGGCGGCGACTGGGCCAGCTCCACGCCGGCCTGGTGCGAGGTGGATTGCCGCATCGGCCTCTTGCCCGGGCAGGACGTGGCCGAATGCCAGCGCGGCGTGGAGCAGGCGGTGGCCGCCGCCGCGCGGGGCGACCATTTCCTCTCCAACAACCCGCCCGAGGTGCAGTGGCACGGCTTCCTGGCCGATGGCTTCGTCCTCGAGCCGGGCAGCGAGGCCGAGGCGATCCTGGCCGAGGCGCATCGCGCGGCCTTCGGCACGGAGATGGGGGCCCGCATCACGACCGCGGTGAACGACACGCGATTCTACGGCCTGTATTTCGACATGCCGGCCCTCTGCTACGGCCCGAAGGGCGAGAACAACCACGGCTTCGACGAGCGCACCAACCTCGAGCAGCTGCGGACCACCACCCTCGCCATGGCCTGCTTCATCGCCGATTGGTGCGGCCTGCAGCCCCTGGAATAGGCCCGGGGGCGGTCCCAAGGCTCGAGGTTTTCCCGCCCTCGGGCGCCGCGCCGCGGGTGCGCCGGTCCCGGCATGCGGTTTGGCGGCGCCGGCCGCTGTGCGGCCGGATGGGCTTGGGAAGGTGTTTCCCGCCCTCAGGCGCCGGGCGCGGCCTTCGGCCGGGACGGCCGGATGGGTTGGGGAGACGCTTCTCCCGATTCTATCCCCAGCCCCCCGCCCCCTGTGGATTCGGGGGATGGTTTCCCCCCACCCCGCATTCCCGCTTCCCCCCATATCCTGTGGCTGCCATGACACACCCGTCGCGCTTCTCGATGGACGCCGGCGCCAGCCTGGGATATGAACGAAACTAGAACATCGGCAGAGTTACAAGACTTTCCCGCGGCGGAAGGAAGCGCCCCGCAACCACAGCATGTGGTGGCCGTTCACCCCGCGCTGTCTATATGTAGTTGCCGAGAGGATGGGTTTCAGGCATATCGCTGAGCCGGGGATTTGAGGGGGAAGTACCGTGTTCGATGCCGTTCAGCTTCAGGGCCATTTCCAGGTGCAGGTGGATCGCAGCCGCGACTCCCTGCTGACGGATTTCGGGCGCGCGACGCTCGATGACCGCTACCTCCTGCCGGGCGAGTCCTACCAGGACCTCTTCGCCCGCGTGGCATCCGCCTATGGCGATGACGCGGCGCATTCGCAGCGCCTCTATGACTACATCAGCAAGCTCTGGTTCATGCCGGCGACGCCCGTGCTGTCCAATGGCGGCACCACGCGCGGCCTGCCCATCTCCTGCTTCCTGAATGAGGCGAATGACAGCCTCGACTCCATCGTCGGCCTCTGGAACGAGAATGTCTGGCTCGCCTCCAAGGGCGGCGGCATCGGCTCCTACTGGGGCAATCTCCGCTCGCTGGGCGAGAAGGTCGGCCAGAACGGCAAGACCTCGGGCATCGTGCCCTTCATCCGCGTGATGGACAGCCTGACGCTCGCCATCTCCCAGGGCTCGCTGCGCCGCGGCTCGGCCGCCGTGTATCTCCCCGTCTCCCACCCGGAGATCGAGGAATTCATCGAGATCCGCCGCCCGACCGGCGGTGATCCGAACCGCAAGGCGCTGAACCTGCACCACGGCATCCTCCTGTCGGACAAGTTCATGCGCGCGGTCGAGGCCGATGAGGCCTGGGCGCTCACCTCGCCCAAGGACGGCGCCGTGGTGCGCACCATCTCGGCCCGCTCGCTCTGGATCCGCATGCTCACCGCCCGCATCGAGACGGGCGAGCCCTACTTCATCTTCTCGGACCACGTGAACAACGCGCGGCCCGAGCACCACAAGCTCGCGGGGCTGGAGGTGAAGACCTCCAACCTCTGCTCGGAGATCACGCTCCCCACCGGCATCGACCAGCATGGCGAGCAGCGCACGGCCGTGTGCTGCCTCTCCTCGCTGAACCTCGAGACCTGGATGGAGTGGAAGGACGATCCGCTCTTCATCACCGACGTGATGCGCTTCCTGGACAACGTCCTGCAGAACTTCATCGACACCGCGCCGGACAGCATGGCCAAGGCCCGCTACTCCGCGATGCGTGAGCGTTCGGTCGGCCTCGGCGTGATGGGCTTCCACTCCTTCCTGCAAGGGATGGGCGTGCCCTTCGAGAGCGTGATCGCGAAGGTCTGGAACAAGAAGATGTTCCGCCACATCCGCACCCAGGCCGACAACGCCTCCCGCCTGCTGGCCGAGGAGCGTGGCCCCTGCCCGGATGCCGCCGAATACGGCTTCATGGAGCGCTTCTCGAACAAGATGGCGATCGCGCCGACGGCGTCCATCTCCATCATCTGCGGCGGCGCCTCGCCCGGCATCGAGCCGATCGCGGCGAACGTCTACAACCACAAGACGCTCTCAGGCTCCTACATCGTGCGCAACCCCTACCTGAAGAAGGTGCTGGAGCAGCACGGCCGCGACGACGCCGATACCTGGACGAGCATCACCGTCAGCAAGGGCTCGGTGCAGCACCTCGACTTCCTGACCGAGCAGGAAAAGGCCGTCTTCAAGACCGCCTTCGAGCTCGACCAGCGCTGGGTGGTGGAACACGCTGCCGATCGCACGCCCTTCATCTGCCAGGCGCAATCGCTCAACCTCTTCCTGCCCGCGAACGTCCACAAGCGGGACCTGCACCAGATCCACATGATGGCGTGGAAGAAGGGCGTGAAGTCGCTCTACTACTGCCGCAGCCTCTCCATCCAGCGCGCCGACACGGTGAGCGAAAAGGTGGTGGGCCAGAGCGACGTGATGACGCGCCACAAGGATGACGCGGTGCTGCCGCTGCAAGCACCGGCACCGGCGAGCACCAATTATGAAGAGTGCCTGGCCTGCCAGTGAGAAGTCATGGGAGGGCTCTGCCCTCCCATACCCTCCCGGCAGGAAACACGTTTCCTGCACCTTCATTTGATTGATATTTTACCGACTAAATCTTTGACTTGGGCCTTGCGGTTTCCAGGGCCGGACCAAGTTCAACGAAGGTCCAGGAAACTGAGTTTCCTGGCGGGGTTTCAGGGGCGGAGCCCCTGACGTTCAACACCACCAATCCGGGGCAAAGCCATGGCTGACGGCATTTCGATCGACGAGCTTCCCGTGAAGTTCGACCTCCTGACCTCCAACCCGGTCTACAAGCCCTTCCGCTACCCCTGGGCCTATGAGGCCTGGCTGCAGCAGCAGCGCATCCATTGGCTGCCGGAGGAGGTGCCGCTCGCCGATGACGTGAAGGATTGGCAGAAGAACCTGACGCCCGGTGAGAAGAACCTGCTGACGCAGATCTTCCGCTTCTTCACCCAGGCGGATGTCGAGGTGAACAACTGCTACATGAAGCAGTACAGCCAGGTCTTCAAGCCGACCGAAGTGCTGATGATGATGTCGGCCTTCTCGAACACCGAGACGATCCACATCGCCGCCTACAGCCACCTGCTCGACACCATCGGCATGCCCGAGACCGAGTACACCGCCTTCCTCAAATACAAGGAGATGAAGGACAAGTACGACTACATGCATGCCTTCTCGGTGGACAACAAGGTCGAGATCGCGAAGACACTGGCCGCCTTCGGCGCCTTCACCGAGGGGCTGCAGCTCTTCGCCTCCTTCGCCATCCTCATGAACTTCCCGCGCTTCAACAAGATGAAGGGCATGGGCCAGGTCGTCTCCTGGTCGGTGCGTGACGAGACGCTGCACTGCCTCTCCGTCATCCGCCTCTTCCGCACCTTCGTGCAGGAGAACCCCGAGATCTGGACCGAGGAGCTGCGCCGCGACCTCTACCTGATCTGCGCCACCATCGTGGACCACGAGGACGCCTTCATCGACCTCGCCTTCGAGCTGGGCGGCGTGGAGGGCCTCACGGCCGAGGATGTGAAGAAGTACATCCGCTTCATCGCCGATCGCCGCCTGCAACAGCTGGGCCTCGAATCCCTCTACCACATCGAGAAGAACCCGCTGCCTTGGCTGGATGAGATGCTCAACGCCATCGAGCACACGAACTTCTTCGAGAACCGCGCGACGGAATACTCCAAGGCCTCGACCGAAGGTTCGTGGGAGGAGGCCTTCGCCGACGGCACCTTCACCTCGGCCCAGCCCGAGGGCGCGATCGAGCTCGACGCCCGGCACTGACGGGGGTCAGCCCCGCATGGGGCACGATTGAAGACATGGCGGCGGAGGGCTAACTCCCCGCCATGCTTCGCATCATCCGCTTTTCCAGCATCTTCCTCCTGGCGCTCGTCGCCGGCATCTGGGCCTATGCCTGGGTGAGCAAATCCCCCCAGGAAACCCTGGGCGAGGCCTTCGCCAACCGGCTGGCCGGCGTCTTCGGCCAGGAGATGACGGCGCCCACCGCCAGCGGCGGCGGCATGCAGCTCCCCGCCGGCATGTCCCTCGGCGGGCCCTTCGAGCTGGTGAACCAGGCGGGCCGCACCGTCACCGAGCGCGACTATGCCGGACGCTGGCTGCTGGTCTATTTCGGCTTCACCTATTGCCCCGACATCTGCCCGACCGAGCTCGGCACCATCGCGGCCGCCCTCGATTCGCTCGGCCCCCAGGGCGAGCAGGTGACGCCGGTTCTCATCACCATCGATCCGCAGCGCGACACGCCGGCCCAGCTGGCGGACTACGTTTCCCGCTTCCATCCGCGCATGGAGGGCCTGACCGGCACGCCCGAGCAGATCGCCGCCGCCGCGCGCCGCTACCGCGTCTATTACGCCCGCGTGCAGCGCCCCGACATGACGGACTACGTCATGGACCACTCCAGCTTCATCTATCTCGTCGGCCCGGATGCGAGGGTGCGCGCGCTGTTCCGCCCGGAAACCAGCCCCGAGGCCATCGCCGCGGCGGTCCAGGCGCAGCTCCGCGCGCCGCGAAACCCCGGCTCGTGAGGCTTGGCGAGCATCCCCGATCTGGCGCATAACCCTCCCATGATCGTGGTCGCCGTTGCGACCGCAAAAGGAGTTTCGCATGGCGGAAGATGACGACCGCACGGAAGGGATGGAGGAAGCCGCCCGCGCCGGCGCGGCCCCCCGCCAGGGCCGCCGCCTCTCGGACAAGATCCTGGTCGCCTTCCATCAGGCCTGTGACCAGGCCGATTTCGAGGTGGCCGAGCAGCTGCTCCGTGTGCTGGAGATGATGCTGACGCGCCGCCCGGTCTCGCCCGACATCAACCGCCGCCGCAACATCGAGACGCTGGTGGCGGCGCATGAGCGTCTTTGGCACCTCCGCCATCCGGAGGCGGATGGCGAGCAGTAGCGCCACCTTGCCTTTCCCCCCGTGATGCGCCTCCAATGCCGCATGCACGGGATTCGATCCAGGATTGAGACGCTGCCATGAGCGGGCCAACGCGGCTCGCCCTGGTCGAGGATGATCCGCTGCAGCGGCGGATCGTCAGCGAATATCTGGCGCAGCACGGCCTGCGCCCGGCCACCTTCGCCTCGGGCGCGGAGTTCAAGCGCGAGCACGCGCAATCCCTGCCCGACCTCGCGCTCTTCGACGTCCATCTGAACGAGGCGGAGGACGGCTTCGCCCTCGCCCGGTGGGCGCGCGCCCGCTCCTCGCGCATGGGCATCATCATGCTGACCGCGGCGGGCGACACGGTGGACCGCGTGGTGGGCCTCGAATCGGGCGCCGATGACTACGTCACCAAGCCCTTCGAACCGCGCGAGCTGCTGGCCCGCATCAAGGCCCTGCTGCGCCGCGCGGCCGAGGCGCCGCCGCCGCCGCCCCTGCTGACCGAGATGCGCGTCGGCACCGCGCGCCTCAACCTGGAGCGCCGCGTTCTGATCCTGGCCGACGGCACGGAGGATGCGCTCTCGGCCAGCGAGTTCGACCTGCTGGCGCTGCTGGTGAAGCACCCCAACCGCCCGCTTACCCGCGAATGGCTGCTGGAGACGGCGGCGCATCGCGAGGCCGAGGTCTTCGACCGCGCGATCGACAACCGCATCATGCGCCTGCGCCGCAAGATCGAGGCCGACCCCTCCAAGCCCGAGGCCATCCGCTCGGTCCGCGGCGTGGGCTACATCTTCGTCCCCCCCAAGGACTGATCCGCCATGCGCTTCCAGGGCAGGACCGTGCTCATCACCGGCGCGGGCTCGGTCGGGCCTGGCTGGGGCAATGGCCGCGCCGCCGCCGTGGGTTTCGCGGCGGAAGGCGCCCAGGTCATCGGCGTGGACCGCGACCCGGCGGCCATGGCCGAGACGGCGGCGCGCATCGCCGAGGCCGGCGGTCGCTTCGAGGCGCTGACCTGCGACGTGACGGACCATGCGGCCATCGCGGCCATGGTCGCGGACGTGGCCGCGCGCCATGGCGCGATCCATGTGCTGGTGAACAATGTCGGCGGTTCGGCCCGCGGCGGCCCGGTGGAGATGAGCGAGGAGGTCTGGGACCTCCAGATCGACCTCAACCTGAAGAGCGTCTTCCTCACCTGCAAGCATGTGCTGCCGCGCATGGTGGAACAGGGGGGCGGCGCGATCGTGAATCTCGCCTCCACCTCCGGCACGCGTTGGACCGGCGCGGCGCAGGTCGCCTATGCGGCCTCCAAGGCGGCGGTGATCCAGTTCTCCCGCGTCGTCGCCGTCGAATACGCGGGGCGCGGCGTGCGGGTGAACACGGTGGTGCCCGGGCAGATGCACACGCCGATGGTCGAGGCGCGGCTCGCCGGCCAGCGCACGGGCGGGGATGTGGCCGCGCTGCTCGCCCAGCGCCTGCGGCGCATCCCGCTCGGCTTCGCCGGCGATGGGCGGGACACGGCGGCCGCCGTGCTCTTCCTCGCCTCCGAGGAGGCGCGCTTCATCACCGGCACGGAGCTGGTGGTGGATGGGGGCATGTCCGCCCGCTGCGACTGAGCGGGCGCGCCCCCTTCCCTCAGCCGGCCAGCGCCGCCGCCACGCGCCGGGCGAAATCAGCCGGGTCGCGCGGCGAGTCGCCATCCTGCAAACGGGCCAGGTCGAAGATCAGCCCGGCCTGTTCGGCCAGCGCCGCATCGTCGAATTCCCCTTCCGCCAGCTTGCGGATCAGCGCGTGGCGCGGGTTCACCTCCAGCACGGGCAGGCCGCCCGCGAAGCCGCGCCCCGCCCGCCGCAGCAGCCGCTGCATGGCGAGGTCGGGGCCGAATTCGCCGGCCGCCAGCACCGCCGCACTCTCCACCAGGCGGTCCGTCGCCCGCACCTCGGAGACATGCTCGGAGAGCGCCGTCTTCAGCCGCTCCAGCAGGGCCGAGACATCCGGGGCGGCCTCCTCGCCCTCGGCCGGTGTGAGCTTGGCCGCGCCCTGGGTGATGCTGCGGATCGGCTTCTCCTCGAAGCTGCCGAGGCGCTCAGGCCAGAAGGCGTCGATCTGGTCGGAGAGCAGCAGCACCTCGAGCCCACGCGCGCGATACCCCTCGAGCTGCGGGGACTTGGCCAGCGCCGCCGCATCATCGCCCACCAGGATATGGATCGCCTCCTGCCCCTCCTTCATGCGGGAGACGTAGTCGGCGAGCGAGGTCCAGCCCTCCACCGCGGTCGAGCGGAAGCGCAGCAGGGCCGCCACATCCTTCTGGTGCTCGCCCGGCTCCCAGACGCCCTCCTTCAGGACGGTGCCGAAATTCTCCCAGAACTTGGCGTAGCCCTCGGCATCCTTCGCCTTGCTCTTCAGCTCGGAGAGCACGCGGTTGGTGACGGCGCGGCGGATGCGCGCCAGCACGGGTGTGGCCTGCAGCATCTCGCGCGAGACGTTGAGCGGCAGGTCCTCCGTGTCCACCACGCCCTGCACGAAGCGCAGGAAGGGCGGCAGCAGCTCCGCCTCGTCGGTGATGAACATGCGGCGCACATGCAGCCGCACCGGGCTCTTGCGCTCCTCCTCCACCGCCTGGAAGGGCTTCATGCCGGGGATGAAGAGCAGGGCCGAGAAATCCAGCGCGCCCTCCGCCCGCCAATGCAGCGTGGCCCAGGGGCTGTCGAACATGTGGCCGAGATGGCGGTAGAACTCGGTGTAGCTCTCCTCGCTCACCTCGGATTTCGGCTTCTGCCAGAGCGCGGTGCCCTCATTGGCCGGCTCCTCCTTCCCATCCTTCACGACCATGATGGGGATGGCGATGTGGTCCGCCCATTTGCGGATGATGGCACTCAGCCGGAAGGGCTCCAGGAACTCCTCCGCATCGGCCTTCATGTGCAGCACGATATCGGTGCCCGCATCGGCACGCTCGGCCGGCGCCAGCGTGTAGTCGCCCTTGCCCTCCGAGGCCCAGAGCCAGGCCTCCTCGGTCCCCGCGCGGCGCGAGGTGACCTCGACGCGCTCGGCCACCATGAAGGCCGAGTAGAAGCCCACGCCGAACTGGCCGATCAGGCTCGGCTTCTCGCCGGCCGGCGCTTCCGCCAGGCTTTGCGCGAAGGCGCGCGTGCCGGAACGCGCGATGGTGCCCAGATGCTGCGCCAGCTCGGCCTTGCCCATGCCGATGCCGGCATCGCTGATGGTCAGCGTCCGCGCGGCCTTGTCGGGCGTGATGCGGAGCTTGGCCTCGGCCGGCAGGGCCAGCGCCTCGTTGGTCAGCGCTTCGAAGCGGCGGCGGTCCACCGCATCGGCCGCGTTCGCCACCAGCTCGCGCAGGAAGATCTCGCGCTCCGAGTAGAGCGCATGCACGACGAGGTCGAGCAGCCGCCCCACCTCCGCGCCGAATTCGTGCCGTTCCACCGTCTCGCTCATGCTTGCCTCCAGTCAGAAGATCGGGCCGCGCGCGATATGCGTGGGGCTTTCGTGGCTTTCAACCTCCCGCGCTTGCGCGGGGGCCGGGCCGGGGCAAAGCTGCCCCGAACGACGGAGGGAGGCCAGGATGTTCGGACGGCGCACGGGCTTGGGCGTGATGGGCGCGCTGCTGGCGGCCCCCGCCCTGGCGCAGGCCTGGCCCACCCGCCCCATCCGCCTCATCGTCCCCGACACGCCCGGCACCGGCAATGACACGACGGCCCGCCTCGTCGCCCCCCTGCTGGAGGCGGCGCTCGGCCAGCCCTGGGTGGTGGAGAACCGCCCCGGCGCAGGCGGACGCATCGGCGTCGAGGCCGCCTTCCGCGCCGCGCCGGACGGCACGACCTTCCTGCTCGGCAATGCCGGTTCCAACGGCATCAACGCCGCCATCTACCGCGACCTGCCCTATGACCTACTCACCGCCTTCGATCCCGTCTCGCTGCTGGTGGTCGGCCCCAACACGCTCTTCGTGAATCCGCGACAGATTCCGGTGAACAGCGTGGCGGAGCTGATCGCCTGGGTGCGCGCGCGGCCGGGGCAGCTCAGCTACGCCTCGGCCGGCATCGGCTCCTCGGCGCACATGTCCATGGCGCTCTTCCTGAACCGCACCGGGCTCGACATCCAGCACGTGCCCTATCGGGGGGCCGCCGGCCTGGCCCAGGCCGTCGTCACGGGCGAGGCGCCGGTCGCCTTCGCCAATCTCGTGAACATCATGCCCCAGGCGCGCAGCGGCGAGGTGCGGCTGCTCGCCGTCACCTCCCGCACGCGCGATCCCGGCCTGCCGGAGATCCCCAGCATGGAGGAAGCGGGCCTGCCCGGCTTCGAGACGCTGGCCTGGAACGCCCTCTTCGCCCCGCGCGGCACGCCGGGCGGAATCCGCGAAAGGCTGGGGCGCGAACTGGCGAAGCTGCGGGAGGATGCGACGCTGGCCGAGCGCATCCGCCTGCTCGGCGGCGCGCTGGTGGTCTCCACCCCGGCCGAGCTGCGGGCCCGGGTCACGGCCGATATCGGCCAATGGCGCCGGCTGGCCGAGGCCGCGAACATCCAGGCGCAGTGACCATGCGGATCGCCGCCGTCGAGTTCCTCGGCGTGAATGTCACGCCCAAGACCAACTGGTCCTTCCTGCTGCTCCGCACCGAATCCGGCCTGACCGGCACGGGCGAATGCACCCTCTCCGACCATGAGGCTGGCCTCGCCGCCGAGGCCGCGCGGCTCGCGGCCCGCCTCACGGGGGAGGATGCGGCTTCCCGCAACCGCCTGGCCCGCCTGCTGCCGCATGCGCCGGGCGGCCTGGTCACGCACAGCCTCGTCTCCGCGCTGGAACAGGCGCTGTGGGACCTGGCGGGGCAGGAAGCGGGCCGGCCCATCCATGCCATGCTGGGCGGCGCCCTGCGCCCCGCCGTGCCGCTCTACGCCAACATCAACCGCGGTGCCGATCCCCGCACGCCGGAGGGCTTCGCCACCGCCGCGCGCCGCGCCGTGGCGGCCGGCTTCCGCGCCGTGAAGCTCGCCCCCTTCGAGCCGATGGTCTGGGAGGATGCCGCCAACCCCGGCCAGCGCGCCGCCTATGCGGAGGGCCTCGCCCGCATCGCCGCCGTGCGCGAGGCCGTGGGCCCTGACCTCAACGTGATGGTGGACGCGCATTGGCGCTTCTCGCCCGGCGGCGCGGCCGGCTTGATCCGCGACCTCGCGCCCCTCAACCTCTTCTGGCTGGAATGCCCCGTCGCCGAGGCCAACCACGCCGAGATCCGCCGCCTGCGCGGCCTCGCCAATGAACGCGGCATGCGCCTCGCCGGCGCCGAGACGCTGGCCGGCCTCGCCGCCTATCGCACCGTCATCGAGGCCGGCTGCTACGACGTGCTGATGCCCGACATCAAATACGCGGGCGGGCATGAGGAGATCCGCCGCATCGCGGCCCTCGCCCAGACCGCCGGCATCGAGATCGCGCCGCACAACCCGACCGGGCCCATCTGCCACGGCCACTCCGTGCAGCTCTGCGCGACGCTGCCCAACCTGCTGCCGCTGGAAGTGCAATTCGGCGAGACGGAGCGCTTCTTCACCATGACCACGGGCGCGGACCAGCGCTTCCTCCAGGGCGCGGCCCCGCTCCCCGCCGCGCCTGGCCTTGGGCTCGCGCTCGATGAAGCCGGCGCGCGCGCCACGCCCTGGCAGCCCATGGCGCGCCCCTGGCTCGATCCGCGCCTCGGCTGACCATTGCCGCCCAGGCCCGTTCAGCGCCACCATCATCCTCCAGAAGGAGAATCCCCATGCACCAGCCCGACCCGAACATCCGCCTCGCCGCGCTGGAAGCCGTGGTCTCCCGCCTGCTCGTCGCCGAAGCCCGGCAATCACCCGACCCCGCCGGCATGCTCGATCAGTTCGCCGGCCGCATGCGGCGCGAGGCGGAAAGCCACCCTATGGCGAGCGACGACCCGCGCGACAGGCTGGCCCTGGCGGCGGCGCTGCTGCAGCTCGTCACGCTCGCCAAGGAAAAGCTGATCACCGAGTAAGAAAAAGGGCCTCCGGCGGCTGGGGCCGAAAGGCCCCAGACCCCAATCAGCGGACCCGTGCCAACAGACGACGGGCGCGCTCGACCACCGGCAGATCAATCATCGCGCCTTCGAAGGCGACCGCGCCCTGGCCCCCGGCCAAGGCCGCCTCGAACGCCGCGATCAGGCGCCGCGCACGATCCACCTCCGCCGGCGCGGGGCCATACTCCTCGTTGATGATCGGCACCTGCGCCGGATGAATGCAGGAGGCGCAGCCAAACCCCAGCCGCCGCGAGCGCCGCAGCGATTGCCGATACGCCTCCAGATCCGAGAAATCCGCGAAGGCCCCGATCGAACCCATGGGCAGGATCCCCGCCCCACGTGCCGCGGCCACGCACATCATCCCGAACACGTAGAGCGAATCCGCCCCCGGCACCGCCTCGAGCTCGGTCGAGAGATCCTCGCTCCCCACGCCCAGCCCCGCCATGCGCGGATCAGCGCCCGCGATGGCCACCAGGTTCGGCAAGGCCTGCGGCGTCTCCACCACGCCGATGAAGCGCGTATGGCCCACCGGCAGGCCCAGCGCCGCCTCGCGCACCGCCACCACCTCGCTCAGCAGCTTCACATGCTCGGCGCCCATCACCTTGGGCAGCATGAGCACCGACACCTCCGGCATGACCGCCGCCGCGATGTCGGGGATGCTCATCTCCAGCGGCCGGTTGATCCGCACGCAGACATCGGCCCCCGCCTGGCCCACCCGCTTGGCGGCGGCCGGCAGGGCGGCCCGCGCCGCATCCTTGCCCTCCGGCGGGATGCTGTCCTCCAGGTCCAGGATGATGACATCCGCGCCGCGGGTATGCGCCCGCGCCACGAATTTCTCCGCGCTCGCCGGGACGAAAAGCAGCGAGCGCCAGTTGGGTGCGGGCATCAGCTCAATCCCTCGAAGGCGGCGCCACTCGCCAGCATGGCCTCGATCGCGGCCTCGTCATGGCCCAGCTCGCGCAGCACCTCGCGCGTGTGGCGGCCGAGCTGTGGCGCGGGCAGCACCTCCTCGCGCATGCCGCCGCTGAAGCTGTTGGGCACCTTGGTGCGGCGGATGCGCCCCTCGGTCGGGTGATCGTCGAAATGCCAGAAGCCGACCTCGGCCAGATGCGGGTCCTCCAGCAGGTCATCAATCTCGTTATAGGGCCCCGCCGGCACGTCGGCCTTGGCGAAGATCTCCAGCCACTCCGCCGTCGTCTTCGTCGCCAGCGCCTCCACCTGAACGCGGAAGTAATCCGGCGCGTTCTGGGTGCGCGTCAGCGCCGTCCTGAAGCGCGGGTCGTCCTTCAGCTCCGGCTTGCCGATCGCGTCGAAGAAGGCGAAGGCTTGGCGGTTGTTGTTGGGCCGGACGGTCAGGTAGCCATCCTTCGTCGGCAGCGGGCGGTAATCGGGCGAGAGCAGCCGCGCATCGCCGCTCGGCCCCTCCGGCGGGTCGAAGGTCGCGGCCCCCAGATGCTCGCTCATGACGAAGCTCGCCATGTTCTCGAACATCGGCACCTCGATCGCCTCGCCCACCCCGGTCCTCTCGCGCCGATACAGCGCGAAGCCCACCGATTGCGCGGCGATCAGCCCCGTCGTGTGGTCGGTCATCACCATGGGCACGAAGCGCGGCTCGCCCGTCGCGCGGTGGAAGGTGCCGGCCACACCCGAGAGCGACTGGATGATCGGGTCATAGGCCGGCCGGTTGTAGTAGCGCCCACCCCGGCCGAAGGCGACGATGCCGCAATGGATCAGCCGCGGGTTCAGCGCATGCAGCGAGGCGAAGTCGAGCCCCGCGCGCTCCAGCCCCTGCGGCCGCACATTGGTCACGAACACGTCAGCCTTGGCCAGCAGCGCCTTCATCGCGGCGAGCCCCTCGGGCTGCTTGATGTCGAGCCCGATGCTGCGCTTGTTGCGGTTGAAGTTGATGAACTTCCCGCTCATCGCGGGCGTGCGGCTGCCGGCCGCGAGGAAGCGCAGGATGTCCCCCCCCGGCGCCTCCACCTTGATCACATCCGCACCCTGGTCGGCCAGCGTCCGCGTCGCGATCGGCCCCACCACCACCGTGGTCAGGTCCACCACCTTCACGCCATCCAGCGGGCCGCTCATGCGAAGTCGAGCTCCATCTCGGCGCAGAGCTTGCCATCCTGATCCGCGACCCAGGCGCGCATGCGCCCGCCCTCCAGCGCGCCGCCGGCCAGCGTGATCTTCGCGCCCACATAGATCGGCCGCGTCAGCCGCGCGGTGTAACCCGTGAGGCGATGGCCCGGCGTATTCTCCACCGCCGCATCCAGCAGCAACTGCATGGTCAGCCCGCCATTCTGCACCAGCGCCGGATAGCCCTCCGCCTGCCGCGCGTAATCCGCGTCGTAATGGATGCGATGCGCGTTCCAGGTCACCGCCGAATAGCGGAAGACCAGCGCGTTGGAGACCTGCGCCGTGCGGCTCCAGGCCGCCCCCTCCGGCGCGGGCGTGCCGGGATTGACCGGGGAGGGCGTGCCGGGCGGCACCGCCTCGCGGTAGATGGCGTCGAACTCATCCACCGCGATCACCGCCCCGCCGACCAGGTAGGTGTGGCGCATGGTCAGCACGCAGATGGTGCCGGTGCGCGCCTGCTTGGGCTCGATCGCCGCGACCTCGGCCCGCTTCGTCAGCGCATCGCCGACGCGCAGCGCGCCCGGCAGCGTCACCCGCCGCCCCGCCCCCATGCGGCGCGGCAGCGGGATGGGCGGCAGCGTCACGCCCGGCTCCGGATGGCCATCCACGCCGATATCGCCCTGGCGCGCGCTCTCCTGCGCGAAGAGCGAGACCCAATGCGGCGGCAGCGGGGTGCCGCGCGGATAGGCATCAGGGTCCAGATCCAACATGGCGGCGATGCGGCGCAGCATGCTGGGCGAAACGTCGTCCTCGATGGTGCGGACGCGGCCCAGCCAATCCTGGCGCACCTTCTCGATGGCGATCACGAAATCCATACGGGTCTGGTCCTATTCGGCGACGAGGTTGAGGCGGCGGATCAAGGGCGCCCATTGGTCATGCGCGGCCCGGATGGTCCGCAGGAAATCGGCGGGCGTATTGGGCGGCGCGGGGTCGGCCCCCACGCGCGCATAGGCGGCCTGCACGCGGGGGTCGCGCAGCGCATCGTTCAGCGCCTCCGAGATGCGGGCAATGGCCTCGGGCGGCGTGCCGGCCCGCGTGGTGAGGCCGAAATAGGAGGAGCCGGTGAAGCCCGGCACCGTCTCGCCCATGGTCGGCACGCCCGGCCAGTTCTCCCGCCGCGTGGCGCTGGTGACGGCGAGCGCGCGGATGCTGTTCTGCCCACGCACCGTCTCGGCCTCGGGCAGGCCCAGGCAGCGCGCATGCACCCGGCCCGAGAGCAGGTCCGTCATCGCCTGGGTGCTTTGCCGGTAGGGCACATGCACCATGTCGAGCCCGAGCCGCGCGCCCAGATCCTCCATGATGAGATGCGTGATGGCGCCCACCCCCGCCGAGGCATAGGTGAAGCGCCCCGGATTGGCGCGGATCCAGGCGATGAGGCCGGGGAAATCGGCGGCCGGGATCGAGTTGTGCACCAGCAGCACGTTGCTGGTGGAGCAGAAATGCCCGATCGGCGCGAAGTCGCGCTCCCAGTCATAGCCCAGCGCCCGGTACATCAGCGCATTCACGCCGCTGTTCGTGCCCATGGTGGCGACCATCATCGTGTAGCCATCGGGCGTCGCGCGGGCCAGCGTCTCGGCCGCGAGGTTGCCCGCACCGCCCGGCCGGTTGTCGGCCAGGACCACCTGGCCCAGCCGCTGCGTCAGCGCCTCGGCCGTGACGCGGGAGACGATGTCGGTCTGCCCGCCGCCGCCGAAGGGCACCAGCAACCGGATGCTGCGCTCGGGAAAGGCGGCATGCGCGAGGCCGGGGGCCGCGAGCCCGGCCAGCAGAACGGCGCGACGCGTGGCGCTCATGCGTCTTCCTCCCATGTGTTTTGCGGCATTCTTTCCCCGATCGGCGCGGGGGCCAAGGGGTGCCCCTGGTCAAGCGGCAGGGCGCGCTTCACCCTCCGCGCACCGACACGGAGGAAACCCATGGCCCGCCTGCCCTATCTGAACCCCGAGGACCTGGCCGAGGAGGATCGCCCGCTGCTCAAGCGGATGATCACGCTGCATCGCTGCCTGGTGAACAGCCCGGGTGCGGCGCGCGCCTTCGGGGGCCTCGGCCAGTATATCCGCTATGGCGCGAAGCTGGATCCGCGCCTGCGCGAACTCGCCATCCTGCAGGTCGGCTGGCTGGCGCGCTCGCCCTATGAATGGTCGCACCATGTGAAGATCGGCCACGACTTCGGCGTGACCGATGCCGATATCGAGGCGCTGATCGCCGAGACCGATGGGCGCCCCAACAGCCTGGAGCCGCTGGCCAGGCTGGTGCTGAAAGGCACGCGCGAGGTCTATGCGGGCGGCATGAGCGAGGCGACCTTCCGCGAACTCCAGGCCCACCTCACGAACGAGCAGATGGTGGACCTGACGGTCACCGCCTCCTTCTACTGCGCCGTGGTCCGCACGCTGGCGAGCCTCGCGATCGACGTGGAGCCGGAATACCAGCCCTACCTCGACCGCTTCCCCTTCCCGGCCTGAAGCGCCTCAGCCGGCCGCGACGTAGCCATAGGCCAGGTTGCTGCGCCCGGCGCCGTTCAGCGCGTAATCCGCCTTCACGCGCGCCACGCCGTCACTCTCCAGCGCGGCGCGGCGCGTGTAGTTGTACATGCGCGCCGAGGTCTCGCCGAAGATCGCATTCTTCACCGGCCCGTCCGGTGCGCCCAGCGGCGCGAAACCGTAGCGCCGCTGCATCTCCTCCGGGATCTCGAGCCGCCGCAGCGATTCGATCTGCCATTGCGGGCTGCCGGTCCAGATCGCATCCGTGCCCCAGACCACGTGATCGGCACCCAGCCCCTTGATGAGGATGCCCATCATCGCGGCGCAAAGCTGCGGCTCCACCACCGTGCTCTGCGCGAAGATCTGGCCGAGATCGCCATAGACATTGCTCACGCCATACTTGGCCGGGATTTCGGCCAGGTCGCTCACCCAGTCCACGCGTCCGGTCTGCTGGAATTGCGCCCAGCCCTGCTCGGCCCGGCCGCCGCCGGCGAAGCGATAGGCCGAGTGGTAGATGACGAAGTTGATCTGCGGCCAGTCGCGCGCGGCCTTCCCCACGTCATCCACCCGCGCATAGGGCGTGAGATGCGGGAATTGCTGCTCGACCTGCGGCGGGAACAGCCCCTTGTGGACGCAGACGATGTTGTTCCCCGCACGCAGGATGCGCTCATAGAAGGGATACATCAGCCGCTCGTCATCCATCCGCCAGGGGTGGATGGCCAGGTGCTTGTTCGTGTTGTCGCCGATCGTGTAGCCCTTCCAGCTGTCGGGCCGGAGCTGCTCGATGCAGCGCTCCACCTCGTCCATCCAGCCGGGCTTGCCGGGGGTGAAGATGGCGTGGCTCAGCACGCGCTTGTTGCCGGCCGCGTCGTTCACGCGCTTGCGGGCGTCGAACTTCATGTCATTGGTCAGGAACCAGTCGATCGCCTCCTCGGAGGGCGCGCCCGAGATCAGCGCCACCTTGGTGTCGCTGTCGAGAAACACCTCCTTGAACCAATTGGCCTCCATCAGGTCCTGGATGGTCTGCTCGCGGCCCACCAGGTCGGGGTTCCAGCCGGCCCGGCCCACCGCGCGGCGGGCGTTCACGAAGGTCATGATGCGCGTGTCGGGGCGCAGGAAATGCGTGTGCACATCCATGATGAATTGCTGGCGCAGCGCGGCCGTGCGCATGTCCGCCGCCCCGGCCGTCTGCGCCTCGGCCCGGCTGACCGCATAGAGCGGGCCATAGACCTCATTCATCGCGAGGAAGGCGGCCGCCATGCCGGCGTTGGTCTGCAGGAAGCGGCGGCGATCCATTCCCTGCCTGGGGCCGATCGTATCCGCCATGTCCTTGATCCGCGCCTCGACCTGCTTCTGCCGCTCGGTCTGCGGGATGGGCCAGAACTCGTCCGAGCTCACCACCTGCGTCGGGATGGGCGAGGCGAACATCGCCTCCTCCGCCGGGCGCAGGGCCGCGATGTCGTCATCGGTCAGGAAACCGCCCATGGGAGCCTTCCTCTGTGTTCTTGTTCCCGGCGCATGCATCGTGGCGCGGAAGCCGCGCCGGGCGCAAGCGCGCTCTCAACCCGTCAGGAATTCCATGAGCTTCGGGTTGAAGACCTCCGGCTGCTCCACGCTGAAGGCATGCCCGCCCTCCGGCGTCACCCAGAGCTCCGCATGGGGCAGTCCGGCGGCCAGCGCCTCCGAGGCCGTCCAGGGCACCAGCAGGTCATCGCGCGAGGCCGCGACGAGAGTGGGGGCCGTGATGCGCGCGAGGTCCGCCCGCGCGTCGAAAGCGCGCAGCGCGCCGATGCGCTTCAGCAGATTCGCGGCACCCTGGAAATGCGCCGTGCCATGCGCGACCTCGGCGCTGATCTTCTCGTGATGCGCGGACATGTAGGGCGCCGTGTGCAGGAAGAGCGGCTGAGCCGCGACATAGGCCGCGGGCCCCTGGCTGTGCAGGATGCCGATGCGGATGTCGAAGCAGCGCTCCGAATGGCGGTCCACCTTCGCCCAGGCATTCACCAGGACCAGCTTGCCCACGCGCTCCGGGAAACGCCGCGCGAGATCGAGTCCGACCAGCCCGCCCAGGGCATGCCCGAGGAAGTGGACGCGCGCGACACCCGCCGCGTCCATCACCTGGATCACATCATCGGCCATGTGGCCGATCGTGTAGCCCTCGGGCAGCGTCTCGGCATTGCGGCCGGTGCCGCGCTGGTCAAAGCCCAGCACGCGGAAGTGCTGCTCCAGCGCCGCGCGCTGCGGCGCCCAGAAGGCCGCCGCCCCGCCCAGCCCGGCGGAGAGGAGGACGACCTCCGCGCCGCTGCCGGTGATCTCGAACTTCACTTGCCGATATGCGCGACGGTCGCGATCTCGACCAGCGCGCCCGGCTTCACCAGGCCGCACTGGATGCAGTAGCGCGCCGGCTTGTCGCCCGGGAAATACTCGGCATAGACGGCGTTCAGCGCGGCGTAGTTCGCCCAGTCGGTCAGGAAGATGTGGTTCATCACCACATCGGCCATGGTGCCGCCGGCGGCTTCCACCACGCCCTTGATCGTCTCCAGCACCAGGCGGGTCTGGGCCGCGGCGTCGCCCAGATGCATCACGTTGTTGTCCTTGTCGAAGGGCAGCGTGCCCGAGACATAGAGCACGCCATCGGCGAGCGCGCCCGGCGAATAAGGGGCGAGCGGCTTGCCGGAACCGGCGGGGATGACGGGGGCGAAGGGCATGGCTGTCTCCTACTCAGGCGATTGACCGATGGCGCCGCAGAAATCCGCGACGGTGGAGACCCATCCGAAGAAGGTCTCGATGTTGTAGAGCGCGGCCTTCTGCGCGAAGTCGGGGCCGGCCGCATGCGTGGCATCCTCCAGCACGATGCCGAAATATTCCAGGTGGAAGGCATCGCGCAGCGAGCTCTCCACGCAGACATTGGTGGCGACGCCGGTGAAGACGATGTTGCGGATGCCGCGCGCGCGCAGCAGGCTGTCGATGTTCGTATTGAAGAAGCCCGAATAGCGCGGCTTGGGCACCACGAGGTCACCTGGCTTGGGCGCCAGCGCCTCCACCAGCGCGTAATCCCAGCCGCCCTTGGCGAGCAGCGTGCCGGCCAGCTCCGGCCGCTTCCGCATGGTCTTCAGCGCGTTGGACTTGTGCCAGTTGGGCGAGGCGGGCGTGCCGGCCTCCTTGTAGTCGGGGTCCCAGCCATTCTGGAAATAGATCACCTGGATGCCCGCGCGCCGCGCCGCATCGGCGGCCACCGCCGCGCGCGCGATCACCTTCTCGCAGCCCGCGATGTCGAAGCCCGCGATGTCCAGATACCCGCCCGGCGAGGCATAGGCGTTCTGCATGTCCACGATGATCATCGCCGTCTCGGCCGGGTTGAGGCGGATCGGCTCGGGCCGCGCGGGCAGCGTCACCGCCTCGCGCGTGATGACGGGAACGAATCCGGCAGGCTCGGACATGGGCTCGGACATGGGGCGCACTCCTCGGCTCGGGCGCATCATGCGCAAGGCGGGGCGGGCCGGCCAGCCGGGGCGCCGGGGGCCGGCGCGATCATTGCGGGGACGCTGCCTTACGAAAAGGCAATCCGCTTGGCGATTGCCGGTGCGGCGGGCGGAACCCGTCCGGCGCCTCCGCACGGCACGGCCTTCGCGCTTGCCCGCACGCCCGCACATGCGGAGATTCCATGCATCGGGCGGGCTGCGTCGCCCCCCGCGCAAAGGAGCTTCCGCATGGCGTTTCGCCTCCCCCGCCGCCTCCTGCTCGGCGCCCCCGCCCTCCTCGCGGCACCGCACGTCGCCCATGCCCAGGCGCGCCCCACCGTGCGCTTCGCCTTCGACTGGATCCTGAACGGCCCCTACGCCTTCGGCATCGCGGGCGAGCGCCAGGGCTTCTTCCGCGAGGCCGGCGTGGACATCACGATCAGCCGCGGCTTCGGCTCGGCCCGCGTGCCGCTCGACATGTCCGCCGGCACCTTCGACATGGCGATGGCCGACCCCACGCCCGTGCTGCGCTTCATGTCGCAGAACCCGAACAATGACCTGATCGCCGTCGCCCTCCTGTGGGACCAGGCGCCGACGGCGGTCACGGTCCGCGCCGATGGGCCGATCACCAATATCTCCATGCTGGCCGGCCGCACGCTGGCCGCCCCGGAATTCGACGGCGGCCGCCAGGTCTTCCCGGCCTTCGCCGCCGTGAACAACATCCCCTTCAGCTCCATCAACTGGATGTCGGTGGCGCCCGAGCTGCGCGAGCCCATGCTGGTGCAGCGCCGCGCCGATGGCATCACGGGCTTCGTCACCTCGACGGCGCTCTCGCTGCGCGCGCTGGGGATGGACCTGCCGGCGCAGCGCATCTTCCGCTACCGCGAGCACGGGCTCGACTTCTTCTACGGCTCCGTCCTGCTCACGACGCGCACCTATATGGAGCGCAACCCCGATGCGGTGCGGGCCGTGACGCATGGGCTGATCCGCTCGCTGCGCTGGGCCTTCGCCAATCGCCCGGCCGCCATCGAGGCACTGCGCGCGCGCGAGCAGCTGACCGATGTGGCGATCGAGACGGTGCGCCAGGACATGGCGATGCGCGAACTGGTGGACAGCCCGAATGTCCGCCGCCTCGGCCTCGGCGTCATCGAGGCGCCGCGCTTCCAGCGCCAGATTGAGGCGGTGAAGCTGGCCTATGGCCTGGGCGACATGCCGACGCCGGATCGGTTCTACACGGATCGGTTCCTGCCGCCGGCGGCGGAACGCCAGCTCGGGTAAAGATCCAGGGCTCCGCCCTGGACCCGCCGGGGCCGAAAGGCCCCGGCCCCCGTTCTCAGTCAGCCCGGATGCCGGCCGCTCGGACCAACTCACCCAGGCGGCGCGTCTCTTCCGCGATGAAGGCAGCGAATTCGGCGCCGGGCATGGCGCGGGGGATGCTGCCGCTGCCGGTGATGCGCGCGGCCACCGCCTCGTCCCGCACGGCGGTCAGCAATTCCGCCTCCAGCCGCGCCGCGCGATCCGTCGCCACGCCACGCGGCAGGAACAGCCCGAACCAGCCCACCGAAACCAGGTCCACGCCGGATTCCCGCAGCGTCGGCACATCGGCGAAGGCGGGCGCGCGCTCGGCGCTCGTCACCGCCAGCGCCTTCATCCGCCCGCCCCGCACAAGCTCCGCCGCCGCCGAGATGGTCTGGAACATCACCTCCACGCGGCCGGCCATCAGGTCATTATTGGCCGCCCCCGTCTCGCGATAGGGCACATGCGTGAGGTTCAGGCCCGTCGCCAGGCTGAACTGCGCGCCCGCCAGATGCAGCGAGGTGCCATTGCCGATCGAGGCGTAGTTCATCGGCCGCGTGCGCGCCAAGGCGATGAATTCCGCCACGCTGTTCACCGGCAGGCTGACCGGCACCACCATGATGTTGGGCACGACGGCGATCATGCCGAGTGGCGTGAAGTCGCGCTCCGCGTCGAACGGCAAGGTGGCGAAGAGGAAGCGGTTCACCGCGATGGGCACGCCGTTCAGCAGCAGCGTCTGCCCGTCACGCTCGGCCTGGGCCGCCGCCGCCGTGCCGATATTGCCGCCTGCCCCGCTGCGGTTCTCGATGGTGACGGGCTGCCCGAGGCCGCGCGACATGCGCTCGCCCACCACGCGCCCCAGGAAATCCGCCGCACCGCCGGGCGGAAAGGGCACGATCATCCGCACGGGACGGTCGGGAAAGCCTTGCGCGCCGGCTGCCATGGGCAGCAAGGCGGGCGTGGCGAGGAGGGATCGGCGGGAGATGCGTGTTGTCATGCCTTGTGCGATGCAAACGCCACGCCACACTCCGCGGATGCGTTGGCTCGCCCTTTTCCTGCTTGGTCCCCTGGCCGCCGCCGCGCAGGACGCCCCGCGTCCGATGCTGCCCGGCATCGGCCAGGAGGATCCGCGCCGGACGGTGGATGCGCGCGCGATGCCCTGGGCCGCGCTCGGCCGCGTGCAGCATGGGCTGGGCGGGCGCTGCACCGGCGCGCTGATCGCGCCCAACCAGGTGCTCACCGCCGCGCATTGCCTGATCGCGCGCCGCACGGGGAACCTGGTGCAGCCGGGCAGCCTCCATTTCCTGCTGGGCCATGAGCGCGGCGCGCATGTGGCCCATGCCCAGGTGCTGTCCTTCCGCACCGGCGAGGGCTATCGCCCCGAACCCGGCGCGCCCGCCGCCTCGGACTGGGCCATCCTCACCCTCGCGCGGGACATCGCCCCGCCTGCGGCCACGCTGCCGCTGATGACCGGCCTGCCGGCCGCGCGCATGCCGCTCATGCTCGCCGGCTACCAGCAGGACCGGCCGGAGGTGCTGCTGGCCGACACGCGCTGCCGCGCCATCGGCATCACCTCGGCCCACATGCTGCTGCATGACTGCGCCGGCACGCGCGGCGTGAGCGGCGGGCCGGTGCTGGCGGCGCTGCCCGCGGGCGGCTGGGCGGTGGCGGGCGTCGCTTCCCGCGCGGCGGCGGATGCGGCGATGGGCCTCGCCGTGCCCGCCGCCGTGATCGCGGAGGCGCTGCGCTGAAGCGGGGCTGGAGCACGCGGCGGGGTCTAAAGCCCCGCCTGCTCCAGCCGGAACACCGAGCGCGCCAGCGCCTGGGCGCGCGGCACCAGGCTCGCGATCTCCAGATATTCCTCCGGGCTATGCGCCAGGCCCCCCACCGGCCCGACCGCGCAGATGGTGGGCGCGCCTTGGGCCGCGGTGAAGCCGCTATCCGCGCAACCGCCCGAGAATTCGCCCTTCACGTCGAGGCCCGCATCGGCCGCCGCGCCCTTGTAGAGCTCGAACAGCTTGGCCGCCGCCGCATCCTGGGTCAGCGGCAGGAACTCGCCCTTGATGGTGAGCTTCGCCTTGGTGCCAGGCACGTAGCTGGTGGCCACGATCTCATGCAGCTTGGCCACGATCTCGTCCCGATCGGCCGGGTTCACATAGCGCAGGTCGATCTGGCCCACGGCCGAGGGGGCGACCGTGTTCACGCTCTGCCCGCCCGAGACGAGGCCCACATTCAGCGTGATGCCGCGCTCCAGGTCGGTCAGCGCATGGATGGCGACGATCTTGTGCGCCAGCTCGCCGATGGCCGAGATGCCGGCGGTGAAATTGCCCCCGGAATGCGCGGCCTTGCCCTCGATCTCGAAGATCGAGAAGACGCCGCCCTTGCGGCCCGTCACCACGCCGCCCGACGGACGGCCGGGCTCCGAGTTGAACACCACGCGCGCGCCGCGCGCCTCCTCCTCGATCACCGCGCGGCCCTCGGGGCTGCCGATCTCCTCATCGCCCGTGAAGAGGCCGACCATCGGCCCCGGCGCGCCGCCGAACTTCTTGAAGGCGGCGAGGACGAACATGTTCATCACGAGCCCGGCCTTCATGTCCGCCACACCCGGCCCATAGGCGCGGCCATCGCGGATGGTGAAGGGCCGGCGCTCCGGCTCGCCCTTCGGGAAGACCGTGTCGCGATGGCCCATCAGCACGATGTTCTGCGCGTGGTTGCCGCGGGCGCGGGCCGTGCCCTCATGCGGCAGGATGGCGCGGATGCAGTCGCCGAATTTCTCGCCGCGCACCGTCTCCACCGCGAGGCCGTGGCCTTCGCAGAATTCCTTGACGATGGCGCCCACCGCATCCACGCCGGCCTTGTCGTAGCTGCCGCCATCGGTGTTCACCATGGCCTGGAGCGAATCCAGCATGGCCTGCTGCTGGGTGGCGAGCCAGTTGGTGATCTCGGTTTCGGTGCTCATGCGGGGCGCTCCAGGAGATTGGTTTCAGCACAGGCCAGCATGCGCCGCCGCATGAGGCAACCGGGCCTCAGGAGGCGCGGCGCAACAGCCCCGCCTCCGCCGCGCGCGCCCAGCGCGCCGCATCCTCGCGCATCAAATTCTGCACGCCCGCCACATCCAGCGCGCCGGGCTCGACAGCGAGGGTGCGGAAGCGCGCCTGCACGGCATCCGTCGCGGCGGCCGCATTGGCCTCGGCATTGATGCGCTCCACCAGCTCGGGCGCCATGCGCGCGGGGCCCCAGAGGCCGAACCACCCCTCATAGCTGGCCGAAGCCAGACCCAGGCTCGCGAAGGTCGGCACCTCCGGCAGGAAGGGCGAGGGCCGCGGCGAGGTGACGGCGATGATGCGGATGCGGTCGCTCTGCATCAGCGGCATGGCCGTCGCCGTGCTGACCCAGGCGAGCGGCAGGTGCCCGCCCATCAGGTCACGCGTGGAAGCCCCGCCGCCGGCATAGCGGATCTCGTTCAGCTCGATCCCGGCGGCCTTGGCGAATTGCGCGCCGACCACGCCCGAGGCCACATCCGCCGTGCCATGCGCGATGGCGCCGGGCCTCGCGCGGGCGGCGGCGATCAGCCCCGGCACGTCGCGGAAGGGCGCGTCGGCGGCCGCCAGCAGCACGAAGGAATAGAGCGCGAAGACGGCGATGGGCGTGAAATCGGCCGTGGGATCATAGGGCAGGCTGGCCGCCGTGTGGCGCAGCAGCAGATGCGTGGGGTTGATGCCCGTCAGCGTGTGGCCATCGGGCGCGCTGCGCGCCACCACCTCGCTGCCGATCGCGCCATCCGCACCGGGCCGGTTCTCGATGATGACGGGCCGGTTCAGCCGCTGCCCCACCGCCTCCATCACCGCACGCGTGGTCAGGTCCGTGCCGCCGCCCGCCGCATAGGGGACGATGATGCGCACCGGGCGCTGCGGCCAGGTGGACGTCTGCGCGAGGGCCGGCGTGGCGAGCGCGCCCAGGAGCGTGGCGCGGCGGGTGATGCGGGTCATGGGCGTTGTCCTCCGACGTGTTTTGCTCATCCTGGCTTGACCGGACAAATTTAGCCAGTGCAAACTGTCAACAGAATTGAACCGAGGAAACCCATGTCCGACTCTCCCAAGGTCATGCCGCTGGACGGCGTCCGCGTCATCGATGTCTCGAGCTTCCTGGCCGGCCCCTTCTGCTCCACGCAGCTCGCCGAATTCGGCGCCGACGTCATCAAGCTGGAGCTCCCGATCGTGGGCGACCCGCTGCGGAAGTTCGGCACGGTCACGGATTGCGGCGAGACGCTTCCCTGGCTCTCCGAATGCCGCAACAAGCGCTCCGCGACGCTCGACCTCCGCAAGCCGGATGGCGCGGCGCTGCTGAAGCGCATGGTCGCCGAGGCGGACATCCTCGTGGAGAATTTCCAGCCGGGCACGCTGGAGAAATGGGGCCTGGGCTGGGATGTGATGAAGGAGGTGAACCCCCGCCTCATCATGGTCCGCATCTCGGGCTATGGGCAGACCGGCCCCTATAGCGGCCGCCCCGGCTTCGGCCGCATCGGCAATGCCTTTGGCGGGCTCTCCTACCTCGCGGGCTATCCGGACCGCCCGCCGGTGACGCCGGGTTCGGCCACCATCCCGGACTATCTCGCCGGCCTCTACGGCGCGCTGGGTGCGCTGCTCGCCATCCAGGCGCGGGAAAAGACAGGCCGCGGCCAGGTGGTGGATATCGGCCTCTATGAGCCGATCTTCCGCATCCTGGACGAGCTCGCCCCCTCCTTCCAGCTGAATGGCTACGTGCGTGAGCGCATGGGGCCGGGCACGGTCAACGTCGTGCCGCACAGCCATTACCCGACGAAGGACAAGCGCTGGATCGCCATCGCCTGCACCTCCGACAAGATCTTCGCGCGCCTCGCCGATGCCATGGGCGTTCCCGAATGGGCCGGCGAGGGCAAGTGGGGCAAGATCAAGCAGCGCGAGGCCGCGCGCGGCGAGGTGGATGCCTATGTCAGCCACTGGACGAGCCAATACACGCGCGACGAACTCATGACGATCTGCGAGCGCGAGCAGGTGCCCTGCGGCCCGGTCTATTCCATCGAGGAGATCTTCCAGGACCCGCAATACAAGCACCGCGAGAACATCCTGATGATGAAGGACTCGCGCGTGGGTGAGCTGGCGATCCCCAACCTCGTGCCGCGCCTGACCGACACGCCGGGCAAGGTGAAGTGGCTTGGCCCCTCGATGGGCGAGCACAATGACGAGGTCTACAAGGACTGGCTGAAGCTGGACGAGGCCGAGATCGAGCGGCTCACCAAGCTCCAGGTCATCTGAGTGCTCGACGCCTCCACATGCCTTGCCCCCTTGGCGCCCCGCGCCTCGCTGCCCGAGACGCTGGCCGCGCGCATGGTCGAGGCGATGCGCGCGGGCGAATTGGCGCCGGGCGAGCGGATCATCGAAGCGAGCCTCGCCGCCCGCTTCGGCGTCAGCCGCGGGCCCCTGCGGGAGGCGCTGAAGGCGCTGGAGGGCGAGGGGCTGGTGGAACGCCGCCCCGGCCGCTCGCCCCGCGTGGCCCAGGTCTCGCCCGAGCAGGCGGCGCAGATGGTGGTGATGCGGGCCACGCTGGAAGGCATGGCCGCCCGCCTGCTGGCCGCGCGCGCGACGCCCACGCAACTGAAGGAGCTGGAGGCGCAGCATGCGCGCATCCTGACCGCCGCCAAGGCGGGCCGCGTCGCCGAATGGCGCGACGCCGACTGGCATTTCCACGAGCTGGTCTGCCGCGCTTCGGGCAATGAATTCCTGCTCCGCGCCTGGCTTTCCATGTCCCACCTGGTGCGCCTCTTCCTGCACCGCCACCCTGCTTTTGAAGGGGGGGCCTTCGAGGCGGCGGGCGAGGGCGTGCTGCTGAACCACGACCACCTGCTGGCCGCGCTGCGCGCGGGCGACCCCGACCGCGCCGAGGCGGAGTTCCGCCGCGTCATCCTCGACAGCGGCTTCCGCCGGCTCGGCCTCACCCCACCCGCTGGAATCCCCGCATGACCAAGCCCTGGCGCCTGCGCCGCTCCATGATGATCACCCCGGGCCACCGCCGCGAGCGGCTGGAAAAGGCCGCGACGCTCCAGGCCGACAGCCTGGCCTTCGACCTCGAGGATGGCGTGCCGCCCAGCCGCAAGGAGGAGGCGCGCGCCACCATCGCCGCCGTGCTGCGTGAGGTGAGCTTCGGAAGGCGCGAGCGCGCGGTGCGGATCAACGGCATCGGCACCGAGGATTTCGCCCGTGACCTCGCCGCCCTGCCGCTGGATCACCTGGATGCGCTGCTGGTGCCCAAGGTGGAGAGCGCCGCGCAGCTGCAGCAGCTCGACGCGACGCTGGCCGGGCGTGACATCGGAATCATCGCGACATTGGAAACCCCGCGCGGCGTGCTGAATGCGCTCGCCATCGCCGATGCCTCGCCCAACCTCGTCGGCATGTTCTTCGGCCCCGGCGACTACACGCTGCAGACCGGCGGCGCGCTCACCGCCCGCGCGCTGGAATTCCCACGCGCCACCATCGCCGCCGCCTGCGGCGCGGTCGGCATCCAGGCGATTGATGCGCCCTTCCTGCTGGGCCTGCGCGACGTGGAAGGCACGCATGCTGATGCCCTGGCCGCGAAGGAGCTGGGCTTCTCCGGCAAGGTGGTGTTCCATCCCGACCAGATCGCGCCGATCAACGCCGCCTTCACGCCCGATGCGGCGGAGGTGGCGAAGGCCCGCCGCTTCGTCGCCGCCTATCGCGAGGCGGCCGCGCGCGGCGAAGCGGTGGCGCTGGTGGATGGGGAGTTCATCGCGATGGACCTCGTGCCGCGGATGGAGCGCATCATCGCGCTCTCAGAGGAAGCGGCCGCGATTTGACGATTCTGATCGGCGATATCGGCGGCACCCAGGCCCGCTTCGCCCTCGCCGCAGGCGGGCGCTACGGCGCCGTGGTGGCGCAGCGCGTGGCGGATCACGCGACGCCGCTGGCCGCGATGCACGCCGCACTTGCCGCACTCGGCCCCGCCAACAGCGCCATCCTGGCCATCGCCGGCCCCATCGAGGGCGATCACGCGCGCCTCACCAATGGCGACTGGGCCTTCGACGCGCCCCTGCTCGCCGCCTCCCTCGGCCTCGCCTCGGTGCGCCTCGTCAACGACCTGGAGGCCATGGCCTGGGCACTCCCTGCCCTCACCCCGGCCGATCTCGAAACCTGGCAGGCTGGCGAGAGCCTGCCCGGCGCGCCCCAGGCCATCATCGCCCCCGGCACCGGGCTGGGCGTGGCCGGCTTCCTGCCTGGCCATGGCGCGCTCCCCACCGAGGCCGGCCATATGGGCTTCGCGCCCCGCGACGCGACGGAAGCCGCCTTGCTGGCCTGGCTCAGCGCGCGCCAGGGCGCCGTCTGCGCCGAGGATCTCTTGTCCGGCCTCGGCCTCGCCACCCTGCATGAGGGCATCGCCGAACTGCGCGGCATCGCCGTCCCGCCCCGCGACGGCCCCGAGATCAGCGCCGCAGCCGAAGCCGGCTGCCCGGTGGCGCGCGAGGCGCTGGCCATCTTCTGGCGCGGGCTCGCGGGTTTCTGCGGCGATGTGGCGCTGCTGCTGGGCGCACGCGGCGGCGTTTACCTGGCCGGCGGCGTGGCTCGCGCGCCGGCCGACCATGCCGCCTTCCTCGAACGCTTCCAGGACCGCCCCCGCATGCGCGCCTATCTCGCCCGCGTGCCGGTGCGGCGGATCACCCATCCGCAGCCGGGGCTGCTCGGCCTCGCGCAACTCGCCGGCTGAGGCCTATTCGGCGATATCCTCGGCCCAGACCGCAGGCTTCTCGCGCTGGAAGCGCAGCATCAGTTCGAGGCAGCGTGGATCATCCAGCACCAGCACCTCCACGCCGCGTGCGCGGAGGAACTCCTCATTGCCGCCGAAGCTGCGGTTCTCGCCGATGACCACGCGCGGGATCTTGAACTGCACGATGGTGCCCGCGCACATCATGCAGGGGCTGAGCGTGGTGTAGAGCGTGGTGCCGCGATAGCTGGCCCGCCGCCCAGCCTGGCGCAGGCAGTCCATCTCGCCATGCGCGATCGGGTCGCCCTGCTGGACGCGGCGGTTGTGGCCGCGCGCCACCACGCGCCCCTCCTCCACCAGCACCGCGCCGATCGGCACGCCGCCCTCGGCGAAGCCCTGCTCCGCCTCGGCGATGGCCTCGCAGAGGAAGGAATGGTCCGTGCTCACGCCGCCTCCAGCTTCTCCGTGATCTCGAGCCATTCCAGCTCCAGCCGCTCCACCTCCTTGGCGATGGCGGCGCGGCGGGCGGTGGCGCGGGCGATCAGGTCGGTCTTGTTGCGCTCATAAAGCCTGGGATCGGCCAGCGCCGTCTCGATCACCTTCGCCTCGTCATTCAGCTTTGCAAGCGTGACCTCGATGCCCTTCAGCCTTGCGCGCAGCGGCGCATGCGCGGCGCGCGCCTCCACACCCGCGACGCGCCCCTGCTTGCGGTCATCCTTCTTCTCCTCGCGCCGGGCCGCCGCCGCCGTGCGGCCGCCCAGCTGCGCGCGGTAGTCATCGAGGTCGCCGTCGAAGGGCGTCACCTTGCCGCCCGCCACCAGCCAGAGCCGGTCCGCCACCAGCTCCACCAGATGCGGATCGTGGCTGATCAGCACGACCGCGCCCTCGTAATCGGCCAGCGCCTTCACCAGCGCCTCGCGCGCATCGATGTCGAGGTGGTTGGTCGGCTCGTCGAGGATGAGCATGTGCGGCGCGTCGCGCGTCGTCAGCGCCATCAGCAGCCGCGCCTTCTCGCCGCCCGAGAGCCCCTTCACCGGCGTCTCCGCCCGCTCGGAATCCAGCCCGAAGCGCGCGAGCTGCGAACGGCATTGCCCCGCCGTCGCCTTCGGCAGCGCATCCATCATGTGGCTGAGCGGCGTGCCCTCCAGGTCGAGGTCATCCTCCTGGTGCTGCGCGAAGTAACCCACGCGCATCCGCCGGTCCCGGTGCACCTCGCCCGAGAGCGGGTTGAGCCGCCCGGCCAGCACCTTGGCCAGGGTGGATTTGCCGTTGCCATTGGCGCCCAGCAGCGCGATCCGGTCCTCCTGATCAATCCGGATGTCGAGGTCGCGCAGCACCACATGATTGCCATAGCCCGCCCGCCCGCGGCTGACGGTCAGGATGGGCGGCGGCAATTGCCCGGGCTGCGGGAACTGGAAGCGCGTCGCCACATCCTCGATCACGCTTTCCAGCGCGGGCAGGCGCTCCAACGCCTTGAGGCGGGACTGCGCCTGGCGGGCCTTGGTCGCCTTGGCGCGGAAGCGGTCCACGAAGGCCTGCATATGCGCGCGCTGCGCCGCGATGCGCGCATTCTGCGCCACCACCTGCGCCGCGCGCTCGGTCCGCACGCGGACGAAATTGTCAAAATTGCCCGGGTAGAGCGTGATCTTCTGCCGATCCAGATGCGCGATGGAATCCACGCAGCGCTCCAGCAGCCCCCGGTCATGGCTGATGATGATGGCCGCCCCGGAGAAGCGTTGGATCCAGCCCTCCAGCCACATCGCGGCTTCGAGGTCGAGGTGGTTGGTCGGCTCGTCCAGCAGCAGCAGGTCGGGCTCGAGGAACAGCGCGCGGGCCAGGCTCACGCGCATCCGCCAGCCGCCCGAGAATTCGGAGCTGGGCCGCTGCTGCGCCTCCGCGTCGAAGCCGAGGCCGGCCAGGATGGTGGCGGCCCGCGCCGGCGCCGCATCGGCCTGGATGGCGAGCAGCCGCTCATGGATCTCGCCCGCGCGGACCGGCTCGGGGTGGCTGTCCAGCTCGGCGAGCAGGGCGGCACGCTCGGTATCCGCCTCCAGCACGATGTCGAGCAGCGCGGTCTCGCCCGCCGGGGTCTCCTGCGCCACATGGCCCATGCGGGCGCGCTGGGCGATGCGGATCTCCCCGCCATCGGGCTGGATGTCGCCCAGGATGGCCTTGATCAGGGTGGATTTCCCCGCGCCATTGCGCCCGACGAGCCCGATCTTGCGGCCGGTGTCCACCTGCAGCGAGGCGCCCTCCATCAAGGGGCGGCCGGCCATGCGGATGGTCAGGTCTTGGATGGTCAGGACGGTCATGCCGGCGGTTTAGACGGGAATCAGGTGCGGCGACATGCCCGATATGCGAAGGCCGCCCCGCGAATGATGCCGATCAGGGCTTGCGTCCGCGCCCGGGCTTGGGCAATTGCCCCCCACATCACGTCAAGGGACGCAATTCATGGCCATCGAACGCACCTTCAGCATCATCAAGCCCGACGCCACGCGCCGCAACCTGACCGGCGCCATCAACGCCGTCTATGAGAAGGCCGGCCTGCGCATCAT
This sequence comes from Sediminicoccus rosea, assembly GCF_033547095.1. Taxonomy (NCBI): domain Bacteria; kingdom Pseudomonadati; phylum Pseudomonadota; class Alphaproteobacteria; order Acetobacterales; family Roseomonadaceae; genus Sediminicoccus; species Sediminicoccus rosea. The sequence goes on along the minus strand of NZ_CP137852.1, from coordinate 1,697,215 downwards.
CGCGCAGAAGCGCATCTGGATGAGCCGCCAGCACGCCAAGAAGTTCTACGAGGTGCATGCCGCCCGCCCCTTCTACAATGACCTGGTGGACTTCATGGTCTCCGGCCCCGTGGTCGTGCAGGTGCTGGAAGGCGAGAACGCCGTGCAGGCCCACCGCGACCTGATGGGCGCCACCAACCCGGCCAACGCCGCCGAGGGCACCATCCGCAAGATGTTCGCCGAGAGCATCGAGGCGAACAGCGTGCATGGCAGCGACAGCCTGGAGAATGCCGCGATCGAGATCGCCTATTTCTTCGCGGGCTGCGAACTGGTCGGCTGAGCCGGCCCACCGCGCCTGTCGGAAAGGCCGGGCGGAAGCGCCCGGCCTTTTTCATGCCCGCACGCCGTCCCGGCTCATTTCCCCACGCCGTCCCGGCTCACTTCCCCACGCCGTCCCGGCGATGCGCGATCTCCAGCGACACCAGCCGCGCCAGCAGGATGGCGATGTAGAGCTGGCCGATCAGCGCCTCCAGAATGGCGAGCGCGCGCGCGAGCGGATGCACCGGCACCACATCGCCATAGCCTGTCGTCGTCAGCGTCACGAAGCTGAAGAACAGGTGGCCCGCCACCCGCCCCGGCTCCGGCGCCACGCCATTGTACTGAAAGGCGCCGGGATCGAGCGCCGAGACCAGGTCATAAAGGCAGGCGAAGACGATGCCGACCAGCAGATAGGCCGCGATCGCGCCCTCGATCCGGCGGGTGGTGACGCGCCCGGCCGCGAAGACCTGCACGAGGATCGCGGCGATCAGCACGGAGAGGGAGAGCGCCGCCGCCCCCGCGGCGACCAGCCCTGGCGGCCCGCCGGGCAGGCCAAGCGCCAGCCCCTGCAACCCCGCCCCGGTCAGCAGCGCGACGATGACAAGATGGCGGCCCCGCTGGCGGGCCGAATCGAGGCAGAACAACCCCGCCAGGATCACCACCTGCAGGCCGATCGCCATGCCGTAGTTGGGCAGCACGCCCAACTCGACCAGCGGCTTCACCACCAGCAGGAGAAGGACAAGGGCCAGCAGGAGGGGATGCAGCGCGTTCTCGCCGCGCGGCAGGGCCCAGTTCATCCCGCGGCCCGCAAAGGCCTCAGCCGAAGAAGAGGTAGAGCGCGACCAGCAGCACGATCGTGGCGCCGATGCCCCATTTGGACGCGGTCATGAAGCCGTCATACATGGCGCGGCGCTCGTCCATGATGTCCGCGGCCTTCACTTCGACCATCTCGATGCTCATCGGCTGTTCGGCCATGCCTGTTGTTCCTCAATCACGTGGCGCTTGTGTAGAAACTGCCGCGCCGGCCGGCAAGGGGTTCACGAGGCGCCCGCGCGCATCCGCCGCCGCCACATAGGCGCGCCCCCCCTGCACCCGCACCCGGCCCGCCGCGAGCCAGGCCAGCGCCGCCGGATAAAGGCGGTGCTCCTGCTCCAGCACGCGGGCGGCCAGCGTCTCCTCCGTGTCGTGCATCTGCACCGGCACGGCGGCCTGCGCCAGGATCGGCCCCTCATCCACCCCGGCGCTCACCAGATGGACGGTGCAGCCATGCAGGCGCACGCCGCCCGCCAGCGCGCGGGCATGGGTGTCGAGCCCCGGGAAGCTCGGCAGCAGGGAGGGATGGATGTTGATCATCCGCCCCTCCCAGGCCGCGACGAAGCCCGGCGTCAGCACCCGCATGAAGCCTGCCAGCGCCAGGATCTCGATCCCCTGCGCCGCCAGCACCCCGGCCAGCTCCGCCTCGAAATCCTCGCGCGTGCGGCCGCGGCTGGGCACCACCATGGCAGGGGCGCCCATGTCCCGCGCGCGGTCGAGGCCGCCGGCATCCGCCCGGTTGGAGAGGACGAGGGCGATCTCGGCCGGGTAGTCGGGATGCGCCGCCGCCTCCAGCAGCGCCACCATGTTGGAGCCGCGGCCGGAGATCAGGATGGCGACGCGCGGGCGGCTCACAGCCCGATCGTGCCTTGCAGCGTGACTTCGGCCTCGCCCGTCGCGGGAACCAAGCGCCCGATGCGGAAGGCCGCCTCGCCGGAGGCGGTCAGGTGCGAGAGCACCGCCTCGGCCTCCGCCGCAGCCACCACGCAGACCATGCCGAGCCCGCAATTGAAGACGCGCAGCATCTCCGCCTCCGCCACGCCGCCCGCCTTGGCGAGCCAGGAGAAGACCGCCGGCACGGGCCAGGAGCCGGCCTCGACCTCGGCCGCCACGCCCTCGGGCAGCACGCGGGGCAGGTTGCCCGGCAGCCCGCCGCCCGTGATATGCGCCGCCGCCTTGAGCAGCCCCGCGCGGTGCAGCGCCAGCAGCGGCTTCACATAGATGCGCGTCGGCGCCAGCAGCGCCTCGCCGAGCGAGAGGCCCGGCGCGAAGGGCGCCGGATCTGTGAGTGCCAGGCCCGAGGCCGCGATCACCCGCCGCACCAGCGAGAAGCCGTTGGAATGCACGCCGGAGGAGGCAAGCCCGATCAGCACGTCGCCCGGCCCGACATCCCGGGGCAGCAGCGCGCCGCGCTCGGCGGCCCCCACCGAGAAACCGGCCAGGTCATAGTCGCCGCCGTGGTACATGCCCGGCATCTCGGCCGTCTCGCCGCCGACCAGCGCGCAGCCCGCCTGGCGGCAGCCCTCGGCGATGCCGGAGACGACCTCGGCCGCCTGCGCCACGTCGAGCTTGCCCGTCGCGAAGTAGTCCAGGAAGAAGAGCGGCTCGCCCCCCTGCACGATCAGGTCGTTCACGCACATGGCAACGAGGTCGATGCCGACCTTGCCATGGATGCCCGCCTCGATCGCGAGGCGCAGCTTGGTGCCGACGCCATCGGTGGAGGAGATCAGCACGGGGTCGGTGAAGCCCGCCGCCTTGAGGTCGAACAGCGCGCCGAAGCCGCCGAGGCCCCCCATGCTGCCGGCGCGGTTGGTGCTGCGGGCCAGCGGCTTGATGCGCTCCACCAGCGCATCGCCCGCCTCGATGTCCACCCCGGCGGCGGCATAGGTCAGGCCCTGCGCGGGGGCTTCGGGCTTCTCGGAACTGTTCAGGGTCGCCTCCGATGGGCTACACGGATGGGGTGCGATGAGGATGGGATAGATGGTCAGGGCCGCCGCGACAATCCGACACGTGATGGCGGCGACCGTCCTGGTCCTGCTGTTTTGCGCCCCCCTGGCCGCCCAGGACAACCCCCTGGTCCAGCGCGGCGTGCCTGCCGAGGCGACGGCCGAGAACGCCGTCCTCGCGCGGGACCGCGCCCATGCCAGCGCCCGGCGCATCGCCTGGCAGCGGCTGCTGGAGCAGACCGGCGCCACGGGCGGCCCCACGCCGCCGGATTCGCAGCTGGAAAACATGGTCGCCGCCCTCATCGTCGAGGAAGAGCGGACGACGCCCACGCGCTATTCCGGCCGGCTCACCGTGCAGTTCAACCCGGGCCTCGTCGCCTCCACCACCGGGCGCAGCTTCACGCCGCCGCCCGGCGCCGGCGGCGGTGGCCTCGCGCTCAACATCCCCATGGCCGCGCAGTCCTTCATGGAGGCGAGCAGCCAGCACAGCTCGCTCGGCGAATGGCTGGAGCTGCGGCGGCGGCTGCGCGCCTCGGGCAGCGTCGCCAGCATGGAGATCATCTCGCTCAGCATGGAGGCGGCGCGCTTCCGCCTCGGCCTGCGGCAGCCCGCGGCCGAGGCCGCGACGGCGATGAGCGGCGTGGGTCTCGTCGTCACCAACAATGGCGCCAACTGGCAGGTCGCGCTGGGCGCGGGCGGCTGAGCCCGCGCCCGCGATGAGCGAAAGCCCAGCCCCCCAGGTCCTGCTGACGCTGCCCAACATGATCACCCTGGCACGGCTCGTCGCCGTGCCATGGACCATCTGGTTCATCCTGCAGCACCGGCTGGACCACGCCTTCCTGCTGTTCCTCGCGGCCGGCCTCTCGGACGCGCTGGATGGCTGGCTGGCCCGGGTGCGCAACGCGCGCTCGGCCATCGGCGCGCTGCTCGACCCAGTGGCGGACAAGGCGCTGCTGGTCAGCGTCTATGTCACGCTGGCGGCCATCGGCGTGCTGCCGGACTGGCTCGCCATCCTCGTCGTCTTCCGCGACCTCGTGATCGTGGGCGGCCTCACGCTGCTCTGGATGGTGGGCAACCGGCCGCCGATCAAGCCGCTCTGGATCTCCAAGCTGAACACGCTGCTGCAGATCGCGCTCGCCGCCCTCGCGCTGTTCATCCATGGCTTCGAGGTGCCGATGGAGACGGCCATCACCCTGCTGATCTGGCTGGTGGCGGGGACGACGGCGGCCTCGGGCATCGCCTATGTCGCGCAGGCGGCGCGGCGCATGCAGGCGCCCCCCGCATGAACGAGGCCGCATGAACGAGCCCATCCCAGCCCCCGGCCGCGGCCGCCCGGGCCCGATGGTCGCCACCCGGCGGCAGCGCACCATGCTGTCGGTCGGCGTGCTCGCCGCGCTCATCTTCGCCTTCTGGCTCTTCTCGGGGATCCTCACGCCCTTCGTGCTGGCCATCTGCATCGCCTATTTCCTCGACCCGCTGGCGACGCGCGTCGCCCGCCTCGGCGTGCCGCGGGGTGTTGCGGCGATGGTGCTGGTCCTCGTGCTGTTGCTGCTCTGCCTGCTGGCGCTGCTGCTGCTCTATCCGCTCATCATCGCGCAGATCGGCATCCTGCTGGCCCGCCTGCCCGGCTACATCGCCACCATCAATGCCAATCTGCGCGACTTCCTGCTCTCGCTGGAGGAAGCCGCGGGTCCCGAGATGGTGGATGCCCGCCTGCGCGAGCTGATCATCGGCCAGGCGGGCGCCATGGTGAGCTGGATCGGCACCGCCGCGACGCGGCTGATCGGCGGCGGCTTCGCGCTGTTCAACGTCCTCACGCTGGCCATCGTCACGCCCGTGGTGAGCTTCTACCTGCTGCGTGACTGGCCCGGCATCATGGCGCGGATGGAGAGCTGGCTGCCCCGCCGCTCCGCCGCCTCGCTCCGGCAATTGGCGCGCGACATGGACCGCGTGCTCTCCGCCTGGCTGCGCGGGCAATTGCTGTGCTGCCTCGCGCTCGGCGTCTTCTATGCCAGCGCGCTCTCGCTGATCGGGCTCGAGCTGGGGCTGATGGTGGGGCTGGTCTCGGGCTTCCTCTCCTTCATCCCCTATGTCGGCTCCTTCACCGGCTTCGCGCTGGCGGTGCTGCTGGCGGTGGGGCAGTGGGGCGACTGGAACGGCGTGCTGATGGTGGTGGCCGTCTTCGTGACGGGCCAGGTGCTGGAGGCCTACATCATCTATCCCCGCCTGATCGGGGACCGGGTGGAGCTGCATGCGGTCTGGGTCATCTTCGCGCTCTTCGCGGGCGGCGTGGCCTTCGGCTTCCTGGGCGTGCTGCTGGCCGTGCCGATCGCAGCCGCCATCGGCGTGCTGGCGCGCCACTGGCTCCGGCGCTACCTGGAAAGCCCCCTCTACCTCGACCCGCCCAGGACCGGATTGTGACGCAAGTTGTGACATCCTCCCGGAATCCGGCCGCAAAGCGGCCGGCGCGCCCAGGCCGCCCCGCCCACCCACGCACCTGTCACGGCGCGAAGCCAAGCGGCCGGAGGCCGCTTCCGGCGTTTGAGGGCGCCAAGGCATGACCTCCTCCCAGCTTGCGCTGCCGATGGAGGCGCAACCCTCCTTCGCCGCCGCCGACTTCGTGCCCGATGCGAGCAACGAGGAGGCGCTGCGCTGGCTCTCCGCCCCCGGCTTTCCGCCCCATGGGCGCTGGCCCGATGGCCGCCTTCTGCTGGCCGGCCCGCCCGGCACCGGCAAGACGCACCTGCTGCACGCGACCGCGGAGGCCGAGGGCTGGACGCTGCTGCGCGGCCCCGACCTGACCGGCCTGCCCGAGGCCCCGCTGCGCGGCGTGGCGCTGGACGAAGCCGACCTGCCGGGCGAGGAGACCGCCCTGCTCCACCTGATGAATGCCTGCGCCGAGGCCCGGCTGCCGCTGCTGATGGCCGCACCCTGTCCGCCATCGCGCTGGCGCGTGGCATTGGCGGACCTGCGCTCGCGCCTCGCCGCCACCGCGGTCGCGCAGCTCGACGAACCCTCGGATGCGCTGCTCGATGCGCTGCTGGCCAAGCACGCAGCCGACCGGCAGATCCAGCTCGATCCCGCCTTGCTCGCAACGCTGCGCCGCCGCCTGCCGCGCCGCGCCGCCGTGATGGCCGAGGCGGTGGCCCGGCTCGACCGCGCCTCGCTCGCCGCCGGCCGCCGGCTGACCCGGCCCGCCGCGCTCGCCGTGCTGGCGCCGCTCATGGATGACGGTTCGGAGACATCGGACACGGAACCCATGCCCCCCGGCACGGCCTTGCTGTAGGCTCGCCCCATGTCCACAGCCGAAGCCATCCCCCTGCCCCTGCCGCTCAACGATCCGGGCCGCTTCTTCAACCGGGAGCTCTCCTGGCTGGACTTCAACACCCGCGTGCTGGAGGAGGCGGCGAACCCGCAGCACCCGCTGCTTGAACGCCTGCGCTTCGTCGCCATCTCGGGCTCCAACCTGGATGAGTTCTATTCGGTGCGCGTGGCCGGCCTCGTCGGCCAGGAGCGCGAGGGCGTGCAGACGCTGACGCCCGATGGCCTCTCCCCCACGCAGCAGCTGGCCGCCATCCAGGCGCGGGGCGCCACGCTGATCGAGGGCCAGCAGGAGGCCTGGCGCACGCTGCGGCACCTGCTCCGCCCCGCCGGCTTCTCCGTGCTCGACGCCGATGAGCTGCAGCCGGCCGACATCATCTGGCTCGAGCAGTATTTCCAGGAGCGGATCTTCCCGCTGATCACGCCGCTCGCGGTGGATCCGGCGCATCCCTTCCCCTTCATCTCCAACCTCGCCCTCTGCATGGTGCTGAAGCTGGTGCGCGAGGAGGATGGCGGCACGATGCGGGCGCTGATCAACCTGCCGCCCCAGGTGGACCGCTTCATCCGCATGCCGGCGAGCCAGGAGGGCGGCATCCGCTTCGCCGTGCTGGAGGATGTGGTGGCGCTGAACCTGCACCACCTCTTCCCCGGCTTCATCCCGGCCGAGCGCGGCCTGTTCCGCCTGATCCGCGACACCGACGTGGAATTCGAGGAAGAGGCCGAGGACCTGGTCCGCAGCTACGAGACGGCGCTGAAGCGCCGCCGGCGTGGCCGTGCCATCCGCCTCGCCGTGGATGCGCGCATGCCGTCCGACATGATCGACTTCGTGGCCGAGGAGCTGGACGCCGACCGCGCCGCCGTCTTCGCGGTGGATGGGCTGCTCGGCGTGGCGGACCTCAAGGTGCTCATCGTGGATGACCGGCCGGACCTGCTGTTCACGCCCTACACGCCCCGCTTCCCCGAGCGCATCCTGGATTTTGGCGGGGACTGCTTCGCCGCCATCCGCGCCAAGGACATCGTGGTCCACCACCCCTACGAATCCTTCGACGTGGTGGTGCAGTTCCTGCGCCAGGCGGCGCGCGATCCGAATGTCGTCGGCATCAAGCAGACGCTCTACCGCACGAGCCGCGACAGCCCCATCGCCCGCGCGCTGATCGAGGCGGCGGAGGCCGGCAAATCCGTCACCGCCATGGTGGAGCTCAAGGCCCGCTTCGACGAGGAGCGCAACATCTCCATCGCGCGCGAGCTGGAAGCGGCCGGCGTGCAGGTGGTCTATGGCTTCGTCGAGCTGAAGACCCACGCCAAGATCAGCCTCGTCATCCGGCGCGAGGGCGCCAGCTTGCGCAGCTACGCGCATTTCGGCACGGGCAACTACCACCCCATCACGGCGCGCATCTACACCGACCTCAGCTTCTTCACGGCCGATCCGGTGCTGACGCGCGATGCGTCGAAGCTGTTCAACTACATGACCGGCTATGCCCGGCCCGAAGCGATGGAGCGGCTCGCCTTCGCGCCGCTCACCATCCGCCCCTCGCTGATGGGGCTGATCGAGCAGGAGATCGCCTTCGCCATGGCCGGCAAGCCCGCCGGCATCTGGCTCAAGATGAACAGCCTCGTGGACAATGAGCTGATCGACGCGCTCTACCGCGCGAGCCAGGCGGGCGTGCGCATCGAATGCGTGGTGCGCGGCATCTGCTGCCTGCGCCCGGGCGTGCCGGGCCTCTCCGAGAATATCCGCGTGAAGAGCATCGTCGGCCGCTTCCTGGAGCACAGCCGCATCTACTGCTTCGGCAATGGCCACCGCCTGCCCTCGCGCCGCGCGCGCGTCTTCATCTCCAGCGCCGACTGGATGGCGCGCAACATGGACTGGCGGGTGGAGACCATGGTGCCGGTCGAGAATGCGACCGTGCATGCCCAGGTGCTCGACCAGATCATGGTGGTGAACCTGCGCGACGCGGCGCAGAGCTGGGACCTGGAGCCCGATGGCAGCTGGCGCCGCCGGACGCCCGATCCGCGCCAATTCTCGGCGCATGAGTATTTCATGACCAACCCCTCCCTCTCCGGCCGGGGCAGCGCGCTGCACGCGCCCGCCGCCCGCACCCCGGCCCGCCGGCCGAAGACGGACCGACTGCATCAGGATTGAATTTGATGGCGACTTCGCCCCAGCACCCGCCCCGTTTCGGCGTGGTGGACCTTGGTTCCAACTCCGTGCGCCTCGTCGTCTACCAGGGGCTGTTGCGCAACCCGCACGCGATCTTCAACGAGAAGGCGGTGCTGGGCCTTGGCCGCGGGCTGCACAGCACGGGCCTGCTCAACGAGGAGGCGGCGGCGCAGACGCTGACCGTGCTCGGCCGCTACCACGCCCTCGCCCGCGGCATGGGCGCCGATCCGGTGGAGGTGCTCGCCACGGCCGCGGTCCGTGACGCGACGAACGGCCCGGCCTTCATGGCGGGCCTCGCGCAGGTGATGCCGGGTGCCCGCATCACCATCCTCTCGGGCGATGAGGAGGCGCGCTTCTCGGCGGAGGGCCTGCTGCTCGGCGTGCCGCAGGCCGATGGCGTGCTGGGCGACCTGGGCGGCGGCTCGCTGGAACTGGTGCGGCTGGTGCAGGGGCGCATCATGGAGACCGCCTCGCTCCCCCTCGGCACCATCCGCCTGGCCGACCGCGCGGAGGGCGACATCGCCCGCGCGCGCAGCATCGCGGAGGCCGAGCTCAAGCGCGTGCCCTGGCTGGGCGCGACCCCGGTGAAGGACCTGTTCCTGGTGGGCGGCACCTTCCGCGCGCTGGCGCGCATCCACATCGCGCAGACCGGCTATCCGCTCTCCATCGTGCATCACTACGCGATCCGGCGCGAGGAAGCGCGCGACCTCGCGGGCGTCGTCATGAACGCGCCGCGCAAATCGCTGGAGCGCATGCCCGCCGCCCCCACCAAGCGCGTGGGGGACCTGCCCTTCGCGGCCGTGGTGATGCGCCGCCTGCTGCGCGCCTCGGGCGCGGCGCGCGTCGTCTTCTCGGCGAACGGGCTGCGCGAGGGCTGGTATGGCCGCCGCCTGCACGCGGCCGAGCGCGCGCGCGACCCGCTGCTGGCCGCCGCGCAGGAGATCGGCCTGCGCCTGGGCCGCGATGCCGGCCTGCCGCCGGCCCTGCTGCGCTGGACCGAACCGCTCATCGAGGAGGGCGATGCCGAGCCCGCGCTGCGCGTCGCCGCCTGCTGGATCAGCGACAGCGGCGCGCTGGACCACCCGGAATACCGCGCCGAGCAGGCCTTCTTCCGCCTGCTGCGCCTGCATGGCGTGGGCCTGGATCACCATGCCCGCGCCTTCCTCGCCCTGGTCGCGGCGCTGCGCTACGAGGCCGATCCGCAGGCGCCCTGGCTCGCGCCCGCGCGGCTGCTGCTCTCCGCCGCCTCGGTGCGGCGCGCGGAGATCCTCGGCGCCGCGCTGCGCCTCGCCTATACGCTCTCGGGCGGCGTGCCGAGCCTGCTGGACGCGACGCAGCTCGAGCGGCGCGGGCGGCGGCTGGTGCTGCGGCTGGAGCAGGGGGCCGGCGTCTTCGCGGGCGAGAGCGTGCTGCGCCGGCTGGAGGTGCTGGCGCTGGCGCTCGGCCTGGACCCATCACTGGAAGTGGCCTGACCAATTTCGCGGCACGGCGCCGTGATTCGCGGCGATTTCACCCCAGATCCCGGCGGAATCGCCCAATCCAGGCGCATTTTTGCATCCCGCGCGCCGCGGGCTTCCGGCTAACTCCCTCCGACACCCGGAGGGTTGTGCATGCTGCGTCGGATCGAGGCCCTGCCCGGCCCCTTCACCTTCGAGCCCGAACGCACGGCCACGATCGTCATCGACATGCAGCGGGACTTCCTGGAGCCGGGCGGCTTCGGCGCGGCACTCGGCAATGACGTCACGCGGCTGCACACGGCCATCGCCCCCTGCGCCGCGCTGCTCGCGGCCAGCCGTGCCGCCGGCCTGCTCATCCTGCACACGCGCGAGGGCCACCGCCCGGACCTCGGCGATTGTCCACCCGCCAAGCTGACGCGCAGCCCGCCCGGCATGCGGATCGGCGATCCCGGCCCCATGGGCCGCATCCTGGTGCGCGGCGAGGCCGGGCACGACATCATCCCCGAACTCGCGCCCCTGCCCGGCGAGATCGTGCTGGACAAGCCCGGAAAGGGCGCCTTCTGGGCGACCGACCTCGAACCCATCCTGCGCCATCGCGGCATCGAGGCGCTGCTGGTGGCAGGCGTGACCACGGAAGTCTGCGTCAGCACCACGGTGCGCGAGGCCAATGACCGCGGCTTCCGCTGCGCCGTCATCGGCGATGCCTGCGCCTCCTACTTCCCGGAATTCCACGCGGCGGCACTGGCCATGATCCACGCCCAAGGGGGGATCTTCGGCTGGGTCGCCACCTCATCCGCCGCCACCGCCGCCCTCAGGGAGAGCCCCGCATGATGCGCACGCAACTCTGGACCCCGGGCGACTGGAACGCCCTCTTCGGCTTCGGCACCAACATCCTGGTGAACCTGCTGGTGCTGACGGGCCTGCTCCGCTTCGTCGTCGGCATGCCCGATGAGATCGTCTTCGGCCGCATCCTGCCCGCGGCCGGCCTCATGATGTTCCTCTCCACCGGCTACTACGCGTATCTCGGCTGGCGGCTGATGAAGGAGACGGGGCGGACGGATGTCTGCGCGCTGCCCTCCGGCATCTCGGTGCCGCACATGTTCGTGGTCTGCCTCGTCATCATGATGCCCATCGCGCGGATGACGAATGATCCGATCAAGGGGTGGGAGGCCGGGCTCACCTGGGTCTTCATCCAGAGCTTCGTGCTGATCTTCGGCGCGCATGCCGCACCCTGGATCCGCCGCATCACGCCGCGCGCGGCCCTGCTCGGCACGCTGGCGGGCGTCTCCGTCACCTTCATCGCCATGCGCCCCGCGCTCGAGATGTTCATGACGCCGATCCTCGGCCTCATCTGCTTCGCGGTGATCCTCGTCGCCTGGTTCGGCGGCTTCCGCTATCCGCGCAACATCCCGGCGGGGCTCGTCGCCATCGCCTTCGGCCTCGTCATCGCCTGGGGGGCGGCGGCCATCGGCCTCGGCTTCGGTGGCGTGGGGCTGACGGCGCTCGGCGCCTCCTTCAGCCAGCTCGGCCTGCACATCCCCATGCCGGCGATCGGCCATGTGTTCGGCGGCTTCGAGTTCATCGGGATCATCCTGGTCACCGCCATTCCCTTCGGCATCTATGACCTGGTGGAGGCGCTGGACAACGTCGAGAGCGCCGAAGCCGCAGGCGACCACTACCCGACGACGCGCGTGCTGACCGCCGATGGCGTGGTGAGCCTGATCGGCTGCTGCATGGGCAACCCCTTCATCAACGCGGTCTATATCGGCCACCCCGGCTGGAAATCCATGGGCGGGCGCATCGGCTACTCGGCCGCGACCGGCGTGGCCGTGCTGGTCTTCACCTGGCTCGGCATCGCCTCGGTGCTGCTGGCGCTGGTTCCCGTCGTCGCGATCGCGCCCATCCTGCTCTACATCGGCATGCTGATCGGCGCGCAGGCCTTCCAGGAGGTGCCGAAGGGCCATGCGCCCGCCGTGGTGCTCTCGCTGACGCCGCATCTGGCCCATTGGGCGAAGACGCTGATCGATGGCGCGCTGGGGGCCGCCGGCACCAATGCGGCCGCCGTCGGCATGGACAAGCTGATCGGCATGGGCGTGCTCTATCCGGGCCTGGCCGTGATGGGCGAAGGCGCGATCCTGGGCGGCCTCGTCCTCGGCGCCATCGCCGTCTTCATCATCGAGCGCGACTATGTGAAGGCCTCGGGCTTCGCGGCGGCGGGCGCGGTGATGACCTTCTTCGGCCTGATGCATGGGCCGGCGGTGGGCTTCGCGGTGACGCCCGCGCTGGCCTTCGCCTATCTGATGGTCGCCGTCTTCCTCATGGCCTGCGCGCGGCAGGAGGGGCAGGCGCCCGCCTGGGTGGAGGATCTCGTCAGCAAGGCCAAGGCGAAGCTCAAGCCCGCGCCCAAGGCGGAGGTTACGGCCGGAACACCGCCAGCAGCACCGTCAGCGTGAGCAGCGAGAGCAGCGTCGAGACCAGGACGGAAGCGCCCGAGGCTTCCGTCCCCACCGCATAGCGCCGGGCCAGCAGGAAGGCATTGGCGCCGGTCGGCAGTGCCGCCGTCACGACCGCCACCGCGATTTCCAGCTCCGAGAGCCCCATCGCCGCCGTGATGGCCCAGACCAGCAGCGGCAACGCCACCAGCTTGAGGCTGACCGTCACCGACATCTGCTTCCACGCCTTGCGCGCATCAAAGCCATGCAGGCTGCCGCCCAGGCAGAAGAGCGCGACCGGCGGCGAGGCGGCGCCGAGCAATTCCAGCGTGCGGCGCGCGGCACCCGGCACGGGCAGGTGCAAGGCGCTCCAGACCATGGCGAGGATCACCGCCATCACCACCGGGTTGCGCGCGACGCCCAGAGCCGTGGTCTTGAGCAGGCGCAGCGGTGCGGCGCGCTGGTTCTGCCCGATCTCGGCCACCACCGTCGCCGCGCCCAGCAGCACCATGGAATGCAGTGCCAGGATGGTGAGCAGGATGGACAGCCCCGGCGTGCCGAAGGCGGCGAGGATGAGCGGGATGCCCATCATCACCGTATTGCCGTAGCTGACATCCAGCGCCAGCATCCCGCCGGCGGCGAGCCCCATCCCCGCGCGCCGCGCCCCCCAGAGCACCACGGCATACAGCAGCCCCGCCGCCACGAAATAGGCCAGCGCCGCCGCCCCGCCGCCCTGGTGCCCCGCCGTGCCGCTGGCGAAGAGCAGCGCGGGCGCGGCGAACGAGAAGGCGAAGATGTTGAGGCCCTTGAAGCCCGCCGCATCCACGATGCCGCGCGCCGCGCAGAAATACCCCGCCGCGATGATGGCGAAGATCGGCGCCACCACCTCGATCAGGACAAGGAAGGCCTCCCTCACGCGCCGCCGAGCAGCCTGGCCGCGAAGCCGGGCAGCCAGGGCTGGCGGCTGCGATGCGTGCGCGCCGCGTGCAGGATGGCGCGCACATTGGCGACCGTCGCGGAGAAATCCTCGTTCACCAGCACATGGTCGAACTCGTCCCAATGGGCGAGCTCGGTGCGGGCGGCCTTCATGCGCTTGGCGATTTCCTCGTCACTGTCCTGGTTGCGGCCGCGCAGCCGGCGCTCCAGCTCCTCGATCGAGGGCGGCAGCAGGAAGATGCCCACCACATCCTGCGCCATCTTCGCGCGCAGCTGCCGGTGGCCCTGCCATTCGATGTCGAACAGCACGTCCCGCCCCGCGCTCAGCGCCGCCTCCACCGCGGCACGCGGCGTGCCATAGGAGCGGCCGAGGAAGCTCGCATGCTCCAGCAGCTCATCCGCCGCGACCATGGCCGCGAATTGCTCTTGGGTGCGGAAGAAGTAGTGCACCCCTTCCTCCTCGCCCGGGCGCGGCGCGCGGGTGGTGGCGCTGACGGAGAGGGCGAGCTCCGGCTCGGTCTTCAGCAATTCGCGCGAGACGCTGGTCTTGCCACCGCCGGGGGCGGAGGCGAGGACGAGGCAGACACCGCGCCGCGTCGGGGTCGCGTCACTCGACATTGGCCGCCTGCTCCCTGAGCCGTTCAATGGCGGCCTTCAGTTCGAGGCCGATCCGCGTCAGCGCGACACTGGCCGATTTGCTGCACAGCGTGTTCGCTTCGCGCACGAATTCCTGCACCAGGAAATCCAGCTTGCGCCCCGCCCCCTCGCCTTCCTTCACCAGCGCCCGCGCGGCCGCGAGATGCGCGCCGAGCCGGTCCAGCTCCTCGCGCACATCGGATTTGGCGGCGAGGAGCGCGACCTCCTGTGCCAGGCGCTCCTCGGGAAAACGCGCGCGGCCCGCCTCGCCCAGCAGGGCGGCCAGGCTGTCCATCAGCTTCGCGCGCTGCGCCTCGGGCTGGGTCGCGGCCTCGGTCGCCGCCGCCGCGCAGAGCGCCTCGATCTCGTCCAGCAGCGCGGTCAGGATGCCGCCAAGCCGCGCCCCCTCCGCCGCGCGCGAGTCCCACAGGGCGGTCAGCGCGCGCTGGAAGGCGGCGAGCAGGGCCGTGCGCCGCGCCTCCTCCTCCGCCTCGCTCGGCTCGGGCTGTTCGGCGCGGAAGATGCCGGGCAGCGCCAGCAGCGCCTCGGCGCGCGGCGTCTCGGCGCCGAGGCGCGTGGCGAGCGCCTGTGCCATCTCCACCATGCGGTCCAGCGCCGCCATGTCGGGCATGAGCGGCGCGCGGCCCTCCTGCCTCAGCGTCAGGCCGATCTGCACATTGCCGCGCTTGAACCGCCTGGAGGCGGCCTCGCGCGCCGGGCCTTCCAGCGCATCCAGGCCGGGCGGCAGGCGGAAGCGCAGTTCCAGCCCGCGCCCATTCACCGATTTCATCTCCCAGGCGAAGGCGGTGCCGTCGCCCAGGGTGCCGGCCTCGCGCGCGAAGCCCGTCATGCTGCAAAGGCGTTGGGTCATGCGCGCTTGTCCTCCGCGCAACGCGGCCTGTCCAGGGTGGCCTGGCCTCGCTGTGAGGCTGATCCACGCCTTTGGCGATTCCACCAAAGGCGATCAGGCTCACTCGGGAAGAAGCCCCCAGCGTCCGGCCAGCAGCACCATCGCCTCCATCATCATGTGGCCGCAGAGATGCGCCGCCATGCCCTGCACGTCATGCCCCGGGCTCACCGTGTTGAAATCCATCGCGACGATGTTCAGCCCCGAGAGGCTGCGCATCAGCTCGATCCCCTCGCGCGCCGTGAGCCCGCCCCAGGACGGCGTCGCGACGCCAGGCGCGACCGAGGGATCGAAGACATCCATGTCCCAGCAGAGATAGAGCGGGCGGTCGGCCACCACCTCGCGGAACTCGGTCATCGCCTGGGCCGTGCCGCGGCGGACGAGATCCTCCGTCGTCAGCACGCGGAAGCCGAGCTTGTCCGCGTGTTTCAGCACGCCGCGCACGCCGGTGAAGCCGCGGATGCCGACATGCCAGGTGGAGTTCACATCCACCAGCCCTTCCTCCGCCGCATGGGTGAACTGGTTGGAGGCATCGAAAGGGTCGGCCGGATTGTAGGGATAGGCATCCGTGTGGCTGTCCACATGCAGCGCGACCAGGCCCGGATGGTACTTCGCCGCCGCGCGCATCAGCGGCAACGAGACCGAGCCATCGCCGCCGATGCCGATGGGCACGGCACCCGCTTTCAGGATCGCATCCGCCGCCGCCTCGATGCGCGGATGCGCGTCGGCGATCTTGCCCGGCGTGATGCCCGCGACATCGCCGCTGTCCACCGCACCGAGCAGCGCCGGCACGTCCACATCGGCGAGCGTCGGATGATGCCGCCGCACCAGTCCCGATTGCGCGCGCACGCTGGCAGGCCCCTCGCGGGAACCGATGCGGAAGGGATGGATGCCGCAATCAAAGGGCACGCCGAGGATCGCGACCCGGTTGCCCGGACCCGGCGGCCCCGCGGGCAGGCCCAGGAAGGTCAGCGGCGGCGTGAAAAGGGGCGCATCGCCCATGATTCGGAACCTCTGCCAAAGCTACGGACAAGTCTTGTGCATCGCGGGAGGCTCGGTCAATCTCACGACGGACAGCAGGAGATGCGCCGTGAGTTTTGCCCCGAGCCGCCGTTCCCTCCTTCTCGCGGCGGGCCTCACCCTGCCCGCCGGCCTTGCCGGCGCCCAATCGCTGGACGCCATCCGCCAGCGCGGCACCCTGCGCATCGTCACCACCTCCGCCTCGCCGCCGCATGGCTTCCTGGACCCGACCTCGAACACGCTGCGCGGCATCATGTTCGAGGTGGGCGAGTCGGTCGCCCGCCGCATCGGCGTGCGCGCCACCTTCTCCGAAGTGCCCTTCGGCAGCCTGATCGGCGAGATCACCTCGGGCCGCGCCGACCTCATGTCCGCGCCGCTCTTCATCACGCCCGCCCGCGCCGAGGTGCTGGACTTCTCCATCCCCATCTATGGCTGGGGCGAGGGCTTCGTGACGCGCGGCAACAACACGCGCGCCTATCCCGACCTCAACGCGCTCTCCGGCCAGAATGTCGGCGCGCAGGTGGGCACCGTGCAGCTCGAGATGCTGCGCGCCGTGCCCGGCATCCGCGAGGTGCGGACCTATCCCGATGCGCCCACCATGCTGCTCGACCTGCGCGCGGGCCGCATTGATGTCGCGCTGATCGATCCGCCCAGCATCGCCTACCAGCTGCGCGCGCGGCGCCTGACCGACCTGCGGCTGGTCGAGGGCTATCGCCCCGTGAACCGCTGGCAGATCGGCATGGCCGTCGCCAAGGGCAATGCCACGCTGCTGGCGGCGGTGAACACGGCGGTGGCGGCGCTGAAGGCGGATGGCGAGCTGCTGCGCATCCTCACCAGCTGGGACATCCCCGACACGCTGATCCCGTAAGCCAGCGCGGCCGAACCGGCGTGAGCGAACTCTGGGCTGAAATCCTCCTCTACATGCCCGCGCTGCTGCGCGGCGCGGTCTGGACACTGGCGCTCGCCGCCTGTTCGGCGGTGGGCGCCGTCAGCGTCGGCCTCTTGGTCTGCGGGGCGCGCATGTCCGGCGTCACGCTCTTCTCGGCGCCGGCGCGCGGCTTCATCTCGCTCATCCGCGGCACGCCGCTGCTGCTGCAGATCTTCTACATCTATTACGGCCTGCCCGAGCTTGGCATCGTCATGCCGGCCTTCATCGCTGGCGTGCTGGCCCTCAGCCTGAATTTCGGCGCCTACCTGGCCGAGCTGTTCCGCGGCGGCATCCAGTCGGTCGATCGCGGCCAGCGCCAGGCGGCGATGGCGCTCGGCCTCGGCAGCCTGCAATCCTTCGCACTGGTGGTGGCGCCCCAGGCCTTCCGCACCATCCTGCCGGCCCTCGGCAACTACGCGACGGTGCTGGTGAAGGAGACATCGCTCGTCGCCACCATCTCGGTGCTGGAGCTGATGCGCTCAGGCGAATTGCTGGCGAGTGCCACCTTCCGCGTGCTGCTGATCTACAGCCTGGTCGCGCTGATCTACTACACGATCTGCACCCTCATTGCCCGCCTCTTCGTGACGGCCGAGCGCCGCGCCGCCATCCCCGGCTCGCTGGCGGCCGAGATGATGGGCGGCAGCAAGGATGCCATCCTGGCGCGCAGCCTCTCGACGCGGCGCGCGGAGCCCGCCAAACCCGCCTGAACCTCAGCGGGAATGGATTGATGGGCATCCTGATCACCGGCGCCTCGGCCGGCCTCGGCGCGGCGCTCGCGCGCGAATGCGCGGCGCCCGGCGTCACCCTGCACCTCTCGGCGCGCGACGCATCGCGCCTCGCCGCCACCGTGGCCGCCTGCGTGGCGAAGGGCGCCACCGTGCATCCAGTCGGCCTCGATGTGCGCGACGCGGCGGGCATGGCGGCCTGGATCGCCGGGGCGGGGCGGCTGGATCTCGTCATCGCCAATGCCGGCATCAGCGCGGGCACGGGAACCGGGATGGAGGCGCCCGAGGTGGTGCGCGACATCTTCGACACCAACGTGACCGGCGTGCTGAACACGGCGCTGCCCGCCATCACCGCCATGGCCGCGCAGGCGCCAGGGGCCGATGGGCTGCGCGGGCGCGTCGCCGTCATCGCCTCCATCGCCGCCTTCGTGGCGGGCCCGACCGCGCCCGCCTATTGCGCCAGCAAATCCGCGGTGCAGCGCTGGGCCGAGGCGCGCGACGCGACCGAGCGCAAGCGCGGCATCCGGCTGCACGCCGTCTGCCCCGGCTTCATCCGCACCGCCATCACCGACCGCAACGCCTTCCCCATGCCCGGGCTGATGGAGCCGGAGATGGCCGCGCAGCGCACGCTGGCCGGCATCCGTGCGGGGAAGCTGCGCGTGGTCTATCCCTGGCCGCTCTATGCGATGAGCCGCATCATCGGCGCCCTGCCGCCAGGCTGGCGCAACGCGCTGCTGATGCGCGTGGAGCCCAAGGCCGCGCAAGCTTGACGCGGCGCGCCACGCGGCCGATGTGAGCGCGAAGCTTCCGGGAGAACGCCATGACCCTGCCCCGCCGCACCGCCCTCGCCCTGCCCGCCTTCGCCCTGCCCGCCTTCGCCCTGCCCGCTCTGGCCCTGCCCGGCCTGGCCCGCGCGCAGCAGGCGCGGCCCATCCGCATCGTCGTCCCCTTCGCCGCCGGTGGTGCCGCCGACAGCGCGACGCGCAGCATCACCCCGCGCATGGGGGAACGCCTGGGCACGAGCATCGTGGTCGAGAACCGCACCGGCGCCGGCGGCTCGGTCGGCGGCGGCGAGGTGGCGCGCAGCGCTCCGGATGGCACGACGCTGCTGATGGACGCCTCCAGCCACATCGTGAACCCGAGCCTGCTGCGCGGCCTGCCCTTCGACTACGCGACGGCCTTCACCCCCATCTCGCTGGTCTGCACCTTCCCGCAGGTGCTGGCCGTGAAGGCGGATCTGCCGGCCCGCAACCTTGCCGAATTCATCGCGCTGGCGCGCCGCCAGCCACTCAACATCGGCACGCAGGGCAATGCGACGGCGGGGCATCTCGGCCTCGCGCAGCTCAACCGCGCGGCGGGCATCGAGACGACGCACGTCCCCTATCGCGGCGGCGCCGATGCGGCGCGGGACCTTGCCGCCGGCACGCTGGATGGCTGCTTCATCACCATGCTCTCGGCGGGCCCGATCGTGGATAGCGGGCGGGCGCGCTTCATCGCCGTCTCCGCCGCGCAGCGCGTGCCACTGCGCCCCGATGTGCCGACCTTCGCCGAACTCGGCACGCCGGGCATCGAGCTGAGCGAATGGGTGGCCATGTTCGCACCCGCAGGCACGCCCGCCGCGCCCATCGCCGCCCTTCACGCGGCGCTGGTCGCCACGCTGGCCGAGGCGCCGGTCCAGGCCCGCCTCGCCCAGCTCGCCGCCGTGCCGGTCGGCAATTCCCCGGAGGAGTTCGCCCGCTTCGTCACGCAGGGGCGCGCTTCCATGGCCGAGCTGGTGCGCGTGGCGAATATCCGCATTGAATAGGCGCGCCCTCCTCGGCTTCACCCTGCTGCCGCTCGCCGCCCGCGCCGAGGCGCCTGAGGTGCTGGAGCTGGCCGGCCAGCCGGTGCTGGAGCTGGCCCGCCACCCGACGGTCGGGCCGCGACTGCGCTCCATGTCCGCCGGGCGGCAGCGCCTGGTGAGCGACACCCTGCGCGGCGCGGGACCGCCCATCGCCATCACCGACGGGCGCTGGGTGCACGGCTATGGCGTGACCAGCGAGGGGCGGGTCTTCCTCGCCTTCGACACGCGGACGGAATCCGTGGTCATCCTGCTGCTGGAGGGCGGGCGCCCCTCGCTCTTCATCCCGCCCCGCGTGGCGCCCTGGCCTGCCGCGCTGCGCCCCGCCGTGCAGGAATTCGCACCGGAGATGGCGGCGCAGATGCGCTTCGGCGATTAGAGCATGATGCGTTGAGGCGGGATCGCCGAAACGCCGACTCATCCTCTCTGCAATCGCTGGTCCCGGCGGCGTGAACGCAGCCGGGTCTAGCGCGGGCTGCCACCCCCGCAGCGGGCCAGAAGCCAGGCCCGCACCGCCGCATCCTCGGTGAGGCCGGCGGCGCGGCGCCGCGCCTCCCGCGCCGCCTCCACCGCGCCGCTGCGTTCCAGCGCATGGGCGCGCGCCGCCCACCAGGGCTGGTAGTTGGCGAGCGGCCCGGCCATGCCGTCCAGCTCGCGCAGCGCCGACGCCGGCTGCCCCGCCTCGGCCAGCGCGGCGGCACGCGCGACGAGCACGCCCGCCGTGGGTGAAAGCCGCGCCAGCAGGTCATAGAGGCCGAGCAGCGCCTCGGCCCGATCGGCCCCGGTGAGCCGCGCCTCGACATGCACGGACTGGATCGCCGCCTCCAGCTGGAAGCGCCCGAGCGTTCCCGCGCGCGCCGCCGCACGCAGCAGCGCCTCCGCCTCGGCCAGCAGCGGCCGGGACCACAGGGCGGGATCCTGCGCCGAGAGCGGCACGAAGCCCCCCGCCGCATCCCGCCGCGCGCCGCGCCGCGTCTCCGCGTAAAGCATGAGGGCGAGCAGGCCCTTCGGCTCCGGCGCCTCGGGCAGCAGGGCGACGAGCAGCCGGCCGAGCCAGATCGCCTCCTCGGTCAGGCCCTGGCCGCCCGCGCCCTCGGCCAGCAGGTCGGCCCAGCCGGTGCCGAAAGCGGCATAGATCGCGCTCATCACCGCCTCCAGCCGGGGCGGCAACTCGGCCGGGCCGGGAAGCGCGAAGCCGATGCCGGCATCGCGGATGCGGGCCTTGGCGCGCACCAGCCGTTGCGACATGGCGGCGGGCGAGGTCAGGAAGCAGGCGGCGATGCGCGCCGCATCCAGCCCGAGCACCGCCTGCAGCATGAGCGGGGCCTGCGCCTCGGGCGCGATGGCCGGATGGGCACAGACCATGAGCAGTTGCAGCCGGCGGTCCGGAATTTCCGTCATCTCGGGGGCCTCCTCCGCCAGCAGCAACCGCAGCGTCGGCTCGGCGGCGGCGCGCACCTGGGCGTGGCGCCGGGCATGGCCGTGCTGGCGCCGCGCGGCGGTGACCAGCCAGGCCTCCGGATTGTCGGGCACGCCAGTCTCCGGCCAGCGGCGCAGCGCGGCGTGGAAGGCTTCGGCCAATGCATCCTCGGCCGCCGCCACGTCGCGCGTGCGGGCGGCGAGGATCGCGACAAGCCGGCCATAGGCCAGCCGCGCCGCGCGCTCCGCCGCCGCGCCGGCGCTCACGACTCGGCGGGTGGCGGCAGGACGGGACGAATCTCCACCGAGCCGACGGAGGCGGCCGGGCTGCGCGCCGCCCATTCCAACGCGGCGTCGAGATCGGGAACCTCGATGGCGATGAAGCCGCCCAGTTGCTCCTTCGTGTCGGCATAGGGGCCGTCCTGCACATGGCGCTGGCCGTCGCGCAGGCGCAGGGTGGTGGCAAGCATCGGCGGCTCCAGCCCATGGCCGCCGCGCATGATGCCGGCCGCCTGCATCGCGCCGATATAGCCCATCCAGGCACCCCAATAGGCGGGGGCCTGGGCGGGATCGTTGCGCTTCTCGAATTCGCCGGCGGGCTCGGCGAAAATCAGGGCGTATTGCATGGGCGGTCTCCTGGATGGTCGAGGGATCATCCCCTCACCGCCATGAGCCGCGCCATGGGTTGTTTTCGACACCGGGCGAAAAAGAAAAGGGGCGAGAGGTCGCCCCCTCGCCCCTGTTCGGGGAAGCCTGGGGAGGCTGGCTTACGCCGCCTCCTGCTCCTCGGCCACTTCCGGCTTCGGGCCGCTGTCCAGGCCCTTGGCGGAAACGTCCCGATCCACCAGCTCGATCACGGCCATGGCGGCGGCGTCGCCGTAGCGGAAGCCGGCCTTGAGCACGCGGCAATAGCCGCCCTGGCGCGTCTTGTAGCGCTCGGCGATGGTGGTGAAGAGCTTCTCGACCACCGCGTCATCCATGATGATCGCATGGGCCTGGCGGCGCGCATGCAGGCCACCGCGCTTGGCGAGGGTGATGAGTCGCTCCGTATAGGGGCGCAGTTCCTTCGCCTTGGGGAGCGTGGTGGTGATCTGCTCGTGCTTCAGCAGGCTGGTCGCCATGTTGCGAAACATGGCCGCCCGGTGGGACGAGGTGACGTTCAGCTTCCGATTGGCCATACCGTGACGCATAACAAGTCTCCATCAGCGGCCTCGGCCGCAATCACCAATAACACCCAGATGGAAGCGCTACTTCCACCCAGAGGATCCGGCCACACCGTGGCCGGTGCCGCCCAACCGCCCCACCCGCCAGCGCACCAGTCGCGCGGCGAAGCCAAGCCCGCGGAGCGCGCGCCCGGCGCCTGAGGGCGCTAGAACGGATCCTCGATCCGCTTCGCCAGGTCCTCGATGTTCTCCGGCGGCCAGCCGATGATCGGCATGCCCAGCGAAAGGCCCATCGAGGCCAGCACTTCCTTGATTTCGTTCAGCGACTTGCGGCCGAAATTCGGCGTCCGCAGCATTTCCTGCTCGGACTTCTGCACGAGGTCGCCGATATAGACGATGTTGTCGTTCTTCAGGCAGTTCGCCGAGCGGACGGAGAGCTCGAGCTCGTCCACCTTGCGCAGCAGGTTGCGGTTGAAGGGGAGGTCGTCCTCCACCTCGTCGCGGGCCTTTTCGCGCGGCTCCTCGAAGGTGACGAAGAGGGCCAGCTGGTCCTGCAGGATGCGGGCAGCGAGCGCCACGGCATCCTCAGGCACGATCGTGCCGTTGGTCTCCAGCGAGAGCACGAGGCGATCATAGTCGGTCACCTGGCCCACGCGGGTCGGTTCGACCTTGTAGGAGACCTTGCGGACCGGCGAATAGATCGCATCCACCGGGATCATGCCGATCGGCGCATCCTCGGGGCGGTTCATCGCAGCCGGCACATAGCCACGGCCGACCTGGACCGTCAGCTCCATGGAGAGCTTCGCACCGTCATCCAGCGTGCAGATCACCAGCTCCGGATTCGCGATCTCGATGTCGCCCGTCGTCTGGATCATCGCGGCGGTGACTTCGCCGGGGCCGGTCGCCGTCAGCATCAGGCGCTTGGCGCCTTCGCCATTGTAGCGGATGGCGAGCTGCTTCAGGTTCAGGATGATGTCGGTGACATCCTCGCGCGCGCCGGTCAGGCTGCTGAATTCATGCAGCACGCCGTCGATCTTCACGCCCGTCACTGCGGCGCCCTGCAGCGAGGAGAGCAGGATGCGGCGCAGCGCATTGCCCAGAGTCTGGCCGAAGCCACGCTCGAGCGGCTCGGCCACCAGGGTCGCCTGACGCAGATCGGTGCTGCCCGACTCGACCTGGAGCTTCTCGGGCTTGATCAGGGATTGCCAGTTGCGTTCGAGCAAGGGTGTCTCTCCTAGAGCAGATCAGGCCCCGGCGGATGAGCCGGGCGGATGAAGATGCTCACAAAACCAAAAATCCGCGGGTGCGGCCGTCACCGGCGCACCCGCGGTCTCAGAGCGTCGCGCTCAGACGCGCCGGCGCTTGCGCGGGCGGCAGCCATTGTGCGGGATGGGCGTCACGTCGCGGATGGCCGTCACGTGGAAGCCCACGGACTGCAGCGCGCGCAGCGCCGACTCGCGGCCCGAACCGGGGCCCGAGACCATCACCTCGACGGTCTCCATGCCATGCTCGCGGGCCTTCATGCCGGCGTCCTCGGCGGCCATCTGGGCGGCATAGGGCGTGCTCTTGCGGCTGCCCTTGAAGCCCTTCGAGCCCGAGGAGGACCAGGCGATGGAATTGCCCTGGGCGTCCGTGATGGTCACGATGGTGTTGTTGAAGGTCGCGAGAACATGCGCCACGCCGGAGCTGATGTTCTTGCGCTCTTTCTTCTTCGGGCGGGAACCGCCGGGGCTGCGAGCCATCTTACTTCGTCACCTTCTTCTTGCCGGCAATGGCCACGGCCTTGCCCTTGCGCGTGCGCGCGTTCGTGTGCGTGCGCTGGCCGCGCACCGGGAGGCCACGGCGATGCCGCAGGCCGCGGTAGCAGGCCATATCCATGAGGCGCTTGATGTTCATCGCCACTTCGCGGCGGAGGTCACCCTCCACACGGTAGTCGCGGTCGATCACCTCGCGCAGCTTCACGATCTCTTCGTCGGTCAGCTGGTTCACGCGGCGCTCGGCCGGAATCCCCACCTGCTCACAGATCGCGACCGCGTTCTGCGGGCCGATGCCGTAGATATAGCGCAGCGAAATCACCACGCGCTTGTTGGTGGGGATGTTCACGCCAGCGATACGCGCCACGTTCAAGCTCCTGTGGCCCCCGGGAGGGCCCGTCCAATGGTTACCGCGGTTCCGGATGCCCGGCCTTACGGCGAAATTTTCAAACCCCGACACCCTGCCCTGGCGAACCGCGCCTAGACTGGACAGGCAAAACAAAACGCGGCCGAAGAGTGCCCTGGAGACACGCCGCGCCCGTGAGAGGCGCGCACATAGAACCAAGGCTGTCCCCGCGTCAAGCCGTCGGCGAAAGAATCCTCGTCAAAGCGATGGTCACGTCGGACATGTCCGCCATGCCATCCACGCTGCGCAGCTTGCCCTGCGCGGCATAATAGGGAAGCAGCGGCGCCGTCTGGCTGTGATAGGCCGCGAGCCGCGCGCCCACCGTCTCTGCCTTGTCATCCGCGCGCCGGGTAAACTCGGTCCCGCCGCAGGCATCGCAGACGCCGGCCACCTTGGGCTGCTTGAACTTGTCGTGATAGCCCTCGCCGCAGCTCGCGCAGGTGAAACGGCCGGAAATCCGCTCCACCAGGGCCGCGTCATCCACCTTCAGCTCGATGACATGGTCGAGGACCATGCCATTCTCGCGCAGCATCTCATCCAGCGCGGCCGCCTGGGGCGCGGTGCGCGGGAAGCCGTCCAGGATGAAGCCCTTGGCGGCATCCGGCTGCTTCACGCGCGAGGCGATCATCGCGGTGATGATCGAGTCGGGCACCAGCGCGCCGCGTTCCATGATCGCCTTGGCCTCGAGCCCGATGGCGGAGCCCGACTTCACCTCGGCCCGCAGCATGTCGCCGGTCGAGACCTGCACCAGGCCGAAGCGCTGCTCCAGGAGCTTCGCCTGCGTTCCCTTGCCGGCACCGGGGGGGCCGAGGAGGATGAGGTTCATGCGTCTCTCCCTACCGCGGCCTGGGGCCGCGACCGCCCAACCGGGCTTTCTTGATCAGGCCCTCGTACTGGTGGGCGAAGAGATGTGACTGCACCTGTGCCACCGTGTCCATCGTGACGGTCACGATGATGAGCAGCGAGGTGCCCCCGAAGTAGAAGGGGACGCCATAGTTCGAGATCAGGATCTCGGGGATGATGCAGACGATGCAGAGGTAGATGGCGCCCACCACCGTCAGCCGGGTCAGCACGCGGTCCAGATAATCCGCCGTGTGCTGGCCGGGGCGGATGCCGGGCACGAAGCCGCCATACTTCTTCAGGTTCTCGGCCGTCTCCGTCGGGTTGAACACCACGGCGGTGTAGAAGAAGGCGAAGAACACGATCAGCGCCATGTAGAGCCCCATGTAGAGGGGCTGACCATGGGCGAGCAGGTTCGCCATGCTCTGCAGCCAGGTGTCCGCCGTCCGGTCCGTGCTGAAGCCCGCGATCGTGGCCGGCAGCAGCAGCAGCGAGGAGGCAAAAATCGGCGGAATGACGCCCGCCGTGTTCAGCTTGAGCGGCAGATGGGTGTTCTCGCCGCCGAACATGCGGTTGCCGACCTGGCGCTTCGGATACTGCACGGGAATGCGCCGCTGGGCGCGCTCCATGAAGACCACGAGGGCGATGGTGCCCAGCGCCGCCAGCAGGAAGAAGATGATGAAGAAAGTGGAGAGCGCGCCCGTCCGGCCAAGCTCCAGCGTGGAGACCAGCGCCGAGGGCAGGTTCGCCACGATGCCGGCGAAGATGATGAGCGAGATGCCATTGCCCACGCCGCGGGCGGTGATCTGCTCGCCCAGCCACATGAGGAACATGGTGCCGCCCACCAGCGTGATCACGCAGGAGATGCGGAAGGCCATGCCCGGATCCGCCACGGCGGAGCCCGTCGTGCCGCGAATCCCCTCCAGACCGACGGAAATGCCATAGGCCTGCACGATGGCGATCACCAGCGTGAGGTAGCGCGTGTACTGGTTGAGCTTCTTGCGCCCGCTCTCGCCTTCCTTCTTCAGCGCTTCCCAGGAGGGAATCGCCGCCGTCATCAGCTGGACGATGATCGAGGCCGAGATGTAGGGCATGATGTTCAGCGCAAAGACCGTCATCCGGCCCAGCGCACCGCCCGTGAACATGTCGAACATGCCGAGAATGCCGCCGCCGTGCTGGCGCAGCATCTCGCCCATGACCGCCGCATCCACCCCCGGCACCGGGATATAGGTGCCGAGCCGATAGACGATGAGGGCGCCGAGCGTGAACCAGATGCGGTTCTTCAGCTCGGTCGCTTTCGAAAGCACGCCGAAATTCAGGCTGTTCGCGAGCTGATCCGTGGCCGACGCCATGCCCTAAACCTCCTGAGACCTGTCCATGCCGCCTGGCGAAAGCCGGCGGATCACTCCGCCGCGGCTTCCGCCACAGGCAGCGTGACCGTGCCGCCCGCCGCCTCGACCGCCGCGATGGCGGCCGCCGAAGCACCGGAGACGGAGATCTTCACCGCACGCTTGATCTCGCCATGGCCCAGCAGGCGCACGCCCGCGAACTTCTTGCCCTGGCGCACGATGCCGGCCTCGCGCAGCGCGGCCTCGGTGATCTCGGCATCGGCGGAGAGCTTGCCCTCCGCGATCGCCTTGTCCAGCGTGCCGATGTTCAGCGCCGTGTATTCCAGGCGGAAGATGTTCTTGAACCCGCGCTTGGGCAGACGCCGATAGATCGGCAGCTGACCACCCTCGAAGCCGTTCAGCGAGACGCCCGTGCGGGCCTTCTGGCCCTTCACGCCACGGCCGGAGGTCTTGCCCTTGCCGGAGCCGATGCCGCGACCGACGCGCTTGAACTTCGGCCGCGCGCCCTCGTTGTCACGCAATTCGTTGAGCTTCATGACCATGTCCTTTGAAGGAATGACCGCGTTGCCGCGATCAGCCCTCCACCTTGATGAGATGCGCCACCTTGCGGATCATGCCGCGCACCGCGGGCGTGTCCTCCAGCTCGCGCGAGCGGTTGATCTTGTTCAGGCCGAGGCCGATCAGCGTACCCTGCTGACCAGGCTTCTTCCCATTGCCGGACGCGATCTGCGTCACCCGGACGGTCTTCTTCTCAGACATTGGCAGCAGCCTCCGGCGCCGGCTCGGCGGCGCCATCCTTGCGCGGACCCATGAGGTCAGCGACCTTCTTGCCACGGCGGTTCGCCACGCTGCGCGGGCTGGTCGCCAGCGAGAGGGCGGCGAAGGTCGCCTTCACCATGTTGTGCGGGTTGGTCGAGCCGGTGCACTTCGCCACCACGTCGCCCATGCCCAGCGTCTCGAAGACGGCGCGCATCGGGCCGCCCGCGATGATGCCGGTACCGGCCGGGGCCGAACGCAGCACCACCTTGCCCGCGCCGAACACGCCGACCACATCGTGGTGAAGCGTGCGGCTCTCGCGCATCGGGACGCGGATCATGCCCTTCTTGGCGCGCTCGGTGGCCTTGCGGATGGCCTCCGGCACCTCGCGGGCCTTGCCCGAACCCCAGCCGACGCGACCCTTCTGGTCACCCACGACGACGAGCGCGGCGAAGCTGAAGCGACGGCCGCCCTTCACCACCTTCGCGACGCGGTTGATCGTGACCAGCTTGTCCTGCAGCTCGTCGCCCTGCTCCCGCTCGGGCTGGTTGCGGTTCTGGTCGCGGTCGCGGCCACGGCCACGCCCCCGGTTCTCGCCATCGCCGCCACTGCGCGGTTCACGTGCCATATTCGTTCTCCCCGCGGCTCAGAAGGACAGGCCGCCCTCGCGGGCAGCCTCCGCCAGCGCCTTGACGCGGCCATGATACAGGAAGGGGCCACGGTCGAAGACGACCGCGGACACCCCGGCGGCGAGCGCACGCTCGGCCACCAGCTTGCCCACCGTGACGGCGGCGTCCTTGTCGGCGCCGGTCTTGAGGCTGGAGCGCAGATCCTTCTCCAGCGTCGAGGCGGCGGCGACGGTACGGCCGGCCGCATCGTCGATCACCTGGGCGTAGATGTGACGCCCGGAGCGGAAGACCGACAGACGAGGACGGCCACCGCCCTTCACCTTGATCTGGTAGCGCAGGCGCGCCCGACGGCGATCCCGCAATGCGAGTTTGTCGGCCATTACTTCTTCTTCCCCTCCTTCCGGAGGATGACTTCGTTGTCGTACTTGACGCCCTTGCCCTTGTAGGGCTCGGGGCCGCGATAGGCGCGAATCTCGGCGGCCACCTGGCCGACCTTCTGCTTGTCCACGCCCTCGACCTTGATCGCGGTCGGGCGCTCGCAGCTGATCTTGATGCCGGCAGGAACCGGGTAGCGGATCTCGTGGCTGTAGCCCAGGTTCAGCACCAGGTCATTGCCGACCACGGCCGCCTTATAGCCGGTGCCGGTGATTTCCATGGACTTGGTGAAGCCCACGGAGACGCCCTGCACCATGCCCTCGACCAGGCTGCGCGTCGTGCCCCAGAGGGTGCGCTCCCGCGTGCTCTTGCCACGCGGCATCACCGCCACTTCGTTCGCGCGGATGTCGAGATCCACCGCGTCCGTCAGGTCGAGCTTCAGCTCGCCCAGCTTGCCCTTGGCCACCAGCGTGCGGCCGGCCAGCGAAAGCTGGACGCCGGCCGGCACGGGGACAGGATATTTACCAACGCGAGACATGCGGGCCCCCGATCAGAACACGCGGCAGAGGACTTCGCCGCCAACATTGGCAGCGCGGGCCTCGGCATCGCTCATCACGCCGCGAGGCGTGGACAGAATGGAGATCCCGAGGCCGCTGTAGAACTTCGGCAGCTCCTTGATCTTGGAGTAGACGCGACGGCCCGGCTTCGAGACGCGCTTGATCTCCTTGATGGCGGGCTCGCCCTCGGAATACTTCAGCTCGATCTCGATCTGGCTGACGCCGGCGCGAAGCTCCTCCACGCGCCAGGCGCGGATGTAGCCCTCGCGCTTGAGCACGTCGAGCACGTCGGTCTTGAGGCGCGAGGCCGGGGCGACACAACGGGTCTGGCGGGCGCCGTGCGCGTTGCGGATGCGGGTGAGCAGGTCACCCAACGGGTCGGACATGGACATGGGCCGCGCTCCTTACCAGCTCGCCTTGACCACACCGGGGAGCTGGCCCTTGTTGGCCAGATCCCGCAGCTGGTTGCGGCTGAGCTTGAACTTCCGGTAGTTGCCGCGCGGGCGCCCGGTCAATTCGCAGCGCAGACGGATGCGGTTCTTCGCACCGTTGCGCGGCATCTGCGCGAGCTTCAAGGTCGCCTCGAAGCGCTCCTCGATCGGCGTCTCGCGGTTCATCACGACCGCCTTCAGCGCAGCGCGCTTCTTGGCGTGCGACGCGGTCAGCTTCTCGCGGCGCTTGTTCTTCTCGACAGAAGAGGTCTTGGCCATTTGGTCTGTGGTCCTCCGGAACCTGCCGGCTCACGCCGGCGGTTTTCCAATGATTCAGTTGACGAAGGGGAGATCGAAAGCCTTCAGCAGCGCCTTGGCTTCCTTGTCCGTCTTCGCCGTCGTGACGAACACGATGTCCATGCCGCGCACCTGATCAACCTTGTCGTAGTTGATCTCGGGGAACACGATCTGCTCCTTGAGGCCGAGAGCGTAATTGCCCCGCCCGTCGAAGCCACGATTGCCGGGGATGCCGCGGAAGTCACGCACGCGCGGCAGCGCGATGGTGACCAGGCGGTCCAGGAACTCGTACATGCGGGCCTTGCGCAGCGTGACCTTGCAGCCGATCGCCTGGCCTTCGCGGATCTTGAAGCCCGCGATCGCCTTCTTCGCCCGCGTGCGCACCGGCTTCTGGCCGGCGATCAGCGTGAGGTCGGCGACGGCCGCGTCCAGCTTCTTCTGGTCGCCGGCGGCCTCGCCCACGCCCATGTTGATCACGATCTTCTCGAGCTTCGGAACTTCCATCGGGTTCGCATAGCCGAACTCGTCCTGGAGCTTCTTCCGCACGACGTCGTTATAGACAACCTGCAGGCGCGTCGGCTCCGACCAGGAGGCCGCGGCCGGACCGGCGGCGGCCGGCACGGCCTCCACGCGGCGGCTGCTGGTCTCGCCGGCCTCGGGCTTCTTCGCCGCGGGCTTGTTCTTGTTGCCGGGCGCGTTGCCCTTCTTCGTCCCGCTCATGCGTCGAGCACCTCACCAGAGCCCTTGGCCACGCGAACCTTCTTCCCATCCTCGAGGATGCGGAAGCCGACGCGGGTGGGCTTGTCCGTCTTCGGGTCAATCAGCGCCAGGTTGGAGAGGTCGATCGTCGCCTCCTTCGAGACGATGCCCCCGGTCTCGCCCACGCGCGTCTGCTTCGTGTGCTTCTTGACCAGGTTCACGCCCTGCACCACCGCGCGGTTCTCGGTCGGCATCACGCGCAGCACTTCGCCGCGCTTGCCCTTGTCGCGGCCCGAGAGCACGTGCACCCGGTCGCCCTTCTTGATCTTGGCGGCCATGATTACAGCACCTCCGGCGCCAGCGAGATGATCTTCATGAACTTGCGCGCGCGCAGCTCACGAACGACCGGCCCAAAGATGCGGGTGCCGATCGGCTCGTTCGACTTGTTGATCAGCACGGCCGCGTTGCGGTCGAAGCGGATCGCCGAGCCGTCCGGGCGGCGAACGGGATAGGAGGTGCGCACGATGACCGCGCGCTCGACCGAGCCCTTCTTCACCTTGCCGCGGGGAATGGCTTCCTGCACGGCCACCACGATGATGTCGCCCACCGAGGCCGTGCGGCGCTTGGAGCCGCCCAGGACCTTGATGCACTGCACCCGGCGCGCGCCGCTGTTGTCAGCGACGTCGAGGTTGGATTCAACCGAGATCATGCCGCGGCTCCTTCAGAGATGGGCGCGCCGTTGCGGGCGACGACCATCCAGGTCTTGCGCTTGCTGATCGGCGGGCACTCCTCGATCGAGACGAGGTCACCCTCCTTGCAGAGGTTGGTTTCGTCATGCGCCGCATACTTCTTCGAGCGGCGAATGAACTTCTTGTAGAGCGGATGCATCACGCGACGTTCGACCAAGACGGTGATCGTCTTGTCCATCTTGTCGCTGACAACCCGCCCGGTGAGGACTCGCTTCGGCATGGCCGGGGTCTCCTCTCAGGCTTTGACGGCCGCGCGCGTACGCTCGGCCAGGACGGTTTTCACACGGGCGATATCACGACGAACCGCCTTGATGCGGCCCGTCGCTTCCAGCTGCCCGGTGGCACGCTGGAAACGCAGGTTGAACTGCTCCTTCCGAAGGTCGAGCAGCAGGCCGCCCAACTCATCTTCCGTCTTGGTACGGATGTCCACGATCTTGGTCATGACCTCAGGCCTCCGTCGCGCCGAGACGCGCGACAATCTTCGTGCGGATCGGCAGCTTCGCCGCGCCGAGGGACAGCGCCTCGCGCGCCGTGTCCACGGGGACGCCGTCGATCTCGAACATGATCCGGCCCGGCTTGACGCGGGACACCCAGTATTCCGGTGCGCCCTTGCCCGAACCCATGCGGACTTCCGCGGGCTTCGAAGAAACGGGCACGTCCGGGAAGATGCGGATCCACACGCGGCCCTGGCGCTTCATGGCGCGGGTGATCGCGCGGCGGGCCGCCTCGATCTGCCGCGCCGTCACGCGCTCAGGCTCCAGTGCCTTCAGCCCGTAGCCGCCGAAGGACAGCGTGAAGCCGCCCTTGGCCACGCCTTTGATGCGGCCCTTGTGGGCCTTCCGATACTTGGTTCGCTTCGGCTGCAACATGTCAGTTCACCTGTGTTACCGCTGGGGCGCTTGTTCTTGCGCGCGCTTGTCCTGCGCGCTCGGATCATGGGCCATGATCTCGCCCTTGAAGATCCAGACCTTCACACCGCAGGTGCCATAGGTGGTCTTCGCCGTGGCGACGCCATAGTCGATGTCGGCGCGCAGCGTGTGCAGCGGCACGCGACCTTCGCGGTACCACTCCATGCGCGCGATCTCGGCGCCGCCGAGACGGCCGGAGCAGTTGATCCGGATGCCCAGGGCGCCCAGGCGCATGGCGGACTGCACGGCGCGCTTCATGGCGCGGCGGAAGGCCACGCGGCGCTCCAGCTGCTGCGCGATGCTCTCAGCCACCAGGACGCTGTCAAGCTCCGGCTTGCGGATCTCGAGGATGTTCAGCGACACCTCGGCGCCCGCCTTGACCGACAGGTCCTTGCGGAGCGTGTCGATGTCAGCGCCCTTCTTGCCGATGACGACGCCAGGCCGCGCGGCGTGGATCGTCACGCGCGGCTTCTTGGCCGGGCGCTCGATCACCACCTTCGACACGCCGGCGGACTTCAGCTTGTCCTTCAGCGTCTCGCGCAGCTTCAGGTCGTCATGCAGCAGGCGCGCATAGTCGCGGCCGGCATACCAGCGGCTGTCCCAGGTGCGGTTGATGCCGAGGCGAAGACCGATCGGATTGACTTTGTGACCCATGTTAAGCTGCCTTCGCTTCGCTCGACGCCGCCGGCGCCTGCTGTTCCGCGACCACGATCTTCAGGTGGCTGAACCACTTCTCGATGCGGGACGACTTGCCACGGCCGCGCGCGGCGAAGCGCTTCATCACGATCGAGCGGCCCACCTCGGCGCGGGTCACCACGAGGCGATCCACGTCCAGCTGGTGGTTGTTTTCCGCATTGGCGATCGCGCTCTCGAGCGTCTTCTTCACCGTCTGCGCGATGCGGCGCTTGCTGAAGGTCAGCGTCGCGACGGCGTCCTGCGCCTTCGCACCGCGGATCATCGCCGCAACCAGGTTGAGCTTCAGCGGGCTCACGCGGATGTTGTGCGTGATGGCCTGCGCCTCGGTGTCCGCGAGACCGCGGGGGTGTTTCGGCTTGCTCATGGCTTAGCCCCGCTTCGCCTTCTTGTCGGCCGAGTGACCCCCGAAGGTCCGCGTCGGCGAGAATTCGCCGAGCTTGTGGCCAACCATGTTTTCCGAGACCTGCACCGGCAGGAACTTCTTGCCGTTGTAGACCCCGAAGGTGAGGCCCACGAACTGCGGCAGGATCGTGCTCCGGCGCGACCAGGTCTTGATCAGCTCATTGCGGGTGGAGCCGCGAGCGGCCTCCGCCTTGGTGAGCAGGTAGCCGTCCACGAACGGCCCTTTCCATACACTGCGCGGCATCGCGATCAGCCCTTCGTCGCGTTGCGGCGGCGCACGATTTGGCGATCCGTCCGCTTGTTGTTGCGCGTCTTCGCACCCTTGGTCGGCTTGCCCCACGGCGTCACCGGATGGCGACCACCGGAGGTCCGGCCTTCACCACCACCATGCGGGTGGTCTACGGGGTTCATGGTCACGCCGCGGTTATGCGGCTTGCGACCCAGCCAGCGGCTGCGACCCGCCTTGCCCAGATCCTGGTTGCTGTTGTCCGGGTTGGACACAGCACCGATGCTGGCCAGGCACTCGCTGCGCACGGTGCGCAGCTCGCCTGACATCAGCTTCACCTGCGCAAGGCCGGCATCCTTGCCGACCAGCTGCGCGAAGGTGCCGGCCGACCGCGCGACCTTGGCGCCAGCGCCCGGCTTCAGCTCGATATTGTGGATCACCGTGCCGACCGGGATCGCACCCAGCGGCATGGCGTTGCCCGGCTTGATGTCGGCCTTGTCGGAGGCGACCACCGTGTCGCCCACCTTCAGGCGCTGCGGCGCCAGGATGTAGGCGATCTCGTTGTTCGCGTACTTCACCAGCGCGATGAACGCCGTGCGGTTCGGGTCGTACTCGATCCGCTCCACGGTCGCCGGGATGCCCCAGTTCGCGCGGCGCTTGAAGTCCACGATGCGGTAGGACTGCTTGTGGCCACCCCCACGGAACCGCACGGTGATGCGGCCGTGGTTGTTGCGGCCGCCGGAGTGGCTCTTGCCCTCCGTCAGCCCCTTCACGGGCTTGCCCTTCCACAGGCCGGACCGGTCGATGAGGACCGTGCCGCGGAGGCTCGGCGTCGTCGGGTTGAAGTTCTTGAGCGACATGGCTTAGCTGAGCCCCGTGGTCAGATCGATGCTCTGGCCGTCGGCCAGGCGCACCATCGCCTTTTTCCAATCCGAGCGCTGGCCGGGACGACCCTTGAAGCGCTTGGCCTTGCCCTTCATCACCAGCGTGTTCACGGCGAGCACGTTCACGCCGAAGAGACCCTCGACCGCCTGCTTGATCTCAGGCTTCGAGGCATCCATGGCGACGCGGAAGGCATACTGGCCCTTCTCGCTCATCACCGTGGCCTTCTCGGTCACGAGCGGCGAGAGGATGCACTGATACATCCGCTCGGCACTGATCTTCGGCGCAGCCTTCGGCTTGCTGACGGAAGCACTCATGCGAGGCGCTCCTTCAGGGCTTCGACGCCGGCGCGGGTGACCACGAGAACGTCATGGTTGAGGATGTCGTACACATTCGCGCCCGCCGTCGGCAGCGCGTCCATGCCCGGGATGTTGCGCAGCACGCGCAGGAAGTGATCGTTCACCTCCGCGTCGATGACGAGCGCCTTGGTCCAGCCGAGCGCCTTGACCTGCTTGGCCATGGTGCTGGTCTTGGCAGCCTGGTCGGCCGTCGCGGCCTCGAGCACCACGAGCTTGCCGTCCTTGGCCTTCTGGCTCAGGGCGGAAATCAGGCCGAGGCGACGGACCTTCTTGTTCAGGCTGTAGCCATGGTCGCGCACGACGGGGCCGTGCACGATGCCGCCCTTGCGGAACTGCGGCGCACGAAGCGAGCCCTGGCGGGCCGAACCCGTGCCCTTCTGGCGATAGGGCTTCTTGGTCGTGCCCGAAACCTCGCCCATGCCCTTCACCTTGTGGGTGCCGGCGCGGCGCTTGGCCAGCTGCCAGTGAACCACGCGGGCCATGATGTCGGCACGCGGGGCGGCGGCGAAGATCTCGTCCGGCAGCTCGGCCTGGCCGGCCGGCGCGTTGTCCAGAGTGATGACGGAAACTTGCATGGACCTGACCTCAGACCGTCGCCGTGGGGAAGGGCGCATCGGCAGGGCGCGCACGCTTCACGGCGTCACGCACCAGCACATAGCCACCGGCGGAACCCGGAACGGCGCCCTTGATGAGCAGCAGGCCGCGCTCCGCATCGTGACCGGCGATCACGAGGTTCTGCGTGGTGATGCGCTCAACGCCGAGATGGCCCGCCATCTTCTTGTTCTTGAAGGTCTTGCCCGGATCCTGGCGATTGCCGGTGGAGCCGTGCGAGCGGTGGCTGATGGACACGCCGTGCGACGCCTCGAGGCCCGAGAAGTTCCAGCGCTTCATCGCGCCAGCGAACCCCTTGCCCTTCGACGTGCCCGTGACATCGACCTTCTGGCCGGCCACGAAATGCGCGACCGTCAGCGCCGTGCCGGGCTCGACCAGGGCGGCCGGGTCCACGCGGAACTCCGTCACCTTCAGCGGCGCCTCGACGCCGGCCTTCGCGAAGTGGCCGCGATTGGCCTTGGAGACATTCTTGGCCTTCGCCTTGCCGATGCCGACCTGGAGGGCGGTGTAGCCATCCTTCTCGGCCGTGCGCTGCGCCACGACGCGCACGGCGTCGAGGTGGAGCACGGTCACCGGCGTGGTGGTGCCATCATCATTGAAAAGGCGGGTCATGCCGAGCTTGCGCGCGATCAGCCCCGTCCGGACCTGGGTGGCCATGGTTCCGTCCTCAGATCTTGATCTCGACGTCCACGCCCGAGGCGAGGTCGAGCTTCATCAGCGCGTCCACGGTCTGCGGGGTGGGGTCGACGATGTCGAGAAGCCGGCGATGCGTCCGAATCTCGAACTGCTCGCGGCTCTTCTTGTCCACGTGGGGCGAGCGGTTCACCGTGAAGCGCTCGATCTGCGTCGGCAGCGGGATCGGACCCCGCACGCGCGCACCGGTCCGCTTCGCGGTCTGCACGATCTCCCGCGTGCTGCCATCCAGCACGCGGTGATCGAACGCCTTGAGGCGGATGCGGATATTTTGGCTGTCCATGGTGGGGCGCTCGCTTACTTCGCGATGCTGGCGACGACGCCGGCGCCGACGGTGCGGCCGCCCTCGCGGATCGCGAAGCGCAGGCCCTCATCCATCGCGATCGGCGCGATCAGCTCGACATCCATCGAGACGTTGTCGCCCGGCATCACCATCTCAACGCCTTCCGGCAGCTTCACGATGCCCGTCACGTCCGTCGTGCGGAAGTAGAACTGCGGACGGTAGTTCGTGAAGAACGGCGTGTGGCGGCCGCCCTCTTCCTTCGTCAGGATGTACGCCTCGGCCTTGAACTGCGTGTGCGGCGTGATCGAGCCGGGCTTGGCCAGAACCTGGCCGCGCTCCACATCCTCGCGCTTCGTGCCACGCAGCAGCGCGCCGATGTTGTCGCCCGCCTCGCCGCTGTCCAGCAGCTTGCGGAACATCTCGACGCCCGTCACCGTCGTCTTCACCGTGTCCTTCAGACCGATGATCTCGACTTCGTCACCCACCTTCACGATCCCGCGCTCCACGCGGCCCGTCACCACCGTGCCGCGACCCGAGATCGAGAACACGTCCTCGACCGGCATCAGGAACGGACGGTCAATCGCGCGCTCCGGCTGCGGAATGTAGCTGTCCACCGCTTCCATCAGCTTCAGGATCGCCTGCTCGCCGATCTCAGGCGTCTTGTCCTCGAGCGCGGCCACCGCCGAGCCCTTGATGATGGGGATGTCGTCGCCCGGGAACTGGTAGGAGGACAGCAGCTCGCGCAGCTCCATCTCCACCAGCTCGACCAGGTCGGGGTCCGCCAGGTCCATCTTGTTCAGGAACACCACCAGCGCCGGCACGCCCACCTGGCGCGCCAGCAGGATGTGCTCGCGCGTCTGCGGCATCGGGCCGTCAGCGGCCGAGCAAACCAGGATCGCGCCGTCCATCTGCGCCGCACCCGTGATCATGTTCTTCACGTAGTCCGCGTGGCCAGGGCAATCCACATGCGCGTAGTGACGGTTCGCCGTCTCGTACTCGACATGCGCCGTCGAGATCGTGATGCCTCGAGCCCGCTCCTCAGGCGCCTTGTCAATCTGGTCATACGCCGTGAACGACGCACCACCAGACTTCGCCAGCACCTTCGTGATCGCCGCCGTCAGAGACGTCTTGCCATGGTCCACATGGCCGATCGTCCCAATGTTGCAGTGCGGCTTGTTCCGCTCAAACTTCGCCTTGGCCATCGTCGTGCATCCAATCCGAGAAGGGTGTGTCAGCGCCCGCTCACGGGCGCCAAAAAGGAGTTGTGGGACCGCTTACCAGCGATAGTGGCTGAAGGCCTTGTTCGCCTCGGCCATGCGGTGCGTGTCCTCGCGCTTCTTGACCGCCGTGCCGCGGTTGTTCACCGCGTCCATCAGCTCGGCCGAAAGGCGCTCTTCCATCGTGCTCTCGCCGCGCTTGCGGGCGGCGTCGATCAGCCAGCGGATGGCCAGCGCCTGGCGCCGCTCGGGACGCACCTCGACGGGCACCTGGTAGGTCGCACCGCCGACGCGGCGCGAACGCACCTCGACGGCCGGCTTCACATTGTCCAGCGCCTCGTGGAACAGGCGAAGCGGGTCGGCATTCGCGCCACCCTTGCGCTTCAGCGTGTCCATGGCGGCATAGACGATGCCCTCGGCCGCGGACTTCTTGCCGTCGTACATGAGCACATTCATGAAGCGGCTCAGGACGACATCGCCGAACTTCGGGTCCGGCAGGACTTCGCGCTTCTCCGCGCGGTGACGACGTGACATCTCTCAGTTCCTCACTTCGGCCGCTTGGCGCCGTAGAGCGAGCGCCGCTTGCGCCGCTTCGGCAGGCCCTGCGTGTCGAGCACGCCGCGCAGGATGTGGTAGCGCACGCCCGGAAGGTCCTTCACGCGGCCGCCACGGATGAGCACCACCGAGTGCTCCTGCAGGTTGTGCCCCTCGCCAGGGATGTAGCTCACCACTTCGAAGCCATTGGTGAGGCGCACCTTCGCGACCTTACGAAGCGCCGAGTTCGGCTTCTTCGGCGTGGTCGTGTAGACGCGCGTGCACACGCCGCGCTTCTGCGGGCAGCCTTCGAGAGCCGGAACCTTGTTCTGGCTGCGGCGCGGCTCGCGCCCTTGCGCGATGAGCTGGTTGATCGTCGGCATGACGCCCCTTCGTAATCGTTTCTGCGACCCATTCACCAAACGACACGCGGCCCGACGGGCGCTTCTGCGCTCCGAACGGGCCACCGCGTCAACCCCGGGCCTGTCCTGCCAATTCGCGGCAGGGGCGACCGAAGCAAGGCGTTTGAACCAACATACCTGGACGCAACTTGCGAAACGTCCCGGCGAGATGCGCGTCTTAACCACCCCCCCGACCTGAGTCAAGCGACGCGGGGGCGATTCCCCCGTGCCAGGGCGCCCTTGGCCACGCGCGGGCCAAGGGTTTTCCGCATGCCGCTATTCGGCGGCCGCGGGGCTCGTATCCGGCTCGGCCAGCGCGGGCGTGGCGGGCAGGCGCCCGCTGTCCCGGCGCGCGGCCAACACCTTCAGTCGGTTCATCACGGAGCCCGTTCCCGCCGGGATCAGGCGGCCCACGATCACGTTCTCCTTCAGGCCGCCCAGGCTGTCCACCTTGCCGGCAGTCGCCGCCTCGGTGAGCACACGGGTCGTCTCCTGGAAGGAGGCCGCCGAGATGAAGCTCTGCGTCTGCAGCGAGGCCTTGGTGATGCCCTGCAGCACCGGCTCCGCCCGGGCCGGGCGCTCGCCCAGCTTCAGGCGCTTCTCGTTCTCCGCATCGAACTCGAAGCGGTCCACCTGCTCGCCGATCAGATAGGTCGTGTCGCCCGGCTCGAGGATCTCGACCTTCTGCAGCATCTGGCGAACGATCACCTCGATGTGCTTGTCGTTGATCTTCACGCCCTGCAGTCGGTAGACGTCCTGGATCTCGTTCACCAGGTAGTTGGCGAGCGCTTCCACACCCAACACGCGCAGGATGTCGTGCGGCACGCGGGGGCCGTCCACCAGCGGGTCGCCGGCCTTCACGTAGTCGCCTTCCTGCACCGAGACGTGCTTGCCCTTCGGCACCAGGTATTCGCGCTCGATCGGCGGCTCATCGCCCATCGGCTCGCTCTTCACGATCACGCGGCGCTTGGCCTTGTAGTCCTTGCCGAACTCCACGCGCCCGTCGATGTCGCTGATGATCGCGGCATCCTTCGGGCGGCGGGCCTCGAACAGCTCGGCCACGCGGGGCAGACCGCCGGTGATGTCACGCGTCTTCGACGATTCGCGCGGCATGCGGGCCACCACGTCGCCCGCTTCCACGGTCGCGCCATTGTCCACGCTCAGCACCGTGTCGGGGCTGAGGAAGTAGCGGGCCTCGGCGCCGTTCGGCAGCTTCATCACCTCGCCGCGGGCATCCTTCATCACGATGCGCGGGCGAAGATCGGCCGACTTGGCGGAGGCCTTGTAGTCCACCACCACCTTGGAGGTCAGGCCCGTCACGTCGTCCGTGCGCTCCACCAGCGTCACGCCCTCGATCAGGTCCTGGTATTCGACCTTGCCCTCGCGCTCGGTGATGATCGGCAGGGTGAAGGGGTCCCACTCGGCCAGCTTCTGGCCGCGCTCGACCTTCGTGCCGTCGGTCACCAGCATCTTCGCGCCATAGGGCACCCGGAAGCGCGCGCGCTCACGGCCATTGGCGTCGATCAGGCCCACCTCGCAGTTGCGGCTCATCACGATGGGCGCGCCCGAGGAGTTGGTCACCAGCGAGAGGTTGTGCAGCTTGGCCGTCGACTCGACCGTCGCCTCCACTGCCGACTGCTCGGCGCCACGCTGCGCCGCACCGCCGATGTGGAAGGTGCGCATGGTGAGCTGCGTGCCCGGCTCGCCGATGGACTGCGCGGCGATGACGCCCACCGCCTCGCCCATGTTCACCGGCGTGCCGCGCGCGAGATCACGCCCGTAGCACTTGCCGCAGACGCCCTGGAGCGAGTCGCAGGTCAGCACCGAGCGGATCTTCACCGCCTCGACGCCGGCCTTCTCGATGCGCTCAGCATCGGCTTCCTCGACCAGCATGTTCTTCGCGATGATGACCTCGCCCGTCGCCGGGTCCAGCACATCTTCCTGCGTGGTGCGGCCGAGGATCCGCTCGCTCAGCGAGGAGACCACGTCACCGCCATCCATGATGGCGCGCACGTTGAGGCCACGCTCGGTGCCGCAATCATCCTCCATGATGATGCAGTCCTGCGCCACGTCCACGAGACGGCGCGTCAGGTAGCCGGAGTTCGCCGTCTTCAGCGCGGTGTCGGCCAGGCCCTTGCGCGCGCCGTGGGTGGAGTTGAAGTACTCCAGCACGGTGAGGCCTTCCTTGAAGTTCGAGATGATCGGCTGCTCGATGATCTCGCCGGAGGGCTTCGCCATGAGTCCGCGCATGCCGGCCAGCTGGCGCATCTGCGCGGGCGATCCACGCGCGCCGGAGTGCGACATCATCCAGACGGAGTTGGTCGGCTTGCCGATTTCCTGCTTCTGGATCTCGGCCATCATGGCCTTCGCCACCTCGTCCGTGCAGCGCGACCAGGCGTCCACCACCTTGTTGTAGCGCTCGCCCGAGGTGATCAGGCCGTCCAGGTACTGCTGCTCGAACTCCTTCACCTCGGCCTTGGTGGAGGCGATGAAGCCCTCCTTCTCGGCCGGGATCATCATGTCGTTCTTGCCGAAGGAGATGCCAGCCTTCGCCGCGTGCTTGAAGCCGAGGCCCATCAGGCGGTCGGCGAAGATCACCGATTCCTTCTGGCCGCAATGGCGGTACACGGCGTCGATCACGTCCGAAATGGACTTCTTCGTCAGCAGGCGGTTGATCAGCGAGAAGGGCAGCTGCGGGTGCTTGGGCAGCAGCGCGCCCATCAGCATGCGGCCCGGCGTGGTCACCACGCGCTCGACGATCGGCTTGCCGTCCGGGTCCACCGTGGCGCGGCGGGTGCGGATCTTGGTGTGGATCGTCAGCGCCTTCACTTCGAGGGCGTGCTCGATCTCCCCGATGTCGCCGATCAGCGGCGCCTTGTCGTCCTCGGCCACGCGGAACTCGGGCGTGTCCAGGCTGAGATAATAGAGGCCGAGCACGATGTCCTGGCTCGGCACGATGATGGGCTTGCCGTTGGCGGGGCTGAGGATGTTGTTGGTGGACATCATCAGCACGCGCGCTTCCAGCTGTGCCTCAAGCGACAGCGGGACGTGCACGGCCATCTGGTCGCCGTCGAAGTCGGCGTTGAAGGCGGTGCAGACCAGCGGATGCAGCTGGATCGCCTTGCCCTCGACCAGCACGGGCTCGAAGGCCTGGATGCCCAGGCGGTGCAGCGTCGGCGCGCGGTTCAGCAGAACCGGGTGTTCGCGGATCACCTCCTCCAGGATGTCCCACACCTCGGGACGCTCCTT
This sequence comes from Sediminicoccus rosea, assembly GCF_033547095.1. Classification (NCBI taxonomy): domain Bacteria; kingdom Pseudomonadati; phylum Pseudomonadota; class Alphaproteobacteria; order Acetobacterales; family Roseomonadaceae; genus Sediminicoccus; species Sediminicoccus rosea. Next base: position 1,655,910 of record NZ_CP137852.1, on the reverse strand, counting down.
TTCCACCATGCGCTTGGCCTGCTTGATGGTGGAGGCGTGGCCGTACTTCTCGAGCTTCGAGTAGATGAAGGGCTTGAACAGCTCCAGCGCCATCTTCTTCGGCAGGCCGCACTGGTGCAGCTTCAGCTCCGGACCCACCACGATGACCGAACGGCCCGAGTAGTCCACGCGCTTGCCGAGCAGGTTCTGGCGGAAGCGGCCCTGCTTGCCCTTCAGCATGTCGGAGAGCGACTTGAGCGGGCGCTTGTTCGCACCCGTGATCGCACGGCCGCGACGGCCGTTGTCGAACAGCGCATCCACCGATTCCTGCAGCATGCGCTTCTCGTTGCGCACGATGATGTCCGGCGCGCGCAGCTCGATCAGGCGCTTCAGGCGGTTGTTGCGGTTGATGACGCGGCGATACAGGTCATTCAGGTCGGAGGTCGCGAAGCGGCCACCATCCAGCGGCACCAGCGGGCGCAGCTCGGGCGGGATCACCGGCACGACGTCGAGGATCATCCACTCCGGACGCGCGCCCGACTCCGAGAAGGCCTCGATCAGCTTCAGGCGCTTCACCAGCTTCTTGCGCTTGGCCTCGGAGGTCGTCTCCTTCAGCTCGGCGCGCAGACGCGTGGCGTCCTTGCCCATGTCCATCCCATGCAGGATTTCCTTGACGGCCTCGGCGCCGATGCCGACGCGGAAGGCGTCCTCGCCGAACTCATCCTGCTTGGTGACGAACTGGTCCTCGGTCAGCAGCTGGTGCAGCTTCAGGTCCGTCAGACCCGGCTCCAGCACCACATAGCTCTCGAAGTAGAGGACCTTCTCCAGCTCCTTCAGGCTCATATCGACCATGAGGCCGACGCGGCTCGGCAGGCTCTTCAGGAACCAGATGTGGGCCACGGGCGCGGCCAGCTCGATATGGCCCATGCGCTCGCGCCGGACCTTGGCAAGCGTCACTTCCACGCCGCACTTCTCGCAGACGATGCCGCGGAACTTCATCCGCTTGTACTTGCCGCACAGGCACTCGTAGTCCTTGATCGGGCCGAAGATGCGGGCGCAGAACAGGCCGTCCCGCTCCGGCTTGAAGGTGCGGTAGTTGATGGTCTCCGGCTTCTTGATCTCGCCATAGGACCAGGAGCGGATCTGCTCCGGCGACGCCATGGAGATCTTGATCTGGTCGAAGGTCATCGCCTGGCCCGTCTGGCCCAGGATCTTCATCAACTCGTTCATGCCGCCTCGCTCTCTTCCCGGTGCGCGCACCAGGCCTTGAAGGGGAATTTCGTCGCGGTGACCCCTGCCCCGGGGTCACCGTATTGGTCTGGCCAGCCCCGGATCAGGGGCCCCGGTTCTCCAGGTCCACATTCAGGCCGAGGCTCTTCAGCTCCTTGACCAGCACGTTGAAGCTCTCGGGGATGCCGGCCTCGAAGCTGTCCTGATCGCGGACGATCGCCTCGTAGACCTTGGTGCGGCCGGACACGTCGTCCGACTTCACCGTCAGCATCTCCTGCAGCGTATAGGCGGCGCCATAGGCTTCCAGCGCCCAGACCTCCATCTCGCCGAAGCGCTGGCCACCGAACTGCGCCTTGCCGCCCAGCGGCTGCTGCGTGACCAGCGAGTAGGGGCCGATCGAACGCGCGTGGATCTTGTCATCCACCAGGTGGTGCAGCTTGAGCATGTAGATGTAGCCCACCGTCACCTTGCGCTCGAAGAGCTCGCCCGTGCGGCCATCGATCAGCTGCATCTGGCCGGAGGTGTCGAGCCCCGCCTTGGTCAGCATGTTCTCGATGTCCGAGATGCGGGCACCGTCGAAGACGGGCGTCGCGATGGGGATGCCCTTCTTCAGGTTGTCCGCCAGCTCCATGAGCTGCTCTTCGCTCATGGGCAGGATGTCACGCTCGAAGATCTCGTCGCCGTAGACGTCCTTCAGCTTCTCCAGCAGTTCGTCGCGCACGGCGGAGGAGCGGCGGAAATCATCCACCAGCTGCCCCACCTCGCGGCCGATATTGGCGCAGGCCCAGCCGAGGTGCGTCTCGAGGATCTGGCCGATATTCATGCGCGAGGGCACGCCCAGCGGGTTCAGCACCAGATCCACCGAGGTGCCATCCTCCAGGAAGGGCATGTCCTCGATCGGCACGACGCGGGAGACCACGCCCTTGTTGCCGTGGCGGCCGGCCATCTTGTCGCCCGGCTGCAGCTTGCGCTTCACCGCGACGAAGACCTTGACCATCTTCATCACGCCGGGCGGCAGCTCGTCGCCGCGCTGCAGCTTCTCGACCTTGCTCTCGAAGCGCTTCTGCAGGCGCTCCACGGCGGCGTCGAACTCGCGCTTCAGCGCCTCGATCTCGACCATCGCCGCGTCATCCGTGACGGCGATCTGCCGCCAGGTGGACTTGGCGAACTGGTCCAGCACCTCATCGGTGATCGGCGTCCCCGCCTTCACACCCTTGAAGCCGCCCGAGGCCTTCTTGTTCAGCAGCCGCTCGCGCAGACGGCCATAGAAGGAGCGCTCCTGGATCGCGCGCTCATCGTCGCGGTCCTTGGCCAGGCGCTCGATCTCGGCGCGCTCGATCGCCATGGCGCGCTCATCCTTGTCCACGCCGCGGCGGGAGAAGACGCGCACATCGACGATGGTGCCCGAGACGCCCGGCGGCAGCTTCAGCGAGGTGTCGCGAACGTCCGACGCCTTCTCGCCGAAGATGGCGCGCAGCAGCTTCTCTTCCGGCGTCATCGGGCTCTCGCCCTTCGGCGTCACCTTGCCGACCAGGATGTCGCCCGGATGCACCTCGGCGCCGACATAGACGATGCCCGCCTCGTCGAGGTTGCGCAGCGCCTCCTCACCGACATTCGGGATGTCGCGGCTGATCTCCTCCTGGCCCAGCTTCGTGTCGCGCGCCATCACCTCGAATTCCTCGATGTGGATGGAGGTGAACACGTCATCGCGCGCGATGCGCTCGCTGATCAGGATGGAGTCTTCGAAGTTGTAGCCGTTCCAGGGCATGAAGGCGCAGAGCACGTTGCGGCCCAGCGCCAGCTCGCCCAGCTCCGTGGACGGGCCGTCGGCGATGATCTCGCCGGCCGTCACGCGGTCACCCACCTTCACCAGCGGGCGCTGGTTGATGCAGGTGCTCTGGTTGGAGCGCTGGAACTTCCGCAGGCGGTAGATGTCGACACCCGCCGTCTGCCCTTCGTCATTGGTCGCGCGCACGACGATGCGCGCGCCGTCGATCGAGTCCACGATGCCGTCGCGGCGCGCGGAGATCGCAGCACCCGAATCCTGCGCCACCGCGGCTTCCATGCCGGTGCCGACGAGCGGCGCATCGGCGCGGATCAGCGGCACCGCCTGGCGCTGCATGTTCGAGCCCATCAGCGCGCGGTTCGCGTCGTCATTCTCCAGGAAGGGAATGAGGGCCGCGGCGACCGAAACGAGCTGCTTCGGCGAGACGTCGATGGCGGTGACTTCGTTCGGCTTCACCAGGCGGAAATCGCCGCCCTGGCGGACGGAGACGAGGTCGCTCAGGAACTCGCCCGTGCCGGCATCCACATGCGCGTCGGCCTGGGCCACGACCAGCTTCTCCTCCTCCATGGCGGAGAGGTAGCGCGGCTCGCCGGTGATCTTGCCGTCCTTCACCAGGCGGTAGGGCGTCTCGATGAAGCCGTACTTGTTCACCCGCGCGAAGGTGGCGAGCGAGTTGATCAGGCCGATGTTCGGGCCTTCCGGCGTCTCGATCGGGCAGATGCGGCCGTAATGCGTCGGGTGCACGTCGCGCACCTCAAAGCCCGCGCGCTCGCGCGTCAGACCGCCTGGGCCAAGCGCCGAGAGGCGGCGCTTGTGCGTCACCTCGGAAAGCGGGTTGGTCTGGTCCATGAACTGCGACAGCTGCGAGGAGCCGAAGAACTCGCGCACGGCGGCAGCGGCCGGCTTCGCGTTGATCAGGTCATGCGGCATGACGGTGTCGATATCCACCGCGCCCATGCGCTCCTTGATCGCGCGGTCCATGCGCAGCAGGCCGACGCGGTACTGGTTCTCCATCAGCTCGCCGACCGAACGCACGCGGCGGTTGCCGAGATTGTCGATGTCGTCGATCGAGCCGCGGCCATCCTTCAGGTCCATCAGGACGCGCATGGTGGCGACGATGTCCTGCTTGCGCAGGGTGCGGAGATGGTCCGGCGCTTCCTCGAGCGAGAAGCCGAGGCGCATGTTCATCTTCACCCGACCCACGGCCGAGAGGTCATAGCGGTCGGCGTCGAAGAACAGGCCCTTGAACAGCGCCTCGGCCGTCTCCGGCGTCGGCGGCTCGCCCGGGCGCATCACCCGGTAGATGTCCATCAGCGCTTCGTCGCGGTTGGTGTTCTTGTCGACCGACAGCGTGTTGCGCATCCAGGGGCCGACCGTCTGGTCAACGGCCAGCGTGGGCAGCACGTCAATGCCGGCATCCTCGATGGCGGCGAGCTTGGCTTCGGTCAGCTCCTCGCCGGCCTCGGCCCAGATCTCGCCGGTCTCCATGTTCACGAGGTCCACGGCGACAAAGCGGCCCAGCAGGTCGGTGCGGCCGACCAGCACTTCGGTCGTGCCAGCCTCGACGATCTTGCGCGCCGCGCGCGGCGTCATCTTCACGTCCTTCTCGGCCACCACGGCGCCGGTCTTGGCGTCCACCAGCGGCTCGAGCAGCTTGATGCCGCGGAAGCTCTCGGGGTCGAAGGCGCGCGACCAGCCCTTGGGGCCGCGCCTGAACTCCACCTGGCCGTAGAAGGCCGCCAGGATCTCCTCCGCGTCCATGCCGCGGATCTCGGAGGGCTCCATCTCCAGGCCCTGGGCGGCGCGCTCGGCGCGCTTCGCCTCGGTCGCCTCGCTGTCGAGTGCCAGCAGCAGCGTGCTGGCCGGCAGCTTGCGCTTGCGGTCGATGCGGACATAGCAGATGTCCTTGGCGTCGAACTCGAAGTCGAGCCAGGAACCGCGATAGGGGATGACGCGCGCGGCGAACAGGTACTTGCCGCTGCTGTGCGTCTTGCCCTTGTCATGGTCGAAGAAGACGCCCGGGCTGCGGTGCATCTGGCTGACGATGACACGCTCGGTGCCGTTGATGATGAAGGTGCCGTTGTCCGTCATGAGCGGCATGTCGCCCATGTAGACATCCTGCTCCTTGATGTCGCGGACGGAGCGGGCGCCGGTGTCCTCGTCCAGGTCCCAGACGATCAGGCGCAGCTTCACCTTGAGCGGGGCGGCGAAGGTCAGGCCGCGCGCGATGCACTCTTCCACGTCATACTTCGGCTCCTCCAGCTCGTACTGGACGAACTCGAGTCGGCCGCGGCCCGCGAAATCATTGATCGGGAAGACGGACTTGAACACCTCCTGGAGGCCGGTGTTGGTCCGGCTGTCCGGATGCGTTTCCATTTGCAGGAAGAACGCATAGGAGGCACGCTGCACATCGATCAGGTTGGGCATGGGCGCAACCTCGGGCAGCCTGCCGAAGCTCTTGCGAATGCGCTTGCGTGCCGTGAACGACTTGCTGATAGCGTTCATGCCTGTCCCGCTTCCTTATCCTGGCGACTGGGCAATCCCAGCGCCGGCAAAATCATCCGCCAGCATTCCAGTGGCACCCTGCCCCTGAAACGGCGAGAGGGGCGGCAATCGGGCCCGATTGCCGCCCATCCCGACTTGGTATCAATCCGATCCGCGCCAGGGCCGAAGCCCCGGCGCGAACCGTGAAACGCGTACCGCGCGACCTTACTTGACCTCGACGGTCGCGCCGTTCTCTTCGAGAACCTTCTTGATCTTGTCCGCCTCGTCCTTGGAGACGTTCTCCTTGACGACCTTCGGCGCGCCCTCGACCAGGTCCTTGGCTTCCTTGAGGCCCAGGCCGGTGATGGTGCGGATCTCCTTGATCACGTTGATCTTCTTGTCGCCGGCGGCGGCAAGGGTCACCGTGAACTCGGTCTGCGCCTCGGCAGGAGCAGCGGCGGCGGCAGCCGGGCCGGCCACGGCGGCAACCGCCACCGGCGCGGCGGCGGAGACGCCCCACTTCTCTTCGAGCATCTTGGAGAGCTCGGCGGCCTCCAGGACGGTCAGCGCGGACAGCTCGTCAACGAGCTTTGCAAGATCGGCCATATTCGTGTTCCTTCTAACTAATGGCTTGACTGTGGCTTGACAACCCCACCGCGACATCGTGGCAGGGCCAGAATAGTGGAAAGCTGATCGGTCCCTCTGCAGACCCACCGCCGCTTGGCATCCCGCCGCCGGACCCTAGGTCCGCCGGCAGCCCGCCTCAGGCGGCTTCCTTGTCCGCATATGCCTTCAGCACCCGTGCCAGCTGCCCTGCGGGGGCTTGAACCACCCCGGCAATGCGCGTCGCGGGGGTCTGGATCAGACCCAGCAGCGATGCGCGCAGCGTGTCGAGCGAGGGAAGCTCGGCCAGCGCCTTCACGCCATCGGCGTTCAGGTTCTGGGTGCCAAGCGCCCCGCCCAGGATCACGAACTTGTCGTTCCCCTTGGCGAACTCCACGGCGGTCTTCGCCACGGCCACCGGGTCGGCCGACCACGCAAGCGCGGTCGGGCCCTTCAGCAGCGGCGAGATGCCCTGGAAACGGGTGCCGTCGAGGGCGCGACTGGCCAGCCGGTTCTTCGCAACCTTGTACGTTGCCCCGGCAGCCTTCATCTTCCGCCGCAGATCATCCACCGCCGCGACCGTGAGACCCTTGTTCTGGGCCACGAGCACGAACGACGTCTGCGCGAAGACTTCGGCCATCGAGTCAACGAAGGCGCGCTTTTCCGTACGATCCAACGTCACGTCTCCGTCGGTGGTCGGAGCCTTGTGGAAGGGCTTCGACCGGTTCACACGGGGGCAAGGGGACCATCCCCCTGCCCCGTTCGCCTGTCGTCGCCGGAAAGCCAAGCCATTCCGACCCGGGCCATGGCCCGGGCGGGAGAATCTCGGTTCCCCGTCTCATGCGGGCGGGCCTCGGCCCATTAAGCCTGACCGGGGTCAGGCGCCTGCAATCTCCGACAGGTGCGGCGGCGGGCCCGAAGGCCCACCCCCTGCGCGCCCCGGCCAAGGCCGGGGCGAATTCCATCAGCCGTTGAGGCTGGTCACATCCACGCTCACGCCGACGCCCATGGTGGACGAGACGGCGACCTTTTTCACGAAGGTGCCCTTCGCGCCGGTCGGGCGGGACTTTTGGATGGCGTCCACGAAGGCGCGGGCATTGGCCAGCAGGGCCTCCTCGCCGAAGCTCGCCTTGCCGATGCCGGCATGGATGATGCCGGCCTTCTCGGCGCGGAACTCCACCTGGCCGGCCTTGGCGGCGGTGACCGCGCCCTTCACGTCCATGGTCACGGTGCCGAGCTTCGGGTTCGGCATCAGGCCGCGCGGGCCCAGCACCTTACCGAGGCGACCCACCAGGGCCATCATGTCCGGCGTCGCGATGCAGCGGTCGAAGTCGATCTTGCCTTCCTGCACCAGGGCGGCGAGGTCATCGGCGCCCACCACGTCGGCGCCGGCGGCCTTGGCTTCCTCGGCCTTCGGGCCGCGGGCGAAGACGCCCACGCGGACCGTCTTGCCGGTGCCGTTCGGCAGGCCGACCACGCCACGGACCATCTGGTCGGCATGGCGGGGATCGATGCCGAGGTTCATCGAGATCTCGATGGTCTCGTCGAACTTGGCCTTGGCATTGGCCTTGGCCAGCGCGATCGCCTCGTTCAGCGGATAGGCCTTGTTCGGCGTAACGGTGGCCGCGAGGGCCTTCATGCGCTTGCTCATGTTCAGCCCTCCACCACGGTCATGCCCATGGAGCGGGCCGAGCCCGCCAGCATCCGCACCGCGCTCTCGACGTCGGTGCAATTCATGTCCTTCATCTTCACCTGGGCGATCTCGACCAGCTGCGACTTCGTGACGCGGCCCACCATGGCGCCCTTGCCCGGGGTGGTGCTGCCCTTCTCGATCTTGGCGGCGCGCTTCAGGAAGTAGGTGTTCGGCGGCGTCTTCGTGACGAAGGAGAAGCTGCGGTCGGTATATGCGGTGATGACCACGGGCGTCGGCGTGCCCGGCTCCATCTGTTGCGTCGCCGCGTTGAATTCCTTCACGAACTGCATGATGTTCAGGCCGCGCTGACCCAGCGCGGGGCCGATGGGCGGCGAGGGGTTCGCCTTGCCGGCGGGCACCTGCAGCTTGATGTAGCCGGCGATCTTCTTAGCCATGACAATCCAGTCCTCTCGATGTGGAGAGACCCGCGGTCCCACCGGCCTGGAGCCAAGTCACGCTCCCGACCTCCCGCGTTTCCCTGCGGCCGGGAAGCGCATGCCTCCCACCGGAAGCGCGGCGTGTAGAATGCCGGAGCCCGTCTGTCCACCCCGTTTCGGCGCTTTCCCGCAGGATCCGGCCGCATCTGCCATGCGGAAGATGCAGACCGGCCGCGGACCGTGATCCGCCATCACCGGATCACGGTCCAGCCCCGATAAGAGAATGACCGACCGCCCCGGCGTTTCCACCGCGGCGGGCCATGCCCTAGGCGGCGCGGATATCCCGCAGGAAGCCATCCACCTGGGCGCGAAGCCGCTCGGATTGCTGCGCCAGTTCGGCCGAGGCGCCCTGCACATCCCGGGCCGAGCCGCCGGTCCGCTCCGCCCCATCCATCATCCCCGCCGCGCCGCGCGATGCCTCCTCGGCGCCTTGCGCCGCCTCCGCCACGGCGCGCCCGATCTCCAGGGTCGCCGCGGCCTGCTGCTCGGAGGCGGCGGCCACCTGCGCCGTCGTCTCGTTCAGCTCCTCGATGGTGCGGCCGATGCCGGCGATCGCCTCCACCGTGCGCGTCGTCTCGGCCTGCATGGCGGCGATCTGCTGGCTGATCTGCTCGGTCGCCCGCGCCGTCTGGCCGGCCAGGCTCTTCACCTCGCTCGCCACCACGGCGAAGCCCTTGCCAGCATCCCCCGCGCGCGCCGCTTCGATCGTCGCGTTCAGCGCCAGCAGGTTGGTCTGCCCCGCAATGTCGCTGATCAGGCGCACGACATCACCGATCTTCGCCGCCGCCTCCGCCAGGCCGCGCACCGTATTGTCCGTCTCGCGCGCCGCCTCGGTGGCGCGCCCGGTGATGGAGGCGGTGTGCCGCACCTGGCGCGCCACCTCCGCGATGGAGCTGGCCAGCTCCTCGGAGGAGGCGGCGACCGTCTGGACATTGGCGCTGGTCTGGCCGGCCGAGGAAGCGACCGCCGTGGCCTGCCGCGTCCCCTCCCCCGCCGTCTCCGACAGGGCGACGGCAGTGGCGGAAAGCTCCGTCGCCGCGCTGGACACGGTGCTGAGCGCCTCGCTCGCCTGCGCCTCGAAGCCCTGCACCAGCTGATCCACGCGGGCGGTGCGCTCGGCCTGGGCGCGCGCCTCGGCCGCCGCGGCCTCGGCCAGGCGGTCCGCCTCCTTCAGCCCGTCCCGGCAGGTGTCGAGTGCCCGCGCCATGTGGCCGAGCTCGTCCTGGTCGGCCACTTCCTTCAGCTCGAAGGCGTAGTCCCGCCGCGAAAGCCGGTCCAGCGCCGCGGAGATGTTCATGACGCGGCCCGTGATGGTGCGCGCCGTCAGCACGGCGATGGCCACGCCCGCCGCGAAGATCCCGGCGAACACGATGACCAGCAAGGTGCGGCCCAGGCTGGCCGCGGCGGAGGCTCGGTCCGCCGCGGCGCCGGCCTCGCGGGCGTTGATCCGCACCAGTTCCTGCAGCCCCTGGAGGGCGCGGTCCACCGCCGCGCGCCCCTCGCCGAGAAGTGCAGTCGCGCGCGCGATGTCGCCCGCCGCCAGGGCCTCGCGCATCTGCCGGTGGCCGTTCAGATAGTCCTGCAGGCTGCGTTCGACGCCGGGGAAGATCCGGAATTCCTCGGGATGCGCCAGCAGCGGCCGGTAGGCCTCGAGACTCGCCCCGATCCGCGAAACCAGCGCGGGAAGCGTCTCCAGGACGCGCGCGCGGTCCGCGGCGTCGCTGCGCGTGAAGGCCGAGAGCTCCCCGCGCCGGAGATCCAGCACCGCGGTGTTGAGCCCGGCGACCGCCACCACCGAGGGCAGCCAGTTGGTCTGGATGTCCACCGCGCGATGATTCATGTCGCGCATCACATACAAGGCCACGCCCGCCAGCAGGGTGACCAGGAGGAGCAGGCCCCCCAGGCCGGCGCGCAGCTTGTTCGCGAGGGAGAGACGACGGAATGACATGCCGGGGCGGCTCCTGTTTCGGAAGGATGCGGAATCCCGGCGCTTCTACGCTCAAGAGCTTACCCGAGCCTTCACGGCCCAGCGCCGGCCCGCAGCTCCGCGCCTTGCCGGCTCGGCCGCATCAGGCGGCGTCCAGCCGCCCCGCCGCCCGGGCCGCGCCCTGCATGAGCGCCGCCACCTGCCCGGCCGGGACGGGCCGCCCAAGCAGCCAACCCTGCCCCATGTCGCAGCCCAGCCGCGTCAGGAACTCCACATCCAGTTCCTCCTCGATGCCTTCCGCCACCACGGGCAGGCCCAGGCTCTCGCCCAGGCCGATGATGGCCGCCACGATCTTCCGCGCCCCGGCATCGGAGGCCATGGCGCGGACGAAGCCCGCATCCACCTTGATCACGTCGAAGGGCAGCGCCTGGAGTTCCCGCAGGCCGGAATGCCCGGTGCCGAAATCATCCAGCGCGAGCCGCACGCCCATCGCCTTCAGCTCCGAAAGCATCGCATGGCCCTGGCGCAGGTCGCCGAGCAGCGCGCCCTCGGTCAGTTCGAGCTGGAGGCGGCCGGGCGGCAGACCCGTCTCCTCGAGGACCTGCGCCACTTGGCGCGGCAGGTCGGACTCGGTCAGGTGCAGGGGCGAAAGGTTGAAGGAGAGCGTCGCCGGCTGCGGCCAGGCCGCCGCATCTCGGCAGGCCATTCGCAGCAGGTGGTGCGTCAGCGGCACGATCAGCCCCGCCGCCTCCGCGATCGGAATGAATTCGGTGGGCGAGACGAAGCCGCGCGTGGCGTGCGGCCAGCGGGCCAGCGCCTCGAAGCCGAGCAGCCCGCCTGAGGCGAGCAGGCGGATCGGCTGGTAGTGGCAGGTCAGGGCATCCTGGGCGAGCGCCTCGCGCAGCTCGGCCTCCAGCCGCATCGCGCCGCGCCGCTTGCCCAGCCGCGGGTCCATCTCCGGCGTGAAGCGGCGAAAGCGGCCGCGCCCCTCCGCCTTGGCGCGGTAGAGGGCGGAATCGGCGCGGCGCATCAGCTCCTCCGCATCGGCCGCATCCCCGGGCGCCAGGGCGACGCCGAGGCTGAGCCCGACGCGCACCTGCACCGTGCCGCCGCCCGCCGCGGTGCCATCTGGGTTCAGGGTGAAGGGCACGCGCACCACCCCCATCAGGCGGCGCGCGGCATCCTCGGCCGCCCCTTCGGGATCGGCCGGGTCGAGCAGGAGCATCAGCGCGAATTCATCGCCGCCGAGCCGCGCCGCGATGCCCTGGCGCGCCACTTCGCAATCCAGGCGGTGCGCGATCTGCTTCAGCAGCTCGTCGCCCGCCGCATGGCCATAGGTGTCGTTCACCGGCTTGAAGCCGTCGAGATCGGCCAGCGCCAGCATGATGGGCGCGCCCGAACTCCAGGCCTCGGCGAATTCCTCGCTCTCCAGCGCCTCGGTCAGGCCGCGCCGGTTGCGGATGCCGGTGAGCGGGTCGCGCATCGCGAGGTCGCGCGTGGCTTCCTCGGCGAGGCGGAAGCGGCGCAGGCGGCGGCGCAGCAGCTGCATGCCGAGCGCGCCCAGCGCCAGGCTGACGCCGACCGAGATCGTCCCCACCGTCCAGAATTGCGTCGAGGCCTCCGCGAAGACCGGCCTCTGGTCCCAGGCGATGCTGACGCGCCCCACCAGCGCGCCATCCGCGCCGATCGCGGTGCGGGAGATGACAGCGATGCGCGGCTCGTCCGGCACCGCCTCGCCCCGCCACCAATCGGCGCGCGCGGGAAAATCGCTGCGCGCCCATTCATGCACGACGAAGCCGTCGCTGCGCTCGAAGCGCGCGGCCATCAGCGCCGGGTTGCGCGCGGCGATGGGCAGCAGCGCGGCATCCAGCGTGGCGCCCCGGTTGAAGCGCAGCGCGGGCGCGGCCATCGCGGTCAGCAGCTCGGTCTGCGCGGTCGCGGCGTCGCGCGCGCGCAGCACCTCCCGGTGCAGCATCCCCTGGGAGACGAGGTAGGAGCCCACCAGCTCCCCCGCCACGAGGCAGAGGGCGCCGGCCACGGCCACCCGCGCATCCAGCGCGCTGCGTCCCGCCCGCGCCATCAGCCGGTGCCCAAGGGCGGGTGGAGGGGGAGGTGCAGGGCGGGGCGCAGCAGCTGCGCCAGGCTGCCATCCGCCTCCAGCGCCGCATGCGCCTCACGCAGCGCATCCAGCAGCAGGTCCTTGCTGGCCGGGTGCAGCGCGAGCCAGGCCGGCTCCGACAGGAGGGCGCCGCCAAACCGCCCCTGCGGCCCCAACTGCGCGCGCATCGGCGCCAGCGCGCCGAACCAGGCCGAGACGTCGCGCTCGCGCAGCGCCGCCAGCGCCTGCGCCGGCCGGGGAAAGGGAGCGAGGTTCGACAGCCCTTCGCGCCGCAGGAACACCTCCTGCGGCGTGTCCTGAACCACCGCGATGCGGGGCAGCGCCCGGGCCGCCTCCAGCGTTCCGGGCGGCGGGAATTGCAGGGTGGCGAAGCCGGAGGGGTCGTCGAACAGCGCGACGGCCCAGAGGAAGCGCGCCTCCCGCGCCGGGGTCCGGGCCAGGGGCGCGATGGCGGTCCCGGGCCTGGCGGCCGCCCGCGCCTCGGCCTCCGGCGCGGGGAGGAAGCGAAAGACCACCTGCAGCCCCACCATCCGGAAGATCTCGGCCACCAGGGTGAGGACGAAGCCGGGCTCCGGCCCCTCGGCCATGGCATAGGGGCGCTGCTCCGTGGTCACCAGCTCGATCAGGCCGCGCGCCTGCACCGCCGGCGCGGCGAGAAGAAGGGGCGAGCCGATCAGCGCGCGGCGACGCATGGCGAATTCCTGCGGAACATGATGGCCGCAGGGAACACCCGGCCCGGTTAATGCCGGCTTGACGCGTCTGGACGCCGTACGCCGCGCGCCGCATCCTGCCCGCGTGTCATCCCCCGCGCCCACGCGAATCCTGCTCGGCATCCTCTTCATGCTGACGGCCGGCCTGCTCTTCCCCGTGATGGGCGGCTTCGCGAAGCTGCTGGGGCAGGATTATTCCTCGCTGCAGATCAGCTGGGCGCGCGCCTTCGGGCACATCCTCTTCCTCTCGGCGCTCTTCATGCCGCGCATGGGCCTCTCGCTGTTCCGCACGCGGCGGCCGGGGCTGCAGCTCTTCCGCTCGGCCATGCTGTTCACCTCGAACCTGAATTTCTTCTACGCCATCAGCTTCATCCCGCTGGCCAAGGCCGCCGCCATCAGCCTGGCCGCGCCGCTGATCGTGGCGGTGCTCGCCTGGCCCATGCTGGGCGAGCGCACCACGCGCGGGCGGGTGATCGCGCTGCTGATCGGCTTCCTGGGCGTGCTGGTGGTGATCCGCCCCGGCACGGCGCTGTTCCACTGGGCCTCGGTCTTCGTGCTGATCAGCGCGACCGCCTACGGCCTCTATCAGATCCTGACGCGCCGCATCGCGGGCATCGACCCGCCCGAGACCTCGGCCCTCTACTCCGCCTTCGTCGGCGGCTTCGGCATGTTCCTGGTGCTGCCCTTCGTCTGGATCGCCCCGGCCTCGCTGCTCGATGTCGGGCTGTTCTGCGGCGTGGCCATGCTGGGGGCGCTCGGCCATTACTGCGTGGCCCGCGCCTTCGGCTATGCGCCGGCCAATGTCCTCTCGCCCTTCCAGTATTTCCAGCTGCTCGGCTCGGTGGCGGTGGGCTGGCTGCTCTTCAGCGAATTCCCCGATGCGGTGACCTGGGTGGGTGCCGCCATCATCGTGGGCGCCGGGCTCTATATCGGCTGGAGCCAGACGCGGCGGGCCTGATCCGGCCGGCAACCCGCGGGCACCGGGATGGTTGGGTCTCCACAACCAGGCGGAGAGCCCCCCATGTTCAGCCACAGCAAGACCCTGATGACGCCGGTCGAGGTCACCAGCCCCGATCCGGTCTTCGCGCAGTACATGCTCGAGCAGTTCGGCGGCGCCACCGGCGAATTGAAGGCCGCGCTGCAATACTGGGTGCAGTCCTTCCATGTGGAGGATGCCGGCATCCGCGACATGCTGCAGGACATCGCCGTCGAGGAGTTCAGCCACCTGGAGGTGGTGGGCGCCATCATCCAGCAGCATTCCTCCGGCGCGGTGGAGGAGAAGGCCTGGCGCTCCACCCTCTTCGCCGTGCGCGGCATGGGGCCGCATCTGCTGGATTCCTGCGGCAATGCCTGGACCGCGGCCTATGTGGATGAGGGCGGCAATGTCGTCCGCGACCTGCGCGCCAATATCGGGGCCGAGGCCGGCGCCCGGCAGACCTACGAGGCGCTGATGAAGATGGCGCCGGACGAGGGCACGCTGCGCGCCCTGCACTTCCTCTACACGCGCGAGATCACCCACACGCAGATGTTCATGACGGCGCTGGACCGCCTGGGCAAGCTGGACGTCCCCCTCTTCGGCACGGTCCCGCCGGACGAGACGGTGGACATCTACTTCAACATGTCGAAGCTGGGCGGGAAGGATGCGGAGGAGCCGGGCCCGGCCCTGGTCGGCGCGGGCATGCGCATCACGGGCGACCCCGAGAGCCTGATCACGCTGGGCGAGCCGCCGCCCTTCACAAATCCGGATGACGAGAAGCCGCAGGGAGCGGCGGCAGCCAGCCCCGGGCGCCGCGCCAAGTCGCGCTGAACCAGCCGCGCGGATAACGGAAAGGCCGGCGCCCCGTCTGGGGCGCCGGCCTTTTCACGCTCAGAGCTTCTCGACCTGGCCGTATTCGAGTTCGACCGGCGTGGAGCGGCCGAAGATGGAGACGCTGACCTTCAGGCGGCCCTTCTCCTCGTCCACTTCCTCGACCGTGCCGTTGAAGCTGGTGAAGGGGCCGTCCGAGACGCGCACCTGCTCGCCCACCTCGAAGAGGACAGCGGGGCGGCGCGGCTTCTCGGCGCCCTCGACCATGGCGTTGACGATGCGCATCGCCTCGGCCTCGGTGATGGGCTGCGGCTTGTTGCGCGCGCCGAGGAAACCCGTGACCTTGGGCGTGTCGCGCACCAGGTGCCAGGTGTCGTCGGTCATTTCCATCTTCACCAGCACATAGCCGGGGAAGAACTTGCGCTCGGTGTCCACCTTCTGGCCGCGACGCACCTCGACCACCTGCTCGGTGGGGACCAGGATGTCCTCGATCCGGTCGGCGAGACCCGATTGGGCGGCCTGCGCGCGAATCTGCTCGGCGATCTTCTTCTCGAAGCCCGAATAGACATGCACGACATACCAACGCTTATCGGCCATCGGCCAGAACCTCGCTTCACAATCCGGCGCCCGCGGGCGCGGTCACGTCAGAAATTTCAGAACCCGAAGATCCAGCTCATCGCGAACTGGATGATCTGGTCCACCACCAGGAAGAACACCGCCGCGAGCGAGGACAGGGCCAGGACGAGGCCGGTCGTGATCAACGTCTCCCGCCGCGACGGCCAGGTGACCTTCGCGACTTCCTGACGCACTTCCCGGGAGAACTGAACGGGATCGATCTTGGCCAAAATTCCGGTTTCCTGCTTTGCGCCGCTCGGCGTGCCCCCTGAAAGCATGTTGGCGGCCGTCTTGCAACGTGCCGCCACATCCAAGGGTCAGGGGAGACCATCCGGCGCCCGCCCAGGGGGGCCTGATGGGGGCGGCCTGATGCGAAAGAAAAGTGGCAGGGGCGGAGGGTCTCGAACCCACAACCTCCGGTTTTGGAGACCGGCACTCTAGCCAATTGAGCTACGCCCCTGCATGGGGCGGGGGAGCGATTCACGCCACCCCGTCCCGAACCTTGATTGCCGCAGGCCGAGGCCCGCGTCAACGCGGCTTACTTCGCGATGCTGGCGACGACGCCGGCGCCGACGGTGCGGCCGCCCTCGCGGATCGCGAAGCGCAGGCCCTCATCCATCGCGATCGGCGCGATCAGCTCGACATCCATCGAGACGTTGTCGCCCGGCATCACCATCTCAACGCCTTCCGGCAGCTTCACGATGCCCGTCACGTCCGTCGTGCGGAAGTAGAACTGCGGACGGTAGTTCGTGAAGAACGGCGTGTGGCGGCCGCCCTCTTCCTTCGTCAGGATGTACGCCTCGGCCTTGAACTGCGTGTGCGGCGTGATCGAGCCGGGCTTGGCCAGAACCTGGCCGCGCTCCACATCCTCGCGCTTCGTGCCACGCAGCAGCGCGCCGATGTTGTCGCCCGCCTCGCCGCTGTCCAGCAGCTTGCGGAACATCTCGACGCCCGTCACCGTCGTCTTCACCGTGTCCTTCAGACCGATGATCTCGACTTCGTCACCCACCTTCACGATCCCGCGCTCCACGCGGCCCGTCACCACCGTGCCGCGACCCGAGATCGAGAACACGTCCTCGACCGGCATCAGGAACGGACGGTCAATCGCGCGCTCCGGCTGCGGAATGTAGCTGTCCACCGCTTCCATCAGCTTCAGGATCGCCTGCTCGCCGATCTCAGGCGTCTTGTCCTCGAGCGCGGCCACCGCCGAGCCCTTGATGATGGGGATGTCGTCGCCCGGGAACTGGTAGGAGGACAGCAGCTCGCGCAGCTCCATCTCCACCAGCTCGACCAGGTCGGGGTCCGCCAGGTCCATCTTGTTCAGGAACACCACCAGCGCCGGCACGCCCACCTGGCGCGCCAGCAGGATGTGCTCGCGCGTCTGCGGCATCGGGCCGTCAGCGGCCGAGCAAACCAGGATCGCGCCGTCCATCTGCGCCGCACCCGTGATCATGTTCTTCACGTAGTCCGCGTGGCCAGGGCAATCCACATGCGCGTAGTGACGGTTCGCCGTCTCGTACTCGACATGCGCCGTCGAGATCGTGATGCCTCGAGCCCGCTCCTCAGGCGCCTTGTCAATCTGGTCATACGCCGTGAACGACGCACCACCAGACTTCGCCAGCACCTTCGTGATCGCCGCCGTCAGAGACGTCTTGCCATGGTCCACATGGCCGATCGTCCCAATGTTGCAGTGCGGCTTGTTCCGCTCAAACTTCGCCTTGGCCATCGTAAAGCTCCGAGAATGATCGTTCCAGAAGCCGCACGGACACGGGGAGGGCCGCCTGGGAGCACCAACCCGCCACCCCAGGGGCTGGAGCGGGTGAGGGGAATCGAACCCCCGTAGCCAGCTTGGAAGGCTGGTGCTCTACCATTGAGCTACACCCGCGCCGAAGCGGTGGTGAGGATAACCGAGGAGCCCCCCGCACGCACGGCCAAAAGGCCACCCGCGGAAAAGACCCACTGCCACCGGGGAATATGGAGGGGGCTGGATTCGAACCAGCGTAGGCGCAAGCCAACGGATTTACAGTCCGTCCCCTTTAGCCACTCGGGCACCCCTCCGTAGAAGCGCACGAACCAACCTCAGGCAGGGCGGTCCGCGCGTCCGATGGAAGCGGGCGGGTTCAAGCGGTTTCGCGGCACCCTGTCAATCAGCCCCCGCCGAGGAAACGCGTCCGCCAGGGGCTTCCCGCGCGATCGCGCCACGAAGATGCGGAAGGCACCGGGAATCCCGCCGCGCGAATCGCGCATGCGGCAGCCGGGCGATGCGCATGCCGCATGGCGGGCACGCTCGAATTGCGCGGCCTTGGCGCCGCACGTCGCGCCTCAGCGGCGGCGGAAGCGCTCCACGGCACTCACCAGCGCGGTGCGGATGCCCGGCTCCAGCGCCGAATGCCCGGCATCGGGCACCACCGTCAGCCGCGCGCGCGGCCAATGCGCCGCGAGTTCGAAGGCGGTCTCCGCCGGGCAGACCATGTCGTAGCGGCCCTGGATGATCTCGGCCGGGATCTGCGCGATGTCCTGCATGCCGGCGAGAAGCCCACCCTCCCGCAGGAAGAGCTTGTGCGCGAAATAATGCGCCTCGATCCGCGCGAGGCCCAGCGCCGTGCGGTCCTGCGCGAAGGAGGCCACCGTCTCCGGGCTGGGCAGCAGGGTGGAGCAACTGCCCTCGTAATGGCTCCAGGCCCGGGCCGCGAGGAGGTGGACCGCCGGCTCCGGGTCGGTCAGGCGGTTGAGATAGGCGGTCAGCAGGTCATGCCGCTCGGCCTCGGGGATGTGCTCGGCGAAGGCGGCCCAGGCATCGGGGAAGATCCGGCGCAGGCCGTAGAGGAACCAGTCCACCTCCTCGTCGCGGCCGAGGAAGACGCCGCGCAGCACGCAGCCCGTCACGCATTGCGGATGCGCCTGGGCATAGGCCAGGGCCAGCGTGGAGCCCCAGGAGCCACCGAAAAGCAGCCATTTCTCGATGCCGAGGAAGTTCCGGAGCGTCTCGATGTCCTGCACCAGGTGCGGCGTGGTGTTGGCGCGCAATTCGCCCAAGGGGCGGGAGCGGCCGGCGCCGCGCTGGTCGAAGATGATGAGGCGCCAATGGGTGGGGTCGAAGAAGCGGCGATGCACCGCCCCCGCCCCGGCCCCGGGCCCGCCATGCAGGAAGAGCACCGGCTGCCCGCGCGGATTGCCGACCTGCTCCCAATACATCACATGCCCGTCGCCGAGCGGCAGGAGGCCGGTCTCGAAGGGGGCGATATCGGGGAAAAGGTCACCGCGCGGCATGGTGCTTGCAAATCCGGTTTGTCGGGGGCCTGGCGGCGGCGAGGTTAGGCGATGTGCCGCGCAACCTCCAGAGTCTTTCGCGTCCCATTCATGATCCGCCGCCCCCTGCGTCAGCCAAGGCTGCGGCGGATCAGCAGGTTCGTCAGCGCGCGCGAGGTCTCGGCGAAGCGGGTGCGGAAGCGGCTCTCGCGCTCCTGCGGCATGGGCTTGCGCTTCTGGATCAGGACGGAGACATGCCCGCGCCGGCGCGCCCGCATCCAGGTGCGGACCGGCAGCTCGTTCTGCACGTCCCAGCGCTGCGCGCCGCGCCAGATGATGAAGCGCTCATCCTCCACGTCGAAATTATACTGGTGGAAGCCGGAATAGCCCTCGCCCTCCGCCTCGTTCGGGTTGTGGTAGAGCATGATCTGCCCGTCCATCTTCACGACGCGCAGCATTTCCGTCAGGCCGCGGATCGGGTCGAAGGAATGGTCCAGCGCGTTGCGGCAATGGACGATGTCGAAGGAATCCTCCGGCAGGAAGGCCGAAAGCTCCTCCGCCGGGGCGAAGACGGTCGGCACCGGCCGCTTCAGGCCCATCGCGTCGAAGATACGCGTATAGGCATCGGCCAGCGGATCGGTCGGCACGATCTCGATGGTCATGCCGGGCGGCGGCACATAGCCGATCGAGGTGACCGGGCCCGCGCCCACATCCAGCACGCGCAGATGCGTGAGCCCCGTCTCCCGCGCGCGATCGGCCAGCCAGGGGACCAGCGGCGTCTCGGGGTTCATGCGCGCGGCGTATTCATCCGGCCAGCCGCCGCCCCGCGTCTGCGCCCAATGCGTCCAGAAGCCCAGCTCATAGGCGATTCCCGCCGCCCAGAGGTCGAAGCGCTCCGCGAGGTCGGTCGGCAAGTCGCGCGGCTGAGACGGGGTGTTCACCATGGGCGTCCTGGGTCGGGCCGGGCCGGCGGGCATCGCGCAGCCGCATCGCGGGTTCCTTGCAAGCAGCCGGGGCGGATTGCAAGCGTGCCAGACGGCGCGGCATGCCACGCATGCCCCCTTCGCCAAACGCCCCGGCATGCCTAGATTATACCCATGGCCCAACCCCGCCCCGCCCCCGGCTCCGCCTCCACCGCGCCCCATGGCGCGGTCTGCGGCGTCTGCGGGACGGAAAGCCGCCAGCAGCCCTTCCGCCCCGCCGCCCCCGAACAGGCGCCCGACCTCGACCTGCGGCCGGGCCAGCCGATCCGCGGCACCATGGCCCGCTGGCTGCAGCAATGCCCGCATTGCGGCTATTCGGCGCCCGACATCACCCAGGCCCACCCCGCCGCCGCCCAGGCCGTGGGCGCGGCCAATTTCCGCGCCCTGCTGAACGACGCCTCCCATCCGCCGCTCGCCCGGCGCTTCCTGGCCTGGGCGCTCGTGCTGGAGGAGACCGGCGCGCTGCACGCCGCGGCCGAGGCCACGCTGCACGCCGCCTGGATCGCCGATGACCTCGGGCGGCACGACCTCGCCTCCGCCTGGCGGCTGGAGGCGGTGGCGCTCTGGCGCAGCGGCCCGCCGCTGGATGCCGAGCAGCGGGTGCGCGTGGTGGACGCGCTGCGCCGCGCCGAAGCCTGGGACGACGCGGCCGAGACCGCGCAGGCCCTGCTGCGCGAAAATCCGCCCGAGGCGGTGGCGCAGGTCATCATGCTCGAACTTCGGCTGATCGAAGCGCTGGACACCGGGCGCCACAGCGTCGCCACCGCCCTGCCGCCCCCGTCCCGCCGCCCGCATGTCGCGCACCAGAAGAGCGTGAAGCGCGGCGAGGGCCTGCGCGGCTGGCTGAAGCGCCTCTTCGGGCGTTGAAAAGGGCGCGCTTCCGGTCCAGATAGGTTATATCATAACCCGTCTGGACTTCGCCCGATGCATCGCCGCGCCCTCCTCGCCGCCCCCGGCCTTCTGCTGGCCCGCCCCGCCGCGGCCCAGCCCCGCCCGGTCGCCGTCGCCTCCTTCTCCATCCTCGGGGACCTGCTGCGCGACGTGGCGGGCGAGCGCATGGAGTTGCGCGTCATCGCCGGCCCCGATGTGGACGCGCATCATTTCCAGCCCCGCCCCTCCCATGCCGAGGCGGTGCGCGGCGCGCGCCTCGTGCTGCGCAACGGCGCGGGCTTCGACAACTGGTTCAACCGCCTGATCGCCTCGACCGGCTTTTCCGGCGTGAACGTCCTGGCGACCGAGGGGCTCACGCTGCGCCGCGCGGCACCTACGCCCGGGCACAATCATGGCAGCCAGGACCCGCATGCCTGGCAGGATGCGCGCCTGGCCATCGGCTATCTCCGCAATATCGAGGCCGGGCTGGTCCGGGCGGATGCGGCGGGCGCGGCGGAATATCGCGGCCGCGCAGCCGCCGCCACCGCGCGGCTGGAGGCGCTGGACGCCTGGGTGCGCGCCGAGATCGCCCGCGTGCCGGAGGCGCGGCGCGTCGTCATCACGAGCCACGACGCCTTCGCCTATTTCGGCGCCGCCTATGGCGTGCGCTTCCTGGCGCCGCAGGGGGTGGGGCTGCAATCCGAGCCCTCGGCCCAGCAGGTGGCGAACCTGATCCGGCAGATCCGTGCGCAGAACATCACCGCGGTCTTCATGGAGAACATGGCCAACCCCGCCACGCTGCGCCGCCTGGCCGAGGAGGCGGGGGTGACGGTGCGCGGGCGGCTCTACGCCGATGCGCTCTCCGCGCCGGACGGCCCAGCCGCGACCTATGAGGCGATGATGCGCCACAATGTGACGCTGATGGTCGCGGCGATGCAGGGCTGACGCCCCCTCCCCTTCCCGGGGCGATCATGCGAGGCTTGGCGAAATTCCTGGAGAACGCTTCCGCATGCTCACCATCTACGGCGTCTATCGCTCGCGCGCCTCCCGCAACGTCTGGCTGGCGCTGGAGGCGGGGATGCCCTTCCGCCATGTGCCCGTGATCCAGGCCGGTCGCCTGGCCGACCCGCTGGCGCCCGGGGCCCAGATCAACACGCGCTCGCCGGAATTCCTCAAGGTGAACCCCAATGGCCGCATCCCGGCCATGGAGGATGACGGGCTGGTGCTCGCCGAGTCGCTCGCCATCAACCTCTACATGGCGAAGAAGCATGGCGGCCCGCTGGCACCGGCGAACCTGCGCGAGGATGCGGAGATGACCGCCTGGTCCATCTGGGCGATGACCGAGGCCGAGCCGCACACGATCGAGATCCTCTACAACATGGTGGCGAAGCCGCCGGCCGAGCGCGATGCGGCGCTGGCCCAGGCCTCCATCGAGGCGCTGCGCGCGCCCTTCGCCGTGCTGGACGCGGCGCTGGCCAAGACCGGCTTCCTGGTGGGCGGGCGTTTCACCGTGGCCGACATCAACCTGGCCGAAGTGATCCGCTACGCCATGCCGGCGAAAGAGCTGTTCGAGGCGGCGCCGCATGTGAAGGCCTGGCTCGCCGCCTGCCACGCGCGGCCCGCCTTCAAGCAGATGATGGCGGACCGGGACAAGGAACCGGCCTGAGGCCCGGCCTGCCGCGCCCCTCAGCGCGGCAGGTCCCGGAAGGGGCAGACATCCTGCTCGAAGGGCACGTGCCGGCGCCGGAAGGGCGGGCCCTCCAGCAGGGTCGGCCGGCTGATCCGATCCATCCGGAAATGGCGGAAATCCGCCCGCGCCGGATCCCAGGCGACGAGATACCAGAGCGGCGGGAGCAGCAGCATCGCCTGCGGCTCCACCTCGCGCGTCGTGACGGCCCCCTTGGCATCCCGGTAACGGAAGCGCAGGCGAAGCCGTTCGAGAAAGGCGCGTTCGAAGGCCGGAAGCAGCGCCGCATCCATCGCCCCCAGCGCTGAGACATCCTGCCGCGGCGAGAGACGCCCGACATGGAGGCAATCGAGAAAGCGGCGCAGGTCGCGCACCTTCTCCGGCGGCAGGGCCCGCTCGATCTTGGCGAGGCCGGCATCGGCGAGGCCCGAGAACGGCAAGGCGCCGCTCGCGCGCATGGCGGCGACGCTGATGAGCAGGGCGAAGACCTCCGGCACGGAAAGCCGCGGGCTGGTCTGCACCGATTGCGGGTCCAGCTGCAGCCCGCCCCCCCGCCCGGCCTCGGCATGGATGACGAAGCCCTGGTCACGCAGGGCGGCGATGTCGCGCAGGATGGTGCGGCGTGAGGCGCCGACCGCGCGCGCCAGCTCCTGCACGGTGGCGCTGCCCTGGCGGCGCAGCAGCCGCACGATGGCGTCGTGTCTGAGGCGGGGCGTCATGCCGGGACGCTAGGGCAAGATGCGTCGCGGCGGTATCGCCGCAACGCCCCATCATCCGCCCGGCCAAGGCTGAACCCTGCGGCGTGCGCGCATGTGAACGCAGCGTGGTCTGGGGCCTGATCGTCCTTGCTGGAAACCCCGAAGACGTGGATCAGCCTCCCGGCGAAGGGCCGGAACGTGAATGGTGCCAGGATCTGGCACCGTTGCGCTGCATCAGCGCCATGTCCAACCCGACATGGAGACCGAAGATGGCATCCCGCGACACCACGCCCCGCATCATCAACCCGTCCTGCCTGCCCGACCCCACCCCGCATGGCTACAGCACCGCCGTGGTCACTCCCGCCGCGGGACGCCTCGCCTTCATCTCGGGGCTGGGCGGGCATGATACGGATGGCGGCTTCCCGCCCGATTTCGGGCAGCAGGTGAACCTCGCCTACGCCCATCTCCTCGCGGTGCTGGAGTCGCTGGGCGCCGCGCCGCGCCAGGTGGTGAAGCTCACGCTCTTCGTGGTGGGGCATGACATGCCGAAGCTCGGCCCGCTGACGCAGGCGGTGCGGTGCGCCTTCGGCGATGCCCCGCCGGCGCAGACCCTGGTGCCGGTGCCGAGGCTCGCGCTCGATGCCATGCTGTTCGAGGTCGAGGCCGTCGTCTGGCTCGACTGAGGCCGCGCCGGCTTGCGGCGCGGCGGCGATTTCACGCGCCGGCCGCTTAACAGGCCGGGCGTTCCCGTGCAGATTCCATGCCGAACAGGAAGGTCGCCGCAGCAGGGCGGCCGCATCAGGGAGGCGCGGGAATCCGCATGTGGGACACGATCATTGTCGGCGGCGGTTCGGCCGGTTCGGTGCTGGCGCATCGCCTCTCGGCGCAGAGTCACCGGAAGGTCCTGGTCTGCGAGGCCGGCCCCGACACGCCCCCGGGCGAGGAGCCGGCCGAGATCAAGGACAGCTACCCCGGCACCGCCTATTTCGACCCGCGCTTCCACTGGACCGAGTTGAAGGTCCACACCCAGGTCATCCCCCACAACCGCCCGGAGGAACGCCCGCCGCTCCGCAAATATGAGCAGGCGCGGGTGCTGGGCGGTGGCTCCTCCATCAACGGCCAGCTCGCCAATCGCGGCGCCCCCACGGACTACGACGAATGGGAGCAGCGCGGTGCCGCCGGCTGGAACTGGGATGCCGTGCTGCCCTTCTTCAAGAAGGTCGAGCGCGACCTCGATTTCGATGGCCCGCTGCATGGCAAGGAAGGGCGCATCCCGGTGCGCCGCATCCCGCCCGAGCACTGGAACAACCACGCCAAGGCCGCCGCCGCCGCCTTCAAGGCCGCGGGCTTCAAGTTCCTGCCCGACCAGAACGGCGTCTTCGAGGACGGCTATTTCCCGATGACCATCTCGAACGAGGGCGAGCAGCGCGCCTCGGCGGCGATGGGCTATCTCGACCGCACGACCCGCGCGCGCGAGAACCTGACCATCTCGACCGAGACGCAGGTGAAGTCCCTCATCTTCGAGGGCAATCGCTGCGTCGGCGTCGTGGCCCTGGTCAAAGGCCAGGAGCAGGAATTCCGCGGGCGGGAGATCATCCTCTCCTCCGGCGCGATCCATTCGCCCGCGCATCTGCTGCGCGCCGGCATCGGCCCGGCGGCGCATCTGCGCGAGATGGGGATCGAGGTGCGGCAGAACCTGCCCGGCGTCGGCCAGGGACTGATGGACCACCCCTCCGTCTCGCTCTCCTCCTATCTGCGCCGCGGTGCGCGGGTGGATGAGCGAACGCGGCGGCACATCCTGGTGGGGCTGCGCTATTCCTCGAACCTCGAGGGCATCCCGCCGGGCGACATGTTCGCCGCCGCGGTCAGCAAATCGGCCTGGCATGCGGTGGGCAAGCAGGTGGCCTCGCTGCTGCTCTGGGTGAACAAGACCTATTCCGAGGCTGGCCAGGTGCGCCTCGCCTCGCGCGACTGGAACGCCGAGCCGGTGGTGGAGTTCAACCTCCTCTCCGACACGCGCGACCTCGAGCGCCTGATGACGGGCTTCCGCATGATGGCCGCGATCCAGATGAGCGGCGAGCTCGGCAAGGTGACGACGGACCACTTCCCGGCGAGCTACACGGACCGCGTCCGCAAGCTCGGCGTCATCAATGCCAAGAACCGCTTCCTGACGAACGTCATCAGCGCGGTGATGGACGGGCCGGGCTTCCTCCGCTCGCGCTTCATCGATCGCTTCGTGATCGAAGGCTACCGCTTCGACGAGGTGATGACCGATGACGCGGCGCTGGAGGGCTTCATCCGCAAGGCCGCGATCGGCGTCTGGCACGCCTCCTGCTCCTGCCGGATGGGGGCGGAGGATGATCCGCGCGCCGTCGTGGACAACGAGGGCCGCGTGAAGGGCATTGAGGGCCTGCGCGTGGTGGACGCTTCGATCTTCCCGGTGGTCCCCTGCGCCAACACGAACTTCCCGACGATGATGACGGCGGAGAAGATCGCGGCCAGCATGGTGGGTTGATCCCAGGCCTGGGGTCCGGGGCCTCTGGGCCCCGGCGGGTGCGGGCAGCGCCCTGCTACTTCTTCTCGGGCAGGGCGTGCTGCTCCCGCAGCGCGTGGAAGCTCAGCATCTTCCACTCCTCCTCCGCCCGCTTGCGCCGCCAGTCGGAAGCAAAGAGCGCCACCAGCGCGCCGTCATGATCCTCGGCCAGTTCGCTCCGGTTGAACTGGCTGAAGCGCGCGATGGCGTCGCGATCCTCCGAGGTCACCCAGCGCAGATACTCCCACTGCGTGTGCTCGAAGCCCGCCGGCACACCGTATTCCACCTTGAGGCGGCTCTGCAGCACATCGATCTGCAGCAGGCCCACCACGCCGATCACCGGCGGCGAGCCATCCAGCGGGCGGAAGATCTGCACGACACCCTCGTCGGCCAGCTGCTCCAGCGCCTTGTTGAGCTTCTTGGCCAGCATCGGATCATCCAGGCGCACGCGGCGCAGATGCTCGGGCGCGAAGGAGGGGACGCCGCGGAAATTGATCGGCTCGCCCTCGGTCAGCGTGTCGCCGATGCGGAGAATCCCGTGATTGGCGATGCCCACCACATCGCCGGGCCAGGCCTCTTCCGCCACCTGGCGGTCCTTCGCGAAGAAGAAGAGCGGCGCATTGACCGGCACCTGCTTGCCGGTGCGGACCTGGAGCAGGCGCGCGCCCTTCTGCAGCCGGCCCGAGCAGACCCGCAGGAACGCCACGCGGTCGCGGTGCTGCGGGTCCATATTGGCCTGCACCTTGAAGACGAAGCCCGTCAGCTTCGCCTCGCCGGGTGCCACCATCCGCGCATCGGCCGCGCGCGGGCGCGGCGGGGGGGCGAGGCGCGCCAGCCCGTCCAGCAGGTGTCCCACGCCGAAATCACGCAGCGCGCTGCCGAAGAAGACGGGCGTCAGCGTGCCCTGCAGGAAGGCCTCGCGGTCGAATTCCGGATAGCCGCCGGTGACGAGGCCCGCCTGATCGCGCAGCTCGGCCAGCAGCCCCTCGGGCACCAGCGTCTCCAGCTGCGGGTCTTCCAGGCCCGAGAGCGGGATATGGCTGCCATCCGCCGTGTCCAGCATGCGCAGCGCCGGGTCCAGCAGGTCATAGACGCCAAGCAGGTCCCGCCCCTGCCCCACCGGCCAGGCGGCGGGCGAGACGTCGAGGGCCAGCGTCTTCTCGATCTCGTCGAGCAGTTCCAGCGGGTCCCGCCCCTCGCGGTCCATCTTGTTGATGAAGGTGATGATCGGGATGTCGCGCAGGCGGCAGACCTCGAAAAGCTTGAGCGTCTGCGCCTCGATGCCCTTGGCCGCGTCCAGCACCATCACGGCCGCGTCCACCGCGGTCAGCGTGCGGTAGGTGTCCTCCGAGAAGTCCTCATGGCCCGGCGTGTCCAGCAGGTTGAAGATCAGCCCGTCGCGCTCGAAGGTCATGACCGAGGTCGCGACCGAGATGCCGCGATCCTGCTCGATGCTCATCCAGTCCGAGCGCGTCGCGCGGCGATTGCCCTTGGCGCGCACCTGGCCGGCCAGCTGGATGGCGCCGCCCTTGAGCAGCAGCTTCTCGGTCAGCGTGGTCTTGCCGGCGTCGGGGTGGGCGATGATGGCGAAACTGCGCCGGCGCGACGCCTCATGGGCGGCCGCCGTGGTGAAGGCTTCGGGCGTGTCCTGGTCCAAGAACGGCTCTCCGCGGGAGGCAGGGGGAAGCTCGGGGAAAGGCCGCGATGGTCGGAGCGGCGGGATTCGAACCCACGACCCCCAGTCCCCCAGACTGGTGCGCTACCAGACTGCGCTACGCTCCGACGCGGGAGGCCTTACCACCCGTTTCGCGCTTGTCCAAGGGGCCCCGGCATGACTTGTCGGCATTCGTCACATTTGCCCACGTCGCGTCGGACGGCCGGCCCGGCTAGACTGCGGCGATGAAACAGGCGGGACGAGCGATGCGGCTTTGGAGCATGGCGCTGGCGGCGGCGCTGCTGGCCGCGCCGGCGCAAGCCCAGGCACCAAACCAGCCCCCGGGCCAGGCGCCGGCCACTCCCCCCAACGTCACCAATGCCAGCTTCGGCGACTGGGTGCTGCGCTGCGAGACGCGCCCGGCCGGCCCGCGCGGCTGCGAGGTGCTGCAATCCCTCCAGGACCAGCGCCGCCTGCCGGTGGCGCAATTCGCCTTCGGCCGGGCGCAGCGGGGCGACCCCATGCGCCTCATCGTCCTCATCCCCGCCAATGTGACGGTGGCCGCCCCCATGCTCATCCAGCTGCCCGACCGCGCCGCCGCCATCCCGGTCACCCTGCGCGCCTGCGGCCCGCGCGGCTGCGTGGCCGAGACGGATGTCAGCGCGGCCCAGCTCGCCCGGCTGCGCGCGCGCGAGGCGCAAGGCCGGCTGGAATATCGCGATGCCCTGGGCGGCGAGGTGGCGCTGCCCTTCTCCACCCGCGGCTTCGGCCAGGCCCTGGACGCCCTGGCCCGCGAGGGATTTTGACCCCCACCTGAGTCTTCGGGGCAACACTTCTCTACAAACATCTGAATTCGGGCTTCTTTCGTTGTCGAATCACGCCCGGACAGATAAATTTCCACCTCAGAGACAATTCCAAATTCCAGGGCAATTACTTGGCTGCACGCTCCACCCGCGGCGAGACGCCCGGCGTCGGTGATCCTGCAACGCAGGGCCCGCCGGCGAATGAGCGGCCATGCCCGGTCTGACGCGCCCTTGACCCGCTCCCTCCGCCGCACCGTCCTCGGCGCCGCCGTGGCCATCCTGCTCGTGCAGGCGCTGGCCACCGGCCTGATGGTGGAGCGCGGCCGGCAGGAGGCGCTGGCCCAGGCCCACCAGACGGTGGAGCGCATTGCCCGCGCGGTCGAAGCCAACATCAACCGCCACTTCACCCAGGTCGAATCGCTGCTCTTCGGCCTGCCCGTCATCCTGGGCCCCGCCCGCGACGGCCGGTTCGACGCCAACCGCGCGAGCGAGGTGCTGCAGGAACTCAACAACCAGAACCTCATCTACCGCGACATCCTGGTGCTGGATTCCACCGGCCAGGCCGTCGCCACCGCGCTCAGCGTCTATCGTCGCCGCCGCCTGCCGGGGCCGACGGGGCCGAGCTTCAACGAATCCGGCCTGCATGAGGGCGGGCTCCGCATCGGCGGGCCCATCCGCAACCCGGCCTCCCGCGAATGGGGCCTGTTCTTCGCCCATCCGGTGAACATCTCGGGCCTGCCCAACGCCACGGCCATGGCCGAGATCCCGCTCGCCAATCTCAGCCAGCTGCTTGCCTCGGGCGGCGATGCGCCGGGGCTGCGGATCACGCTGATGCGCAATGACGGGCTGCTGCTCGCCGCCCTGCCGCATGAGGAAGCACAGATCGCGACCCGCCCCGATCCCGCGGCCGAACCGCCCGTGGTCGCGCTCACCCGGCCCACCCTGTACGGCAACCTCACCATCCGCGTGACCATGACGCGCGAGGCGGCGCTGGCCGCCTGGTCGTCGGACCGCTGGCCCGCCATCCTCTTTTCCGCCGCCTTCGGGCTGCTCATCATCACGCTGGCCGGCCTGCTCTCCATCATGCTCCGTCAGCGCGAGCGCACGGAGGGCGACCGCGACCGCTGGCGCACCACGCTCGCGAACGCGCTCGACAGCATGAGCGACGGCTTCGTGCTGTTCGGGCCCGATGACCGGCTGGTGATCTGCAACCAGCGCTTCCGCGAGATGTATGCCCTCTCCGCCCCCTTCATTCGCGAGGGCGCCTCCTTCCGCGACATCATGCGCGAGGGCGCGCTGCGCGGGCAGTTCCCGCAGCTGACGGGCGACATCGAGGCCGCCATCGACGAGATGGTGCGCTGGCGCCGCTCCAAGGGCCCGCCGCTCGAATCCCTGCTGCCCGATGGCCGCTGGATCCTGATCACCGAGCGCATGACGCCCGATGGCGGCACCATCGGCATCCGCACCGACATCACCGAGCTGAAGCGCGCCAATGAGGAACTCGCCCGCGCGCGTGACGCCGCCCATGCCGAGGACGTGGCGAAGGGCATGTTCCTCGCCCGCATGTCGCATGAGCTGCGGACGCCGCTGAACTCCATGCTGGGCTTCGCCCAGGCGCTGATGCAGGACAACAACCTGGGCCACACCCAGCGCGACCAGCTGCGCCTGCTGCACGATGCCGGCGCCCATCTGCGCGAGCTGGTGAACCGCCTGCTGGACCTCACCAAGATCGAGGCCGGGCAGCTCGACCTCGACCTCCGGCCCGTGATGCTGCGCCCGCTCTTCGAGGCCTGCGTCGGCCTCATGGCGCCCGATGTGGACCGCAAGCGCCTTCGCCTCTCGCTCGACCTCTCGCCCGCCATGCCGGAGATGGTCGAGGCGGACGCCATGCGGCTGCGGCAGATGCTGCTGAACCTGCTTTCCAACGCGGTGAAGTTCACGCCCGATGGCGGGCGGGTGGATCTGCGCGTGCGTCCGCTCGCGCGCCACCAGCAGGGCCTGCGGATCGAAGTGCAGGACAGCGGCCCCGGCGTGCCGCCCGACAAGCGCCACCTCCTGTTCCGGGACTTCGCGCAGATCTCCCCGCATGGCGAGAGCGAGGGGCTGGGCACCGGCCTCGGCCTCGCCATCACCGCGCGGCTCGCCGCCGCCATGGGGGGCGCCATCGGCTGCGACAGCGAGCCCGGGGCAGGCGCGCTCTTCTGGCTCGAATTGCCGCTGCGGACGCTGGCCGAACGGCCCCTGCCCGAGCCCGCGCCCGCGCCGCCCCCGCCCATGCCCGGCATGCCCGGCCTGCTGGTCCTGGTGGCCGATGACCTTGCGCCCAACCGCCTCGTCGTGCAGGCGCTGCTGGCGCCCGCGGGGCACCGGGTAGAGTTCGTGAGCAGCGGTGCGGCGGCCGTCACCGCGGTGGAGCGCCACGCCTTCGATATCGTGCTGATGGATGTCCACATGCCCGGGATGGACGGGCTGGAGGCCACGCGCCGCATCCGTGCCCTGCCCGCGCCCAAGGGGACGATCCCCATCCTCGGCGTCACCGCCTCCACCCTGCCCGAGGAGATTTCCGCCTGCTACGAGGCGGGGATGGATGGCCACCTGGCCAAGCCGATCGACCGTGACGCGCTGCTCGCCGCCATGCAGGACCTCGTCGCGGGCCATTCCTGGCGCAGCGCCCTGCCCAGCATGACCGCCCCCCGCCCCGAGGAGCCGCCCCTGGTGAACGAGGCGACGCTGCGGCGCTCGCTCGCCGATCTCGGCGCGCTGGCCGCCCATGCGATGCACGACATGGTGGAGGAGATCCGCGAAGGCTGCGCCGTGCTGGCCGAGCCGCGCATCGCGCGGGATGTGACGCGCATGCGCCAGGCCGCGCACATGGTGATGGAGCCCGCCCGCAGCCTGGGCGCCGAGCGGCTGACCAACGGGATCGACCGGCTGCAGCGCGCCATCCGCGCCGGGCAGGACGTGACGCCGCATCTGGCCGCCCTGCCGGAAATCGTGGCCGACACGCTGCCGCTGCTGCAGCGCGTGGCCGTCAGCGCCTGAGGCCCGGCGTCACTCCACCGTGATGTTCCCCTCGCGGATCACGCGCGTCCAGCGCTCGCGCTCGGCGGCGAAGAAGGCGGCCGCGTCGCGCTGGTTGCGGAAGCGCGCCGCGACGCCCTGCTGGGCCATGGCGGCCACCAGGGCGGGCTCGGCCAGGGCCGCGCCCAGGGCGCGCTCCAGCCGGTCCAGCGCGGCCTGGGGCGTGCCGCGGGGCGCGGTCAGCATGTGCCAGCTCCCGGCCTCGAAGCCGGGCGCGCCGGCTTCGGCGGTGGTCGGAATATTGGGCAGCAGCGCCTCGCGCCGGGCGGCGGCGACCGCCAGCACGCGCACGCGTCCGCTCTCCACCGCCGAGCGCATCAGCGAATAGCCATCGATGATGAGCTGCACCCGCCCGCCCGCGAGATCCACGATGGCCGGCGCCGAACCGCGATAGGGCACGTGCACGATGTCGAGGTTGAACTGCCGCTTGAACAGTTCCAGCGCCAGGTGCGTGGGCCCGCCCGCGCCGGCCGAAGCGCCGTTCAGCCGCCCCGGATTGGCGCGCGCATAGGCCATCAGCTCGGGCAATGTGCGGATCGGCAGCTCGGCATTCACCGCGATGACGGAGAAGCTCTCCATCGTCTGGCCGATCGGCACGAAGTCGCGCAGCGTGTCGAAGCTGAGGTTGCGGTAGAGCGCGTTGGTGACGGCGAGGTTGCCGACATTGCCGTAGAACAGCGTGTAGCCATCCGGGCTGCTCTGGTGCACCGCGTCCATGGCGATGTTGCCATTGGCACCGGCCCGGTTCTCCACCAGGAAGGGCTGGCCCAGCGCCTCGGAGAGGCGCGGCATGATCAGCCGCGCCACGATGTCCACCCCGCCGCCGGGCGGGAAGCCGATCACCACGCGCACCGGGCGGCTTGGATAGTCCTGCGCGGCCGCGGGCCGCGCCAGGATCAGCGCCGGCAGCGCCAGGGCCGCGCGGCGCGCGACCGCGGCGCGGCGCAGAAGCTCAATCGGCACTGATGTTCGCCTCCCGCACCACACTGGTCCACAGCGCGCGATCCTCGCGGATCAGCCGGTCCACCTCCGCACCCGGCGCGAAGCGCGGGAAGGTGCCGAGGCCGGTCAGCACCGTGGGCAGGTCGCTCTCGCGGAAGGTGCGGGCCAGCTGGTCCTCCAGCCGCTGCCGCACGGCGGCCGGCGTCGCCGCCGGGCAGACGATGGCCTGCCAGGAGGTGAAGACCCAGTCGAGCCCGCTTTCCTTCACCGTCGGCACATCGGGCAGCTGCGGATGGCGGTCCGCCGAGGTGATGCCGATGACGCGCACGCGGCCGCCCTCATGCGCGCCGCGCATCAGCGAATAGCCATCCACCATGAGCTGGATGCGCCCGCCCAGCAGGTCCTGCAGGGCCGGCGCCGAGCCGCGATAGGGCACATGCACGATGTCCACGCCCGCCGAACGCTTCCACACCTCGAAGGCCAGGTGCGGCACGCCGCCCGAACCGC
Organism: Sediminicoccus rosea; assembly: GCF_033547095.1. Lineage (NCBI taxonomy): Bacteria > Pseudomonadati > Pseudomonadota > Alphaproteobacteria > Acetobacterales > Roseomonadaceae > Sediminicoccus > Sediminicoccus rosea. Next base: position 1,623,513 of record NZ_CP137852.1, on the reverse strand, counting down.
CCGAGCCGAAATTCAGCGCGCCCGGCCGCGCCTTCGCGGCGGCGACCAAGTCCTGCATCGAGCGGATCGGGCTGTCGGCCGGCACGGCGAAGACCAGCGGCCCGAGGGTGAGCTGCCCCACGCCCCGGAAATCGCGGCCCGTGTCGAAGGGCAGGTTCGGGAAGAGCGCATGCGTCATGGCCAGGTTGCCGACATTGCCCTGGAAGAGCTGCGTGCCGTCGGCCACGCCCTTGGCGACGAAATCCATGGCGATGTTGCCGTTATTGCCCGGCCGGTTGTCGATCACGACGGGCTGGCCCAGCCGCTCCTGCCAGCGGGCCGCGACGGGGCGTGCGATGGAATCCACGCCGCCACCCGCCGGAAACCCGACGACGAGGCGGATCGCGCCCGATTGCGCACGGACGATGCTGGGCGCGGCAAGCAGACTCGCGGAAAGGCCGAGGCCCCGGCGGGACAAAAGCATCTGTTTCCTCCTGGTCATTTTGTGGACGGAGGCTGGCAGAGCCGGCCCCCGCAGTTCAACCGTTTTCGGCGGATCGGCGAGTTGGTTGAAATCGAGGCAGGCGCACGCCCGTTTGGCCGGCCCGCGGGCAGGTCGCGGCGGGGGAGCCCCCGCCCGCCGCAGATAGGCGTTGAAGCGGGGCGGCCCGATCCGCCATGCCAGATGGACGATCCATGAACCGGATCGCTGGCTTCAGCCTGGAGATTCCCGATGATCCGACGCCGCCAGCTTGCCCTTGCCGCCCTGCCGCTCTCGGGCGCGCTGCCGCTCTATGCCGCCCAAGCCCAGACGGCTGACTGGCCCACCCGCCCCATGCGCTTCGTCTCCCCCTTTCCGCCCGGCGGCGCGGCCGACCTGCTGACCCGCGTGATGGCCGACGAAATGCGCGGCCCGCTTGGCCAGCCCGTCACGGTCGAGAACCGCAGCGGCGTGGGCGGGACGGTCGGCAGCGAATTCGTCGCCCGCGCCACGCCCGATGGCTACACCTGGCTCATGGCCAGCACCGGTCCCTTCTCCATCACGCCTGAACTCGTCCGCCTCAACTTCGACCCGGCGCGGGACCTGGCTCCTGTGGCGATGGTGGCGGGCGTCGCCTCGGTCTTCGCGGTCCACCCCTCGGTGCCGGCCAACAACCTCGCCGAGCTCATCGCGCTGATCCGCGCGCAGCCGGGGCGGCTTTCCTACGCCTCGGGCGGCACCGGCTCGGCCACGCATCTCTTCGTGGAGCTGCTGCTGCAGATGGCGCGGCTGGAGGCGCTGCACGTGCCCTATCGCGGCAGCGGCCCCTCCATCACCGACACCATCGCCGGCCGCGTGCAATTCATCTGCGACACGCTGCCCGCGACACTCGGCCATATCCGCGAGGGGCGCCTGCGCGCGGTCGCGGTGACGACGAAGCAGCGCCACCCGGCCCTGCCCGATGTGCCGACCGTGGCCGAGTCCGGCGTGCCCGGCTACGAGGCCGTGGGCTGGTATGGCCTGGCCGCGGCCAGCGGCACGCCCGCGCCGATCATCGAGCGGATGAATGCGGAGGTGAACCGGGCACTCGCGCAGCCCGCCCTGCGCGAACGCCTGGCCGGCCAGGGCGCCGACCCGCTGCCCATGACGCCCGCCGCCTTCGGCGCCTTCATCGCGGAGGACCGGGCGCGCTGGGGTGGCGTGATCCGGACGGGGAACATCAAGCCGGATTGAGGCGACGCCTCAGCCCTTGTGGCTGCGCGCGATCTTGGCCGCGATGTGCTCGCCCGCCGTGATGGTCGGATATTTCGGCGCCTCGCCCGCCGCGACACAGGTCGGGATCGCGCTGATGGCCGCGTCGTAGTCCGGGTGCACGAAGAAGCCGACCGACAGCCGGCGCGAGGAGGCCATGGCGAGGCCCGGCGGATTCACCACGCGGTGCAGCGTCGAGGCCCAGGCGTCGTTGGTCCAGCGCTGCATCATGTCGCCCAGGTTGATGACCAATTCGCCGCGCTTCGCCTGCACCGGCGCCCAGCTTCCATCCGGCAGCCGCGCCTCCAGCCCCCCCTGCGCCTCCGTCATGGCGAGGATGGTCATGGCGCCGAAATCCGTGTGCGCGCCGGTGCGCAATTGCCCGGGCTCGGGCGGCTCGGCGAGCGGCGGGTAGTGATGCGCGGCGAGGATGGAGAAATGCCGCTGGATCATCCCGTCGAAATACCCCTCCGGCAGGCCGAGCGAGACGGCGAAGAGGCGGTACATGTCGGCCGCCACCTGCTCGAAGCTGCGATACAGCGCGACCAGCGTCTCGCCGAAGCCCTCCGGGCTGTCGGGCAGGATGTTCGGCGCATAGGAGGTCGCGGCCTCGGGGATATGCGCGAAATGCGCCTGGTGGTCGTCCACCGGCCCCAGGAAATAGCTCTCGCGCAGATCGAGCGGCGCATCCTGGCCGAGCGTGCGGCCAAGGCCGCGCGTGGCCATGCCGTGATAGCCGCGCTGGCGGGCGGGGCCGGTCGGGTGGAAGCGGTCCTTCACCGCGCGCGGCTGGTCGTAGAAGGCGAAGCTCTCGCGCACCACCCGGTCGAAGAAATCCTGGTCGAGCGAATGGCCGCTGATGATGAGGAAGCCCACGCGGCGGCAGGTCTCGGCCACTGTCGCGGCGATCTCCGCCCGCTCCTCGGCGCTGCCGCGCAGGAAGCGGCCGAGATTGATGGTGGGGATGGCGGGCAGGCTGACATTCATGGCGGTCGAAGCCTCAGCTGGGATGACGCGAGGATAATGCAGCATCCACCGCCGCGTCATAGGGAATATCGCGCGCGATGAGCCCGCCGGAGAGCAGCGCGGCCTTGAGGCGCACGAAGGCGCTGGGGGGCAGCTCAGGTGTGGCGGCCCAGAGGCCCGCAGCGCGATAGGCGAGTGCGATGCGCTCCAGCTGCGCGCGCGGCAGGTCGGGGAAGAAAGCGGCCAGCGCCTCGGCCAGCTCGGCGCCGCTGGCGCGGGCCAGCGCCTCCTGCGCGGCGGCCAGGCCGCGCACCAGGCGGATCAGCGCCGGCCGCTTCTCGGCGAGCGTCGCGCGCGTGGCGACGAGGGTGGTGTAGCCGATGTCGCCGCGGTCGCTGAACCGGTGCCAGACATGACCGGCACCCGATTGCACGAGCCGGTCGGCATGGGGCTCGAAGAGCTGCACCACATCCATCGCCCCCGCGGCGAAGGCCGCGGCATTCTCCGCCATCGGCAGGTCGGGCGCGCGGACCAGCGCGGCGGGGTCGAAGCCGGCGCGGCGCAGGTCATCCTGGAAGGTCATCCAGGGGGTGGGCACATCCGTCGCGACACCGACGGTGAGGCCCGCGAGGTCGGCGAAGCGGAAAGCCGGGTTGGGCCTGCGGCCCACCAGCATGAAGGGATCACGCGCGACGGCCTGGGCGAAGCAGACCAGCGGGCAGGCGGGGTCGGCGTCGTGATACATCATCACGCGCATCGGCCCGCCCCAGGCGGCATCCGCCTGGCCGGAGAGCAGCAGCTTCGGCGTCTCGGATGTCGCGGGCGCCGTGATGATCTGCACATCCAGCCCCTCCCGCGCCCAGAACCCGCCATGCAGGCCGAGATAGAAGGGCAGGTAGCCGGGGGTGCGGAGATTCTCGACGAGGCGGAAGGGGATGCTCATGCCGCCATCATGGCACGGGCGCGCGCCCAGAGTCCCTCGGCCGCGCTCTGGGCCGCGGCACGCACCGCCGCCTCATCCGCCTGCGTCGGGCGGCCCGCTTCCACCACCTGACGGCCGGCGATCCAGACATGCTCCACATCGCGGCCATTGGCGTCATGCACCAGCGTGCCCAAGGGGTCGAGCAGCGGCGTCAGATGCGCGCGTCGGAAATCCCAGGCCACCACATCGGCCGCGAAGCCCGGCGCCAACTGACCAAGACGCCCCGACTTGCCGAGGGCGGCCGCGCCATTCACCGTCGCCATGGCGAAGGCGTCCTCCGGCTGCCAGCCCTCGCCCACCGAGCCCACGCGGATGCGCGCCGTGGCGAGCGCCCAGCGCATCTGCTCGGCCATGTCCTGCGTCAGGTTGTCGGTGCCGAGCGCGATGCGCGCACCCGCCGCGCGGAGGGCCGGCGTATTGGCGATGGCGCCGCCGGTCGCGTTGCCCTTCGGCACATGCGCGACCGTGGCGCCGGCCGCACCGAAGCGCGCCACGTCATCGGGCGACATGTGGATGCAGTGGGCCGCGATCAGCCGGTCATCCAACAGGCCGCAACGTTCCAGCAACTGGGTGGGCGAGCACCCGTCACGCCGCTGGATCTCGGCGTTCTCCAGCTGGGATTGCGAGAGGTGCGTCGTGGTCAGCAGCTTCGCGTCGCGCGCGAGATCGGCCGCGCGGCGCAGCAGTGCCGCGGAGCAGGTGTCGGGCGCGTGCGGTGCCACGATGACATGCGCCCTGCCCCCATGGCTGCCATGGAACTGGGCAATCAGCGCCTCGACCTCGGCCAGGCGCCCTGCGCCGATCTCCGGGACATGGCGCCAATCGGCGAGATGCACGCGCGAAAAATCGACATCATGCAGCCGCCCGCAGGCCCAGATGCGCAGGCCGAGATCGGCGATGGCGGGCAGCGTCACCTCGCCATGCACGTAGCTGTCCACCATCACGGTGGAGCCCATGAGCAGGGCTTCCATCGCGCCGAGCCGCGCCAGCGCCAGCGCCTCCTCCGCGTTGATCTCGTGCCCATGCGGGACGCCGGGCGTATAGGCGGGCGCGAAGCCCATATCCACGGCGATGCCGCGCATGAGCGAGAGCACGGCATGGGTGTGGATGTTGATCAGCCCCGGCGTCAGCAGGCGGCCGGGCAGGCTGAGCTTCGGCGCATCGCTCGGCGGCAGGCGCTCCATCGGCCCGCAATCCAGGATCTTGCCGCCGCCCATCGCGACGAAGGCGCGGGGGATCGGCGCCTCGCCATGGGTGACGAGCATCGCATCCGTCAAGATGAGGTCAGGCTGCATGGATGTCTCTCCCGGTTCGGCTGGCACTGAGGGTGCTGGCATGCGCCATGCATGCCCCGTGCCGCGGAACCCTCGCGGAGACTCCCATGGCCCGGATCATCGCCTCGCCTGCCGTCAACCGCCGCGCCCTGCTGGGCGGCCTCGCAACCATGGCGGGGTCGGGACCGGTCTTCGCCCAGCCGCGCGGCGAGCAGTTGCTCGTCGTCATGTGGGGCGCCCAATGGATCGAGGTGAGCCGACCGATCGGCGAGGAATGGATGCGCGCGACAGGCGACCGCATCCAGTGGGAGCTGCATGCGGGCGGCGCCATGGCCATCGTGGGAAGGCTGCGCCCGCTCTGGCCGCGCGTGCCGCAGAACCTGATCGCCGCCTGGGATCCGGTCTTCGCCGCGATGATGGAGGCCGGCTGGATGGAGCCGGTGAACGAGACGGAGATGCCCGCGCTGCGCGACATCCCCGACGCCTTCTTCAAGAAGGACGCGCAGGGCCGGAAGATGACCGTCCCGCTCTCCACCGCCGGCGCCTTCTGGGGCTACCGCACCGACCTCGTGACCGGCCCGCCCATCGAGAGCATCGAGCAGCTGCTGGAGCCGCGCTTCCGCGGCAAGCTCTGCGTGCCGGTGCCGGTGAACCTCTCCGGCCTGCTGCTGGTCAGCCTCGCCATGCAGCGCGGCGGCAATGAGCGCAACATCGAGCCCGGCTGGCAATTCCTGAAGCAGCTGGCCGAGCGCGGGCAGATCGGCCGCGTCGTCGCCAACAATTCCGAGATGATCAACGCGATGAGCGCGGGCGATCTCTCCGTCGCCTTCTGGAACACCGGCGGCTGGCAGGCGGTGCGCGACCGCTTCCCCTGCCGCCTGCTGACCCGCCTGCCTGACAACAAGGGCTTCCTCTTCAACGAGGGCTTCGCGGTCATGAAGGGCGAGAACGCGAACCGCGTGGCGGCGGCCAAGCGCTTCGCCAACCACTTCGCGACGGCGCCGATCAACACGCGCTACAACATGCCGCTGGGCTCCGGCCCCACCAACATCAACTCGACGCCCGCACCCGCCATCGCCGACATCTTCTACAAGCCGGACGAGCTGGAGCGCTTCGCCTACATCCCGGACTACGCCTACATGTCGAGCCAGGTGGATGCCTGGACACGGCGCTGGGAGACGGAGATCACGCCGCTGGTCCGGCGGGGATGACGTCCCGACTGGCGCTCTGGCTGCTGGCGCCCGGACTCCTGCTGCTGGCCCTGCTCATGGGCGGGCCGGTGGCGCTGCTCGCGCTCGAAAGCCTGAAGCCCTTCGTGCCCGGCAGCATGCGCCCCGGCGAGGGCTGGACGCTCGCCCATTACCGCGAGCTCCTGCAGCCGGCCTATCTCTTCTACTTCTGGGAGACCTTCCGCATCGGGCTGATCGTCTCCACGCTCAGCCTGCTGCTCGGCGCGCCGCTGGCCTTCGCCGCCGTCCGCAGCCCGCGCGCGGGGCTGCGCAAGGCGCTGCTCGCGCTGCTGGTGGGGCTCCTGGTGATGAGCCTGATCGCGCGGCTCTACGCCGTCGAGATGGCCTGGGGCAGCCTCGGCCCGCTGGCGCCGCTGGGCGCGCTGCTCGGCATCGCGCCGCGCCATCCGCGCTATGCCGAGGTGCTGGTGGGCATCGGCCTGCTGCACTTCACCCTGCCCGTGGTGGCGCTCATGCTGGTCGGCACCTTCCGCGCCCTCAGCCCCCGGCTGGAGGAGGCCGCCGCCTCGCTCGGCGCCACGCGCAGCGATGCGGTGGTGAGCATCCTGCTGCCGCTGGCGGCACCCGGCATGGTCTCGGCCTTCCTGGTCTCGCTCGCCATGTGCATCAGCAATTTCGTGGCGCCGCTGGTGCTGGGCCGCGGCGTCGTCGTGTTCACGACGAGCCTGATGTACACGCGCTTCGCCGATATCGGGAACTATCCCGCGGGTGCGGCGATCGGCGTCACCATGCTGATCCTCGCCTTCCTCGTGGTCTATGGCCTGAGCGCGCTGGCGCGCCGGCTGGTGCCCCGATGAGGGCGCTCGACCTGCTGGCGCGGCTGATGGCGCGGGCCGCGGTGCTGGCCGCCGTGCTCTTCCTGCTCGTGCCGCTGCTGGTCGCCTGCCTGCTCTCCTTCGACGATCGCAGCTTCCTCGGCGCCTTTCCGCCGCGCGAATTCTCGCTGCGCTGGTACCGCGCCTTCGCCACCAACCCGACCTACATGGACGGGCTGTTCGTCAGCCTCCAGCTCGGCCTGGTCGCGGCCGCCATCGCCACCATCCTCGGCACCATGGGCGCGCTGGCCCTGATGGACCCGCGGCTCGCCGGGCGGGACACGCTGGAGGCGGTATTCCTCTCGCCGAAATTCATCCCCACCGTCGTCATCGGCTTCTCGCTGCTGGTCTTCACCGCGAAGCTCGGCATCTTCGACCCCTTCACGCGGCTCGTCATGGGACACGTGGTCATCACCCTGCCCTTCACGCTGCGCGCCGTGCTGGCAAGCCTGATCGGCGTGAAGCGCAGCCAGATCGAGGCCGCGATCTCGCTCGGCGCCAGCGAGGCGCGGGCCCTCTGGGACGTGGCCGTGCCCGCCGCGCGCAGCGGCATCGTGGCCGGTGCAGCCATGGCCTTCGTGCTTTCCTTCGACGAGGTGGCCGTGAGCCTCTTCCTCTCCGATGCCTTCACCCAAACGCTGCCCATCGCCCTGGTGGCCGAGATGCGGGCCAACCTGAACCTCACCATCGCCGCGGTCTCCACCGTCTTCCTCGCGGCCACGCTCGTGCTCCTGCTGCTGCTCGACCGCACCATCGGCATCGAGCGGCTGGCGGGCGATGTGGGGGCGCGCGGCTGATGCTGGAGGTGCAGAACCTGACGCGCCGCTTCGGCGCCGCCCTCGCGCTGGATGGCGCCAGCCTCGATGCGGGCGCCGCTGAGGTCGTCGCCCTGCTTGGCCCCTCGGGCTGCGGCAAGACCACCACGCTGCGCATCGTGGCCGGCTTCGAGAGCGCCGATTCCGGCAGCGTGACCCTGGCCGGCCGAGACCTCATCCGCCTGCCGCCGCATGCGCGCGACATCGGCCTGGTCTTCCAGGACTATGCGCTGTTCCCGCATATGAGCGTCGCCGACAACATCGCCTATGGCCTGCGCCGCCGCGGCATCGCCCGCCCCGAGCGCGAGCGCCGCGTGGCCGAGATGCTCGATCTCGTGCGCCTCGCGGGGCTTGGCGCGCGGCGTCCCGCGCAGCTTTCGGGCGGGCAGCAGCAGCGCGTGGCCCTCGCCCGCGCGCTCGCCATCGACCCGCGCCTGCTGCTTCTGGACGAGCCGCTCTCCAACCTCGACGCGAAGCTGCGCCACACCTTGCAGACCGAGCTGCGGCAGATCCTGACGCGCATCGGCACCACCACCCTGATCGTCACGCATGACCAGGAGGAGGCGATGGCGCTGGCCGACCGCATCGCCATCATGGCGCAAGGCCGCGTCCTCCAGATCGGCAGCCCGCGCGAGGTCTATGAGGAGCCCGCCTGCCGCTTCGTGGCGGAATTTCTGGGCCAGGCGCTCTGGCTCGAGGGCCGCGCCGAGCCGGGCGGCTTCGTCACCCGCGCCGGCACGCGCCTCGCGGCCCCGCCGGCCCGCCGCGTCGCCCAGGGGCATGGCCTGCTGATCCGGCCCGAGGCGCTGCGCCCCGGCGCGGCCCGCGCCGAGGAGAACACGCTGGAGGCACGCGTGCTCGGCCATCGCTATCGCGGCGCCGCGACCCTGCTCGACCTGCTGGTGGACGGCACCGCGCCCGTCGCGCTCGCCCTCCCGCCCCAGGCGCCGCTGCCCGCGCCCGGGAGCAGCCTGAGCCTGGCCGTGGCGCCCGCCGCCTGCCGCATCATCCCGATGGAAACGGGTTGAGGCGAGCTTCATGGATTCTTTGCAAGGCGGCGCGAAAACGTTTCGCTCCACGCAGCACCTCCCATATGGAGAGGGCTCCCGCAAAGAAAGCCGCATGCCCACCCCGCCGCCGCGCCCGCCACGGACTGCCCTGCCGCTCGAACTGCACGGCGCCCTGCGCAAGCTGGGCGGCGCCATCCTGCGCGGCCGCAAGCCCGCCGGGCCCGCCGCCCCGCGCGAGGAAGGCTGCCTCACCGTCGCCTCCTACAACATCCACAAATGCGTGGGCGTGGACAATCGCTTCGACCCCGGCCGCATCGCCGCCGTCATCGCCGAGCTCGAGGCCGATGTGCTGGCCCTGCAGGAGGTGGATCGCCGCTTCGGCCAGCGCACCGGGCTGCTGAACGCGGCGGCGCTGGAGCGCCGCACCGGCCTGACCATGCTGCATGTCTCGGACACGCCGGGCGGCCATGGCTGGCATGGCAATGCCATCCTGGTGCGCCAGGCGCGGCTGGTCCGGCTGCGCCGCCTGCACCTGCCCGGGGCCGAGGCGCGTGGCGCGCTGGTGGCCGAACTGCAGCTGCCCGCCGGCCGCGTACGCGTCGTCGCCGCCCATCTCGGCCTGCTGCGGCGCCACCGCGCCATGCAGGCGGAGGCGCTGCTGGAGGCGATCCGCAGCGGCAGCCCCATGCCGACCCTGCTGATGGGCGACCTGAACGAGTGGCGGCCGGGCATCCCCTCCTCGCTCGTGCCGCTGGAGAGCCTCTTCGGCCCGCTCGACCCGGGCGAGCCGAGCTTCCCCTCGCGCCTCCCCTTCCTCGCGCTGGACCGCATCCTGGCCCACCCGCGCGACATGCTGGCCGGCGTGGAGGCGCATGCCTCGCCGCTCGCGCGCCTCGCCTCGGACCACCTGCCGCTGCGCGCGCGCATCGACCTGCGCCGGGCCCAGGAAGAGACCCTCGCCGCTGCCGCCTGAGGCGGCCCACGGCCACTAGCGCTCCGGCGAGATCCCCGCGGCGAGGCCGATCCGCACCGCCTCGGGCAGGCTGCGCACGCCGAGCTTCTCCATCAGGTTGGCGCGGTGCACCTCCACCGTGCGCGGACTGATGCCGAGCTCATAGCCGATCACCTTGTTGGGCTTGCCGGCAACCAGCCCGGCCAGCACCTCGCTCTCGCGCGGCGAGAGGGCGGCCACCTGCGCCTCGGCCTGGATTTCCAGCGCGCGGCGCTGGTCGGCCGTGCGCAGCGCGGTGAGCGCGCCGCCGACCGCCTCCAGGATGCGCTCCTCCGAATAGGGCTTCTCGACGAAATCCAGCGCGCCCGCGCGCATCGCGCGCACGGCCAGCGGCACGTCGGCATGGCCGGTCACCACCACCACGGGCAGGCTCACGCCCTGGCGGCGCAGCACCTCGATCAGCGACAGCCCGTCCATCCCCTCCATGCGGACATCGAGCAGGATGCAGCCCGGCTCCAGCCCCTCGGGCGCGGCGGCGACGGCGAGCAGCGCCTCGGCGCTCGGATAGGTCGTCGCCCGCAGGCTCATCGACTCCAGCAGCATGGCGAGCGAGCGGCGGACCGCCTCGTCATCATCCACCACATGGACCAGCGGGCCACTCATGCCGCGAGCGCCGCCTGGCTGAGCGGCAGCTCGATGCGGATCACCGTGCCGCGGCCCTCGCCGGCGGGGGCCGAGATGCGCCCGCCATGCGCCTCGATGATGGCGCGGCAGATGGAAAGGCCGATGCCCATGCCGCTCTCCTTGGTGCTGACGAAGGGTTGGAACAGGCGCTCTCGCACCTCGGGCGGCAGGCCGGGGCCCGCGTCGCGGAAACTCAGTACGGCACGCCCCCCCTCCCGTTGCAGGCTGACGGCGATGCCGCGGTCGGCAAGCCCTTCCGTGGCCTCGATGGCGTTGCGCAGCAGGTTGACGAAGACCTGCTGGAGCTGGACCTGGTCGGCCATCACGACGCAGCCCGAGACCGAGAGGTCGAGCGCGATCTGCGGCGCATCCGTGCCCTGCGCCGCGCGCACCAGCGCCGCGCCATCGGCCACGAGCGGCCCGAGCGAGACCAGCTGCTGCTCCGTCTCGCCACGGCCGATGAAGTCGCGCAGGCGGCGCAGGATCTCGCCTGCGCGCAGCGCCTGGTTCGCCGCCTCGCGCATTGCGTCCCGCGCGGCGGCGACGCGCTTCTGGTCCGGCTGCTCGCCTTGCAGCATGCGCATCCCCGCGCGCAGGAAATTGCCGGCCGCGGTCAGCGGCTGGTTCAGCTCGTGCGCGACGCCCATGCTCATGGCGGAGAGCGTGTCCGCGCGCGCGATGCGGCGCATCGCCTCCTCCGCCTGGCGCAACCGCTGCTCGGTCGCGCGGCGGCGCGTCACGTCGCGCGCCACGCCGACGAGGCCGACGACCTGCCCGGTGGAATCGCGCCAGGGCGCCTTCACGACGAAATAGGTGCGCTCCTCCCCCGGATGGCCCGGCATGGCCATCGCGCTCTCGTATTCGTGGATCACGCCGTTGCGCATCACCTCGCGGTCGATCGCGCCGAGCCGGGCGGCCAGTTCGGCATCCAGCAGCTCCTCATCCGTGCGGTTCAGGATATAGCCCTCGGGCCGCCCGATCACGCGCGCCACCTCGCGGTTCACCATGACGTAGCGCAGCCGCGCATCCTTCACGAAGATCTCGTCCGGCACGGATTCCATGACCGAGCGGAGCAATTGCCGGTCATCCTCCACCTCGCGCGCCAGCGCGATGGTCTGCGCCACCAGCTCGCGCGAGGCCTCGGCCTCCCGCAGGGGGGCGCGCCGCGCCTCGGCCACGGCGGCGGCCAGCGCCTCGAACTCCGCGACGCGCAGCCCCCCGGGGGGCGCCTGGCGGGTGTCGCTCGTCAGGCGCGACAGGGGGCGGATCAGCCGCTGGATGAAGCGGATGGTCAGCAGCGCCAGCAGCAGCACGACGCCGAGCGCGAGTGCGGCCGCATTCAGCGCGGGCTGCAGCCAGGCCGCCTGCTCCTCCGCCTCGGTGGCGGCGAGGATGACGATCCAGCCGTTGAGCGGCACGCGCTCGAAGGCCATCAGCAGGGGTTCGCCGACCGGGCCCGGGGCGCGGATGATGCCGCGCGCGGCCGGGCCCAGGCGCTCCAGGAAGCCGGGCGGAATGGTCCAGGGGTCGGAGGCGCCGTCGGCGAAGACGAGGCTCGCCACCAGCCCGTCCGGCGGGGCGATGATGAAGCCGGCCGAGCCGATCTGGCCGACCGGCTGGCGCAGCAGCGCGGCCAGGCGGGATGGCAGGATCGGCATGGAGAGCGCGCCCACCACCTGCCCGTCACGGCGCACCGGCACGGCGACGCTGGCCAGGTTCTGCTCGATCCGGGGCAGCAGCAGCGGCTCGCGGAAGGCCGGCTGGCCGGTCCGCATCGCCCGCGCGGCGGCGCCGTCCTCCAGCATGGTCGGCAGCGTGCTGCCGAGCGGCAGGCGGCTGTTCACCAGCTGCCGCCGCGGCTCCTCCCGCCGGACGAAGATGGCGAAGCTGCCGAGCGGCGCCACCACCTCCCGCGCCTGGGCATGGAAGGCGGCCAGGCCCGCCTCGCCGGCGTCCAGATGCGGCGAGGTGGCGAGCGACTGGAGCAGCAGAACCGCCGCCTCCAGGTCGCGTTCCACCGCCAGCGCGCGCGAACGCGCGCCGCTGGCCAGCAGCGCCTCGGTGTCGGATTTCAGGCGGGCCGCCAGCTCCATGGTCAGCCAGCCGCCCAGCAGCGTCGCGGGCAGCAGCATGAGCACGGCGAGGCGCAGCAGGTGGCGGCGCAGGCTCGGGGCCGGTCTCTCGGTGCTCATGACCGGCGGAGCATGCCAGAGACGGGCCGCACCCGCCACGGCTTCACGCCGGCCGGGATGGTTTCCCGCACGGCCCCGGCCTGCCGCGATCCCCCTAGCGTGCCGGCGTGATGCGCCCGCGCAGCAGGGTCTCCCAGCGCGCGACCTCGGCCGTGACGTAGCGCTGCGCCTCCTCGGGCGTATTGGCGACGATGCGGTCGGCGCCCAGTTCCGCCATGCGGCGGGCCATGGCCTCGGTGCCCATGGCGGCGGCGATGGCGCGTTGCAGCGTGGCCTTGACCGGGGCCGGCGTGGCGCTGGCGGTGAAGATCGCCTGCCAGACATTCATCTCGGCATCCAGGCCGATCTCGCGCAGGCTCGGCGCATCGGGCAGGGCCGGGCTGCGGCCGGCGCTGGTGACGGCGAAGGCGCGGGCCTGGCCGCCGCGGGCGGTCTGCACGCCGGTCAGCGCCACGTCGAAGACCATGGCGATGCGCCCGGCCGCGAGGTCGAGCGTGGCGGGCGCGCCGCCGCGATAGGGGATCTCGTTCAGCTCGAGCCCGGCAGCGTTGAGGAAGAGCAGCGCCGCCATCTGCAGCGTGCCGCCGCCACCGGTGCTGCCATAGTCGAAGCGGCCGGGGGCCGCGCGCGCCATGGTGATGAACTCGCGCACGTTCTGCGCCGGGTGGTTGTTGGCCACCAGCATCACCATCGGCATCTCCGAGAGGATGGAGACGGCCGAGAGCGCCGTGGTCACGTCGATCGGCGCATTGGGGACGACGAGGCGCAGCACCGAGTGTGAGGTGTTGTTGATCAGCAGCGTATGGCCATCGGCCGGGGCGCGCGCCACCACTTCGGAGGCGACGATGCCGGCACCGCCCACGCGGTTCTCGACGACGATGGGCTGCGGCAGGTGGGCGGACATCGCCTCGGCCAGCACGCGGGCGCCCACATCGGTGGCGCCGCCGGCGGCGAAGGGGACGACGAGGCGGATCGGCCGGTCCGGGAAGGCGGCGGCGGGCGAGGCGAGCGCGAAGGCGGCAAGGCCGGCCAGCAGGATGCGGCGCAGGGACATGGTTTCCTCCAGGGTTGTTGCGCCGGGTGTAGAGGCAATCACGCGGATTGGGAAAGCGCCTCGGGCGGCGGCTCCAGCGCGGCCAGCCAGGCCGAGAGCAGCGGGCCCAGCGCCGCGCGCTCGGCCGGGCCGAGCCCGGCCACCAGCCGCGCCTGGGTCGCGACATGCGCGCCCAGCACGCGGTCCACCAGCGCCCGTCCCGCGGGGGTGAGGGTGATGAGCACGCTGCGCCCATCCTCCGGGTTGGGCTTCCGGCGCACATGGCCCGCCTTTTCCAGCTGGTCCACGCGGTGCGTCATGGTGCCGGAGGTGATCATCATCGTCCCCAGCAGGTCATTCGGCGAGAGCGCGAAGGGCGGGCCCGCGCGGCGCAGCGTCGCCAGCACGTCGAAGCTCGCGAAGTTCAGCCCATGGGAAGCGAGCGTTGCCTCCATCTCGCGCATCAGGTGGCGGGAGAGGCGCAGCACGCGGCCGATCAGCCCCATCGGGCCGGTGTCGAGGTCGGGCCTTTCGCGGGCCCATTGGGCGAGGACGAGGTCGAGATGGTCCATGCGTTCTTGTGCCGCCGGGATATCTTGAACTCAAGACATTCGATGTTATCTTGAAGTCAAGATAATCGGACCCGCCCCATGCCCCGTGCAACACCCCCCCTTGGGGACCTCGCCCTCACCGCCCTCGCCCCCGCCATCTGGGGCAGCACCTACCTGGTCACCACGGAGCTGCTGGGCGGCTGGGATTCCCTGGCGCTCGCCCTGCTGCGCGCGCTGCCGGCGGGACTGCTGCTGCTCCTGCTCGTCCGTCAGCTGCCGCAGGGCATCTGGTGGGCGCGAGCCCTGGTGCTGGGCATCCTCAACTTCTCCTTCTTCTGGGTGATGCTCTTCATCTCGGCGCATCGCCTGCCCGGCGGCGTGGCGGCGACGGTCGGGGCGATCCAGCCGCTCTTCGTCCTGCTGCTGGCCGCCCCGGTCCTGGGCAGCACCATCCGGCCCGCCGCCGTGCTGGCCGCGCTGGCCGGCATGCTGGGCGTGGCGCTGCTGGTGCTGGCCCCGGGCGCCGCGCTGGACATGTGGGGGATCGCGGCGGGCCTGGCCGGTGCCATCGGCATGGCGGCGGGCACGGTGCTGACGCGCAAGTGGCAGCCGCCCGTCTCGCCGCTCACCTTCACGGCCTGGCAGCTCACCGCGGGCGGCCTCGTCCTCCTGCCGCTGCTGCTCTGGTGGCACCCGCCCCTGCCGGAGCTCTCCGCCCGGGGCGCCATCGGCCTGGCCTGGCTCGGGCTGATCGGCGCGGCGGGCACCTACATCCTCTGGTTCCGCGGCATCGGGCGGCTCGGGCCCGGCGTGGTCGCGCCGCTCGGCCTGCTCAGCCCGGTCTCGGCCGTGCTGCTGGGCTGGATGGTGCTGGGCCAGACGCTCTCGCCGGTGCAGATGCTGGGCATGGCGGTGGTGATCGGCAGCATCGTCGCCAGCCAGTTCCTGCAACCCGCCACGGGCCGGAGGGATTGAGCCGATGGGCCTGCTGCTGCATGGCGCCTGGACCAGCGAGGAGCCCCCGCCCGCCAGCGCGGGCGGCGCCTTCATCCGCCGCGAGTCGCAATTCCGGAACTGGATCACGCCGGACGGCGCCCCCGGCCCCGGCGGCGAGGGCGGCTTCGCGGCGGAGGCGGGGCGCTATCACCTTTACGTCTCCCTCGCCTGCCCCTGGGCGCATCGCGCGCTGATCTTCCGGACGCTGAAGGGGCTGGAGGGGATGATCTCCGTCTCCGTCACCCATTGGCTGATGGGCGAACAGGGCTGGGGCTTCTCGCCCGCCCCCGGCGTGGTGCCCGACCCCGTCCGCGGCGCCGCGCATCTGCACGAGCTCTACAGCGCGGCCGAGCCCAGCTACACGGGGCGCGTCACTGTGCCGGTGCTCTGGGACAAGGCACGCGGGCGGATCGTGAACAATGAATCCGCCGAGATCATCCGCATGCTCAATTCCGCTTTCGACGGAATCGGCGCCCGCCCCGGCGATTTCTACCCTCGGGCGCTGCGCCCGGAGATTGATGCGCTGAACGCGCGCATCTACGCGGCCGTCAACAACGGCGTGTACCAGGCGGGCTTCGCCCGCAGCCAGGCCGCCTATGACGCGGCGATCGGCCCGCTCTTCGAGATGCTGGGCGAGCTGGAGGCGCGGCTGTCCCGCTCACGCTACCTGCTGGGCGGCCAGGTGACGGAGGCCGACTGGCGGCTCTTCACCACGCTCGTGCGCTTCGATGCGGTCTATGTCGGCCATTTCCGCTGCGACCGTCGCCGCATCCTGGATCATCCCAACCTCTGGGGCTGGCTGCGGGAGCTCTACCAATGGCCCGGCGTCGCGGCGACGGTGGATTTCGACCATATCCGCCGGCACTACTACCTCAGCCACCGGCAGCTGAACCCGGGCGGCATCCTGCCCGTGGGGCCGGAGCTGGACTTCACGGCCCCGCATGGGCGCGAGGCCCTGGGATGATCATGATGAGGGAAGAGATGGGGCGATCGACGGGACTCGAACCCGCGACATCCAAGACCACAACCTGGCGCTCTACCACCTGAGCTACGACCGCCGCACGCGGCGCTGGATAGGCCCGCGATGCGGTTTGCGTCAACCCGGCCCGCGCGACGGGCCGCCCCGAGGCTTCAGCCCGCCACGCGCTGGGCCGCGCGGCGCGCCTGCATCCAGGCGCCGATCCGCGCCAGCGCCTCGCGCAGCACGCTCTCATTCTTGCAGAAGGCGAAGCGGGCGTAGTGGTTGGGCGGGTTCTCGCCGGCGTAGAAGGCCGTCACGGGAATCGCCGTCACCTTCGCCTCCTCGGTCAGGGTGCGGCAGAAGGCCACGTCATCCCCGGTGAAGCCGATGGAGCGGATATCGGCCGTCACGAAATAGCTGCCCATGGCCGGCAGAACATGGAAGCCGAGTTCCGTGAGGCCAGCCGCCAGGATGTCCCGCCGCGCCGCCAGCTCCGCGCCGAGCGAGGCGAAATAGGCGTCATCCTTGGCGAGGCCCACCGCCACGGCGCGCTGCAGGTTGGGCGGCGTGGTGAAGGTCAGGTTCTGGTGCGCCTTCGCCACATTGGGCTGCAGGGCGCGGTCGCAGGTGACGTAGCCCACCTTCCAGCCGGTCAGGTTGAAGGTCTTGCCCGCGCTGCCGATCCGCAAGGACCGCTCGCGCATGCCGGGCAGCGTCATCAGCGGGATGTGCTTCCAGCCATCATAGGTCAGGTGCTCATAGACCTCGTCGCAGATGGCGTAGCAATCATGCCGCGTCACGAGATCGGCGATGAAGGCGAGTTCGGCGGCGGTGAACACCTTGCCCGTCGGGTTCATCGGCGTGTTGAACAGGATGGCCTTGGTCTTCGGCCCGAAGGCGGCGGCGAGTTCGGCGCGCGGCAGCTCCCACTTGGGCGGGCTGAGGCGGACGATGCGCGGGATGGCGCCCAGCAGCTTCACCGTCGGCACGTAGGTGTCATAGAGCGGCTCGATCAGCACGACCTCGTCGCCCGGGTTCAGCACGGCCATCAGGCTCGCCGTGATCGCCTCGGTCGCGCCGGAGGTGACGACGACCTCGGCATTGGGGTCCACCTCGATGCCGTAGAAGCGCTTGTTGGCGGCGGCGACGGCCTGGCGCAGCTCGGGCACGCCGGTCATCGGCGGGTATTGGTTGCGGCCATCCATCAGCGCGTCGGCAGCCGCCTTCAGCACGTCGGGCGGGCCGTCATAATCGGGGAAGCCCTGGCCCAGGTTGATCGCGCCATGCTGCACCGCGAGCGCGGACATGACGGTGAAGATCGTCGTTCCCGTGGCGGAGAGCAGCTCATTCATCGGCTTCATCGGCGGCAACCTTGGCGGCAAGGGGAAAAGGTCCTGCGCTGTAGCATGGGGGCACCCCCGCGGCCACGCAAGGCGCGGGGACCGGACCTGCCTTGATCCTCGGCAGGCTGCCTCCGATTCAGGCTTTCCTGGCCTGGATCCGGACCGGAACCCCATGCGGGCACGATTGCGCCCGTTGCCCGCCGCGTGCAAAAGGCAGTCGGCTTCACGGGAGGCGGCAAGCATCGCCGCCCGGAGCCGATCGGGAAACGTCTTGGGCCAGCCATACGCCCAGGCACAGACATGTTGGATGCGATGAAAAAGATCGAGGCCATCATCAAGCCCTTCAAGCTCGACGAGGTGAAGGATGCCCTGCACGAGATCGGCCTTCAGGGCCTGACGGTGCTCGAGGCGAAGGGCTTTGGCCGGCAGAAGGGCCATACGGAGCTCTATCGCGGCGCCGAATATGTCGTGGACTTCCTGCCCAAGGTGAAGATCGAGGTGATCTGCGCCGATGACATGCTGGAACGCGCGGTCGAGGCCATCCAGGCCGCCGCCCGCACCGGCCGCATCGGCGACGGCAAGATCTTCGTCTCGGACATCGCCGAGGTGATCCGCATCCGCACCGGCGAGCGGGGCGAGGACGCGGTCTGAGGTTGCGGCGCCCTCCCGGAGGGCGCGGACGAGTTTCGCTGCACGCTGGCCCTGGGGGCGTCCCTGGCCAGCGATGCGGCGCCCGCGCGGGAAACGCCCGCGGGGAAATTTCCACAGGGACGCAGGCAACAGGACAGAGACGACATGGCGATGAATTCCCCCGAGGCAGTCTCCAAGGTCATGGAAATGATCAAGGAGAACAGCGTGGAGTATGTGGACTTCCGCTTCACCGACCCGCGCGGCAAGTGGCAGCACACCGCTCAGCACGTCTCCACCATCGAAGAAGAGACCTTCGAGGAAGGGATCATGTTCGACGGCTCCTCGATCGCCGGCTGGAAGGCGATCAACGAGTCCGACATGATCCTGATGCCGGACGCGGCCTCGGCCTGCATGGACCCGTTCTCGGCCAAGCCGCAGCTGATCCTCTTCTGCGACATCTATGAGCCCTCGACCGGCCAGCGCTACAACCGCGACCCGCGCTCGACCGCCAAGAAGGCCGAAGAGTACCTGAAGAGCACCGGCATCGGCGACACCGCCTTCTTCGGTCCGGAAGCCGAGTTCTTCATCTTCGACAATGTGAAGTTCGGCACGGGCGGCAATTTCGGCCATTTCTCGCTCGACAGCATCGAAGGCCCCGGCGCCTCGATGAAGGACTTCCCCGAGGGCAACATGGGCCATCGCCCGGGCGTCAAGGGCGGCTACTTCCCGGTGAACCCGGTGGACAGCGAAGTGGACCTGCGCGCCGAGATGCTCTCGACCATGATCGAGATGGGCGTCGCCGGCGAGAAGCACCACCACGAGGTGGCGCAGTCGCAGCATGAGCTCGGCACCAAGTTCGGCACGCTGGTGACGCAGGCCGACCACATGCAGATCTACAAGTATGTGATCCACAACGTCGCCCACTCCTACGGCAAGTCCGCGACGTTCATGCCGAAGCCCATCTACGGCGACAACGGCTCGGGCATGCACGTGCACCAGTCCATCTGGAAGGATGGCAAGCCGGTGTTCGCGGGCAACGGCTATGCCGACCTGTCCGAGACGGCGCTCTACTACATCGGCGGCATCATCAAGCATGCCAAGGCGCTGAACGCCTTCACCAACCCGCTGACCAACAGCTACAAGCGCCTGATCCCGGGCTTCGAGGCCCCCGTGCTGCTGGCCTATTCGGCCCGCAACCGCTCCGCCTCCTGCCGCATCCCCTACGCGACGAGCCCGAAGGCGAAGCGCGTCGAGGTGCGCTTCCCGGATCCGGGTGCGAACCCCTATCTGGCCTTCGCCGCGATGATGATGGCCGGCCTCGACGGCATCAAGAACAAGATCCACCCGGGCGACCCGATGGACAAGGATCTGTACGACCTGCCGCCGGAAGAGCTGAAGGACATCCCGACCGTCTGCGGTTCGCTCCGCGAGGCGCTGGGTGCGCTCGCCGCCGACCACGACTTCCTGCTGGCCGGCGACGTGTTCTCGAAGGACCAGATCGAGAGCTACATCGAGCTGAAGTGGGGTGAGGTGTATCGCTTCGAGCACACGCCGCACCCGGTCGAGTTCGAGATGTATTACTCGGTTTAACGGCCTCAAGCGCCGGCCGCAGTTGCGGCCGGATCCTGCAAACCCGTCGCCAGCATTGGCGGCGGGTTTTTTGTTGCTAGGTTGTCGGCATGACCTCCCCCTGGCCCCTCAGCCTCACCGCGATCCATGTCTGGCCGCTGCGCATCCCGCTCCGCCAGCCGCTCAAGCTGGCCAGCGAAACCATCACCCATGCCGAAACGCTGGTGATCGAAGCGCAGGACAAGGAGGGCCGCTCGGGGTGGGGTGAAGCTTCGGCCGCGCCCACCATGACGGGCGAGGTCCTGGCCGGCATGGCGGAGGTCGCCCGCCGCTACCTCGCCCCAGCCCTGCTCGCCGCGCCCTTCGCCGCGCCCGCCGAGATCACCCACCGGCTGGACCGCGCCATCCGCAGCAACACCGGGGCCAAATGCGCCGCCGAGGCCGCCCTGCTCGACCTCGCCGCCCGCCGGGCCGGCCTGCCGCTCTGCGACTTCCTGGGCCAGCGCCGGCGCGATGCGGCGCCCTGCATCGCCATGATCGGCGGCGCGACCGAGGCCGCCGTGCTGGAAGCGGCCCTGGCCGCCCAGGCCCGCGGCTTCCGCCACATCAAGGTGAAGCTCGGCCTCCAGCCCGACGCGCGCGACGACGCGGCGATGATCCGCAAGCTGCGCGCCGCCCTCGGCCCGCGGGCGCATCTCTCCGGCGATGCCAACATGGCCTGGCGCCTGCCCGAGGCCCTCGCCTTCCTGGCCGCCCTGCCCGAGGGCACGCTCGACTATTTGGAGCAGCCGCTGCCGGATGATGACCAGCCCGGCCTCGCGCAGCTTTCCGCGCAGAGCAACTGTCCGATCTGCGTGGACGAGGGCCTGCACGGCCTGGCCGACATTCCCGCCTGTCGCGGCATCGCCGCCGGCTTCGGGCTGAAATCCATCAAGCTCGGCGGCCTGCTGCCTACCCTTTCGGCCGATGCGCTGGCGCGCGAGGGCGGCATGCAGACCACGCTCGCCTGCAAGATCGCCGAGACCTCCATCGGCAATGCCGCCGTGCTGCATCTCGCGGCGCTGGTGCCGGAGGTGGATTGGGGCCTGAGCCTCACCCATGCCATGCTGACCGAGGACATCGCCGCGCCCGGCCTTGTGATCGAGGCCGGGCAGGCGCGCCTTCCCGCCGGTGCCGGCATCGGCGTGACGCCCGATGCCGCACGGCTCAACCGCTTCAGGATCTGAGGAACAGCATGGAACAGATGGCAGGCTTCGCGCGGATCGCGGCCGAGGGTGCGGCAGCGCATGGACCGGAGGAAGCGCTCTACGCCATCACCCGCGCCCTCCCCGCGCTGCTGGGCGACCCCTCGGCCGCGCTGCGCCCCAATGCCTTCCGGGAATCGCCACCGCCCACGATCGGTGCCGCGGCCGTCGCCTTCATGGTCACGGCGGACCGGCAGCACCACATGATCACGGCGCCGGTGAATTTCGCGCCCGAGCAGTATCACGAGCTGGTGGACATCCGGCTCGGGCATCCGGGCGAAGTCGCGAAGACGCGCCAGCCCATGCTGCTGCGCGACACCGCGCTGCATTCGAGCTTCGTGAAGATCCTGCAGAGCTTCCGCGCGGGTTCCTCGATGTTCGCGCCCATCCTCTGGCAGGACGAATATCTCGGCGTGCTGATCTGCGCGAACGCGGCGCGCAACACCTTCGGCGAGGCGGATCTCATCGCGCATCGCGGCTTCGCGGCGCTGGCGGCCAGCCTCTGGGTCGCCCAGGGCGGGCCCGCCTGGATGGCGGCGCAGGATCTTTCGAAGCTGCCCCGCCGAAGTGTCGGAACCTAGGAAGAAATAGCCTCTGGCGGCTGGGGCCACGGGCCCCAGACCCCATCAGTCTTCCAGGATCGCCACCGCGCGCACCGGGCTGCCGGTGCCGCCGCGGATCTTCAGGGGCATGGCCAGGAAGCGGAAGCGGCCCTTGCCTACGACCTTGTCCATGTTGATCACGCCCTCGTAATGCGTGAAGCCCATGTCGCGGCAGACATGGTGCACCTCGAAATTGTTGCGCCCGGGCCGGCCGGGGCTCACGGATTCCACGGCGAAGGCGGTGATGCCCTTCGCACCCAGCCAGGTGGCGCTCTCCTTCGTCAGGCCCGGGAAATCCGTGATGTATCCCTCGGTGCCGGCCGCGCGCTTGTAGAAGCCGGTGTAGAGCAGCACCGTGTCCTTCGGCTTGATGCTGACGCCCGCGGCTTTCTCCGCCGCCTCCAGATGCGCGATGGTGATGTCCGTCTTGTCCGGCACATGGGTGAGGTCGAGACAGAGGGCCTCGGTGAAGAAGGTCTCGAGCGGCATCTGGTCGATGGTCAGGGCACCCGGCGTCTCGTCGAAATGCACCGGCGCATCCACATGCGTCCCGCCATGGTCGCCCATGTGCAGCACCATCGTGGCCGAGGAGAACTCATAGCCATCCACCACGCGCTTCTCGTCATGCGTGCTGAAGGGATAGACCTCGATGGTCGGGTGGTTGGGCAGGCGCTGCGCCTTGTGGTGCAGTTCCCGGCTCAGATCGATCAGTTTCATGGCATCCTCCGCGGCGTGAACCGCCACTATGCGACTCCCACGGCATGGGACAATCCCGTAGGTTGCGTGGGCGCGCATCCGTGCCAAGCTCAAGCCTTCACGGTGAAGGAGAGAGCCCATGCGTCGCTGGTTCCTGGCCCTGCTGGCCTGCATCGCCCTGCCTGCCGCCGCGCAGACCTTCCCCGACCGGCCGATCCGCATCATCGTCCCCGTCAATCCGGGCGGCGGCACCGACATCTTCGCCCGGGCGCTGCAGGAGATCATCGGCAACTCGCTGGGCCAGCCCATCATCGTCGAGAACCGGCCGGGTGCCAGCGGCACCATCGGCGTGCAGCAGGTGGTCGAGGCCCGGCCCGACGGGCATACGCTCGGCTTCGTCTGGAACACGCCCATCACCTCGGCGCCGCACACGCTCGGCACGCGCTACACCATCCAGTCCATCGCGCCGGTCTTCCAGGTGGGCTACTCGCCCTTCGCGCTCTGCGCGCGGCCGGATTTCCCGGCGACCGACCTGACCAGCATGATCGCGGCCATCCGCGCGCGGCCCAACACCTACACCTGGGGCAATGAGGGCCTGGGCGGCGTGATGCATCTCGGCGTCGAGCGCATCCTCCGCCAGCTCGGCCTGCAGATGACGACGGTGCCCTTCCAGGGCGCTGGGCAGACGCTCCCGGCCTTCCTCGGCGGGCACATCACCTTCTTCGGCGGCTCGCTGGTCGGCGCCATGCCGGCGGTGCGCGCGGGCACGGCGCGCTGCTACTTCCTGACCACGGTAGGCGGCAGCCCGGCGGCGCCCGAGGGCTCCGGCGTCGGCAGCCTCGGCCTGCCGGAAATGGCCATCACCATCTGGTGGGGGATGATCGCGCCCCAGGGCATCCCGGCCGACCGCATGGCGAAGCTGACCGAGACCTTCACCACCGCCGCGCGCACGCCGCGCTTCCTGGAGGTGATGCAGGCGCAGGGCGCCACCCGCGAATTGCTGGTGGGCGACGCCATGGGCCGCGCCATGCGCGCCGAATACGACGCGCTGGGCGAGGTGGCGCGCAGCCTGGGTCTGCAGAAGCAGTAGGGCGCGCTACAGCCTTTCGTCGGGCGGCGCGATGACCGTGGCCAGATCGCGCAGCAAGGGCTTGTTGGGCAGGGGGGCGAGGCGCATCTCACGCGCCTCCAGCCTGGCCGTGCAGGCATAGATGACGCGGCCGTCCAGCAGCATCATGCATTCCTTGCAGGCATTGGCGTTCAGGCAGGCATAGCGAAAGGCCAGCGTCGCATCGGCGCTGACGCGCAGCCGCCGCAGCCCGTCCAGGACCGATTCGCCCGGCTCGAAATCGAGTTCGAAGCGGTCCTCGCGCGGTGCCTCGCCAGGGCCGCCGCGCTGGATGAGGAGGGCCGCGCGCATCATGCCGGCACCGCTTGGCACGAGAGGGCCAGGCCCTCGCCCCGCAACAGCTGGTTCATCCGCCATTCCTCCCGCATCTCCGGGAAATCCTCGCGCTGATGCGCGCCGCGGCTTTCCTCCCGCGCGCGCGCCGCACGGATCACGGCGGCCGCGACCAGCAGCATCTGCCGCAGATCCAGCCAGTCGAGTCGCGCCAGGTCATGTGGCTGGCCGGGCGCGCCAGGCGGGGCCACGCCCAGCTCCGCCTGAAGTTCCGCGACCGCCGCCGCGGCACGATCCAGCCCCGCCGCCGTGCGGAACGGCCCGACATCGGCGGACATCACGCGTTGCAGCCGCGCCACCATCGCCGCCGTGTTCGCCACGGGGCCCTGCGCGCGCAACAGGTCGAGCGCGGCGCCGGCGGCGAAGCCGCGCACCGGCCCGGCGGCGGCCATCCGCGCCGCCTCCCGCCCCGCCGTGCGGCCATAGGCCAGCGCCTCGGTGATCGCATTGCCGGAAAGGCGGTTCGCGCCATTGGCGCCGCCCACCGCCTCGCCCGCCGCCAGCAGGCCGGGCACATCCGTCCGCATCCGCGTGTCCACGCGCACGCCGCCCATGTGATAATGCGCGATGGGCGAGACCTCGATGCAGTCGCGCGTGAGGTCGATGCCATTGGCCGCCAGCTTGTCCACCACCGGGCCGAAGGCCGCGCGCAGCTCGGCCTCCGGGATATGCGTGAAGCTGAGCCAGGCCCCGCCATGCGGCGAGCCGCGCCCGGCCTCGTTCTCCTTCGTGATGGCATAGGTCGCGAGGTCGCGCGTGGTGCTGTAGCGGCCCTGCTCGGCATCGCCGCCCCAACGGTCGAGGAAATCCTCCATCGCGCCGTTCAGCAGCCGCCCGCCGAGCTTGTAGCGGAAGGGGTCCCACATGATCGGGTCCATGCCGATCAGCCGCGGCGCGAGATGGCCGATCGGGAAGAACTGCACGAATTCCATGTCCACCAGCGTCGCACCCGCCCGCAGCGCCAGCGCATAGCCATCGCCCGACATGTTGGCGCTGGCGCTGTTGCGCGCGTAGAGCCGCGTCAGGCCGCCCGTCGCGATGATCGTGGCCGGGGCGGCGATGGTCAGCGCCTCGCCGCTCGCCACATGCAGCGCGGCGGCACCCGTCACCGTGCCGTCCTGCACGACGAGGTCCGTCACCGCCACCTCACCCAGCCGGCGGATGGCGGGGCCCACGCGCTGCACCTGCGCGCGCAGCGTGCGGCTCACGGCGGGCCCGGTGTTCAGGAAATCCACATAGACGCAGCGCGCGCGGTCATGCCCCGGCGCCTGGACGGCGGCGAAGCCCTCGCCCGCGCGCGCCCAGCCGACGCGCCACTCATCCATCTCCAGGATGCATTCCGCGCCCGCCTCGCAGAGCAGCGCGGCGAGCGAGGGGTCCGCCAGGCCACGCGCGGCGGTGAGCGTATCGGCCAGGTGGTGTTCCCAGTGATCGCCCGCGCCGACGGCGGCGGCGACGGTCATCTGCGCCATCACGGTCGCACCCCCGCGCCCGATCAGGCTGCGATCCAGCAGGAGCACGCGCTCCGCCCCCTGCCGCGCCGCCTCGATGGCCGCATACATGCCGGCCCCGCCCGCGCCGATGATCAGCACATCGGCTTCCAGATGCGTCACGCATTCCACTCCCTGATCACCGCGCGAGGATAGACGGCGCGGCGGCCCGCGTCAGTCCAGGCGGATGTTCTCGCTGCGCACCACATTGCCCCAGGCTTCCTGCTCGGTGCGGACCAGCGCGGCGAGTGCCGCGGGCGTCGTGTGCTCGGGCACCGCGGCCTGGGCACGGAAGACCTCGATCATCGCGGGCGTGGCCATGGCCGCAGCCATCGCCTGGTTGAGCCGCGCGACCACCGGGGCCGGCGTGCGGGCGGGCGCGAAGATCGCCTGGATGATGCTGGTCGTGAGCGGCACGCCCTGCTCCTGCAGAGTGGGCACATTGGGCAGCAGCGGCAGGCGCGCGGGCGAGAGCGTCGCCAGCACGCGCACGCGCCCATCCCGCGCCAGCGCTTCGGCGGCACCGGCCGGCATCACCATGGCATCCACCTGGCCCGCGGCCAGCGCCTGCTGCGCGGGCGCCGCGCCGGTGAAGGGCACGTGCAGCATCTCGGCCCCCGCGGCGATGCCGATGCGCAGCATGGCGATCTGCGAGGTGCTGCCGACCCCCCAGCTCGAATAGGTCAGCGCGCCGGGCCGCGCCTTGGCGGCGGCGACGAAGGCGCGCAGATCGGCGATCTCGCGCTGGGTGGGACCCACCGCGAGCGCCAGCGGCACGCGCGTCAGCAGGCTGATCGGCTCGAAATCGGCGTTGGCGTCGTAAGGGATGTTGCGCATCGCGGCCGGGTTCACCGCATGCGTATCCGTCACCCCCAGCAGCAGCGTCAGCCCATCCGGCGTGGCGCGGGCGACAACGCCGGCGCCGATGCTGCCATTGGCACCGGCCCGGTTCTCCACCACCACCGTCTGGCCAAGCGAGGTCGTCATGTTCTGCGCGAGGCTGCGCGCCAGGATGTCGCTGATGCCGCCCGGGTTGAAGGGGACCACGATGCGCACCGTGCCAGCCGGGATTCCCTGGGCGCGCGCGGCGCCGGCGCCGGCGAGGAGGGAGGCGGCAAGGACGGGCAGGCGACGACGGGAAAGCTGGATCAAGGGAGGCCTCCTGGGCGGATGATGGTGCGGCCCAAGCAATCCCCGCGCCATGCGCCGGCAAGGCGGAGCGCGGGTTGCGGGCGGCAGGGGGCTGGCGTCAAAGCGGGCGCGGGCCGGCCCGTCTGCACCGATTTCAGGCATGGCGGGGCTGGCGCCGGCCGGGTGACCCATGCGGGACGCTTGCAGCGGGGGCGCGCGGCGCGCATATGACGGCGCGTTCACATTCCCCGCCTGGAGGCCCTGCCCATGGTCACGCTGTCCCGCCGTTCCGCCCTCGCCGCGGGCACCGCCATCATCGCCTCCCCCTTGGCCGCGCCGAATGTGGCCCGCGCCCAGGCGGCGCTGCGCCTGACGCTGCCCTGGCTCGCCCAGGGCTCCACGGCCTACGCCTTCATCGCGCGCGAGATGGGCGCCTTCTCCCGCCGCGGCCTGAATGTGGAAGTGACGCGCGGCTTCGGCTCCGTCGCCGCCGCCCAGGCCCTGGCCCAGGGCCAGTTCGACTATGCCATCATCGGCGCCGGCCCGATGATCCTCGCCGCCGCACGCGAGCTTCCGGTGCTCGGCATGGCCACCGTGAACTACGACATGACCATGGGCATCGCGCTGCGCGCCGACAGCCCGATCCGCACCGCGAAGGACCTGGAGGGCAAGCGCATCGGCGCCGTGCCGACCAGCGCGGAATTCCCCTTCTGGCCGGCCTTCGCCCGCCGTGCCGGCATCAACCTGCAGAGCGTGACCATCCAGCAGATGGACAACCGCGTGCTGGAGCGCAGCCTGATCGACCGCCAGGTGGATGCCATCACCGCCATCGGCTCCTCCACCATCCCGGTGATGCAGGCGCAGAACGCGGCGCACCGCTTCATCCCCTATTCCTCGGCCGGGCTGAACTTCTACGCCAACGTGATCTGCACCCGCCCCGAGGTGCTGCAGAACCGCGCCGCCCAGGCCGAGGCCGTGACCGACGCGCTGCTCGAAGCCGCCGCCTTCCAGCTGCGCGAGCCCGAGCGCGCGCTCGACATGTTCATCCGCCAGGTGCCCGAGATCGGCATCACCTCGGGCGGGCGTGAGAATGCGCGCCTTTCCCAGGGCCTGATGCAAGCGACCATGCTGGCGCCCGAGGCGATCCAGAACGGCCTGGGCTGGACCGACATGGCGAAGTGGAACGCCATGACCGACCTCGTGATGGAGTTCGGCGCCCCGGCCGATGCCAAGCGCCCGGCGACCGACGCCATCATCTCGAACCGCTTCGCCGGCCGCATCAAGCTGACCGAGGCCGAGTGGGCCGCGCAGCGCACCCGCCTCGCCCCCTTCGGCGCGATGCTGGGCTGATCGCGCCCCCGATGATCTCCCTTCGCGGGGTCCGCAAGACCTATGCCTCGCCGGCCGGGCCCATCGAGGCCGTGGCCGGCGTCTCCGTGGACATCGCCGAGGGCGAGTTCGTCTCCATCCTGGGCCCCTCGGGCTGCGGGAAGTCCACCCTTTTGATGATGCTGGCCGGCCTCGAATCCATCACGGCCGGCAGCATCACCATCGGCGGCCAGCCGATGACCGGCCCGCGCCGCGATGCCGGCCTCGTCTTCCAGGACGCGACGCTGCTGCCCTGGCTCTCCGCCCGCGACAACGTCCTCTTCCCGATCAAGATGATGCGCCTGCCGCGCGAGAAATACGTGGCGCGCGCGGAGGAGCTGCTGCATTCGGTCGGCCTCGGCGCCTTCATGGACAAGCGCCCGCGCGAGCTTTCGGGCGGCATGCGCCAGCGCGTGGCGCTCTGCCGCTCGCTGATCCACACGCCGTCCATCATGCTGATGGACGAGCCCTTCTCCGCGCTCGATGCCATCACGCGTGACGAGATGGCGCTGGTGTTGCTCGACCTCTGGTCCCGCCATCGCAAGACCGGGATCTTCATCACCCACTCGATCCGCGAGGCGGTGCTGCTCTCCGACCGCGTCCTGGTCATGACCAAGCGCCCCGCCGTCGTCGTCGCCGACGTGCCGATTCCCTTTGCACGCCCGCGCGATGAGAGCGTGCAGGACAGCCCCGAATTCATCGCCATCGTGGCCAAGCTGCGCGGCATGATCGAGCATAGCATCAAGGATGCGGCGTGATGGACGGCGGAAACACGATCATCACCGAAGCCCCCGCCGCGCTGAACGTCGAGAAGCGCGACCTCGCCAAGCACCCGGCGGTGCAGATCCTGCTCCCCATCGCCTTTGCGCTGGCCGTGCTCGGTCTCTGGGAATTCCTGGTGGATTTCTACCAGGTGCCCAAGGTCATCCTGCCCTCGCCGCTCGACATCTACGCCCGCGCCGTCTCGGCCTGGCCCTTCCTGGTGCAGCATGCGGTGCCGACCGGCACGGAGGCCGCCATCGGTTTCATGCTCGCCACCATCCTCGGCATCACGCTGGCCGTCATCCTTGCCTATTCCAAATGGGCCTATGCGGCGCTCTATCCGAATGTGATCTTCTTCCAGCTCATCCCGAAGATCGCCTTGGCGCCGCTCTTCATCGTCTGGCTCGGCATCGGCTCCTCCTCGCGCCTCGCCTTCTCGATGTTCATCGCCTTCTTCCCGGTGGTGATCGCGACGCTGACCGGCCTGAACTCGACGCCGCCCGACATGCTGCGGCTGTGCAAGGCGCTCACCGCGCGCTCCTGGCAGGTGTTCCTCTCGGTGCGCTTCCCCTATGCGCTGCCGCACATTTTCTCGGGGCTGAAGATCGCCGTCACCTTCGCCATCATCGGCGTCATCGTGGGCGAGTTCATCACCGCGCAGGCGGGGCTCGGCTACCTCATCCTCTTTGCCTCCAGCCAGGCGGAGACGGCGCTGATCCTCGCCTCGATCGGCATGCTCTGCGTCGTCGGCCTCGTGCTCTACGGCGTGGTGGCGGGGCTGGAGAAGCTGATCCTGCGCAAATACGGGCATTGATCGTCGCCCGGCCAGGCTTCCCCTTGGCCGGGCCATCAAACGCTGGCTGAATGACGTGCCGGCTGAGAATGTTGAGGAGAGACCCCATGCAACATGACATCCTGCTCAAGGGCGGCCGCGTGGTCTGCCCCGCCTCCGGCCTCGACGGCATCATGGATGTGGCGGTGACGAATGGCCGCATCGCCGCCATCCAGCCCGAGATCCTGGCGAGTTCCGCGCGCGAGGTGATCTCCGTGAAGGACAAGATCGTCCTTCCCGGCATGGTGGACACCCACGCGCATATCTACACCTACGTCTCCGGCCGCTTTGGCCTGCCGGCGGACATGGCGGGCGTGCACAGCGGCGTGACCTCCCTGGTGGACCAGGGCGGCGCCTCCTGCATGACCTTCCCGGGCTTCCGCGAATTCATCGTGAAGCCGGCTCATTCGCGTGTCTTCAGCTTCATCAGCGCCTATGTCGTGGGCGGCCTGGAAGGCCATTACTACCCCACGCTCTACGGCCCCGAGCATGTGGATGTGGACGCGACGGTGAAGGCCGCCCGCGCCAACCCCGATGTCGTGAAGGGCGTGAAGGCCCATGCCGAGATCGGCAACATGGCGCGCTATGGCCTGGAAGTGCTGAAGAAGGCCGCGCAGATCGGCCGCGAGGCGGACCTCCCCGTCTATTGCCATTTCGGCCAGCTCTGGCCCACGCCCGAGACCGGCAACAATGGCGTGGACCCGGACGAGATCCTGCCGCTCGTCATCCCCCTGCTCCGCCCCGGCGACATCCTGGCCCACCCCTTCACCCGCCACCCCGGCGGCTTCGTGGACCGGCGCACCGGCAAGGTGCATGGCATGGTCCAGGCGGCGCTGGACGCCGGCCTCAAGGTGGATGTGGGCCATGGCTCCCACTTCTCCTTCAAGATGGCGCGCATCAGCCTCGATGCCGGGATCATGCCGGACACGCTCGGCGCCGACATGCATGGCTACAACACCCGCATCCCGGCCCCGCCCGGAACGCCCGCCAACCACTCGGACCCGGAGGAGGACCACCCCTTCACCGGCAAGGCGCGCTTCTCGCTCACGCTGGCCATGAGCGAGCTCATCGCCCTGGGCGTGCCCTTCGAGAAGGTGGTGCCGATGGTCACCACCGGGCCCGCCGCCATGCTGCGCCTGGATGACGGCATCGGCACGCTGCGCATCGGCTCGGTCGCCGACATCTCGGTGCTGGATGACCTGCGGGGGCGGTTCAAGATGGCCGACAACGAAGGCACGGAAGTCATCGCCGAGCGGCTGCTGCAGCCCGCCTTCTGCCTGAAGGGCGGGGTGAAGTTCGAGGCCACGGCGCCGATCCTGCCGGCAGCCATCGCGGCATGAAGGCGAGGCTCCGCCGGGGTCCGTGGCGGACCCCGGACCCCGCCGCACCATGAAGCAGGGCGTTGGCGCGGCGATCACCCGCAAGGAGGATGATCGGTTCCTCCGCGGGCGCGGGAAATACGTGGGCGATATCCAGCTTCCCAACATGCGGGAGGTTGCGTTTCTGCGCAGCCCAGTGGCGCATGGGGTGGTCCGCGGCCTGCGCGCCCCGCAAGGGGCCATGGTCTTCACCATGGCGGACCTCAGCGGCGTCCTGCCCATCCGCGCACCCTCAGCCCTGCCCGGCTTCCGCCGCACCGACCAGTGGCCGCTGGCCCAGGGCCGCGTCCGCCAGGTGGGCGAGCCCATCGCGATGGTCGTCGCCGCCTCGCGCGCCGAAGCCGAGGACATCCTCGACGCCATCATCCTCGATATCGAGGAACTCCCCGCCGCCACCGACATGCTGGCCCACCGCGCCGGCCCGCCCATCCACGAGGGCTGGCCCGACAATGTCGTGCTCCAGGCCCTCGTCGAGGACGACATCAGCGATGTGCAGGCTCCCATCGTCATCCGCCGTCGCCTGCGCACCGCACGCCAGCACATGGCGCCGCTGGAGGGCCGCGGCGTCGTCGCCCGTTGGGATTCGCGCCTCGCGCAGCTCGAGATGCACACCTCGTCCCAGATGGTGCATGTGACCAAGACGGGCCTCGCCGAATGCCTGGGCCTGCCGGAATCCGCCGTGCGCATCATCAGCCCCGATGTCGGCGGCGGCTTCGGCTACAAGGGCATCCTGCTGCAGGAGGAGGTCGCCATCGGCTGGCTCGCCCGCAAGCTGGGCGGCACGCCGCTGCGCTGGATCGAGGACCGGCGGGAGGGCCTCTCCGCCCAGGCCAATTGCCGCGAGCACCATTACGACATCACCGTCCATGCTGGCCTGGACGGCACCATCCTGGCGCTGGATTGCGAGGCGCATGTGGATAGCGGCGCCTACTCGGCCTATCCGTTTTCCGCCTGCCTGGAGGCGGCGCAGATCGGCTCCATCCTGCCCGGCCCCTATGTCGTGCCGCGCTTCCGCTGCAAGACCTGGAGTGTCGCCACCAACAAGCCGCCCATCCTGCCCTATCGCGGCGTGGCGCGGACCGGCGTCTGCTACGCGCTGGAAACCACCCTCGACGCCGTGGCCCGCGCCGCCGGCATCAGCCCCGTGGAACTCCGCCTGCGCAATCTGCCAGGACCCGAGCAGATGCCCTACCTCAACGTCACCAAGAAGATCTTCGACAGTGGCGACTACCCCGAGGCGCTGCGCCGCGCGGCCGAGGCGGTGGACGCCGAAGGCTTCGCCGAACGCCAGAAGGCCGCGCGCGAAGAGGGCCGCCTGATCGGCCAGGGCTTTGCCGTCTTCTGCGAGCAGGGCGCGCATGGCACCTCCGTCTATCATGGCTGGGGCATCCCCTTCGTGCCCGGCGCCGAACCCTGCCAGGCACGCCTGACGCCCGATGGCGGGCTGGAACTCCGCGTCGGCGTCCACAGCCATGGCCAGGGCATGGAGACGACGCTGGCCCAGGTGGCGCATGAGATCCTTGGCGTGCCGGTGGAGCGCGTACAGCTCATCCATGGCGACACGGCGCTGACGCCCTATTCCACCGGCACCTGGGGCAGCCGCTGCGCCGTGATGGCCGGCGGCGCCGTGGCCGAGGCCTGCATGGAACTCCGCAACCGCCTCATCCCCATGGGCGCGCATCTGCTGCAGGACAAGGACGCCATCTTCGCCGATGGCGCGGTGCGCGCTGGGGCCGCCAGCGTGACCGTCGCCGAGATCGCCCGCACCTTCCACCGCGCGCCGCAGAACCTCACCGAGGCGATGCAGGCCCAGGGCCTGGAATGCACCGTGGGCCACAAGACGGCGCGCGACACCGGCACATTCAGCTACGCCTGCCACGCGGTGGAGGCGGAGGTGGATGCGGCCACCGGCCATGTGACCCTGACGCGCTATGTCATCGTGGAAGATGGCGGCGTGCTGCTGAACCCGCTGATCGCGGACGGCCAAGTGCTGGGCGGCACGGCACAGGGCATCGGCACGGCGCTCTTCGAGGAAATGCCCTATGACACGGGCGGCCAGCCGCTGGCCTCCACCCTCGCCGACTACATGCTGCCCGGCGCCTCGGACGTGCCGGACATCGAGATCCTGCACATGGAGACGCCCTCGCCCATCAGCCGCTTCGGCCAGAAGGGCATCGGCGAAAGCGGCGCGATCGGACCACCCGCCGCCATCGTGAACGCGATCAACAACGCCATCGCGCATCTGGGGCGCGAAGTGACGGATCTGCCGGCGACGCCGGCGCGTGTCCTGGCAGCCCTCGCATGAAACCAGCAGCCTTCGACCATGCGTCGCCCGGTGCGTTGCCCGACGCCCTGAGCCTGCTTGCCCAGCCCGGCGCCAAGCCGCTCTCCGGTGGGCAATCCCTGTCGCCGATGATGAATCTCCGCCTGGTGCGCCCCGCGACGCTGGTGGACATCAAGCGCCTGCCCGGTCTGCGCGGCGTGATGGCGACGGCCGATCACATCCGCTTCGGCGCCGCGACCACCCATGCCGAGATCGAGGACGGCGCCGTGCCGGACCCGACCAACGGCCTCATGCCGCATGTGGCGCATGGCATCGCCTATCGCGCCGTGCGCAACCGCGGCACGCTGGGCGGTAGCCTGGCCCATGCCGACCCTGCCGCCGATTGGCCGAGCGTGATGGCCGCTCTCGGCGCCACCATCCTGACCAGCGCCAACCGCCGCATCCCGGCCGAGGGCTTCGTCCTGGCTCCCTTCACCACGGCACTCACGCCCGGCGAGATCATCCTCGCCGTGGAAGTCCCCCGCCTGCCGCCAGGCGCGCGCTGGGGCTATTGCAAGATCAACCGCAAGATCGGCGAATTCGCCAAGGCCATCGGCATCGCCATCGAGACCCCGCGCCGCCTTCTCGCTGGCGCCGTCGAAGGCCCGCCCGTCCTGCTGGCCAGCCCGGACGAGATCCCCGCGCGCCTGCCGCATCTCGATGCCGGGGCCCAGCGCCTGGCCGGCATCGCCGTGCAGCGCGCCATCGCGATGATGGAAGCATGATCCAACTCACCATCAACGGCGAAACCCGCGAGGTCACCGCCCCCGCCCGCACCCATCTGGCCGATGTGCTGCGCGAGCATTGCGGCCTGACCGGCACGCATCTCGGCTGCGAGCAGGGCGTCTGCGGCGCGTGCACCGTCATGGTGGATGGCGTCCCCACCCGCTCCTGCCTGCTCTATGCCCACGAGGCCGCGGGGATGGAGGTCACCACCATCGAAGGCCTGGACGAGGACCCGGTGGCCATGGCCCTGCGTGCCGCCTTCTCCAGGCACCACGCGCTGCAATGCGGCTATTGCACGCCGGGGATGATGGTGACGGCGCGCGACATCGTGACGCGCCTCGGCGCCGTGGACGAGGACCGCATCCGCGACGAGCTGGCCGGCAATCTCTGCCGCTGCACCGGCTATCGCGGCATCGTCCGGGCCATCGCCGAGGTCGCCGCGACGCGCCCAGCCGCGCCCCCCCTGCCGAAGCGCGAGGTGCCACTGACGCCCCCGCCCGCGCCACTCGCCACGCCGGCCCCCGTCGCCGGCATCGACCTGCCCAATCGCCTGACCCACGGCGAGACCCTGGCGCTGGCGCCCGACGCCGCCTGGGCCATCCTGTCCGACCCCGCCCGCATCGCCGCATGCGTCCCCGGCATGACGCTGCTGCGCCATGAAGGCGAGGCAGTGGAGGGCGAGTTCTCCGTCATCCTCGGCCCCTTCTCCGCCCGCTTCGCGGGCTTCGGCACCCTCACGCTGGATGCCGTCACCCGCACCGGCCGCCTGTGCGGTCAGGGGCGCGACGGCGCGAATGGCGCGGAGGGCGAGGTGGAGTGGCGCCTCACGCCCAATGGCGCCGGCACGACGCTGGATGTCGAGCTCGGCTGGCGCCTGACCGGGCCGCTGGCGCAATTCTCCCGCCCCGCCCTGCTGCGCGGGGTGGTGGCCGCCATGGCGGGCGATTTCGCGCGCAATGTGGAGCGCGCGGCGCGTGGCGAGGCGCCGGCCGCGCAACCCAGCCTCTGGTCCCTCATCCTCGCGTGGTGGAAGGGCCTCTTCGCCCGCTGAGGGCTATTCGCGGTTCTTCTTCCGCCACTCGTCAATGGCGGCCATGGCTTCCTGCTTGGCCACACGCTCATGCTGGCCCATCACTTCCCCCGTGCTCACGGGCTTGGCGGCCGAGGTCGCGCCGTCATAGGTGGTCCAGCGCCAATTGTTGCGGCCCTTGAGGGGGCCAACCGTGAAGACGCAGCCGCGATGTTCGGCCATGGGTCAAATTCCGATCTGATGAGGCGCAGCCAAGTGATGCCGCCCGCGGGCGGCGGAGGGGAAGCCGCGCTCAGCTATCCATCTTGAGCGCGGCGATGAAGGCACTCTGCGGGATCTCGACCTTGCCGAACTGCCGCATGCGCTTCTTGCCTTCCTTCTGCTTGTCCAGAAGCTTGCGCTTGCGGCTGATGTCGCCACCATAGCACTTGGCGGTCACGTCCTTCGACATGGCGGAGATCGTCTCGCGCGCGATCACGCGCCCGCCGATCGCCGCCTGGATGGGGATCTTGAAGAGCTGGCGGGGGATCAGCTCCTTCAGCTTCTCGCAGATCGAGCGCCCGCGCTTATCCGCCGCCGTGCGGTGCGCCATGAAGGCCAGCGCGTCCACCGGCTCGTTGTTCACGAGGATGCTGATCTTCACCAGATCGCTCTCGGCATAGCCATCCATCTGATAGTCGAAGCTGGCATAGCCGCGGCTGACCGACTTCAGCCGGTCATAGAAGTCGAACACCACCTCGTTCAGCGGCAGGCGATAGACGGCCATGGCGCGGGTGCCGACATAGGTCAGCTCCACCTGCTGGCCGCGCCGCTCGTTGCAGAGGGTGAGGATGGAGCCCAGATGCTCGTCCGGCACCATGATGGTCGCCTTGATCCAGGGCTCCTCAATGGCGTCGATGGTCATCATGTCGGGCATGTCGGCCGGGTTGTGCAGCTCCGTCACCTCGCCACTGGTCTTGCGCAGCTTGTAGACGACCGAAGGCGCGGTCGCGATCAGGTTCAGGTCGAACTCGCGCGAGAGCCGCTCCTGCACGATTTCCAGGTGCAGCAGGCCCAGGAAGCCGCAGCGATAGCCCAGCCCCAGGGCCAGCGAGGTCTCCTGCTCGAAATGGAAGCTGCTGTCGTTCAGGCGCAGCTTGCCCAGCGCGTCGCGCAGCTTGTCGAAGTCATCGGCGTCGATCGGGTAGAGGCCGCACCACACCACGGGGATGCTGGGCTTGAAGCCGGGCAGGGCCTCGGTCGCGGGGGTGCGGTCATCGGTGATGGTGTCGCCCACATTGGTGTCGGCCACCGACTTCACCGCCGCCGTCAGGAAGCCCATCTCGCCCGGGCCGAGGCTGTCGGCCGGAACCATCTTCGGCGTGAAATAGCCCACCTGGTCCACCGTGTGGGTGGCACCATTGGACATCATGCGGATCTTCTGGCCCTTCCGCAGGTGCCCATCCTTCACCCGCACCAGCACGACCACGCCGAGGTAGCTGTCATACCAGCTATCGACCAGCAGCGCCTTGGTCGGCGCATCGGCATCGCCCGTCGGCGCCGGCAGG
Source organism: Sediminicoccus rosea (assembly GCF_033547095.1). Lineage (NCBI taxonomy): Bacteria > Pseudomonadati > Pseudomonadota > Alphaproteobacteria > Acetobacterales > Roseomonadaceae > Sediminicoccus > Sediminicoccus rosea. The sequence continues at coordinate 1,587,187 of NZ_CP137852.1, read as the reverse complement.
CGCGTGACGATCGCCTCCAGCACGCCCTCGATGTTGAGCCCGGTCTTGGCCGAGATCATCACCGCATCCTCGGCATCCAGGCCGATCACGTCCTCGATCTGCTGCTTCACCCGGTCCGGCTCGGCGGCCGGGAGGTCGATCTTGTTCAGCACCGGCACGATCTCGTGATTCGCGTCCAGCGCCTGGTACACGTTCGCCAGCGTCTGCGCCTCGACCCCCTGGGAGGCGTCCACCACCAGCAGCGAGCCCTCGCAGGCGGCGAGGCTGCGGCTCACCTCATAGGCGAAGTCCACATGGCCCGGCGTGTCCATCAGGTTCAGCGTGTAGGTCTGCCCGTCCTTGGCCTTGTAGGCGATGCGGACGGTCTGCGCCTTGATGGTGATGCCGCGCTCGCGCTCGATATCCATGCTGTCGAGCATCTGCTCCTTCATGTCGCGCGCGGCGACCGTCCCGGTGGACTGGATCAGCCGGTCGGCCAGGGTGGATTTCCCGTGGTCGATATGGGCGACGATGGAGAAGTTGCGGATCAGGTGCAGCGGCGTTTCGGTCATGCGGGGGGAGATAGGGCCAAAGCCCCATAAGTCAAAGCGCGGAACCGGGTTTGGCTTCCCGCCGGGGCCGGAATGTCCCAGGATCACCCCGGAGCGGGGAGCAACCCCGCCGGAGGAAGCCCCCATGCCCGAAGTGACCATCACCCGCCGCGCCACCCTGCTGGCCGCCCCTGCCCTGCTCTGGGCTGCCCAAGGCCGCGCCCAGGCCTTCCCGAGCCGCCCCATCCGCATGATCGTCCCCTACACGCCGGGCGGCGTCTCGGACATCACCGCCCGCCTGATCGCCGAACCCATGGCCGCCGCCCTGGGCCAAGCCGTGCCGGTCGAGAATCGGGCCGGGGCGGATGGCGTGATCGGCACCGACGTGATCGCCAAATCCGCCCCGGACGGCCACACGCTGGGCCTGGTCTCGGTCGGCCACCCCGTCAACGCCGCCTTCTACCGCCTCCCCTTCGACACCGTGAGGGACTTCACCTTCCTGAGCATGACCACCCGCACGCCGCTGGTGATGTGCGCGGCCCGGTCCTTCGCCCCCAGCACGCCGGCCGAATTCGTGGCCCATGCCAAGAGCCAGCCGGCCGGGCGCCTCACCTTCGCCGGCACGGCCGGCGTGGTGCGCCTGGCCCCCGTGCTCTTCGCCCAGCGCACCGGGATCGAGATGACCTACGTCCCCTATCGTGGCAGCACCCAGGCCCATCCAGACCTCATCGCCGGCCGCGTGGATGTGATGTTCGACACGGTGCCCGCCGCCCTGCCGCACATCCAGGCCGGGACGTTGAAGGCGCTCGCCACCACCGGCGCCACCCGCGCCCCTCAGCTCCCCGATGTGCCGACGCTGGGCGAATTCCTGCCCGGCTTCGAGGCCTCGACCTGGGGCATGGTGATCGGCCCTGCCAATATCCCCGCCCCCGTCCTGAGCCGCCTCGTGGCCGAGATCCATGCCGCGCTGCGCCGCGATGACGTGCTGGCCCGCCACCGGACCCTGGGGGCGGAGGTCGTCACCTCCACGCCGGAGCAAAGCCGGGACTTCGTGCAGGCGGAGATGGAGAAATGGGGGGCGGCGGCGCGGGCCGCCGGGATTACGCCCCAGAATGCGGGGTAACGAGAAAGGGGCCTCCGGCGGCTGGGGCCATTGGCCCCACACCCCGTCTTATTCGATCCTGGCGCCGGAAATGCGGACCATTTCGGCCCAGCGCGGGGCGTCGGCCGCGATCAGGGCGGCCGTTGCGGCGGGGCCGGCGCTCGTCGCCAGCACCAGGCCGCTGGCACGCAGCCGCTCCGCCAGGCCGGGCGCATCCGCGCTGCGCAGCACGCCCTCCGCGATCGCGCGCTGCACCTCGGGCGGCGTGCCGCGCGGCCCCGTCAGCGCATTCCAGGACTGCATGTCGAGATCGCCCAGGTTGAGATCGGTGAACTCGCCCAGGCCCGGCACATCCGGCAACAGGGGGCTGCGCGCATTGCTGCCCACCGCCAGCGGCACCAGCCGGCCCGACGCCACATGCGGCATCAGCGCGGGCATGAAGTCGAACACCATGTCGATCTGCCCGCCCAGCAGGTCGGTCAAGGCGGGCGCCCCGCCGCGATAGGCCACATGCTCGATATTCGCCCCCGAACGCGTGGCGATGGTCGCGATCAGCAGATGCGCCGCCGAGCCATTGCCGGCCGAGCCCTTCACCACCCGCGCGCCGGGCCGCTTCGCCGCGTTGATCAGGGCGCGGAAATCCGTCCAGCCCCGCTCCCGTGCGCGCTCGGCCGTCACGCAGCAGAGCACGGTGGAGGTGACGAGGCGGATGATCGGCACCAGGTCCCGCGCCGGATCATAGGGTGGGTTCGCCATCATCATCGGCAGCGCCGTGAAGAAGGGAATGCTGAGCACGCCGAGCGTGCTGCCATCCGGCGGCGCCTGCAGCACCGCCTGCACGCCGAGCAGTCCATTCGCGCCCCCGCGATTATCGACCACGATGGCCTGGCCGGTGCGCGTGGTGACGGCCTCGGCCCAGATGCGCGCGATGGCATCGGCGGCCCCGCCCGGCGGGAAGGGCACCACCCAGCGCATCGGCCGGTTGATGATCTGCGCGACCGCGGGCGTGGCGAGCGCGGAGAGAAGGACGGCGCGGCGGGTCACCTGCATCATGGCCAAGCCTCCTGGCAGCGAAGCCAAAACGCTCCCACACTGGGCGGGCATCGTCAAAGCCCGAGGGAGGCCCCCATGCCGAAAACCGCCATCTCCACCGACAAGGTCTTCAAGCCCGCTTTGCCCTTCGCCCAGGCCAGCAAGGCGGGCGGCTTCGTCTTCGCCTGCTCGACCGGGCGCGACCGCGAGGGCCGCTTCGCCATCGGCGATGTGCGCGCGCAGACGCAGCAGACCATCGACAACATTCGCGCGCTGATCGAGGCGGCCGGCGGCACGCTGAAGGATGTGGTGAAGTGCACCGTCTATGTGACGGACCGCGCGAACTGGGCGCCGATGAACGAGGTGTATTTCGCCAATTTCGCGGAGGATCCGCCGCACCGCGTCTCCTGCATCGTCAGCGGCCTCGGCTCGCCCGATTGCCTGGTCGAGATCGATGCGACCGCCTATCTCGGCACCGACTGAGGCAGCAGCGGCGCCAACTTCAGCATCGCCACCGCCCCCAGCAGCGGGCCGATGCCGAGGATGGCGAAGGCGCCCGCCCAGCCCAGCGCCGGCACCGCCCAAGCCATGAGCTGGATGGCCGGCACCGTCAGCAGGAAGCCCGCGCAGGTCTGCACCGTCAGCATGGTGCCGACCAGCTCGGGCGGCGCGCAGAGCGAGGTGCAGGCGCTGAACTGCGCTGAATCCGCGACGACGGAGACGCCCCAGATCGCCGCCAGCACCAGCGTCAGCGGCAGCGCCCAGCCCGCCGTGCCGCCGATCAGCAGCGCGCAGGCGCCCGAGACGAACATGGCGGCCGCCGCCATCCGCGCACGGTTGAACCGATCCGCCAGCAGCCCGAGCCCCACGCAGCCGATGGCGCCCGAGCCCACCACCAGCGCGGTCAGCACGCCCGCATCGCCGCCAGCACCCTGCTGCGCGAGGAACAGCCCGACCCAGGCCCAGACCGCGTAGAGCTCCCACATGTGGCCGAGATAGCCGGCATTGGCGAGGCGCAGGCGAGGATCACGCCAGGCCAGCAGAACGGCGCGCGGGTTGAAGGGCGGGCGCTTCGCCGTGTTCGGTCCCTCACGAAACGGCAGGATGAGCACGCCACCGAGCAGCGCCAGCGCGCCCGCCGCGAGGTAGATGTGTCGCCAATCCACCGAGCCGAGCAGCCCCGGCAACGCATGCGGTGCGGCCGAACCGATGGTGAGCGCGCCGACGACGATGCCGATGAGCAACCCAAGGTCGCCGCGCGCCCAGCCCGAGGCCAGCTTCATCGCCACCGGATAGACGCCCGCCATGGCCGCGCCCGCGACGAAGCGCAGCGCATAGGCGCCCAGGCCCGCGGGCTCGATGAAGGCCTGCGCGATGGTGCCGAGCCCGGCCACCGTCGCCGCGCCGAAGAAGAGCGCGCGTGACGGCCAGCGATCCGCCAGCGAGAGCAGCGCCGAGAGAATCGTCCCCGCGACGAAGCCGAGTTGCACCGCGGCGACCAGCCAGCCCGCCTCCCCGCGCGTCACCGCGCCGTCGCGCAGCAGGGCCGGCACCGCCGCCGTGCCGGCAAACCAGATGGCGGGCGCCAGCATGATCGCGCCCGTGAGCAGCGCGAGGTTGCGGATCTTCTCGCCGGTCATCGGTCCCCCCTCGGCATGTGCCTTGCATGCCATGGCGGGCGTCGCGGCGCCACCGGGGCGCCGTCCTGCCGGGAACCCTTGCCATGAGCGTCACGCGCCGCGTCCTTACCGCCCAGCTCCTCACCGGCCTTGCCGCATCCGGCGGCGCGATGGCGCAAACCACGCCACCCGCCTGGCCCGCGCGGCCGGTCTCCATCGTCGTCCCCTTCGTGCCGGGCGGCCCGTCCGACCTGCTGGCCCGCGCACTCGCCGGGCCATTGCAGGCGGCGGTGGGGCAGAGCGTCCTGGTGGAGAACCGCGCGGGTGCCAATGGCGTCGTCGCCGTGCAATATGTCACCCGCCAGCCGGCCGATGGCCACACGCTCTTCATCGCGGCAAGCGGCCTCATGACCATCACGCCCGTGCTCGCCGCACGCCCGCCCTTCGACCCGGAGAATGACCTGACGGCGCTGACGCTCGCCATCAGCGCGCCCAACGTCCTCGTCGTGAACCCGAGCCTCCCGGCGACCAACCTCACGGAACTCATCGCCTGGCTGAAGGCCAACCCGACGCGCGCCTCCTATGGCTCCTCCGGCATCGGCTCGTCGGAGCATCTGGGGATGGAACTGTTCAAGCTGCGGACCGGCACCGAGCAGTCGCACATCCCCTATCCCGGCGGCGGCGCGGCGGTGACGGACCTGATTGCCGGCACCTTGCAGCTCTCGCTGCTCAACCTCGCCACCGTGGCGCCGCATGTGCAGGGCGGGCGGCTGCGTGCCATCGCCGTCGGCGGCGCGCGGCGCCACCCGCTGCTGCCCGACGTGCCGACCTTCGCGGAAGCCGGCCTCGCCGACTACACCACCGGAAGCTGGCACGGCATCGTCACGCCGCGCGGACTTCCGGCACCCTTGCAGGCCCGCATGGAGGAGACGCTGCGGACCACGCTGCGCAACCCGGAGATCGCGGCGCGCCTCGCCGCCACGGGCTTTACCGTGGAGGCGACGGATGCCGCCACCCTCTCGCGCACCATCAGCGCCGATCTCGCGCGCTGGCGCGAGGTGGTGCGCAGCGCCGGCATCAGCGTGGGCTGAGGCGGCTCAGCGCCGCGCGCTGGTGACATAGAAGGGCGCGGGCTCGGCCTTCGGCAGGTAGTCGGCGTAGAAGTCGCGCATGAAGGGCAGGACGCGGCGCGAGACCAGGCGGCGCCGCTCCTCCTCCTCCGTGCGCGGGCGCTTCAGCAGGTCGGCCAGCGCGGCGAGCGCCGCCTCCTTGTCCACGCGGGTGAACTTCCGATCGCGATAGATCACCTCGCCCGCCACCATGACGCTGTCCACGCCGCCGGTCTTGGCGCGCTGCACCACGGCCGAGAGCACATCCGTGTCCTCGTCCAGGAAGGGAAAGGCGACCTGCCGCCAGTCGAGCAGCACGATGTCGGCCAGGGCGCCCGGCACCAGCCTACCGACGGTCTCGCCGAAGCCGGTGGTGGCGGCACCGTGCTCCGTCGCCATGCGGAAGACCTGGGCCGGGGTGGGCACGTCCGCCTCGCTCATGCCCGGCACGCGGTGTTGCCGCAGCACGAGGCGCATCTCCAGCAGCATGTCGCGGTCATCATTCAACCCGGCCTCGTCAATGCCGATGGCGACGCGCACGCCGCGCTTCTCCCAGTGGTTCAGCGCGGCGACGCCGCTGCGAAGCCGCAGGTTGGAGGAGCAGTTGTGGCAGATGCGCGTCCCCGTCTCGGCCACGCGCTCCACCTCCGCCTCGGTCAGCCAGACGCCATGGCCGAGCGTGCAATGCGGGCCGAGCAGCCCGGCGCGGTCTAGCTGCTCCAGCGCGCCCACCCCTGCCCGCTTGTGGGCATAGGCCTTCTGGTACTGCGTCTCCAGCAGATGGATGTGGTGCGGCACGCCGGTCCGCTCGCAGGCCTCGCGCACGCGCTCCAGCGCGGTGTCGCTGCACCAGTGGAGGTTGGCGGGCGCGAGCTGGATGGCGATGCGCGGGTCATCGGCGAAGCGCCTGCGCAACTCGTCGAACAGCGCGAAGTGATCATCGAGCGGCGCCAATTGCCGCGCCAGCATGGGCGCCAGCTCCCGCGCCAGATCAGGCGGCAGGCGGGCCAGGAACTGCTGGTCCGCCTCATACACCAGCAGGTTCTGGTCACGGATGCCATGCGCGTAGGAGACGCGCATGCCGAGATCCTGGTAGGCGCGCAGCGTCTCCGTCGCGCCGGCCACCATGTTCGCCAGCGGCACCGGCAGGCGGCCCTGCAGGTGCTGCACGGTGGTGATGCCACTCTCCACCATCTCGAAGGCGGAGTAGAGGGTGTCGAGCCTGAGATCCACGCTGCGCGCGGCGAGCCGCGTGCCGAACCACAGCTCCAGCGGCATGTCGGGCGAACCCAACTGCAGCGGCGTCAGCCCCACATGGTGATGCGCGTTCACGAAGCCCGGCATCACCACGTGGTTCTCGGAGCCCAGCACCTCATCCACCTGGTGCCGCCGCGCGAGATCCTCATAGGGGCCGATCTCGAGGATGACGCCATCCTCCTGCAGCACCGCGCCGTTCTCGATGATCTCGGCGCGGTCGCGGTCCAGTGCCCGGCAGATGACGTGGCGGCCGCGGACCAGGCTGCGGCTCATCGCGCGTGCCGCCCTTGCTGTGCCATGCCCTGATCCTCCTGCTGCGCCGGCAAAGGCTATCGTGCCGCCGCGCGCGGCGTCAAAGCGCCCTCGCGCTTCCCGCTTGAAAGCCGCGCGCCATTCATTCCACACTCGGCGTGAAGGACGCCGGCACGGTCACCATCGGACAAGGAAATGCCTCGATGACGCATGGGCTTCGCAACGTGATCCTGGCCGCGGCCGCCCTGCTGGGCGTCTGGGCGCCCGCAACCGCGCAGGAATTCCCGCAGCCGGGCCGGCCTCTGATGCTGGTCACGGGCTTCCCTGCCGGCACCGCGCCCGACATCTATGGCCGCCTCATCCAGGCCCGCGTGCAGCAGGAACTCGGTGTGCCCGTGGTGATCGACATCCGCGCCGGCGCCTCGGGCAATATCGGCATGGAATATGCGGCCCGCGCCGTGCCCGACGGCCACACCGTGCTGATCGCAACCTCGGCCATGCTCTCCATCAGCCCCTCGGTCTTCCCGCGCATGCCGGTGGACACCCAGGCGGATTTCATCCCGCTGCTGACGACCTTCGAGGCGCCAAACTTCCTCACGGTCAGCCCGGAGCGGCGGCCGCAATTCACCGATTGCCAGGCGGTGATCAGCGCCGCACGCGCCGCGCCGGGGCGGATGAACTATGCCAGCACCGGCATCGGCGCCTCGACGCATCTCGCCGCCGCGCAATTCGCGGTCGCCTTCGGGCTGGATCTCGTGCACGTGCCCTATCGCGGCGGGCCCTTCGCCATCACCGCGCTCTACCAGGGCGATGTGGACCTCTTCTTCTACCAGACCGGCCCGGTGATCGAGGCCTATCGCCAGGGCCGGGTGAGGCTGCTCGGCGTCACCTCCGCCACCCGCGTGCCGGCGGTGCCCGAGATTCCGACCCTGGCCGAGGCCTGCAACCTGCCAGGCTTCGACAGCACCACCTGGTACAGCCTGCTGGTTCCGGCCCGCACGCCGGCTCCCATCGTGCGCCGCCTCTCGGACGTCTTCACCCGCGTGGCACGCGAGCGCGAAATCGAGGAGCGCGTGGTCGCCATGGGCTTCACGCCGGCCGTGGCGGACGGGCCGGCCACCAGCGCGCGCCTGGCACGCGACCTTGTCACCTGGCGCGCCATCGTGGAGCGCGTGGGCGCGCGGGTAGAGTAGCTCAGGAGGCGAGCGCCAACGCCTCGCCCCGGCGCAGCACAGGCAGCACGTCCCGCCCCAGCCGCTCGAGCGCCTCCAGCACCCGGCCCCGCGGCAGGCCGGAAAAGCCCATGTAGAGGCTCATATGCGAGGGGCGGAGCACGCGCATGTCATGCGCCAGGATGCGCGCGACCTTCTCGGCCGGACCGATCGGCGCGCGCTCCAGCAGCCACTCCACGCTGGGCTCACCCTCATAGGGCACGGAGCGCATCATGACGCCGTCGCGCGGCGGCACGTCGTCGCGCAGCGAGAGCGTGGCGCGCGCGAGCTTGAGCAGCCCCTCCGCCGCCTGCCGCTGCTCGGCCGGGTCCTCGGTCACGAAGACATAGCGCTGGATGCCGAGCGGAATGTCGCGTCCGGTGAAGCCGCCCGCGCGATAGCCGGCCTCGGCGCGCGCCTTGAGCGGCAGCGCCGCCTCCGCCTCGCGCAGGCCCTGGCTGATCAGCGGCGTGGCCCCGCAGCGCGCGGCGCGGGCCAGCAGATCGGGGCTGCCGCCGGCGAGATAGAGCGGCGGCATCGCGCTTGGGATGCAGATGGGCGTGGCGGGAATCTGGTAATGTGTGCCCGCATGCTCGACCACGCCGGTGCGAAGTCCCTGCTCCAGGATGTCCCACCCCTCGGTCAGGATCTCCGTGCGCGCCGCGAGATCCACGCCGAAGCTGCGGAACTCGTGCGGCTGGTGGCCCGTGCCGATGCCGAGGTTGAGCCGGCCGCCGGTCAGGATGTTCAGCATCCCCACCTCCTGCACCACGCGCAGCGGGTGGTGCAGCGGCAGCACCACCACGGCGGGGCCGAGGCGAATGCGCTTGGTCAGCGCCGCGCAATGCGCCGCCATCATCAGGGGCGAGGCGCAGACGGAGGCGCTGGTGAAGTGGTGCTCGGCAAACCAGGTGGAATCGAAGCCCAGGGCCTCGGCCTGCTGCACGGCGGCGGTGGTCAGCGCCATCACCTCCCCGGGCGTCTCCTCGGCGTGGTTGAGGGACATCAGGTTGAACAGGGCGAAATCCATGCGACGGCCTTTCCCGCAGTGCGGAGCACGGGAAGTAAACAGGGGTTTCGCCGCGCATGCCAAGCCTTCGCTGTCGAATTGACAGCGCGCGGAACACGCGCCTAGCGTTTTGCCGTCCAAGGCATCAACCGACGCAAGAGCGCGGGCACAAGACCAAGGCGGCACGCCGCGAACGTAAGGGAAGAGACGAGCATGAGCGACAGCACAAGGGCGGGCCTCCGCCGCCGTGGCATCCTGGGCGCGGCGGGTGCGGCCGCCGCCATCACCGGCTTCCCGCGCCTGGGCTTCACCCAGCCGCGCCAGCCCATCAAGATCGGCGTGCCCACCATCCTCTCGGGTCGCGTCGCGCAGCTCGGCATCTCCTCGCGCAACGCGATGCAGATGGAGGTGGACGCCTTCAATGCCGCCGGCGGCCTGGATGGGCGCCCGATCGAGCTGATCGTCCGCGACAGCCGCGGCGTGCCGGCCGAGGCCGCGCGCATCGCGCGTGAGATGATCAGCAGCGACCAGGTGGATGTCCTGTTCGACGCGGAACCCTCCTCGGGCGGCTTCGCCATCCATGAGGTGGTGCGCGAGACGGGAACGCTGACCTTCCACATCAATTCCGAGACGTCCTCGCTGACCGCCGATCCGCGCCAGCGCTTCTGGAACGCCTTCCGCGTGGCGCGGCAGGGCATCCATGACTCGATCGCGGGCGGCTACTACGCCGCCAATATCGCGCGGCAGCGCAATCTGCGCCGCTGGATGACCATCTCGCCCGACTATGCCTATGGCCGCGACACGACCGCTGAATTCGTGGAATTCGCCCGCAGCTTCAACGCCGACATCCAGATCACGGGCGAGACCTGGCCGCGCCTCTTCCAGCCCGACTACACCGAGAACATCACCCGCCTGAGCCAGGGCCGCCCGCAGGCGATCTATTCCTGCCTCTGGGCAGGGGACCTCGTGACCTTCGTCGAGCAGGCCTCGATCTTCGGTCTCTTCGCGCAGTCGCAGTTCTTCGCGGTCAACATGGCCGACTACACGACGCTGCAGCAGGTGCGGAACCTGCCGCGCGGCGTGCATTCGGGCAATCGCTACCTGCGGAACTTCCCGCCCGTGCCGGAGAACCAGGCCTTCGCGACGGAGTATAACCGCCGCTTCAACACCTTCCCCACCAACTGGTCCTGGCAGTCGGCCACCGCCGTCCGCCTGCTGACGACGGCGCTGCGCCAGGTGGGCGGCACCAACCCGCGCGAGCTGGCGGCCAAGCTGAAGGGCATGACCATCCCGAGCCCCTTCGCCGCCGACGGCACCGTGACCATGCGTGCGGAGGACCAGACGCTGATCAACTACGCCATCGGCTGGGGCACCACGATCAGCGCCGATCCCTTCGTCGAGAACATGCAGAAGGCCGATTGGGCGACCATCCTGCGGCTCGAGGCCGAGTGGAAGCGCGCCAAGGGCTGGACCTGACCCCAGCGCTCATCCGGGGCGGCCGCCCTTTGACCCACTCCTGCGCGGAAGCCCCTGATGGAACTCACTGAACTCGCCGAATGCGTCACCTCCGTCTCCTGCATGGTCACGCAGCTGGCCGCGGGGCTGACCATCGGCATGCTGCTGTTTCTCGTCGCCTCCGGGCTCACGCTGATCTTCGGCGTGCTCGGCATCACCAATTTCGCCCATGGCTCGCTCTACATGATGGGCGCCTATTTCGCGCTGGCGGCCTATGAACCCACGGGCAGCTTCGCGCTGGCGGTGGTGGCGGGCACGCTCGGCGCCGCGCTGCTCGGCCTGCTCTTCGAGCGCTTCCTGCTGAGCCGCATCTACGGGCAGGATGTGCTGATGCAGCTGCTGGTCTGCTACGCCATCATCCTGATCCTGGATGATGTGGTGAAGATCATCTGGGGCGCTGATTTCCGGAACATGGGCGTACCACCCACCTTCCTCCATCCGCCCTTCATCATCGGTGGCGGGATCGTGCCCTATTTCTACGCGATCCTCTTCGGCATCACGGCCCTGATCGCGGTCGCCCTCGCCTGGGGCATGGGGCGGACGCGCTTCGGCCGCATCGTACGCGCGGCGGCGGTGAATCCGGGGATGGTGGGGGCCTTGGGCATCAACACCACCGTCATCTATGCGGCGGTGTTCGCCATCGGCGCGGGGCTGGCGGGTGCGGCGGGCGCGCTTTCCGCGCCGATCCGCTCCGTTGTGCCGGGGGCTGGCGTCTCCATCCTGATCGAGAGCTTCATCGTCACCGTCATCGGCGGCATGGGTTCGATCGGCGGCGCGCTTGCCGCCTCGCTGATCCTGGGGCTCACCCGCTCCTTCGGCTCCATCGGCTTTCCGCTCTTCGTCGAGGGCGCGATGTTCGTGATCATGGCGCTGGTGCTGATCCTCAGGCCCAGCGGCCTCGGCGGGAGGCGCGGCTGATGGGCTTTGGCCGTGATGCGGGCATCGCGCTCGCCGTCCTGGTCGCCTTCCTGGCGCTGGAATTCGCCGGCATGCGCTCGCCGGGCCTGGTGGATTTCACCATCCGCTTCGCCACCTTCGGGCTGCTGGCCCTCTCGCTCAACCTCCTGATCGGCAGCGCCGGCCTCGTCTCCTTCGGGCATGCGGCCTATTTCGGCATGGGGGCCTATAGCTTCGGACTGCTGATGCAGACCGGCGCCTGGTCCATCCCCGCCGCCATCCTGGCCGCGGTGGCGCTGACCGCGCTGCTGGCGCTGGTGATCGGCGCGCTGTGCGTGCGGCTCTCCGAGATCTACTTCGCCTTCCTCACCCTCGCCTTCCAGATGCTGCTGCATTCGCTGATCCTCTCCTGGATCGGCCTGACCGGCGGCGACCAGGGGCTGATGGGCGGCATTCCGAAGCCCCCCTTCCTCGGCATCGACCTCGCCCGGCAGGACCATCTGGCGGGGTTCAGCGTGTTCTGCCTGCTGTTCTCGGCGGTGATCCTGCGGCAGGTGCTGCGCTCGCCCTTCGGCGCGGCCCTTCGCATGCTGCGCGACAATCCGGACCGTGCCGCCTTCGTCGGGCTTTCGGTCTTTCGCTATCGCCTCGCCGCCTTCGTCATCGCGGGCGGCTTCGCCGGCCTGGCGGGCGTGCTGATGAGCCTTTACGTCTCCGGCGCCTTTCCATCCTTCGCGTTCTGGACCACCTCGGGCGAGGCGATCTTCATGATCATGCTGGGCGGCGTCTCGGTCTTCCTCGGCCCGCTGGTCGGCACCGGGATCTTCCTGCTGCTGAATGACTGGATCACGGCGCTGACCGAGCATCACGGCCTGTTCTTCGGCATCATCCTGCTCATCATCGTGCTCGGCCTTCGCAAGGGGCTGCTGGATTTCGTGGTGGAGCACTGGCGCGCGCGCAAGGGGGGCCAGCCATGAGCTTCACGGGACGCATTGCCGTCATCACCGGCGGCGCCAGCGGCATCGGCGCCGCCTGCTCCCGCATGCTCGCCGAACGCGGCGCGCGCGTGGTGGTGACCGACCGAGACCTCGCCCGCGCGGAGGCGCTGGCGCAGGAGATCGGCGGCACGGCCCTGGCGCTCGATGTGGGCCACCGGGCGGCCAATGACGAGGCCGCCGCCGAGATCGAGGCGCGTCTCGGCCCGGTGGACATCCTCGTCACCTCGGCCGGCGTGCTGCAACGCCCGCTGCGCGCCGAGCTTCTGAGCGAGGCCGATGTGGAGGAGGTGGTGCGGATCGACCAGATCGGCACCTGGAATTCCGCCGTCGCCTTCGGCGGGCGCATGGCGCGGCGCGGCCAGGGGAGCATCGTGACCATCGCCTCCATCGCCGGCATGCGCTCCATGCCGCTGCACGCCTATTCGCCGGCCAAGGCCGCGGTGATCGAGATGACGCGCTGCCTCGCCGCCGAATGGGGCCGCTCCGGCGTGCGGGTGAACGCGGTCTCGCCCGGCTTCACGCTGACGCCGGCCCTTGCCAGCGCCATCGCCGCCGGCGAGCGCGACCCGGGGCTGCTGGAGAACGCCGCCGCCCAGGGCCGCATGGTGACGCCGGAGGACATCGCGGAAGCCGTGCTCTTCCTCGCCTCCGACGCCGCGCGCAGCATCACCGGCATCAACCTGCCGGTGGATGCGGGCTGGCTGGTCGCCGGCTCCTGGGCCACCTATGGCGGGCTGCCGCCCGCGCGGGGGAACCTGCCATGACCGGGCACCTCGAGCTGCGCGGCCTGCGCAAGGCCTTCGGCGGCGTGGTCGCGACCGATGATGTCAGCCTGACCTTCGAGCCGGGCACGCTCTCGGCCATCATCGGCCCCAATGGCGCGGGCAAGACCACGCTGTTTCACCTCATCACCGGCAAGCTGCCGGTCACCGCTGGTCAGGTGCTGCTGGACGGCGTCTCGATCACCGGGCTGGACCGGCGGGAGATCGTCCGCCGGGGCATCGGCCGCGCCTTCCAGGTGGCGAACCTGTTTCCCACCTTCACCGTGGAAGACAGCCTGGCCGCCGGCCTGATGGCCCATGCCGGCCGCACCGCGAGCCTGCTGCAGAGCTTCCCGCCGCCCGATGTGAAGCGCCAGGCGGAGGAGGTGATGGAGCTTTGCGGCCTGACGCAGCTCGCCCGCACAGAGGCGCGGCATCTCTCCCATGGCGACCAGAAGCTGCTGGACATCGCGCTCGCCCTCGCCCTGGAGCCGCGCGTGCTGCTGCTGGACGAGCCCACCGCGGGCATGGGCCCGGATGAGCGCTGGCGCATGATCGAGCGCGTGCAGCGCCTCTGGGCCGCGCGCTCGCTCACGCTCATCTTCATCGAGCACGACATGGATATCGTCTTCAAGATCGCGCAGAACGTGCGCGTGCTGCGCTACGGCGCGGTCCTGGCCGAAGGCACACCGGAGGAGGTGCGCCGCAACCCGGCCGTGGTCGAGGCCTATCTCGGCGCGGAGCACGCCCTATGAGCAACCATGGGGGAAGCGAACTGGTGGTGGATGGTCTCGACGCCACCTATGGCGCAAGCCAGGTGCTCTTCGGCGTGAAGCTGGAGGTGGAGCGCGGCGAAACCCTCGCGCTCATGGGCCGCAACGGCGCGGGCAAGAGCACGACCTTCAAGGCCATCGCGGGCCTGCTGCCGCCCAGGGCCGGGCGCGTCGTCATCCGCGGGCAGGATGTGGCGGGGCAGAAGCCCTATCGGATCGCGCGCGCCGGCATCGCCTATGTGCCCGAGGACCGGCAGGTCTTTCCCGAGCACACGGTGGAAGAAAACCTCGAGATCGCCGAGCGCCTGGGGGTGGGCGGCAGCGAGTGGAACCGCGCCCGCGCCTTCGAGATGTTTCCCCTGCTGCAGCCGCTCTGGCGGCGCATGGCGGGTCGGCTTTCCGGCGGCGAGCAGCAGATGCTCACCATCGCGCGCAGCCTGATGGGCAACCCCGCCGTGCTGCTGCTGGACGAGCCCTCGGAGGGGCTGGCGCCACTCATCGTGCAGGAGATCGGCGCATTGATACGCCGGCTTCGCGACCTCGGCACCACCATCATCCTGGCCGAGCAGAACAGCCGCTTCTGCCTCGCCGTCGCCACGCGCGTCGCGGTGATCGACAAGGGCAGCATCGTCTGGCGCGGCAGCGTGGAGCAGTTCCGCGCCGACCCCGAGGTGCAGGCGCGCTACCTCCAGGTCTGACCCGCGTTTCGCGCACTTGACGCGAACCCGCACCGGCAAAAACATGCGGACAAATCACGCGCCCAGGAGAACATCGCCATGCCCGACACCATGATGCCCGCCGAACATCTGGACGCCGTCATCATCGGGGCGGGCTTCTCCGGCATGTATCAGCTGCATCTCCTGCGGGACAAACTCGGCCTCGATGTCCGCGTGCTGGAGATGGGCGAGGGCGTGGGCGGCACCTGGTACTGGAACCGCTACCCCGGCGCGCGCTGCGATTCCGAGAGCCATTCCTATTGCTACATGTTCTCGAAGGAGCTCCAGCAGGAATGGGAATGGTCCGAGCGCTATCCGCAGCAGCCCGAGATCATGCGCTACATGAACTTCGTGGCGGAAAAACTGGACCTGAAGCGCAGCATCCGCTTCGGCACCCGCGTCACCGGCGCGCGCTATGATGCCGCGGCGAATCTCTGGCGCATCAGCACCGCGCGCGGCCAGAGCTTTACCGCCACCTATCTCATCACCGCCGTGGGCTGCCTCTCCACCGCCAATGTGCCCAAGATCCCCGGCCTCGAATCCTTCGAGGGCGATTGGTACCATACCGGCGAATGGCCGCATGAGGGCGTGGACTTCACCGGCAAGCGCGTGGGCCAGATCGGCACCGGCTCCACCGGCATCCAGGCCGTGCCGGTCATCGCGGCGCAGGCGAAGCACCTGACCGTCTTCCAGCGCACCGCCAATTACAGCGTGCCCGCCCACAACGCGCCACTCACGCCCGAGTTCAAGCAATGGGTGAAGGCGAACTACGACCATCTCCGCGCGGTGATGACCAGCAACACCAACGGCCATCCCTTCAACATCTCGCAGCGCTCCGCCCTCGACGCCGACCCCGCCGAGCGCGAGGCGCTGTTCGAACAGGCCTGGGCCAAGGGCGGGCTGCAATTCCGCGCCACCTTCGGCGACATCCTCCAGAGCCTCGAGGCCAATGCGACGGCGGCCGAATTCATCAAGCGCAAGATCCGCAGCATCGTGAAGGACCCGGCCACCGCCGAGCTTCTCGCCGACATCGATCACCCCTATGCCGCCAAGCGCCCGCCGATCGACAGCCACTACTTCGAGACCTTCAACCGCGACAACGTGACGCTGGTGGATGTCCGCAAGGCGCCGATCGAGCGCATCACGCCGCGCGGCATCGTCACCGGCGGGCGCGAATACGAGGTGGACATCATCGTCTTCGCCACCGGCTTCGACGCCATGACCGGCCCGCTGCTGCGCCTGAACATCGAGGGACGGGACGGCCAGCCGCTCAGCGAGGCCTGGGCCGCCGGGCCGCGCAGCCATCTGGGGCTGCAGGTGCCAGGCTTCCCCAACATGTTCACCATCACCGGCCCGGGCAGCCCCTCCGTGCTGTGCAACATGCCCGTCGCCATCGAGCAGCACGCCGAATGGATCGCCGATTGCATCGCGCATCTGCGCGCGCACGGCATCGCGCGCATGGAAGCGACGGCCGAGGCCGCGGATTCCTGGGTGGCGGAGGTGAACCGCGCGGCCGAGGCCACGCTGCTGCCCCAGGCTTCCAGCTCCTGGTATCTGGGCGCCAATGTGCCGGGCAAGCCGCGCGTCTTCATGCCCTATGCGGGTGGCATGGCGCATTACGCGAAGATCTGCGCCGATGTGGCGGCCCGCGGCTATGAGGGCTTCGCGCTGACAGAATGAGGCGGATGGGCTATGCGGGGGGCATGAATCTCGAAGCCCTCCGCCCCCATGCCCATCGCGTCCTGCGGGACGCCGCCATCCCGGAATTGCCGAACCACTACAGCGGCAAGGTGCGCGAGAATTACGACCTGCCCGATGGCAGCCGCATCCTGATCTCGACCGACCGGCTGAGCGCCTTCGACCGCATCCTCTGCGCCATCCCCTTCAAGGGCCAGGTGCTGACGCAGACTGCGCGCTTCTGGTTCGAACAGACGGCCGACATCTGCCCCAACCACGTGATCTCCTACCCCGACCCGAACGTGGTCATCGGCAAGCGGCTCGACATCCTGCCGGTCGAGATCGTGGTGCGCGACTATCTGGCCGGCACCACCGGCACCTCCATCCTCACGCTCTACAAGGCCGGCCAGCGCGAGATGTATGGCGTAACCCTGCCGGATGGGATGCGCGACAACCAGCGCCTGCCGCATCCCATCATCACGCCCACCAGCAAGGAATTCGACGGCGGGCACGACGCGCCGCTCACCCCCGCCGAAATCCTGGAGCGCGGCCTGCTGACCAAGGCGCAGTGGGAGCAGCTCTCCGCCTATGCGCTCGCCCTCTTCGCGCGTGGCCAGAAGATGGCCGCCGAGCGCGGGCTGATCCTGGCCGACACCAAGTATGAATTCGGCACCGACGCCGAAGGCCGCATCATCCTGGCCGATGAGGTCCATACGCCCGACAGCAGCCGCTACTGGCGCGCGGCCAGCTTCCAGGCCCGGTTCGAGGCGGGCGCGAAGCCCGAGAGCTTCGACAAGGATTTCGTCCGCAGCTGGGTCGCCGCCCGCTGCGACCCCTACAAGGACGAGATCCCAGAAATCCCGCAGGAGCTCATCCTCGGCACCGCCGCGGTCTATATCGAGGCCTATGAGACCATCACCGGCCAGCGCTTCACCCTGCCCGAGGGCGAAGGGCCGGTGCTCGACCGGGTGCGCGCCAATCTCAGGCCCTGGTTCACCCGCTGAACAGCCCATCCATCCAGGCCGCGACGGCGCAGAGGGCGGCGTCCCGGTCTGGCAGGCCCATCAGCTGCACGCCCACCGGCATGCCATCCACCACCAGCAACGGCAGGCTGAGCGAGGGCCCGCCCACCATGGACCAGGGCGAGAGGAAGCTGCGGCTGCCCGTCTTCATATGCGCGCCCGCCTGGTCCGCCGCGGCGCCATCCTGCGGCGCAGGGCCTGAGGAGGCGAGGGTGATGAAGCCATCCACCCCGGCCCCGATCGCGCCGATGGCGGCGCGGATCGCGTCTCGCTCCGCCAGCGCGCGGCGGTAATCGGCCGGCGTCATCGCAAGGCCATGGGCGATGCGCGCCCGCACCGCCTCGCCTAGCGCCCCTTCGCCGTGCGCCGCCATCCAGGCGCCATAGGGCCAGCGCGCCTCATACATGATGATGTCGTTGGAGATGCGGTCCGCCTCCAGCAGCAACCGCTCCAATTCCGCCAGCGCGCCATCGCCGCCCGCCTCGACGATGCCGGCGCCCGCCTGCTCCAGCACGGCGAGCACCCGCGTGAACCCCTCGCGCGTCGCGTCATCCAACTCCGCCCAGCCGCGCGTGCGCAGCAGGGCGATCCGGCGCGGACGCAAGGCGCGCGGCGGTTCGGCGGTGCCGGTGAGGCCGGGATGGCCATTGTGCCCGCCGGCCCGCGCCGAGATCTCCCAGGCCGTGCGCCAGGCATCGGCGAGCGAGGCGGCCATCGGGCCGATATGATCCTGGCTGGGCGCGATCGCATGCATGCCCGCGACATTGAGCGCGCCCCAGCTCGGCTTGAAGCCGTAGATGCCGTTGAAGGAGGAGGGGCGGATCAGCGAGCCGCCCGTCTGGTTGCCGATCGCGACCGGCACCATCCCCGCCCCCACCGCGGCGCCACTGCCGCTGGAGGAAGCGCCTGCCGTGCGCGTCGCATCGAAGGGATTTCGCGTGGGCGGCGCGCGGCCGATGGTGAGTTCCGGCACCTGCGTCTTGCCCAGGATCACGCCCCCCGCCGCGCGCAGCGCCATGACGCAGGCCGCATCGAGCGTGTCCACATGGCCGCGGAAGACGGCGCTGTTCATCTCGCCCGGCATGCCGCGCACGGCCAGCGTGTCCTTGATGGCGATGGGGCAGCCATCCAGCGCGGAGAGCGGCCGCCCGGCGCGATAGCGCCCGGTCGCCGCATCCGCCGCGACTCGCGCGCCCGCGATGTCGAGATGCGCGAAGGCCTGCACCTCCCCTTCCCGCGCGGCGATCACGGCGAGCCCACGCTCCAGCAGCGCGCGCGGCGTGTCGGTGCCCGCGAGGAAGCCCGCGCGCGCGCCCTCGAAGTCGGCGAGGCGCGACGCGGGGTCGTAGCCGCCCTGCGGCGCATCGGCATTGCGGATTGCGATCCTCGGCATATGGCGCTCCTCCAGGCCAGGCATCCTTCCGCCGGAGCGGGTGCGGCACAAGCGCGCCGCGCGATTTCATTTGGCCGCGTGCCGCGCGCCCCGCATCATGGCGGCAACAAGACCGAGGACGTCCGATGAAGCTTCCGCCCCTCGCCCGCCGCACGCTGCTGGCCGGCGCCGCTACCCTGCCCTTGCCGGCGCTGGCGCAGCCGGCCTGGCCCACGCGGCCGATCCGCGCCATCGTCTCCTTCCCGCCCGGCGGCGCGATCGACACCACCACACGGCTGATCGCGCCCTTCCTCTCGGAAAGCCTGGGCCAGCCCATCGTCATCGAGAACCGCACGGGCGCCACGGGCACCATCGCCGGCGGCGCCGTCGCGAGTGCGGCGCCCGATGGCTACACGCTGCTCTTCGACGCCTCGACGCATGCCTCGGCGCCGCATCTCGTCCGCAACCTCAACTTCTCCTACGCGACCGCCTTCTCGCCGGTGACGCAGCTCACCTCCGTCCCGCTCATCCTCGTCGCGCATCCCTCCGTGCCGGCCAATACCATCGCGGAATTCCTGGCCCTCGGCCGGGCGCGGGCGGCGGCGGGGCAGCCGCTGGTCTACGCCTCCTCCGGCAATGGCTCGGCCGCGCATTACGCGGCGGTGCTGTTCCTGCAGCGCGCGGGATGGGAAGCGACGCATGTGCCCTTCCGCGGCGGCGGCCCGGCCGTGCAGGCGCTGCTCTCGGGCACGGTGCAGTTCCACATGGGCACCGCCGCCTCCTCCACCGCGCTGGTGCAGGCCGGCCAGCTCAAGGGCTATGCGGTGACGACGCGCGAGCGCATCCCGCAACTGCCCGCCTTGCCGACGCTGAACGAGAGCGGCATGCCCGGCTATGAGTGGACCGAATGGGGCGGCGTCTTCGCGCCGGCCGGCACGCCGGCCCCGATCCTCGACCGGCTGAACACCGTCATCGGCCAGGCACTCGGCCAGGCTGCGGTGCGTGAGCGCCTGAACGCCATCGGCATGCTGCCCGTCGCCTCGCCCCGCGCGGCCTTCGCCACCTATGTGCGCGAGCAACAGGAGCTGGTGGGCCGGCTGACGCGCGAGGCGAATGTCACGCTGGACTGAGCGCGCTCAGCCCGGCGGCGGGACCAGCCCCGCATACCAGTCACCGATCTCGCTGGAGGTGGCGAAGGCCACCTGCGGATGCGCCGCCAATTCCTGCATCACCGCGGTGAAGGACTCCATGCGGTGCGGCACGCCGATGACATGCGGGTGCAGCGCCACCGTCATCACCCGCGTCCGCGCGAAGCCGTCCCGCGCGAAATAGGCGAGGCTGTCGCGGATGCGGTCGGCCAGGGCGGCGGAAGGGTGCTGCCCCACCACATAGATCGGCACGTCGTTCAGCTCGACCGTGTAGGGTAGCGAGAGCAGGGGGCCGGCATCCGTCCGCATCCACGTGGGCACGTCGTCCACCAGCCAGTCATGCAGGAATTCAATGCCGTTGCGCCGCAGCAGCTCCGGCGTGTCGGCCTTCTCGCTCAGCCCGGCACCCAGCCAGGCGCGCACCTTCTGGCCGGAGAAGCCGCGCATGATGGAGAGCGCCTCCGCCACCATCCCGGCATCATCCTCGATCGTGGCCAGCGCCTTCTGGTAGAGGCCATGGCCCACGAATTCCCAGTCGGCCTTCAGCATCGCCTCCGCCAGGCGCGGGTAATGCGTGCAGATCTGCGCGTTGGAGAGGTTGGAGGCGCGGATGCCAAGCGCGGCGCAGAGGTCCAGCAGGCGCGGCATGCCGACGCGCAGCCCGTATTCCACCCAGGTGAAGTTCGGCACGTCCGGCACGGCGCGGATGCCGTGCGGCGGCGGCAGGATGGCGCGCGGCATGGGCTGGTCGAAGGGCCAATGCTCCACATTGACCGCGACATGCACGATGACCCGCTTGCCCTTGTAGGCCGGCAGGGCGGGCGCATCGCCCTCCATCTGGAAGGGAATACGGGGATTGGCGTCAGGCATGGCAGGCTCCGGATTCGGCGCCGCCACTTTGACGCCACGGCCGCAGGGGTCAATCGGCGCGGATATTCGCCCGGCGGATCGCCTCGGCCCAACCTGCGCGGTCGCGCTGCATGCGCGCGGCGAAGGCGTCCGGCCCTTCGATGAGCGGCGTGAGGCCGTTCTCCAGCAGGCGCTGCCGCAGCGTCGCGTCCTGCAGCGCCTGGGCGGTCGCTTCCGTCCAGCGTTGGATGGCGGCGGGCGGCATGCCACGCGGCCCACAAAGGCCGAACCAGCCCGCCACCTCCAGCCCCGGCACGGTCTGCGAGAGGCGGGGCGCATTCGCGAATTCCGGCACGCCCTGCGCATCGGCCAGCGCCAGCAGGCGCAACTCGCCGCCCTGGATCTGCCGCATCACGTCGCCCAGATTGGTGATGAGCAGATCCGCCCGCCCGGCGATCACATCGAGCGCCGCGGGCGCCGCGCCACGATAGGGCACATGCACAAGCTCCAGCCCCGCCATGGCGGCGAGCCGCGCGCCCGTCAGGTGCTGCGCCGAACCCACGCCGGCGCTCGCATAGGTGATGCTGCCCGGCCGCGCGCGGGCGGCGGCAATCAGCTCACCCATGTTCTGGTAGGGGCCGCGCGCGCCGGTCACCGCGCCATAGCTCGAGAGCGCGACATTGGCGACGGGAACGAGATCCGTGCGCGGGTCCACCGGCAGGTTCGCGCCCGGCATCTCGGGGCCGATGGTCATGGTGCCCATCGGGCATTGCAGCAGCGTGCTGCCATCCGCGGGGCCGCGCGCCACGGCTTCCGCGGCGATCATGCCGTTGGCGCCGGTACGGTTCTCCACCACCACCCGCGTTCCGGTCACGCTGCCGATCCCCTCCGCGATCAGCCGGCCCACCAGATCCGCCGTGCCGCCGGGCGCGAAGCCCACGATGATGCGGGGGCCACGCTCCTGCGCGAGCGCCAGGCCCGGCGTGAGGAGCAGCGTGGCGAGAAGCAGAAGGCGGCTCATGGCCGCATGCGCAGCCCGCTGGGGGCGGGCGTGAGAAGCGGCCAGGCCAGGTCGGCGAATTCGCACAGCAACCTCCTCGTGTCGCGTGGGTCGATGATCTCTTCCACCCAGAAGGCCTCGGCGGTGCGGAAGGGGCTGCGCAGCCGGTTCAGGCGTTCCTCGATGCCTGCGAGCGTCGCGGCCGGATCGCTGGAATCCGCGATCTCGGCGGCATAGGCAGCCTCGATCCCGCCCTCCAGCGGCAGCGAGCCCCAGCGCGCGGAAAGCCAGGCATAGCGCGGCGAATAGCGGTTGGCCGGCTGGTGGACGACGCCCGCGACGCCGAAGGCATTGCGGATGATCATGGTGCACCAGGGCACCGTCGTCTGGTTCACCGCCGCCATGGCCCGCACGCCAAGACGGATGGTGGCCGCCTTCTCGGCGGCGAGGCCCACCATGAAACCCGGGCAGTCCTGCAGATAGACCACGGGCAGATGGAAGGTCTCCGCCAGGTCCACGAAGCGAATGATCTTGGCGCAGGCATCCGCGGTCCAGGAGCCGCCATAGAAGAAGGGGTCGCTCGCCATCAGCGCGACGGGCCTGCCGTTCAGCCGCGCGAGGCCGGTGATGATGCTGCGGCCGAACATGCGGCCCATCTCGAAGAAGCTGCCCTGGTCCACCACCGCATTGATGATGGGCCGCATCTGATAGACGCGCCGCCGGTCGCGCGGGATATGCGTGAAGAGCTTTTCGTCACGCCGGTTCGGATCATCGGTCGGGGCGATCACCGGTGGCAGCGCGTGTACGGAAGCCGGCAGGTAGGAGAGGAAGCGCCGCGCGGCCGCGAAGGCCTCCTCTTCGCTGTCCACCGCATGGTCCACGGCGCCGGCCTTGGTCTGGATCTCCCAGCCGCCCAGCTCCTGCTTCGTCAGGTCCTCGCCCAGCCGCTTCACCACCGGCGGCCCGGCGACGAACATGGCCGAGGTCTCCTTCGTCATCACCGAATAATGGCTGGCGGCGAGCCTTGCCGCGCCCAACCCCGCGACGGAGCCGAGGCCGAGCCCCACCACCGGCACCACGCTGAGATTGGCGCCCGTGTAGTGATAGAGCGCCGTACCGCCGACGCCGCCGGGCAGGTTGGCACGCCCCGTCGTCTCGATCGTCTTGACTGAACCGCCGCCGCCCGAGCCCTCGATGATGCGGATGATGGGCAGGCGCAGGTCATGCGCCATGCGCTCGGCCATGATCGGCTTCTCGCGGATGGTCGCATCGGCCGAGCCGCCGCGCACGGTGAAGTCGTCGCCCACCACCACCACCGGCCGGCCTTCCACCTGCGCGCGCCCCATCACGCAGTTGGACGGCGTGAGGCGCTTCAGCGTGCCGTCGGGCGCATATTCCGCCTGGCCCGCGATGGCGCCCACCTCATGGAAGCTGCCCGGGTCCACCACGCCCTCGATGCGCTCGCGCACGGTCAGCCGCCCGCCCGCATGCTGCCGCGCGATCTTGTCGGCGCCGCCGAGCTTGCGCGCCTCCGCCTCGCGCGCGCGCAGCTCCTCCAACTCGGGTTGCCAGGTCATGCGGCGGGCTCCTTCATGCTCTCCTCGACCAGGCGCTGACGCGCCGCCTCGAGGAAGCCGGTGGTCATGTGGGCTGCGCGCATCTCAGGCGCGCGGAGCGCGGCGGCCAGGAAGGCGGCGTTCACGCGCACACCCTCGACGCGGCAGGCATCCAGCGCCGCCGCCAATCGCTCCAGCGCCGCCTCGCGCGTGGCCGCGTGGGCGATGATCTTGCCCAGCAGCGGGTCGTAATAGGGCGTCAGCAGATCGCCCGCGCGAAAGCCTGCATCCACGCGCAGCCCAGGCACCGTCTCGGGCCAGTCCAGCGCGGTGATCCGCCCGGGTGAGGGCAGGAAGCGCCGCGCCGGATCCTCGGCGCACAGGCGCGCCTCCACCGCATGACCGTCCAGCGCGATGTCGGATTGCGCGAAGGGCAGCTTCTCGCCGGCCGCGATCCGCAGCTGCCATTCCACGAGGTCGAGCCCCGTGACCATCTCGGTCACCGGATGCTCCACCTGCAGGCGCGTGTTCATCTCCATGAACCAGATGCGGTCGGCATGCAGCGGCGCCTCGGCGATGAACTCCACCGTGCCGGCGCCGACATAGCCCACGGCGCGCGCCAGCGTGCAGGCGCGGCGGCCCAGCTCGGCGCGCAGCGCCGCGTCCATGCCGGGCGCGGGGCATTCCTCCACCAGCTTCTGGTGGCGGCGTTGCAGCGTGCAGTCGCGCTCATGCAGGTGCAGCACATTGCCGTGCGTGTCGGCCAGGATCTGCACCTCGATATGGCGCGCCTGCTCCACCAGCTTTTCCAGCATCAGCCGGTCATCGCCGGAGATCGCCGCCTCCCGCCGCGCGGCCTCCAGCGCGGCCGGCATCTCCTCGGCGGTGGCGACGCGCCGCATGCCGCGCCCGCCACCGCCGCCGACGGCCTTGATCATCACCGGATAGCCGATGCGCGCCGCCGCTTCCTCCAGCGCGTCATCCGCGCCAGGCAGGCAGGGCAGGCCGGATGCGGCGGCGAGGCGCCGCGCCTCCGCCTTGCCGCCCATGGCGCGGATCGCGGCCGGCGGCGGGCCGATGAAGACCAGCCCCGCGCGCGCGCAGGCCTCGGCGAAATCCGCATTCTCAGAGAGGAAGCCGTAGCCCGGATGCACGTAGCGCGCGCCGCTACGCTCGGCCGCCGCGATCAGCGCGGGGATGCAGAGGTAGCTTTCGCGCGGGTTGGCGGGGCCGATATGCTCGGCCTGGTCCGCCGCCGCCACATGCTGCGCGGTGGCGTCCACGTCGGAGAATACCGCGATGCTGGGCCAGCCGAGGCGCCGGCAGCTGCGGGCGATGCGCGCGGCGATCTCGCCACGATTGGCGATGAGGACGGGGCCGCTCAAGGCCGCCCCCTCATGCCGAGAAGGTGGCGACCGCCTGGCCTTCCTCCACCTGCTGCCCCTCCGTGACCAGGATCTCCAGCACCACGCCAGCACGCGGCGCCACCACGGGGATTTCCATCTTCATGGATTCCAGGATGACGATGGGCTCGTCCTCCGCCAGGGTCGCGCCCGGTGCGGCCACGATCTTCCAGACGGAGGCGCCGATCTCGGCGCGGATGGTGATGGGGCTCTCGGCCATGCTGGGACGTCGCTTCCTCGCCGGCGCTTGGCGGCCGGGCTTCCTCGTGACTTCAAGAGGAAAGCCCCGTGCTGTCAATCGCGTGACGCACCCCCTTCCGGCGCGCGGTCGGCGGGCCCATGCTGGCCCATGCATGGGGCGCACGCCGCCCCAAGGACAGGACGCTGCGGATGCGCTGGGGGCGCGAGACCAATCTTCTGCTGCTGGCGCTGGGCGCCATGTTCGTGCAGCAGAGCTTCGCCTCGCTCGGCCGCAGCCTGCCCAGCGTCATCGCGCCCGCCATCATCACCGATCTCGGCATCGATCCGGCCTGGGTGGGCGTCTATGTCAGCCTGATCGCCGTCTCGGCGCTCGCCTTCCAGCTCGGCTGCGGCAGCTTCATCATCAAGCATGGCGCGCTCAGGATGAGCCAGGTCGCGCTGGTGCTGCTGGCGCTCGGCCTCTTCGCCGCCTCCTCGGGCTGGATCGTGCTGCTCGCGCTCTCGGCCATCATCGGCGGCGGCGGCTCGGCCATCTCGACGCCGGCCAGCTCCCACCTGCTGGGCCGCTACTCGCCGCCGAAATACGCGCCGCTGGTGTTTTCCGTGAAGCAGACGGCGGTGCCGGCGGGGCTGCTGCTGGCCGGGCTCGCCGGGCCCGCCATCACCCATTGGGGCGGCTGGCAGCTGGCGCTCGACGTGGCCGCCTTCTCCTGCCTGCTCTTCGCACTTTTGCTGCAACCCACGCGCCGCGAATTCGACGCCGACCGCGTGCCCAGCCGGCAATTCCACCTCTCCGACTTCAAGACGACCATCACCGCCGTCCTCGCCACGACGGAGCTGCGCAACCTCTCCTTCGCCTGCTTCGCCTTCAACGGGCTGCAGACGGTCTTCACCTCCTATTTCATCATCTACCTGGTGGATCTCGGCCTGAGCCTGAGCGGGGCGGGCTTCATCTTCGCGGTGGCGATGTTCGTGGCCGTGCCCTGCCGCATCTTCTGGGGCTGGCTCGGCAGCACGGCGGTCACCCCGCGCGCGATGATGGGGGGCCTGGCGCTGGGCATGGCGGTCAGCACGCTGGTGATGGGCTTCTACAGCCCCGCCTGGCCGGTCTTCCTGATCGGGCTCACGGCCTGCGTGCTCAGCGCCACTGCCATGTCCTGGCACGGGGTGCTCCTGGCCGAGGCCGCGCGCCTCGCCCCACCCGGCATGCGCGGCGGTGCGACGGGCGGCGTGCTCTCCTTCGGGCAGATGGGCGGGTTGCTGCTGCCGCTGATCTACGCCGTGCTGCTCTTTCTCACCGGCAGCCATGGGCTGGGCTTCGCGGTCTGCGGCCTGCCGGCGCTGGTGGTGGGCATCGTGCTGATGCGCAAGCCCGCAACCGACGACGCCGCCCTGCGTTGAGGCGGCGAGACAAACGCGCCCTTCCATGCGCATATGTCCGCCCGATCGGCGATGGAAGAACCGCTTGCGCTGGCGACCGATTCAGCAGCTTGGAGGCGTCCTGGCCCTCGCCCTGGTGCTCGCCCCGCCTTCGATGCCACAGCCCCTCCCGGCCACGGCGCCCGCCGAGGCGCCGCCGGAGGAACCTGCCGTCACACCCTATCGCGCCCGCCTGGTCCCGACCGGCGACGCGACGCTGGATGGGCTGCTCCAGGCCGTGTCCAACCTGATCGCCCTGCAGGAGGTGGCGCCGACCGATGCCGAGGGCCTCGCCGCCCGCATCGCCGCCGAGCCCGAGCGCCTGCGCCCCGTGACCGATTCCGAGGGCTATTGGGCCGCCCGCTTCGCCATCACCCAGCAGGGCGAGGCGGTGGAGATCCGCGTCACGCCCGGCCCCCTCTACACGCTGCGCCGCATCACAGTGGAGGGCAGCCCCGCCCCCGAGCTCGCGGCCGGCCAGCCCGCCCGCGCCGAGGACGTGCTGGCGGCCGAGGCCGCGCTGCTCACGCGCCTGAGGCAGGAGGGCCACCCCCTCGCCCGAATCGAACGCCAGGCGACGGTGGACCACCCGGCCCAGGCCATGGACCTCGCCTTCCAGGTGCAGCCCGGCCCGCGCGCCGATTTCGCGGACCCGGTGGTGACCGGCACCGAGCGCGTGAACCCCGAGGTGGTGCGCCGCGTCGCCGCGCTCCGCCTCGCCGAGCGCAGCTACAGCCCCGACCGCATCGCCCGCGCGCGCGCCGATGTCGCCGCCCTCGGCCCCTTCGCCTCGGTGCGGATCGAGACGGGCAGCGCGCTGGACGCCTATGGCCGCCTGCCGGTGACGATCAATGTGCGCGAGCGCCCCTTCCGGGTGATCAGCGCCAACGCGGCCTATGAGACCAATTACGGCGCCTCGCTCCGCTTCTCCTGGCAGCACCGCAACCTGCTGGGCGGCGCCGAGAATCTCCGCCTGGACCTGGAGGCGAGCCGCATCGGCACCGACCCCGACCTGCTCAACGCCCGCGCGGCGCTGACCTGGCGGCAGCCCCTGCCCTTCGGCTGGGACGGCACGCTGGTGGGCGGCCCCTCCGTGGTGCGCGATCGCCTGATCAGCTACGACCGCAACGCCTTCCTCTTCAACCTGGGCTATGAGCGCCGCCTGGGCGACCGCTGGACACTGACCACTGGCCCGACGGCGGAGGTGGGCGAGAGCGCCGCGCCGGGCAATCCCCTCACCCCCTACCAACTCGCCGGCTGGGCCTTCCAGGCGCGGTTCGACAACGCCGACAGCCTGCTCGACCCGCGCTCCGGCCTGCGCGCCCAGGCGAGCGTGACGCCCTCCTACGCCTTCCAGGCCAGCACGGCCTACCTGCCGCTGCGCGTGCAGGGCTCCACCTATTTCGACATCACCGGCAATGGGCGCAGCATCCTCGCGCTGCGCGGCGTGATCGGCAGCCTGGTGAACACCACGGCGCCCAATGTGCCGCCCAGCCAGCGCTTCTATTCGGGCGGCGGCGGCTCGGTGCGCGGCTATGACTATCAGTCCATCGGGCCGCGCACCCCGCAGGGCCAGCCGGCCGGCGGGTCGAGCCTGGTCGAGGGCTCGATCGAGTGGCGGCAGCGCTTCGGCGAGAGCTATGGCGCCGTGGCCTTCGTGGATGTCGGCTCGGTCGGCACGCAATCCTTCGCGCCGATGGATGCGGTGCGCGTCGGCGTGGGCATGGGCTTCCGCTACTACACCGGGATCGGGCCGATCCGCGCCGACCTCGCCGTCCCCCTCATCCAGCAGCAGGGCAGCGGCTCCTTCGGCTTTTATGTCGGCATCGGGCAGGCCTTTTGATGCGGTGGGTGCTGCGCCTCCTCCTGGTCCTGCTCCTGGTGCCGGTGCTGGCGCTGGGCGCGCTGCTGACGCCCTGGGGCACCTCCTGGGGGCTCGGTTTCGCCGCAGGCTTCGTGCCGGGGCTGCGCGTCGAGGGGATCAGTGGCCCCCTGCCCGGCCGCCTGGCCGTCGCGCAGTTGTCCCTCGGCGATGCGGAAGGCCCCTGGCTGGAAGTGGAGGACGCCGAGCTGCGCCTCGCCTGGCGCGAACTCTTCGCCGGGCGGCTGCGGCTGGAGGCGGTGACGGCCCGACGGATCGCGCTGCACCGCCTGCCGCCCGCCGCACCGGCCGAGCCCGCGCCGCTCGCCATGCCGCAATTGCCGAACCTGCCCCTGCCCATCCGCATCGAGCGGCTGGCGCTGACGCGGCTTGAGCTGGGCGCGCCCGTGCTGGGCCAGGCCGCTGCCCTCTCGCTCAACGGCGATCTCGGGCTTGAGGCGGCGCGGCTCGCCGCGGACCTCACGCTGCAGCGGCTGGATGCGCCGGGCAGTGCCCGGCTGGCGCTGGGGCTGGACGGCCAGACGCTCCAAGCCCGGATCAATGCCAGCGAACCGCCGGGCGGGCTGGTGGCGACCCTCGCCGGCCTGCCCGCCGCGCCCTTCCAGCTCGACCTGACGCTGGACGGCCCGGCCAGCGGCGCCGCCTGGAGCCTGGATGCGCGCCTGGGCGAGGCCGCGGCGCGCTTCACCGGACAGGCGCGGCTCTCCCCGGCGGGCGAGATCGCGCTGGAATGGGCCGGCACCGCCACCCCCGCCGGGCTGCTGCCCCCGGAATTCGCGCCGTTGGCCGCCACCCTCCGGCTGGACGCGGCGCTGGCCCGTGCCCCGGATGGCGCCCTCACGCTGCACCGCCTCGCGCTTTCGGCACCGGCGGGCGAGGCCAGCGCCGAGGGGCGGCTCGGCGCCGATGAGAGCCTGCAGGCCCGCTTCCGGTTCACCGCCGCGCCGCCCACCACCTTCGCCACCTGGCTGCCCGAGGGCCTGGGCTGGCGGGCGCTCCGCGCCGAGGGCAGCGTCACCGGCCGCCTCGCCGCCCCCGCGCTCGATGTCACGCTGCTGGCCGAGGGACCGCAGGGCCTGGGACAGGCCGATGCCTGGCTGGGCGAGAGCCTGCGCCTGCACGCCGCCATCACCCCCGCGCGTATCGAAGCCGAGCTGACCGGCGAGCGGCTGGCGACAAGACTCGCCGGCCCGATCCAGGCGCCGCTCGACGTCACCTTCACGCTCACCGCGCAGGACCCGCCGGGCCTGGGCGGCGCCATTTCCGCCGAGGGCCGCCTGACCGGCACGCCCGCCGCGCCGCAGATCCAGGCACGGCTCACGGCCGACCGGCTGGAGGCCGAGGGCCAGGCGCTGGACGCCGTGCGGCTGACCGCCGAAGCCTCGCTCACCGCGGCGCGCGTCACTGCCGAGGGCCGCTTCCGGGACCGCCCACTCAACCTGGACCTCAGCGCGCGGCGCGAGGGCGACGCGCTGCATCTCGACCGGCTGGAGGCGCGCTTCGCCGAGGCGACCCTGACGGGCCAGGCCCAGGGCAACCTCCCCGCCGGCCCCTTCAGCGGCGAGCTGCGGCTGGACGCGCCCGACCTCGCGGCGCTGGAACTTGGCCTGGCCGGCCGCCTCTCGGCCGAGCTGAGCGCCACCGCGCGGCCCGAGGCGGGCGGCTGGGCCGCGCAGGGCATCCGGCTGCGGCTCACCGGCGCCAATCTCGGCACGCCCGCCTTCCGCGCGGGCGTGGAGGCGGAGGCCGAGGGCAGCCTGGAGGCCCTGGAATTCCGCCTCGGCGTCACCGCGCCCGAGGGCGGGCTGAACCTGGCCGGCCAGCTTGCACTCGCCGGCGAGACGGCGCGGGTCACGCTGAACCGGCTGGAGGCGCGCACGGGGCAGGACGCGCTGAGCCTCGCCGCCCCCGCACGCCTCACCATCACCCATGCGGGCGACGTGGCGCTCGAACCGGCGCGTCTGACCAGCCGGCGCGGCGGTGCGCTGAGCCTGCAAGGGGGGCTCCAGGGCGGGCGGATCCAGGGCCGGGCGGAACTTTCGGCGCTGCCCCTCGCCCCCTATGCCGGCGGCGCGGTCACCGGCACGGCCAGCGCCCAGGCCACCGCCGCGGGCACCCTCGCCGCGCCGCAGATCGAGGCGAGCCTGCGCGCCGAGGGGCTGCGCGTGCCCACCGCCCCGCAACTCCCGCCCGGCCAGCTCACCGCCACCGCCCGGCTGCAGGGCGAGGGGCTGAGGGCCGAGGCGCGGCTCACCGCCGGGCCCTCCGTGCAGCTCGATCTCACGGCGCAGCAGCCGCGCGGGATCGGGCCGCGACTTCCCTTCGAAGCGGCGCTGCGCGGGCGGCTCGACCTCGGCGCGCTGGCGCGGCCCTTCCTGGCCGGCGGCGCGGATCGCGTGGCCGGGCGCCTCGCGCTCGACCTTCGCGCCAGCGGCACGCCCGAGGCGCCGGTGCTGGCCGGCGGCGCGACGCTCAGCGAGGGCAGCTACGCCAACCCCCTCTATGGCACGCGGGTGGAAGGCATCGCCGCGCGGCTCACCGCCCAGGGGCAGCGTGTGGTGGTGGAGAGCCTGACGGGGCGCACCGGCGGCGGCGGCACACTCTCGGCCCAGGGCTGGGTCGACCCGCTGGGCGAGGGCCTGCCCGCCGAATTCCGCCTGCGGGCCGAGGCCGCCCGCCCGATCGGCGGCACGCTGGGCGATGCGGTGGTGGATGCGGATCTGCGGCTCAACGGCCCGCTGCTCTCGGGCGGCAGCCTGGGCGGGCGTGTCACGCTGCGCCGGGCCGAACTGCGGATCCCGGAAAGCCTCCCCTCCAGCGTGGCGAGCCTCGCACCCGTCCGGCAGATCGGGCCCATGCCGCCCGGCCGCCCGGCCCCCGCGCCGCCGCCGCCGCCGGTGAAGGCGCCGAGCCTGCCCATGACGCTCGACCTCACCATCGCCGCCCCGCGCGCCCTGTTCCTGCGCGGGCGCGGGCTGGAGGCGGAACTGGGCGGCGAGTTGACGCTGCGCGGCACCGTGGCGGCGCCCATCCCCTCGGGCGGCTTCCGCCTCCGGCGCGGCAGCTTCGACCTGGCGGGCCGGCGGCTCGAATTCACGCGCGGCGTGATCGGCTTCGATTCCGCGAGCTTCTCGCCCAGCCTCGATTTCCTGGCGACGGCACGCAGCCGCACCCACACCATCAACCTCACCATCACCGGCAGCCCCGCGACACCCGTGATCCAGGTGACCGCCGAGCCCGAATTGCCACAGGACGAGGCGCTGGCCCGCTTGCTGTTTGACCGGGAGACGGGCCGCCTCTCGCCCTTCGAGATCGTGACCATCACCCAGGCCGCCGCGCAGCTCGCGGGCCTGCCGACGCCGGGGCTGAACGCGATGGACCGGCTGCGCCGCGGCCTCGGGCTCGACCGGCTCGGCGTCGGTTCGGATGGCGCGGGGCGGGCGGCGCTGGAGGCGGGCGGCTATGTCGCGCCCGGCGTCTATCTCGGCATCCGCCAGGGCACGGCGGGCGGCACGCCGGGCGTGGGCGTGCAGGTGGAACTCACGCCGCGCCTCAGGCTGGAGGGCGAGACGAGCACGGGCCCGGCGGGGGATCGCCTCGGGATCACCTGGGAGCGCGAATACTGACGGCCATGGACCGTCCGCCCCGGCCGGGTCATGCTGCGCGCTGACAGAAGTGCCGCGCCAAAGCGGCGCCGTCGGAGGATCGCCCCATGTTTCGTCGCAGCCTGCCTGCCCTGCTCGCCCTGCCGCTGGCCGCGCGCGCGCAACCGGCCTGGACGCCGGACCGGCCCATCCGCCTCGTCGTCGGCTTCGCGCCGGGCGGCAGCACGGACACCACGGCGCGCGTCGTGGCGCAGGCCATCACCGCCGGGCTCGGCCAATCCGTGCTGGTGGAGAACCGCACGGGTGCCGCCGGCAACCTCGCCAATGAGCACGTCGCGCGCAGCACGCCCGATGGCTATGCGCTGGTCATGGGCTCGATGGGCACGCATGCCACGAACCAGGCGCTCTACCGCAACCTCTCCTTCCATGTGGTGCGGGACTTCGCGCCGGTCTCGCTGGTGGCGCTCAGCGCCTGCCTGCTGGTGGTGCGCGCGAACCTGCCGGTGCAGAACGTGGCCGAGCTGATCGCCCGCGCGAAGGCCGCGCCAGGCAGCCTGAATTGCGGCATCGCAGGTGCGGGTTCCTCGCAGCATTTCGCCGCCGCGCTCTTCGAGCACCAGGCCGGCATCCGCTTCACGCAGGTCGCCTATCGCGGCGGCGCGCCCGCCATGGCGGACCTCGTCTCCGGCCGGCTCGACGTGATGTTCACACCCGTGGTCGAGGCGATCGAGCAGGTGCGCGCGGGCCAGGTGCGGGCGCTGGGCATCACCCGCCCGACCCGCTCGCCGCAGCTACCCGAGATCCCGGCGGTGGCCGAAGCCCTGCCCGGCTATGTCTTCAACTCCTGGCTCGGCGTCTTCGCCCCGGCCGGCACGCCCGCCCCCGTCGTGCTGCGCCTCTCGCGCGAGATCGCGGCCGGGCTCGCCACGCCCGTGGTGAAGGCACGGATGGAGCAACTGGGCTACGAGGTGGTGGGCAGCACGCCCGAGGAGTTCGCCGCCTTCCAGGCCGCGGAGCTGCCGCGCGTGACGGAGCTGGTGCGGATCTCCGGCGCCACCGTGGAGTAGCTTGCGCGGGACGGCGTCTGGGCCAAGGCTGCATGGCCATGACCCAGCACGCCCCCATGGCCCTCGCGGCCGCCCTCTTCGACGCATTGCGCGAGGCCTCGCTCGACCCGCCGGGCGTCTCGCGCGCCAGCTATGGCGCGGGGGAACGCGCGGCGCATGCCATCATCCGCAATGCCGCCGAAGCGATGGGCCTGGAATGCCGGGTGGATCCGGTGGGCACGCTCCTCATGACCTGGCCGGGCGCGGATCGCTCCCTCCCGCCGGTGATGACCGGCTCGCATCTCGATGCCGTCTCGCATGGCGGCAATTTCGACGGCGCGGCGGGCGTGGTCATGGGGCTGGCGCTGGTCGCGCGGCTCCAGGCGGAGGGGCGGCGCCTGCCGCGCGACCTCACCATCCTCGGCATCCGCGCCGAGGAGATGTGCTGGTTCCCAGTGAACTATATCGGCAGCCGCGCCGCCTTCGGCCTGCTGCCGCCGCATGTGCCGGACACGGCCCGCCGCTCCGACAGCGGCAAGACCCTCGCCGAGCACATGGCGGAGGAAGGCTTCGACCCACAATTCGTCCGTGACGGCCGCGCCTCGCTCGACCCCGCGCGCATCCATGCCTTCATCGAGCCGCATATCGAGCAGGGGCCGGTGCTGGTGGGTGCCGATCTGCCCTGCGCCATCGTCACCGGCATCCGTGGCATCCTGCGCCACCCGATCTGCCATGCGACGGGCGCCTGGAACCATGCCGGCGCCGTGCCGCGCGGCTTCCGGCAGGATGCGGTGCTGGCCGTGACGGAACTCGCCACCCGCCTCGAATCCCTGTGGGACCGCGTGGAGCGGGAGAGCCAGGATCTGGTGCTGACCATCGGCGAGTTCTGGACGCCCGCCGAGATGCACGCCCCCACCAAGGTGCCCGGCGCGGTGCGCTTCAGCCTCGATATCCGCAGCGAGCAGGATTCCGTGCTCGACGCCGTGGAGGCGCTGATGCGCGACGTGGCGGCCGGCGCGAAGGCGCGGCGCGGCGTCACGCTCGACTATGGCGAGGGCATGCGCGCCGACCCCGCGCTGATGGACCCGCGCCTGCGTGCGGCCCTGCGCGCCAGCGCCGCGGCGGCCGGCATTCCGGTGATGGAAATGACCTCCGGCGCCGGGCATGACTGCGCGAGCTTCGTGCTGAAGGGTGTGCCTTCGGCCATGCTCTTCATCCGCAACCAGAATGGCAGCCACAACCCGCACGAGGCGATGGAACTGGATGATTTCGCGGCGGCGCTGTCCGTTCTGGCCGGTGCGATCGAGGCCATCGCGGCCTGAGCCGCGTCACGTCTCGTCGGGCGGCACCACGCCCGGCCGCGGGTCGATCGGCAGTTTCCGGTCAAGTCCGGTTGACCGCTCGAAGAGCGCCGCCGCCTGCAGCGCCACCTCGTCCCGGCGCGAGGGTGCTGCGATCTGCAAGCCCACCGGCCGGCCATACTGGTCGAAGCCGCAGGGCACGGCGACGGCGGGCGAGCCCGCAAGCGTCATCGCCGCGTTGAACATCGAGCCCGCCATGTAGTTCTCCAGCTTGCGGCCGGCGATGCTGGTCGGGTTGCGCAGCATCACGTCGAAGGCGGGGGTGCCGGCGCTGGGCGTGACGAAGATGTCGTAGCGACGGAACAGCTCGACCATGCGGCGATAGAAGGCGGCGCGCTCGCGATCCGCCCAGGCGATGCGGCTCGGCGTCGCGTTCAGGCCCAGCTCGGTGTTCCAGATGATGTCGGGCTTCAGCAGCTCGCGATGGGTCTGCATCTGGATCTCGCGATCCACCACGAAATTCTGGCTGCGCAGCGCGAGGAAGGCGTCGGTCAGGTCGGCCAGGTCGGGCGCGTATTCCTCGACGATGCAGCCCATCTCCTCGAAATGCCTGAGCGCAGCCGTGCAGATGGCGCGCGTCTCGCGGTCGATCGGCAGCGCGCCGTTGTAGTCCATGGTGAAGGCGACGCGCCTGGGCGGCCGCGCCTCTGCCACCG
The DNA here is from genome assembly GCF_033547095.1 of Sediminicoccus rosea. NCBI lineage: Bacteria > Pseudomonadati > Pseudomonadota > Alphaproteobacteria > Acetobacterales > Roseomonadaceae > Sediminicoccus > Sediminicoccus rosea. The sequence goes on along the minus strand of NZ_CP137852.1, from coordinate 1,552,209 downwards.
CCTGGCTGTAGCTCACGGCCGGCGCGTCATAGGTCAGCGGGTCCTCGGGGCACCAGCCGGCCATGGTGTCGAGGAAGAGCGCGAGGTCGGGGATGTTGCGCGCCATCGGCCCCTGGACCGAGAGCGGCGCGAAGAGGTTGTTCACCGTGCCCCGCGTGACCCGCCCCGGCGAGGGCCTGAGGCCCACCACGCTGCAATAGGTGCCGGGCCGCCGCAGGCTGCCGCCATGATCCGTGCCCTGCGCCAGCCAGACCTCGCCAGTCGCGAGCGAGACGGCGCCGCCGCCCGTGCTGCCGCCGCAGGTGAGCGACGTGTTCCACGGGTTGCGTGTGCGGCCGAAGACCTCGTTGAAGGTGGAGCCGCCCGCGCCGAATTCCGGCGTGTTGGACTTGCCGATGACGATGCCGCCCCGCGCCTCGATCCGTTGCACCACGGGGTGGGAGCGCGCGGGCACATGGTCCTGGAAGATGGGCGAGCCATAGGTGGTGCGCACGCCCGCCACATCCGTCAGGTCCTTGATCGAGACCGGAAGGCCGCCAAGCCAGCCGGGCGCCCCCTCCATCTCGCGCCCCTCGCCCTGCATCAGGCGCTTCGCGTGCGCGCGCGCGCGGTCGAGGCAGAGGGTAGGGAGCGCGTTCACCTCGGGCTCGACCGCCGCGATGCGCGCCGCCGCCGCCTCTACCAGCTCGAGCGGGGAGACCTCGCGCCGGGCCAGCCGGGCCACCGCCTCGCGGGCGCTGAGCTGATGCAGTTCCATGGGCGCTCCCCTCCTCGTGCCTGGGCCGCAGCATGGCGCAAGCCCGGCGGGGGAGGAAGGTGACGCTTGCCCCGGCGCATCGCGCGCGCGCAGTATTGCCGCGCGCCCGGCCAGGGCGCGCTGCGGAAGGATGGGATGCATGGATATCGTCGCGCGCGCCAAGGGCCTGATGACGAACCCGCTGACGGAATGGCAGGTCATCGCGGCCGAGCCCGCCGAGACCGCCGATCTCTTCAAATCCTACGTCGTCCCACTCTCCGCCCTGCAGGCGGTGGGCGGGCTGGTGGGCACGGCGCTGATGGGCTTCGGCGCGCTCGGCTTCGGCGGGCTGATCGGCAGCGCGCTGGTCGGCTGGGGGCTCTCGCTGATCGGCGTCTTCGTGCTGGCGAAGATCGTGGCGATGCTGACGCCGCGCTTCGGCGGGCCGGCGGACCCGATCGCCGCCATGAAGCTCGCGGCCTATGCGCCCACCGCCTCCTGGGTCGGCGGCGCCTTCATGATCATCCCCTGGATCGGCTGGATCCCCGCCCTGGCCGGCGGACTCTACAGCCTGTTCCTCTTCTATGTCGGCACGCCCATCGTCATGCGCATCCCGAAGGAGCGCGTGATGGGCTTCGCGCTCTCCGTCGTGCTGGTGGCGGTGCTGGTGAACATCGTGATCGGCATCATCGTCGGCATCCTGTTTTAGGGCGTGGTCGCCTTTGGCGGACTCGCCAAAGGCGTGAATCAGCCCCGCCGCAAGGATCAGAACCGCCAGATCAGCGGGATGAGGAATACCGCGACCACGAAGAACCAGATCATCAGCGGCAGGCCGAGCTTCCAGTAGTCGCTGAAGACATAGCCGCCCGGGCCCATCACCATCAGGTTGGTGGGCGTGGCGATCGGCGTCAGGAAAGAGGCGGCGGCGGCGACCGCCACGCTCATCAGCACCGGCAGGGGCGAGACACCCATGCCCAGCGCGGCCGCCGCGCCGATCGGGATCACGATGAGCGCCGTCGCCGTGTTGCTGATGAGCTGGCCCAGCACCGCGGTCAGGATGAAGAGGCCCGCGAGCAGCGCATAGGGACCGGCATCGCCGACCAGCGCCACCAGCCCTTCCGCCATCAGCGCGGCCGCGCCGCTCTGCTCCATGGCGGCGGAGAGCGGCATCATCGCGCCCACCAGGATCACCGTCGTCCAATCCACCGAGCGGTAGGACTGTTCCACCGTCAGCACGCCCGAGAGGATCAGCGCGAAGCCCGCCAGCAGGCCGGCGACGGCGGCAGGGACGAGGCCGGTCGCCAGCAGGAAGACCATGGCGCCCAGGATGATCAGCGCCTGCTTCGCCCCCTGGCCGAGCGGCACGGCCTGGCGGCGCACCACATCGGGCGAGTTCACCACCAGCACCTCGGGGTCGTTCAGCCGGATGTCGAGCGCCTTCCAGGTGCCCTGCAGCAGCATGGTGTCGCCGGCCTCGAGCCTGGTCGCACCCGGCCCCACATCGGCGCCGCCGCGCTGGACGGCGATGATGATGAGATCGCCACTGTCGGTCGTCATGCCTGGAAACACCTCGCGCCCGATCATGGCCGAGCGCGGCGGGATCATCACCTCGGCGAGGCCGGAGCGGCGGTTGAACAGCGCCTCCTCCGCCTCGGCATCGCCTGCCTCGGGCCGGAAGGCGAGGTGCTGGTCGGCGGCAAGGCGCGCGGCACCCTCCGCATCGCCGCGCACCAGGATGTGGTCGCCCATGGCGATATAGCCGCGCTTGAGTGGCGCCGCCGTATCGCCCTCCTGGATCGCGATGATCTGCAGGCCCGGATAGGCGCTGAAATCGAGCGGCGTCGCCTGGCCGACATAGGCCGAGCTTTCGCGCACGCGCAGCCGGAACAGGCCATCGGCCAGGCCGTACTGCTCGACCAGCGTGCGGGCATGGGCGGAGAAATCGGCCGGCATGGAGGGGCCGCCGCGCGTCGGCAGCAGGAATTGCCCAAAGAGGATGATGATGGCGAGCGTGCCGAGCAGCAGGGGCACGCCCACCAGCGTGAACTCAAAGAAGCCGAAGCGGCCGAAGCCCGCCTCCAGCGCCGCGTTGGAGACAAGCACGTTCACCGGCGTGCCGGTCAGCGCCAGGAGCGAGCCGGCATGGGCGGAGAAGACCAGCGGCATGAGCAGCTGCGAGGGCGCGCGCTTCAGGCGCACCGCCATCACCACCACCACCGGCAGCAGCGCCGCCACCGCGCCGTTCAGGCTGATCAGCGCCGTCAGCAGCGCGACGAGAAGGCCGGTGAGGCCCAGCAGCCGCGCCCGGCTGTCCTCGCCCGCGCTGGCGATCAGCTGCTGCCCCGCCCAGGCGGTGACGCCGGTGCGCTCCAGTGCCGCACTCATCAGGAAGAGCGAGGCGATGAAGATCACCGCAGGGTCGCCATAGCCCGACAGCGCCTCGTTCAGCGTCAGCACGCCCGTCGCCCAGAGCGAGAGGCCCGTGCCCATCGCCACCAGCACCACCGGCAGGCGGTTCCAGATGAAAAGCACGATGGCCACGCAGATGATCGCGGCGATGATCCAGATGTCGCTCATGGCGCGCGGGTTCCCGGGGTTGCGGTCAAAGCGGCAGCAGCCATGGCACAAGAACCAGGGATGCCGCCATCACGATCAGCGTGAAAGGGACGCCCACCTTCACGAAATCGCCGAAGCCATAGCCGCCCGGCCCCACCACCAGCGTGTTCACCGGCGAGGAGATGGGCGTCATGAAGGCGGCCGAGGCGGCGATCGCCACGATCATGGCGAAGGGATAGGGCGACAGGCCAAGCTCGGTCGCCACCGCGATGGCGACCGGCGCCATCAGCACAGCCGTCGCCGTGTTCGAGATGAACAGGCCGAGCGTGGCCGTGATGACGAAGAGCAGGCCAAGGACCAGGTGCGGCGCGGCATCGCCGGCGAGCCGCATCACCGCCTCGGCCGCGAGATCCACGCCGCCGGTGCGCTGGAGGGCGAGCGAGAAGGGCAGCATGCCCACGATCAGCACGAGGCTCTTCCAGGAGATGGAGGCATAGGCGCTGTTGAAGTCCACGCAGCGCAGCAGCCCCATCAGCAGGCAGCCGATCAGCACGGCATGCACATTGGGCACGATGCCGCTGACCATCATCCCCACCGTCAGCGCCAGCACGGCGACGGATTGCGGGGCGCGACTCGCTGCCGGCAGCACCTCGCGCTCCTCCGCCGGAAGGCGCAGCAGCACGAGGTCGTGGTAGTCCGAGCGGAGCTTGCGGATGTCGGACCAGAAGCCGGTCAGCAGCAGCGTGTCGCCGCCCTTCAGCCGCTCCTCGAGCAGGTCTTCGGTCAGCACCGTGCGGCCGCGGCGCAGGCCGAGCACGGTCAGCCCCGTCTCGCTCTGCATCCGCGCCTCCAGCACGCTCCGGCCGATGAGGCGGGATTCAGGGGCGACCAGCGCCTCCACCATGCCGAGTTCCTGCGAGCGGTCGGTGAAGTAGCCGCATTCGCCGAGCGGCAGCGCCTCCAGCCCGTACTCGGCCGCGACCTTTACGATGTCCACGCCGGGCGCCACCACATCCAGCAGCAGCACCTGGCCCACGGCCAGCTCGGTGCGTGGCGTGGGGCGGATCACCTCGGTGTGGAAGCGGCCGGGCAGTTCGATGGCCAGCAGGTTGATGCCCTGGATGCTGGACCGCACCTCCTCCAACCGCTGGCCGGCGAGCGCCGAGCCGGGCCGGATGCGCAGCTGGAAGGCTCGGCCGACAAGACCGTATTCGCGCACCCAGTCGCGCAGGTTGGGCGCGCGCTGTTCGCTCTCGGGCGCGGCCTGGGCCGGCAGCATCCGCCGCGCCACCAGCATGTAGGCGATGGCGAGGACCAGGAAGGCGAGGCCGAAGGGCGTGAAGGTGAAGAAGCCGAAGCCCTCCGCACCCTGGCGCACCAGCTCGGCATGGACGACGAGGTTGGGCGTGGTGGCGACGAGGGTGAGCATGCCGCTGACCAGCGCGGCCACGCTCAGCGGCATCATGAGCTGGGAGGGCGCCGTACCGGTGTTCTGGCAGATGCGCAGGACCACGGGAATGAAGATCGCGACCACCGCCGTCGAGCTCATGAAGGCGCCGAGGCCCGAGACGCAGAGCATCAGCAGCATCAGCATGCGCGTCTCGCTCTGCCCGGCGGTCGCATTCAGCCAATCGCCCAGACGGCGCGCGACGCCGGTTCGCACCAGCCCCTCGCCGATCACGAAGAGGCCGGCGATGAGGATGATGGACGGGTCGCTGAAGCCGGCCAGCGCCTCGTTGATGGTGAGCACGCCGGTGAAGGGCATCAGCACGATCATCAGCAGCGCCACCGCATCCATGCGCGGCCGGTTGGCGACGAACATGACGATGGCGGCGGCCAGCAGCAGCAGGACCAGAGCGAGCTCGGTGTTCATGCGGCGCGTCCGAAGGGCCAGGGGAAGGGGAACAGGAAGGGGACGAGGAAGACCGCCACCAGGAAGGACCAGGCCAGCAGGGGCAGGCCCAGGCGCCAATAGTCGCCGAAGCGGTAGCCGCCCGGCCCCTGCACCATCAGGCTGGCCGAGGAGGCGATGGGCGTCAGGAAGGAGGCCGCCGCCCCCACCGCTACCGTCACGAGCGCGGTGCGCGGCGAGACCTGCATGGCCCCCGCCGCCGCGATGGCGACAGGGATGACGATCAGCGCCGTCGCCGTGCTGGAGATGAGCTGGCCGAGGCCGGCCGTCAGCAGGAAGAGGCCGGCCAGCAGCGCATACGGGCTCGCTTCTCCCACCACGGCCACCAGCGTCTCGGCAATGAGGCCCGCCGCCCCCGTCTTGTACATCGCCGTCGAGAGCGGGATGAGCGAGGCGATCATGATCAGGATGTTCCAGTTGATCGCGCGATAGGCGCGCTCCACCTTCAGCACGCCCAGCAGGATCACGGCACAGGCGGCCAGCAGCGCCGCCACCACGCTCGGCACCGCCCCGCTGGCGAGCAGCCCCACCATGAGCAGCAGGATGGCGATCGCCCGGCGCGAGCCGGTGCCGAGCGGGATCGCCTGGCCGCGCAGGGTGGACGGGGCCGTCACCACCAGCACGTTGGGATCCTGCGACTGCTCCTCCAGGGCTTCCCAGGTGCCTTGCAGCAGCAGCGTATCGCCCGCCGCGAGCGCCACCTGCCCCGGGCCCAGCCGCTCGCCACGCCGCTGGATGCCGAGGATGACGAGGTCTCCGCTCTCGGTGATCATGCCGGGGAAGACCGTCTCGCCGATCAGCCCCGAGCGTGGCGGCAGCACCACCTCCATGAAGCCGGTGTCCTGGTTGAACAGCGCCTCGTTCAGCTGCGGCCGCCCGGCCAGTCGGGGGGCCAGCCCGTTCTCCGCCATGAAGCCCTGCACCACCGCCGCCTCGCCGCGCATGATGAGCGTGTCGCCCGCCGCAATGGGCCGGTGGCGCGCCAGCCCCACGCGGTCCGGCCCGCGGATGGCGATGAGGCTAAGGCCGGGATGGTTCCGCCCCTCCAGCCGCAACTCCAGCGCCGCGCGCGGCGTGCCGATGAAGGGCGAGGCGGCGGTCACCTCCAGCTGGTGCAGATCCTCGAAGAGGCCGTATTGCTCGGAGAGGCGGCCCGAGTGGCGGCTCAGATCTTCCGGCATGCCGCGGCTCAGGCGCGTGGGCAGCAGCCGCGCGCCGAAGAGCAGCACGATCGCCAGGTGCCCGAGCAGAAGTGCCACGCCGATCAGGCTCATCTCGAAGAAGCCGAAGGCGGGCATGCCCTGCTCCACCGCCGCGTCCGAGATCAGCACGTTCACCAGACTGCCGGTCAGCACCAGCATGGAGCCGGAATAGGAGGCGAAGGCGAGCGGCATCATGAGCTGCGCCGGCGGTTGGCGCAGCCGCACCGCCACCAGAACCAGCACCGGCAGCAGCGCGGCGGTCGCGCCGCTGGAGCCGATCATCGCCGTCAGCATCGCCGCCAGCAGCATGGTCAGCAGCAGAAGACGCGCGCGGTCCTGCCCCGCCTGGCGCACCAGGACCTTCCCGACCCAGGCGGTGACGCCGCTCGCATCGAGGCTGGCGCTCACCACGAAGAGCGAGGCGATGAAGAGGATGGTGGTGTCGCCGAAACCGGCCAGCGCCTCGGGGAGGTCAAGGATGCCGGTCGCGTAGAGCAGCAGCGCCGCGCAGAGCGCCACCACCGCGACCGGCACGCGGTTCGAGATGAACAGCACGACCATGCCGCCGATGATGGCGAAGGTGATGGCGATGTCGCTCATCCGGCGTCACGCGGCCCTCGCCATCACAGGCCCCAGGGAATGCCGAGCAGGTACCAGGCGGCGAGGAAGGCGGTCCAGATCACGGAGATCCAGATCACATAGGGCAGCATCAGCGCGATCACCGTGCCGATGCCCGCATCCTTCTGGTACTTGATGGCGAAGGTCACGATCATCGCGAAATAGGCGTTGAGCGGGGTGATGGCGTTCAGCGGGCTGTCGCCCACGCGATAGGCGGCCAGCACCACCTCCGGCTCCACGCCGAGCTGCATCAGCAGCGGCACGAAGACCGGCGCGAAGATCGCCCATTTGGCGATGGCCGCCGTGATGATGAGGTCGATGCCCATCACGGCGATGACGAAGCCGATGATGAGCGCGATGGAGGGCAGGCTCAGCCATTCCAGGAACTTCGCGGCCGAGACGGCGGCCAGCGTCGCCATGTTCGTGTAGTTGAAGAAGGCGATGAACTGGCTGATGACCAGCAGCAGCAGAATCAGCCCCGAGAGCCCGCCGATCGCCTTCTGGATCGCCGCGATGATGTCGGCCGAGCCCTTCATGGTGCCCGCGCCCTTGCCATAGGCGGCGCCGGTAACGAGGAAGATCAGCGCGATGGTGACGATCAGGCTGTTCATGAAGGGCGAGCCCTCGATCATCGCACCCGTCACCGGGTTGCGCAGCGGCGCGCCAGGCGGCAGCAGCAGCAGCCCGATGAAGGCCAGCACGCCGAGCAGCGCGATGCCCGCATAGCGCAGGCCACGATACTCGGCCTCGCTCAGCACATTCTCGCCCGGCACCGTGTAGTCGCCCGTATAGGCGCCAAGGCGGGGTTCGATCACGCGCTCGGTGATCAGCACGATCAGCACGGTCAGCATGACGACCGAGCCGATGGAGAACCAGAGGTTGGAGGCAAGGTCGATGGTCTGGGTCGGGTTCACCAGCCGGATCGCGTCATTGGTGATCTCGGTCAGGATGCCGTCCACCGGCACGATCAGGATGTTCACCAGGAAGGCCGCCGCCACCGAGGCGAAGCCGACGGCGAGGCCGGCCAGCGGATGCCGGCCCACCGAAAGGAAGGCCGCCGCCGCGAGCGGGATCAGCACGAGGTAGCCCGCATCCGCCGCGACGGAGGAGAGGATGCCCACGAAGGTGAGGATCCAGGTCAGCGCCCAGCGCGGCGAGATGATGACGAGCTTGCGGATCAGCACCTTCACCAGGCCCGCCTCCTCCGCGACACCGACGCCCACCATCGCGATGATGATGACGCCGACGGCGGTGAAGCCCATGAAGTTGCCCACGACACCCGTGTACATGAAGCGGATGCCCTCGATGGTGAGAAGGCTCCGCGCCGCGGTCGTCGCGGGCTCGATGTTGCCGGTGGCGGGGTTGTAGGCCTGGTAGCTGACCTCCGCGCCGAACAGCGCCAGCAGCGTGGAAAGCGCGATGATGATGCCGATCAGGTAGATGAAGATCATCACCGGATGCGGCACCTGATTGCCGACGCGCTCGACCGTGTCGAGCATCTTCTGCATGCGGGTCTTGGGGGCGCTCGCGTCACTCATCGGCGTGGTCCTCTCGTCGAAGGCTAGCGGGACAGCGCGTCCAGGATGCGCGCCCAGGAGTGGATGCCCTTCTGGAAGCTCACCAGGTTGTATTTCTCGTTCGGGCTGTGGATACGGTCATCCTCAAGGCCGAAGCCGGCCAGGATGACGTCCATGCCGAGCGACTGCTTCAGCTGGTGCGTGACCGGGATGGAGCCGCCGCCGCCGATGAAGACGGCGGGCTTCGGCCATTCGTCGCTCAGCGCCTCGCGCGCCTTGAGGAAGGCGGGGTCGTCCGTCGGGAAGCGGATCGCCTGGCCCGAGCCATGCTCGATGAACTCGGCGCGGCAATCGGCCGGCAGGCGGTCCATCACGTGCTTGCGGAAGGCGGCGCGGACCTTGTGCGGGTCCTGGTCGAAGACGAGCCGGAAGGAGACCTTGGCCGAGGCGATGGAGGGGATGACGGTCTTGAAGCCCTCGCCCTGGTAGCCGCCGCCCATGCCGTTGATCTCGGCCGTCGGGCGGGACCAGGTCTGCTCCAGCGCGCTGTAGCCCTTCTCGCCCGCCGGGATGGAGAGACCCACGGCGCCCAGGAAGGCCTCCGCGGTGAAGCCCAGCGTCTCCCACTGCGCGCGCAGACCAGGGTCCAGCTCCGGCACGCCGTCATAGAAGCCATCCAGCGTGACGCGTCCATCCGCGTCATGCAGGTCGGCCAGGATGCGGGCCAGCACGCGGTTGGGATTGGCGGCGGCAGAGCCGTAGAAGCCCGAATGCAGGTCGCGGTCGGCCGCGTGGATGATGACCTCCTCGCCGCAGAGGCCGCGCAACATGGTGGTGATGGCCGGCGTCTCGGCATCCCACATGTTGGTGTCGCAGATCAGGCCGATATCGGCGCGGAGTTCATCCGCATTGGCCTGCAGGAAGCCCGGCAGGTTCACGCCGCCCGATTCCTCCTCGCCCTCCAGCAGGATGGAGACGGGGATGGGCAACTTGCCGGTCACGGCCTTCCAGGCGCGGCAGGCCTCGATGAAGGTCATGAGCTGGCCCTTGTCATCGGCCGAGCCGCGGCCCGTGATGACCTTGGTGCCGCAGGGCAGCGTCTGGATCGTCGGCTCGAAGGGGTCGCGGTCCCAGAGTTCCAGCGGATCCACCGGCTGCACGTCGTAGTGGCCGTAGAACAGGGCCGACTTGCCCGGCGTGCTGCGGTCATGCGCCACCACCATGGGGTGGCCCGGCGTGGGGCGGACCGCGGCGTCGAAGCCGATCGCCTTCAGATCCGCCACATGCCATTCGGCATTGGCCTGGCATTCGGCCTTGTAGGCGGGGTCGGTCGAGATGGACTTGATGCGGATGACGGCGAAGAGGCGCTCCAGCGCGGCATCCATGTTGGCGTCGATATGGGCAAGGACGGCGGCGAGCTCGGACATCAGGCCTCCAGCGGCGTTGTTCTTAACGGGTCATGCTGCCCGAATTTACACCGCCAGCGCCAGCGCCGGATGCGCTTGGCGTCCCGCCTCATGGTCCGCCCGTCCCAGGCGGGCGCCTCAATCCGCGCCCATGACGCCGACGGTGGAGGGCTCGTTCCGCCAGCCATCGCTAAGGCGCCCACGCTCGAAGCCGTAGTCGAACAGGGCGCGCATATAGGCGGGATCGAAGGGCTCGCGCCGCGGGTGGTCGAATTCGCGGCCGATATAGGCGACGCGGAAGCCCACGCCATCACGCTGCGTCGTCAGGTGGATGCGGCTGATGTCCCCCAGGCCGCTGTAGTGCAGCAGCGTGGCGGCCGAGCGGCGGGTGATGCTCAGCACGCCGCGCGGCGTGCGGCTCGCCTCCACATCCACGCGGCCATTGCGGATCACATGGGCGGTGCGCTGCCGCGGCCCCCAGCGGCCGCGCTCCTCGCCGCGCAGGTTGATCGTCGGCGGATAGAGGAAGACCTGCATGGTGGCGCCGCCATCCACATGCATCTCCTGGAAGACCCGGCCCTGGTGCTGCACCTCCACCAGCACCGGCGGGAAGGCGCCGGGGATGGAGGCGGAGGCGAGCAGGATGCGGCGGAACAGGCCGAGCGCATCCGGATGGCCGCTCGCCGCGATGGCGCCGATGTTCCACACCACGGGCCGCTGCACGTCGAGATTGGTGGTGCCGATCAGCAGCAGCCGCCCCTTGGCGTATTCCGCCGCGATCGCCGCCAGCATCTCTTCATTCGCGTGGCGGGCGATGAGACGGCTCAGCGGCGAGGTGTCGGCGATCGCCTCGCCGAAGAACAGGGAGAACACGGCCGCGACCTGGCGCGGCAGCAGCAGGATGTCCTGCGCGCGCTGCCCGGTGAAGACATCGCGCAGCGCCGGGTCGTAGTCGGGGCCGAGGAAGGCGAAGGGCGCGATCAGCGCGCCGGCCGAGATGCCCGTCACCATGTTGAATTGCGGCCGCGTGCCGGACGCCGTCCAGCCCAGCATCATGCCCGCGCCGAAGGCGCCATTGTCGCCGCCGCCCGAAAGCGCGAGGAAGTTCTGTGGCCCGAGCGGGCGGCCCTGCGCTGTCGCCGCCTCGCGCTCGGCCATCATCCGCCCCTCGCGGATCAGCCGCTCGGGCGAGGCATCGAGCCAGAAGCGCGCATTGGGCAGGCCAAGCACCGGGATGTCCTCGGTCTCGGTCGCCGGCGGCGGGTCGAGGCGGATATAGCTCGCGCAGCCCGTCATCAGCAGGGCGGCCAGGAAGAGCATCGCGGCGCGGCGCAACGGCGGGAGCCGCTCAGGCTGGACGGTCATGCTTCACACCGGTCTGGAGGAACGCCTCAGAAGCGCGCGACCGTCGCAAACAGGAAGCGGTTGGCGATGCCATGCCCCGCCTGCCCCGCCCCCGCCGCCGCCGCGCCGCCATAGAGGTCACGCCGGGTGTAGAGATACTCGAAGCCGATATCCAGCCAGCCCGAACCGAAAACACCGTTCCGCACCTGGCCGAAGGGGCTCCAGATGATGTTGGCGAAGAGCTGCTGGATCTCTCGGTTGAGGCTGGTGGCCGAGGCGGAGCCCGGCGCGAAGGCCAGCGCATAGCTCGCGAAATCCTGGCGCGAGTAGGAATAGGTCAGGTTGCTGCGGATCTGCGGCGTCCAGAAGCGGCGATAGCCGGCGGTGAAGCCCCAGGCCGGCACCGGGTCCAGGCTGACGCGGCCGGTCAGCCCCGGCATGCCGATGTTGGAGAGCGCATCCTGCCCATTGGTGCTGCCGGCGAAATACCGGCCCATGCCCTCGCCGACATAGGCCTGGCCCAGCAGCTCATCCGCGCCGAAGGATTCCGAGAACCAGCGCATCGGGAAGCGCAGATGGGCCGCGGCGCCGACGCCCGTGGCGCTGGTCGTCCCGCTGAAGGGCTGGGCGGCAGCGGTGCCGGCGGGGCGGATCTGCAATTGCCGCAGCATCCCGCGCAGGCCGAATTCCAAACCGTCCTTGCGGTAGTTCAGCCGGGCCAGCAGGTCGGGCGCAGCATTGAAGGCGGGGCTCGCGCCGCCATCCAGCGTGCTGCCGGGCGTGAAGACGCCCGCGGCGGAGGTGTATTGCGTCTCCGGCGCCTCGACCGAGATCTGGCCGGTGAGGCCCGGGGCCAGCCGCGCGGTGAGCCGCAGCTGCGCCTGGCGGACGAAGGACTGGTTGAGGTTGGTGGCGTCGATCAGGGTCTCGTAGACGCCTTCGTTCCACAGGCTGTTGGCCTGGCCCACCAGCACGCGGAACCGCTCGTCGCCCAGTTCGCCCCAGGCCTGGCGCAGCCGGAACACGGCGTTGGATGAGGTGGGCGAGCCACCGCCGAAATCACCCTCCAGTCGCGTCTCCAGCGTGCCCCAGCCGGTCAGGCTGCGCGTGTCCACGCCGAAGCGGCTGAAGCGCGCCGTCATGCCGAAATCCCCGCCCTGCTGGGCGGCCGGGCTGCCGGTCAGCGGGATGCCGCCGGGCAGCGGCGCATCGGTCTGGTTGCGGCCATTCGCATCGGTCCAGGCGGAGAGCTTGGCGAAGCCATAGAGCCGCACCTGCGTCTCGGTGCCGGGCACGCGGAAGGCGATGCCGGGCAGGTCGGAACGCAGGGCATCGCCGGTCGCGGTCTGGTCGCCCATGGGCTCGGGCGGCTGCAGCCCGGGCACGTCACGTTCCGCCGGTGCCGCGCCGGCGGCGGGCGGCAGCGCCGCGCGGGCCATGTTCTGCTGGATGCTCTGCGCCTGGTCGGCGGCGGCACGGGCGTCACGCGCGGCCGCCTGGGCGGCCTGGACATCCGCCTGGGTGGCAGCCGGCGCCGCCGCTGGCGCGCGGGCAGCGCGGGTGGGCGTGGCCGGCTGCGCGCGGGACTGCCGGGCGACCAGCGCCTCCAGCTGCTCCATCCGGCGGCGCATCTCCTCGTCGCGCCGGCGCATCTCCTGCAATTGCTGGCGCAGTTCCGCGATGGTCGCCGCATCGGCCCCGGCACCTACCCCCCCTTGGGCGCGGGCCGCCGGCGGGGCGCCGGCCGCGCCCAGGGCCGCCGCCAGCAGGAGCAGCGCGGGCGTCGCCCCGGCCTGGGGGAATCCGCCCCCTGCCCTCATTGCGAGGAGGCGCGCCCGGCCGCGACGCCCTGGTTGAAGGCGCGCTGCTGCGCGCGCTGGTGCTGGTCCCAGGCGAAGCCGCCGACGCCGCCGGCCGCCGCGCCGATCAGCGCGCCCGTGCCGGCATTGCCGGAAATCGAACCGATGGCGAGGCCGGTCAGCGCGCCCACCGCGGCGCCGCCGCCCACGCGCTGCGTGGTGGGCGTCATCTGCCCCGTGCCGTCGCAGCCGGCGAGGCCGAGCAGCAGCAGGGCGGGGGCGAGAAGGCGAAGCGTCATGGCGTGTCCTTTCGCGTCAGCGCGCCCCGCCGCGGCGCGGGGCCGGGGCGGCGCAAGGATAGGTCGTCGCCGCCCAGCGCAGCAGGCCATCCACCGCCTTGGTCTCCGCCTGGTCCGGATTGGCGGCCACCCAGGTGACGAAGGAGGTCTGCACGAATTCCAGCGCCGGCGTCTCCCGCGGCAGGCAGAAGGCGGGCATGATGCCGCCGGGCCGGGTGATCTCGATGTGGTATTGGCCCATGCCGACGATGAAGCCGCGGCAATAGCCCACCGCCATCAGGGATTCGGCATCGGTGCCGGTGGCGCCGCACAGCGCCGCGAGCGTGCCGGTGCTGAGCTGCGGCAGGGGAGCGGCGGACTGCGCGAGGGCGGGGCCGCCGGCCAGCGCCAGAAGCATGAGCGCCCCCAACCCAGATCTCACATGCGGCATGGCGCGCTCTCCCCTTGGTCCCTGGCGGCGCTCGAGCGGTGCACGCTTCGCGCTGACAATGCGGGTTCGAGGCTAGGGGCGGTTCCCGGGGGCAACAATAGGAATTTCGTGCCCGCCCCGTGCGCTGCGTCCCAGGCGGGCGCCGGGCGCGCCCGGGGTGCTGGCACGATCGGCGAAATCCGCCTTTCATGCCGGCAGGAGGAATTCATGGACCAGCGCCTGTATCGCGGCGGGCCGCCCGGCCCGATGCGGGTCTCCACCGGCAGCCTGCCACCGGCCGAGACCGTCCGCGCGCTCGTGCGCGAGGCGTGGGAGCACTTCGCCCCCGTGACCGACGGCCATGTCGCCGACTACATCCCCGCCCTCGCCGAGGCCGATCCCAGCCTCTTCGGCCTCTGCATCGCCGGCGTGGATGGCCGCAGCTTCGCCCTGGGCGATGCGGATCACGCCTTCTCCATCCAGAGCATGTCCAAGCCCTTCGTCTTCGCCCTGGTCTGCGAGGCGCTGGGCGGCGGCATCGCGCGCGAGCGCGTCGGCGTGAACGCGACGGGCCTGCCCTTCAACTCCGTCATGGCGATCGAGCTCAATGCCGAGCGCACCATGAACCCCATGGTGAATGCCGGCGCCATCGCGACGACGAGCCTGGTGCCCGGCGCGAACATCGAGGCGAAATGGGCGTTCATCCGCGAGGGCCTTTCGCGCTTCGCCGGGCGCGAACTGGCGATGGACGAGCGCGTCTACACCTCCGAGGCGGCGACCAACCAGCGCAACCAGGGCATCGCCCGGCTGCTGCACGGCTATGGCCGCCTCTATGCCGACCCCGACGAGGCGACCGAGCTCTACACGCGGCAATGCGCGCTGAACGTCACTGCCCACGACATGGCGGTGATGGGCGCGACGCTGGCCGATGGCGGCGTCAATCCGGTGACGCGCGAGCGTGTGGTGGATGCCGACCGATGCCAGCGCGTGCTGGCCGTGATGGCGACCGCGGGCCTCTACGAGCATTCGGGCGACTGGCTCTACGAGGTCGGCCTGCCGGGCAAGAGCGGAGTCGCGGGCGGCATCGTCACCATCGCGCCCGGCAAGGGCGGGCTCGGCGTGTTTTCACCGCCGCTCGATGCGGCGGGCAACAGCGTGCGCGGCCAATTGGCGACGAAATTCCTCTCCGAGGCGCTGGGCCTCAACCTCTTCGCTTCGCGGCCGGCCGGCTAGAGCATGATGCGTTGAGGCGGAATCGCCGATGCGCTGAATCATCCTCTCGGCACGGGCGAGACCCTAGCGCCGGCCGCCCAGCAGGCCGCCCAGGCCGCGGAACACCTCCTGCACGGGCGCCTGCAACTCGCGCGGAACCAGCGGGATGACGGTGGGCGCGGCCGCCGGTTCACGCCCGGCCCGGCCGAGCCGTGCCTGACGGAGCTGCGCCGGGCAATCCTCCTCGCCCGTGTCGCCGCGCAACCATTCCACCGTGCTGCTCCGCCAGAGGCGGTTCGCCACCGTATCGCCCACCACTTGCGCCAGCGCCTGGCCAGGCTCGACGCCCACGCGCGGCGCCGCCAGCGTGCCGCCGATGCCGACCGGCGCGCGCATCGTCGCGCCGAAGACGCGCAGGTCGGGGCGCAGCTGCGCCGCCAGCGTCTCGTTGCGGAGGTTGACGGCGAGGCTGCCGGTGATGCGCCCGGCCGAACTCTCCAACAGCAGCGCCTCGCTACGCAGCAGCCCCGCCTCGGCGGCGAAGCTGAGGGCGAAGCAACGGATCTCCACGCCTTCGGGCGGTGCACGGCCCATCAGCAGGATGCGCGTCAGGTCCGGCCCGATCTGGAACATCCCCGCGCGCGAGAGGCGTCCCTCCACCATGGCGAGGCCCAGGGCGCCGCTGACGCTCGCCGCCAGCGCGCGGGTGGTGGCGCCCTCGCCCCGCAGGTCGAGCGCGACCTCGACCGGCCCCTGCACGCCGATGCCGGCCCCCAGCTCGCGCCGGATCGCCGCGATGTCGAGGCCATGCCCGCCGGAGCGGAGCGCGACGGTGGCGCGCGGCGGCGTGTGCGCCACATCCCAGCCGATCCGCCCGCCCAGCGACCCGCCCGGCGAGGTGATGGCGAAATCCGCCAGCTCCAGCCGGCCGGCCGCCAGGGTGACGCGGCTGCGCAGGCCCCGCCAGGTGAGGCCCGCCGCCTCCAGCCGGTCGGCCGTGAGGTCGAGCGTGGCGTCGAAGCCGCGCAAGGCCGCCACCGGCAGGGGGACGTCCGGGATCACGCGGCCCGGCAGGCGCGGCGGCGCCGGGGCGGCAGGCAGCGCCGCGCCGAGGTCGAGATTGGCGAATTGAAGGCTGCCCTGGACGTTGGGCCGGCCGCCCCAGCCGATGGTGATCGCGCCCGTGGCGGCGAGCCCGGTGGCCTGGAGCCGGGCCGCATCCCAGCGCAGCGCGGCGGCGCCGGCACGCGAAAGCCGCCCCTGCGCCTCGACCTGCCGCAGCGCCGGCAACTCGAAGCCAAGCAGCCGGCCAAGCGGGGCGAGTTGCGGGGCGGAGAGCGTGACGTCGAAGGGCGCTGCGCCCAGCGGGTCGCTCCAGGTGAAGGCACCGCGCGCGGTCAGGCGCGCCGGCCCGGCGGTCATCCGCGCCGTCACCGGCATCGGCGCGCTGGTGGTGAAGGCGCGCAGCGGCGGCGGCAGCGAGAACTCGGCGCCAAGCCGGACGCCACCGCGCTCGCCCTGGAGGCTGAGCTGCATGGCCTGATCCAGCGCCGAGGCCGACAGCACGGCCTGGCTGAGCTTCAGCCCGGCCCAGGGCTCAGAGGCGCCGGCCGTGACCCGCAGATCGGCAAGGCGCCCCGCCGGCCCGAGCCGCGCCGTGCCGGTGAGCGGGCCCAGCGCCGGCAGCACCGCGTCACTGCCGAGCAGCGCCATGAGCCGCGCGGGCGAGACGACATCGGCCGTCAGCGCCAGGTTCCAGGCGGGATCGGCGAGGCTCTCGGCCACGCGCCCCTCGGCCCCCAGGCGGAAGCCATCACCCGCGAGGCTGGCGCGCGCCGCGGCGGCGGCATCCAGGCTGGCCTCCACCCGCATCACCTCGTCGCGCAACCGGATGCGGCCTTGCAGAGTGAGATTGCCCTCGCGACGCACGGTCAGGCTCTCGATGCCGATCGGGCCGGGCAGCCCATCGGGCGGATGCAGCCGGGAGGATTCGATGCGGACCAGGCCGGGCATGGTGCCGGCGCCACCGCCACCCTCGCCGCCGAAGCGCCAATTGGCCACGCCAGCGGCATCGCGCTCCAGCCAGAGCTCGGCCTCGGCGAGGCGAAGCTCCAGGATGTCCACCCGGCCATCCAGCAGCGCGCGCAACGCCAACGTGACCTCCAGCCGGCCAATGCGCGCGAAGTCCGGCGCCTGCATGCCGGGCAGGTTGGCGACACGCACATCCTGCACCGTTACCTGCGGCGGCAGGCTGAGCCGGAGCGCGATGGGGCCCAGCGTGACCGCCCGCCCGGTGGCGCGTTCCAGCGCTGCGTCCAGCGAAGCGGTGAGCGCGCCGCGTTCCAGCGCCATGCGCAGCGCGAAGGGGCTCGCCAGGAGAAGCAGCAGGAGGACGCCGAGCCCCCAGAGCCACCAGCGCCTCATGCGGCCAGTGCCATGGTGAGGCCGAGCAGGACGGCGAGGCCGAGCAGAGCGAGACCGGCGCTCGGCCAGGCCCGCAGCGCGGTCTCGATCCGGGCGGCACGGGCGGCCAGCGGAGGTGCGAGGCGAGTCGCGGCGCGCTCGGCGAAGACCAGGACATCGCCTTCCGGCGGCCGCGGCAGCCGCGCATCCACGGCGCGCAGGGCGAGGAAGCCGAGCGCGCCCAGCAGCACCGGCCAGAGCGCCGGCCAGAACTTCACCGGGGCCGGGTAGAGCCACCATGGCAGCAGCAGGGCGGCCGCCGTCATCCCCGCGAAGGGCAGGATGAGGCCGAGAGGAGCGCTTGCCTCCGGCTCCGGTGCGGAACCGCCCCGCAGCCGGGCGGCGAAATGCAGCATCAACATGGTCGTCCCCGCTGCCGAAAGGGCCGAGAGCCAGCCCAGCAGCCCGGCCCCAAGTTGCGCCTTTGTCGCCTCCTTGGCCAGCGCGCCGCCGGTGAAGGGCAGGCCGCCAAAGCTCAGCACCAGCAGCAGGACGGGAGCCAGCACCCAGGGCCAGCGCCGCGCACCGGTCGCCAGCGCCACGCCGACGCCGAGGAAGAGCGCGCCCTTGGCCAGCACATGGTGCGAAGCGTATTGCGCGGCGGCGAGCGGCGTTCCGGCATCGCCCGCCGCCAGCCCGAAGCCGAGCGCCGCCATCACCACGCCCATCTGGCTCACGCTGGAATAGGCGAGGACGGTCTTGGGATTGCGCTGCGTGATCCCGAGCGCCACGCCATAGAAGGCCGTGGCAAAGCCGAGCAGGCCCAGCACCTCGCCCCAGGCCGGAATGCCACCCTCCATCGGCAGGAAGCGGATCAGCCCGATGATGCCCGCCTTGATGATGGCCCCGCTCAGCACCGCCGAGGCCGGCATGGGGGCCGCGGGATGCGCGAGCGGCAGCCAGACATGCAGCGGCACGAGCCCCGCCTTGAGGCCGAAGCCGAGCAGCAGGAGCAGGAGCAGGATCGTCACATCCCGCATCGGCGAGCCGGGCAGCGCCGCCACCGCATCGGAGATGGCCAGGCTCTCGCCCGGGATATTCACGGCCAGCAGCGCGAAGGCGAAGAGGAGGAACACCTCGCCCAGCACGGCGAGGGCGAGGTAGATCGCGCCCGCGCGGCGGGCCTGGGCCGTGGCATCGTGCACGACGAGGCCATAGGCGGCCAGGCTGACCAGCGCAAAGGCGAAGTAGAAGGTCACGAGGTCGCCCGCGATGAAGACGCCGAGACTCCCCGCCAGCGTCAGCAGCCACCAGCCCGCGAAGCGCGTGGCGCCCGGCAGATAGGCGCCCGCATAGGCGCCCGCGGCCGACCAGAGCAGCGCCGCCACCCCGAGCAGCAGCGCGCCCGGCGCATCGAGGCCGAGCGAGAGGCGCAGCCAGTCTGCGTAGAGGACGAGCGGCGGCGCATCGGCGGCGAGCAGCGCGGCGGCGAGGCCCGGCAGCGGTGCGAAGGCCAGCAGCCCCGGCAGGCGCGCGCGGCCGCGCTCGGTCACGGCCGTCGCCAGCAGCGCGAGAGGTGCCAGGATGGTCGCCAGCAGCGCGAGATGGGCCAGCAGCGTCATCGGCCGATCAGCACCAGGCCGAAGGCGGCCAGCGGCAGCAGGCCGAGCACCACCGAGATCACCGCGAGGCCGAGCGCCACGCGCTCCTGCATCGCGTCCACCGGCGCGGCGGGCGCGAAATCCGGCGCAGGCGCGCGCATGGCGGTGCTCAACACGCGGAAGACATAGCCGCCGGTCAGCAATCCGCCCGCCACGATCACCAGCGCCCACCACCATTGGCCGGCATAGAGCGCCGCCTGGAGCAGCAGCCATTTCGCGGTGAAGCCGCCGCTCGGCGGGATGCCCATGAGCGAGAGGCCGGCCAGGCCGAAGGCCAGCACCGAGAGCGGTGCCACGCGCGCCGCGCCGTGCAGTTCGGCGATGCGGTCATGCCCCATTCCGCGCGCGATGACGCCCGCCGCCAGGAACATCGCCGCCTTGGCGAAGGCGTGGCTGATGGCCTGCAGCGCGCCGCCGGTCCAGGCGCGTTCCGCGACCTCGGCCAGGCTGCCGGCCGCCAGCGGGAACATCAGGAACAGGTAGCCGATCTGCGCGACGGTCGAATACGCGACCAGCAGCTTCAGCCGCGCCTGGCGCAACGCGACCACGCTGCCGAAGAGGATCGCGGCCGCGCCAAGCAGCGCCAGGATGGGGGCGACCGCCAGCAGCAGCGCCGCAGGCATCACCCAGAACCACAGCCGCAGCAGCAGGACGTAGGAGGCCTTGACCACGAGGCCCGACAGCAGCGCGCTGGCGGCGGGCGGCGCGCCGGCATGCGCCGCCGGCAGCCAGAGATGCAGCGGAAACAGCGCCATCTTGCCGAGCAGGCCCACCGTCATCAGCGAAGCCGCCACGATGGTTGGCGCATCCGCCCGCGCCGCGCGGGAGAGCAGCAGGATGTCGAGCGTGCCGTAGGCGCCGTAGAGCAGTGCCGTGCCGAGCAGGTAGAGCACCGAGCCGATCAGCGCGAAGAGCAGATAGCGCAGTTCCGCCTTGAACTGCGTGGCGCGGCCATCGAGGCAGGCGAGCGCGAGTGCGCCGAAGGTCAGCATCTCCAGCGCCACGAAGAGGTTGAACAGGTCGCCCCCCAGGAAGGCCGCGTTCAGCGCGGCCCAGAGCGCCAGCAGGAAGCACCAGAAGGCGAGCGGCGCGCGCGCCTCCGGCAGGCCGGGTGGCGTCATGTAGTCGGCGCGGGCGAAGAGGATGATGGCGGCGATGATCACGGCCGTGGTCATCAGCATGGCCGCGGCCAGCCCGTCGGCGCGCAGCGCAAGGCCCAGCGGGGGCGCCCAGCCGCCGACGAAGGCGATGACGGGCGCCTTGGCATGCAGTACGCCCGCCAGCAGCACCGCCGCCATGGCAAGACCGAGCGGGGCGAGCCAGAGCGCGATCCGCTCGGGCGCCCGGCCGCCCTGGGCGAAGGCGATGAGCAGTCCGGTGACCGGGATCACCAGCATCAGCACCAGGAGGGCTCCGCCGGGCGTGGCCTCCATCAGCGCGGCGTCTCGTCTTCGGCGATGGTGGCGGCACCCGTGATCTGGAACAGGCGCAGCACCAGCACCAACGCCAGCGCGGTCGCCGCGAAGGCGACGACGAGGCCGGTGATGACCAGCGCCTCCGGCACCGCATCCCCGCCCCGCCGGGCCACCACGCCGAACAGCAGAAAGACCCCGCCGCCCAGGAGGTTGAAGGCCAGCACCTTGCGCAGCAGCGCCGACTGCGTGACCAGGCCATAGAGCCCGAGCGCCACCAGGGCGGATGCGACCAGGCCGTAGATCATTCCCGCCGCCCCTCGGGCGGGCCAGCCACCATCAGCACCAGTGCCGCCGCGACGGAGAGCGTCATTGCCGCCTCGATCAACAGGATCAGCGGCTTCGCGAAGCCGGGCGGATAGGCGAGGAAGCCATCGGCGATGACGAAGCCCAGCAGCCCCACGCCGATGAAGGCGAGCGGCCCCGCCACCACGGCCCAGCGCAACCCCCGCGAGGCGACGGGCGGCAGGCGCCAGAGACCCGCGACCCAGGTGAGGATGCCCATGGCGGCCAGGATGGTGCCGCCCTGGAACTTGCCGCCAGGGGCATCGGCGCCGACCCAGGCGACGTAGATGCCGATGACGATCCCGACGGGCGGCAGCAGCCGCGCGAGCAGCGAGACCGGTCCACTGGACTGCACCGGAAACACCGGCCCGGGCACTGCGCCCCAGCGCCGGTCGGGCGCCATGCTCCAGATGGCGAGCACGGCGAAGACCAGCACCACCGCCTCCAGCAGCGTGTCCAGGCCGCGATAGGCCATGAGCACGCCGGTGACGGGATTGGCGACGCCCAGCTCCGGCAGGTGCCGTGCCACCGCCGCCGCCTGGCTCGGCGCGGGGTTGGGCAGGTTCAGCACGGCCACGGCCAGGGCGAGACCCACCATGGCGCAGAGGAGGCCGGCGGCGATCCGCTGGCGCGGGCCGGGTGTCGCCGCGTCAATCTCCGCGCGACCGCCGCGCAGCCGCACCACCGCGAAGAGCAGGATGACGCCCGTGGCGCCCGCCCCCAGCGCCGCCTCGGTCAGCGCCACATCCACCGCGCCCAGCCGCACCCAGACGAGCGCCAGCAGGAGCCCATAGGCGACGAAGCCGATCACCGCCGGGAAGTTTCCGCGCACCGCGAGCGTCCAGCCGGCAACGCCGAGGACGGCGAGGCCCAGCAGCAGATCGAGCAGCAGGCTCACCGCGGCGGGTCCTCGCGGCGCAGGCGCTCGGCGATGAGTTGCGTGGCCGTCGCCCCCGCCAGCAGCACGAGCAGCCAGACCAGGATGAGCTTGAGCGCGGCAAGCCAGCCGCCCGCCCAGGGCAGCAGGCCGAGCACGATGAGGCCGAGCCCGAGGCTGTCGGCCTTGGTCAGCGCATGCAGCCGGCTCAGCGGATCGGGGAAGCGCAGCAGCGCCACGCTGCCCGCGATGAAGAAGACCACCCCGGCCGCGATGGCGATTCCGCTGAACAGGGTGAGCAGCAGGCTCATCGGCCGCCCAGCCCCCGCGCCGCCAGCACGAAGGCGACGGAGGCGAAGGCACCGAGCAGCGCCAGCACCAGCGCCACATCCACCACGCCGGCCATGCCCGTGGCGGCCGCCACCAGCAGCAGCGCGCCGATGCCGCCGGAACAGAGAAGCTGCGCCGCCATCATGCGATCCGCCGCACCGGGGCCGCGCAACGCGCGATAGAGCCCGGCGAGGGAGGCCAGCAGGATCAGCCCCGCGGCGAGCAGCAGTGCCTCAGCCATGCCGCCCCCCGGCGCGGGCGTAGAGCGCCTCGGTCGCGCCGAGGTCGGCCGCCACGGGCAGGCGCGTGTCCAGCGCGTGGACCACCACCGCGGCACCTTCGCTGCCGGCCGGCAGCGCGCCGGGGGCGAGGCTGGCCAGCGCGGTGAACCCATCGCGTGCCGTGCCCTCCGGCAAGGCCGTCATATGCATCACCATTCCCGGCCGCAGGTTCATGCTGGGGGCAAAGGCGCGGCGCGCGATGTCCGTTCCGGCGAGCAGCGTCTGCACCGCCGTTCGGCCCAGCAGCCGCAGCGCCGCCAGCGGGTCGCCCAGGCGCATCCGCCCCGGCATCAGCCGCGCGCTGGCCCAGGTGGCGAGACCCGCCGCGAGCAGCCCGAAGCCCAGCCCCGCGACACCGCCGGCCAGCACCAGCCAGAGCCCGAGGAAGAGGCCGAAGCGGGCCGCGCGCTCCACGCTCATCGCTTCGCCGGCGGGCGCCCGCCGAAGATCGTGACGTAGAGCGTCGGCAGGAAGACCAGCGTCAGCAGCGTCGCCACCATCAGCCCGCCCATGATGGCGAAGGCCATCGGCCCCCAGAACACCGTGGGCGCGATGGGAATGAGGCCGAACACCGTCGAGATCGCCGTCAGCATCATGGGCCGAAGGCGCGAGGAGGCGGCGCGCACCACCGCATCCCACACCTCCGCCCCGGCCTTCCGCTCATCCTCGATCGAGATGATGAGGATGACGGCGTTCTTCGCGATCATGCCGAGCAGCGCCAGGATGCCGAGGATGGCGACAAAGCCGAGCGGTCGTCCCGAGGCGAGCAGCATCAGCACCACGCCGATGATGCCCAGCGGCAACAGCGCCAGCACCATGAAGAGCCGCCGGAAGGAGACGAGCTGAAACATCAGCAGCGTCAGCATCACCACCAGCATCACCGGCACCACCGCCAGCACGGAGGCCTGGGAGAGCGCGCTCTCCTCCGCGATGCCGCCCAGATCCACGCGGTAGGGGCGCGGCAGCGTGGCGTTCAGCGCGTCGATGCGCGGCTGCATGATCGCCACCACGGAATCCGGCAGCGTGCCGGGTGTCACATCGGCGCGCACGGTCAGCGTCGGCACGCGGTCCCGCCGCCAGATCAGCGGGTATTCCTGCTCATAGTCGAAGGCGGCGAGCTGGCTGAGCGGCACGGTTCGGCCACCCGGCAGCGGCAGCTGGATCGAGCGCAGCGTGGTGAGCGAAAGCCGCTCCTCCGCCGTCGCGCGCGCCACCACGTTGATCAGGTAGATGTCGTCGCGCAGCTGCGTGACCGTGGTGCCGGTCAGCGCCGCGTTCAGCACGGCCGCCACCTGCGCCGAACTCAGGCCGAGGCGCCGCGCCTCATCCTGGTCCACACGCACCCGCAATTGCCGCGCGGGCTCCATCCAGTCGAAATGCACGAGGCGCGAGCCCTCGGCCTCGGCCATGATGGCGGCGACGCGCTGCGCGATGTCGCGCACCACCTCCACATCCGGCCCGTTCACCCGGTATTGCAGCGGCCAGCCCACGGGCGGGCCGAGCTCGAGCGGATAGACGCGCGCCACCGCCTCGGGGAATTGCTCGGCCATCAGGCGTTCGAGCTTGAGGTGCAGCCGTTCGCGCGCCGGCAGATCCTTCGCCACGACCACGGCCTGGGAGAAGAAGGGCAGCGCGAGCTGCACGTTCAGCGGCAGGTAGAAACGGATGGCGCCGCGGCCGACATAGGTGCTCCAGCGCTCCACATCGGGGTCATTGGCCAGCGCGGCATCCAGCCGGTTCGCCGCCGTCTCGCTCGCGAAGATCGAGGCGCTCTGCGGCAGCGTGATGTCCACCAGCAATTCCGTCCGGTCCGAGGAGGGGAAGAATTGCCGCGGCACGAACTGCATCGCGAAGACCGATACGGCGAAGACGCCGAGCGTGATGGCGATGGTGACCCAGCGCGCCTTGAGCGCCAGAGTCAGCAGCGCCGTATAGGCGCGCAGCACCGCGCCCTGCTTCTCCGGCTCGGCTGCGGCTGCAACCGCCGCCGGCTTCTTCAGGATCGCCATGCCGAGCAGCGGCGCGAACAGCACCGCCACGAACCAGGAGACGATGAGCGCGATGCCCACCACCGCGAAGATGGTGAAGGTGTATTCGCCGGCCGAGGATTTCGCGAAGCCGATGGGCAGGAAGCCCGCGATGGTGACCAGCGTGCCGATCAGCATGGGGGCGGCCAGCGCCTTGTAGGCGAAGGTCGCCGCGTCGCGCTTGCTGTCGCCCGCCGCGAGCCTGCGGATCATCGCGTCGATCGTCGTCATCGCGTCATCCACCAGCAACGTCAGCGCGATGATCAGCGCGCCGAGCGAGATGCGCTGGAGGTCGATGCCCAGAAGCAGCATGACCGGAAACACGATGGCGAGCGTCAGCGGGATGGACAGCGCCACCACCGAGCCCGCGCGCACGCCGAGTGCCAGGAAGCTCGCCACCATGATGATGACGATGGCCTGCCAGAGGCTCTCCATGAAGTCGCCGATGGCCTCATCCACCGTGACGGCCTGGTCGGCCACCAGCGAGGCCTCGATGCCGATGGGAAGCTGCGCGCGGATGTCGGCCATCGCGGCCTGGATGTTGCGGCCCAGCGCCAGGATATCGCCCGCCTCGCGCATGGCGATGGCCAGCCCGATGGCCGGCTTCCCGTTCACCCGGAACATGGGCTGCGGGGGGTCGGCGAAGCCGCGGCGGATGGTCGCGATGTCGGTCAGGCGGAAGACGCGCTCGCCGATCACGAAGTTCACCGCCAGCAGATCCTGCTCGCTCTCGAAGGAGCCGGAGACGCGCACCGCCAGCCGCTCCTGCCCCGTCTCGATCAGGCCCGAGGGCCGGACGAGGTTCTGTGCCTGGAGCGCCTGCAGGATGGCGCCATAGTTCAGCCCGAGCCCGGCCAGGCGCTCGGTCGAGAATTCGAGGAAGACGCGCTCATCCTGCGCGCCCAGCAATTCGATCTTGGAGACGTCGGGCACCAGCAGCAGGCGGGACCGCGCGGCCTCGACATAGTCGCGCAATTCGCGCGGCGTGAAGCCATCGGCGGTGAAGCCGTAGATGATCCCGAAGGTGTCGCCGAAATCATCGTTGAAGAAGGGGCCGGCGACGCCCTGCGGCAAAGTGTGGCGGATGTCGGCGATGCGCCGGCGCACCTGGTACCACATGTCCGGCACGATGGCGGCGGGCGTGGAGCCCTTGAGGTCCACGAAGATCACCGTCTGCCCCGGCACGCTGTAGCTGCGCAGCCGGTCGAGATTGGGCGTCTCCTGCAGGGTGCGCTCCAGCCGCTCCGTCACCTGGAGGAGCGTCTCCTCCATCGAGGCGCCGGGCCAGACCGCGGAGACGATCATGGTGCGGAAGGTGAAGGCCGGGTCCTCGTTGCGGCCGAGCTTGAAGAAGGCGAAGCCGCCCGCGATCAGCGCCACGATCATGAAGTAGATGACGAGCGACCGCTTGTTGATCGCCCATTCGGAAAGGTTGGGGCCGATCATCGCAGCAGCCGCACCTTCTGGCCCGGGCGCAGCGTCTGCACGCCCGCCGTCACGACCAGGTCGCCGGGCTGCAGCCCCTGCCCCACCACCACATGGCCCGGATCATGCCGCACCAGCTCCACCGCGCGCAGCGAGACGGTCTCGCTCGCCGGGTCCACCACCCAGACGGCCGGGCCGCGCTCGGCCCGCGTCAGCGCCGAGGCGGGGATGGAAATGCCCGGCGTGGCGCCAAGGCGCAGGCTGCCCGTCACGGTGGAGCCCAGCCGCATTTCCGGCGGCGGCTCGGCCAGCCCCACACGGACCTGGAAGGTGCCGGTGACCGGGTCCGCCTGGGGCGAGACCTCGCGCACGCGGCCCTGGGCACGGATCTGCGGCTGGCCGGTGATGTTCACCTCGATCAGCGGATTGGCCGGCGCCTGGTCCTTCAGCGTGGCCGGCACGTCGAAGACCGCGTCCCGCCCCTCGCTGCGGGCGATGCGAAGGATCATGCGGCCGGGCTGCACCACCTCGCCCGGCTCGGCACCGCGCTGCGTGACGCGGCCCGCCACGTCGGAGACGAGCTCGGTATAGCCCAGGCGCGTCTCGGCGATGCTCACCTGCGCCTCGGCGGCATCCACCGCGGCGCGAATGGTCTGGAGCTGCTGCGCCGCCTGGTCGAAGCGCACGCGCGTGGTAAAGCCCTCGCGCAGCAGCTGGCCCTGGCGCCAGTAGTTGTTCTCGGCCTCGCGCAGCTGGCCGCGCGCGGCGACGAGGTTGGCGCGGGCCGCGCGCAGCCCGTTCTCCTCATTGTCGCGGTTCAGCCGGGCCACGACCTGCCCGGGGCGGACGGCATCGCCCACATTCACCAGGCGCTCGACCATCCGGCCGTCAATGCGGAAGGCGAGGTTCACCTCGGTCTCGGCCTGCACCGTGCCGGTCAGGCTCGCCACATCCCCCCCAGCGCTACGCTCGGCCGCGACGACGCGGACCGGGCGGATCTCGGGGGCGGGCGGCGGCGCCGCATCCTCGCAGCCGGCCAGGACCAGCAGCGCGAGCGGCAGGGCGCGCAGGGCGTGGCCGAGGGGCGGTGGCAATGGCATGGGCATCCTCTGTCTGGTTCGACCCGGCTGGGCGCGCGCGGGCAGCATGAAACACGATCCATCGCGCGGGCGCGAGAATCTCGCACCGCTGACGGCCCGGGGGAACGGCCGCCCATCCCAGTCCTGCGCCGCGCGTCCCAAAGGGGGGGCTCAGCGCGGCGGCAGCGCCTCGCGGATGCGGCCGGCCATATGCGCGAAGAAGGGGTTCCAGCTGATCCGCACCAGCGAATCCAGCGCCATGACCAGCACGCCGGTCTCGCCCCGGATGGCGGTGGCGCCGAGGCTCACCCCGAATTCGCCCTCGGGCTCCGGCCTCAGCCCGTAGAGCGAATCGCTCTCCGGGAAGGGCAGCGCGACATGGGAGAGGGAATAGACATCGCGCGGGTAGAGCAGGCCCGGCAGCGGGATCACCTCCTCCTCCGTGGCGCCGGCCGGCGTCACGCGGGCCACCATCTCCAGGCTGTTCTCGTCGCGGTTGGTGATGATGGCGAGCCGCCAGTTGCGCGGCGGGTCGGGCACGATGCGCTCCACCGCGGGGTCGAAGGCGGGGCGCAGCAGGAAGCTCAGCTTGGTGCCGCGGTTGCGGTCGAAGATCACCAGCTCGCTGCCGTTCGCGGGCAGCAGGGCGAAGAAGTCATCCACCAGCGCGCGGGTGCTGACGGTGAAGTCCATCAGCGACTGGAAGGCCAGGATGGGCGCCAGCCCGTCGAGCCGCCCGGCGCGCGAGAGGCGCCGCACCTGGCCCTGCACCTCCTGCGTCAGGCGGAAGGACTGCACCGCAGCATTCACCGGAAAGGAGTTGTATTTGAACGGGTTGAACTCCGGCAGGACAGAGAGCCAGGCCGCCTTGGCGAAGCGCGGCAACATGGCCGGCAGCCCGGCCAGCCCCGCGAAGCGTGCGAAGGGCGAGACCCCCACCATGGGGGAGACGACGATGACCCGGTCCGGGCGGACCAGGCTCGCATCCTCCACCGCATCCATGGCGTGCTTGAGCGAGAGGGCGCCGCCATTGGAATAGCCGACCATATGGACCACGCCATCCGGGCCGGCGCGGCGCCGCGCCTCGCGCATCGCCATGCGGGTGGCCGCCGTCCAGTCCTCCCAGACCGCCTCGGTCAGCCCGGCCGGCACGGTGCCATGGCCCGGCACGCGCAGGCCGAGCGCCACGAAGCCCTCGGCGCGGTAAAGCTCCGCCACATGGCGCAGGCTGTAGGGCGCATCCGTCAGGCCATGAATCAGCACCACGGCGCCGCGCGCCCGGCCCCCAAATTGCTCCAGGGTCGGCTCAAGTACGAAAGAGCGGTTCCAGTCCTGCGCGAAGCGAGGCGGATGGATGGGGCTCTCGGCGAAGAAGCGGTTCTCCGGCGTGCGCGCCTCGGGCGGGATGCGCGCCGTGACCTCGCGCTCCACCTGCGCGAAGACGCGCCGTTCGGCCGCGAGATAGGCCGCCCAGTCCATCTGGTTGATCTGAGCGGCGCGCGGCTCATCCGGGATCTCGGTGTGCCAGAGCTCGAGCGGCGGGCCCATCTGGCTGTCCACGACGCGCACCGCGATGATGACCAGGACCACGGCCACCAGCGCATAGGCCAGCCGCCGTGTCCACCGCCAGAGCCAGGAGCCGATCCGCCGCATCCGCATCATGTCCCACGGAATGCGCGGCGGGACCAGCCGTGCCGTCAGCCCCGCAGGGCGCCGAGCAGGATGCCCTCGGTCAGGATCTGCGGGAGCATGACCGGGGCGCCGCCGCCGGCCGGGTAGAGCAGGTAGAGCGGCACGCCGTCCCGCCCATGCTCGCGCAGCAACGTGGTGATGGCGGGGTCGCCCCGCGTCCAGTCACCGGTGAGCTGCACCACGCCAGCCGCCTCGAAGGCGCGTTGCACGGCATCGGTATGGATCGCGACGCGCTCATTCACCTTACAGGAGATGCACCAAGCGGCGGTGAGGTTGACGAAGACCGGCTTGCCCTCGGCCCGCAGTTCCGCGAGGCGAGGCGCGGACCAGGCCTCGCCCTGGGTCGCGGCGGCCGCGGCGGGCGGCGCGGTGCCGAGCAGCGGCAGCAGCGCCAGCGCCCCCAGCACGGCCGCCAGGGCCAGCGCCTCGCCCAGACGGCGCGGCGTGCGGCCGGATTGCTGCGCCACCCCCCAGGCCCAGGCAGCGAGCGCGATGAGCACGGCGCCCACCAGCGCCGTCAGCACGCCATCCGGCCCCGATTGCTGCGCCAGCACCCAGACCAGCCAGGCGGCGGCGGCATACATGGGAAAGGCCAGGAATTGCCGCAGCCGCTCCATCCAGGCGCCGGGGCGCGGCAGGAAGCGGCCAGCCCCGGGAAACACCCCAAGAAGCGCATAGGGCAAGGCAAGGCCGAGGCCCATCGCGCCGAAGATGGCGAGCGTCGCCGTAGCCGGCAGCACCAGGGCCGCGCCGATCGCCGTCGCCATGAAGGGCGCGGTGCAGGGGGTGGCGACGACCACGGCGAGCACGCCGGTGAAGAAGCTGCCCACCGCGCCGCCGCGCTCCGTGAGCCCCTGCCCCGCGCCGATGGAGCCGCCAATCTGGAAGACGCCCGAGAGATTGAGCCCCACCGCCAGCATCAGCCAGGCCATGCCGGCGACAAAGGCCGGGTAGGTAAACTGGAAGCCCCAGCCCGCCCCGCCGCCCGCCGCGCGCAGCCCGAGCATCAGCCCGCCCACGGCCAGGAAGGCCAGCACCACGCCCGCCGTGTAGCTGGCCGCCTCGATGCGGATCGCGCCGCGTGCGGCCCCGCCCAGCTTCGCCATGGCCATCGCCTTCATGGCCAGCACAGGGAAGACACAGGGCATCAGGTTCAGGATCAGCCCGCCCAGCGCCGCGAAGGCCAGCACCTGCCAGAGCGGCAGGGGGCTGGCCGGCAGGGGCCCGCCCGGCGTTGCCTCGATCAGGTAGGCGCCGCGCACCCCGGCGGCGTCGGTCAGGGTGAGCACGCCGGAGAGGCGGGCCGGCAGCTCGGCCGGGCCGCGGATGAGGTCCAGCGTGATCTCGCCCTCGCGCCGGGTCAGGCGCTGCTCGGGCGCATTCTCGATGACGCCGGCCCCGTCGGGGAAGAAGCTCGCCTCGCGGACGGCGCTGGGCGAGAAGCCGGCGCCCTGGATGGTGAGCGCCCCGCGCGGGCCGGCAAAGGCGAAGCGCGCGGTGAAGGGCGCGGCCCGGGGCAGCGCCGCCTCCGCCGCGCGAAACCGCTCCGCCAGCGCCGGCACGGCGGTGGCCGCGACGTCGAGGCCGAGGGTGAAGCGCCCCTCCTCGGGGATGCAGATGTCGGCGCAGACCAGCCAGGTGGCGTCGGCCGTGATCGTCACATAGTCGCCGGGGCGGAGGTCGGGCGGGGGTGTCACCTCGATCAGGAAGCCGACCTCGCCCGAGTAGCCGAAATTCATCAAGGGGCCGAAGGGCTTGCGGCTGGGAGCCGGGAATTGCAGCTCACCCGCCTGCCAGCCGGGGCGGGCCCAGTCGAAGGTGATTTCGGGCGGCGCGCCCGCATCGCCCGGGTTGCGCCAATAGGTGTGCCAGCCGGGGGCGAGGCGCTGGTGCAGCATCAGCCGGAAGGGCTCGCCGGGCGCGATGGCGCTGCGCTCGGCCAGCAGCGTGACCGTCGCCCGCGGTGAGGCGACGGGGGCCGATTCCTGCGCCCAACCCGCAAGCGGGGCCAGCATCAGGGCCAGGAGGAGGAGCAACGCGCGCGCCATGCCGGATAGAAGGGGCATCCCGCGCCCCGCCGCAAGGCTTTCGGCGCATGGCCGCCTTGCGGGGCGGTGTGGCATTTATGCCACCGGGCCGCCGGTTCCGCTCCCCGGCCTGGAACCGCCGCTGAACTCCCGCGTTGCCCTTCCAGACGCAACCCTGTCTGGAGAATGACATGACCCGCCTGAAAACCCTCCTGTTGACCGGGGCTGCACTGGCTTGCACCCCGCTCCTCGCCCAGGCCCAGAGCCCGTCGAGGGGCTATTTCGATGACTGGCGCCTCGTGCCGCAACAGACCGTGACCGGCCTCTATATCGGCGCCGGCGCCGGCGTGAATTTCTCGGAGAACAGCCTGCTGCGCAGCAACAGCAGCCTCGCCGCCGGCCTCGCCGCCGTGGGCGCGGGCGGGCGTGGGCGCGCCATCTTCGAGCCGGGCTTCGTCGGCGTGGGCGCCATCGGCTGGGGCTTCGGCAACGGCCTGCGCGCCGAGGTCGAAGGCAACTACCGCCAGAATGACCTCGACAAGATCGGCGGCTTCCCGGGTGCGCGGCTGCGCAACACCGCCTCGGGCACGCAGAGCAGCTACGGCGTGATGGGCAACCTGATCTACGATTTCCGCATCCCGGGCGTGCCGTGGTTCACCCCGTATATCGGCGGTGGCGCGGGCTATGTCTGGCGCGAATGGGATGGCGTCAGCGCCTCGACCACGGGCGGGGCCACGATCCGCTCGCGCGCCATCGAGG
Source organism: Sediminicoccus rosea (assembly GCF_033547095.1). Classification (NCBI taxonomy): domain Bacteria; kingdom Pseudomonadati; phylum Pseudomonadota; class Alphaproteobacteria; order Acetobacterales; family Roseomonadaceae; genus Sediminicoccus; species Sediminicoccus rosea. The sequence continues at coordinate 1,520,881 of NZ_CP137852.1, read as the reverse complement.
GGCAGTTCGCCTACCAGGCGATTGGTGGCGCGGCCTTCGCCGTGCCTTCCGTCCCCGGCCTCGCGATCACGACCGAGTATCGCTACTTCGCGACGCAGCCGAGCGACTTCAACACGCGGGTGATCGGGCCGACGGGCCTTGGCCTCGCCGGCGGCCAGCTGCGCGCGAGCGATGCGAACCATTCGGTGATGCTGGGCCTGCGCTACGCCTTCAACCAGCCGCGCCCGGCCCCCGCCCCGCAGCCGGTGGCCGCCGCGGCCCCGGCGCCGGCGCGCACCTACCTGGTCTTCTTCGACTGGGATCGTGCCGACCTGACCGAGCGCGCCCGCCAGATCGTGGCTGATGCGGCGGCCAATGCGCGGACGGTCGCCTCCACGCGCATCGAGGTCTCCGGCCATGCGGACCGCACCGGCTCGGCTGCCTACAACCAGCGCCTCTCGGTCCGTCGCGGCGAGGCGGTGGCGGGCGAGCTGGTCCGGCGCGGGATCTCGCGCAACGAGATCACGGTGCAGGGCTTCGGTTTCGAGCGCCCGCTGGTGCCCACCGCCATGGGCGTCCGCGAGCCGCAGAACCGCCGGGTGGAGATCGTCTTGCGTTAATCCCGGCAAACACGCCTTCGGCATTTTTGCGGGGGCCCCGGGCTTGGCGTTTCTCGCGGGGCGCTGGGCCCATCCTCCGGTGGCAAACCACCGGAGGGCACCGCGGCGCCGCCAGCAGCCTATCGACAGCAAAACGGCCGGCGGAGCGATCCGCCGGCCGTTTCGTTTCTGCCCTCCCGGCCCATCCCCCCCCGGAACCCTCCGATGGCTTTGCCATCGGAGGAAGAACCAAGCTGCCAGGAAACGGAACCAAACCGGGGCCACCGGGAAAACGCCTCTTCGGCGTTTTCCCGGGGGACTAATGCGCGAGGATCGCCAGCAGCAGCAGCGCCACGATGTTGGTGATCTTGATCATCGGGTTCACCGCCGGGCCCGAGGTGTCCTTGTACGGGTCACCCACGGTGTCGCCGGTCACGGCGGCCTTGTGGGCATCGCTGCCCTTGCCGCCGTAATGGCCCTCCTCGATGTACTTCTTCGCATTGTCCCAGGCGCCACCACCGGTGGTCATGGACACGGCGACGAAGAAGCCGGTCACGATCACGCCCAGCAACATGGCGCCGAGCGCCGCGAAGGCCGCGCCCTTGCCCGCGATAGCCGCGATCAGGAAGAACCAGACGATCGGGCTCAGCACCGGCAGCAGCGAGGGGATGATCATCTCCTTGATCGCCGCCTTGGTCAGCATGTCCACGGCGCGGGCATAGTCGGGCTTCTCGGTGCCCTCCATGATGCCAGGCTTCTCCTTGAACTGACGCCGGACCTCCTCGACGACGGACTGCGCCGCGCGGCCCACCGCCGTCATGCTCATGCCGCCGAACAGGTAGGGCAGCAGGCCGCCGAAGAGCAGGCCGACGACGACGTAGGGATTGGCCAGCGAGAAGTCGATCGTCCCCAGCCCCGCGAAATACGGGAACTCGGCCGGGTTCGCGATGAAGTAGTTGAGGTCCTGGGTGTAGGCGGCGAAGAGCACCAGCGCGCCGAGGCCCGCCGAGCCGATCGCATAGCCCTTGGTGACCGCCTTGGTGGTGTTGCCCACCGCGTCCAGCGCATCCGTCGTCACGCGGGTTTCCGGCGGCAGGCCCGCCATTTCCGCGATGCCGCCGGCATTGTCCGTCACCGGGCCGAAGGCATCGAGCGCCACGATCATGCCGGCCAGCGCCAGCATGGTCGTCGTCGCGATCGCGATGCCGTAGAGGCCGGCCAGCGAATGCGCGCAGATCACGCCCGCGATGATGATGATCGCCGGGATCGCCGTGCTTTCCATGCTGACGGCGAGGCCGCGGATCACGTTCGTGCCGTGGCCCGTCTGGGACGCCTCGGCGATGGACTTCACGGGGCGGAAATCCGTGCCCGTGTAGTACTCGGTGATCATCACGATGGCCGCAGTTACGCCGAGGCCGACCGCGCCGCAGAGCCAGAGGCTGAAGGCGCCGAAGCTGTGGCCGCCCGCCGTCGTGGTGCCGAAGCCGAAGAAGATGAAGGAGAGCGGCAGCAGCACGGCGAGGCTGAGCACGCCCGTCATCATCAGGCCGCGATACATCGCCCCCATGATGGACTGGTTGGCCGGCAGCTTCACATAGTAGGTGCCGGCGATGGAGGTGATGACGCAGACCGCGCCGATGGCCAGCGGGAATAGCATCCCTGCCGTGCGGCCCACATCGCCGAAGCTGATGGCCGCGAGCACCATCGTGGCAACCGCAGTCACCGCATAGGTCTCGAAGAGGTCGGCCGCCATGCCGGCGCAGTCGCCCACGTTGTCGCCCACATTGTCGGCGATGGTGGCGGGATTGCGGGGGTCATCCTCGGGGATGCCGGCTTCCACCTTGCCCACCATGTCGCCACCCACATCCGCACCCTTGGTGAAGATACCGCCGCCGAGACGGGCGAAGATCGAGATGAGCGAGGCGCCGAAGCCCAGCGCCACCAGGCTGTCGATCACGATGCGCGAGTTGATCGCGTGGCCCATGATGATGACCAGCACGAAGAAATAGACCGCGACCCCCAGCAGCGCGAGACCCGCCACCAGCATGCCGGTGATGGCGCCCGACTTGAAGGCGAGGTCGAGGCCCGCGGCCAGGCCTTGGCGGCTCGCCTCGGCGGTGCGCACATTGGCGCGGACCGAGACGTTCATGCCGATGAAGCCGGCAAGGCCCGAGAGCACGGCACCGACCAGGAAGCCGACCGCCACCGTCGCCCCCAGGAACACCCAGACCAGGGCGAAGAGGACGGCGCCGACCGCACCGATGGTGATGTACTGGCGCTTGAGATAGGCCGAGGCGCCCTCCTGGATGGCCTGGGCGATTTCCTGCATCCGCGCATTGCCAGCGGGCTTGGCCATGATTTCCTTGGTCGTGATCCAGCCATAGGCGAGCGAGGCGCCCCCAAGCAGGATGACCAGCAGCAACGTCACTGTGATCACGTATCTTGTCCCTCTCTTCCCGTTCCGGCGGCTGCTTGGCGGCCACCATTGGAATGGAGCCTAGGCCGCGTCGGATCAGGTATGCAACCGATGCACCCCTCGCTTCCGGCCGGTTTTTGTGGTTTGAGGGCGGCTTGTTCCCAATCCCTGGCCTCTGGAGCCCCTGATGAACCTCGACGCGATCCCCATCGGCAAGAATCCGCCGCATGACCTGAACGTGATCATCGAGGTGGGCATCGGCGGCGAGCCCATCAAATACGAGATGAACAAGGAGGCCGGGACGCTCTTCGTGGACCGCTTCCTGCACACGCCGATGCGCTACCCCGGCAATTACGGCTTCGTGCCCCACACCCTCTCGGATGATGGCGACCCGATCGACGTGCTGGTGGCCAATACCCGCCCGATCGCACCCGGCGCCGTCATCAATGTCCGCCCCGTCGGCGTGCTGAAGATGGAGGATGATGGCGGGCATGACGAGAAGATCATCGCCGTCCCCTCGCCCAAGCTCACGAAGCGCTACGTGAACGTGCACGAGGTGACCGACCTGCCGCAGATCACGCTCGACCAGATCCGCCACTTCTTCGAGCACTACAAGGATCTGGAGCCCGGCAAGTGGGTGAAGATCATCGGCTGGGGCAACGCGGCCGAGGCTCACAAGCTGATCCTGGAAGCGGTGGAGCGCGCCAAGGCCGCCAAGTAAGGGCCGGCCGCGAGGTCCTTTGCTGGACCTCGCATGGATTTTGCATGGCTGGGGTGCAACCTGTCCAAAGGATCGCCCCATGCCGACCCGCCGCGCCGCCCTGGCCCTTGCCTCCGCACCGCTCTGGCCTGCGCCCCTCTGGCCAGCGCCCCTCTGGCCCACAGCCATCCGGTCCGCCAAGGCCCAGTCAGGCTGGCCCGCCGCCCGGCCGATCGAGATCTTCGTGGGCTTCTCGGCCGGCGGCGGCGTGGACGTGATGGCGCGCGCGGTTGCCCCCTTCCTGACCAATCTGCTGCCCGGCGCGCGCTTCGTCATCGTCAACCGGCCCGGCGCCGGCGGGCAGCTCGGCCATGAGGCGGCGGCCAATGCGGCGGCCGATGGCTATGCGCTGGGCGCCACCACCATGCCCGGCCTCGTCTCCCACCCGATCGAGCGGCCGGTGCGCTATCGCGCGGCCGACCTCACCTACCTCGCCAATGTGGTGGACGACCCCTGCGCCCTTTTCGTGCGGCCGGAGAGCCCCTACCGGACGCTGGCCGACGTGATCGCCGCCGGCCGGGCGCGGCCGGAGGTGCTGACCTATGGCCTGACCGGTATCGGCTCGGACGACCACCTGACCATGTTCCGCTTCGAGGCCGCGACGGGCGCGAGGCTGACCCATGTGCCCTTCCCGGGCATCGGCCAGATGCTGCCGCAGGTCTTCTCGGGGCAGGTGGACCTGGCGGCGATGAATGTGAGCGAGGCGCTGCCCTTCGTGCGCGAGGGCCGGCTGCGCGGGATCGGCCAGGCCGCCGCCGCGCGCTGGCCCGGCCTGCCCGACCTGCCGACCTATCGCGAACAGGGCGTGGATGTGCTGGGCAGCGCGAGCCGCGGCTTCGTGGGCCCCGCCGGCCTGCCGCCCGAGATCACCGAACGGCTTCTCGCCGCCTTCACAGCCATGCTGGCCGACCCCGCCTTCCTGCGCGAGGCCGAGCGCCTTGCCATGCCGCTGCGGCCGGTGCTGGGCGCGGATTACCGGGCGATGGCGCTGGCGATGGATGCGGAGCTGCGCGCGCTGTGGCAGGCGCGGCGCTGGACGCAGGGTTGATCCCGGCGGGTGAATCGCCCCATGTGGGAATCCCATGCGCCCGTAGCTCAATTGGTCAGAGCGGGCCGCTCATAACGGCTTGGTTGCGGGTTCAAGTCCTGCCGGGCGCAGGGGGCGCGAAGGCGGCGCCACGCCGGCGTCTGGGGGCAGGAAGGCTGAGCCTTCCTGCGTCGTTCAGATCCGCAGCCGGTCCGGGATCGGCAGGCCCAGGCGATCGGGCACGGGCCATTCCTCGCGCACCGTGCGCAGCCGGGTGAAGCCAGCCTTCACATAGTTCGGCAGGGCGCGCGGGTGATCCGCCGTGCAGGTGTTTACGGTCAGCGCCACGGGCGATTCCTCCCAGGCTGCGCGGATCGCGTGCTGCAGGAAGGCCATGCCGATGCCAAGCCCAACCGCGCGCGGATAGAGCCCGAAATAGGCGAGGTTGATCACCGGCCAGCCGCGCCGGTCCAGCTCGTAGAAGCCGAGGTCGCCCTCCGCGTCGCGCAACACATGGATGCTGATCGCGCGGTCGGAGAGGACGGCGTCGAGCTCGGCATCGGAGAGCGTGCGCCGCAGCCACCAGACATAGTCATGGCCGACCGTGGCATAGAGCTCGCGGTAATGCGCCACGCTGCAGCGCGGCAGGCAGGTCTCGACCTTCAGGCCATAGGGCAGATGCGCGAAGGGGCCGGGCGGGCGCCGGTCCATCCGCAGGAAGGTCACATCCACCGCGATGCGGGTGGTCGGCTCCACCAGCCTCATCCCCATGGCTTGCTCAGGTCTCCAGGAAGCTGCGCAGCTTGCGGGAGCGGCTCGGGTGCTTGAGCTTGCGCAGCGCCTTGGCCTCGATCTGGCGGATGCGCTCGCGCGTCACATTGAACTGCTGGCCGACCTCTTCCAGCGTGTGGTCGGTGTTCATGCCGATGCCGAAGCGCATGCGCAGCACGCGCTCCTCGCGCGGGGTCAGGCTGCCCAGCACGCGCGTCGTCGCCTCGCGCAGGTTGGACTGGATGGCGGCATCCAGCGGAATGATCGCGTTCTTGTCCTCGATGAAGTCGCCCAGGTGGCTATCCTCCTCGTCGCCGATCGGCGTTTCGAGGGAGATCGGCTCCTTTGCGATCTTCAGGACCTTCCGCACCTTCTCGAGCGGCATGCCGAGCTTCTCCGCCAGCTCCTCGGGCTGCGGCTCGCGGCCGATCTCGTGCAGCATCTGGCGGCTGGTGCGGACCAGCTTGTTGATCGTCTCGATCATATGGACCGGGATGCGGATGGTCCGCGCCTGGTCGGCGATCGAGCGCGTGATCGCCTGGCGGATCCACCAGGTCGCGTAGGTCGAGAACTTGTAGCCGCGGCGGTACTCGAATTTGTCCACCGCCTTCATCAGGCCGATATTGCCCTCCTGGATCAGGTCCAGGAACTGCAGGCCACGATTGGTGTATTTCTTGGCGATGGAGATCACGAGGCGCAGGTTCGCCTCGATCATCTCCTTCTTCGCCTGGTTCATGTCCCGCTCGCCGGCGGAGACCGTCTTGTAGACGCGGCGGAACTCCGCGACGGGCAGGCCGGTGGCGGAGGCGATGGCGCCGATCTCGACGCGCACGGCCTCCAGCTCATCGCGGGCCTTCAGCGCGAAGGCCGGCCAGGCCTTGCCCTTCAGCTTGGCCACGCGGTCCAGGAAGCCCGGGTCCAGCTCTGCGCCGATCCAGTGCTCGAGGAACTCCTCGCGCTTCACCTTCTGCGCGAGAGCGAGGCGCAGCACCTGCCCGTCCAGCGTGTTCAGCTTGCGGTTCAGGCCCTTGAGCTGCTCGACCAGCTCCTCGATGCGGTTGTTGTGCAGATGCACCTTCTCGACGAGCTGCACGAGCTCCTGGCGCAGCTTCTCGTAGTTCTTCTCGCCCCGGCCGGCCAGTTCCTCGCCGGAGGTATAGGCGTCCATCCGCTTGGAGGAGAGCTTGTTCAGCTTGGTGAAGATGGTCTGGATCGCCTCGAAATTGGCGATCACATCGGGCTTCAGCTTCTCTTCCAGGGCCGAGAGGGAGAGGCCCATGCCCTCGCCTTCCTCGCCTTCCTCGAATTCCTCCGGCTCGGGCGGCGCGCCCTCGGGCGTGTCGGCGGCGTTGGTGGCCTCGAGGTCGATCACGTCGCGCAGCAGCATGCGGGGCGGCTCGGCCTTCAGCGCCTCATACCAGGCGATGATGGCCTTGAAGGTCAGCGGGCTCTCGCAGAGGCCCGTGATCATCATGTCGCGCCCGGCTTCGATGCGCTTGGCGATGGCGATCTCGCCCTCGCGGCTCAGCAGCTCGACGCTGCCCATCTCGCGCAGATACATCCGGACGGGGTCATCGGTGCGGCCGAGGCTTTCCTCGTCCACATTGCCGCCGCCCTCCTCGTCCTCCTTCTCCTCGCCATCCTCGGACTTGGCGGCCTTGGTCTCGCCTTCCTCGGATTCCTCGGCCTCGACGACGTTGATGCCGGCTTCCGAAAGGGAGGAGAGGGTGTCCTCGATGAATTCGGAACTCACCTGCTCCTGCGGCATGGCGGCGTTCACCTCGTCATAGGTGACGTAACCCCGCTCCTTGCCGCGGACGATAAGCTTCTTGACGGCGGCGGAGGTGATGTCGAGCACCACCCCGTCAACGGCTTCCTCACGCGCCTCGGCCGTATCGCTGCCACTCGCCGTCTTGGTCGCCATGCGTCACTCCGTTTGCATCCGGGGAGAAAAATGTCCCCCTACCCTATGTCGCCTCGGCATCCTCCACCTCGCCGCGCCGGAGCGCGTCGAGCGCCTGGGTCAGGCGGATCAGGCGATTTTGCGCGGCCATGTCGTTGGTCGCGGCGAACGCCCTTTGGGCTGCCCGAGCGTCCTCAGCCAGCTCCGCCTCACCCCGGAGGAAACCATAGATCTGCCAGAAAGCGTCCAGCGCCTCTTTGGGTTGCGCGCCGGGGCGGGCCTCGGGAGGCAGACCGGCAGCGCGGAGCACCCATTGACTGGCTGTGGCCATTCCGCTCTGGGCGAGGTGGGCGATCAACTCCGCCGAGTCAAGGCGTTCAGCCCCTGCGATCCACGCCAAAAGCGCATCTCTCACCTGTCGGGCGGGCCCTTCGGGCAGTTCGAGCAGGGCGAGAGGCTCTTCCGCGTCGCGCAAGATCTCCGGCTGATGGACGCAGATGGCGAGCAGGATGCGCGCGCGCTCGGCCTGGATCGCCTCGGGGTCGGCCACCGGGCGGGGGTGGCGGGGGGCGGCCCGCTTGCCTGGCGCGCGGGACAAGGCAAAGAAACGATTGAGGAAATCGCTGCGGAACTCGCTGGCCAGCGCCTTGTCCGGGATGCTGCCGGCGATCCCGGTCAGCCGGTTGCGCAGGGCGGCCCGCGCCTCGGGCGCCTCGGGCAGCTTGTTCCCCACGATCAGGCCGAACACCGCCTCTGAAAGGGGCTGCGCCGCGTCCAGCAGGGACTGGAAGCCGCGCGCGCCCTTCTGGCGGATGAGCGTGTCCGGGTCTTCACCCGCCGGCAAGGTGACGAAGCGCAGCGTGTGGTCGGGCGCCAGCAGGGGCATGGCCACCTCGGCCGCGCGGGCGGCGGCGCGCTGGCCGGCCGCATCACCGTCCAGGCAGAGCACCGGCTCGGGGCTCACCTGCCAGAGCGCCTGGAACTGCTCCTCCGTCAGCGCGGTGCCGAGCGGCGCCACGGCGCCGGTGAAGCCCGCCTGGTGCAGCGCGATCACGTCCATGTAGCCCTCGGCCACGATCAGACGGGCGCCGCGGAACACGCCCTCCCGCGCCAGGTCCAGGCCATAGAGGTTGCGCCGCTTGGAGAAGAGCACCGTCTCCGGCCCGTTCACGTATTTGGGCTGGCCATCGCCCAGGATGCGGCCGCCGAAGCTGATGGTGCGGCCGCGCCGGTCGCGGATGGGGAACATCACGCGGTTGAAGAAGAGGTCCACAACCCTCCCCTCATCGCGCTCCTGCATGAGCCCGGCCTCGATGAGCTGGCGCTGGTCGATCCCCTCCTCGCGCAGTTCCGCCAGCAGGGCGCCCCGCCCCGCGCCGGACCAGCCGAGGCCGAAGCGGGCGATGGTCTCCTCCGTCAGGCCGCGGCGCTTGAGATAGGCGAGGCCCTCCGCCCCCTCTGGGCTGCGCAGGCGGCGGGCATAGGCGGCCTCGGCCGCCTGGAGCACACCGTGCAGATCCTTGGCGCGGCGCTCCCGCGCGGCGGCCTCGGGGCTGGGCTTGGGGACTTCGAGCCCGGCTTCGCCCGCCAGCCGCTCAACCGCTTCCATGAAGCCGCCGCCCTCGGCGCGCATGATGAAGGCGAAGGCATCGCCATGCGCGCCGCAGCCGAAGCAATGGAAGCTGTCGTCGTAGACGTAGAAGGAGGGGGATTTCTCGTTATGGAAGGGGCAGAGGCCCTTCCAATTCCGCCCGGATTTCGTGAGCCGCACGCGCCGTCCGACCAGGGACGGCATGGGCGTCCGGGCGCGAAGTTCATCGAGGAAGTTGGGCGGGAGGGCCATGCAACCCCGATCTATCTCACGGCCGCCAGGCGCGGTGATAGGGGTGATTGGCGCGGATGCATTGCGCGCGGAAGAGCTGTTCGGCCAGCAGGGCGCGCACCAGCAGATGCGGCCAGGTGAGCGGGCCGAGCGAGAGGCGGTGCTCGGCGCGCTGCGTCACCGCGGGGTCCAGCCCCTCCGCACCGCCGATGGCAAAGCAGAGCGGCCGCGCCGCCGCCTCCCAACGCTCCGTCAACTGCGCCAGCGCCTCGCTGCTCGGCGCCGTGGCGCCGAGGTCGAGCGCCACCAGAAGGGCGTTCGCCGGCAGGGCGGCCAGGATCGCCGCCCCCTCGCGGCGGCGTGCCTCGGCGGGGCTGCCGTTCGCTTCCGGGATTTCCGTCAGCTCCAGCGGCGGGCGCAGCCGGGCATTGTATTGCGCGAAAAGCGCGCCCTCGGCGCCGGACTTGAAGCGGCCGATGGTGACCAGCCGGGCCTTCACCCGTCAGATCGGCGATTGCTCGCCGGGCGCCGCCTCGCCCATCGGGCTGTCCGGGCCCCACATCTTCTCGAGGTCGAACTTGAGCCGCGCCTCAGGCGTGAAGAGATGGATGACGAGGTCGCCCGCGTCGATCAGCACCCATTCCTCGCTCTTGCTGAAGGCATTGCGGCGCAGCTTCATCCCCTCCTTGGCGAGCGCGTCATCCAGATGCGTCGCCATGGCCTCGATCTGGCGGCCGACCAGGCCGGTCGCGATGATCAGGCGGTCGGCGTAGCTGGCGCGGTTCGTGACATCGAGGATGACGATGTTCTCCGCCTTGTCGTCATCGAGGCTCTTGCGGGCGGCCTCGACCAGGCGCTCCAGCCGGTCCGGATCGGCCTTGGCCGCACGGGCACGCTTGGGGGCGGCGGGCTTGCGGGCCACGGCGGGTTTCGCCTTGGGGGCAGCGCGCACGGTGGCCGTGGTGGCGCGCGGCTTGGCCTTGGCAGGCGCGGGCGCCTCCGTGCCAGCGGTACGGCTCGCGCGCGGCTTGGCGGGCGAGACGGCCTTCGCGGCGGGCTTGCGGGAAGGCGCAGCGCTGGATTTGCGCGAAGGCGCAGCGCCGGACTTCCGCGAAGGCGCGGCGCTGGATTTGCGGGCAGGTGCGGCGGACGCGCTCCGCGAGGATGCGGCAGCCGGCTTCCGGGCCGGCGCCGCCGCGCGGGCGGCCGGCTTGCGCGCGGGCGCCTCCTCGGCCGGCTTGCGGCTGCGCGGGGCAGCCTCGGCTGCCTTTGCACGCGACGGCGCGGCCTTCGGCGCCCCGGCGCGCGGCTTGGCGGCGGGCTTGCGGGCCGGCTTCTTGGTCTCGTCAGGTGTCCGCGCCATGCGCTCGGTCTCTCACTTCGTCGGTTCGTTGGGCAGCCCGGCCCCTGCCGAGGCCGCCCGGATGGCAGTGGCCGAAATCGCCCGCTCCGCCGCGGGCACAAAGCACCAGGGGGCACCCGCCGTCCAGCGCGAAGCGTGCAGGGCCGCCGCGCGCCGGCGCCGATGCCGCAGCACCGAGGCCGCCCGGCCGCGCAGCGCGGCCCGGCTGTAGCCCGGCCGGGGCAGCACCGCCAGGGGCGTGGTGCGCGCGATCTCCCGCCAGCGCCGCCAGCGCGGCAGCTGCGTCAGGTTGTCCGCACCCAGGATCAGCACGAAGCGTGCGCGCGGGAAGCGGCGGCGCAGCAGCGCCAGCGTCTGGCAGGTGTAGCGCGAGCCGAGGCGCTGCTCGATGTCGGTCGCCAGTAGTCGCCCATCCCGCGCCACGCCCCGCGCGCTCGCCAGGCGCTGCGCGAAGGGCGCCATGCCGCGCGCCGGCTTCAGGGGATTGCCGGGCGAGACCATCAGCCAGACCTGGTCGAGCCGCAGCGCGCGCAGCGCCGCCAGCGCCACATGGGCGTGGCCCGCATGGGCGGGGTTGAAGCTCCCGCCCAGAAGGCCGATCCGCTGGCGCCGGCCATCGCCGAAGCGGCCCGGATGCGCCTTCAACGCGTGCGCACGTTCACCGAGACGGGGGCGGCCAGCAGCCCGTCATAGGTGACGGTGTAGGTCCGGCCCGCCTCGGCCGGCAGCGCGGGGGAGAAGCCGCCGAGCGAGATCAGCTCGCCCACGCGCAGCCGCTCCCCGCGCGAGGCGAGGTCCTGCGCGAGCCAGGGGATCACGTTCAGCGGATGGCCCAGCAGCGCCGTGCCGGGCGCACGCGCCAGCTCGCGCTGGTCGCTCGCCAGCGTGACGGTCATGCTGGCAAGGCGCGCGGCGAATTCCTCGCTCACCTGCACCGGGATCGGCTCGCCCGCCACGCCCAGCCGCGCGCCGACATTGATGCCGAGCAGGTTCGGCCCATCCATGCCCGAGGCGAGGACGAGGTCCGGCATCTCCAGGAAGGGGATGATCACGTCGATGTTGCGCAGCACGTCCAGATGGGTGCGCGCCTGGTTGATCGCCTCGTCCCGCACGCGGACCATGAGGTCGGCCTCGACGGTCGGCACGGCGCCGAAGCGCGCCGGCACTTCCGCGCCGGAACGCAGCCGCACCGTGTTCTCGTAGATCGTGCCCGTCACCGGATGGGCCACGCCGAAGCGCTGCTGCGCGGCGGGGTTGGTGAGGCCCACCTTGTAGCCCACCGGCCGCCCCCAATGCCGCACCATGATGGCCACGAGCTTGTCCTGCGCGCATTGGCCATCGGCCAGGCTCGTCATGCCCGTCAGCGGCTGCGCGGGCGTATTGGCGAGGAGCGAGCGGGCCAGCGCCGCCACCGCCTCGTCGCTCGGGCAGGCGGCGAGCGCGGGCTGGGCGAGGGCAAGGCCCGCAACGGCGGCGAGGAGCAGACGGCGCATCGGGTGTCTCCCTGGATTTTCCGGGAGACTAGCCGTTCCAGCGGGCGAGGGAAGCGGAAGCTTAGCCCCGCACCTGGCCTGTCCCCGTCACGCGGTAGCGGAAGGTGCAGAGCTGCTCGAGGCCGACCGGCCCGCGCGCATGCAGCCGGCCCGTCGCGATGCCGATCTCGGCGCCGAAGCCGAACTCCCCGCCATCGCAGAACTGGGTGGAGGCGTTCCAGAGGCCGACCGAGGAGTCGATGCCCGCGAGGAAGGCCTCGGCCGCGGCCGCATCCTCGGTGATGATGGCCTCCGTATGCTCGCTGCCGAAGCGGCGGATGTGGGAGAGAGCGCCCTCGAGGCCATCCACGACGGCAATGTTGAGCACGGCGTCCAGCCATTCGGTCGCGAAATGCGCGTCCGTCGCGGCTTCCAGTCCGGGGCAGATGGCCCGCGCGCGCGCATCGGCGTGGAAGCGGCACCCCTTGGCCGCGAGGTCGCCCACCAGCAGCGGCAGCAGGACCGGCGCGATGGCGGCGTCGATCAGCAACGTCTCGGTCGCGCCACAGACGCCGGTGCGGCGCAGCTTGGCATCGAGCAGGATGGCACGCGCCATCGCCGGATCGGCCGCCGCATGCACATAGGTGTGGCAAAGCCCCTCCGCATGGGCGAGGACAGGCACGCGCGCCTCCTCCATCACGCGGGTGACGAGGCCCTTGCCGCCGCGTGGGATGATAAGGTCGATCAGCCCCGCCGCGCGCAGCATGGCGCCGACGAAGGCGCGGTCCTGGGTGGGGGCGAGCTGGATCGCGGCTTCGGGCAGGCCGGCCGCGCGCAGGCCGATCTGCAGGCAATCGGCGATGGCGCGGGCGGAATGCGCGCTCTCGCTGCCCCCGCGCAGCAGCACGGCCGAGCCCGCCTTGAGGCAGAGCGCGCCGGCATCGGCCGTCACATTGGGGCGGCTCTCGAAGATCATGCCAATGACGCCGAGCGGCTGCGCCACGCGCTGGAAGCGCAGGCCGTTGGGGCGCGTCCATTCGGCCAGCACGCGGCCCACGGGGTCCGGCAAGGCGGCCACCTCCTCCAGGCCCTGCGCCATCGCCTCGATGCGGGCGGGCGTGAGCGTCAGTCGGTCACGGAAGGCCGGCGAGAGGCCGGGGGCGGCGGCGAGGTCCGTCTCGTTCGCGGCCTGGATGCGCGGGGCGTGCTGGCGGATGGCGGCGGCGGCATGACGCAGCGCCGCGTCCTTCGGCGCGGTGCCGGCGCGGGCGAGGTCGCCGGCGGCCGCGCGGGCGGCGCGGGCCGCGGTGTCGAGAAGTTGCGCGGTGGCGTCGGTGATGGCGTTCACGTGGGGCTCTCCTGCCCCAGGGCATAGCGCGGTTGCGCCACGCGGCGAAAGGGCAGGCAAACATCTTGCTTCCCGGGCCGTCTCCCCGGACGATACGTCTCGTGATTTACCTTGTTGCCAGCTTAATTTTTGCATTCATGGCGCCCGCGCTGGCACAGCCGGGCGGCTGCACCCCCACGCCCGGCGTCCAGGACGCGACGCCGATGCGCAGCTGCACGGTGCTGCGGCGCGGCGAAATGGCCAATGGCCTGAGCTGGGAGATGCAGGCGCGCGTCTATGTCGCGCCGCGCGCCGGCTCGGGCGACATGAGCTTCCGGATGATGGTGGTGAAGCAACGTGGCGAGGTCGTCGCCTGGACCGAGCCTGGCTATGGCGAACCGCAGCGGCCCGAGCAATTGCCGACGCCGCGTGGCCTGCTGCTGCGCCTGCCGGTGGCGCCCGTGCCCGGCAGCGTGACGCCGCTGGACGAGGTCTGGCTGCGGCGGGAGCCGCTGCGCAACTGGGTGCATCTGGATGCGCGGACCTGGCGGGGCGAGGTGCAGGCCCGGCTCGCCCCGGGGGAGGCGCTGGCCCCGACCTACCAGCTCGAGATCCGCCCCCTGCGCGCGACCGGCCGCGTCACCCGCGCGGGCGATGCCCCAGGCCAGGCGAGCGGCGGCGCCTATACCGCCTGGCTCGACCTGGGCGAGGACCGGCTGGTGCTGATCGGCTTCACGCGGAACTGACGCTCAGCCGTCGGGCGTCGCGCCGCTCGCGCGCACCATGGGCGCCCAGCGCAGGGTCTCGGCCCGGATGCTGGCGGCGAGTTCGGCCGGTCCGCTCGCCGTGATCGTCTCCATCCCGCGCCGCGCGAATTCGGCGCGCAGCTCGGGGTCAGCCAGCAGCGGGCGGAGGGCGGCGACCATGCGCTGCGTGACGGCAGGCGCCACGCCGCGGGGGAAGAGCCAAGCATCCCAGTTCGACACCTCGAATCCCGTGAGCCCGGCCTCGGCCACGGTCGGCAGGTCGGGCAGCAGGGCGCTGCGCGTGGCCGTGCCGATGGCCAGCGCCCGCAGCCGCCCCGCCTCCAGCGCGGAAAGCACCGTCGGCGCGGTGGCGAAGGCATAGTCGAGATGGCCCGCGATGAGGTCCGTCGACATCGGCCCGCCGCCCCGATAGGGCACATGGACCGAGCGCGTGCCGGCGAGATGGTCGAACTGCACCACCGCCAGATGCCCGATCGAGCCCGGGCCGGAATTGCCGGCGCGGATGCGCTCGGGGGCCGCCAGCATGGCTGCGCGCAACTCCGCCACGCTGCGCCAGGGACGATCGGCCGGCACGCAGAGGATGTTCGCCACGGAGTTCAGGTGGGCGATGGGCTGGAAGCTCTGCTCCGGATCGAAGGGCAGGCTGCGATACAGGGTCGGGTTCACGGCCAGCACGCCGATATTGCCCTGGAAGATGGTGTAGCCGTCGGGCGCGGCGCGGGCGACCGTCTCGGCGGCGATGTTGCCGCCCCCGCCGCCGCGATTCTCGATGAGGATCTGCTGGCCGAGCGCGGCGCCGAGCCGGGGCGCCACGAGCCGGGCCGCGATGTCGGAGGAGCCGCCGGCGGCGAAGGGCAGCACCACGCGGATGGGCCGCGCGGGCCAGTCCTGCTGCGCCAGGGCGGGCGTGGCGAGCGCGAGGGGCGTGAGCAGGACATGGCGGCGGGTGATCATGGGCGGGGACTCCCTTGGGACCCGCCCAGGCTAGGCTGCGCGCCCTGCGCCACCAAGCGGGTTCCGCCCCGCCACGCGATCCTCCGGCACGCGGGATTGCGCGCGCCGCGCGCGTTCGCCCACCAAAAGGGCAGCGCGGCTACGCCTCCGCGGGCGCGGTCGTCACTCGACCGGGGTCATCGCCTTGATCAGGTCGAAGACCCGCTTGCGGACCGAGGGGTCCGAGATGCGGTAATAGGCGCGCACGAGTTCCAGCGTCTCGCGCCGGTGCAGCGTATCGTCACCGAAGCCTTCCTGCGCCTCGGCGAAGCCGGCGACGCGGCTGGCAAAGCCCTGGCTACCGCCGACCGAGCCCGGCAGGTCGTCGAAGAAGAAGCTGATCGGCACGTCGAGCACGCGCGAGAGATCGAACAGGCGCGAGGCGCCGATGCGGTTCACGCCACGCTCGTATTTCTGCACCTGCTGGAAGGTCAGCCCCAGCGCCTCGCCCAGGCGTTCCTGGCTCATGCCGAGCAAGGTGCGGCGCAGGCGCACGCGCGACCCCACATGCACATCAATCGGGCTGGGCCGGTGTTCCTTCTCGACCTTCTCGGTCGTATCGCCGCTCGACATCGCTTCTCTCATCTCAAAACGCGCCTCTGCTCGGTCCTCGTTGCGTTGCCGCCTGACTTTTGTCGCTTTCTCGGCACGGCGGCCCGAGCATTCTCGCAATCCTTGCGCATGCAGCGATCAGGGCACGCGATTGCGACACCCTCGACAACTCAGCCTCAGGGTTGTGTTTACCGCCTGGCCAAGAAAGCGTCAATATTTTTGGGAATTCTCAATAATTAAAGTCACACACCAAAAAAATCATCTTTTCTCAGACCGCGGGGCACGACGCCAAGCTATTGAAACAACGAGAGAAACTCCCACCAACGCCAGGGGAATCCAGAGACCCCAGACCGCAAAAACCGTGGGCGCCATGGCACCGGGCAGCCCCGCCATCACCAACCCCGAGTCTCCCAACCCCATACGGGCACGCTCCCGCCCGGTTGCATCGAAGATGGCGGTCACGCCCGTCTGCGCCACCCGCACCATCGGCAGCCCCTCCTCCACCGCGCGCAGCCGGGCGGCGGCGAGGTGCTGGTAGGGCCCGGCCGATATCCCGAACCAGGCGTCATTGGTCACGTTCAGCAGCCAGGCCGGCCGCTCCTCCCCCACCACCCGGCCGGGAAAGATCACCTCGTAGCAGATGAGCGGCCCAGGCGAGGGCAGGCCCCGCGGCAGCCGCAGCACCTCGGGCCCCGGCCCCGCCGAGAAATCCACCCCGCCCGTCACCATCCGGATCGGCAGGATGCCGCCCAGCGGCATGTACTCGCCGAAGGGCACCAGATGCGCCTTGTCGAAGAGGCCCACCGCCCGGCCCGTGGGGTCGAGCGCGACGAGGCTGTTGAACAGCGCCTGCAGCCGCCCGTCGCTGCCCCAATCCGCGCGCACCGTGCCGGCCAGCAGCAGGGCCTCGGGCGGCAGCGCGGCGCCAGCGAGGCGCATCGCCTCGGCATCCTGCGCCAGCAGGAAGGGGCTCGCCGTCTCGGGCCAGATGACCAGGATGGGCTCGCCGGGATGCGCCGCCGCCTGCGCCTGCGCGCCCTCGGCCGAGAGTTCCAGGTAGCGCTGGAAGATCGGCATGCGCCGGGCCGGATCCCATTTCGTGTCCTGCGCCACATTGCCCTGCACGAGGACGAGCCGCACCGCATGGTCCGCCGGCATGGGCCCGGAGAGGCGCAACGCGCCGAAGCCCATCCAGAGCGCCAGTACCGCGACTCCCCCGGCCCAGGCGGCCCGGCTGCGCAGCGCGGGCAGCCCCGCCAGCAGCACCGTGAGCAGCGAAAGACCGTGCACGCCGATCACGGCGGCCGGCTGCAGCGGCAGCGGATGGAAGGCCCAGGCAGTGCCGAGCAGGTTCCAGGGGAAGCCGGTGAACAGCACGCCGCGCAGCAGCTCGGCCGCCACCCAGGCCGCGCCGAAGCCGAGCCAGCGCCGCCAGCCCGCGGGCAGGGCCCACGCCGCCAGCGCCGGGATCACGCTGAACAGCGCCATGGGAAGGGCGATGCCGGGTGCCGCCACGGGCACCAGCCACCACCAGCGCCCGATATCGGTGAAGAGCGAATGCGTGACCCAGTAGAGCCCGGCCAGCTGGTGCCCGAAGCCGAAGCCGAAGCCCCACCAGGCGGCCCGCCGCCAGCCCGGCGCCCGGCTGATCAGCCAGAGGAACCCCGGAATGGTCGCCAGCAGCACCGGCACCAGATGCACGGGCGGCAGCGCGAGCACGGAGGCCGCCCCGAGCAGGAAGGCCAGCAGCCAGGGACGGTTCAGGAGGAAAGCGGGCATGATGGTCCCAAAGAGGGGCATCCGCCCGCGCCGGGCAAGCCCCGCCCCCGGCGGATGCTATTCGGCCGCGGCCTTCCCGCCCTCGACCGGCCGGCGGACCCGCAGGCGGCGGATGCGCCGGGCATCCGCGTCCAGCACACGGAACTCCAGCCCCGAGGGATGCGAGAAGATCTCGCCCCGCGCCGGCACGCGCCCGGCCATGGTCAGGACAAGGCCGCCCACCGTGTCGATATCGGCATTGCGCTCCTCCTCGGTCAGGACCGGGCCGATCCGCGCCTCGAAGGTCTCGATCTCGGTGCGGCCGTCGAGCTCGAGCACGCCCTCGCCCCGCTCGACGATCTGCGGCGCGTCGATCTCGTCATGTTCGTCGGCGATGTCGCCCACGATGGTCTCGACCAGGTCCTCGATGGTGATCAGGCCATCGATGCCGCCATATTCATCCACGACGAGGGCCATGTGCATCCGCGCCTCGCGCATGCGCAGCAGCAGGTCGAGCACCGGCACGCTCGGCACCACCAGCAGCGGCTTGCGCAGGATGGCGCGCAGGCTGAAGGGCGCCTGGCGGCCGACCGCGGCGATGATGTCCTTGATGTGGACCATGCCCAGCACGTCATCGAGCTGGTTCTCATAGACCGGATAGCGGCTGTGCCCCTCGCGCTGGATGGCGGCCACCGCCTGGTCCAGCGTGAGGTCGGCCGGCAGGGCTATGATGTCGGCGCGCGGCAGCATCACGTCATAGGCGGTCGCGCCCCGCAGCTTGAGCACGTTGGAGAGCAGCGAGCGCTCATGCGGATCGAGGGTGCGGCCATCGGGCGCCAGCGCGTCGGGCGCCTCGATGAGTTCCTCCACGCGGTCGCGCAGGCTTTCCTCGCGCTTGGTGAAGAGGCCGCGCAGGCGGCGGATCATGGCAGGGCGGGCGGGGGTCTGCTGGTCCGAGGGCATCAGGCGGCCCACCGCGTGCGCCAGGGGTTGGGGAAGCCCAGGCGATGGAGGATGCGCGCCTCGGCACGCTCCATCATCATCGCCTCGCCGGCCGCCAGATGGTCATGACCCAGCAGATGGAGCGTGCCATGCACGACCAGATGGGCGAAATGCGCCGCCAGCGGCCGCCCTTCGGCCAGCGCCTCGCGCCGCAGCACGCCGAGCGAGAGCGCTAGATCCCCCAGGGTCAGGCTGCCATGGGGCGCGGGGAAGGAGAGGACGTTGGTCGCCTTGTCCTTGCCGCGAAACCCACCATTGAGGCGGCGGATCTCGGCATCATCGGTCAGGAGGAGGGTGAGGTGCCCGGTTTCGCGCTGGTCGGCCAGGGTCGCTTCCACGGCACGGCGGGCCAGGGCCTCCACCGGCGGCACGGCGGCGCGCCATCCCGGTGCGGCAAAGATGACCTCGACCTCGGCAAGCCCGGCGGTGGAAAAGCCCCCGCCGGGCAGACTACTTCCCGGTGACATTCAACTCCTTCCCGGCGACACGGCCCCTCGCTTCCGGCGAGGCAGGCCGCGCGCCCTCCATCTTCCCATAGGCCGAGACGATCCGGCCCACGAGCGGATGCCTTACCACATCCCGCTCGTCAAAGTGGGTGAAACCAATTCCCGGCACATCCCGCAAGATGGAAATCGCCTCCACCAGGCCGGATTTCTGCCCATAGGGCAGGTCCACCTGGGAGGGATCGCCGGTGATGGCCATGCGCGTGCCCTCGCCCATGCGGGTGAGGAACATCTTCATCTGGGCCGGGGTGGTGTTCTGCGCCTCGTCCAGGATGGCAAAACAGTGAGCAAGTGTGCGACCGCGCATGAAGGCGAGTGGGGCGATCTCGATCTCGCCCGCCGCCAGCCGCCGCGTCACCTGCTCGGCCGGCAGCATGTCGTGCAGCGCGTCGTAGAGCGGGCGGAGATAGGGGTCCACCTTCTCCTTCATGTCGCCCGGCAGGAAGCCCAGCCGCTCCCCCGCCTCGACGGCCGGGCGGCTGAGGACGATGCGGTCCACCCGCCCCGCCTGCAGCAGGGCCACCCCCTGCGCCACGGCCAGATAGGTTTTGCCGGTGCCGGCCGGGCCGATGCCGAAGACCATCTCGTGCTTGGCGAGCGTCTCCATATAGGCCGACTGCGCGGGGGTGCGGGGCGCGATGGCGCCGCGCCGGGTGCGGATCTGCGGCACGTCCTGCAACGGCAGGCGCGGATCCTGCTCCAGTTCGCCCTCCGCCATGCGGATCGCGGCCTCGACCTCGGAGGCGCCGGGCGCCTGGCCGCGCTCGATCCCCCGCCAGAGGCCGCGCAGCACATTCTCGGCCATGCCGGTGCGCTCGGAATTGCCGGTGATGGTCAGCCGGTTGCCGCGGCTCGCCAATCGCACCCCGCATCGCTGCTCGATCCGCGCCAGGTGCCGGTCATGCTCGCCATAAAGCAGGGGGAGCAGGGCATTGTCCTCGAATTGCAGCGTGACGCTGCGGCTCTCGGAAGATGGCGGGCCCCCAGCGGAAACACCGGGGCGGTTGCGGAGGGCGAGGGCGTTGCTCAAGCGGCTGTCTTCTCCTGTTGGGCCAATTCCCCCGCGAGGGAGTTGGGGTTGCCGGCGCGAATGAACACCGGGGCCGTGGCTCCGATGAGAGATAAAGATCCGGGCACATGCACGGGCTGCAGCCAGGGCGTGCGCCCGGACAATTGCCCCGCCTGGCGGCCCGGC
The DNA here is from genome assembly GCF_033547095.1 of Sediminicoccus rosea. Lineage (NCBI taxonomy): Bacteria > Pseudomonadati > Pseudomonadota > Alphaproteobacteria > Acetobacterales > Roseomonadaceae > Sediminicoccus > Sediminicoccus rosea. The sequence goes on along the minus strand of NZ_CP137852.1, from coordinate 1,500,672 downwards.
CCGGTGAAGAGCACGGGCACGGTGCGGCCGGTCAGGCTCGCATTGAACTCGGCCTGCTGGTCGCGCAGCAGGGCCTGAACCTCCTGCAGGCGGCGATCCTTCGTCGCCTCGTCCACCCGGTGCGGCGCGCCGGCGGCGGGCGTGCCGGGACGGGGCGAATACTTGAAGGAGAAGGCCTGGGCGAATTTCACGCGGCGGATCAGCGCCATGGTCGCCTCATGGTCCGCCTCGGTCTCGCCCGGATGGCCCACGATGATGTCGGTGCTGAGAGCCAGGTCCGGCCGGGCCGCGCGCAGCCGGTCCACCAGGGCCAGGTATTCCTTCGCCGTATGGCCGCGATTCATCGCCGCCAGCACGCGGTCGCTGCCCGACTGCACCGGCAGATGCAGGAAGGGCATCACCGCCGGGATGTCCCGGTGGGCGGCGATCAGCGCCTCATCCATGTCCCGCGGGTGGGAGGTGGTGTAGCGCAGGCGATCCAGGCCCGGGATTTCGGCCAGCGCCCGCAGCAGCTGGGCCAGGCCCCATTCCCCGCCCTCCTCCGCCGCGCCGTGATAGGCATTCACGTTCTGGCCGAGCAGCGTGATCTCCCGTGCCCCCTGCCCCACCAGCTTGCGCGCCTCGGCCAGCACGGCGGCGACCGGGCGGCTGTATTCCGCGCCGCGCGTATAGGGGACGACGCAGAAGGAGCAGAACTTGTCGCAGCCCTCCTGGATGGTGAGGAAGGCGGTGATCCCCTGCGGCGCGCTCACCTCGGGCAGGAAGTCGAACTTCTCCTCCACCGGGAAGTCGGTCTCGACCACGGCGCGGCCGGTGCGGGCGGCGCGGGCCACCATCTCGGGCAGCTTGTGGTAGCTCTGCGGCCCCAGAACGATGTCCACATAGGGCGCCCGCGCCGTGATCTCGGCGCCTTCCGCCTGGGCGACGCAGCCGGCGACGGCCAGCACCATCTCGCCCCCCTCGGCCTCGCGCGCCTGCTTGAGCTGGCGCAGGCGGCCGAGTTCGGAAAACAGCTTCTCCGTCGCCTTCTCGCGGATGTGGCAGGTGTTCAGGATGATCATGTCCGCCCCTTCGGGCGCGTCCACCGGCGCATAGCCGAGGGGGGCCAGCACATCCGCCATGCGGGCGCTGTCATAGACATTCATCTGACAACCCCAGGAGCGCAGGAAGAGGCGCTTCTTGCCCGAAGGCGGGGGAGGGTTTTCTGTCATGCGGGGTCCTCGCTGCCCGCCCGGCGGGGCAACCCCGGGGCGATCCAGCGGGAGCAGATGCGGAGCTTGAGCCGCGCGGTCAAGAAGAGCGGCCCCGATCCGGCAAGGGGGGCAGACCATTCATGGGTTCGAAGCTGTCAAATCGCCGCCGTATTGGTCAAGCGGATTCAAGCCCGCCCCGGGGCGCGAACCACGTCCCGGTTCTGCCGCAGCACGGCCGCCGTCTCGGTGATGGAGCGGCCGAGCCGCGCGGCCAGCGCCTTGCGGTCGGGCGCGGCGTCGGGCGTGAAGGCCTCGTCCAGCACCACCGTCACCCGCGCGCCGGTGCGGCGCAGCAGCGTCCAGGCATGGCTGCCCGTCTCCATGTCGCCATACCAGGCGAAGAGCGGGCGGTCCTTGCGGCCGAGCGGCAGCCCGCCCAGCCGGTCATAGACCACGGTGAGCGGCTGGATCCGGGCCGCAGCATCGGCCACCGAGAAGAAGGAGGAGCGGAAGGGCAGCACGCGCGCGCCGTCGCTCGTCGTCCCCTCGGGGAAGAGGATGATGCTGTCCCCCGCCTCCAGCCGCGCGCGCAACTCCTGCGCCTCGCTGCCGGTGCGGCCGCGGTTGCGGCTGACGAAGACCGAGCGGCCGAGCTTCGAGACCCAGCCGATCAGCGGCCATTCCGCCACCTCCGCCTTGGAGACGAAGCGCGCATCGAGCGTGGCGCCCAGCACCAGGATGTCGAGCCAGGAGGAATGGTTGGAGATGTAGAGCGTGCGCGGTTGCTGGCAGGGCTGGCCGATCACGCGCAGCTTCAGGCCGATCAGCCAGCAGAGCGTGCGGTGGTAGAAGCGCGGAAAGCGGCTCTTGGCCGTGCCCGGCAGTTGCAGCAGCACCGCCTGGATGGGGATGCAGAACAGCGTGAAGAGGATCGCCGTCGAGATGCGGCGGATGGCGCGCAGCCGCCCGCCCACCGGCCGCTCGCCCAGCACGTCGTTCCAGATCGGCCCGGGCAGCCGTGGCTGGAAGCGCAACGGCCGGCCGCGCTTCATGCGGCGGGCCTGCGGCTTGCCCTCCACGAGCGGGCGCGGCGGGGCGGATCCGGGGGTAGGCAGAATCTGCGCGTCTGTGCTCATGCCCGCTCGCTATCGCGCGGGGGCGCACAGGGCAATGACGGGATGGCGAATCCTGCGTGACAGATGTTGCGGCGCGGCCGCGCGGGGGCGCAACTTGCCCCCTCGGATGGGGAGTGATGTGGGGCCATGAGGGTCGCCGTTCTGGGCGCGGGGCCGTCGGGCAGCGCGATGGCGGCGCTGGCCTGCTGGCGCGGGCATGACGTCACGCTCTGGTCGCCGCGCGGCGGTGGCACGCGGCATCTGGGCCATGAACTCGCCACGCGCGGCGTGCTGGAGGGGAGCTGGCGCATCCGCGTCGCGGCCGATCTCTGGCGCGCGACGGAAACGGCGGAGGCGATCGTGATCGCGCTGCCGCCGGTGGCCCAGCCCGCGATCCTGCAGCGCCTGGCCAGCGCGCTGGTCGGCACGCCCGACATCCTCTTCGCTCCCGCCGCGGGGCTCGCCCCTGCCCTGCTGCATCAATTCGCGGCGGCGCGCGGCTTCGTCCCGCGCCTCGGGGCGCTGGCGGTGCCGCCGGCCCTGGCCGGGCGCGGGGCGGATGGCGTCGTGGAGGTGACGGCGCTGCGCCCACGCCTCTGGGTCGGCGGTCAGCCGCGCGAGGCGACGGCAGGGCTCGTGGTGCTCACTGAGCGGCTCTTCGGCCTGCCGGTCGAGCCGCTGGGCGACATCCTGGCGGCGGGCCTCACCGAGCCGGGCGCGCTGGTCGAGGCGGCGCGCATCTTGGCACCGCCCGGCGTCGCGCATGCGGTGGGCCGGCTGCTGCTGGGATTGGCGGCGGAACGCGATGCGGTGGGGGCGGCGACCGGGCGCACCGGGCTTCCGGGAATCGCCGCATTGGTGACCGAGCAGGGTGGCTTGCCGGCAGAGCGCCGGCCGCTCACCGAGACGGGCGCCGGCCTCGCTTTCCTGGAGGCCATGGCGCGGGCCAGCGGAACGCCCGCGCCGCTCGTATCCGCCGCGCTCCATGTGCTGGAGACGGCGGCCGGCGAGCGATTCGGCCCGCATCCGGTGCTGGCCGCGCTGGAGCCGGGCCCGCTCGCCCGGCTGCTGGGCGGCGGCTGAGGCGCCGCCGGCCGGGCGTCAGACGATCTTCGTCCGCACCTCGCCCACGCCCTCGACGAAGCCTTCCAGCACGTCGCCACGCACCACGGCCGCAACACCCTCGGGCGTGCCGGTCATGATGAGGTCGCCAGGGGCCAGCTCGACCAGTTCGGAGAGGTTGGCGATCACCTCGGGGACCGACCAGATGAGCTTCGAGAGGTCGGAGACCTGGGTGACCTTGCCGTTCACCTTCAGCTCGATCTTGCCCTTGGAGGGGTCGAAGCCGGCAGCGGGGATCAGCGCGCCCATCGGCGCCGAGAGGTCGAAGCCCTTGCCCATGTCCCAGGGGCGGCCGGTCTTCTTCGCCTCGTTCTGGATGTCGCGGCGGGTCATGTCGAGGCCGGCGCAATAGCCCCAGACATGCTTCAGCGCGTCGGCCACGGCGATGTTCTTGCCGCCCGTGCCGATCGCCACCACCAGCTCCATCTCATGATGGAGGGACTTGGTGACGCTCGGATAGGGCATGTCGGCGCCGTTGATCACCAGGGCATCGGCCGGCTTGGTAAAGTAGAAGGGCGGCTCGCGCGTCGGGTCCGAGCCCATCTCGATGGCATGCTCGGCGTAGTTGCGGCCGACGCAGAAGATGCGGCGGACCGGGAACATGGCGCTGCTGCCCTGGATGGGGACGGCGGAGATAGCGGGGGGCGGGACGACATATTCGGGCATGGGCGCTCCTTCCGGCAGTGCCGGGCGGCCGGGCCGTGATCCGTAGAGGGGGCCTGGCCAAGTTCGAGATAGGTGGTTCACCGCTTCGGTGGTTCCACCTCAGCGTCCAAGGTCTAGACCAGCTTCGTGATGCGGGGAACCTGCCGGCGGCCCATCCAGCGTGGCTTGACCCGGCTTCGGCGCGGATGCCAGGGTGCGCGGGTCGGGTTCAAAGAGCCGCCCTGAACAGAAAAGCGCCCGACCAGGGGGGTGGTCGGGCGCCCATACTGTTCATACTTCCGATCGGAAAGGTCGGGCGAGCCGATTGGGGGAATCGGAGCGTCCATCGGCGGATGAACCACCGCCGATGCGCATGTCATACCGCGACATGGGTCGGAAGCCAAGCCCAATCGACTCGAATCAAGGGCTCTCCGCCCGATTTTTGCCTTATTCGGCGGCCTCTCGCAGGGCGGCCGGCCGGAGCTGGGGGCGCGCCGCGTGGGCGGCACAGGCCTCGCCGAAGGCTTCGAAGATCCGGCGGCTGAAGGCGTCCTTCTCCCAGTCATATTCCGGGTGCCACTGCACGCCCCAGGCGAAGCCCGGCGCCTGTCGGACGCGCACCGCCTCCACCGTGCCATCGGGCGCCCAGCCCATGGCTTCCAGCCGCGGCGCCAGGCGCTGCACACCCTGGTTGTGCAGCGAGTTCACCGGCATCTCAGTGGCGCCGGCCAACTCATGCAGCAGGCCCTCGGGGGCCAGGCGCACGGCATGCGCCTTGCCCGTCCGCACCAGGGGAATCGGCTGGTCCGACGGCGTCGAATGATCCATCCGGCCCGGCAGGTCCTGGATGCGCTGGTCGAGCGAGCCGCCCAGCGCCACGTTCAGCTCCTGCATGCCGCGGCAGATGGCGAGCAGCGGCACGCCCTCGGCGATCGCGGCGCGGATCAGCGGCAGGGTGGTGGCGTCGCGCTGCTGGTCCTCGGGCGTGCCCTCGGCGTGGTCGGGGCCGTCGTAATGGCCGGGCCAGACATTGCTGCGGCTGCCGGTGAGGATCAGGCCGTCCAGCCGCGGCAGGATCTGCGGCGCGAGGCTCTCCCCGGCGGCGGGCAGCAGCACCGGCACCCCGCCCACGGGGCCGAGCACGACGCGGACATAGCTGTCGGACGCGGCGTGGTTGGGCGTGTTGAAGATCCCGAAGGCCTTCACGCAACAGGAGATGCCAATGATCGGTCGCATCCCGGCAACAAACCAAGGGGATGCGGCAGTTTCAAGGCAATTGGACACGCGGCGTGTCGAAATTTCAGCGCTGTTGCTCAAGTTCCTCGCGGAAGCGCGGATCGTTGAAGGCAAAGAGGAAGGGATCGAAGCGTTCGCCCAGCTGCACCTGCGTCAGCGTGACGCGCGTGCTGCGCCCCTGCGGATCGAGCACGACCCATTGGCGCAGCGCCATCGGCTGCTCCTCGAGGATGAGCTGGATCTGCCCCTCGGCCGCCTGGTTGGTGCGGTGCACCGTGACGCGCAGCAACCCGCCCGCCCGCTCGAAGCCCGCGACGGTGAGGTCACCCGAAAGGCGCAGTGGATTGCGCAGCAGCACGCTGAGCGGCGTGGAGGAAAGCGGCACGATGGTGGGCTGCTTCAACTGCCGGTCGTAATGGAAGAACTGGCCATCGGCGGCGATGAGCAGCGTCGGCTCCGGCGGGTCATATTCGAAGCGCATGCGGCCCGGGCGCCAGATCCAGGCGGTGCCCTCAGCCGCGGCCCCGCCCTGCGCGATCTGCAGGAAGCGGGCGCGCAGCGTGGTCATGCTGTTGAAATAGGCCTCGATGCGGCCGAGCACGGCGCGGTCCGCCTCGCTCAGCGCGGGCAAGGGCCGGGTGGGCGTCTGCGCGGCGGCCGGCGTGGCGAGGAGGAGGGCGGGCAGGGCGAGGAGCGGGCGACGATTCATGCCTCTCTTGTGGTCCCGGATGCCGGCCAAAGAAAGGCCTCGTCACGATGCGTCACGCGCGCCGCATCGGCCCGCCCGAGGGCTGCCCACGCATGCTGCCTTGCGGCGAGACGATACGGACCCGGACGAAAATGGCGAAATTCGGGCGCAAAAATCACCATCAAAACCAAGCGATATCAATGTGTTATAGCGAAATATTGAGAAACAACCCTTGACTGGCGGCACGTCATCGCTGCTGTCACATTCCGGCTCCGGTTGAGGTGCGGGGGATGCACCGATCCGGTCAAACGGGGGCTTTCAACACATGGATGGTTTCGCTCCATTGACGCATGGCTACGGCCCTCAAGGTTTCGGCGCGGCTTCCTATGGCCTCACCCGGCGCCGTCTGGCGAGCAGCATCGGCTGCCGCGGAATCGGCCTGCACACGGGCCGGACCATCTCGCTCACCCTGAAGCCCGCGCCGCTCGGCACCGGCATCGTCTTCCACCGCACCGACCTCGGCCTGGACATCCCCGCCCGGCACGACCTGGTGGTGGAGACGCGCCTCTGCACGCAGATTGGCCTGCCGGGCGACCGCGCCGCGCGCGTCGGCACCATCGAACATGTGATGGCGGCCCTCGCCGCCGCCGGCATCGATGACGCCCGCGTCGAGCTGGACGGTCCCGAGGTGCCCATCCTGGACGGCTCCGCCGCCCCCTTCCTCTTCCTGATCGACTGCGCCGGCACGGTGGAGCATTACGCGCCCCGCTCCGCCATCGAAGTGCTGCGCCGCGTCCGCGTCGAGGACAGCCACGGCGCCTGGGCCGAGCTCGCGCCCAACCCAGAGCCGGCCTTCGACGCGACGCTCAGCATCGATTTCGGCGAGACGGCGATCGGCCGCCAGAGCCTGTCCATGCGGATCTCGGTCGAGAGCTTCCGCCGCGAGCTGGCCGATGCCCGCACCTTCACCCTCGCCGAGGATGTGGCCCGCCTGCGCGCCGCCGGCCTCGCCCAGGGCGGCAGCCTTGCCAATGCCGTGGTGGTGGATGGCCCCATGATCCTCAATCCCGGTGGCCTGCGCCGCCCGGATGAGTTCGTGCGCCACAAGATGCTCGACGTGGTGGGGGATCTGGCCCTGGCCGGCGCCCCGCTGCTCGCCCGCTTCACCGGCCATCGCTCCGGCCATGCGCTGAACAACCAGCTCCTCCTCGCCCTGCTGGCGGATAGCCGCAACTGGCGCTCCACCGGCGGCCAGGCACTGGTCGAGCCGGAGCGCGAGAAACTCGTCGCCGCCTGAGGCAAGGCCCGGGCGCGCCATGGTCGCGCCTCTGGTCGCTCCATGGTCGCTTCCCTGGGGCCGGCCACCCACTTGTGCGCATCGGCGGCTCCCATGGTATAGAGCCCGCCGATCGGAGCCTTCATCGCACATGCGCCCACTCTCTCGTGCTGCCCTGTTCCTTGCCTTCGCGCTGCCGCTCTCCGGCTGCGGCGTAAGCCAGTGGGATGGCTCGGCCGCCGGCCTGTTCCGCACGCCGCCCGCCGGGACCGGCCTCGTGGATCGCTCGCCCGAATCGCTCTACGCCGCCGGCATCGAGGCCCTGCAGGCCCAACGCTACCAGCAGGCGGTGGACATCTTCGAGACGCTGGAGCGTGAGCACCCCTATTCCACCTGGGCCACCAACGCGAAGATCATGGCGGCCTATGGCGACTACATGCGCAACCGCTACACCGAGGCCATCGGTACGCTGGATCGTTTCATCCAGCTGCACCCGGCGCATCGTGACATCGCCTATGCCTACTACCTCCGCAGCCTCGCCTATTACGAGCAGATCGCGGACAGCCAGCGCGACCAGCGCGGCACGGAAACCGCGCTGACCGCCCTGCAGGATGTGGCCAACCGCTTCCCCAATACGGCCTATGCCCGCGACGCGCGCCTGAAGATGGACCTCGCGCGCGACCACCTGGCCGGCCGCGAGATGAACATCGGCCGCTTCTACATGCGCCAGGGCCTCTACAGCGCCGCCATCGGCCGCTTCCGCCGCGTGGTCGAGGACTACCAGACCACCAACCACGTGCCCGAGGCGCTGCACCGCCTGACCGAGATGTATCTCGCCCTCGGCCTGCGCGACGAAGCCGCGCGCTCCGCCTCGGTGCTCGGCCACAACTTCCCGGGCAATGCCTGGTACCAGGACAGCTACGCCATGCTGACGCCCGGCGCGCAAATGGCGCCGCAGGACCGTCCCGGCTTCTTCCGGCGGGCCTGGAACAGCATCTTCTAGCGGGCGAGCGCATGCTCGCCTCCCTCTCCATCCGGGACGTGGTGCTGATCGAGCGGCTTGACCTGAATTTCGGGCCGGGCCTCTCGGTGCTGACCGGCGAGACCGGCGCGGGCAAGTCCATCCTGCTTGATTCGCTCGGCCTGGCGCTCGGCATGCGGGCCGAGGCGGGACTGGTCCGCGCCGGCCAGCCCCAGGCCAGCGTCGCCGCCGTCTTCCAGCCGCCCGAGGGGCACCCGGCCTTCGCCCTGCTCGCCGAGCAGGGAATGGAGGCGGAGGACACGCTGGTCCTGCGCCGCGTGCTCCAGGCCGATGGCCGCTCCCGCGCCTTCGTGAATGACCAGCCGGTGGGCGTCGCCCTGCTCAAGCGCCTCGCCGCCACACTGGTCGAGGTGCAGGGCCAGCACGACCAGGTGGGCCTCGCCGACCCCGCCACCCACGCCGCATTGCTCGACGCCTTCGGCGTGCATGAGGCGGCACGCGGCCGTGTCGCCACGGCCTATAAATCCTGGCGCGACGCCGAGCAGGAGCTGGCCGAGGCCGAGGCCGCCGTCGCCGCCGCGCTGCGCGACGAGGAATGGCTGCGCCACGCGGTGGAGGAACTCTCCACCCTCGCCCCCGAGGATGGCGAGGAGGAGCGCCTCGCCCAGGAGCGGCAGGGCCTGCAGCAGGCCGAGCGCCGGAACGAGGCGATCGCCGGCGCGCTCGCCGAGATCCAGCCGCGCGACCGGCGCTCGGCCCATCCGGGCCATGCGCTGCGCAACGCCGTGCGCGCGCTGGAACGCCTGCCGCCGCCGAACGAGGCGGCGCAGCCGGCACTGGCCGCCCTCACCCAGGCGCAGGACGCGCTGGCCGAGGCGGAGCGGCTGCTCGAGCGCCTGGCCGTGGACGCCCTGCCCGATCCACGCCGGCTGGAAGCGCTGGAGGACCGGCTCTATGGCCTGCGTTCCGCGGCGCGGAAGCATGGCGTGGCGGTCGTGGAACTGCCCGCGCATCTGGATGCGCTGCGCGAGCGGCTTGCGGCGCTGGACGCCGGCACCGGCCGGGTCTCGGCGCTGGAGGCCGCGCGCAAGGCGGCACGCGCCGCCTATGTCGCGGCCGCCGAAGCGCTGACCGCCGCCCGCCGCACCTCCGCGACCAGGCTTGAGAAGGCGCTGGCCGCCGAACTGCCCCCGCTCAAGCTCGACCGCGCCCGCGTCGTGATCGAGGTGGCGCCGCGCGAGGAAGCCGCCTGGGGCGCCGATGGGATGGACCGGGTGACGCTGCTGGTCTCGACCAATCCGGGCCAGACGCCGGGCGCGCTGATCAAGATCGCCTCGGGCGGCGAGCTCTCGCGCCTGATGCTGGCCTTGAAGGTGGTTCTGGCCCGGGGTTCGCCCGTGCCGACCCTGGTCTTCGACGAGGTGGATGCCGGCATCGGCGGCGCGACCGCGGCCGCGGTGGGCGAGCGGCTGTCGCGCGTGGCCGAGCGCCTGCAGGTGCTGGTGGTGACGCATTCGCCGCAGGTCGCCGCGCGCGGCGCCCACCATCTGCAAGTCGCCAAGGCCGTTCGCGGCAGCAAGGCCGAGACGCGTGTCACACCGCTCGACGTGGCCGCCCGGCGTGAGGAGATCGCCCGCATGCTGGCCGGCGAGACCGTGACCGAGGCCGCACGCGCGGCGGCGGCCAGCCTGCTGGATGGTGTCGCGTGATCCGCGCCGCGCGGCCGGAGGATGCCCCGGCGCTCGCCGCCCTGCTCAACGCGCTGAACAGCCTGGATGGCCCACCGCCCGAGCGGCCGATGACGCCCGGGATCGCGCTCAGGGACCTGATCGGCCCCGGGGCGCGGGCCTGGCTGCGCCTCGCCGAGTGGGAGGGCAAGGTCGCGGGCTTCGCCACCGCGACTCCCATCTACGACGCCGTGCGCCACGCTGATGCGATGATGCTGCTCGACCTCTATGTGGCGCCCGAGGCGCGACGGCGTGGCCTGGCGCGCCGGCTGATGGCCGCGCTGGCCGCGCATGCCGAGGCGGCGGGCGCCGCCTGCCTCTGGTGGGGCGTGGATGACGGCGACGACGAGGCTCTGTTGTTCTATCGCGCGATCGGCGCGGTCAGCGAGGGCCGGTTCAGCGGCGAGATCATCGAGGGCGCCGCCCTTCGGCAGCTGGCGGCGGGCGCCGCGTGATCCGCACCTTCACCGCCCCCGACGCGCCCCACATCGCCGAGCTCGTAGCGGCCCTGAACGCCGAGGAGGGCTATGACCGCCGCACGGCCGCCGATGCGGCCGCGCTCTGTGACGCCTTTCTCGGGCCCCAGGCGCTGGGCCGGCTTCTCCTGGCGGGCGAGCCGGCGCGCGGCTACCTGACCCTGCATCCCAGCTTCGAGACGGAGATCGGCGCACGCGGTGCGTATATGGGCGATCTCTACGTGGCGCCGGAGCATCGCCGGCAGGGCCTGGGGCGCGCCCTGGTGGCGGCCGCCGTGCGGCAGGTCCGCAGCGAGGGCGGCTCCTTCCTCTGGTGGACCGCCCTGCCGAAGAATCCGGGCGGCCTCGCCTTCTATGCGGCCCTGGGCGCGAAGAGCGAGGCTGTCCGCGCCTGCGCCCTGACCCACGCCGCCTTCAACGCCCTGGCGGAGGACGCATGAGCGAGAGCGCCGAAGCCGAGATCGCCCGGCTGATCGCCGAGATCAACGAGCATGACCGGCTCTATTACGAGCAGGACGCGCCCCGAATCAGCGATGCCGAATACGACGCCCTCATGCGCCGCCTGCGCGCGCTGGAGGCCGAGAATCCCACACTGGTGCAGGCCGAGAGCCCGACGCAGAAGGTCTCGGGCCGCGCCGCAGAGGGCTTCGCGAAATCACGCCACCTGGCGCCCATGCTCAGCCTCGACAACGCCTTCGCGCCCGAGGATTTCACCGAATTCGCCGCCCGCATCCGCCGCTTCCTGAGCCTCGCCGAGGACGCGCCGCTCGACTTCATCGCCGAGCCGAAGATCGACGGCCTGAGCGTGAACCTGCTCTACGAGCAGGGCCGCTTCGTGAAGGGAGCGACCCGCGGTGATGGCGCCGAGGGCGAGGACATCACCGCCAACCTCCTGACGCTGGCGGACCTGCCGCGCGAGCTGCCCGCCCCCTGCCCCACGCTGATCGAGATCCGCGGCGAGGTCTTCATGGACCGCGCGGATTTCCTGGCTTTCCGCGCGACGCAGGAAGCCGCGCTGGCCGAGCGAGAGGCCCGCAAGGCGCGCGGCGAGAAGCTCGGTCCCGCCGTCACCATCCCGGTCAATCCGCGCAATGCGGCCGCCGGTTCACTTCGGCAGCTCGATGCCAGCATCACGGCGCAGCGCCCCCTCAAGCTCTTCGCCTACGCCATGGGCGAGGCGAGCGAGGCGCCGGCCACCACCCATCATGGCTGGCTCGCCACGCTGAAGCGCTGGGGTTTCCGGGTGAATCCGCTCTCCACCCCGGTGGCCGAGGGCGCGGCCGACCTGCTGACCGAGACCCCCGCCGCCTTCCAGGCGCGCATGGCGCGCGAGCGCGCGGCGCTGGCCTATGAGATCGACGGCGTCGTCTACAAGCTGGACCGGCTGGATTGGCAGGCACGGCTCGGCTTCGTCGGCCGTGCGCCGCGCTGGGCCATAGCCTGGAAATTCCCGGCCGAGCAGGCGCAGACGAAGCTGCTCCGCATCGAGATCCAGGTGGGGCGCACCGGCGCGCTGACGCCGCGCGCGGTGATGGAGCCGGTCTTCGTCGGCGGCGTCACCGTCACGCATGCCACGCTGCACAATGAGGACGAGATCGCCCGCAAGGATATCCGCGAGGGCGACACCATCACCCTGCAGCGCGCGGGCGATGTGATCCCGCAGGTCGTCGCCGTCGTGGATCCCGACCGCCCCGGCCGCGCCGCCCCCTTCGCCTTCCCCACCACCTGCCCCGCCTGCGGCAGCCACGCCGTGCGCGAGAACGACGATGTGGTGCGCCGCTGCACCGGCGGCCTGATCTGCCCGGCGCAGACGGTCGAGCGCCTCAAGCACTTCGTCTCCCGCCGCTGCCTCGACATCGAGGGGCTGGGCGAGGAGCGGATCGATACGCTGCACGCCATGGGCCTGCTGCGCGGCCCGGCCGATATCTTCCGCCTGCACACCCATGCCGAACGACTTGAGGCGCTGGAAGGCTGGGGCAAGCTCTCCACCCAGAAGCTGTTCGACGCCATCGAGGCCCGCCGCAAGCCGCCGCTGGAGCGCTTCCTCTTCGCACTCGGCATCCGCCGCATCGGCGAGCAGAACGCGAAGCTGCTGGCGCGGCACTATCACGCCATCGGCGCGCTGCGGGAGCGGATGGTCGCCGCCCGCATCATCGGCAGCGAGGCGCGCGAAGAACTGGGCAGCATCCAGGGCATCGGCCCCGCCATCGCGACCGAACTCGTCGAATTCTTCGCCGAGCCGCACAACCTCGACGCGCTCGACGCGCTGCTGGCCGAGGTGACGCCCGAGGAGACGGCGGCGATCGAGGCGGGCGACAATCCCTTCGCCGGCAAGGCGCTGGTCTTCACCGGCACGCTGGAGACGCTCTCCCGCCAGGAGGCGGAGGCGCGGGCGGAATCGCTCGGCGCCAAGGTCACCAAGTCGGTCTCGAAGAAGACGGATTTCGTCGTCGTCGGCGCCGATGCGGGCTCCAAGGCCACCAAGGCGGCCGAGCTCGGCCTGCGCGTGCTGAGCGAGGCGGAGTTCCGGGAGATGGCGGGCCTGGGCTGAGCAACCGGCAGCTGGGGACGGCGTTCCTCCCGCATGCGCCCTGCCCTGCTCCTGCTTCTCCTGCTCGCCGGCCCCGCGCTCGCGGATGACACGACCGAGATCGGCCATGTGAACACGGCGCTGACCAATCTCGGCCTCACGCGCAGCCATCGCGTCGTCGTCGAGCGCTTCACCGACCCCGAGGTGCCCGGCGTGGTCTGCCATGTCAGCCAGGCGCGCACGGGCGGCATCGCGGGCATGGTGGGCGTGGCCGAGGATCCGGCGCGCTTCGCCCTCGCCTGCACGGCGACAGGCCCGGTCACGCTGACCGACGCCGTCCGGCGCGGCGAGCGGGGCGAACGCGTCTGGGAGGCCTCGACCAGCTTCCTCTTCAAGGAGACGCGCGTGCATCGCTTCGTGGACGAGGGGCAGCGCATCCTCGTCTATCTCGCCTGGAGCACGCGGCTGATCGACGGCTCGCCCTACAACGCCCTGGCGACCATTCCCTACCGCTGACGCGTCATAGCGGCGCGCATTCCTGCGCCAGCCAAGCATGGACGGCCGGCTCGAGCGCGGGGCCGACCTCGGCCAGCACGCGCGCGTGATAGGCGTTGACCCATTCGCGCTCGGCCGCCGTCAGCAGCGCGGGCTCGACCAGCGCGCGGCAATAGGGCGCCAGCGTCAGCGTCTCGAACTCCAAAAAGGGCTTGGCCTGGTCGGGCTGCGGTGCGGCATCGCGCGCCAGCAGCAGGTTCTCGATGCGGATGCCGTAATGGCCCGGTAGGTAGTAGCCCGGCTCGTCGGAGAGGATCATGCCGGGGCGGATGGGGACGACGCGCGCGGCGCGGCTGAAGGCCACCGGCCCCTCATGCACCGAGAGGAAGCTGCCCACGCCATGGCCCGTGCCGTGGTCATAGTCGAGCCCCGCATCCCAGAGCGGGCGGCGGGCGATGGCATCCAGGTGAGGCCCGGCCACGCCGGCCGGGAAGCGTACCGTGGCGAGCGCCACATGGCCGCGCAGGACGGCGGTGTAGCGGGCGCGCAGCGTGGCCGGCGCCGCATCCGGGCCGCTCCAGAGGGTGCGGGTGATGTCCGTCGTGCCATCCGGATACTGACCGCCGCTGTCGATCAGGTAGCACTCGTCGGGGTTGATGCGGCGGTTGGTCGCCTCGGTCACGCGGTAATGCACGATGGCGCCGTTCTCGCCAGCGCCGGAAATGGCGGGGAAGCTCTCCGCGACGAAACCCGGCTGGCGGCGGCGTTCCATCAGCAGATGGGCCGCGGCCGAGATCTCGGTGAGCTGGCCGCGCGGCGCCTCGGCCGCGAACCAGGCGAGGAAGTTCGCGACGGCCACCGCATCGCGCCGATGCGCCCGCCGCGCGCCCTCCTGCTCGGTCGCGTTCTTGGTGGCGCGCGGCAGGCGCGTGGGGTCCTCGCCCGCGATCACGCGCGCGCCGGCGTCGCGCAGGCTGGAGGCGAACCAGGCCGGCGTCGCATCCGCATCCACGCGCACCGCCCGGCCGGCCAGGTCGCCCAGCGCGCGCGGCAGATTCGCGCGCGGCTCGATGGCGACACGGTTGCCCAGATGAGCCCGCGTCGCCTCCGGCACGCGCTCGGGCGCATGCAGGAAGACCCGGACGGAGGCATCATCATGCACGAGCGCGAAAGCGAGCGGCATGGGCGTATGGGCGAGGTCGGCGCCGCGCAGGTTGAGCAGCCAGGCGACGGAATGCGCGTCGGCCAGCAGGGCCGCCTGCTCGCCCGCGGCGCGCAGGCTGGCCGCCAGCGCCTCTCGCTTCGCCTCGGCGCTCTCCCCCGCGAGGTCGGGGCCATGCGGCAGCACGACGGCGGCCGGAGGCGCTGGCCGGTCGTGCCAGATCGCGTCCAGCGGATTGGGTGTCAGCGGCGTCAGGTTCAGGCCCGCCAGGCGCTTGAGGAAGGCTTCGCTGTGCAGCCAGGGATCGTAGCCGAGCCGGAGTTCGCCCGCATGCTCGCGCAGCCAGGCCTCAGGCGGCTCCTCGATCAGGTGGCGGCGCTCCCAATGCGCCGCGTCCGTCTCGGCGGCCACCTGGGTGGTGTAACGCCCATCGGTGAAGACGGCGGCGCGGTCCGGCAGCACGATGGCAAGGCCGGCGCTGCCGGTGAAGCCGGTGAGCCAGGCGAGGCGCTCGCCCGAGGGAGGCACGTATTCGCCGAGATGCTCATCCGAGCGCGGCACCATGAATCCGTCCACGCCCTGCGCGGCCAGCGACTGGCGCAGGGCGGCGAGGCGATCGGCTTTGGTTAACATCTGGAGCCCCGTCGTTAAGACATGTGTCCACAATATGACATGCTCTCAGCGCATGTCTGAAACTTGAGCTTCGCACAACCTGTCCTGGCCGCAATCCCCTACATCATGGCCATCCGGACGGCGCCGCCGTCCCCCACAACAGGACCACAGATCATGACCCGCATCACCCCAGCCGAAGCCGTGCTGCTGATGCCCCAGAGCTCCCTCCATGGGGCCCCCCGCAACGCCGAGGCCGAGCGCATCGCCGCCATCATCGCCGAGGCGCGCCAGGCGCGCGACCGTGCGCTGGCCGAGCGCATCCGCGGCTTCTTCCACGGCCTGCGCGCCGTGCTGACCGCCCTGCGCACCCGCCGCGAGACGATCGAGCAGCTGCGCGCGATGAGCGACCGCGAGCTGGCCGATATCGGCCTGACCCGCGGCAACATCACGGCAACCGCCGTGGCGGCCACGCCGATGGCGGCGAACGACCAGGCGGAGACCCGCGTGGCCGCCTGAGCCGCGAGGCAGGACGAAACGGGAAGGGCGGCGGGGCGAAGCTCCGCCGCCCTTTTTCGCGCGCCTATTGCGAGGAACGGCCCGCCTGGTAGCCGCGCTGCCAGGCCTGCTGCTCCGCCTCGCGCGTGCGGCCGACGAGGTAGCCGCCGGCGGCGCCGATGCCCGCCCCGGCGAGCGCGCCCCAGCCGGCATTGCCCGAGAAGGAGCCGACAATCGCGCCCGTCGCCGCACCGAGGCCGGCACCGCCGGCCGTGAGACGGCCCGTGTCAGACATGTTCTCGCAGCCGCCGAGGGCCAGGGCGAGCACGGGAACCAGCAGGATCTTGCGCATCTCTCTCATCCTTCGCGTCACGAGGCGCGGCGCGCCGGGCGGCGCGGGCAGGGATAGGCGGCGGTGGCGAAGCGCACCACGCCCTCGGCGGCCGAGCTGCCGGCATATTGGGGATTGGCGCCCGCCCAGGTCACGAAGGCGCCGGTGATGCTGGCCACCGTCGGGCGCGGATCGGGCAGGCAGAAGAAGGGGCCGACCCGGCTGCCGCGCTGCGTCAGCTCGCCATGGAACTGACCCACCGCCAGCAGGAAGCCGTGGCAGAAATTCACCGCCGAGACCACATTGGGGTCGGACGGCCCGGCGGCGCAGAGCGCCGCGAGGTCGGAGGTCTTGCCTCCCACGAAATTGTCCGGCGTCACCTGGGCCAGCGCCGGGGCGCCCGCCAGGGACAATGCCGCGGCCAGAGCGGCCCCGGTCCATCGTGTCGTCATGCTCTCTCTCCCTCCCCGGCCGGCGCCGGGCTCGCTCGATTCACCACCAAGGGCTTCACCACCAAAGACTGCGCCAGCGTCCCGGCCGCCGCAACATGCTTGCGCCATACCCCCGCGCCGCGTGCATGCCGGCCCCGGCGACAACCTCGGTTGCGGCGAGCGGGCCGGTTCGCTCACATCCGGACATGTCCCAAGACGCCGTTCATTCCGCCAAACGCATCCTCTGGGTCGCGATCATCGCGGCGGCGGCCACCTCCAGCCTCGCCATGGGCATCCGGCAGACCTTCGGGCTGCTGCTGCTGCCGCTGGCCGCCGAGAACGGCATCGCCCCCTGGGCCTTCGGCCTCGCGGTCGCGCTGCACAACCTCACCTGGGGCCTGGGCCAGCCTGTCTCCGGGGCGATGGCCGACAAGCACGGCTCGGGCCGCGTCATGGCCATGGGCGGGGTGTTCTACCTGATCGGCTGCGGCCTGCCGGCGCTGTTCCCCTCCAACGCCACGGTGATGATCGGGATCGGCGTCTTTTCGGGCTTTGGCGTGGCCTGCGCCGGCACGGGCCTGGCGCTGGCCGCCATCGGCCGGCTCGCGCCGCCCGAGAAGCGGGGCGAGTACATCGGCATCGCAAGTGCGGGCGGCAGCCTGGGCCAGGCGGCCATGGTGCCGCTCACCTTCTCGGCCATCGGCGGCTTCGGCGCGGCGGGCGCCCTCATCATGCTGGCCGCCTCGGCCGTGCTGATCATTCCGCTCGCGCGCAACATCGAATGGCGGCCCGCGCCCCGCAGCGGCCCGCCCGCCGCGGGCCTCTCCGGCCTGCCCGCGCTTGCCCGCCGCTCGCTGGCCGATCGCGACTTCGCGTTGCTGACCGGCGGCTTCTTCGCCTGTGGCTTCCAGCTCGCCTTCCTGACCACGCACCTGCCCTCGCACATCGCGCTCTGTGGCCAGCCGGCGGCGCTCGGCATGGTGGCGATGACGATGATCGGGCTGTTCAACATCCCGGGCTCCTGGTTCTGCGGCTGGCTGTCCAGCCGGATCAAGCCGGAGACGGGACTCGGCTGGATCTACCTGGTCCGCACGCTCGCCATCGCCGGCTTCGCGGTGGCGGCGCCCAGCGAATGGGGGACGATCCTCTTCGCCGCCGTGATGGGCTTCGTCTGGCTCGGCACCGTGCCGCTGACCTCGGCCGCCATCGCGCGCCGCTTCGGCGTGGGCGACCTCGGTGCGCTCTATGGCGTCTGCTTCTTCAGCCACCAGATCGGTGGCTTCCTGGGCGCGGGCTCGGGCGCGGTGCTCATGGCCTGGACCGGCAGCTACGCGGCCTTCTGGCCGGTCATGATCGTGGTCGGCCTCACCGCCAGCGTGCTGAACTGGATGGCCAAGGCGCCCGGCGCGCGGGGGACCCTTGCAACAGCGGGTTGATCCGCCCCAAATGGGGTGAAACCAACCGCTTCCGGGATCCCTCGCCGTCATGATCGACCCCTTTGGGCGACATATCAGCTACCTCCGCGTGTCGGTCACGGACCGCTGCGACCTTCGCTGTGTCTATTGCATGGCGGAGGACATGACCTTCCTCCCCAAATCCGAGGTTCTGACGCTGGAGGAGCTGGAGCGGCTCTGCGGCACCTTCATCGACCTCGGCGTGCGCAAGCTGCGCCTGACGGGCGGCGAGCCGCTGGTCCGCAAGAACGTGATGTCGCTGGTGCGCGGGCTGGGCGCGCGCATCGGTTCCGGCCTGGATGAGCTGACGTTGACCACCAACGGCACGCAGCTGACCAAGTACGCGGATGAGCTGGCGGCCGCCGGCGTGCGGCGCATCAACGTCTCGATGGACACGCTGGATGCCGCCGCCTTCAAGGCCGCGACGCGCTGGGGCGAGCTGGACAAGGTTCTGGATGGCATCTTCGCCGCCAAGGCCGCGGGCCTGCATGTGAAGATCAACGCCGTCGCTCTGAAGGGGCTGAACGAGCATGAGTTCGACCGCATGCTGGCCTGGTGCGGCGAGCACGGCTTCGACCTCTGCCTGATCGAGACCATGCCGCTCGGCGAGATCAGCGAGGACCGGACGGACCAGTTCCTGCCGCTCTCCCTGGTCCGCGCCCGCCTCAAGCAGAACTGGACGCTGAACGAGAGCAGCCACACCACGGGCGGCCCAGCGCGCTACTACGACGTGGCCGAGACCGGCACGCGCCTCGGCTTCATCACGCCGATGACGCATAATTTCTGCGAAAGCTGCAACCGCGTGCGGCTGACCTGCACCGGCACGCTCTACATGTGCCTGGGCCAGGAAGATGCGGCCGACCTGCGCGCGCCGCTCCGCGACCCCGAGCTGGGCGAGGAGGGCCTGCGCGCCGCCATCGCGGAGGCCATCACGCGCAAGCCCAAGGGCCATGACTTCGTCATAGACCGCCGGCGGGCCGCGCCGGCCGTCGCGCGCCACATGAGCGTGACCGGCGGCTGATGCTGAACGACCTCGTCACCCGCCTGACCCTGCCGGGCCTGCCGGAATGGACCGGGCTCGTGGCGCTGCTCATCCTGCTGCTGCTGGCGGTCTGCCTGCTGGTCATGCCCTTCTCGGTCTTCGGGCTGAAGGGCCGGCTGGACTCGATCGAGGCGCAGCTCGACGACCTCCGCGCGGAGCTGCGCATGATGGCCGCCCGCCCACCTGAGGCGCGGCGCGAGAGCTGGGACGCCATGCCCAACATCCCCGAGCCCTATGCGCCGCCGCCCCCGTCCGGCCGGGCCGAGCCGCGCATCTCCTGGCCGCGCCAGCCTTGAGGCTCGGCCGCCGCGCCGCCCTTCTGGCGCTGCTGCCGCCGCTTCCGGCCCTGGCCCAGCCGGTGGACCACAAGCAGGGCGTGCTGGGCCATCTGTCGGCGCAGATCGGCACCAACAACACGCCGCAGATCCTGGCCGACCCCGCGGTGCGCCGGACGCTCGCAAGCCTGCTGGGCGAGCCGGGGGTGCGGTTGCTGGCCAGCAACCTCCAGCTCGTCGCTCCCATCGCCTTCGACGGCACGGCCCTGGTGCTGCGCGGCGCCCGTCAGCAGGCGCTGGGCGAGCAGGAGGCCTTCCTCTCGATCCGTCCCCGTGATGGGATCATGGAGGTCGCGATCCTCACCGGCGGCCGCGTGCGCTTCGTCTCCCAACGCCCCTCGGGCGAGCGGAGCGAGATGCTCGATCCGCAACTCCTGCGCTGGGGCGTCGGCCGCGGCGTCCCGCTCGATGAACGCCGCGTCCCGCCCGCCACCAGATAGGCCCTGCCATGCGCATTTCCGCCATCCAGATGAACCAGACCAGCGACAAGCAGGCCAATCTCGACCAGGCGCGCCGCCTGATCGAAGGCGCGCTGGCGGCGGACCGCCCGGACATGGTCACCCTGCCCGAGACCTGGACGAATCTCGGCGGCGGGCGCGAGGCACGGGCGGCCGCGGCGGAGGTGCTGCCCGAGCCGGGCGGCACGGGCGGCGCGGCCTATGAGTTCCTGCGCGGCATCGCCAAGGGCGCGGGCATCCATGTGCATGGCGGCTCGATCATCGAACAGGGGCCGGAGAAGTTCTTCAACACGACTCTGGTCTTCGACCCCACGGGCCGCGAGATCGCGCGCTACCGCAAGATCCATCTGTTCGACATCACGGGCCCGGACGGCACCGGCTATCGCGAGAGCGCGCTCTACGGCGCGGGCGATGCGCTGGTCACCTTCGAGGCGGGCGGCGTGAAGTTCGGCTGCACCATCTGCTACGACATGCGCTTCCCCGAGCAATATCTCGCGCTGCGGCGGGCGGGGGCGGAGGCGATCCTGGTGCCGTCCAACTTCACGCTGATGACCGGCAAGGACCATTGGGAGGTGCTGCTGCGCGCGCGGGCCATCGAGACGCAATGCTGGGTCATCGCCGCCGCCTCCTGGGGCGCCTATGAGGAGCGCGGCGCGACACGGCAGGTCTATGGCCATTCGCTGATCGCCGACCCCTGGGGCCATGTGGTCGCCAAGGCGAGCGACGGCATCGGCTGGACCACCGCGCGGCTCGACGCCGCGGTGACGGCCCGCGTGCGGCGCGACATGCCCGTGCTCGAACACCGGCGGCTCGCGTGAAGATTTCGTTTCTCGCCTCGACGACAGAGCCCGCGCAGGAAGCACGCGCGCGCCTCGTCGCCCTCTATGGCGACCACCCGCCACAGGAGGCCGAGGTGATCGTGGCGCTGGGCGGCGATGGGCTGATGCTCGAGACCCAGCACCGCTTCCTCGGCCGCAATCCGCCGATCTACGGCATGAATCGCGGCAGTGTGGGCTTCCTGATGAACTCCTACCGCGAGGAGGACCTGCCCGCGCGGATCGGCGCCGCCCAGGCGGCGCACCTGCATCCCTTGCGCATGCGCGCGCATTCCGCGAGCGGCACGCATGCGGCCCTGGCCATCAACGAGGTCTCGCTGCTGCGCGAGCAGCGCCAGGCGGCCAAGCTGCGGATCCTGGTGGATGGCAAGGAACGCCTGCCGGAGCTGATCTGCGACGGCATCCTGATCTCCACCCCGGCCGGCAGCACCGCCTACAATCTCTCGGCGCATGGGCCGATCGTGCCGCTGGATGCGAGGCTGCTGCCGCTGACGCCCATCTCCGCCTTCCGGCCACGCCGCTGGCGCGGCGCCCTGCTGCCCTCCAGCGCGCGCGTCGTCTTCGAGGTGCTGGAGCCCGACAAGCGCCCCGTCTCCGCGACGGCGGACTACACCGAGGTGCGCGACGTCCGCAGCGTCGAGGTGCGGGAGGATCGGAGCATCACGATGACCATGCTCTTCGACCCCGACCGCAGCCTCTCGGAGCGGATCATCGCCGAGCAGTTCACGGTGTAGTCCGCGGATACTGGAGCAGCAGGATCTCCGCCCCCTCCGGCCCCGCCTCGGCCAGGAAGGCCGCCTCGTCGGGCGGCACGAAGAGCGCGCTGAGCCGGCCCATCACCTGGCCCTCATGGCGGATCGAACCGGTGGTCACGAGCATGCTCTGCCCTGCCCCGCGCGCGGGATCAGGCGCCGAGAGGCGCCCATGCGGCGGGATCCGTAGCATGAGGATGGCGAGGCCGTCCGGCTCGCCCAGCACCATCTCCGTCACCGCCTCGCGCCGGGCGGCCAGCGCCTCGGCCGTGCTGGGCAGGACCGGGTCGGCCAGCACGTAGCGCTTGGGGCCGCGCGACATGCGGGCCTTGGAAGCGGGCAGGAATTGCGCGCCCGTGCCATCGGCGCTGGCGCGCAGGGTGAAGTATTTCAGCCCGCCCTCGTCCGGCGTGATCGGGCCATAACCCGTGCTCGCTCCGGCGAAATGCGCCATGATCGGCTGCACCGCATGCCGGCCGATGGCGCCGCCGCCCTCCACCACCACCTGGAACTGGTCCACGAAGTGGAAATGCGGATGCACCACCGCATTCACCTCCTGCTCGACCAGGAAGGCCTGGGGCGGGCGTGTCTCGCCCGGCGCGGGGGGCGTGTAGTCCAGCGCGCCCATCGCCTTGGGATCGACCGAACTGGATCCCTTGGGCGACGGCGGCGGGCCGAAATAATCCGTCCGCCAGAGGAGCCCGCCCTCGGGGGCGACGCGGGAGAAGCGCGTGGGTGCCGCGGCCTCGGCCGAGGTGGCGTAGATCATGGCGTTTCCCTCACTCCTTTTCGTGCCGCATTCGCACCGGCTCACATCTCAGGTTGCCAGGACAAATCCGAGCCTCCCATAATCTGCCGAGAGAAAATGGCCCAAGGCAAGGGCGGCATAGGGGGAAACTCATGAATAGCTACGGACAAATCCGGCGCGCGCTCTTGGCCGCCCCCATGCTGGCGCTGGCGGGGCAGGCGCAGGCCCAGGCCTGGCCGGCGCGCCCCATCCGCATCCTGGTGGGTTTTCCGCCCGGCCAGGCGACCGACACCATCGCCCGCCTTCTTGCCGAGAAGCTGGGTGAGAATCCTGGCTGGTCCATGGTGATCGAGAACCGCCCCGGCCAGGGCGGCAGCCTCGCCGCCGCCGCCGCCGCCCAGGCCGCGCCCGATGGCTATACCCTGCTGCTCTCGGCCACCGCGCCGCTCGCTACCAACCCCAATCTCTATTCCAACATCGGCTATGATCCGGCGCGCGACTTCGCGCCGATCACGCTGGTGGCGAACCTGCCCTTCGTGCTGCTGGTGAACGCCAATTCCCCAGCGCGAACCCCGGCCGAGCTGGTCGCCATGGCCCGCGCGCGGCCCGGGCAGGTCACCTTCGGCACGCCGGGCAACGGCACCACGGCGCATCTCATCACCATGATGTTCTCCCGCGCGGCGGGCGGGCTCGACATGACGCATGTGCCCTATCGCGGCGGGCCGCAGGTCCTGACCGACCTGCTGGCCGGGCGCATCGACTTCATGTTCGAGACGGAGGTCTTCTCGCTCCCGCATATCCAGTCCGGCCGGGTGCGGGCGCTGGCGCTGACCACCGCCAACCGATCCGACCGCCAGCCCGACCTGCCGACGCTGGCCCAGAGCGGCATGCCGGGCTTCGATGCCGCCGCCTGGCTCGGCCTGGTCGCACCGGCCGGGACGCCGGCGCCGATCATCCTGCGCATCAACCAGGAGATCCATCGCATCCTGGCCGAGCCCGCGATGCGCGAACGCCTGGGCGGCCTGGGCGCGCAGGTGCTGACCAGCACGCCCGAGCAGTTCGCCGCCTTCATCCGCAGCGAGGGCGTGAAGTGGGGCAACGCCATCCGCGAGAACAACGTCCGGCTGGATTGAGCGCCTGGTCGCGCGCTGGGCGTGGATCGACCGCTCAAATGAGCGGCGCGAGTCGCCCCGGATTCCGCTCCGCCAGGATCGGCCGCACCCAGCGGCCGAAGCGCTCGGCCTCCTCGTCATGCAGGTAACCCGAGAGGCAGAAGCTGTGGCAGCCGATCGCGATGAAGCGCTGCAGCACATCGGCGCATTGCTGCGGATTGCCGACCACCGCGACACCCGCGCCCTGGCGCGCCTTGGCCAGGCCCGCCCAGAGGTTGGGCGCGATCAGCCCGCCCGTCTCCGCCAGCAGCGCCTGGACGCGCTGGTTGGCGACCGAATTGGCGATGTTGGCGCGCACCGCGGCACTGCGCTCCTCGCCCACGTCGCGCACCAGCTCATGCGCGGCGGCCCAGGCCTCCTCCTCCGTCTCGCGGCAGATGATCTGCAGCCGCATGCCGAAGCCGATCGCCTCGCCCCGCCCCTGCCCTTCCGCCATGCCGCGGATCTCGGCCATCTGCTCCGCGATCGTCTCCGGCCGGTCGCCCCAGAACAGGTGCACATCGGCATGCGCGGCGGAGATCTCCCAGGCCTGGCGTGAGCCGCCGCCCAGGTAGAAGCGGGGATGCGGCTGCTGCAGGGGCCGGGGGATCACGCGCGCGCCGCGCAGGGTGTGGAACCTACCCTCCCAATCGAGCGGCGCCTCGCCGGTCCAGAGCGCCTTCATGATGGCGACCTCCTCCGCCATCAGCGCGTAGCGATCCTCCTTGCCGTAGCGGATGCCATCGGCCGCATTCTCCGCTTCCGACTGACCGGCGATGAGGTTCACCGCGATGCGCCCGCCGGTGAGCTGGTCGAAGGTCGTCACCATCTTCGCGAGCATCACCGGGTTGATGTAGCCCGGGCGGGCCGCCACCAGCATGCGGATGGAGCTGGACCGCCCCGCCATGAAGGCCGTGGTCACCCAGGCCTCCCAGCAGGGGATGGCGACGGGCACCAGCAGGTATTCGAAGCCCGCCGCCTCGGCCGCGCTCACCACGCGGTCGAACATCGCGGTGCTGGAGGGAACCACATTCGGCCCCTCGGCATAGCTCGTGGTGTCCCCATTGGTCGGCAGGTACCAGCCGAATTCCAGGGGCCTCATGCCTCGAGCAGCGCCTCGACCGCGGCGCTGATGGCCAGCAGCCGCGCATCGCCCATCGCCTCGCCCATCAGCATGAGGCCGACCGGCGCATCGCCCGGCAGGTGGCAGGGCAGGCTGATGGCGCAGCGGTCGAGGAAATTCGCGATGGTCGTGTTCCGCAGCAGCAGCAGGTTGATGCGGTTGTACTCGGTCTCCTCGGTCACCTCGGCGATCGCGGGCGGAATCAGCGGCACGGTCGGGCAGATCACCGCGTCATAGGGCGCGGTGCGCGGCGCGGTCGCCGCGATCACCTCGGCACGGGCCTGCACGACGTCGAGGTATTCGGCGGCACTCATGTGCTCGCCCCGGGCGATGCGCTTGAGGATGCGCGGATCATAGCGCGGACCGTCGCTGGCGATCAGGTGGCGGTGCCAAGCATAGGCCTCGGAGGCAGTGAGGCCGCCCTTGGCGTTGATCTGCGGCATGCGGTCCAGCTCGGGCAGCGTCACATCCTCGAGCTTCACGCCCGCCGCCTCCAGCCGGGCGAGGGTGCGCGCATAGGCGCGTGCCACCTCGCCATCAATGCCCTCCTCCACGATGTTGTTCAGCACGCCGAAGCGCAGGCCGGAGAGGTTCACCTCGGGCAGCGCCGGCGGCGTCTCGGCTCCCGCGATGATCGCATCCAGCACCTGGCAGCAGCCCACCGAGCGCGCGAGCGGACCCACGGAATCAAGCGAGGGCGAGAGCGGCAGGACGCCCGTGATGGGCACGCGCCGCGCCGTCGGCTTGAAGCCGACCACGCCGTTCAGCGCCGCCGGGATGCGGCAGGAGCCGCCGGTATCGGTGCCCAGGCCGCCAAAGCCCATGCCATCGGCCGCCGCGACACCCGCGCCAGAGGAGGAGCCGCCCGGCAGCCGGCCCGTCTTGCGGTCCCAGGGGCTGGAGGGCGTGCCGTAATGCGGGTTCACGCCAAGGCCGGAGAAGGCGAATTCCGTCATGTTGGTGCGACCGATGACGATGAAGCCCTGGCGGTTCAGCCGCTCGATCACCGGCGCCGGCGCGGTGGCGGGCTTGGCACCGTCCCGCGCGACGGAGCCCGCGTGCGTCACCTGCCCGGCCTCGTCGAAGAGATCCTTCACGGTGATGGGGATGCCGGCGAAGCGGCTGGGTGCGCGGCCCGCCTGGCGGAGCGCATCCATGGCGAGCGCCTGCTCGCGCGCGGCCTTGGCGTGCAGCGCGGTAAAGACGCGCGGCCCCTCCCCCTCCGCTGCGCGCGCCAGCGCTTCCTCCACCAGGGCGGTCGCGGTGATGCGGCCGCTCTCGAGGGCGATGGCGGCATGGGCGATGGTGGGGTGGGCGTGGCGGGGCATCTGGCCGTCCTGCTGGATTTGCGACAGCCTGACTATGGAAGGACAACGCTCATGATGAAACCCATCCTCCTCACCGGCGCCTCAGGCGCCCTCGGCCGCATGCTGGCCCGAGAGCTGGCCGCGGCCGGCATGACGCTGCGCCTGACGGACATCGCTGCCTTCCCGGACGCGGTGCCCGAGGGCTGCAGCTTCATCCGCGCCGATCTGAACGACGGCGTCACCATCGCGCGCCTGGCGGAGGGCTGCGCCGCCATCCTGCATTTCGGTGGCATCTCGGTGGAGCAGCCCTTCGAGGACATCCTCGGGCCCAACCTGCGCGGCCTCTTCCACATCTATGAGGCGGCGCGGCGGGAGAAGGCGCGGGTCGTCTTCGCCAGTTCCAACCACACGATCGGCTTCCACGAGCAGGGGCAGAGCCTCGACCTTGACTGCCAGTTCCGGCCGGACGGCTTCTACGGCCTGTCGAAGGCCTATGGCGAGCTGATGGGACGGCTCTACTGGGACAAGCACGGCGTGGAGAATGTGAACCTGCGCATCGGCACCTGCCTGCCCGAGCCGCGCGACGCCCGCGCGCTCTCCACCTGGCTCTCCTACCCCGATCTCGCGCGGCTGGTGCGGGCCTGCGTGGCGGCAGAGCGCACGGGCCATGCGGTGGTCTGGGGCGCCTCGGCCAATCCGGCGAGCTGGTGGGCCAAGGATCACCGTGACCGGATCGGCTGGGCGCCCCGGGACAGCGCGGAGGTGTATCGCGCCCGTCTGGAGGGCGTGCTGCATCCGGATGAGGTGGGCCGGCGCCACCAGGGCGGCGCCTTCTGCGTGGCGGATTATTCCAGGCCCACGCCGCCGCCGCGCGACGCCTTCAGCCTCGAGTGAGCGGCCAGCTTCCGGTCAGCAGGGGGAAGGGATGGTCTGCAACTCGCCGAGCCGGCCATCTACGACGAATTCGCCGAAATCCATCTTCAGCTCATCCGCCACGCCGTTCTCGTAGTAGCGCAGGCTGACCTCGTAGTCGGGCGTGGCGGCGCCGCCGCCCTGGCCGGTGGTGTTGCGCTCGAAGAAGGCGATGCGCATGCGCGCGCTGGACAGGGTGGAGAGCAGCGGGAAATTCGCGTTGGGCTGCGGCGCCAGCCAGCCGCCGGAGATGATCGTCGTGGTATCCTGCGCGCCATCGGCCGAGGTGCCATCGAAGAGCGGCGCCACGAAGATGCGCTGCCCCGCGCGCGCCGCGGCCAGGCTGCGGATGGTGTGGATCATCGGCAGGATGGTGCCGGGCGGCAGTTCATCCTCCGTCGCGGCCGGCTCCTGGTAGCGGATGCGCCCGCCCTGCGGCGTCACGCTCGCCTCGCCCGCCACGCGGGAGGTGACGGCGCCGCCCGTCATCTGCGTGAGCGAGAAGCGCAGCGAGGAACCGTCCTTCGCCTCCAGCGTCGCATAATCCGAGGTGGTCTCGACGATGTTGCCGTCCCGGTCGCCCACCAGCAGCGTGAAGCGCTGGCGCGAGGCCCAGGCGTCACAGGCGTCGATCACCTCGAAGAGCATGATGCCCTCGGCCTGCTCGATGCTGGCATTGTCGCGCACGCTGTCGAGCTTCAGGCGATAGGCGGCGCGATGCGCCAGCATGTTCTCGGAGCCCGGCTCGGCGGCCAGGCTCGGGGTGGCAGGGAGGAATCCGGCCAGGAAGGCGGCCAGGGGAAGCCAGGCGAGGCGGCGGCGGAGGTTCATGCGCTGCTACATAGACCAGAATGAACCCGCCTGGAATCGCGCTCTTGGTAACCTTTCCTGTCAGGCCGAGAGCATCATCAATCCATCCACCGCGACGCAGCCATCGGGGCGGCAGACCAGCGGGTTGATCTCCGCCTCCTCCAGCCGGTCGCCCATCGCGGCCGCGAATCCCGAGAATTGCGCGATGGCGGCGGCGATCTGCTCCACCGGCAGCTTCGGGCTGCCGCGGAAGCCATCCAGCAGCGGGAAGGCCTTGAGGCTGCGCAGCATGGCCATGGCGCCCTCGGGCGAGACGGGCGCCACGTCCAGCGCCACATCCTTCCACAGCTCGGCCTGCACGCCGCCCAGGCCCACCAGGACCATGACGCCGAATTGCGGGTCGCGCCGGGCGCCCAGGATGAGTTCGACGCCGCGCGCCTCCATGCGCTGCACCAGCACGCCATCCACCCGGGCCTTGGGGGCGTGCTTCGCAACCCCCGCCATGATGCGGCCGAAGGCGGCGGTGACGGCGGCGGCGTCCGCCAGGTTCAGCTCGACGCCGCCCACCTCGGTCTTGTGCGCGACATCGGGGCTGTCGAGCTTGAGCACGACGGGGAAGCCCAGCGCCTGCGCGGCGGCCACGGCGCCTGCCGCATCCTTGGCGCGATGCTCGGACACCACCGGCAGGCCAGCGGTGGCGAAGGCGGATTTGGCGGCGGCCTCCATCAGCGTGGCGGCCCCGGCCGGAATGGCGGCGGCAGCCGCCTTGGCGCGGGCATCCACCGTGCCGGCAGCGGGCTTCGGATCATGCCGTTCGAACCACAGGCTGAGCGCCTTCATCATCCGGCGCATGCTACGGAACAGCACGAGGTTGGGGCTGACATCCACGGCCTCGGCGCCCGGGCCTTCCAGGCTCTCGGGAATCCAGGCGATGCAGATGGGCTTGCCGGTGGCGGCCGCCATCGGCTCCAGCGTCTTCATGCGCGTCGGCGTCGCGGCGGGGGCCGGGTTGTGATAGACCACGGGGAAGACGACGGTCGCGTATTGCTCGTCATTGAGCATCGCGAGCATGCAGTCCTCAAAGGATTTCGGATTGGTCGCGACCTGCGCCGTGAGGTCGCAGGGGTTGCGCGGGCTGCCGAAATCCGGGATCGCCGAGCGCAGCACGCGCTCCGTCTCGGGCGCGGGCTGGGGCAGCGGCAGGCCGGCGAATTCCGCGTGGTCGGCCGCCATGATGCCCGCTCCACCCGAGGGCGTGACGATGCCCACGCCACGGCCTTTCGGCGGCCCCGCCTTGGCGAAGAAGCCGGCCGTTTCCAGCAGCGCGTCGAAGTCACCCACCTCCAGCATGCCGGCGCGCTTGAACCCCGCCGACCAGGCGGCGCTGCTGCCGGCGAGCGAGCCGGTGTGAGAGGCCGCCGCCTTGGCACCCACCTCGCCACGCCCGAGCTTGAGGACGACGATGGTCTTGCCCATGCTCGCCGCCATCTCGCCGAGCAGGAAGAGGCGCCGCGCGTCGCGCAGGCCCTCGACCGCCAGCGCGATGCTGCGGCATTCGGGGATGGTGAGCTGGAAGGCCGCGAGGTCGCAGACATCGAGGTCCGTCGCATTGCCCGCCGTCGTCATGTGGCACATGGCGAAGCCGCGCTCGGCCGCCTGCATCAGCGCATAGCCGAGCGCGCCCGACTGGCTGACGACGCCGACACCGCCGGCCGGCGCCGTCATCTTCACGTAGTCCGGCATGAAGGTGGCGCCAACGCGCTGGCGATGATCCACGAAGCCCAGGCAATTGGCGCCGAGCAGCGGGAAGCCCATGCGCCGCGCCGTCTCGCGCAGTTCCTGCTCCTCCACCGCGCGCTCGGGCAGGTCGGTTTCGCCATAGCCGGAGGCGTAGATCACGGCGCCGCCGCCGCCCTTCTTCGCCAGCGCCTGCACCGCATCCATCACGCCCGGGCGCGGCAGGGCGATGACGGTGGAATCAGGGGCGCCCGGCAGGTCCGCGACGGAGGCGAAGCAGGGGCGGCCATGCAGTTCCTGGCCCGCATATTTCGGGTTCACGCACCAGACCGGGCCGTCGAAATCCCGCATGTTCTGCACGGTGCGCGCGCCGAAACCCGTGGGCTCGGCCGAGACGCCCACCACGGCGAAGCTGCGCGGCGCCAACAGGCGCGTGAGGCTCTGGGGGTCGCGCAAGGCTTCCACGCTGGACATCGGATATTCGCTCCCTGTGATTTCGTTGGGCGCCATTCGGAAGCAGGCGGGGCGTTTCGACAAGCCCCCGCCAGGCTTCGTTCACATCATGCCGGTCACGCGCGGCAGCCAGAGCGCGATGCCAGGGAAGACGACGACGAGGGCGAGGGCCACGAACATCGCCAGGATCATCCAGATCACCCAGGGGATGGTGCTTTCCATGGTCACGCCCGCGATGCGGCAGGACACCATCAGGTTCACCGCCATGGGTGGCGTGAACTGGCCAATCGCGATCTTCATGGTGAGGATCACGCCGAACCAAGTCAGGTCCCACTCGAAGGCACGGGCGATCGGGATCAGCACCGGCAGCAGGATGAGGAAGGTGGAGACGCCGTCCAGGAACATCCCGATGAAGACCAGCGCCACCATCAGCAGCGCGATGGTCCCGTATTCCCCAAGCCCCAGCCCCACGATCCAGCCGGCGATGGGCTGCACGATGCCGAGCGTGGAGGTGGACCAGGCGAAGACGCTGGCCAGCGCGATGATGATGAGAATGACGGCAGAGATCTCGCCCGCCTCCACCAGCATCTCGTAAAGATCTTTCAGCGTCATGCTGCGATAGATCACGAATCCGACGAAGAGGCCGTAGAACACCGCCATCACCGCCGCTTCCGTCGGCGTGAAGGCGCCGATCCGCATGCCGCCCAGGATGACGACGGGCGCCATCAGCCCCCAGATCGCCTCCTTGAAGCTCTGCCAGAGCGAGTTCTCGTCGCGATCGGGGTTCTTGCCGCCGAAATCCTTCAGCCAGGAGATGATAAGGATGGGCACGATGATGGCCACACCCGCGAGAATCCCTGGGAACATGCCCGCCATGAAGATCGCCGGCACCGAGACGCCGGGCACCATCACCGCATAGACGATGAAGGCGATGGAGGGTGGGATGAGGATGTCGGTCGCCGCCGCCGCGCCCACGGTGGAGGCGATGAAGGGGCGCGGATAGCCGTCCTTCACCATGCCGCGCGTCACCACCTGGCCCACCGCGGCCGAAGTCGCGGGGCCCGAGCCCGAGATGCCGCCGATGATCATGGCGACGAGCACCGCGACGGAAGCGAGCGCCCCGCGCCCGGCACCGACCAGCGCGGTCGCGAATTTCACGAGGCGGAGTGCGACGCCGGTGCGGTCGAAGACGCAGCCCACCAGCACGAACATGGGGATCGCGATCAGCGGGTATTTCGCGATGCCGGCATAGACGTTGGTCGGCATCGCCATCAGCGTCTGGTCGGCCAGCGCGATGGCAAGCGCGCCTGCCAGGCCGAGCGCCACCGCGATGGGCACGCCCGCCAACAGCAGGATCATGAACATGAGGAAGAGGACAGTGCCAATCATTGGTCCGCTCCGCGGCCGGGGCCGATCATCCGTCCTCTCCCCGCGCGAGGCGGATGATGCGGCCCAGCGCGCGCCCGATCACCAGGATGGCCAGCAGCGGCAGCCAGACGGTGTAGAGCCATTGCGGATGGCCGAGGCCGGGCGAGAGCACCTCGAAGTCATACTCGTCCCAGACCATGCGGCCGCCATACCAGAGGATCAGCCCGAAGCAGATGATGAGCAGGCCAAGCCCCATGATTTCCGCCACGCGGCGGCGGCCGGGGTTCATCTTGTCCACGAAGAAGCCGATGCGGATATGCCGCCCACCCGCGGTGGCCAGCGCCGTGCCCACCATGGCGACGACCACCATCAGCGCCACGGAGTATTCCTCGGTGAAGGCCAGTGAGATGTTGGAGAGATAGCGCGTCACCACATTCGCCGCCGTGATCAGGGCCATGGCCCCCATCGCGGCGGCGAGCAGCACGCGCTCCAGCGTCAGCGGAACGCGCGTCTTCGGATCGGGCGGCGTGGCCGTCGGGTCGAAATCGGCGGCCATCAGGCGTGCGTCACGAGGCGGCGCGGATGGCGGCTTCCGCCTTGCGCACCAGGTCGTTGCCGATGGTGCCGGACCAGCGCTCATAGACCGGGCGCAGCGCCGTCGCGAAGGCCTGCTTCTGCGCCGCCGTCAGCGTCGTCACTTCCACGTTGCGGTTGCGCAGTTCCACCAGCGCGCTGTCATCCGTGCCGGGAATGCCAAGGCCGCGGCGGGCGAGCGCGATGTTATTGCGCGCGGCCTCGCGGGCGCATTCGCGCACAAGCTCCTGGTCGGCGGGCGTGAAGCTCGCCATCACGCTCTTCGAGAGGCCGAAGATCAGCGCGTCATTCACATAGTTCCAGATGGTCATGTGGCGCTGGGCCAGCGTGTCCATGCGGAAGGCGAGGAAGAGATTGACCGGGTTTTCCTGCCCATCCACCGCGCCCGTGCTGAGTGCCGGCTGCAGGTCGGCGAAGGACATCTGCAGCGGGTTGGCGCCCAGGCCATTGTAGATGTCGTTGAAGATGGCGCCGGCGGCGAAGCGGATCTTCAGCCCGCGCAGATCGGCCGGCGCGCTGATGGCGCGGCGGGAATTGCTGATCTCGCGGAAGCCGTTCTCGCCGAAGGCCACCGCCGTCACGTCGCGCCGGTCCATGATGCCGACCAGGTCACGCCCCACCTCGCCATTGATCAGCGCGTCGAAGGCGCGGTGGTCGGGCATCAGGAAGGGCAGCTGGAAGATGCCGGCCTCACGCACCTGCGGCGCGATGTTGATGGTGCTGAAGACGCAGAAGTCGATGATGCCCTGGCGCATGGCGAGCAGCTCGCGCGTCTGGTCGCCGCCGACCAGCTGGCTGCCCGGATAGACGCGCACATTGATGCGGCCATTGGAGCGCTGGGTCACCAGCTCGGCCCATTGGAAGGCGCCTTCGGCGAAGGGGATGGGGCGGTTGCCGACGACGGAGAGCTTGTATTCGGGGCGGTAGGCCGGCTGCGCGCCACCGATCCGGGGCGCGGCAAGGAGGGCGGCGCCGCCCGCCAGGAGGGTGCGGCGATGGGTCTTCAGGCTCATGCGGGTCATCTCCTCCAGGCGGCTTTTGCGCGCCGCGTTTCGGGTGCCACAATGCCGCCGGGCAGGGCGGACGCGCAAGACGCCCCATCAGGGAGGCTGCATGGCGAAACGATTGGCGATCACGGGCGGGGCCTCGGGGATCGGCGCGGCGATCGGCGCCGCCGCGCGCGCGACGGGCTGGGAAACATCGCTGGCCGACCACATGCCCGTCGCGGGCTGCACCGCGCTGGACGTGACCGATGCCGCCGCCGTGGCCGATTGGATCGCGGGCCTGACCGACCTCCAGGGCCTGGTCTGCTCGGCCGGGATTTCGGCGGCGACGCCCCTGCTCGACACCCCACCCGAGACGTTCCGCCGCATCCTCGACGTAAATGTGACCGGCTGCTTCCTCGCCGCCCAGGCGGCGGCACGAGCCATGGTGGCGGGCGGCAAGGGCGGCGCCATCGTGCTGGTCGCCTCCGTCTCCGGCCTGCGTGGCGTGCAGGGGCGCGTGGCCTATGGCGCCTCCAAGGCCGCCGTCATCAACATGGCACAGGTCATGGCGATGGACCTCGCACCGCACGGCATCCGCGTGAATGCCATCTGCCCCGCACCGATCGAGACGCCCATGGTCACCGCCCTGCATGATGCGGCCACGCGCGCGCAATGGACCTCCCGCATCCCGGCCGCGCGCTACGGCCGCGTGGAGGAGGTGGCGGAGGCGGCGCTCTTCCTGCTCGACTCCGCACGCTCCTCCTATATCACCGGCCATGCGCTGCCGGTGGATGGCGGCTATGCCGGCGCGGGGGTGATGGCATGATCCCGGCCACCAATCTCGGGCGCCTGCTGAGCCAGACGGCACGCCGCCTGCCCGATGCCCCGGCGCTCATCTGGCGCGACCAGGCATGGTCCTGGGCGGAGCTGAATGCGCGCGTGGACCGGCTGGCCGCGGCGCTGCGCGCCCATGGCATCGGCCAGGGCGACCGCGTTCTCGTGCATGCGCGCAATGGCAACGCGATGTTCGAGAGCCTCTGGGCGACATGGAAGATCGGCGGCGTCTGGGTGCCGACCAATGTGCGCCTGACGCCGCCCGAGGTCGCCTATCTCGCGGAGGCGAGCGGTGCGCGCGTGATGCTGCGTGACCATGGCTTCGCCGCCCATGCCGATGCGGTGCGCGAGGCCGCACCCGGCTGCCGCCTCGTCATCGCGGTGGGCGATGCGCGCGCGAACGAGGCCGACTACGAAACCCTGCTGACCGAGGCGACGCCGCCACCCCTGAACCACGAGGCCGAGGTCGGCCGGGACGACCCCTGCTGGTTCTTCTTCACCTCCGGCACCACGGGGCGGCCCAAGGCCGCGGTGCTGACCCATGGGCAAATGGGCTTCATCATCACCAACCATCTGGCCGACCTGATGCCCGGCCTGACCGAGCGCGACGTCTCGCTCGTGGTGGCGCCGCTCAGCCATGGCGCGGGCATCCATGCGCTCTGCCAGGTGGCGCGCGGCGCCTGCTCCGTGCTGCTGCCTGGCGAGCGGCTGGACCCTGGCGTCGCCTGGGACCTCATCGCGCGGCATGGCGTGACCAACATGTTCACCGTGCCCACCATCCTGAACATGCTGGTGGCGGACCCAGCGGCCGCGCCCCACCAGCTGCGGCATGTCATCTATGCCGGCGCGCCGATGTATCGCGCCGACCAGCTGCGCGCGATGGAGCGCCTCGGCCCCTGCCTCGTGCAGTATTTCGGCCTGGGCGAGGTGACGGGCTGCATCACCGTGCTGCGGCCCGACCAGCACAGCACGGAGGACGCTGCACCGGGCGCGCTCAGCGTCGGCGCACCGCGCACGGGCATGGACATCGCGATCCTGGACGAGGAGGGCCGGCATGCCGAGCGCGGCGAGATTTGCGTGCGCGGCCCAGGCGTCTTCGCCGGATATTTCCAGAACGACGTGGCCAATGAGAAGGCCTTCCGCCAGGGCTGGTTCCACACGGGTGATCTCGGCTTCCTGGACCGCCACGGCTTCCTGCACATCACCGGCCGCGCATCCGACATGTTCATCTCGGGCGGCTCGAACATCTACCCGCGCGAGGTGGAGGAGGCGCTGCTGACCCACCCGGCCGTTGTGGAATGCGCCGTGGTCGGCCTGCCTGATCCGCGCTGGGGGGAATCGGGCGTCGCCTGCCTCGTGCTGCGCGCGCCGACGCCGCCCGAGGAGTTGCTCGCGCATCTCGACGGAAGGCTTGCGCGCTACAAGCATCCGCGCCGCTTCGTGGTGTGGGACGCGTTGCCCAAATCCGCCTATGGCAAGGTGCCGAAGACGCTGCTGGCCGAGCGCCTGCGCGCCGAGGGCGTGGGCTTTGCCGGACCGAACAAGGAGAATTGACGATGTCTGGACAGAGCCTGCCCGTAATCGACGTCGCGGGGCTTGGCAGCGGCGAACGGCTGCGGGAGATCGCGGCCGAGATCCGTGCCGCCTGCACCGGCCCGGGCTTCTTCTACATCCGCAACCACGGCGTGCCCGAGGCGACCATCGCCGCCGCCGTCGCGGCCGCGCGCCGCTTCTTCCACTTGCCGCCCGAAGTGAAGGTCCGCACCCGCGCCAACCTCGCGCATCGCGGCTGGCATGCGGCGGGCGGCGCGGTGATGGCCGGCGCCACCAAGCCCGACCTGAAGGAATTCTTCTCGCTCGGCCTCGACCTGCCGGCCGATCATCCCGTGGTGCTGGCCGGCGAGAAGCTGCGCGGTCCGAACCAATGGCCGGCCGAGGTGCCGGAACTGCAGCCCGCCATGGAGGCCTACTACGCAGAGATGATGCGCTGCGGCGCCGGCCTGATGCGCGCGATCGCGATCAGCCTGGACCTGCCCGAGGATTTCTTCGCGCCGCACTACACCCTGCCGCTGCAACGGACCCAGGCGGTCTTCTACCCGCCGCAGCCGCCCGATGACACGGAGGGTTTCGGCGTGGCCCCGCACACGGATTTCGGCTGCATCACCCTGCTCTGGCAGGATGACAGCGGCGGGCTCGAGGTGCGCGAACGCCAGTCGGGCGAGTGGATCCCCGCGCCGCCACTGCCCGGCACGCTGGTGATCAATGTGGGTGACCTGCTGGGCCGCTGGAGCAATGACCGCTTTGCCAGCACGCCGCACCGGGTGGTGAATCGCTCGGGCCATGAGCGCATGTCCATCGCGACCTTCCACGACCCGAATTTCCAGGCGCCGATCGACCCCCGCGCGCTGGGCGCCGCGGCGCCGATCTATCCGCCGACCACGGCAGGCGGGCATATCCTGGATTGCTTCGCCAAGGCCTTCGCCTACCGGAAAGGCGCGTGAGCAGGAGGTTCCGCCCCGCGCGCCTCGCCTAGCCGAAGACGGCGTCCAGCGTGAAGTTGAAGACGACTGGCGTGCTGACCAGCCCGGCCGCGTCCTCGGCTTCCAGCGTCACGATGTGGTCGCCATCCGCGATGGGGCCGAACACCGCGCCCACATCGAAGCTGAAGCGGCCCAGGGTGTCGATCGCGATCTCCACCTCCGCGCCTCCATTGAGGCTGGCCTGGATCACCTCCATGCCGTCGCGGTTGTCGAGCGCGAAGCCGCTCAGGACAGGCGGGGCGGTGAGCGCGCTACCGGCCACCGTGTTCAGCAGGATGATGGGCGCGTAGATGTCCTCGCCCTCGCTGCGCAGGAATTCCGCGATGCCGTAATCCGCGACCGCCTTGCCGAGTTGCTGCCCCTCGATATTGGCGCTCGTGAAGTGGATGCCGCCATAGATGCGGCTGTCGCCGGCCTCGATGCCTGCCTGCACGAAATTGTCGAAGCTGCGGAACACGCCCGGCAGGCCGACGCTGGCATTGGTGAAGGCGATGTTGTCGCCCAGCAAGTGGGTCAGCGCCCAGGCGGCGGCCAGGCTGCAGGTCGCATGGCCGGAGGTGTAGTCCGGATGCGGCGGCGTCTCGAAGAGCGGGCGCCAGTTCGGGTCGGCGATGGTGTCCGGATTGCCGTCCGTGTCGGCCTCACGGATCGCGGTGATCGGGCGCCAGAAATTGTACTCGTACTTCGCATCCCAGGCAGCGATGGCGCCATCCGCGCCCACGAGGTTCAGTCCCGCCATGATGCGCGCGGCGGAGGCGCTGGAATGGCCCAGTTGCTCCAGCACCTCGCCCGCGATCTGCGCCCAGCGGCCGGCCGGCGTGTAGGTGTTGGTGAGGTCGCGCCAGTAGAAGGCGATCTCGGTCTGCTCCTCGGTGCGCGTCGTGGAATCAATGGCGCCGAGCGATTTCACATCGTTGAACTCGGCCGTGTATTCGTCGCTGGTGAGCGCGGGCGGGCCATCCGGGCGGAACTGCCCGCCATCCTCCATCAGGAAGGGCGTGATCTCACCCCATTGCGGCAGCTGCGCGGGGCGGCCCGGCAGTTCCGTGCCGCCGGGGCCCACGCGCGGCGTGGGGCGCCAATCGCCCGGATCGGTACCGGGGACGTAGTTCACCACCGCGTCATGGCCATCCCCCGCGCGGATCGCCAGCACCGCATCGGCCACCGCCTGGCCGAAGGCCACAGCCGCATCCCGCTCCGCCCCCGGGGCGAGCTGTGCCAGATCCTGCGCAAGGCGCGCGTCGAAGCTGGCCTGCAGCACGGCCGCCTGCGCATTGCCGGCATAGAAGACGCTGAGCACGCGATGCGCCGCCGCGGCGGCCGCGATGGGCGCCGAGATGCCCTCCGGTGCGTCGAGCGAGACCATGAAGGGGTTGGTGCCGTCGATCGCCGCCAGCACGTCGAGGGTGGCGATGCTCTCGAGCGCCAGGAGGCGCGAGGCATTGGCCGTCACCGAGCCACCCACGCGGATGGCCTCCAGCATCACCCAGTTCCAGCCGTAGATCGGGTCGGTCGTGCCATCATCCACGCGCGTGATGCCGAAATCGGCCAGGCTGCTGTTGCCCGCCGCGTCCGTGATCTCGACGGTGAAGCTGTTCAAGCCGAGGTCGAGCGCCACATTGCCGAATTGGAACCGGCCATCCGCGCCGACCGTGGTGGTGAGGTCGGTGCCGAGCAGCGTGACCGTCGCCCCCGCCTCGCCCTGGCCCACCAGGTCCACCCAGCGGAAGGCGGTGATGTCGTCCCCCCGCACGCCACTGTCGGAGGAGGCGAGCAGGTCGAGCGCGGCCACGACCGGCGCCGTGCCGTCGATCACCAGCGAGAGCGGCGCGGACGCGGCGCTGGTCAGCCCCCCCCGGGTGGACTGCGCGGTGAATTCCTGGGTGCCATCGGCCAGCGGGGCGGTGGTGAAGGACCAGGCGCCATCGGCCCCCGCCGTCGCCTCGCCGAGCAGCTCGCCATTGCCATAGACCTCAACCAGCGCATTCGCCGCCGCGCTGCCGGTGAGGGTGATGCTGCGGTCGGCCGTCAGCCCGTCGCCCGCGATGCCGGTATCCTCGGAGAAGCCCGTGATGCCCGGCGCGCCGGGCACGCCGTTCACCTCGATCGTCACATCGGCGAAGCGCACCAGCTCGACGCGCGAGAGCGTGTCGCGGCCCTCGCCCTGCCCGGCGCCCGAGAGACCACGGATCTCGACCTGGCCTTGGCCCATCTCGGTGATGCGGTAATCTGCGAGGTTGCCGGCAAACTCGGCCACATCGCGCCCGCCACCGCCCTCCAGGCTGTCATTGCCCGCGCCGCCGCGCAGAAGGTCGGCGCCGGCGCCGCCCGCGAGCTGGTCATGGCCCTCGCCACCATCCAGCAGGTCATCCCCGGCGCCGCCGGTGAGCGTGTCCTGGCCCGCCTCGCCGAAGAGCTGATCCTGGCCGGCGCCGCCGCTGAGCTGGTCATGCCCATCGCCGCCGGCCAGCACGTCATCGCCATCCTCGCCGGTCAGCGTGTCCTGCCCGGCGCCGCCGGACAACTGGTCATGGCCGATGCCGCCCGTGAGCTGGTCGTGACCATCGCCGCCATCCAGCGCGTCATCGCCTTCGCCGCCCGCGAGCGTGTCCTGCCCGGCGCCACCCAGCAGCAGGTCATGGCCCGCGCCGCCCTGCAGCACGTCATGCCCGGCGCCGCCATCGAGCGTATCCTCGCCCTCGCCGCCATCCAGCGTGTCCTGCCCGTCCTCGCCGAGCAGAAGGTCGGCTCCGGCATCGCCGAACAGCTCGTCATGGCCGCTTCCGCCACGCAGGATGTCGGCTGCGAGGCCGCCCGTCAGCGTGTCATTCCCGCCGAAACCCCAGATGTCGAGCGGGCGGAAGGGATCGTCGAAGGGACCGGCCAGGCGATCAGATTTCACGCTTCCCGGCACAAGCAGACGGGTCATGGCGGCACCCTTCAAGGTTTCTTGATGTAGATACTATTTATTAACGGTCATCCCGCCTCAGGCAAAGCGAAACCTTGCAACATTCCCGTGCATCAGTGCACGGAAAAACGCGCCATGGTTGCGCGATGCGCGCGCGCCCGGTCAGGGCCGAAGGCTTACTCCTTCAGCTCCACCCACCGCAGATAGGGCCGGTCCGCCTGCCATCCCTGCGGGAAACGCTTGGCCGCATCCTCGTCGGAGAGCGAGGGCACGATGATGGCGCGCTCGCCCGGCTGCCAGTTCACCGGCGTCGCCACCTTGTGACGGTCGGTCAGCTGCAGGCTATCGATGACGCGCAGCACCTCGTGAAAGTTGCGGCCCGTGCTGGGCGGGTAGGTCAGCGTCAGCCGCACCTTCCGCGCCGGGTCCAGCACATAGACGGTGCGAACGGTGATGGAGGGGTCGGCCTCCGGGTGGATCATCCCGTAGAGCTGCGAGACATGCTTCGAGGGGTCGGCGATCATCGGGAAGTTCAGCGCCGTGCCCTGGGTCTGGCGAATGTCCTCCGCCCAGGCGTCGTGCTTGTCGAGCGGGTCCACGCTGAGGCCGATGACCTTGACGCCGCGCTTGTCGAATTCGGGCTTGAGGCGCGCGGCCTCACCCAGCTCGGTGGTGCAGACCGGCGTGAAATCGCGCGGGTGGGAGAAGAACACGACCCAGCTGTCCTTCGCCCAGTCGCTGAAGCGGATCGGGCCGTCCGTGGTTTCGGCCTCGAAATCAGGGGCGATCTGGCCGAGCGAGAGCTGGGCACCGTATTGCAAGGTCATCATCCGATCTCCAGGAGAGCGGCCAGCGCGATGAGGGCGAAGGCCGCAACAGTCATCAGGGTTACATCCCAGGCGGGAAGCCAGGGTTCCTCGGGCAAATCCTGAACCGGCGGGGGCGGCTCGGGGGTTAAGAATTCGATATCCGCCGGCTCGCTCCAGTCAGCCATGCGCATGGCGCAATCCTCCCAGGGTCCGAAGAGCGGTCGCGCCGCCCAGCGCGGCGACTGCGCCGATGATGATCAGGGCCGGCGTGGGCAGGCCCGCGCGGCGGGCCTCCAGCGTGCATTGGCCGAGCGTGCTGCGGAGCACTGCCTGGCCCGGCAGGCTGGCCTGCGAGATGAGGGCGACGGGCGTGGCCGCGGGCAGGCCGCCGGCCAGCAGCCGCAACGCCAGCTCGTCGAGGCGTGAGACGGCCATGAAAGCGGCGATGGTGGCGCCCGATTGCGCCAGCGCTGCCCAGTTGAGCTCCGGCAGCGCGCCGGTCTCGTCATGCGCGGTCACGAAGGTGACGGCGGAGGCCATTCCACGATGCGTAATCGGGATTCCGGCCGCGGCCGGCGCGGCCATGCCGGCGGAGATACCGGGGATGACGCGCCAGGGAATGCCGGCGGCCTCGCAGGCCAGCGCCTCCTCGCCGCCGCGGCCGAAGGTGAAGGGATCGCCACCCTTCAGTCGCAGCACGCGCAGGCCGGCCCGGGCGCCGGCGATCAGGCGGGTGTTGATCTTGGCCTGGGGCACGGGGGCTGCGCCCTTCCGCTTGCCGACCGCGACGATCTCGGCCGAGCGGCGCGCATGGCGCAGCGCGCTGCGCCCAGGCAGCGAGTCGTGCAGGATCAGGTCCGCCTGGCCCAGCGCCTGGACCGCGCGCAGCGTGAGCAATTCCGGATCACCCGGGCCGGCGCCGCAGAGCCAGACCTCGCCCGGGTGGAATTGCGATCCGGCCAGGGCCGAGAAAGATTGCACGTTCATCTACGATCGAATCCGGAAAATCTGCTTGACGAAAACGTAGATAAATGCGGAATGCCTGTCCAGGGGTTTTACGACAGGATTTTGGAAAATGACTCAAGGGAAGCCCAGCGGCGCGGAAACCATCAAGGCCCAGAGCCTCGGCCTGCGCGGCCCGCTCGATGCCGAACTCAGCGCGGCCGCGGCCAAGGGCGGCCTCTCCGAAGCGTCCTATACGCTGCTGAAATTCCACGGAACCTACGAGCAGTTCGACCGCGATACCGCGACCGCCCGCAAGCAGGCTGGCGAGGACAAGGACTGGTCCTTCATGGTCCGTGTCCGCGCCCCGGCCGGGCGGCTTACCGCCGCGCAATGGCTGGCGCTGGACGACCTGGCCGGTGACCACGCGGATGGCACGCTACGGCTCACCTCCCGCCAGGGCGTCCAATTTCACGGCATCCTACGCGAGAATCTGCGCGCCTCCGTGGCCGCCATCAACGCGACCCTCCTCACCACCCTGGCCGCCTGCGGCGACGTGGTGCGCAACGTCATCACCTCGCCCGCGCCCCGCCGGGATGCCGTGCAGGCCCGGCTGGAGGCGGAGGCCCGGCGCCTCTCGGACGCGTTGCTGCCGAAGAGCCGCGCCCATCACGAGATCTTCCTGGGCGCGGAAGCGGCCACCGCGCCCGAGGAGGAGCCGCTCTACGGCCCCACCTACCTGCCCCGGAAGTTCAAGATCGCCCTCATCCATCCCGACGACAACACGGCCGATGTGCTGGCCAATGACCTCGGCTTCGTGATGCACCCCGAAGGCTGGATCGTGACCATCGGCGGCGGCATGGGGATGACGCACAACAAGCCCGCCACCTTCCCGCGCCTGGCCGATGCCGTGGCGCTGATCGGCCCGGATGAGGTGCTGGAGGTGGCGGAGGCCGTCGTCCGCCTCTCCCGCGATCATGGCGACCGGAGCGACCGCAAGCATGCGCGCCTCAAATACGTGCTGGCCGAGCGCGGCGTCGAATGGGCCCGCGCCCGGCTTTCCGAGGATCTCGGCCGGCCGCTGCGCGCCGCCCCGCCGCTGCCGCGCCTTTCCGTGCCCGATCACCTCGGCTGGCACGCCCAGGGGGATGGGCGCTGGTGGCTCGGCCTGCACATCCCTTCCGGGCGCATCGCGGGCCGGCTGCGCGCGGCGCTGCGCGAGGCGGTGGAGCGCTTCGGCGTGAACCCCATCGCCACGCCGGGTCAGGACCTGCTGCTCTCGGATGTGGCAGGGGCGGATCGCGGCGCGCTCGAGGCGGTGCTCCGCGCCAATGCCGTGCCGCTGCCGGCGGCCTTCACCCCCATCGCGCGCGCGATGATGGCCTGCGTCGCGCTGCCCACCTGCGGGCAGTCGCTCGCCGAGGGTGAGCGCGTGCGGCAGCCCGTCCTGGAACAGGTGGAGCGCGAGCTCGAGAGCCTCGGGCTGCTCGGCGAACGCATCTCGCTGCGGCTGACCGGCTGCCCCAATGGCTGCGCCCGGCCCTACCAGGGCGACATCGGCGTGGTCGGCCGGGCGCCTGGCCTCTATACCCTCTTCGTCGGCGGCGATTTCGCCGGAACGCGCCTCAGCTTTGCCGTGGCCGACAAGGTGCCGATGGAAGCGATCGGCGCCACGCTCGCGCCGCTTCTGGCGCATTGGGCCGCATGGCGCGTGCCCGGCGAGGGCTTCGGCGATTTCTGCACGCGGCAGGGGCCGGATTCCTGCCGCGCGCTGGCAGGGGCGACCCTCGCTGCATGATGCCGCTCGTCTTCACCAAGGCCACGCCCGTGCTGCTGGTGGGCCGCGGCCCCGCCTTCGAGAAGCGCCGCGCGCTGCTGGAGGCGGCCGGCCTGCCCCTCACGCTGCACGCGGCATTGCCCGATGAGGCCACGCTCGATGCCGCGCGACTCGTCTTCGGCGCCGGCCTGGAGCAGGCGGAGGGCGAGGCGCTGGCC
Source organism: Sediminicoccus rosea (assembly GCF_033547095.1). NCBI lineage: Bacteria > Pseudomonadati > Pseudomonadota > Alphaproteobacteria > Acetobacterales > Roseomonadaceae > Sediminicoccus > Sediminicoccus rosea. The sequence goes on along the minus strand of NZ_CP137852.1, from coordinate 1,458,062 downwards.
GCGGCCGCGCGCGCCCGGCGCATCCCGGTCAACATCGAGGATGTGCCGCATCTGTGCGACGTGCATGTGCCGGCGCTGGTGCGGCGTGGTGATCTGCTGCTGACCGTCTCGACCGGGGGCGGGGCGCCCGCCATGGCGGCCGCGCTACGCGCCTGGCTCGACCAGCGCTTCGGCCCGGAATGGGAGGCGCATCTGGAGGCGCTGGCCGGCCAGCGCCAGGAATTGCGGGCGGCGGGTGCGGCACCGCCCGAGGTGATGCGGGCGCTGAGCGCCCGCATCCGGGAGTCAGCCTGGCTCGACTGTCCCTGCGTCCGGCCCGAAGGGCGCGGAGGCCTCGCCGCTCAGAAGCGGTAGCGCAGGGCGGCGCTGATCACGAAGGGGTTGATGTCGGCCCGCGCGCGGACGAAGCCGCTGTTCACGCTCACATCGGGCTGCATCAGGATCCACTTCAGGTCGAAATTCGCCAGCCAGTTCGGCGCGATCTCGTAGTCCACGCCGATATTGGGCGCCACGCCCACGCTCGGGTCGATCCGCACGCGGTTGATGCCCGTCGTCGGGTTGCCGCCATAGCCGTAATAGAAGGTCGTGTTCAGGCCCACGCCCACATAGGGGCTGATGCGCGATTGCGGCATCAGATGATACTGCACCGTCAGCGTCGGCGGCAGCGCCCAGGCAGTGCCGAGATTGACCGTCCCCAGCGCCGAATTCGTTACCGTCAGCTTGTGCCGCGTGGTGGCCGCGATCAGGTTCAGCGCGATGTTCGGCGTGAAGAAATAGGTGCCGTCCAGCAGCGGGCTCGCCGCGTTGCTGGCATTGGGCGTCCCACCGATCGTGCCCACCGAGCCGCCATTGGTCGGCAGCACGCCGACCGCGCCCAAACCGATCATGAAGTCGCCCGCGCGCTTGCCGCGCAATTCGACTTCCTGCGCCATCGCGCCGCCGGCCCCCGCCAGCATCATCGCGGCTGCCGCAAGTCTTCCCCAGGATTTCATCGCCTCTTCCTCTTCGCAGCCCCTGCTGCCGGCGCAAAATCTACCGAGGCGACGTCATGTTGCATTGCGCTGTGTCAAACCCTTCATGGGAAGGTTCAGGCAACGGCACCAGATGCCCGCGGGGAATTCGCTTTTCTTCCTGCGTGGATTATGGTCCAGGCTCCCCGCGCAGGCGGTTTGCTGGAGGGATGGGCCGCGGATGGAGGGCAGTTCTGACGCTGATCTCCGCGCCCCGCGCGCGGATCCGGGCCTGCCCGCCAGCCCCACGGGCGGCACGCCGCTCTCCTTTCGCAGCCCCTCGGGCAAGCGCGCGCATCCGCGCGTCGCGCTTCCCGCCACGGTGGACCTGGCAGGCGCGACCTATCGCCTGGCCGATCTCAGCGTGGGCGGCTTCGCGCTCGAGGAGGACGGCCCGCCCGCCGCGCTGGACGACCCGTTCCGCGTGATCTTCCGGATCGGGCAGCCCCATCTCTCGCTCGCGATCGAGGCGGTGGTGAAGGTGCGCCGCCTCTCCGGCGGACGCGCCAAATCCTTCCAGATCATCGAGATCTCGCCCGATGGCGCCGTGGCACTCGACCGGCTGGTGGCGATCTGGCTCAGCGGGTCGGACAGCCTGGCCTCCGCCCTCTCCCGTGCCTCGCTCGATGCGCCGGAACCCGCCGAGGCGACCGGGCGCAACCGGCGCAGCCTGCTCGCCTTCGGCGCGGCCGCGCTCGCCCTGCTGCTCGCAGCCGGCTACGTCGCCTCCAGCCGCCTCGTCGTCTATTCGGAATTCGGCGCGGTCGCGGCCCCCATGTCCATGATCCGCGCGCCGCAGCCGGGCCTGCTTGTGCTCCAGGCCGGCGCGCCCGGGCTGCGCACCGAGCCCGGCCAGGTGCTCGGCGAGCTACGCCCCGAATTGCCCACGCAGGTGGTGGCGGACACCACGCACCAGATCAACGCCCTCGAGGCGCGGCTGCGGCAGTTGCAGGGCGAGCTGGAGCACGGCGAGGCCAGCTTCGAGGCCTTCCGCGCCCAGGCCGAGGCCGATCTTCTCGCCGCCACCGAGACACGGCGCCTGATGGAGCGGCAGGTCGAGACGCAGGAGCGGCTGTTCAACCGCCTCGCCGGACTGACGCGCCAGGGAATCGTCGCCGGCGCCCGGGCCGATCAGGAAGAGATCAACCTGATGCACCACCGCCGCAGCCTGGCCGAGGCACGGGCGGCGGAGAACGCGGCGCGGATCCTGGCGGGCGAGGCGCGGGCCGGACGGTTCCGCCATGACGGCCGGCCCACGGCGCGCTCGCCCGAGGAGGTGCGGCGCGAGGTCGCTGCCGTGACGGCCTCGCTGAACGACATGCGCCAGACGCTGGCGCGGCTGGCCGCCCCCGTGCCGATCCTCTCGCCCTGCCTCTGCCGGATCGCGCAGGTGGCGGTGCCCTCGGGGACGGCGGTGCTCGCGGGTGACGTGCTGCTCGGCCTCGCCGCCGAGGGCAGCGCCGCGCCGCTCGAGGTGGATGCGCTGGTGCCCAGTACGCGCATCCCCTTCCTGGCGCTCGGCCAGCGCGTCGGCGTGCGGCTGGCCGGCGCGCGGGACGTGACGCCGGGGCGGATCATCGCGCTCAACCACAATCCCGAAAACACCGGGCGCATCGGATTGCCCGACAATCTGCGCAGCCTTCGCATCTACGGCCTCGTCACCGTGGCACTGGACGCGCCGCCGCCGGGCGGCGCCAATGCCATCGGCATGCCCGCGCTGCTGCAGGCGCCAGTCTCGCTCCGCATGCTGCTGCTCAACCTGCCGGGCTTCGCCTGGATCGCCCGGCTCGGCGGCTGAGCATGCCCGGCGAGGCGCTGCTGCCCGGCCACAAGGCGCGCTCCTCCACCGCGGCGGCCGTGGCCGGCTGGATGCTGCTCGCGGCCATCACGCTCCTGCTGCTCGCGCTGCTGCCGCACGAGGAGGTCGCCTCCACCACCCAGGCCCTGATCACGGTGGGCATGATTGGCCTGTGGCGATGGGGCTGGGCCGCCATCCACTACATCCGCGCCATGATCTACCGGCGCCGTGTCTTCCCGCGGCTGCGCGCGGCGGCTGAGCATGCGCCGCTGCCGCCCATGCTGTACGTCGTCGTCACCAGCTACCGCATCAGCCCGGAGATGAACGCCGCCGTCTATGGCCGCCTCTTCGACGAGGCGCTGCGCACGGGCCTGCGCTGCTGCGTCGTCGCCTGCATCACCGACCTCGCGGATGCCGAGGTCCTGCACCGCGCCTTCGAGCGGCGGCGCGCCCACCTGGCGGAGGGCTCGGCGCTGCACCTGCTGCCCCAGGCGGGCACCGGCAAGCGCGGCGCGCTGGTGGATGCGATCAACCTGATCCAGCAACTCGGCCCGCCGCCGCACGCGCAGCTGCTGCTGATGGATGGCGACACGCTCATCGAGCCGGGCCAGCTGGAGAAGACCTGCCGCTTTCTCGCGGCCTTCCCGGATGTGGGCGCGGTGACGACCGACAACCGCCCGCTGGTGCAGGGCTCGGTGCCGGTGCGCGAATGGTACCGGCTTCGCATGGCGCAGCGCGACCAGAACATGTGCTCCATGGCGCTGTCGCGCCGCCTGCTGGTGCTGACCGGCCGGTTCTCGCTGTATCGGATGGAAGCCGTCGCCTCACCCGCCTTCGCGCTCGCCATCGGCAATGACGGCATCAACCACTGGCGGCTCGGCTTCATCCGGATGGTGACTGGCGATGACAAGAGCACCTGGTTCGCGCTGCTGAAGACGCGCTGGCGCATGCTCTACATCCCCGATGTCGCGGTGGGCTGCGCCGAGGAATTGCCGCCCGGCGGCTGGTTCCGCGCGACGACGGCGCTGATGCTGCGCTGGTACGGCAACACCACCCGCAACAATGGCCGCGCGCTGGCGCTTGGCCCCCGCCACCTCGGCTGGTTCTTCTGGCTCAGCGTGCTCGACCAGCGCATCTCGCCCTGGACGAGCCTCGCCGGCCCGGCCGTGATGCTGACCGCCGCGCTCCTGCACGGCACGGCGTTCATCATCCTCTACATCCTCTGGGTGCTGATGACGCGCAGCGCCATCACGCTGCTCAACTGGTTCGGTACGGGCCGCTTCCACCCGATCTTCCCGCTGCTGCTCTACTACAACCAGATCGTCGGCTCGCTGGTGAAGATCTTCGTGCTGCACCACCCGGACCGGCAACGCTGGAACCGCCAGGGCCTGGCGGCGGTGGGGGGCCAGGGCCTCGCGGCCCGGCTGTCCAGCGGCTTCTTCGCCCTCTCGCTCATGGGCTTCATGCTGCTGGTCATCGTCACCGCGCATCAGCTCGACCCTGAGCTGGAGCATGGGGCGCCGGTCGGCCTTCCGGCCGTGCTCGACACCCGCCCGCGCGAGGAACACTCGCTCCGCCTGCCCTGCTCGACCGACCGCCTCACGCCCTGCAGCGTGATGACCCCGCCGCCGCCGGTCAGCGCGCCTGGGCCGCGTCCCAGAGGGTAACGGCGGCGAAGTCGGCCCATTGCTCGCGGGGCGAGGCCCAGCGTGGGTCGCTGCCGCCAAAGAAGGTCGCGAAGAGCAGGCCGTTCACGCGGATCGAGCCATTCTCGCGCAGCACCAGATCCCGCCGCTCCAGCACGCGCCGCCCGTTCACCCAGAGGCGGATCACGCCATCCGCCGCGCCAGGGCGGTTGACGATGACCTCCTGCTGGATCTCGGCCCATTGCATGGGGGCGAGGCGAAAGCTGCCGCGGCCGATGCTCTCGCCACAGCGCGCCGCCCGGTCGGGCGCGTAGAGGTAGAGCTCCCCTTCGCCCCGCGCGCGCCACATCAGGCGCGCGGAGAAGCCGCGGGAGAGATCCGCAGGGTTGCAGCCGCGCGGCGCCTCCCCCCCCGCAAGGCCAGGCAGCTTGCCGCCCAGCGCGAAATCGAAGCCCTCGCTGAAGCGCACGCGATAGCTGAGGCAGCGTGCCTCGGCGGGCGCACCGGGCGTCCAGGAGAAGCCGGCCCCGCCGACCGGCGCCGTGGCGTTGCCCGGATTGATCGAGCCGGCCGGGTAGCGGATGCGGAAGGCGCCTGGCTCGCCCGGCAGGGGCGCGATGTTCTCCCGCCCCCAGAAATTCCGGAGCCCGGCCTCGCGCAGTTCCGCCGGCAGCGGCGTGGCGACCGGGTAGCGCCCCTCGCAGGGCTGCGCCAGGGCCGGGCCGGCGGCGAGGATCAGCAGGCCCGCCAGCCGCCGCACCGGCCTATTCCGCCCGGATCTGCGCGCGCTCCACCACGGTGCGCCAGCGGGCCACCTCGGCCTCCTGGAAGCGGCGGAAATCGGCGGCGCTGGAGGCGACGACGTCGAAGCCGATCTGATTCAGCCGCTGGCGGCTTTCCGGGTGCTGCAGGCTCTCGATGCAGGTGGCCTCCAGCCGCGCCAGGATCGGCGCCGGCACGCCGGCGGGCGCCATCACCGCCTGCCAGGAGGTGACGACGAAATCCGAGAGCCCCACCTCGCCCGCCGTCGGCACGGCGGGGATGGTTGCGTTGCGCGCGGCGCTGGTCACCATCACGGCGCGCAGCCGCCCGGCCGCGATATGCGGCGCGACCGTCCCGAGATTCTGGAAGGTGAGTTGCACATCGCCGGCCAGCAGCGCCGTCGCGGCCGCGGCTCCGCCCTGGTAGGGGATATGCGTCGCCTCCGAATTCGTGCGCAGCTTGAACAGTTCCATCGTCAGGTGCTCCGACGAGCCGACGCCGGAGGTGGAGTACGAGGCGCGCGCGCCATTGGCCCGCAGCCAGGCCAGCACGCCGGCATAGTCGGTGGCCGGCACCTGCTGCGGGTTGATCACCAGCACATTGGGCGTGGTGACCGCGAGCGTGATCGGCGCGAAATCCCGCACCGGGTCGTAAGGCAGGTTGGGGCGCAGCGCCTTGTTGATGGCGTAGACGCCGATGGAGCCCGTCATGATCGTGTGGCCATCGGCGGCCGCGCGCGCCATGGCCTGGGCCGCCACGGCGCCATTTGCGCCGGGCCGGTTCTCCACCACCACGGTCTGGCCGAGCAGACCGCCCAGCCGCGCGGCGATGACGCGCCCGGTGATGTCGGACGGGCCGCCCGCCACGAAGGGGATCATCATCGTGACCGGGCGTTGCGGCCAATCGGCCTGGGGCTGCGCCTGGGCGAGGGCGGGCAGGAGCGCGGGCGTGGCGAGCAGGGCGCGACGGTTCAGCATCAGGGGTTCCTCCGGTTTGGCCGCATCCTGCCGCGATGGGCCCGGCTTGTCCAAACAACCTCTTGCCGTCATATCCGCCACGTTACGGGAGCGAACATGAATGTCCATTGACCTCGAAATCGCCCGCGCCGCCACGCTGCGCCCCATCGCCGAGATTGCCGCCAAGGCCGGCATCCCGGACGCGGCGCTGGAGCCGTACGGCAAGTACAAGGCCAAGATCGGCCTCGATTTCGTGGCGAGCGCCCGGGCCGACCGGCCACGCGGCAAGCTGGTCCTCGTCACCGGCATCAACCCGACGCCGGCGGGCGAGGGCAAGACGACCACCACGGTCGGCCTCGGCGATGCGCTCAACCACATCGGCAAGCGCGCCATGATCTGCCTGCGCGAACCCTCGCTCGGCCCCTGCTTCGGCGTGAAGGGGGGCGCTGCGGGCGGCGGCCATGCGCAGGTGGTGCCGATGGAGGACATCAACCTCCATTTCACCGGCGATTTCCACGCCATCACGGCGGCCAACAACCTGCTGGCCGCGATGATCGACAACCACATCTACTGGGGCAACGCGCTGGGCATCGATGCGCGCCGCATCACCTGGCGCCGCGCGCTCGACATGAACGACCGCGCGCTGCGCAGCGTTGTGGGCTCGCTCGGCGGCACGGCCAATGGCTTCCCGCGCGAGGATGGCTTCGACATCGTCGTCGCCAGCGAGGTGATGGCGGCCTTCTGCCTGGCCCATGACCTGGCCGATCTGCAACGCCGCCTGGGGCGGATCATCGTAGCCTCCACGCGCGACGGAAAGCCCGTGACGGCGGCCGACCTCAAGGCCGATGGCGCCATGGCGGTGCTGCTGCGCGACGCGCTCGCCCCCAACCTCGTGCAGACGCTGGCGGGCTCCCCCGCGCTGGTGCATGGCGGACCCTTCGCCAATATCGCGCATGGCTGCAACTCGGTCATGGCGACGACGCTGGGCCTTCACCTCTCCGATGTGGTGGTCACCGAAGCGGGCTTCGGCGCCGACCTGGGCGCGGAGAAATTCCTCGACATCAAGTGCCGCCTCGCCGGCCTCTCGCCCGATGCCTGCGTCATCGTCGCCACCATCCGCGCGCTGAAGATGCATGGCGGCGTGGCCAAGGCCGATCTGGGCCGCGAAGATGTGGACGCGGTGAAGCGCGGCGTGGCGAACCTCGCCCGCCATGTGGAGAACATCAAGAAATTCGGCCTGCCGCCCGTGGTGGCGCTCAACCGCTTCACCGCCGACACCGAGGCCGAGATCCGGGCGGTTCAGGAGGCGATGGCCGCACTCGGCACCGAGGCCATCCTCTGCACCCATTGGTCGGATGGCGCGGCCGGCACGGTGGAACTCGCCCATGCCGTGATGCGCCGGCTGGACGCGAAGGAGGCGGCCTTCCAGCCGCTCTACCCCGACGCGATTCCACTGGCCGAGAAGATCGGCACCATCGCGCGCGAGATCTACCGCGCGCGCGACGTGGCGATCCCGGATTCGGTGCTGGCGAAGCTGAAGCGCTTCGAGGCGATGGGCTTCGGCGCCGCGCCCATCTGCATCGCCAAGACGCAATACAGCTTCTCGGCCGACCCCACGGCGATGGGCGCCCCGGTGGACCATGTGCTGCCCGTGCGCGACGTGCGGCTGCTGGCAGGGGCGGGCTTCGTCGTCGCCATCACGGGCGATGTGATGACCATGCCGGGCCTGCCCCGCGTGCCGGCGGCCGAGACCATCCGGCTGGACGAGCAGGGGCGGATCGAGGGCCTGTTCTAAGGCCGCCCTACAGGAAGGGACGCCAGGGCGCGCTGACCAGGTGATAGCCCGCGGCGTCCCGCCGCATGCGACCGAAGCCCGGGAAGTCCATGTGCATGCCCGCGACCAGCAGCCGGTCCGCCACCGCCATGTCGAAGACGCGGCGGCGCGTGGCGACGGCCGCGGCGGCATCCACGTCGAAGGCAATGCCCCATTCCGGGTGGCGGGTCTGCAGCGCCGGGAAATGCACCATGTCGCCGAAGACCAGCAACTGCGCGGGGCCGGAGGCGATCCGGTAGATGGTGTGGCCCGGCGTATGGCCGAAGGCATCCACCGAGGTGATGCCGGGATTCACCTCACGCCCGCCCGGCACGCGGCGGATGCGGCCGCGATAGGCGGCCTCGACCTGCTTCGCATAGGCGAACCCGCCGCGTGAGCCCTGCGGCACGCGGTTGATGTTGCTCTCATCGAACCAGAATGCGGCCTCGACCTCGGGGATGACCAGTTCCGAGGTGGGGAAGAGCGCGGCACCCTCGCGGCTGCACAGCCCGCCCGCATGGTCGCGGTGCATGTGCGTCAGCACCACGCTGTCCACCATGGCCGGCGTGACGCCCATGGCGGCGAGGTTGGCGGGAAGCTGCCCCATGGTGGGCCCCAGCGCGTCGCCCGAGCCGGTGTCGATCAAGGAGAGCCTGCCACCGGAATTCACCAGGAAGGTGTTGAGCGCGCAGGGGACGGGGCCCTCGGTCGGCTGGAAATTCTCGGCCAGGATGCGGCGCGCCTCGGCGAGGTTTGCCTCGCCGAAGACGCCAGGCGGCAGCGCGATGGTGCCGTCGCTGACCGCTGTCACCTCGATATCGCCGATCCTGGTGCGGTAGAGGCTGGCGACCTGGCGCCCGACCGGTGGCTGCGCAGCCCGGGCGGCGCCGGAGGCGGCCAGAAGCAAGGGCGCGGCAAGGATGGCGTGGCGGCGTGGCAGGGACATGCGGGCTTCCTCCAGGGGCCGATTGGGCCGGCCTTCCTGAGAGGAGCCTATGCCCGTGTGGCGCGCGGCTGCAACCGGCGCGCATGCCGCCGCGAGGCGAGGACAGCGTCGCCCGGTCGCTTCATCCTGATCGTGAAGGCCTGCGGGACAAGCGGCGCGGGGCCTTGCCCTATGTCAGGCTGCGCGCGAGGCCCCGCAACCAGACAGCGACGGCAACGGCGCCGGCATCCGGGGTGCCGAGAGCGCGCGCGCCGAGATAGCTCGCGCGGCCGCGCCGCGGGTGCATCGCCGCGGTCGCCTGCGCGCCCGCCTCGGCCGCCTCGGCGGCGCGGTCGAGCGCGTCCCGCGCGCCGGATCCCTGCCGCAACGCGGCCGAGAGCGCCTCCGCCGCCGGTTGCAGCGCGTCGAGCATGGTGCGGTCGCCGGGCCTGGCACCGCCCAAGGCGGCAAGGGCGGCGATGCCGGCCTCGAAGGCGGCCGCCCATTCGGCGGGGGTGGGCCGTGCCGGCAAGTGGCGCGCCGCCCGCACCAGCGCCGCGGCGTAGAAGGGGCCGGAGCTGCCGGCGATCGCGCGGCGGAGCGCGCCCGCGATCGCCGCGAGCGCGGTGGGCGCATCCGCGAAGGCACCCTCGGGCAGGGCCCGCATCGCCGCAGCGCCTCGCGCGAGCGAGAGGCCGAGATCACCATCGCCCCCCGCAGCGTCGAGCGCGGTCAGCTCCGCCTCGGCCGCATCCAGCGCCTCGGCCACCGCCAGCGCCGCCGCGCGCAGGTCCGGATCGGCCGCGCCCGACGGCGGCGCAGGTGGCGGGGACGGATCGGCGGCGATTTGCCGCGCCGCCGGCAGGAGCCCGCCACCCGGCCAGGCCGGCGCCGCGGCCGTGGCATCCAGCCGGGTCAGACGTGCGGCATCCAGCGCCATGACCGAGAGCGAGAAACCCGGCATCTCGATCGCGGTGAGGAAGGCGCCGCACCAGGCGCGCTCCACGACCAGCCCGGCCCCGCGCAGCCCGGCCAGGGCGGCCCGCGCGAGGATGGCGAGCTCCATTGGCGGCGTCCCGCCAAGGCCGTTGACCAGCAGCGCGACCCGCCCGCCGGGCGGCAGGGCGTGGTCGGCCAGGATCGCCTCCAGCAGGGCGGCGACCGCGGCATCGGCCGCTGCGCGCGGCACGCGGCGCAGGCCGGCCTCGCCATGGATGCCGAGGCCGAGCTCCATCATGTCATCCGGCAGCTCGAAGCCCGGCCGGCCCGCGGCGGGCACGGTGCAGGGGCCGAGCGCCATCCCCATGCTGCGGACCGCCGCCGCGGCGGCGCGAGCCTCGGCTGCGACTGCGGCCAGCGGCAACCCGGCCTCGGCGGCGGCGCCGGCAACCTTGTGAACAAGCACGGTTCCCGCGATTCCGCGGCGCCGATCGGGCTCCACCAACTCGCGCAGCGCGACGTCATCGCCGATGATCACGCTCTCGACCGGGATGCCCTCGGCGCGCGCCAGTTCGGCGGCGAGGCCGAAATTCAGCACATCGCCAGTGTAGTTCTTCACCACCAGCAGCGCCCCGGCGGGACCGGCCGTGGCGCGGATCGCCGCCAGAACCTGATCCACGGAGGGCGAGGTGAAGACGTCGCCCGCCACGGCCGCGGTCAGCAGCCCGGGGCCGACATAGCCCGCATGCGCCGGCTCATGCCCAGAGCCGCCACCGGAGATGACCGCAACGCGCCGTGCCGCGGGCGGCGGGAGGGCCGCCCGTAGGAGGATGCCGTGTTCCGCGATCAGCGCGAGCCCGGGCGAGAGATCCGCAAGCCCCTCGAGCATCTCGCGCGCCGCGGCGCGCGGGTCATTGACGAATTTTCGCATGGCGTTCCCCCGGACGGGACAGAAGCGTAGCGCCTGACGCGCTCGCTCCACCAGTCGCCGCAACGAGCGGCGGTCAGATGGAGGGTGGCTTCCGCCAGGACACGAGCAAGCGGTGTCTGCGGGAATGCGTCGCAGGTTCGCGGACGGGCATAGAGAAGTGGCGGAGGGGATGGGAGCCTCCCCTTACGATCCTGACCACGGCAGAACCCTTGCAAAACCTCACCTTCAAGGGCAACGTGAGGGGGAAATCGTGAGGGGGATCGTGAGGGGGTGGCAAGGATAACGGGCTACATGGAGAAGCGCCGCCAGGGCTGGTATGCGGTGCTGGAAGTCCCCCCTGATCTCAGGGCGGCGGCGGGCTGCAACAAGAAGCGCAAGACGCTCGGCACGTCTGACAAGCACGTTGCCAAGGCGCGGCTTGGGGCCGTCTTGGGGGAACTGCACAAATGGCTTGATGGGGTCCGCCGCAAGAAGCCCGATACGGACCCGCTTGTGGCCGAGGCGATGGGGTGGCGGGAGACGCTGAAGGATGCGCGGGAGGGCAAGGGCGTCCCCTCTGTGCTGATCGAGGACCCCAACGGGCTGCTTCAGGAGGTCCCTGACGACACCCTCGTCTTGGACATGGTGGCGGACCGTGGGCATCGGATTGAACGGGAGCAAGGCCCGGCCCGAGCCGAGGACTTCGCGGACATTGCGATGGGCCGCGCCACACTCACGACCACCTACATCGAAGATTGGCTAGCCGAACCGGGCCAGCGCGGGGCTTACCGCTCCCGCACCGCTGCCGATTACCGGAGCATCGTGAAGACCTTCGCAGGCTGGTCCACGAAGGACGCAAGCGGCGTGATCATCGAGAGGGTAAGCCGCCGATCCGTCGCCCTCTACCTTCAGCACCTTCAGAAGCAGGGCATCAGCGCCACGCGCATCAGGACCATCATTGCGGCGCTGTCCGGCTATTGGGTGTGGATGGAGAGGCGGGGTGTCGTTGCCGAAGGGTCCCATAACCCGTGGGAGAAGCAGGCCCCACGCAAGCCGCTGGCGGACGGCGACGACGCGAAGGAACGGGCGTTTACCGATGAGGAGGTGAAGACCCTTCTGACGGGAACCACGGATACCTTCCTCCTCGACTTCATGCGGATTGGGGCGCTCACGGGGATGCGGATTGAGGAGATTGCGCGTCTCACGGTCGGCATGTGCAAGGGCAACGTGATCCGCGCCCCCGGCGTTAAGGGGAACAAGGCCGTGGTCCCCCGCGACGTGCCGATGCACCCGGACCTTGTGCCCATCATCGCCCGCCGATCAAAGGACAAGCCCGCGACGGCTTACCTCTTCGACGATGGCTTGAAGATGAACCAGCACGGCGAACGCTCCCCCTCCGCAAGCAAGCGGTTCAACTACTACCGGGAGAAGGTGGGCGTTCACGAAAAGCCGGAGGGCAAGCGCCGTTCGCTGGTCAACTTCCACAGCTTCCGGCGATGGTTCATCACAAGGGCAGCGACGGCGGGACAGCCCCTCTTCGTCATCCGGGAGGTCGTTGGACACAAGCAACCGAAGGAAGACGTGACGACAAGCCGCTACGTCACTCCGGGGCAGCTTCAGGACCTCAAGCGGGCCTGTGTGGAAGCCGTTAAGCTCCCCGTTCTGGCGGGGCGTGAAGGCCCGTGAAGGTAAAGCTGCACTTTACCTTCGTGACCCGTTCGGGGGACCTTCAGTCACATGGATGGGTTGCATGCCCGCCAGAACTCTTGGCCGTAAAGGGTCATCTGCTTGTTCAAGCTCGTCCGAATAAGGCCAAGCTTGGTTAGAGCCTCCCATCCGACAGCGGCGGCCGCGCCGAATAGCCTCAAGTCTTCCTCGATACGCGCTTCCACCTGATCGCCGATTAATGCACCCGGACCGTAGGCCGCCAACGCCCTGAACAAACGAGCGTCAACCGGTTCCATGGCTTTCAGCGTGTCGAAGAACGCTCTCCGGACACGCTCCCCCCCGTCCGGCTGAAGGGCACTCGCAAGCAACGCGGCCCATAGGTCTTGAAGCTCTGGACGGCTTTCGTCCGCCGCACCGATCAGCAACGGCAGCACGACTGAGGGGCTTGGCGCGTTCGGGGGACCGGCCCCGATGCGGAGGCGAATTTCTTCAGTCTTGGCCTTCATTGCCAGGACGTTCCGTTGTCGCTGTTGGTGCAGCCAATCGCCACCGGCAATCCCAAGTAGGTCTTCGGGGATGGTGCCAAGGGTCTGCTTCAACCACCCGCCGAAGCCGCTAGTCGCATCAATCGCCTTCCCCGCCGTCTTGGCCGTCTCGGCTATCGCTACAGCCCCCGCCCTCACAGTCTCATCCGACACCATGCTTCACCCCCGTCCAATGCCTGAGTATGCAACGGCACGGGCCGTCTTTGCCACCACGCGGGTAAGCGATACGGCTCGCTACGGGAGCCGCGACAGGCCAGCGACGGGCACCCCGACACAGTGAGCGGGAAGCGCCCGGCAAGTGCCCCTAAGGACCCCTGCCCGCCCGCATCCCCGCTTGTAGGGGCTGGCCCGCTACAGGCCCCCGCCACGTCCGCCGCTACGGCAGAGCCGGGACGGGCCGCAAGAGGCCCTGACGGGAGAGACCCCCAACAAGGATGCCCCTCCCCCGCCACGCCCTTCAGGGAGCCGCTACAGGGCCGCTACGGGCATCCGGGACACAGTGAGGCGGAACCGGCCCGCATCCACCTCCAAGGCCTCCTCCGCGTCCCTGTGCCATGCCCATGACGGGGCCGCATCGGCATAGCGGCGGGCGTAAAGCTCTCGACTTCCCAACCGGACGAAGGCCCCCGCGCGGTCGCACTCAAGGCGAAGCGAAGAACCCAGGGACAGAACCACCATCATCGTATCTCCCGTTATGGCAGCCGTGCAGGACCACCCTGACGGCACCGGGAGAGGTTACATCAAGCTATTGAAAAAGAAGGGGATAGTCCCTCTAAGGGGATCGTTCTTCACAAAACCCAACAGGGACAACCCGACTGTGTCATTTATACAACACTCCTCCGCTCGGCTGGTAGCGGCCATGGTAGCGGCCTCCCCGGAGCGCGCCTCTTCCGTCGCCAAGCGGGCGCAGGTGGAAGCGGTACTGGCCTTCGTAGGCAGAGGAGATGCCAGCATCGCCCCCTCTCCCCGCTCCGGGAGAACTCCGTCTCCTCCCCTATAGAAGAAGCAAGGTCGGCACTATCGGTAAACCATAAGGCCCGCAGCAACGGCCGTATACCAGCACACTCAAGAACACTTTGTAGGAACCTAGGCGACGTGATATGTCCCCTTCTTTTGGAGGAGCATCATGTCAGCTTGGGTTCTCATCCTTTTCATGACCGGCACGACCCCGCCCACGGTCATTGACATGCCTAGCCGAGAAGCTTGCGCCAACGCCGCTTCGGCCATCCGAGGAGGGCAGGGCGGGCACCTCGTTACGGCCTTCCAGTGTGTCCCTCGCCAATAGGTAGAGCGGACTTTGCCTTCCCACTGGAGAAGAGGATGGGCGTGAGGCGGCCTTCGGACTGGGCGACAGTCACGGGGCGAGGGCGTCCGCCAAGCGTCTCGATAGGCCCTGCCCTAGTGAGCCGTCTCGGGACCCTGCGAATGTGTCTCACACGAATACCCTTGACGAATTGAGACGGCATGGGGCTTCATGTCTTAAAGCCGTGTGAGACAATCTCCCGGCGAACGACATGGAGCCTCGTAATGATCGTCGGATATGCCCGCACCTCAACCGTTGAGCAGGAGGCGGGGCTAGAAGCCCAGGAGCGGGACCTTCTCAGCGTCGGGTGTGAGCGGGTCTTCGCAGAGCGCGTCTCTTCCGTCGCCAAGCGGGCGCAGATGGAAGCGGCCCTGGACTTCGTCCGGAAGGGAGACACCCTCGCCGTCACCAAGCTTGATCGTCTCGCCCGTTCCGTGGCGGACCTCCTCGCCATCGTCGCCCGGCTCGAAGCGAAGGGCGTGGCGTTGCGGGTCCTGTCCATGGGCGGGCAGCCGGTGGATACGGGGACCGCGACCGGGAAGCTCATGCTGACCATGCTGGGGGCTGTTGCGGAGTTTGAGCGGGCCTTGATGCTGGAACGCCAGCGGGAGGGCATTGCCAAGGCGAAGGCGGACGGGAAATACAAGGGGCGCGTCCCCACCGCCCAACGACAGGCCGACGCCGTGATGAAGCTCAAGGCCGAGGGTGTGAAGCCGACCGAGATTGCCCAGCGCCTCGGGATGGGACGGGCCAGCGTTTACCGCATCCTGGGACGGGATACGGAAGGTGCGAGGAGCGGGTGAACCGCCCTCCCCCCCACGAAGGTAAAGCTGACTGGACCTTCGCCTGGTTTCAGGGCGGTGGCGGGGATGGTCCCCCACCCCACGGGGGTAAACCCAGCGCCGGAATGACGCTGCACCCTCACGAAAATTTGCCATGAAACTTGCGACGGGCCTTCGTGGTCCCGGGACGGCCCGACACGACGCCCGGAGAGAGAGGGAGACGGAAGGTAAAGTTGACTTGACCTTCACAGGGGACCGTCCCCTTCACGGCCCGTCTCAGCCCGGCACGGGGCCAGAACGGGGCTGACGCCCGGAGACGCCTCCACCACCTCCATCAATCACGCGATCATAGCGGGAGCGAGATAAGTAAAGTTCCACTTTACCTTCAGCGATAAGCCCCCCTACCCCCTTAACGGGAACAATAACGGGTCGTTATGGGAAGCTGATCGGGGAGGATCGTCCGCATGACGTTTATACCACCTCTACACCCCTAATTCTTCTGAACCCGTAGAGGTTCCCGTAAAGGGGCCTTCAGAGGGAGAGAGGAGTGGGAAAAGATTGGAGGTTGTGGTTGGAGGTTGAAGCTTAACGGGAAACGTAGTGACGTGCCCCCCTTGATGTATCCACTCAGACGGAGAGTCCTCTGCGTTGATGTCTGATGGTTGATGGGATGGCAACGGGGTTGGGGGCATGCCCCCAACCCGGTTGGCCGGCGATCTCGGCGGGGGGCCGCCCGCCCAGCTTCGAGTGCGGCCGGATGGTGTTGTAGTCCTGCCGCCAGGTGGCCAGTACCGCCCGGGCCTGCGGCATCGACGTGAACAACGTCTCGTTGAGGCACTCATCCCGCAGGCGGCCGTTGAAGCTCTCGACGAACGCGTTCTGGGTGGGCTTCCCGGGGGCGATGTAGTGCCACTCCACCTGCCGCTCCTGCGACCAGCGCAGGATCGACGTCGACGTCAGTTCCGTGCCGTTGTCACTGACCACCGCCAAAGGCTTCCCGCGGAGCGCCACAATCGCATCGAGTTCACGGGCCACCCTCGCACCCGACAGCGAGGTGTCGGCCACCAGTGCCAGGCATTCGCGTGTGAAGTCGTCCACCACGCACAGGATGCGGAACCGCCGACCACAGCCCAGCGCGTCGGACACGAAGTCCAGCGACCAGCGCTGGTTCGGCCCCTGCGGCAGCACCATCGGCGCCCTGGTGCCCAGCGCCCGCTTACGGCCCCCGCGGCGGCGCACCTTGAGCCCCTCCTCGCGGTAGAGCCGCAGCAGCTTCTTGTGGTTCGGCGCGAGGCCCTCGCGGGCCAGCAAATAGCCCAGACGCCGATACCCGAACCGGCGACGCTCGGCCGCCAGCTCCCGCAGCCGCTGCCGCAGGCCAGCGTCATCCGCCCGGCTCGGCTGATACCGCGCCACCCGCCGGGCGATGCCGATCAGATCACACGCCCGACGCTCGCTCAGCCCGTGACACTCCCGGGCATGGGCGACCGCGTTCCGCTTCGCGCCGGGCGTCACCATTTTTTTGTCGAGATGTCCTTCAGCACCGCGATGTCCAGCATCGCTTCCGCCAGCAGCTTCTTGAGCTTGGCGTTCTCCTCTTCCAACGTCCGCAGCCGCTTGGCCTCAGTCACCTCAAGGCCGCCAAACTTCGCCTTCCACTTGTAGAAGGTCGCGCCGCTGATGCCGTGCCGCCGGCACACATCCGCCGTAGCCGCACCGGCCTCCTGCTCTTTCAAAATCCCGATGATCTGCTCATCGCTAAACCTGCTGCGCTTCATTCGTCCGTCCTTCGCTGGATCGGACTCTACCGAAAAATGGCACCACTTCAGGGGAGCACGTCAAGCGAAGCGGCCCCGCTACGGCCCGTTACAGTATCCAGTAGAGGGAGAGGGAGGGACTGAATGACGGTGCAGAGCGTCCCCCTCCCCTCAACCGTGTCTCCAAAGCGAAGCGCCCCTCCTCCCGTCTGCTAGGCAGCTAAGGCGAGCGACGGGCGAGATGCTGGCATGGGAGCGGGTGCCTCGCCATGAAGAGCCAGGCGGGCGGACGGGTCCCGATACGGCACGAAGAGCGGCCCGCGCCGGTCGTTCTCCTCCACCGTGAGCGCCGCGAATTTCCAGAGAGGACCGCGCAGCGATGGCGTTCCGGTCCCCTGCCAGACCATTTGCAGGATGGTTCGGGGATCGTGTCCGGCCCTGATGAGCTTCCGCGCCAAGGCCAGCGCGGGCGTCCGATGCGTGACGCGAAGATGACCGCACACGGCGGACGTGGGTGTGGCGTAGTAAGCGATGATGGGTTCCATGTTGGGGGGTCCCGCTGGGAGGGCAGTTTGGCGGGTTAGGCGGGCGATAGTCAGCCCCGCAACGGAACCGCCGAAATCGCCCCCCACCTCCAACGCCCTCGGGTTGTGTCTAGGGATAGGAGGCAACACGCCCGGCGAGCCACTGATCCTATCTAGGGATAGGGGGCAACACGCTCGGTAAGCGCGAGCTACCTTTTATTTTCTGCGGCATGTTTTAGAGCCATGGGGACCGTGCGAAAGATACTCTCTGCTCTGTCCCCGCCGCTGGCGGAGGCGGCATGACGCTAAGCTTCTGCCCGCCAATGGAGGAACCGAGCGACTGTGATGCCCATCCCTGCCTACGAAGAGACGGTCGAGTTGTTCGACCTCGATATCCTACGCCAGCGGGGTGACCTGGCGATTGAGAACGGCGACCTCGCGGTGCATGACGGCGACCTGAAGTTGAGCAGCGACCGCTACAACGCGATGTATCGCTTGGCGCAACGCTGGCGCTTTCATGCGGGGGCGCTCGGAACCTTATGTCAGTTCGTCTTCGATGCACCCACCCGGCGACAGCAACGCCAAGCGGAGATGGAGGCGGTAATGCAGCCACAGGAACGCCATCCACTCGCCTTCACCGCAAACCCCGATCGCTTGCGGCGCTACCATGAAATCAACGACGCAATGGACGCCGACGCGGTTGGAATGGACGCCTACGCGGGGACCGTGATGGTGGTCATGGGAGCGATGCTCCGCCGCTACTGGCGGGACGTGAAGGGAAGCAAGGCCGACTGGGAGGGGGCCGGACCGCTGTTCGCTGATCATTCGTTCACAGCCGTGGTGGAGGCGGCAGCCAACAACTTCCGCCACTATGACGAATGGAGACGGACTAACCCACCAACGGTGCAGCAAGAGAAGTCCCAGCGCATCCTCCGCTCTGTTCTCTCACTCGGGAGCCATCCGGCACCAAGCCTAGGGCGCAATGTCTGCGCCGATGTGGCAGTTATCCTTGCGAGGGGCGGGGGCTTCCTAGGGCTCAGCAAGGGCCTTTTCGCTTCCGCAAAGGCGATGGGTTGAAGAAGGACGAACTACATCTTGACCCGGCGACATTGTTCGCCGAGCACCTGCGTCTCAACCAAGGTCCTTAAGCACCAACGTGCTTGGCCGCACCCACAGGCAGGCTGCCTTGAAGGGCTAGGATGGAATGTGGTCGTGCGGGGGAAACCGTGAGGGGGAACGTGAGGGGGATTACCAAACTCACGAACGCCACATCGCTTTGATTTAATTGAGGAAAAAGACCCCAAGAGAGGGGTGGCGGAGGGGATGGGATTCGAACCCACGAGAGGGATTATCTCCCTCTAACGGTTTAGCAAACCGCCGCCTTCGGCCACTCGGCCACCCCTCCGCAAGGGTACTCAGATGAGCTTGAAGTTTACACGGCGTATGCGGGGCTGGTGATACAGGCCCAGCCCCGCCCCGTCAAACGCTCTCAGCTCAGCGCCACCTCGAAGCCGCGGGCCGTCGCGGGGCGCGCCATCATGCGCGCATACCAGGCGGCCACATTCGGCAGGTCGTCGAAGGGAACCTGGTGCCGTTCATGCCGCCAGGCCCAGCCCAGGATGGCGAAGTCGGCGATGCTGGGCTCGCCCGCCGTCGCCACGAAGTCGCGGCCGGTCAGGCGACGGTCCAGCACGCCATAGAGGCGCTTGGTCTCGGTATGGTAGCGGGTGAAGCCGTAGTCGCGCGCCGGTCCCTCGGGCTGCATCAGGAAGTGGTGCACCTGGCCCGGCATGGGGCCGAAGCCGCCCATCTGCCACATCAGCCATTCCATCACGGGCACGCGCGCCCGCAGATCCCTCGGCATGAAGCGGCCGGTCTTCTCCGCCAGGTAGTAGAGGATGGCGCCGCTCTCGAAGACCGTGATGGGCTTCCCGTCCGGCCCGTTCGGGTCCTTGATGGCGGGGATGCGGTTGTTGGGCGAGAATTCCAGGAAGCTCGGCTCGAACTGCTTCTTGTTGCTGATGTCCACCGGCACCACCGTATAGGGCAGCCCCATCTCCTCCAGCGCCACGCTGATCTTGCGGCCGTTGGGGGTATTCCAGGTGTGCAGTTCGATCGTCATCAGCGTGCCTTTTTTCCAACAGGGGAGAGAACGAGAATGCCACTTCGCCGCCCCAGAGGCATCCCCCAGCACAGGACCCCCGCATGACGTCCCGCCCCTCCGCCGACACACTGGCCCAGCTGCGCTACCAGGCCGAGAGCCGCTCGGTGCTGCTGGCCTACCTGATCTGGTTCTTCCTGGGCTATGGCGGCGTGCACCGCATGTATCTCGGCCGCTGGATCAGCGGCTTCCTGATGCTGGCGCTGTTCGGCGTCTCGCTGCTCCTGACGCTGGTGTTCATCGGCTATCTCGGCCTCGGCCTCATCATCCTCTGGTGGGTGGTGGATGCGCTGCTGATCCCGGGGATGACACGTCGCGCCAACAACCGCGTCATCGACCGGCTGGCGCGCTGAATTGTCATCGGGCCGCGGTAACGCGGGCCGGCCCACGGCGTTACCCTTCGCGCACCAAACCGGAGGGCTGCCGCATGTCGGATGTGAAGATCGAAATCGAGGGCGACAGTGACGCCGCCGTGGCCCTCGCCCTGCTCAGGATGATTTCCACCGCCGAGGGCAAGGACCAGGACGGGGATCGCGAATGGTTCCTGGAGACCTTCGCGGCCTGCCTCGCCGTGGTGCGTGACGCCGAGGTGCTCGACCTCGACGACATCGAGGAAGAGGACGAGGAAGACGAGGAAGAGGACGGCGCCGCCAACTGAGGCGCCACCCCTCGCCTCACACCCGCCGGTGCTCTTGCGCCACCGCATCGATGAAACGCCGGATCGCGGCCGGTGACGTCAGGCTGTGCACGCGCTTCGTGCCGGCCATCTCCTGGATCACGCGGCGGTAGCGCGGCGTGAGGTGCCGGTCGCAGGGGCCGATCACGCGGTAGCTGCTCAGGCTGCTGCGCCAGATCGGGCTGCGGGCCGGCCAGCCCTCCGGCTGGACGAAGAGGCCCTTGATCAGCCGCTTGGTCACCCACCAGCGGTGAAGGATCAGCGGTAGGTCCACATGGATCAGGGTGTCGGCGCTGTCGAAACGCGCGAAGGCCGTCTCCACGCTGCCGAAGCCCTCGATGATCCAGGCCTCGCCCCGCAGCAATTCGGCGTGGCGGGACAGGTATTCCGCCTCCGGGACCGGCCCGCCGCCGTCCCGGAAGCGCATCCGGTCCACCGCGTGCAACGGCAGGCCGGTCGTGGCGGCGAGGCGCCGCGCCAGGGTGGACTTGCCGCCGCCCGCATTGCCGAAGATGGCAACCCGGCGCACGGCCGCCTTACCCGCCCGGTTCGCCGAGCTTCGCCTTCAGCACCTCGTTCACCAGGGCGGGGTTACCCTTGCCGCCCATGGCCTTCATCGTCTGGCCGACGAAGAAGCCGAAGAGGCCGGCCTTGCCGCCGCGATATTGCGCGACCTGGCCCGCATTGTTCGCCAACACCGCGTCCACCGCGGCCTCGATCGCGCCCGTGTCAACCACCTGGCGCAGGCCACGCTCATCCACGATGGCAGCGGCACCCTTGCCCTCGTCGAACATGATCTCCAGCACATCCTTGGCGATCTTGCCATTGATGGTCTTGTTGGCGATCAGGTCGAGCAATTCGGCCAGGGCAGCGGCCGGCACCGGGCTCTCCTCGATGCCGAGGCCACGCTTGTTGAGATGGCCGAAGAAATCGCCCGTCAACCAATTGGCCACGGTCTTGGCATCGCGCCTGGCGCCCCCCTCCGGGCCCAGCACCGCCTCGAAGAAGGTGGCGGTCTCGCGCTCGATGGTCAGCACATGCGCGTCATAGGGCGAGAGGCCGAGCGCGACGTAGCGGGCGCGCCGCGCATCCGGCAGCTCGGGCAGCGTCGCCTTCAGCTGCTCCACCCAATCCTGCGTGAAGACGAGCGGCGGGAGGTCGGGGTCGGGGAAGTAGCGGTAGTCATGCGCGTCTTCCTTGCTGCGCATGGAGCGCGTGACGCCCCGCGCCGTGTCGAACAGGCGCGTTTCCTGCTCGACCGTGCCGCCCGATTCCCAGATTTCGATCTGCCGACGCGCCTCGGCCTCCACGGCCTGCATGACGAAGCGCACGGAGTTGACGTTCTTCACCTCGCAGCGCGTGCGGAAGGCCTCGCCCGGCTTGCGGACGGAGACATTCACGTCCGCCCGCATCGAGCCCTCGTCCATGTTGCCGTCGCAGGTGCCGAGGTAGCGCGTGATCTGGCGGATCTTGGCGAGGTAGGCGCCGGCTTCCTCCGGGCTGCGGATATCCGGCTCGCTCACGATCTCCATCAGCGCGACGCCGCTGCGGTTCAGGTCGATGAAGGACTTGGACGGGTGCTGGTCATGCTGCGACTTGCCGGCATCCTGCTCGAGGTGCAGGCGCGTGATGCCGATCTGCTTCACGCTGCCATCGCCCAGCGTGATCTCCACCACGCCCTCGCCCACGATGGGGTGCGCGTATTGGCTGATCTGATAGCCCTGCGGCAGGTCGGCGTAGAAGTAGTTCTTCCGGTCGAAGCGGGACCAGAGGTTGATCTTCGCGTTCAGCCCGAGCCCGGTGCGCACCGCCTGTGCGATGCACTCCTCATTGATGACGGGCAGCATGCCGGGGAAGCCCGCATCCACGAAGCTCACCTGGCTGTTGGGCTCGGCGCCGAAGGCGGTCGCGGCACCCGAGAACAGCTTGGACCTGGAGAGCACCTGCGCATGGATCTCGAGGCCGCAGACGACCTCCCAATCCCCGGTCTCACCCTTGAGAGTGTAGCTCATGCCATCACCTGCGGCTTGGCGGTGAAGTCGGCCGCGCGCTCCAGGGCGGCGCCCACCGCGAACACGGTTTCCTCATCGAAGGGCCGGCCGATCACCTGCAGGCCGAGCGGCAGCCCCTGCCCGTCCAGCCCGGCCGGCACCGCAAGGCCCGGAAGCCCCGCGAGGTTGGCGGTCACGGTGAAGACGTCGTTCAGATACATGGTCACAGGATCATCCTGCTTCTCATCCATGGCGAAGGCGGAGGAGGGCGTGGCCGGCGTCACGATCGCGTCCACCTTCGCCCAGGCCTCGGTGAAGTCGCGGGCGATCAGCGCGCGGACCTTCTGCGCCTTCAGGTAGTAGGCGTCGTAATAGCCGGCGCTCAGCACGTAGGTGCCGATCATGATGCGGCGCTTCACCTCGGCGCCGAAGCCGGCGGCGCGGGTGCGCTCATAGAGGTCGCGCAGGTCGGAATCCCGCTCCGTCACGCGCAGGCCGTAGCGCACGCCGTCATAACGGGCGAGGTTGGAAGAGGCCTCGGCGGGTGCCACCACGTAATAGGTGGGCAGCGCGTATTTGGTGTGCGGCAGGCTGATGGGGACGATCTCAGCACCCTGCTGCTTCAGCCAGTCCAGGCCCTGCTGCCACAGCGCCTCGATCTCGGGCGCGAGGCCGGGCAGCGTGTATTCCGCCGGCACGCCGATCCGCAGGCCCTTTACCGAACGCCCGCAAGCGGCCGCGAAATCCGGCACGGGCAGGTTGGCGCTGGTGCTGTCCTTCGGGTCATGGCCCGACATGGAGCGCAGCAGGATCGCACAATCCTCGACCGAGCGCGCCACCGGCCCGGCCTGGTCGAGCGAGGAGGCGAAGGCCACGATGCCCCAGCGCGAACAGCGCCCATAGGTCGGCTTGATGCCGGCGATGCCGCAGAAGGCGGCCGGCTGGCGGATCGAGCCGCCGGTGTCTGTCGCCGTCGCACCCATGGCGAGGCGCGCGGCGACCGCGGCGGCCGAACCGCCCGAGGAGCCGCCGGGCACCAGCCGCTTCGTCGGGTCATTGGCGCGGGACCAGGGGTTCTCCACCGGCCCGAAGGCGGAGGTGGTGTTGGACGAGCCCATGGCGAACTCATCCAGGTTCAGCTTGCCGAGGAACACCGCGCCATCGCGCTTCAGATTGGCGCTGACCGTGCTCTCATAGGGGGGCGTGAACTCGCCCAGGATCTTCGAGGCCGCCGTGGTCCGCACGCCCTCGGTGCAGAACAGGTCCTTGATGCCGAGGGGAATGCCCTCCAGCGGCCCGGCCTCGCCCTTGGCGCGCCGCGCATCGGAGGCGGCGGCGGATGCGCGAGCCTGCTCGGCCGTCACGGTGATATAGGCATTGAGGCGCGGATTCAGCCGCTCGATGCCGGAGAGGAAGGCGTCGGTCAGCTCGACGGCGCTGATCTCGCGCTTCTCCAGCGCCTTGAGGCCCTCGGCGAGGGTCAGGTCGGTCGCGCGCATCATTCCACCACCTTCGGCACGCCGAAATATTCGCCCTCGCGGTCGGGCGCGTTGCGCAGCACGGCGTCGGCCTGGCCGCCATCGGTCACGGCATCCGCCCGCCAGGGGAGTGCCACCGGGCTGGGCGAGCCACCGGCCATGGGTTCGACCCCATCGGTGTCCACCGCCTGCAATTGCTCGATCCAGCCCAGGATGCCGTTGATCTCGGCCTGGAGCTTGGGAACCTCGGCATCATCCAGGCGCAACCGGGCCAGATTGGCGACGCGACGCACCGTCGCGGCATCAAGCGACATGGGAAACCACTCTTCCGTTCGTGAAGGGGGCGGACCATAAGGCCGCGCATGCCTCTCATCAACATGGCCGATCTCCGTGCCCTCCTGCCCCGCCACGCGCGCCTGCTCGGGCTGGACCCCGGGGCCAAGGTCATCGGGCTCGCGCTGAGCGACGTGACGCTGCTGCTGGCCAGCCCCTATGGCAGTCTGAAGCGCGGCAAACTGGCGGCGAACGCGGCCGAGATCCGCGCCATCGCCGAAAAGCAGGGGGTGGGCGGGCTGGTGGTGGGGCTGCCTCTCTCCATGGATGGCACGCGCGGCCCGGCAGCCCAGGCGGCGGGCGACTGGGCGCTGGCGCTGAGCGAGGCGGCCGGCCTGCCCTGCGCCATGTGGGATGAGCGCCTCTCCAGCGCCGCGGTGAACCGCATGCTGATCGAGGAGGCGGACATGACGCGCAAGCGCCGTGCGGCCGCCGTGGATTCGGCGGCGGCGGCCTACATGCTCCAGGCCGCCTTGGATGCCACCGCGCCCCGGGCTACATGAATCGCCCATGAGCGGTTTCTCCTACCCCATCCTGCCCACGGGGCACCTCCTGGCCATCGAGGGGCTGGAGCCGCCGCATATCTCCGCCCTGCTCGACCTGGCCGAGAGCTACGCCCTGCTGAACCGCCAGGGAAAGACCCAGCGGGACCTGCTGAAGGGCCGCACGCTGATCAACCTCTTCTTCGAGGACAGCACCCGAACCCGCACCAGCTTCGAGCTGGCCGGCAAGCGCCTGGGTGCGGACATCGTGAACATGTCGGTCTCCACCAGCAGCGTGAACAAGGGCGAGACTCTGCTCGACACCGCGGCCACGCTGAACGCCATGCACACGGACCTGCTGGTGATCCGCCACGCCCAGTCGGGCGCGCCGGCCCTGCTGGCGCAGAAGGTGGATGCGGCCGTGATCAATGCCGGCGACGGCACGCATGAGCACCCGACCCAGGCGCTGCTGGACGCGCTGACCATCCGCCGCCGCAAGGGCCGGCTGGAGGGCCTCATCGTCGCCATCTGCGGCGATGTGCTGCATTCGCGCGTGGCACGCAGCAACATCCATCTGCTCTCGGCCATGGGCGCCCGGCTGCGCGTGGTGGGCCCGCCGACGCTGATCCCCTCGGAATGCGCGCGCCTCGGCGTCGAGGTGCATCACGATATGCGCTCGGGCCTGGAGGGGGCCGACGTGGTCATGATGCTGCGCCTGCAGAAGGAGCGGATGAATGCCGGCCTCGTCCCCTCCCCACGCGAATTCTTCCGCTTCTACGGGCTGGACGCCGCCAAGCTCGCCCACGCCAAGCCGGATTCCATCGTGATGCATCCGGGCCCCATGAACCGTGGCATCGAGATCGACAGCGCCATCGCCGACGACCCCGAGCGCAGCGTGATCGGCGAGCAGGTGGAGATGGGTGTGGCCGTCCGCATGGCGGTGCTGGACGTGCTCTCGCGCGATCTGCGGCGCAACACCTGAGGCTCAGCCGGCGCCACCCAGGCGCTGGACCAGCGCCCCCCGCCAGCCCAAGCCGCGATAGGTCTCGTAGCCCGGGGTGACATGATGGGCGATCGCTCGGCCATCCGCTTCGAAGAAACCCGACTCGCCGGCGCCGGGCGGCAGCGCGATGACTTCCTCCAGCACGCCCACGCCATCGGAAGCGGCGAGAACGCGGCCGCCCGCATCGAGGATCAGCGCACGCGTCGTCGCGACCTCCTCCGGCAGGAGGCGCACGCCCCGCATCACCGCATCCGCCTGCGGGCCCCAGTCGAAATGGATGCCAAGCACGCCGAGCACGCGGCCCTGGGCCTCGCCGCCTTCCCGCACCGCGGCGGCATAGGTGGCAACCGGCGCCTGGCCGAGCGCGGCGCAGGGCGTGATGTCGGCGACGGCGAAATCATCCCCGCTGTGCGAGGCAAGGGCATCGCGGAACCAGGCCTCGCCGGCCACGCTCATGCCCCGCACGCCGGGGTAGCGGTCCGGCCGGCCATTGGCGATGACCCGGCCCGTCGCATCCGCCAGCCAAAGGTCGAGATAGACGGTATAGGCGGAGAGGATGACACCAAGCCGCTTCGCGGCATGGGCGCAACGCGGGGCCGACGGGTCGGCCAGCGCCTCGACCACGGCGGAATCGGTGGCCCACCAGCGGACGTCGCAGGTGCGCTCATACAGGTTGCGGTCCATGATCTCGATCGCGTTGAGCGCGAGGTTCACCAGGCGCTGCCCACGGACGTCACGCAGCATGCTGCGCCCAACCTCGCGCAATTCGTCGAAGGCCCCGGAGAGTTCTGTCTCCATCTCGGTCGCCAGACGCGTCACCTCGCTCGAGACGGTCTTCACCTCGCCTGCGACGACGCTGAAGCCACGCCCCATTTCGCCGGCCCGCGCCGCCTCGATCGTGGCATTGAGGGCGAGCACGCGGGTCTGCCGCGTGATGGCCTGGATGGCCTTCACCTTGGCGCCCGCGACATCGGCGGCCCGCTCCACGAGGTGCAGGACGCGTTCCGGGGCGGCCTGCCGCATGGGTCCGTCATCGGGTCGCGAAGCGGGGAATGAAGCGCGCTCGGTCGGCAAGGTTCCGGATCCTCTTTTGATCGCGCATGCAGCTAGCCGATGATGGTAAACAATTTGTCATGCGCAGCCCCGATGGCGGCAGCGCTGGCGCCACTTTCCCCCTGCGACATCGGGCCTTGGCGGGCGGGAGGATGCGGCACTTCGGCGATTCCGCCACGCGGCGCCATGCCCTACCTTTCCAGAGATGGCCTCGATCCACCTCCGCCCCGCCCGCCCCCATGAGGCCGAGACCCTGCGCGCCCTCGTGCGCGCCGCCTATGCCCATTATGTCCCCCGCCTGGGCCGCGAGCCGGCGCCGATGACCGACGATTACGCGGCGCGCATCGCCGCTGGGCAGGCTTGGGTGCTGGAGGAAGCTGGCGCCTCCATCGGCGCCCTGGTGCTGGAGGATACCGCCGAGGGGATGCTGATCGACAATATCGCCGTCGCCGCCGAGGCGCGGGGAACAGGCCAGGGCCGCCGCCTCATGGCCTTCGCCGAGGAGGAGGCGCGGCGCCGCGGCCACACGCGCATCTGGCTCTACACCAACGAGAAGATGGTGGAGAACATCACCCTCTACAGGCACCTCGGCTATCGGGAGACGCACCGGGGCGAGCAGCACGGGCATCGTCGCGTCTTCATGGAAAAGGCGCTCGGCTGAGGCGCCCCGTGGCGCGGCGCGCGGCCCCGGCTATAACGGGGGCGATGGCACATCTCCTCATCACCAATGCCCGCCTGCTCGATCCAGCGAGCGGCCTCGACGCCCCTGGCACGCTCCTCATCGAGAACGGCCGCATCGCGAGCCTGACCGGCGCGCCGGCGGAGGGCGTGCCGGTGCTGGATGCGGGCGGCGCCTGCCTCTGCCCCGGCCTCGTGGACATGCGCGCCAGCATCGGCGAGCCGGGCGCGGAGCACCGCGAGACCATCGCGAGTGCGGCCCAGGCGGCGGCGGCGGGCGGCATCACCACCCTCGCCCTGCTGCCCGACACCGAGCCCGCGCTGGATGACCCCGCGCTGATCGAATTCATCATCCGCCGTGGCGAGACGACCGGCAGCCTGACCCTGCTGCCCTATGGCGCGGCGACCAAGCATTGCGCCGGCAAGGAGCTCTCCGAATACGGCCTGCTGCGGGAGGCGGGGGCGGCCGGCTTCAGTGACGGCGCCAAGGCGATCGGCTCGGCGCGGATGATGCGCCTCGCCCTTTCCTATGCGCGGGCCTTCGGCGCCATGGTGGTGCAGCACCCGGAAGACCCCTCGCTCGCCGGCACCGGCTCGGCCACCGAGGGCGAACTCGCCACGCGCCTCGGCCTGCCCGGCATCCCCGCGGCAGCGGAGGCGATCATGGTGGCGCGCGACATCGCCCTCGCGCGCCTCACCTCCGGCCATGTGCATTTCGGCCATGTCAGCACCGGTGCGGCGCTCGACCTGATCCGCG
Source organism: Sediminicoccus rosea (assembly GCF_033547095.1). NCBI lineage: Bacteria > Pseudomonadati > Pseudomonadota > Alphaproteobacteria > Acetobacterales > Roseomonadaceae > Sediminicoccus > Sediminicoccus rosea. The sequence goes on along the minus strand of NZ_CP137852.1, from coordinate 1,430,112 downwards.
CGGCCAAGGCCGAGGGGCTGCACGTCACCTGCGATACCGCGCCGCCCTATTTCGACCTGAACGAGACGGCGATCGGCGATTTCCGCTCCTACGCCAAGCTCAGCCCGCCGCTGCGGCGCGAGGAAGACCGCCTCGCCGTGCTGGCCGCGCTGGCCGATGGCACGATCGACGCCATCGCCTCCGACCACCAGCCGCGCGACGCGGATGACAAGCGCCTGCCCTTCGCCCAGGCCGAGGCGGGCGGCGTCGGCCTCGCGACCCTGCTGGGGGTGACGCTGGCGCAGGTGCATGGCGGCAACCTGCCCCTGCTGACGGCCCTCGGCCTGATGACGCATCGCCCGGCCGCGCTGCTGGGCCTGGATTGCGGGCGCCTCGCCATGGGCGCGCCGGCGGATCTCTGCCTTTTCTGGCCCGACCGCGCCTGGCAGGTGAAGGCGGGGCAATTGCCGGGCAAGGCGCAGAACTCGCCCTTCGACGGCCGCGCGCTGGAGGGCAAGGTCATGGCCACCTTCAAGGCGGGGCGCAGGGTCTTCGGCTGATGGACGACATCCTATCCACCGGCCTCGCCGCGCTGCTGGCCGGCCTGCTCGGCTCCATCCCCTTCGGCCTGCTGCTGACGCGCGCGGCCGGACTTGGCGACATCCGCAGCATCGGCTCGGGCAATATCGGCGCCACCAACGTCCTGCGCACCGGCAAGAAATGGCTGGCGGCGGGGACGTTGCTGCTGGATTTCGGCAAGGGTGTGCTGGCGGTGGTGCTGGTCACCTGGCTGTTCGGCGCGGCGAATGCGCCGATGGCGGCGCTGGCCGCGGTGCTGGGCCATTGCCATCCGCCCTGGCTGGGCGGCAAGGGCGGCAAGGGGGTGGCGACCGCCCTCGGCGTCTTCCTGGGCCTCGGCTGGGGTGTCTTCGTCGCGGCGGCGGCCGGCTGGATCGTGGGCGCGGCCACCTCGCGCATCTCCTCCGTCGGCGCGCTTTCCGCCATGGTGGTGGCGGCCATCACCGCCTTCCTCGTGCTGCGCTTCGACGCCGCCGTCGCCATCACCATCATCGCCGTCTATGTCGTGATGCGGCATGAGGCGAATATCCAGCGGCTGATCACCCGCACCGAGCCGCGCATCGGCCAGGGGAAATAATGTCCCTCGCGCGGCTGCGCCTCGCCCGGACGGAAGGGGTGGGGCCCACGCTGCACCGCCGCCTGCTGGCGCGGCACGGAAGCGCCGAGGGCGCGCTCGGCGCCCTCGGCCCCCGCGCCTTCCCGCGCGATGCAGCCCTGCGCGAGATGGAGACGCTGGACGCCATGGGCGCTCGGCTCATCTTCCAGGACGATCCGGACTACCCGCCCCTGCTGGCACTGACCGAGGATGCGCCGCTGGTGCTCGCCGCCCAGGGCAGCCTCGCGCCGCTCCGCCTGCGCGGCGTGGGACTGGTGGGTGCCCGCAATGCCAGCGCCATGGCCCGCCGCTTCGCCGAGGACCTGGCCGATGCGCTGGCGGTGCGCGGCATCGCCGTCATCTCGGGGCTCGCGCGCGGCATCGATGCCGCGGCCCATGCCGGCGCGCTGCGCTCGGGCACCACCATCGCCGCCATCGCCGGCGGCCTGGACCGGCCCTACCCGCGGGAGAATGCCCCGCTGCAGGCCCGGATCGTGGCCGAGGGCGGCCTGGTGCTGAGCGAGGCGCCGCTCGGCACCGCCCCCCTCGCCCGGCACTTCCCCCGCCGCAACCGCATCGTCGCCGGGCTCTCGCTGGGCGTCGTGGTGATCGAGGCGGCGCTGCAATCGGGCACGCTCATCACCGCGCGCCTCGCCGCCGAGGCGGGGCGGGAGTTGTTCGCCGTGCCCGGCAGCCCGCTCGACCCACGCGCGCGGGGGTCGAACGACCTGATCCGCCGCGGCGCCCGGCTGACCGAGACGGCCGAGGATGTGCTGGCCTTCCTGCCCGAGGCGCCGGCCGCGCTGCCCATCCTGCGCCTCGCCGAATTGCCGGAAATGGCCCCCGAAGCCATGGAAGACTCATCGCCGCAAACCGGAGCCTCGGCACAAGTCCTTGAAATGATAGGTGCAACCCCGATAGCGGTTGACGAGTTGGGTCGGCGCTGCCAGCTATCGGCCTCTGAGCTCTCGGCCATATTGCTTGAACTGGAATTGGCCGGGCGCATCGAAACCCTGCCCGGGAACCGGGTGGCACTGGCCTGAATTCAGGCCCCGAAGGACCAGAAGTGACGGATATCGTCGTCGTCGAAAGCCCCGCCAAGGCAAAGACCATCGAGAAATATCTCGGCGGGGATTTCCGCGTCCTCGCCTCCTTCGGCCATGTACGGGACCTGCCGGCGAAGGATGGCTCGGTCCGTCCCGAAGAAGACTTCGCCATGGACTGGGAGGCGGATGAGCGCGGCCAGAAGCAGATGCGCGCCATCAGCAGCGCGCTGCGCGGCGCCAAGCGCCTCTACCTCGCCACCGACCCGGACCGTGAGGGCGAGGCGATCTCCTGGCATGTGAAGGACATGCTGGAGCGTGCGGGCGCGCTGAAGGGGGTGAATGTCCAGCGCATCACCTTCAACGAGATCACCAAGCGCGCCGTCCAGCACGCCATGGCGCATCCCCGCCAGCTCGACCTGCCGCTGATCGAGGCCTATCTCGCGCGGCGCGCCCTGGACTACCTGGTGGGCTTCACCCTCTCGCCCGTGCTCTGGCGCAAGCTGCCCGGCAGCAAGTCGGCCGGGCGCGTGCAGTCGGTGGCGCTGCGCCTGATCTGCGAGCGCGAGAGCGAGATCGAGGCCTTCATCGCCCGGGAATACTGGACGGTCCAGGGGCGCTTCACCACGCCGGCCGGCATCCCCTTCCCGGCCCGCCTCACTCATCACCAAGGCCGCAAGCTCGAGCAGTTCGACCTCGGCAACGAGGCCCAAGCCATGGCGGCGAAGGCGGCGGTCGAGGCCGCCTCCTTCACCGTGGGCTCGGTCGAGAAGAAGCGCGCCAAGCGCAACCCGCCACCGCCCTTCCAGACCAGCACCCTGCAGCAGGAAGCGAGCCGCAAGCTCGGCTTCGGCGCGCAGGCCACGATGCGCACGGCGCAGGGCCTTTACGAGGGTGTCGCGATCGGCGGCGAGACCGTCGGCCTCATCACCTATATGCGGACCGATGGCGTGCAGATGGCGCGCGAGGCGGTCCAGGAACTGCGCGCCCATATCAAGCGCGCCTTTGGCGAGGAATACCTGCCCGGCGCCCCGCGCGAATATTCCAGCCGCGCGAAGAACGCGCAGGAAGCGCATGAGGCGATCCGCCCGACCGACGTGGCCCGCACGCCGGAATCGGTCGCCCCCTACCTGAACGACCAGCAGCGCAAGCTCTACGAGCTGATCTGGAAGCGCGCCGTCGCCAGCCAGATGCAGTCGGCCGAGCTGGACCAGACCGTGGTCGAGCTGGTGGAGCCGAGCGGCAAGACCAGGCTGCGCGCCAATGGCAGCGTCATCGCCTTCGACGGCTTCCTGAAGCTCTACCGCGAGGACACGGATGATGCGCCGGATGACGGCGACGAGGACAGCCGCATCCTCCCGCCGATGCGCGAAAAGGATCCGGTGAAGCGGCAATCCGTCGAGGCGACGCAGCACTTCACCCAGCCGCCGCCGCGCTATTCCGAGGCCTCGCTCGTCAAGAAGCTGGAGGAGCTCGGCATCGGCCGGCCGTCCACCTATGCCAGCATCCTGCAGGTGCTGCAGGACCGGGAATATGTGAAGCTCGACAAGCGCCGCTTCATCCCGGAGGACCGCGGGCGCCTTGTCACATCCTTCCTGGTCGCCTTCTTTGAGCGCTACGTGGATACGGGCTTCACCGCCGGGCTGGAGGAACAGCTGGATGACATCTCGGGCGGCCGCGCCGATTGGCGCGCGGTGATGCACGCCTTCTGGAACGACTTCCGCGCCGCGGTGGACGCCACGAAGGACCTCAAGATCAGCGACGTCATCGACCGGCTGGATTCCGAGCTCGGTTCGCATTTCTTCCCCAAGCCCGCCGATGGCGGCGACCCGCGCGCCTGCCCCTCCTGCTCCACGGGCCGGATCGGGCTGCGGCTGGGCCGGACCGGCGCCTTCATCGGCTGCTCCAACTATCCGGAATGCCGCTACACCCGGCCGCTGGCCGTACCGGGCGGCGAGGGCGAGGGCGGCGGTGCGCTGGCCGATGGCGTGCGCGTGCTGGGCACCGACCCGGTGACCGGCCTGGAGGTCTCGCTGCGGCGCGGCCCCTACGGCATCTATGCCCAGCTGGGCGAGCCCGGCGTGGACGCCAAGGGCAAGCCCACCAAGCCCAAGCGCGCCAGCCTCTCGCGCGGGATGGATCCCGAGACGATGACGCTGGAGTCGGGGCTCGCGCTGCTCTCCATGCCGCGCGTGGTGGGGCTGCATCCGGAGACGGGCGAGGAGATCACCTCGAATCTCGGCCGTTTCGGGCCCTATCTGAAGATGGGCGCGCTCAGCAAATCGCTGGACCGCGACGATGACCCGCTGACCATCGGGCTGAATCGGGCCGTGGACCTCATGGCCAGCGCCAAGCCGCGCGGTGTCACGCTGGGCGAGCATCCCAAGGGCGGCATCGTCGAGGTGCGGCGCGGGCGCTTCGGCCCCTACCTCATGCACGGCACGCGCGTCGCCAACCTGCCGCGCGGCACGGAGATGGAGGCGGTGACGCTGGAGGAAGGCATCGCCATCCTCGCCGAGAAGGGCAAGGAATTGCCCCCGCTCAAGGGCAAGGGGGGCAAGAAGGCCCCGGCGAAGAAGGCCGCGCCGAAGAGGGCCGAGGCCCCGGCGCCCGCCGTGAAGAAGGCGGCGCCGGCCAAGAAGGCCGCACCCGCCAAGAAGCCGGCCGCGAAGAAGCCCGCGGCGAAGAAGGCACCCGCGAAAAAGCCCGCCGTCAAGACCAAGGCGGGCGGCTGAGATGCCGCGCAGCGGGCCTCCGGCGAAGGGGCAGAAGGCCCGCAAGTCCAACGCCAAGCGCCGGGCGGATGGCCTCTCCGCGCCGCCGCCACCGCCCAAGGCGAAGACCGGCCGGGCCAAGGTCAAATCCGCCCCCAAGGGCGCGCCCCTGCCAAGCAAGGCCGATCTGAAGCTGTTCCTGACCAGCATGGGTGGGCGCGTCGGCAAGAGTGAGATCGCCCGGCATTTCGGCCTGCACACCGAACAGCGCCCAGCCCTGCGTCAGCTGCTCTCCGAGATGAAGTTCGACGGCAGCGCAAAGCCCGTCGGCAAGCGCACCTTCGCGGGCGAAGCGGCTGGCGCGCCCGTGCCCGTGGCCGCCCCGCCGCCCAATGTCGCCCCCGGCCAGCGATTCAAGCCGGCCGCCCCCGGCCGCGCCTTCACCAAGACGGATCGCGGCACGCCGCCCGACCGCAACGGCCCGCCCGCGCGCGGCCGCCTCCCCCGGCGCATCGAGGCCGAGGCGCCGGAGGAAGCGCCCCGCCCACGCCCCACCCGCCTGCCCGAGACTGCGGTGGTGGAGGTCTTCGGCACCGATCCCGATGGCGACCCGATCGCCCGGCCCGTCGGCTGGGAGGGCGAGGGCCGGCCGGTGATCTACATGCACCCCGAGCGGCGCGGGCAGACCGCGCTGGCCGCCGGCGAGCGCGTGCTGGCGAAGCTGCGCCACATCACCGGCGAGAAATACGAGGGCCGCACCCTCAAGCGCCTCGGCGCCGTGGAAGACCGCCGCCGCATCCTGGGCGTGTTCCAGGATGGCCGCATCATCCCGACCGACAGGCGCCAGAAGGCCGAATGGACCGTGCCCCCGGGCGAGACGGGCGGCGCCCATGGCGGTGAGATCGTCCTGGCCGAGTCGCTGCCCTCGACCGGCTTCGGCCTGCGCCCGGCGCGCATCGTTGAGCGCCTGGGCAGGCTGGGCGAGCCGCGCTCGGTCTCGCTCATCTGCATCCATGCCCATGGCATCCCGGAACTCTTCACCGCCGAGGCGGAGGAGCAGGCCGAGCGCGCCCGCGCCTTGCCGCTCGCCAAGCGGACCGACCTGCGCGAGATGCCGCTGATCACCATTGACGGCGAGGATGCGCGGGACTTCGACGACGCCGTCTTCGCCGAACCGGAGGGGGATGGCTGGAAGGTCGTCGTCGCCATCGCCGATGTGGCGCATTATGTGACGCCGGGTTCCGCGCTGGACCGGGACGCCTGGGCGCGCGGCAATTCCGTCTATTTCCCCGACCGCGTCGTGCCCATGCTGCCCGAGGCGCTCTCCAATGGCTGGTGCAGCCTGAAGCCGCAGGAGGAGCGCGGCTGCCTCTTCGTCGAGATGCATTTCGACGGCTCCGGCACCAAGACGCGGCACAAATTCGGCCGCGGCCTGATGCGCAGCTTCGCTCGCACGACCTATGAGCAGATCCAGGCGCTGCAGGATGCCGGCGGGGAGCTGGAGAGCGTCCCCGAAGGCCATGTGGGGCGCCTCTACGGCGCCTTCCGCGCCCTGCTCTCGGCGCGCGAGCGGCGCGGCACGCTCGATCTCGACCTGCCCGAGCGGCGCGTCATGCTGGACGCCGAAGGCAATGTCACCGCCGTCATTCCCCGCGCCCGGCTCGACAGCCACCGCCTCATCGAGGAGTTCATGGTCGCCGCCAATGTCTGCGCGGCGGAGGAGCTGGAGCGGCTGGGACAGCCCTGCATGTACCGCATCCATGCGCCACCCTCGGAGGAGAAATACAACTCCCTGAAGGAGTTCCTGGCGACACTCGGCCTCTCGCTCAACCCTGTGGGCCAGCTCCAGCCGCGCGATTTCCAGCGCCTGCTGGACAAGGTGAAGGAGATGCCGGAGGCGCGGATGGTCAATGAGACGGTGCTGCGCAGCCAGTCCCAGGCGGCCTACGACCCCGACAATATCGGCCATTTCGGCCTGGCCCTGCCGCGCTACGCCCATTTCACCTCGCCCATCCGCCGCTACGCCGATCTTCTCGTGCATCGCGCCCTGATCCGGGGCCTCAAGCTGGGAGCCGACGGCCTCTCCGAGCCCGAGACCGCCCGATTCCCCGAGACGGCCGAGCATATCACCGCGACCGAGCGCCGCGCCGCCGCGGCCGAGCGGGACGCGGTGGACCGCTACCTCGCCGCCTATCTGGCGGACAGGGTGGGGGCGACCTTCGCCGCGCGGGTCTCGGGCATCCACGCCTTCGGCGTCTTCGTCACGCTCACCGAGACCGGCGCCTCGGGCTTCGTTCCGATGAAGGCGCTGCCGCAGGACCATTGGATCGTCTCGGAGGACAAGCGCAGCGTGGTGGGCCGCCATTCCCGCCAGGTGATCCGCCTGGCCGACGAGGTGGAGGCCCGGCTGCGCGAGGCCAATGCCCAGACCGGCAGCCTCGTCTTCGAACTGATGATGGGCGGCGCGCCGGCCCGCATGCGCGGCGGGCGCAAACGAAAGGGTTGACGCAAAGGGTTGACGTCCTGGGCGGGGGCGCTAGAACCGCCACTCCATTCCAGCACCGGCCTCCGGCCCGGCGCCCTCACGCGCATTCCGCGCAGAGCAGAGCAAAGACAAGACCATGGCCAAGGCCAATACGATCCTCATCAAGCTGATCAGCAGCGCCGATACGGGCCACTTCTACGTCACGAAGAAGAACACCCGCACGGCCACCGGCAAGCTCGAGCTGAAGAAGTACGACCCGAAGGTGCGCAAGCACGTGGTCTATCGCGAAGGCAAGATCAAGTAAGGCGAAGCCGCGGGCCCGGGCCCGCGCATGCCATGAAAAAGGCGGCTGTCCCTCGCGGGGCAGCCGCCTTTTTTCGTGCCGGGTTTTCCCGTGGTGGGCGTGGTCCTACTGCGCCGACTTGTCGAGCTCGGGGTCGGCCAGATAGGCGCGGTTGCGGCCGTCACGCTTGGCCCGGTAGAGCGCCTCATCGGCCGAACCGATGAGCTGGTCCGCCGGCACGCCTGGCCCGCCGACGGCGACGCCAATGCTGATGGTGACCGGCAGCACCACATCGCCGGTGCGGATCGGCTCGGCCGCGATGGCCTCGCGCAGGCGGTCGGCCACGATCAGGGCATAGGCGCTGGGCGCGCCGGTCAGCACGGCCAGGAACTCCTCGCCGCCATAGCGGGCCACCACGTCCGCCGCGCGCAGTTGCACGCGCAGCCGCTCGGCCACCTCGCGCAGCGCGACATCGCCGACATTGTGGCCATAGGTGTCGTTGATGGATTTGAACTTATCGATATCCACCAGCAGCACCGCCGCTTCCTCGGTGCGCAGCAGCCCGTCCAGGTGGCGGCGGACGTAGCGGCGGTTGCGCAGGCCCGTCAGCTGGTCGGTGACGGCCATCTCCAGCGAGCGGTCCAGCTCTGCGCGCAGCCGCTCCTGGTAGCGCTTGCGGCGGATCTGGTTGCGGGCACGGGCGCGCAGCTCATTGGGGTCGAGCGGGCGGAAGGCGTGGTCATTCGCGCCCAGGTCGAAACCGCGCAGCACCTGCGTCTTCTGCGCGGTATCAGCCAGGAGCAGCAGGGGCAGGTCGCGCGTGTTGTTCTGTGCGCGCAGCCGCGAGGCGAGGCGCAGCACCTCCGTCGCATCCGAGGGCAGGGCGAGCAGCGCGAGGTCGAACTCGCCCTTGCCCAGCTGCTTCTGCGCATCCTCGACATTGGTGACGCAGATGGCCTTGATGGCATCCGCCTCCAGCGCCTGGCGCACCACGGCCATTTCCTCCGGCACCTCGGCCAGCACCAGGGCACGCGCATTGGCGACCGAGATGGCGGGCTCGGGCGCGCTGCTCTCGAGGCCGAGCTCGCGGGCGGTCTCCGCGCGCAGGCGCCAGGCATCCTGCACCTGCTTCACGCGCAGCAGCGCGCGCAGCCGCGCGAAGAGCGTCGCGTCATCCACCGGCTTGGACAGGAAGTCGTCCGCGCCCACCTCGAGTCCGCGCACGCGCTCCGTGCTGTCGGTCAGGGCGGTCACCATCACGACGGGAATGTGCTGGGTGCGTGCATCAGCCTTGAGCGCGGTGCACACCTGATAGCCATCCATCCCCGGCATCATGACATCCAGGAGAATGACGTCTGGCAATTGCGTGAAAGCTATCTGCAACGCCTCCTGGCCGCTGGAGGCGAGCATGACTTCGTAATACTCGGCCTGCAGCTTGGCCTCGAGCAGGCGGAGATTGGCCGCGATGTCATCCACCGCAAGGACGCGGGCGGTCATCGGTCAGTGCTTCCCCTCAGGTCGGGCACGCAACGCAACAGGAGCGTGATGTGTCTGAAATGACCCTGGGCCGGCCGGCGCCGGCCGCCAATAAAGGCCTGTTCTTCCGCCGCTGGCTGCGCAACCCGCTGCAGATGGGCTCGATCATCCCCTCCTCGCCCGCGCTGTCCCGCAGGATCGCGGCGGCGGTGGAACGGGGGTCGGACGAATATGTTCTGGAGCTGGGGGCCGGCACCGGCGTCATCTCGGCCGCGCTCCTGGCCGCGGGCGTGCCGGCCGAGAAGCTGATCGTCGTCGAGATCGTGCCGGAAATGGCGGAATTCCTGCGCCAGAGCCTGCCCGGCGTGAACGTGATCTGCGGCGATGCCTTCGACCTCAAGGCTGCGCTGCCGGCGCAGATGCATGGCCGCATCGGCACGGCGATCTGCGGCATTCCGCTGGTGCTGCTGCCCCTGGAGCGCCAGGCGGCCTTCCGGGACGCGGTGGAGGCCGTGGCGCCCGGCCGCGGCTTCCTCCTCTACACCTACTGCGCCACCTCGCCCCTGCCCTACCGCAAGCTGGAGCTCACGGCGCGGCGCATGGCCTTCACACCGGCGAACTTCCCGCCGGCCAGCGTCTGGCGCTACCGCCCCACGCGGGTTCCGCAGACCGCAGCTATGCATCACGCCTGACATGCCATGCAAAATACCATGGCCTGATCGCGGCGGGGAGGGGCCTCCCACGCGGCTCAGCCGCTGGTCAGCGTGTGCTCCGCCCCGTCGGCGCCGTGCAGATGGGCGATCAGGCGGGGATGCGGGCCGCGCTTGACCTTGAGCGCGGCGCCGAGGCCGCGTTCATCCAGCGCGCGGCGCAGCGCCTCGTCCTCCGGATACTCCGCCTCCAGCGCTGTCAGGCGGAAATGGCTGTCATGCAGGTGGCGGCCGGCACGCTCGCCGCGCCACTCGATCATCGGCGGGATCAGGTTGTCCATGTCCTGCCGCTGCGGCGGGACGGCGAAGCGCCAGGCCAGGTCGCCGCGCTTCATCTCCCGCACCGTGCCGCCGCGGGGCCCGAGGCGCGCCATCACCGAATCCATGGAAGGCGTGCGCGCGACCCAGCCCAGCAGGCGCGGCTCCGCCTCCAGCATGAGGCGCGTCGCGGGGTCGTCCAGGTCGAAGAGGCGCGGCTGGGGCGGCTCCGGCTGGCTCGGATCGGGCGCGATGATCTCGAGGTAGCAATCGGGGCCGAGGCCCACGAGCATGTTGTGGGTGCCCGCCCCCTCATGCTTGCCGCCGGGCTGCGGCTTCACGCCGAGCAGGCGCGTGACGAAGGCCGCACCCTCTTCCAGGGTGCGGGCGCCGAGGACGATGTGGTCGATCTCGGCCATGACTCAACGGGCCTCGGGACGGATGGCGGCGGACATGTTCGCGCGTTTCCTCGTGCAATCAGGAGCCGCCCCCCGGAATGGGAGGCGACACCGGCATCATGGCAGCTTTCGCGCGGCCGGACATGCGCAAGATCAATGCGCCGCCCGGTGTGGCCCCGCCTCAAGCCAGGCTGATCTGCGTGTAGTCCTGGAACCAGCTGCGCGCCTGGATAAAGCCGCGGCAGCGCGGGCTGAGCGCGCGCGGGTTGAGATCATGCACCACGGCCAGCAGCGCGGCCTCGTCGATCAGGATGTTGTGCAGCTGGGCCATCTGCCGGGCCTGTTCGGCCGGATCGAAGCTGTTGCGCACCACCCGGAGCTGCGCGTCCACCGCGGGCGAGTTGTAGTGGCCCCAGTTGATGCCGCGCGGATTCGCGAGCTGGCTGTCATAGATCACCCAGCCCGTATTCGGCTCCATGGAGGGGATGGCCACGTTCAGCGCCGCCGCCCCGCGCGAAGCAGGGTCGCGGGAGCCGGCACGCATCTGGTTGATCGCGGTCGCGAAATCCACCGGCAGGAAGCTGACGTCGAAGAAGGCCTCCCGCAGGCCGGCCTGCACCGCCTCGTTCATCGGCTGGGGCACCATCTGCCCGCCGCCCGAGATCGGCATGATGACGCTGATGGCGCAGCGTCGCGTGGCGGAATAGCCGGCCGCGTTCATCAGCCGCCGCGCCTCGGTCAGGTCATGCCGCAGGTGGAATTGCGGGTTGCCGAACCAGGGGTCGTCCGGCGTCACCTTGCCGCGCGCGGGCAGCGCGGCGCCCGAGAGGAGCGAGACGATGCCGTCGCGATCCACGGCGAGATTCGCCGCCTGCCGCACGCGGATGTCGTGGAAGGGCGAGCCCTGGTCCACATTGAGCCGCCAGGCCCAGATATGCGGATAGCTGTTCTGCACGATCTGGAAGCGGGCCGCGCGCAGCGGGGCGATGGTGTCGGTCGGGAGGGATTCCACGAGGTCCACCTGGCCGGCGCGCAGGGCGGCCACGCGGGCCGGCCCGTCAGGGATCGGCAGCAGCACGGTGCGCGGCGCCTTGGGCACGCGACCCGGCTCCCAATAGTCGCGGTTCGCCTCCAGCTCCGCGCGCTGGCGCGGCGTCACCGACGTTACGCGATAGGGCCCGGTTCCGGAGGGATTCAGCGCGAAGCGCTGCCAGTCGCCCCCCATCGCCTGCCAATGCGCGGGCGAGGCGAACCAGAGGAAGGCCATCTGGAAGGGCATGGTCGCATCGGGCTCGCGCGTGATGATCGCGATGCGGTGGGTGTCGAGCTTCTCATAGGCGTGCACGCCCGTGGCGCGGCCGCGCACCAGGCCTGAGCGCGTGCCCTCGAATTGCGGGGCGGTGCTGTTGAAGATGCTGTCCAGGTTCCAGATCGCCGCATCGGCGTCGAAGGGCGAGCCGTCATGGAACTTCACGCCCTGCCGAAGCTCGATGATCCAGCGGCGGCGATCCGCCTCGTCCACCCGCCAGGAGGTGGCGAGGCCGGGACGCAGGGTGGAGGGCGCGTCGGCGCGGGAAAGATCCCACAGCGTCAGGCTGTCATAGACAAAGTAGGAGCCGAAACGGACACCCTCGAACCCCGCCTCCGGCCCGCCCCAGAGGCGCGGCACGTCGCCGATGGACATGGCGATGCGCAGCGGCTGGGCCTGCTGCGCCTCCGCCTCATTGGCGCCGAGCGCGCCGATGAGCGCGGGGGCGGCGAGAAGCGCGCGGCGGCGGAGGTCGAGCATGACGGGGGCTCCCATTCGCAGTTTGCATTGCAGCCATGCAATGCCTGTGCCGCGCGGGAGTGCACCCCGGTTCAGGCGCCGATGCGCTCGAAGATCCCGATCCGCAGGCTGCGGGCCACGCGCGCGGCCCGGTCGTTGAAGGCCTGGGCGGTCTCGGGCGGCAGCGTTTCGGCGGCGCAGGCCTCGAACAGCGCCAGCCACTCGCCGAACATGGCGGGCGTCAGACCCGGCAGGCGCAGATGCGCGCCATAGGGGTCGCCGTGATAGGCGCCGCTGCGCCGCATCAGCGAGGACCAGAAGCGGCAGAGCTTCTCCTCATGCGCCGCCCATTCGGCCTCCCCCTCGCCGATCGCGGCGGCGAAGATGGGAGCCAGCGTCGGATGCGCCCGCACCCGCTCGTAGAAGGCGGCGACGAGACCCGCGATCTCCGCCTCGCTGACGACCTCAGACAAAGGGAAGCACCACGAGGACGGCGCAGAGGTTCCAGAACAGCATGTTGACCAGCGTGCGGGTCATGACGCGGCTGTCTTCCGCCTCGATGTGCAGCGCATCGCTGACGAGGTTGCCGGGGAGAAGGAAGAGGGCGACGGGGGACATGGGAGCCTCATAAGATCTATGTTGGATATACCTTATCTCGCCGATCGCTTGCAAAGCAACATCATAGATGTATCTTTTCGGCCATGCGCCTGACCTCCCTGACCGATTTCTCCCTCCGCATGCTCATCCATCTCGCGGTCCAGCCGCAGGGCCGCGCGACCATCGCCGAGGTGGCGCGGGCCTATGCGATCTCGGAGGCGCATCTCATGAAGGTCGCGCACCAGCTCGGCCAGGCGGGCCTGGTGCGCACCCTGCGCGGGCGCGGCGGCGGCCTGGCGCTCGCGCGCGATGCGGCCGGGATCAGCGCGGGCGAGGTCGTCCGCCGGATGGAGCCGGATCTCGACCTCGTACCCTGCCTGGCCGGCGGCAGTTGCGCCATCACCCCCGCCTGCCTCCTGAAGCATCGCCTGGCCGAGGCGCGGGCCGCCTTCCTCGCCGTGCTGGACGCAACCAGCCTCGCGGAGCTGGCCGCACCGGCCACCGCCCTGCGCGGCCTGCTCGGCCTGTCCGAGCCGGCCTGACCCGCAGGCACCGCCCAAGCCGCGGCGCCATCTGCCCATCCGCCAAGCGATGCCGTCTGGCGGCGCCGTCCGGGCTGCCGCCCAGGGAGGCACCCAGGCTGATTCCGCGTAAGTAGAGCGAAACCGGATTCACGCGGAGCAGCGACATGGAACGATTCTTCGCCCTCGCCGAACATGGCACCACGGTCCGCCGCGAAATGGCGGCCGGCGCCGCCACCTTCCTGACCATGGCCTATATCCTGATCGTGAACCCGCAGATCCTGGCGGCGGCGGGCATGGATCCCGGGGCGGCCTTCGTCGCCACCTGCCTTGCCGCGGCCCTCGGCTCGGCACTGATGGGGCTGCTGGCGAACTATCCGATCGCCCTCGCCCCGGGCATGGGCATCAACGCCTATTTCGCCTTCGGCGTGGTCGGCGCCATGGGCGTGCCCTGGCAGGTGGCGCTGGGCGCGGTCTTCATCTCCGGCGTGTTCTTCCTGGTGCTGAGCCTGCTGCATGTGCGCGAATGGCTGATCGGCGGCATCCCGGTTTCGCTCAAGCTCGGCATCGCGGCGGGCATCGGCATGTTCCTCGGGTTGATCGGCCTGAAGAACCTGGGCCTCGTCGTCGGCGATCCCCAGACGCTGGTCGCGATGGGCCATCTGGGCTCCACCCCCGTGCTGCTGGGCTGCGGCGGCCTGCTGCTGATCGCGGCCCTCGCCGCGCGCGGCGTGCAGGGTTCGGTCGTCATCGGCATCCTCGCCACGGCGGCGGCGGGCATTCCCTTCGGCCTCACCACCTTCCACGGGATCGTCGCGGCCCCGCCCTCGCTGGCGCCCAGCTTCCTGCAGATGGACCTGGCCGGAGCGCTCTCGCTTGGCCTTGTCAGCATCGTCTTCGTCTTCTTCCTGGTGGACCTGCTGGACAACACCGGCACGCTGATCGCCACCACGCAGCGCGCCGGGCTGATGCGGCCCGATGGCAGCGTCCCCAAGCTCGGCCGCGCGCTGCTGGCGGATTCCGGGGCGGTCATGGGGGGCGCTGCGCTCGGCACCTCGCCCACCGTCAGCTACATCGAGAGTGCCGCCGGCATCCAGCAGGGCGGGCGAACCGGGCTCACCGCGCTGACCGTCGCCGCGCTCTTCCTGCTGGCGCTATTCCTGGCGCCGGTCGCCGCCTCCGTGCCCGCCTTCGCCACCGCGCCCGCGCTGATCTTTGTCGCCTGCCTGATGGCGCAGGCGCTGAAATCCATGGATTGGGGGGATGAGACCGAGTACCTCCCCGCCATGCTCACCGTGCTGGCGATGCCCTTCACCTTCTCGATCGCGACCGGCATCGGCCTGGGCTTCCTCGCCTATGTCGGCATCAAGACGCTGGCCGGCCGCGCGGCCGAGGTTCATGGCGCCGTCTGGGTGCTCTCGGCCCTCTGCGCCGTGAAATTCGCCGTCAGTTGATGCGAAATCCGGCCGCCTTGGCGCCCCTGCGCCATCCGGCCTTCCGGATGCTCTGGCTGGCGAACCTCGCCTCCAATATCGGGCTCTTCGTGCAGAACACGGCGGCGGGTTGGCTGATGACCAGCCTCGACCCCTCGCCGATGATGGTGAGCCTCGTCCAGGCTGCCTCCATGCTGCCGGTCTTCCTGCTCGCCCTTCCCGCCGGGGCGCTGGCCGACATCATGGACCGCCGCCTCTTCCTCATCGGCGCGCAACTCTGGATGGCGGGGACGGCGCTGCTGCTCTGCCTGCTCAGCGGCTTCGACGCGCTGGGCCCCTGGGGGCTGGTGGCGCTGACCTTCGCCCTGGGCGCGGGCCTCGCCATGACCTTCCCGGCCTGGGCGGCGACCACGCCCGAACTGGTCCCCCGCAGCGACCTCATCAGCGCCATCGCGCTGAACGGCATCGGCTTCAACATCACCCGCGCCATCGGCCCGGCGATCGGCGGCCTCACCATCGCCTGGTTCGGCATGGGCGCCGCCTTCGCGCTGAACGCCGCGTGCCTGATGGTGATGGTGCTGGCGCTCTTCGTCTGGAAGCGGCCCCAGACCAGCTCCCGCATGCCACGCGAGCATTTCCTCTCCGCCGTGCGGGCAGGCACGCGCTTCGTGGCGGCGACGCCAGCCATGCATGCGGCGATCATCCGCGCGGTGGTGTTCTTCCTGTTTGGCTCGGCCGTCTGGGGCCTCCTGCCACTGCTGGTGCGGGACACGCTGGGCCTCGGGCCGCAATCCTTCGGCCTGCTGCTGGGCTGCATGGGCGTGGGCGCGGTGGCGGCGGGCTTCCTGCTGCCCGCTCTGCGCGGGCGGCTGGACCGTTCCGGGATGGTGCTCTGGGCCTCGCTGATCGGGGCCCTGGCCATGGCGATCCTCGCGCTGTTGCACCATTGGAGCTTCGCGGCGCTGGGCATGACGCTCTACGGCGTCTCCTGGATCTCGGCCGCCTCCACGCTCCAGGCCTCGGCCCAGATGGCGGCCCCGGCCTGGGTGCGGGCACGCGCCATCGGCATCTACCAGATGTGCTTCTTCGGGGCGCTGGCCGCGGGCTCCGCCCTTTCGGGATGGATCGCCGTGCAGGTCGGCGTCACCTGGGCGATGTTCCTCTTCGCCCTGGGGGCAGCGATCGGCGCGATCCTCGTGCGGCATTGGACGCTCGACGCCGAGGCGCCGAGCGCGCCACCCGCGGTCGAGCTCGTCCGCCCTGCCCCGGCCGCGGCCGAACTGCGCGAATTGCTGCATGAGGGCGCCAACCGCGTGCTGGAGGTGGTGCGCTACCAGGTGGCGCCCTCCGACCGCGCGGCCTTCCTCGCCGTCATGGCCGAGTGCCGGCTGGTGCGGCTGCGCGGCGGGGCGGCGACGTGGCGCCTCTACGAGGACATCGCCCAGCCCGACCGCTGGGTGGAGCTCTGGGCCATCGAGAGTTGGGCCGAGCATCTGCGCGAAGCGGGCCGCCTTTCCGACGAGGACCGCGTGACGCTGGCCCGCGCCGCCGCCTTCCATGTGGGCGAAGGCGGGCCGGAGGCGGTGCGCTACGTCAACGTCCGGGTGTGACGCCGGCCTTCCGCAGCTCATCATCCAGCGTGCCGGTCACCATGCACCAAGCCATGCGGAAATCGGAGAGGAGGGACCACCAGGGATGGCGGAAGCTTGCGGGGCGGTTCCGTTCGACCACCATGTGCGAGACCCAGGCGAAGCCATAGCCCGCGACCAGCGCGACGAGGAAGAGCCACCACGGGCCGATCAGGAGCGTGGCGAGGAGCAGCAGCAGGCCAAGCCCCGTGCCCAGCGCGTGCAGCCGGCGCGTCAGCGGCGCCGAATGCTCGCTCAGGTACCAGGGCCAGAACTCCGCATAGGTCGAGATGCGCGTTGCCATGGTATGACGCTGCCATGACATGACGTTCTTGTCATCTGAAAGCGGCGCGACGCTCCCCATATCCATGCCATCACAGGATGGAGATTCGATGCATGGCCAAGCTTGCCCGCACCCGCAACACCCTGGGCGAAAATGCCCGCCTGACCAGCGTGGACCTGCTCAACGCGGCGCTGGCGGACCTGATGGACCTGACCAACGGCGTGCGCATGGCGCACTGGACCGTGCGCGGGCCGAATTTCGCGGCGCTGCATGCCCAGTTCGAGGAATTCTACAACCAGCTCGGCACGGCGGTGGACGACACGGCCGAGCGCATCGTCCAGCTGGGCGGCACGCCCTCCGGCACCACCCAGGCCGTGGGCAGCACCACGCGCCTCGCCCCCTACCCGGCCGATCTGCGCGACGGCATGGCGCATGTGGCGGCGCTGGCCGAACGCTACGCCGCGCTGGCCGAGACCACCCGCAAAGCGATTGATGCCGCAGCGGAAGCCGGCGATGCCGACACGGCGGACCTCTTCACCGGCACCTCGCGCATGCTCGACAAGGCGCTCTGGATGCTCGAGGCGCATCTGGATTGAGAAGGGGGGCTCGCGCCCCCCTCGCCGGCTACTTCTTCTTGCCGGTGGATTGCGCCCGCAGATCCGCGATGGTGGCCCGGTTGGTCACCTGCTCCGGGTTCATCCGCACCTCGATGATGGCGGGCTTGCCGCTGGCGGCGGCGCGCTTGTAGGCCGGCACCATCTCCTCCGTCGTCGTCACCACCTCGCCATGGCCGCCGAAGGCCTCGATGAAGCGGGCGAAGTCGGGGTTGGTGAGCGCCGTGCCGGAGACGCGCTCGGGATAGACGCGCTCCTGGTACATGCGGATGGTGCCGTACATCCCGTTGTTGAACACCATGATGATGGGCGCGACCTTGTGGTGGAAGGCGGTCGCGATCTCCTGCCCCGTCATCAGGAAGCCGCCATCGCCGACGAAGCAGATCACCTGCCGGCCAGGATAGGTGATGGCCGCGCCGATCGCCGCCGGAACGCCATAGCCCATGGCGCCATTGGTCGGGCCCAGGAATTCCTGATCCTGCTTCACATGCATGAAGCGGCTGGGCCAGGTGGCGAAGTTGCCCGCATCGGTCGTGAAGATCGTATCCTTGGGCAGCACCTTCTCGAGCGCCTGCAGCGCGCGGGCGAGGTTGAGCGGGCCCTCATATTCGGGCGCCACGGCCTGCACCTCGCGTGCGGCACGGACCTGCTTGCGCCAGGCGCCCCATTTCGGCTTCTTCACCCGCTCATCGCGAATGGCGAGCGCGAAGGCGTTCACATCGCTGGTGATGCCCAGCGCCGGGCGGTAGACGCGCCCGATCTCCGACTGCTCCGGATAGACCTGCACCAGCGGGGTGGCGCCGGCCATGTCCAGCAGCGTGTAGCCCTGGCTCACCGGCTCGCCCATGCGTGTGCCGAAGGCAAGGATGAGGTCGGATTCCTTGGCGGCCGCCACCAGCGCGGCATCGGCGCCGACGCCGAGATCGCCCGCGTAATGCTTGGACGTGCCATCGAACAGCGACTGCCGGCGGAAGGAGACCGCCGTCGGGATGTCGTTCGCCACCAGGAAGTCACGGATGGCGGCGCGGCCCTCCTCGCTCCAGCGGCTGCCGCCGAGGATGGCGAGCGGCCGCTCGGCCTTGGAGAGCAGCTTCATCAGCTTGGGGATGGCATCCGGCGCCGGATGCGCGGGCGCCACATCGGCCGCACCGATATCCGGCACGCCGGCGAGGTGCTTCTGCATCTCCTCGCTGATCGCGACCACGACAGGGCCAGGGCGACCGCTCACCGCCACGTCGAAGGCATGGGCCATGATCTCGGGGATGCGGTGCGCGTCGTCGATCTGCGTCACCCACTTGGCGATGGGCGAGAACATCCGGCGGTAATCCACCTCCTGGAAGCTCTCGCGATCCGTCTCCTCGCGCGGGATCTGGCCGACCAGCAGCACCATGGGCGTGCTGTCCTGCTGCGCCACATGCACGCCGATGGCGGCATGGCAGGCGCCAGGCCCGCGGGTGACGATGCAGACGCCGGGCCGGCCGGTCAGCTTGCCATGGGCCTCCGCCATGTGGACGGCGCCGGCCTCGAAGCGGCAGGTGATCAGCTCGATGCGGTTGCGGACGGAGTAGAGCCCGTCCAGCAGGTCGAGATAGCTCTCGCCGGGCACGGCAAAGACATGCGTCGCGCCATTGGCCACCAGGGCATCAGCCAGCAGCTTGCCGCCACTGCGCTCGCTCGCCTTTTCGGTGGTCTTCGTCTTCGGCGCCTTCGCCATGCTGCTTGCTCCCCTCTGGAATCGGAGAGGAGGCTAGATCAGGCGCGCGCGCTCGTCACTCCACGCGGCGGATGCCGCGGCTGCAGCGATGGATCACACGCCCTTCTGCACGCGGACGCAGCGCGCAAAACGCCCCGGGGAAGCCTCGACCAGCGGCGGCACGCCATCGGTGCAGGCGGCCTCGGCGTATTCGCAGCGCGGGCTGAAGGCGCAGGTGGTGGGCGCCACATCCAGCATGGGCGGTGCGCCGGGGATGGTCGTCAGCCGCTTGCCGCGCATGCCCGGATGGACGGTGGCGCCGAGCAGGCCCTGGGCATAGGGATGCAGCGGCCCGGCCATGAGGCCCGAGACCGGCCCCTCCTCCACCACGCGGCCCGCATACATGACCGCGACCCGGTCGGCGATCTCGCCGGCGACGCCGAGGTCATGCGTGACGAAGATCACGCCCATGCCGAGCTTTTCCTGAAGCTCGCGCAGCAGCAGCAGCACCTGGATCTGCACGGTGGCGTCCAGCGCCGTGGTCGGCTCATCGGCCAGCAGCAGCTTGGGGCGGCAGGCGAGTGCCACGGCGATCATCGCGCGCTGACGCAAGCCGCCGGAGAGCTCATGCGGATAGGCCGCGAGGCGGCGCTTGGCGGAGGGGATCTGCACCAGTTCCAGCAGTTCCAGCGCCCGCGCATCGGCCGTGGCGCGGGAGACGCCCTCATGCCGCTGCACCGTCTCCGCGATCTGGCGGCCGACGGTGAAGACCGGGTCCAGCGCCGTCATCGGCTCCTGGAAGATCATCGCCACCTCGCCGCCGCGGAAATCGGCGAGCTGGCTGTTGCTCATGGCGTTGACGTCGCGCCCGCCCACCTCGATGCCGCCCTTGATCTGAGCGAATTTCGGCAGGAGCTTCATCAGCGCGCGCAGCGTGACCGACTTGCCCGACCCCGACTCGCCCAGAATGCAGAGCACCTCGCCGGCGGCCAGGTCGAGGTCCACGCCGTTCACCGCATGCACGGTACGGTCGCGCGTCTTGAAGGTCACATGCAGGTCGCGCAGCTTCACCAGCGGCGGCGCATTGGTCTTGAGCGCCGCACTCATGCCGCGAGGCTCCCCGCCTGGCTGTGCCCGCTATCGGGTGTCGCCATGTGGCAGGAGACGATGTGCCCGCCGCCGAGATCGGCCATCAGCGGCTTGCGGGCGGCGCAGACCTCCTCGGCATGGCCGCAGCGCGTGCGGAAGCGGCAACCGGAGGGCGGGTTCACCGGGTTCGGCGGATCGCCCGTCAGCGGCGGCTTGGTCCGGCGCTTCGCGGGGTCCATCGAGGGGCGGCTGTCCAGCAGCGCGCGCGTGTAGGGATGCGCCGGGCGGTCATAGATGGCACCGACCGGGCCCATCTCCGCCACCTCGCCCAGATACATCACCAGCACGCGGTCGCTGATGTACTGCACCACGTTCAGGTCGTGGCTGATGAAGACATAGGTCAGGCCGAACTCGGCCTTGAGGTCCACCAGCAGGTTCAGCACCTGCGCCTCGACCGACTTGTCGAGCGCGGAGACCGGCTCGTCCAGGATCACCAGCTTGGGGCGCAGCGCGAGCGCGCGGGCGATGTTGATCCGCTGCCGCTGACCGCCCGAAAGCTCATGCGGGTAGCGCCGGGCGAAGCTCTCGGGCGCGAGGCCCACCGCCGCCAGCAACTCCCGCGCGCGCACCACCGATTCATCGGCCGAGAGGCCATGGATTCGCGGGGCGAAGGCGATCGTCTCCTCGATCGGCAGGCGGGGGTTAAGCGAGGCGTAGCTGTCCTGGAAGACCATCTGCACCTGGCGGCGATATTCGCGCAGCGTCAGGCCCCCGGCCTGCACATTCTCGCCCACCGCCTCGCCGTCGAAGATCATGGTGCCGGCATTGGGCTCCAGCAGGCGCATCAGCAGGCGTGCGGTGGTGGACTTGCCACAGCCGGACTCGCCCACGATGCCGAGGGTTTCGCCCTTCACCACGTCGAATTCCACGTCGTCCACCGCGCGGACCACGGCCTGGGTGCGGCCGAGCAGGCCGCCCTTCAGCGGGAAGTGCTTGACCAGCCCCTTCACGGCGAGGAGGGGCTGCGCGGGGCCACCGCGGTCGGGCGTGGGATCGAGAGCGTCCATCACGACAACCTATCTCCTCCTGCAACCGGGCGAAACGCGCCGCCGGGACGGCACAGCAGGCCATGGTACGGCCGATGCCGCAATCCTGGGCAGTCCCCCTGGCCGCCCGCCCGCGCCCGGGTCAATCCCTCCGCCATCCCGTTCCAACCGGCGAGATGGCTTTACGCCCCCGCGCGCCTCCCCCATCCTGCGCCGCTCGCTCGGGAGTCTGGATGCATGCGCGCTATCTTTGTCATGGTGAAGTGCGAAATGGGGCAGGCCTATCGCGTGGCGCGCGAGATGGCGGACAACATCCCGGAATTGTCGGAGATGCACTCGGTCTCCGGCCAGTATGACCTGCTCGGCAAGTTCTATCTGGAGCCCGACCAGGATATCGGCCTCTTCGTCGTCGAGCGGGTGCAGAGCGTGAAGGGCGTGAAGGACACCTACACGTTGCAGACCTTCAACGCGTTCTCCGGCGCGCGGGGATAAGCCGCCGACGGCTCTCCATGGCAGGCCCGCCACGCTTGTGGCGAAAATGCCTTGATCCCACCCCGCTGTCGCCGCGGGGGCGTGGCCTGATGCGCTCCAGAGGACCAGACACCCCCCTCCCGGCCGGGCGCCCGAAAACGCCGGGCTGATGCTCTGGAAAGAGCCATGACGATGCGCAAGCTGCTGCCTGCCCTCGCCCTCACCGGCCTTCTCGGCTTCACCGCCTGCACCGATGCCTATGGCCGCTATGATCCGGTCGCCACCGGCTTCCTTGCCGCGGGTGCCGCCGTGGCGGCGGTCGCCGTCGGCGTCGCCGCCAGCCAGCCGAGCCGCCCGGCCTATTACGGGAGGCCCAGTTACGGGCGCCCGTATTATGGCCGCCCCGTCTACTACAGCGGCTACCACCCGCCGCGCCGCGCCTACTGGTAGGCGCCCGTCAGTCCCAGGTCTTGAAGGCTTCCATCTCCGAGATGGGCCGCGCCTTGGCCAGCGCGGCGACATCGGGGATGGGGCGGCCGAATTCGGCATCGCCCGCGAAGGCGGCCTCGATCGCCGCCGCCACGCGCAGCACCACCGCATCGCCGCCACGCGGGCCCACGATCTGCAGGCCGAAGGGAAAGCCCTTCTCGTCGCGGCCCACGGGCAGGCTCATCGCCGGGTGGCCCGTCAGCGTGACGTAGTAGGCGAGGCTCAGCCAGTGGAAGTAGGTCCGCACGGGCTTGCCGTCGATCAGCGCGGGATAGAGCTCGCGCCAGGGCCGGGGCGAGCAGCAGATGGCCGGGCTGATCAGCACCGATTGCTCGGCGAAGAAGGACTGGAAGTTGCGATAGATCTGCGTCTGCCGCGTCAGCGCCGCAGAGTTGTCGGCGAAGCTGTAGCGCCGCGCCTCCTCGACATTGGCGTGCATGTTGGGGCCGCAGAGATGCGGCGTCTTGTCCACCTTCTCGCCATGGGCGGAGAGCACGTTGACCGAGCGCAACACCTCGAAGGCCTCGTCGCCGCCGCTCACATCAGGCGTGGCTTCGACCGCACGCGCGAACATGGGCGCGATCGCGGCCACCACCTTCCGGAAGGCGCGGCGGACGATGCTCTCCGTCGGCGCCAGGCCGAAATCCTCGGTGAAGGCGAGCTTCATGGAGGCGAGGTCGGCCGGCTGCACCGGGTGGAACAGCTCCGGCCGCTCGCGCATCGCGACACCGGGGAAGCTGTAGGCCAGCGGGTCCGCCACGTCGTCGCTCGCCATGGCGGCGAGCATGAAGGCCAGGTCGGGCACGTTGCGCGCCATCGGGCCCAGCATGGGCAGAGGCGACCAGCCATGGCCGCGCCGCTCGCTCGGCACCAGGCCGCTGGACGGGCGGTAGCCCACGATGCCGTTGAAGGCGGCGGGATTGCGGAGCGAGCCGCCCGTGTCGCTACCCGAGGCCAGCGGGATCATGTTGGTGGCGAGCGCCACCGCCGAACCGCCGGAGGAGCCGGCGGCGTTGTATTCCGGGTTGAAGGCGTTGCCCGTGGCACCCCAGACCACGTTGCGGCTATTCGCGCCGAGGCCGAATTCCGGGACATTGGTCTTGCCAAGGACGATGCCGCCCGCCTCGCGCAGGCGGCGGACCATGCC
This sequence comes from Sediminicoccus rosea, assembly GCF_033547095.1. NCBI lineage: Bacteria > Pseudomonadati > Pseudomonadota > Alphaproteobacteria > Acetobacterales > Roseomonadaceae > Sediminicoccus > Sediminicoccus rosea. The sequence continues at coordinate 1,406,813 of NZ_CP137852.1, read as the reverse complement.
TTCGTCATGGTCGGGCACATGGTCGGCGAAGAGCGGGCTGCCCCAGGTGGTGCGCAGGCCCTTGGTCGCCTCCAGATCCTTGATGCCGAGCGGCAGGCCGTGCAGCGGGCCGAGCTTCTCGCCCTTCATGGTGGCGGCATCGGCGGCCTTGGCGGTGGCGCGGGCGGCGTCCACATCCATGGCCGTCATGGCGTTCACCGCCGGGTTCACGGCGGCGATGCGCGCCACACAGGATTCCAGAAGCTCCGTCGCGGAGAGCTTCTTCACGCCGATCATGCGGCGCGCCTCCAGGGCCGTCAGATCACAGGGTTCCGTCAAGACCGTCTCCACTTCCCAGAATGCTTGCCGCCCTCAAAGGATCCGGCCGCAAAGCGGCCGGCGCGCGGCGACTGACTTGTTGGCCCCGCGCGCCCTGTCTGCGGCGCGCAAGGCAAGCGAGCGGAGCGAGCGCCCGCCGCCTGAGGGCGGGATCAATATCCCAATACGCAGCCATCCTTGCGGGGGTCGCTGCCACCGATGAGCACGCCGCGCTCATGGTCCATGTAGATGGCCTGCCCGCCGCCATGCGGCTTCGCGATCGGCTCGCAGACATGGCCGAGCGCGTTGAGCTTCGCGACCGTCTCGGCCGGGATGTGCCGCTCGACCTGGATCTTGCCGTCCTCCGGGAAGAGGCGCGGCGCGTCGAGTGCGGCCTGCGGGTTCATCCCGTAGTCGAACATGTTCGAGAGCAGCAGCGTCTGACCCATCGGCTGGAAATGGCCGCCCATCACGCCGAAGGGCATGACGGCACGGCCATTCTTCAACGCCATGCCGGGGATGATCGTGTGCATCGGCCGCTTGCCCGGCGCGATGCAGTTCGGATGCCCCTCCTGCATGCGGAAGCCGAAGCCGCGATTCTGCAGCATGACGCCCGAGCCCTCGGCCAGGATGCCAGAGCCGAAGCTCTTGAAGAGCGAGTTGATGAAGGAGCACGCATTGCCCTCCTCATCCACCACGCAGAGATAGACGGTGTCCTTGTGCTTCGGCATCAGCGTGTCGGACCAGGGCAGCTCGCCCAGCGCCTTCGCGTCGCTGATGTTCTTCGCCATGCCGTGCAGATAGGCGTCGGAGAGCAGCGTCTCCGTCGGCACATCCACCTTCGCGGGGTCGGCGATCCAGGTGTCGCGGTCGCGATAGGCGAGGCGGGCGGCCTCGATGTGGCGGTGCAGCCGCTCGGCCGACATGGGGCCCGCTTCCGGCGCCTTGAAGGTCTCGAGCATGCCGAGGATCATGAGCGTCACGATGCCTGAGCCGTTCGGCGGGCACTCGTAGATCTCCATGTCCTTCCAGGCGCGCTTGATGGGCTCGACGAATTCCGCGCCGCGCAGGGCGTTCGCGAAATCCTCCTCGGTCTGCATGCCGCCCAGCGCGCGCAGGCTCTTCACGATGTCGGCCGCGACCGCGCCCTCATAGAAGCCGCGGGCGCCCTTGGCGGCGATGGCGCGCAACGTCCTGGCCAGCGCCGGGAAGCGCATCATGTCGCCCTCGACCGGGGCGGCGCCGTTCTTCAGGTAGTGGCGCGACGACGCCTCATTGGCGGCGAGCTTGCCCTTGGCATCCGCCCAGTCGGCCGCCACGCGCTCCAGCACGGGGAAGCCTTCCTCCGCGAAGCGGATGGCCGGCTGCAGCAGCACGTCGAGGCCCTTGCGGCCATGCGCGGCGTTCAGCGCCTCCCAGGCGGAGACGGCGCCGGGGATGGTCACCACATGCGGGCTCGTGTCCGAGAGCGAGGTGACGCCGGCGGCGTGCAGCTTCTCCATCGAGTAGTTCATGCCGGCCCGGCCCGAGCCGTTCATGGCATAGACCTTGCCCGAGCCAGCCGGGCTGTAGAGGCAGAAGCAATCGCCGCCGATGCCCGTGCTCTGGGGCTCGATCACGCCCAGCACGGCGACCGCCGCGATCGCCGCGTCCATGGCGTTGCCGCCGGACTTCAGGACCTCGATGGCGGTGAGCGTGGCCGCCGGCATGGAGGTGGCGGCCATCCCGCGCGCCGCGATGACGGGGCTGCGGCCGGGGGCGTGTAAGTCGCGCATCGGGGACATTTCCTCAAACGGGCAAATCGTTTCATCCCTATTCTGGACGAAGCCGGCCCGGCAGGGAACCCGGCCCCCTCTCGCCTCCCGCGCGGAAATGGGATAGCGCCCGCCCATGGAGACGATCACCTACCCCGATTTCGAGAAGGTTGAGATCCGCGTCGGCACCGTGGTGGACGCGAAGCCCTTCCCGGAGGCGAAGAAGCCGGCGATCCAGCTCTGGGTGGATTTCGGCGCGCCGCTCGGCGTGAAGAAAAGCTCGGCGCAGATCACCGTGCACTACTCGCCCGACCGGCTGATCGGCCGCCAGGTCGTCGCGGTCGTGAATTTCCCGCCGCGCCAGATCGGCCCCTTCATGAGCGAGGTCCTGGTGCTGGGCGTGCCGGACGAGAACGGCGCGGTCGTCCTGCTCAAGCCCGACCTGCACGTGCCCGATGGCGGAAGGATGTTCTGATGGCGCAGCGCTATTTCACCGTCACCTGGGACCAGCTGCACCGCGACAGCAAGGCGCTGGCCTGGCGCTTGCTCGACCTCGGCCCCTGGAAGGGCGTCGTCGCCATCACGCGCGGCGGGCTGATCCCGGCCGCCATCATCGCGCGTGAGCTGGAATGCCGCATCATCGAGACGGTGAGCGTCGTCACCTATGACGAGGAGACGAAGGGCGAGCCGCGCGTGGTGAAGCCGCCAGCCGCCGCCGGTGACGGCAAGGGCTGGCTCATCATCGATGACCTGGTGGATACCGGCACCACGGCCAAGGTGGTGCGCGCCATGCTGCCGCACGCGCATTTCGCCACCATCTACGCCAAGCCCGCCGGCAAGCCGCTGGTGGACACCTTCGTGACCGAGGTGAGCCAGGACACCTGGATCCTCTTCCCCTGGGACACCGAAGTGCAGTTCATACCCCCGATCGCCAAGGGCCAGGTGGCGAAGTAGCCCTCAATCCACCCGGGTGAGCGGATCACCCAGGCGGATCGCGCCGCCCTCGGTCACGCGGGCGGTGATGCCGCCATGCCCGCGCACGGCATTGTAGCCGCCGGGGCCCAGCACCTCCTCCATGCGCGAGCAGGGATGGCATTCGCCGCTGAACTCCAGCAGCGCGGCGCCGATCCGGAAGCGGCGCCCCTTCAGCGCCAGCAGGTTCACGCCCTCGATCACGAGGTTGCGGCGCAGCGCCTCGGGCGGCACGGCCGCGCGGCCGAGGAAGCCGCCAATGGCGGCCAGATGCCCGGCCGCGATCAGCGTGACCTGGCGCCCGCCGGTGACCGCCCCCTTCCAGCGATCCCCCTCCAGGCCCTGTCCGGGGGCGAGCATCGCCTGATCCACGGCGCGCATGGCCGCGCGCCGCGCCGGGCGCAGGCCGATCCAGGCCAGGCGGCCGGGGGCCATCGGCGCATCGAGCAGGCGGGCCATGAGCGATTCGGGCGGGGGGCGCATGCGCGCATCCTAGCCCGGCGGCACGGCGCTTGCTCCCCCTGGGCGGTGAATGCCCCAGCGCGCCACTCAACCATGCAGATGGCGCGCGGGGCAGGCAATGCCGCTTCCAGGAGCCCAAACTTGATGCAACGCCGCCTTTTCCTCGCCGCCCCGGCGCTTCTCGCAGCCGCTGGCGCCCATGCCCAGGCCCCCGCCTGGCCCAACCGCCAGCCCATCCGCTTCGTGGCGGGTTTCCCGGCCGGCGGCCTCGCGGATGCGATCGGCCGCCTCTACGCCGCGCCACTCGGCGAGGCGCTGGGGACCTCCATCGTGGTCGAGAACCGCACCGGCGCCTCGGGGACGCTGGGCGCCGATGTGGTGGCCAAGGCGGCGCCGGACGGCTTCACCCTGGCCGTCTCGCACGCCATCCCCTTCGGCTTCGCGCCGGGCGTGCTGCCCAGCATGCCCTATGACCCGGTGGCCGACTTCACCCATCTCGCCCTGCTGGCCGAGGCGCCGACCGTTACCGTCGTGCTGGGCCGATCGCCCTTCACCAGCATGGCGCAGCTGCTGGAGGCGGCGCGCACGCGGCCGGTGCGCTACGGCTCCTCCGGTGTCGGCTCGGCCGAGCACATTACGGGTGCCGTGGTGGCGCGCGCGGCGCGGGCCACGCAGCTGGATCACATCCCCTATCGCGGCACGGCGCCCGCCCTGCAGGACCTGATGGCCGGGCAGATCGACTGCCTGAACGCGCCCATCACCACACTGGTCGGCCAGCTGCGCGACGGCTCGCTGCGCATGCTCTCCACCTCCTCCGAGGCGCGCGTGCCGGGCTTCCCCGATGTGCCGACGCTGGCGGAGCTGGGCTATGGCCAGGCGACGCACACGCAATGGATCGGCATCAGCGCGCCGCGCGGCCTGCCGCCCGCGATCGCCGAGCGCATCATCGCCGCCGTGCCGCCCATCGCGGCCACGCCCGCGATCCAGGCCCGCCTCACGGAGTTCGCCTCGGCGCCGCGCAGCCCCGCGCTTTACGGCCCCGATTTCGCGCGCTTCGTGGCGGGCTTCCGTGACCACTGGGTGGCCATGGCGCGGGCCGAGGGCATCGTCGCGGCGTAACGCCGGAAGATCCAGCAAAACGGGTTGCTTGGCGGTACAGCGCGAGAGGGCAGCGCCCTCTCGCCTTCACGCCCTCACTCCGCGACGAAGGCCTGCGTCCGCACCAGGCGGGCGTAGAGCCCATCCATCGCCATCAGCTCGGCATGCGTGCCCTGCTCGATGGCGCGCCCTTCCTCCATCACCACGATGCGGTCCGCCTTCTGCACGGTGGCGAGGCGATGCGCGATGACGAGGGTGGTGCGCCCCGCACGCAGCGTCTCGAGCGCGGCCTGCACCGCGGCCTCGTTCTCGGCATCGAGCGCGCTGGTCGCCTCGTCCAGCAGCAGCACGCGCGGATTGCGCAGCAGGGCGCGGGCCAGGCTGACGCGCTGGCGCTGCCCACCCGAGAGCCGCCCGCCCGAGGGGCCGAGCGGCGTGTCGTAGCCGGCAGGAAGGGCGGCGATGAAGCCATGCGCCTGGGCGGCGCGCGCGGCCTCCTCCACCTCCTCCCGCGTCGCACCCGGGCGACCGCAGGCGATGTTGGCGAAGGCCGTATCGTCGAAAAGCACCGCCTCCTGCCCCACATAGGCGATGGCGTCGCGCAGGGAGGCGATCTTCAGCGCGCGCAGGTCGGCGCCGTCCAGCGTGATGTGTCCGCCCGTCGCGTCGAAGAGGCGCGGCAGCAGCGTGATGGCGGTGGATTTTCCCGCGCCCGAGGGGCCGACCAGCGCCACCGTCTCGCCCGGCTTCGCCGTGAAGCTCAGCTCCGTGATGGCGCTGGCCTCGCTGCCCGCGTAGCGGAAGGCCACGCGGTCAAACACCACCTCGCCCTTGCCGGCCGGCAGGGGCTGGGCATCCGGCGCCTCCGTGATGGTGCGCTTCGCATCCATAATGGAGAAGACGCGCGCGAGGCCGGCCAGCCCCTCCTGCAAGGCGGCGTTCAACGACCCCAGCGAGCGCACCGGCCGCGCCGCGATCAGCACGGCGGCGACGAAGCCGGTGAATTCGCCGATCGTGCCCATACCGCTGGAGACGCGCCAGCCGACGAAGCCGAGCACCAGCGCCACGGTAAGCCCGCCCAGCACTTCCAGGATCGGATCCACCCGGGCGCGGGTGGAGGCGATGCGATAGAGGCTCGCGCGCAGGTCCGCGAAGGCCTTCTGCGCGCGCGTCTCCTCCTGGCCTTCCAGCCGGTAGGTGCGGACCACGCGCGCCGCGGCGAAGCTCTCATTCAGCAGCGCGTTCGTCTCGCCCACACGGTCCTGCATGCCGGAGGAGGCGCGGCGGATGCGCTTGCCCAGCGTCAGGATCGGCCAAGCGGCGATGGGGTAGAGCAGCGCCGCCATCAACGCCAATTCCCAGTCGAGCCAGATCATTGAGGCAACGAGGCCGATGATGGTCAGCACATCGCCCATGCCGTTCACGCTGCGCGCCAGCGCCTCGCGGATCTGGGTGGCGTCGGTGGTGAAGCGGCTGGCATGGCGGGCCGGCGCCTCGGCCGCCACCGTCGCGTAGTCGGCGCGGGTGAGTGCGACGAAGAGGCTGTTCTGCAGATGCTCGATGCTGCGCAGCACCGCCGCCTGCATGGTGATCTGCTGCAGATACATGAAGCCGCCGCGCAGCGCCGTCACCAGGATGATCAGCGGCGGCAGCATCCAGAGCACGCTTGTGTCGCCCTGGCCGAATTTGTCGAAGCTCTGCTGGATGATGATCGGGTAGAGCGCCGTGATGCCGGCGAGTCCGATGGTGAAGAGGACGGCGAGCGCGAGCCGCTTCTTCTGCTCGAACAGGTGTTCCCGCCAGAAGCGGCGGATCAGGGGGATCGAGGCGGCAGGCTTGCTCATGCGGCGACCCGCTATCAGGAAGTCTCGGCTTCGGCCAGTTGCCGCAGTTGTTCCAGGCAGGCGGCATGGTCCGCCTTGGCGCCGCCCGCCAGCCACCACTCCCGCGCGGCGGCGAGCAATTGGCCGATGCGCGGGCCATGCGGCAGGCCGAGCGCCAGCGCATCGCGCCCCTGCAGCGGAAAGGCGGGGCCGAGCCCGGGGGGCATGGCGGCCAGCAGGCCGGCATAATCCTCGTGCGGATGCGCGGCGGCCGCCACCAGCAGGATCTCCGCCGGCTGCGCCGCCTCGCTGCGGATGCGCGCCCGGGCGGCAAAGCGGCGCAGCGTGTCGGGGTCCCGCTCATGGGGCGCGGGAGCGTCGGCGATGGCGTGCAGCGCGCGCAACCGGGCCGCCTCCTCGCCCGAGAGGCGCAGGCGGGAAGCAAGAGCGGTGATGTCGGTGCCCACCGGCAGCAGCATGGCCATGCGCAGCACGACCTCCGTGACGCCGCGGGAGAGCGCGAGATTCAGCCGCGCGACCTCGCCCGCCTCGGGCAGCACGGCGGGGAGCACGCCGGTCTCGGCCATGAGGCGCAGCGCCTCGCGCGGGTCGGGCGCGGCCATCAGCCGCTTGATCTCGCTCCAGACCCGCTCGGCCGAAAGCCGGGCCAGGCCGGGCACGGCGGCGCGGATGGCGCGCACCGCCTCGGCATCGGGCACCGGGCCGCCATAGCGCGCCTGGAAGCGGAAGAAGCGCAAGGCGCGCAGATAGTCCTCGCGCAGGCGCTGGTCCGCATCGCCCACGAAGCGCACGCGCCGCGCGACAAGGTCGGCCTGACCGCCGAAGGGGTCATGCAGCACGCCATCGCCGCCCATGGACATGGCGTTGATCGTGAAATCGCGCCGGGCGGCGTCCTCATCCCAATCGGTGGTCCATTCCACCTCAGCGTGGCGGCCATCGGTCGTGACGTCGCGGCGCAGCGAGGTCACCTCGATGGGCGCACCGCCCAGCACGGCGGTCACGGTCCCGTGCTTCAGCCCGGTCTCGAAGACGCGGAACCCGGCGGCGGCGAGCCGTTCGGCGATCACCTCGGGCGGAAATGGCGCGGCCATGTCGAGGTCATGCACGGACAGTCCAGCCAGCGCGTCCCGCACGCAGCCACCGACCGCGCGCGCGCCGGGCAGGGCAGCGAAGACGCGCTGCGGCCCCTCAGCACGGAGATAGGCCGGCAGGCTCACCGCGAGACGCCCTCGCCCGGCGTGATCACGCCGCGCTCGATCCGCGCCGGCACATAGCGCTCGCCGCGCTCGAAGCTGCGGGAGAGGCCGTAATAGACCGCGCCCGCCACGCCGCAGGCGACGCCGATGGCGGCCAGCGTCAGGATGCGGCGGGAGGGCTCATGCCCCGGCTTCCGCCCGGACACGCGCCACCAGGCGAGGTAGACCAGGAAGGGCAGGGCGAAGAGGGAGAATTCCAGCAGTGCGGCCATCAGGCCTCCCGCAGGCCACGCGCCAGATTGACCAGGATGGTGGCCGTCGCACCCCAGATGAAATATTCGCCATGCGGCCAGACCCAGTATTCGCGCATGCGGCCCTTCCACTCCTTCCGCTCACGGCGTGGGGCTTCGGGGTCGAGCAGGACGGAGAGCGGGAATTCGAAGGCAGCCGCCACCTCCGCCGGATCGGGCATCAGGGTGAAGCCAGGTTCCAGCATGCCGATGATGGGCGTGATCTCGTAGCCGGTGCCGGTGCGGTGGGAGGGCATGCGACCGGCCAGCAAAGGCCAGCGGGGATCGAGGCCGATCTCCTCGGCGCTTTCGCGCAGCGCCGCGGCCTCCGGCGTCTCGCCCGGCTCGATGCGGCCACCGGGGAAGCTGACCTGCCCCGCATGGTTGTTGAGATGCGCCGCGCGGCAGGTCAGCAGCACGGAGGGCGCGTCATCATGCAGGATGAGGGGCACCAGCACCGCCGCCGGCTTGATCGCGCCCGCATGGGGCAGCGCGCCGTCATCGCTGGTAGTGGGCGGCAGGGAATCGAGGAAACCGGGATGGTTCAGCCGCGCGCGCAGGGAGGCCGCGTTCACTCCGCCGCCAGCACGGGATCCGCCACCGCCTCGTCGATCGGGAAGAAGACGCCCTCGCTCCAGACGCCCATCAGGTCGCGGCCATCCACCGTCTCGGTGACGGCGAGCGCCACCATCTCGTAGAAGACGGCGCGGTTGATCTTCGCCTCGAGCCCGGGACGGACCATGATGTAGGGCCGCGGCTCGCGCGTGCGGGGGCAGAGCTGCACGCGGATCGGGTGCTCGGCGTTGGCGGGCACCACCTCGTCGCAATTGGTGCGGAAGCTGAGGCATTGCCGGACGGCGCCGCCGCATTCGCAATCGCGCCAGACCATCTCGACGGCGACGAAGGGCGCGTCCTCCACCTCGATCCGCCCGCGCTCGACGGGCGTCTCCAGCAGGTAGCTGCCATCGGGTTCGCGCTTCAACACGCTGGCGAACAGGCAGACCAGTTCCTTCCGGCCGATCGGACTGCCCTTGTAGTACCAGGTGCCGTCGCGCGCGATCCGCATGTCGAGATCGCCGCAGTCACGCTTGGCGCCCGGCGTCCGCGGCGGGGCGGCCACCGGGGTGGCGGCAGAGGGCGGGTTGCTCACGGAATCATCACTCCGGCGCGCCCATTCCGGGGCGGGTGTCATTTTCGATGCTTTGATCCGGCGATGGGGCGGCATAGTCTTCCCTGGCAATCCACCGTGTGGTTCGGCGATGACACCCAGCGCAGCATCGCCCCCCGCACCTCGTCAATATGGGAACAGCAACCACATGGGTGAAGTGGCAGACAGCAATTCGTTGATGACCGAGATCGAATCCCTGGGCGCGCGCCTGCAGAAGGCCCGCGCCTCCATCGGGCGGGTGATCTTCGGCCAGGAGGAGGTGGTGGACCAGGTCCTCATCACCTTGCTCTCCGGCGGCCATGTGCTGCTGGTGGGCGTCCCCGGCCTTGGCAAGACGAAGCTGGTGCAGACGCTGGGCACGGTGATGGGCCTCGACGAACGCCGCGTGCAGTTCACCCCCGACCTCATGCCGGCCGACATCCTGGGTAGCGAGGTGCTGGAAGAAGGGGCGGACGGCAAGCGTGCCTTCCGCTTCCTGCCCGGCCCGGTCTTCTGCCAGCTGCTGATGGCCGACGAGATCAACCGCGCCTCGCCGCGCACCCAGTCCGCCCTGCTGCAGGCCATGCAGGAGCACAAGGTGGCGATCGGCGGCCAGGTCATGCCCCTGCCCGAGCCTTTCCACGTCCTCGCCACGCAGAACCCGATCGAGCAGGAAGGCACCTACCCCCTGCCCGAGGCACAGCTCGACCGCTTCCTGCTCGAAGTCGAGGTGGACTACCCGAGCGAGGAGGCCGAGCGCGCCATGCTGCTCGCCACCACCGGCGCCAGCGAGGCGCGCGCCACGCCGGCCATGACGGCGCAGGAACTCATCGCGGCGCAGCAGCTGATCCGCCGCATCCCGGTGGGCGAGCAGGTGGTGGACGCCATCATGAAGCTGGTGCGCGGCGCGCGCCCCGGCCCCGATGGCCTGCCCAGCGTGCGCGAGAACCTGGCCTGGGGTCCCGGCCCGCGTGCGGCCCAGGCGCTCATGCTCGCCACCCGCGCGCGCGCCGTGCTGGATGGCCGCCTCTCGCCGAGCCTGGACGACGTGCTGGCCCTGGCCGAGCCGGTGCTGCGCCATCGCATGGCTCTCTCCTTCGCGGCCCGGGCCGATGGCGTGAAGCTCGCCGACGTGATCGCCGAGCTGAAGGCCGGCCTTGGCTGAGCTGGCCACCCCGGCCCCCGCCTCGCCCGCCCGGGCGGAGGCGGCCGCCGCCCGGCTGCCGCCTCTCGTCGTCGCGGCCGAGCGAATCGCGGCGACCGTGATGCAGGGCGTCCATGGCCGGCGCCGTTCCGGCCATGGCGATGCCTTCTGGCAATTCCGCCCCTACACGACGGGCGACGCGGCGGCGAGCGTGGATTGGCGCCAGAGCGCCAAGGCCGACCGCCTCTTCGTGCGCGAGACGGAGTGGGAGGCGGCGCAGACCGTGCTGCTCTGGCGTGACCCCTCGCCCTCCATGGACTGGCGTTCCGGCCGCGGCCTGGAGACCAAGGCGGAGCGCGCCGACCTGCTGCTGCTCGCCCTCGCCTCCCTGCTGCTGCGCGGCGGAGAGCGCGTGCGGCTGGTGCAGGGCGACCGGCGCGCCTTCATGGGCCGCGCGGCCCTGCCGGCCCTAGCCATGGCGCTGCTGCGCGGGAAGGCGGCGGACGCGTCCGGGCTGGACATGGCCGTGCCGCGCCATGCGCGCCTCGTCATGATCGGCGATTTCCTCCAGCCCATCCCGGAAATCCAGGCCGCGCTCTCGAGCTTCGCCGCGCGCCCGGTGCGCGGCCAGCTGCTCCAGGTGATGGACCCGGCGGAAGAGACGCTGCCCTATGCCGGCCGCATCCGCTTCGACGGGCTGGAGGGCGAGGCGCCGCTGCTGGTGCCACGCGTGGAGACCATCCGCCCGCTCTATGCCGAGCGCCTGGCCGCGCATCGGGCCGGCATCGCCACCATGGCGCGGGCCGCGGGCTGGGGCTTCTCCACCCATCGCACGGACCACCCGCCGCATGCCGCCCTGCTGGCGCTGTGGCAGGCCCTGGCGCCATCATGAGCCCATGGGCATGATCTCCTTCGCCGCCCCCTGGCTGCTGCTCGCCCTGCCGGCCCTGCCGCTGCTCTGGTGGCTGCTGCGCGTCACGCCCCCGCAGCCACGCCGGATGGATTTCCCGGCCGCGATGCTGCTGCGCGACCTGCCGCTGGCCGAGGAGACGCCCGCCCGCACGCCCTGGTGGGTTCTGCTGATGCGGATCGCGGCCGCCGCCCTGCTCATCCTGGGCCTCGCCCGCCCGGTGCTGGGGCCGGGCGGCGATGCCGCGGGCGCGGGCACGCTGCTGCTGGTGCTGGATGATGGCTGGGCCTCCGGGCCCGACTGGCCGCTGCGCATCGCCATCGCCCAGGCCGAGCTGGACCGCGCGGGGCGCGAGGGGCGACCCGCCGCCCTGCTGACCACGGCGCCGGGCGAGGGCGCGGCCGCGCCCCGGGTGATCGGCCCCATGCCGGCAGGCGACCTTGCCCCCCGCCTCGCCGCGCTGCGCCCGCGCGCCTGGCCGCCCGAGCGCGCGGCAGCGCTGGCCGCCCTCGAGGCCTGGAGCCGCAGCGAGCCAGCTCGCTTCTCCGCGCTCTATCTCTCCGACGGCCTCGCCCATCATGACGGGGCGGCGGCCGCGGCGCTGATGGCGCGGCTCGGCCCCGCCCTCACCCTGGCCCGCGCCGAGGAGCGCCCGGTGCGCCTGCTCGCCCCGCCCCGCACCGAGGGGGACCGGCTGATCGCGACGCTGCGCCAGTCCCCCGTGCCGGTGGCTGGCGAGGCGAACCTGATCGCCCGCGCGCAGGATGGGCGCGCCCTGGCCCGCACGAGCTTCGCACTCGGCGCCGGCGCCACCGAGGCGCAGGCGGTGCTGGAACTGCCGACCGAGATCCGCAACCGCGTCCATCGCCTCGACCTCGCGGAGGAGAACGGCGCCGGGGCGGTGGTCCTGCTCGACGAGCGCTTCCGCCGCCGCCCGGTGGGCTTGCTGCCCGGCGCCGAGGACGGCGCCGACGCGCCGCTGATCGGTGACCTCTTTTACCTCGAGCGCGCACTCACCCCCTTCGCCGAACTGCGCCGGGGCGATGTGGAGCGCCTGCTGGCGCGGCCCATCTCGGTCCTCATCCTGGCCGACCGGCCCGTGGCGGAAGGGCCGGAACTGGCCGCCCTCACCCGCTTCGTCCAGCAGGGCGGGCTGCTCATCCGCTTCGCCGGCGCGCGCCTCGCGGAGCGGCCGGACCCGCTGCTGCCGGTGCAGCTCCGCGCCGAGCGGCAATTGGGCGGCTCCCTCTCCTGGGAGCAGCCGCAGCGCCTGGCCCCCTTCCCCGAGGGCTCCCCCTTCGCCGGCCTCGCCGTGCCGGCCGAGGTCACGATCGAGCGCCAGGTGCTGGCTGAACCCTCGCCGCGCCTGGCAGAGCGCGTCTGGGCGCGCCTCGCGGACGGCACGCCGCTGGTGACCGCCGAGACGCGCGGCGCCGGGCGGATCGTGCTGTTCCACGTGACCGCCACCGCCGAATGGTCGGACCTGCCGCTCTCCGGCCTCTTCGTGCAGATGCTGCGCCGCCTCGTCGCGCTGTCGGGCGGCGTCGCGGGCACCGAGGGCGAGTCGATGCTCGCACCGCTGGAGGCGCTGGACGGCTTCGGCCGCGCCGTGCCGCCACCGCCCGGCGCCCAGCCGCTGCCCGCTGCCGGCGAGGTGGTGATCTCCGCACGCCATCCGCCCGGCTGGTACGGGACCGCGGGCGGCGAGGGCTTTCGCCGCGCCGTGAACCTGGGCGAGACCCTGCCCGCCCCCGCCCTGCACGCCCCGCCCCCGGCCGGCACCACGCTCCGCACCATCGCAAGCATCCCGCCCGAGCGCGACCTCGGCCCCTGGCTGCTGGCCGCGGCTCTGCTGATCCTGGCGGCGGACCTGCTGGTCTCGCTGCGGCTGCGCGGCCTGCTGCTGCCTGCCCGCGCCGCGGCCATCGCCCTGCTGCTCTGCGCCACACCTGCCATGGCGCAGGAGAATCCCGGGCAATCGGCGCTGGTCACGCGCCTCGGCTACGTGCTGACCGGCGATGCGGCGCTGGACGAGACGACGCGCCAGGGCCTGGTCGGTCTCTCCGACTTCGTGAACCGCCGCACCGCCGCGACCCTGGCGGACCCGGTGGGGGTCACCCCGGGGCGCGATGACCTGAGCTTCTACCCGCTGCTCTACTTCGCCATCCGCCCGGACGCCCCAGCGCTCGACGCCGCGGCCACGGCGGCACTCAACGGCTTCATGCGGAATGGCGGCATCATCCTCTTCGACACGCGCGACGAGGGCTCGGGCGAGGGCTTCGCGCCCGGCGCGCGGGCCGCGCTGCGTCGCGTGACGCAGGGCCTCGCCATCCCGCCCCTCATGCCGGTACCCGAAGAGCATGTGCTGCGCCGGGCCTTCTACCTGCTGGCCGAATTGCCTGGCCGCTTCGCCGGCGGCACGGTCTGGGTGAGCCGCGAGCAGGACCGCGCCAATGACAGCGTCTCGCCCGTCGTCATCGGCGGGCACGACTGGGCGGGCGCCTGGGCGGTGGATGCGCGCGGGCAGAACTTGCATGCGGCGGTCCCCGGCGGCGCGCGGCAGCGCATCCTCGCCTACCGCTTCGGCGCCAACCTCGTGATGTACGCGCTGACCGGCAACTACAAGGGCGACCAGGTGCATGTGCCGGCCATCCTCGAGAGGCTCGGAAATTGACGCTCCCCACGACCCCGCCTTCGGCGCCTTGGCGGGGGGGCCTGATGGGTGCTGTGTCGTGGTTGACCATCACGGAGCGCGGAACCTTGGGAGGGCGTCATGATCCTGGCGGGCCGTCGCGCATGTTGAGGATTTGGGGCGCTTGAACACGTCGCTCGCCTTCGACTTCGCGCCGATCCTGCCGCTCTGGCTGTTGGGCACGCTGGCCTTGCTCTGCGCGCTGGCATTGCTGCCGGCCGCTTTGCGCCGCGCGCGGGGCGTCTGGTGGCGCGCGGCCGCCTTCGCGCTGATCCTGGGCGCGCTGGCCCAGCCGCGCCTCGTCGAGCAGACGCGCGAGACACGGCCCGACATCGCACTCCTGCTGGTGGACCGCAGCGACAGCACGCGCGTCGCCGCCAACCACGCCGCCGGCATCGAGGCCGCCCGCCGTGCCATCGAAGCGCGTCTGGGCCGCATGCGCGACGTGGAACTCCGCGTGGTGGACATCCCCGAGGGCGGCAACCAGGGCACCCGCGCCTTCGCCGCGCTGGAACGCGCCCTGGCCGACATTCCCGCCGCGCGCCTCGCCGGCGTGCTGCTGCTCTCCGACGGCCAGGTGCATGACGTGCCGGCCGATGGCAGCTGGGCGCCGGGCGAGGGCGTGCCGCTGCACCTGCTCATGCCTGGCCGCGCCGGCGAGACCGACCGCCGCATCCGGCTGATCGAGGCGCCGGGCTTCGGCATCGTCGGCCGCAGCGTGGAGCTGCGCCTCATCATCGAGGATCTCGGCGTGCGCGGCGGCGGCGAGGGAACCGCGCAGCTCACCCTCCGCCGCGACGGCGCGGCGCCGATCACCGAGGCCGTGCCCATCGGGCGCGAGCACCGCATCACCCTGCCCATCGAGCGTGCCGGCCCCTCCGTGATCGATCTCGTCGCCGAGACGCGGCCGGGCGAAGTGAGTGACGTGAACAACCGCGTTGTCGTCACGCTGAACGGCGTGCGGGACCGGCTGCGCGTGCTGCTCGTCTCGGGCGAGCCGCATGCGGGGGAGCGCACCTGGCGCCGCCTGCTCAAGGCCGATCCCGGCGTGGATCTGGTGCACTTCACCATCCTCCGCCCGCCCGAGAAGGATGACCTGACGCCGCTGAACGAACTCGCGCTCATCGCCTTCCCGGTGCGCGAGCTGTTCCAGGTGAAGCTGCGCGAGTTCGACCTCGTCGTGTTCGACCGCTTCGCCAATCGCGGCATCCTGCCACCCAGCTACATGCGCAACATCGCCGAATATGTCCGGGCCGGTGGCGCGCTGCTGCTCTCGGTCGGCCCGGAATTCGTGGGGCCGACGAGCCTCGCCGCAACGCCGCTCGGCGCCGTGCTGCCAGCGCGCCCGCTCAACCCGCAGCAGGCCATCATCGAGCAGGCCTATCGCCCGCGGATCAGTGGCGCCGGCGCGCGCCACCCGGTGACCGAGGGCATGCCGGGCGGCAACACCGAGACCGCCGAGCCGAGCTGGGGCCGCTGGTACCGCACCATCCGCGCCGAGCCGCGGGCGGGGGCCACGCTGATGGAAGGGGCGGGCGGCGCGCCGCTGCTCATCCTCGACCGCGTGGGCCAGGGGCGCGTGGCGCTGATGCTCTCGGACCACATCTGGCTCTGGTCGCGCGGGCATGATGGCGGCGGGCCGCAGCAGGAGCTGCTCCGCCGCACCGCGCATTGGCTGATGCGCGAGCCGGAGCTGGAGGAAGAGGACCTGACGGCCCGGATCGAGGCCGGACGCCTCTTCATCGCGCGCCGCAGCCTGGACGCCGCGGCACCGCCCGAGGTCACCATCATCGCGCCGGATGGCAGCAGCTTCCGCGCGCCCCTCACCCCGGGCGTGGGCGGCCGCGCCAGCGCCGAAGCCCCGGCCGAAGCACCGGGCCTCTGGCAGGTCAGCGACGGGCGCCGCCAGGCCTTCGCCGCCGCCATGCCGGCCAACCCGCCCGAATTCAGCGATCTCCGCTCCGATCCCGCGCGGCTCCAGCCGCTGGTGAACGCGACCGGCGGTGCGGCGCGCTGGGTCGGCGAGGGCACGAGCCTGCCCGAGATCCGCTCCGTCGCGGCGGGGCGCGATGCCCAGGGCTCGGGCTGGATCGGGCTGCGCAAGCGCGACGACCACACGGTGACCGGCATCGCCGCCCTGCCCCTGCTGCCACCCTGGCTGATGCTGCCGCTGCTGCTGGGGGTCGCCATCCTCGCCTGGCGGCGCGAGGCGCGCTGAATTTTTGATTTTGAGCCAAGGATCAGCTTCAGCTTGTCAGATTTTGCATGTTGATGGACGCTGGTTGCGCAGGCGGTACCGCCGACCTTGCCACCAACCCTGAGGGAGCTCCTTCCATGTTTCCACGCACCTTGGCCGTCGCGGCCGCCGCCCTCGCCATGACGGCGGGCAGCGTCGTTGCGCAGGATGTCAACCGCCGCCCGTCCTTCGGGACGCTGAACCTGAACTTCAACTTCGCGCCCGACCCCACGGTCGTGAACATCACGGCCGGCGGCACCATCCCGGCCGAGCGCATCGGCGGCCCGGGCTGCGTCGGCTCCATCGCGACGCCACCCGATGTGCGGCTGAACTACCGTGCCGGTGGCGGCCTGCCGCTCTACATCTCGGCGACGGCGCGCAGCGATGTGACACTCGTCATCAACCTGCCGAACGGGCGCTGGATCTGCAATGACGACTTCCGCGGCACCGATCCCGGGATCGTCTTCACCAACCCGCAATCCGGCCAGTACGACATCTGGATCGGCCATTACGGCCGCGGCGCGGGCGTCCCTGCGCAGCTGCTGATTTCCGAAATCGCGCCCCGCTGATACAGCCCTGATGCGGGGGGCATCGTCCCCCCCATCACCTGGAGATTCTTCATGACCGACTTCTTCACCGACGTGACGCTGGGCACGGGTGCCACCGCGACCGCCGGGCGTCCCGTGGCGGTGCATTACACGGGCTGGCTCTACGACGCCGCGGCGCCGGACAACAAAGGCCGCAAGTTCGACAGCTCGCGCGATCGCGGCGATGCCTTCCGCTTCCCGCTCGGCGCCGGCCATGTGATCCAGGGCTGGGACCTGGGCGTGGTGGGCATGAAGGTGGGCGGCCACCGCCGCCTCGTCCTGCCACCCGAGCTCGGCTACGGCGCACGCGGCGCAGGCGGCGTGATCCCGCCCAACGCCACGCTGGTGTTTGACGTGGAACTGCTCGAAGTCGGCTGAGCGTCGCCGCTCAATCGCGAAGACGGCCCCGGGCGGCTTGACGCGCCGCCCGGCAGCCTGTGGGCTTCCTCCCGCATCAGGGAGACGACGCCATGAACGCCATGGACCACACCGCGGCCGCGACCGCCTGGCTCGGCGCCTTCGAGGCCGCCCTGGCGCGCGGCGATGTGAGCGGCGTCTTCCAGCCCGACGGCCATTGGCGGGACATCCTGGCCTTCGGCTGGGACATCCGCACCACAACCGGCGCCACCACCATCGCCACCGCGCTGAGCGGCGCGCGGGCGAGAAACTTCCGTCTCGACCCCGGCCGCTCACCCCCGCGCCGCGTGCAGCGCGCGGGCGTCGAATGCCTGGAGGTGATCTTCGCCTTTGACGCCGAGCATGGCGCCGGGGCCGGCGCTGCGCGGCTGGTGGAAGGCCGCGCCTGGACGCTGCTGACGGCGCTGGACGCGATGGCCGGCGAGGGGCAGGTGGAGTTGCCCGACTACAGCCGCGAATTCGGCGGCGAGAACTGGCTCGACAAGCGCAACCGCGCGCGCGCCTACCAGGATCACGACCCCGCCGTGCTGGTGGTGGGCGGCGGGCAGGCGGGGCTCTCCATCGCCGCCCGCCTCGGCCAGCTCGGCGTGGACACGCTGATCGTGGATCGCGCGGCGCGCATCGGTGACAATTGGCGCAAGCGCTACCACGCGCTGACGCTGCACAACGAGACCTCGGTCAACCACCTCCCCTACCTGCCCTTCCCCGACACCTGGCCGGTCTTCATCCCGAAGGACAAGCTCGCCAACTGGTTCGAGTTCTATGTCGAGGCGATGGAGCTGAACTTCTGGACGGGTACGGAACTGGTCTCCGGCCACCGCGCGGGCGACGCCTGGGAGGTGACGCTGAAGCGCGCCGACGGCAGCACGCGCGTCATGCGGCCGCGGCACATCGTCTTCGCCACCGGCGTCAGCAGCATCCCGATCCGCCCGAAGCTGCCGGGGCTCGAGGATTTCGCGGGCCAGGTGATGCATTCGGGCGAGTATGTCGCGGGCCATGCCTGGAAGGGGAAGCCCGCGCTCGTGCTTGGCACCGGCAATTCCGGGCATGACGTGGCGCAGGACCTGCACGCCTCCGGCGCGCAGGTCAGCATGGTCCAGCGCAGCCCGACCTACATCGTGAGCCTCAGCGAGGCGCAGCGCGTCTATTCCATCTACACCGAGGGCCTGCCGATCCGCGATTGCGACCTGCTCGCCACCGCCATGCCCTATCCTGTGCTGTGCGAAGCCTATCGCCGCGCCACGACGCATTCGCGCAAGCTCGACCAGCCGCTGCTCGATGCGCTCGCCGCCGCCGGCTTCCGGCTGGACAACGAGGAAGGCTCGATGGGCTTCCAGATGAAGTATCTGGAGCGTGGCGGTGGCTACTACTTCAATGTCGGCTGCTCGGACCTGATCGCACGGCGCGAGATCGGGCTGGTGCAATACGCCGATGTGGACCGCGTCGTGGCGGAAGGCCTGCGCCTGAAGGATGGCCGCGTGGTGCCGGCGGAACTGCTCGTCCTCGCCACCGGCTACAAGAACCAGCAGGAGACGGTGCGCGCCTATCTCGGCGATGCGGTGGCCGATAGCGTTGGCCCCGTTTGGGGCTTCGATGCGGGGGGCGAGCTGCGCAACATGTGGCGGCCGACGGCGCAGGACGGGCTGTGGTTCACCGCCGGCAGCCTCGCGCAGTGCCGGATCTACTCGAAATTCCTCGCCATGCAGATCAAGGCGCGCGAGGCGGGTCTCGTCACCAGTCGCGGCGCAAGCTGAGCACGATCTCGTTCGTGTTCTCGACCAGGCTGTGCGTCACGCGCTCGACCACGTAGGTCCCGTTGTGCTGCGGGTCGATCGTGCGGGAATTGGCGACCGACATGCTCTTGTGGTCGAGGATCTGCACATGCTCGCCGACGCGCGGGATGGTGAGGAATTGCAACTGCCCCTCGGAGAACTTCCCGCCGCCTTCCATGCGGCTCGCGTAGTTGTGGCCCGAGAAGCGGTACAGCACCTTGAACACGGATCGTCCTCCAGAGGGTCCTTCGGGAGAAGCCACCCCATGCCTAACGCGGATTCGCGCCACAGGTTGGCGCGGGATCGAGATGGGCCCGAATCCCGCATGGCGCAAGCGGCTTCCCAGGCGCCCCGCCGGGGGCCAGATTGCGGCAGACTGCCAGTTCTGGAGAGTTGCCATGTTCTACGAACCGCGCCTGGGCCACGGCCTGCCGCATGATCCCTTCAAGGCCATCGTGGCGCCCCGCCCGATCGGCTGGATCTCCACGCTGGATGCGCAGGGGCGCCCGAACCTGGCGCCCTACAGCTTCTTCAACGCGGTGCATTCCCGCCCCGCCATGCTCTGCTTCACCAGCGAGACGATGAAGCACAGCGCCGCCAATGCGATCGCCACCGGCGAATTCGTCTTCAACCTCTGCACCCGGCCGCTCTTCGAGGCGATGAACATCTCCTCCGGCGCGCTCTCGGCCGGCGAGAGCGAGTTCGAGGCCGCGGGACTGGAAACGGCGCCCTGCCGCATCGTGAAGGCGCCGCGCGTCGCCGCCTCGCCCGCCTCGCTCGAATGCCGCGTGGCGCAGTCCTTCCAGCTGAAGGATGCGTCGGGCCGCGCGCTGGAAGGTTGGATGATCATCGGCGAGGTGGTGGGCGTGCACATCGACGAGGCCTATCTGCGCGATGGCCGCTTTGACACGCTGGCCGCCACCCCCCTCGCCCGCTGCGGCTACCGCGACTATGCCGCGGTCACCGAGATGTTCGAGGCGCTGCGCCCGATGGACGGGGGCGGCTTCGCCCCCGGCCAGCCGGATCGGTGAGAGCCTGTTCGCCTTTGGGGGATCCACCAAAGGCGTGAACCAGTCCCTTGGCTTGGCCCAAGGGTCGCTTCAGGCCGGGTCGCCATTGTCGGGAACGAGGCCAGCGGCCTCGATGCCCGCCATGCAGCAGACCTCGTCCTGCGCAGAGGCGTCGCCCGAAATGCCGACGGCGCCGAGCAGGATGTTCGCCGCGTCACGCACCAGTACGCCACCCGGCACCGGCACGGCGCGGCCGCCCGTCAGGTCCGAGAGCGCATTGGTGAAGCCCGGCATGGCCTGGGCGCGGCGCGCCAGCTCACGCGTGCCGAAGCCCATGGCGAGCGCGCCATAGGCCTTACCCATGGCGATCTCGGGCCGCATCAGGCTCGCCCCATCCTCGCGCTTGGTCACCTTCACATGGCCGCCCGCGTCCAGCACGACGACGCAGAGCGGCAACAGCCCGATCTCGCGCCCCTTGGCGAGGGCGGCATCGGCGATCGCCTCGGCCTGGGCGAGGGTGAGGCCGTTCACGGCGGCGGGGTGGGCGGGCTGCGGCATGGCGCGATCCTTTTGGTTTCGTTGTGCCGCGCGGATGGCCCGTCCGGCCGGCAGCGTCAAGCGCCGGCCCGGACCAGCGGCCGTGGATCCACGGCCTCGCCCCGCCGCCGCAGCTCGACATAGAGGGTGGGCGTGCCCGCGCCCGGCAGCACCCCCACCGGCTCGCCCGCCTGGACGCGCTGGCCGGCGGAGACATCCAGCCGCTCCATGCCCGCCAGCACCAGGTGCTGCCCTTGCCCGCAATCCAGGATCACCATGCGGCCATAGCTGCGGAACGGCGCGGCAAAGGCAACGCTGCCGCCGCAAGGCGCCGTGACCCGCGCACCGGGCGAGGCGGCAAAGGTCATGCCCTTGGCGGGCCCGCCCTCGCCCGGGCTGTTGAACCCGCGGACGAGACGGCCCGCCACGGGCAGGGAGGGACCCGCCGAGGGGGCCAGAGCAGGGGCAGGGGCAGGCTCTGGCAGGGGTGGGCGTTGTGCCACCACCCGGCGCTCCGCCTCCCGCCGGCGTTCGGCCTCGGCGCGTCGCTCGGCCTCGGCACGGCGGGCCTGCTCTCGCTCCAGCCGGGCCAGCGCCTCCTCCAGGCTCTGTGCGCGGGCGACGGCCTCCTCGGCCCGTGCGGCGGCGGCGCGCTCGGCGGCGCTGCGCTCGGCCAGTTGCTGGCGCGCCGCCTCGAGCTGGCGGTCGAGCTGGATGCTGGCCTGGCGCGCCTCAGCCTCGGCGAGGCTGCGCTGGCGGCGCTCCTCCGCGAAGCGTTGCGCCTCGGCACCGGCGCGAGCCTCGGCGGTGCGCAGCGCCTCCGCCATGGATTGCGCCTCGCGCAGCATGGCGCGGAGCGCGGCCAGGCCCATGGCCACCTCGGCGGGCGGCAGCGGCGCGGCGAGCAGGATGGGCGCGGGCTGCGCCGCAAGGCGCATCAGCAGCGGCATGAGGGGGGCGAGTTCGGCCGCGATGCGCTCCTGCTCGGCCCGGGCCTCTGCCTCGGCCCGGCGGGCGGCCTCGGCCCGGCCGCCGGCGGCGAGGGCCGCGCGTTCGGCGGCCTGCACCCGGGCGGCGCCGGCAATGCGCTCGGCGGCCAGTTGCTGCGCCTGGGTGGCGGCCTCCCGGGCGCGCTCGGCGGCCTGGGCGGCGGCGGCGCGCTCGGCCTCGGCCGCGCGGCGGGCGGCCGGGACATCCTGCGCCAGGGCGGGGCCCATCAGCAGCAGCAAGAGGGCAAGCAGGCGGATCACGCGCCTTGGTAACGGGAGCCAAGGGGGTGTCGCCAGCCTTTCGCGCGCGTGCGAAAAAGCGGCCACGGAATCAGGGACAACACCATGGCCGAAGGTCGCCTCTTCATCGGCAATCGCCGCTATTCCTCCTGGTCGTTGCGCGGCTGGCTGGCCGTGAAGCTGGCCGGGCTCGACGTCGAGGAGGTGGTGCTCCCGCTCGCCGGCACCGGCGGCAAGGGCAGCCCCGCCGTGCAGGAGAATTCGCCGAGCGGCCTTGTCCCCTATCTGGAGCATCAGGGCGCCCGCATCTGGGAGAGCCTGGCCATCGCCGAATACTGCGCGGAATTCGCCCCAGCGCTCTGGCCGGCGGAGCGCAAGGCCCGCGCCCATGCGCGCAGCATCGCGAGCGAGATGCATGCGGGTTTCCGCGAGCTGCGCATGGCGATGCCGATGAATCTCGGCCGCAGCTTCCCCGGCCGCGGCCGCACTCCCGGCGCGCTGGCCGATATCGCCCGCGTCGAGGCGATCTGGGCCGAGGCGCTGGCCCTCCATGGCGGGCCCTTCCTGATGGGCGACGCCTTCACCATCCCGGATGTCATGTATGCGCCGGTGGTGGCCCGCTTCCTCACCTGGCAGCCGGAGCTCTCCGCGACGAGCCAGACCTACATGGCGGCGGTGCGCGCGCATCCTCTGGTGGAGGATTGGTATCGCGGTGCCATGGCGGAACCCAAGGAGTGGCTGCTGCCCAAATACGAGGATCCGGCATGACCAGCACCGCCCTCGCGCTCGATCACGTCGGGATCTGCGCGCAGCAGCTCGGGCCGATGACGGCGCAATTCGAGGCGCTGGGCTTCTCGCTCTCGCCCATCGCGCAGCAATCGGGGCGGCCCACGCCCGAAAAGCCAGTCGAGCTCTACGCCACCGGGAATCGCTGCGCCTTCCTGAAGCACGGCTATATCGAGCTGCTGGCGATCCTGGAGCCCGGCCGCTTCGACAATGGCCTGTCCAGGTTCATCAGTCGCTATGAAGGGCTGCACATCCTCGCCATGGGCATGGATGACGCGGAGGCCAATCTCGCCCGCATGCGCCGCGCGGGCATTCCTATCCCCGGTGTGGCGCATCTCGAGCGCCCGGTGGACAAGCCGGACGGGCCGCGCGCGAAATTCTCCCGCCTGCCCTACCCCGATGCGCCGGAGGGCCGGCTGCAACTCATCACCCACCACACGCCCGAGCTGATCTGGCAGGAACGCTGGATGGACCACGCCAACCAGGCGGTGGCCCTGACAGAACTGCTGCTGGTCAGCGCGGAGCCGGCGGTGACGGCGGGCCGCCTTTCCAAGCTGACCGGCCTGGTCATCGAGCCGCGCGGCGCGGGCGGCTTCCTGCTGCGCTTCCCTGGCGGCGCCGGCGTCGCCGGGCCGCAGGCGCCGGCCATGGAGACCCGCGTCTCGATCTGCGCACCAGAGGATCTGCCCGCGACGCTGCCGGGTGTCACCATCCCCGACCTGCCCTTCATGGCGGGCTTCTGGGTGCAGACCAGCGACGGCAATGCGGCGGTGCGCCGCCTGCTCGGCCACCTGCCGCTGGTGGAACTGCCCGGCGGCGCGCTGATGGTGCCGCCCGCCCATGCCGCCGGTGCCGCGTTGGTCTTCCACCCGTGACCCACGCCGCGGCGATCGGCCGCAGCCTGCGCCTCTATCACGCGCCCGGACGGCAGCCGCTGCTGGATGGTTTCTACCGGCGCTTCCTGGGCGTGGGCGACCTCGCCTTCGATGTCGGCTGCCATGTGGGGGACCGCGCGGCGAGCTTCCTGCGCATCGGCGCGCGCGTCGTCGCCGTCGAACCACAGCCGCGCCTTGGCCGTGCACTGCGGCTGCTGTTCCGCGATGCGCCCGGCTTCACGCTGGTGCCCGCGCTGATTGGCGCCACGGCGGGCGAGGCGGTGCTGCGGCTGAACAGCGCCAACCCGACCGTCGCCACGGCCAGCGCCGATTTCATCGCCGCCGCCCAGGGCGCCCCCGGCTGGGAGGGCCAAGTGTGGGACGCCGAGATCCCCCTGCCCCGAACCACGCTGGACGCCCTGATCGCCGCGCATGGCATGCCGGATTTCGTGAAGATCGATGTGGAGGGCTGGGAGGCGGAGGTGCTGGCCGGCCTCTCCCGCCCGCCCCGCGCGCTCTCCTTCGAGTTCACCACCATCCAGCGCGGTGTGGCGCATGCCTGCATCGAGCGGCTGACCGCACTCGGCCTCACGCATTTCAACGCCTGCCTCGGCGAGAGCATGCGCTGGGAATTCTCGCGGGCGGTGGATGCGGACGCCATGGCCGCATGGCTTCGCGACCTGCCGGCCGAGGCCAATAGCGGCGATGTCTATGCCACGCCGAACCCGGAGCTGGTTTCACACGGCTGACGCCGGATCGCGCCGTGACATTTGGCGGTGGCCATGCCTCAATCCTTTCCCTCGCAGGTAAGGATCACCCCATGGCCACTGCGCCCGGCCGAAAGCGCAAAGCCCCCGCCGAACCGCCAGCCCGTAGCTCACCCGCCCTAAGCGCGCCCGCTCAGGCCGCGCCCGCCGTGGTCACGCCGCAGGGCTTTCCCTGTGTGGCCCTGCTTCTGCAAGGCGGCGGCGCGCTCGGTGCCTATCAGGGCGGCGTGTATGAGGCGCTGGCCGCGGCGCGGGTGATGCCCAATTGGGTGGTCGGCATTTCCATCGGCGCGATCAACGCCGCACTCATCGCCGGCAACCCGCCCGAGCGGCGCGTGGCACAGCTGCATGCCTTCTGGGAGACGGTGACCGAGCGCCCCATCTCCAACCTGACGCGCGCCCTGTTCGGCGACACGCCGCCCAAGGCCGGCAACATCCTGCACCAGGCGATGGACCGCTGGGGCGCCGCGCAGGCGCTGGTGACGGGCGCGCCCGGCTTCTTCGAGCCGCGCTTCCCGCCGCCCTTCGCGCAGATCCCGGGCAGCGAGGGCGCGACCAGCTTCTATGACACGAGCAAGCTGAAGGCGACGCTGGAATCGCTGGTGGATTTCGACCGCATCAATTCGGGTGAGATGCGGTTCAGCGTGGGCGCCGTGAATGTCCGCACCGGCAACTTCACCTATTTCGACAGCGAGACCGACAGGATCCGCGCCGAGCACATCCTCGCCAGCGGCGCGCTGCCGCCCGGCTTTCCCGCGGTCGAGATCGACGGCGAGTACTACTGGGATGGCGGGCTCGTCTCCAACACGCCGCTGCAATGGTTGGTGGAGGCGCGCAAGCGGCGGGACACGCTGGCCTTCCAGGTGGATCTCTGGAGCGCGCGCGGCGAATTGCCGCGGGACCTCACGGAGGTCGCGGTGCGGCAGAAGGAGATCCAGTTCTCCAGCCGCACCCGCGCCAGCACGGACCACCTCAAGCACCTGCAGAATATCCGCGGCGCGCTGAGCGTGCTGCTGCGCGACGTGCCGCCCGAAGCCTGCCAGACGGAGGAGGGGCGGATGCTGCGCGAATTCGCCGACCGGAAAGTCTACAACGTCGTGCAACTGATCTACCGCTCACCCTCCTACGAGGCGGATTCGAAGGACTACAACTTCTCCCGCCGCAGCATGGTCGAGCACTGGCAGACAGGCCTGGCCGATGCGCAGCTCGCCCTGAGCCACCCGGAGATCTTCCAGCGGCCGCCAGGCGACGTGCATTTCCAGGCCTTCGATTTCCACCACACGCAGGACATCCCGCCCCGCGCCCCCACCGACCAGGGAGAGGTCTGACGATGAACGAGGATGACGTGCGGGCGAAAGCCTTCGCGATGCCGCTGACGAGCCCGGCTTATCCGCCCGGGCCCTACCGCTTCGTGGATCGCGAATACCTTATCATCACCTACCGGACGGACCCGGAGAAGCTGCGTGCCCTGGTGCCGGAGCCGCTGATGATCGACGCGCCGCTGGTGAAATACGAATTCATCCGCATGCCGAACTCCACCGGCTTCGGCGATTACACCGAGAGCGGCCAGGTGATCCCCGTCTCCTTCCAGGGGCGGCATGGCGGCTACACCCATTGCATGTTCCTCAACGATGAGGGGCCGATCGCAGGTGGGCGCGAGCTCTGGGGCTTCCCCAAGAAGCTGGCGGAGCCACGCCTGAAGGCCGAGGTGGACACGCTGATCGGCACGCTGGACTACGGGCCGGTGCGCATCGCGACCGGCACCATGGGATTCAAGCACCAGCAGGCGGATCACGCGGCGGTGCTGGCCTCCATGCTCACGCCGAATTTCCTGCTGAAGATCATCCCGCATGTGGACGGCACCCCCCGCATCTGCGAGCTGGTCGAATACACGCTGGAGAATGTGACGCTGAAGGGCGCCTGGACCGGCCCCGGCGCGCTCTCCCTCATGCCGCATGCGCTGGCGCCGGTGGCGGAGTTGCCGGTGCTGGAGATCGTCTCGGCCACGCATATCCTGGCGGACCTCACGCTCGGGCTGGGCCGGGTCGTGCATGACTACCTCAACCCTGGAAAGGAAAGCTGACCATGCGGATGCAGGACAAGGTCGCCGTCGTCACCGGGGCCGCGAGCGGCATCGGCAAGGAGATCGCCGCCACCTTCGCGCGCGAGGGGGCCAAGGTCGTCATCGCGGACCTCAACAAGGCCGCGGCCGATGCGGCGGCGCTCGAGATGGGCGGGACGGATCGCGCGATCGGCGTCGCGATGGACGTGACGAACGAGGCGCAGGTGGAGGCGGGCGTCGCCGAGGCGCTGGCGAAGTTCGGCCGCATCGACGTGCTGGTGAGCAATGCCGGCATCCAGGTCGTCTCGCCGCTCGACGAGTTCCCCTTCGACAAGTGGAAGCAGCTTCTCGCCATCCATCTGGACGGCGCCTTCCTCACCACGCGCGCGGTGCTGCGCCACATGTACACGCGGCCGGGCGGCGGCAGCATCATCTACATGGGCTCGGTGCATTCGAAGGAGGCGTCGCAGCTCAAGGCGCCCTATGTCACCGCCAAGCATGGGCTGATTGGCCTCGCCAAGACGGTCGCGAAGGAAGGCGCCAAGCATGGCGTGCGCGCCAACGTCATCTGCCCGGGCTTCGTGCGCACGCCGCTGGTGGAGAAGCAGATCCCCGAGCAGGCCAAGGAATTCGGCATCTCCGAGGCGGAGGTGGTGAAGAACATCATGCTGAAGGAGACCGTGGATGGGGAATTCACCACGGTCCAGGATGTGGCGGAGACGGCGCTCTTCTTCGCCAGCTTCGGCTCCAACGCGCTCACCGGCCAGTCGCTGGTGGTGAGCCATGGATGGTTCATGCAGTAGCGGCCCCCGCTGGGGCCGCCGGCGCTCAGCCCCGCGCGTCGCGCGCCGCCTGCGCGTTGCGCCCGGCCTGGGAGACGCTGCCCACGCGCCCGCCCGTGATGATGCCGCGGCGCTTCGCATTGGGCAGCGAGGCCGGCCCGGCGGCCGGCGTCGCGCCCGCGCCGGGATGATGGGGCTGGGCGGCCTGGCGGCGCGCCAGCGCGGCTTGCAGCGCCGCCGTCGCCTCGGCACGCTTCGCCTCGGCCCGCAGGGCGGCCAGCCTGGCATTCACGCGCTTCAGGCCGCGCGCGAAGACCTGCTTCTTCTCGAGGAGGCCGCGGTCGCTCGCCGTCTCGGCGGCGGTGCCGCGCGCCTCGGCCTTGCCGCGATGCACCCGGCGCCGGCCGCGGATGATGTCCCGCGCGCGGGCATGCTGGCCGCGCAGCCAGCGGGCGAGGCTGACCAGATCCTCATGCGGCAGGGCCGCGAGTTCCGGGTAATGGCTGCTGACGACGGGGGCGAACTCCTCCTCGCTCAGCAGGCGGCGTTCGGCGGCGAATTCCACACCCATGTTGCGTCTCCCTCGGTTCTGGGCCGTCATCATGCACGCCGCCCGGCCGCGAAGCCAGGGAACTCCGTCCCGCCGCTGAACCGGACGTCCCAGGCCGCGGCCGCCCGTTGTGCGGCGCGAAACAGCCATGCGATAGGAGAAGGCGATTGGCCGGTGGCATGATGCGGCCGAAAGGAACCTGACATGCTGCTCGGCCTTTGCGCGGCGATCCTGGTGGCGGGCGCCATGGTGCTGGCGCAGTCCCTCGTCGTGCCGATCCTCTTCGCCATCTTCGCCATCGCGCTCGTCTGGCCCTTGCAACGGCGGCTCGCGGGGCTGCTCACCGGCCCGCTCGCCATGCTCGTCACCATGGCGGTGGCGCTGGTCACGCTGGTGGGGATGGCGCTGCTGATCGCGTGGGCCTTCGGCGGCGTGGCGCAATGGGTCGTGACCAATTCCGCGCAGCTGCAGATGCTCTACACGCAGAAGCTGGCCTTCCTCGCGGCGCAGGGAATCGAGGTGGCAAGCGTCTTCGCCGAGAACTTCAACACACGCTGGCTGGTGCGGATCGCGCAGGAGGTGACGGGCCGGCTGCAGGGCATCGTCAGCTTCACCATCGTGACCGTGGTCTTCCTCGTGCTCGGCCTGCTGGAGGTGGAGGTGGTGCAACGGCAGATGGCCCGCATGCCGGGCGAGACGCCGGCCGCGCTGCTGCGCGCGGCGGCGGTGACAGCCCAGAAGTTCCGCGTCTACATGCTGGTCCGCAGCATCATGAGCCTGGTCACCGGCCTCTGCGTCTGGGGCTTCGCGAGCTTCATGGGCCTGGACCTCGCGGCCGAATGGGGCGTGATCGCCTTCGTGCTGAACTACATCCCCTTCATCGGGCCGCTGGTGGCCACGCTCTTCCCCACGATCTTCGCCATCCTGCAATTCGCCTCCTGGGAGGTGGCGCTGGTGGTCTTCGTCAGCCTGAACCTGATCCAGACCATCTCGGGCAGCTATATCGAGCCGTTGCTGGCGGGGAAGACGCTGGCCGTCTCCTCCTTCATGGTGCTGCTGGCCGTCTTCCTCGGCTCCTTCCTCTGGGGCATCGCGGGCGCCTTCATCGGCGTGCCGGTCTTGATCGCGACACTGACCATTTGCCAGCAATTCCCCCGCTCCCGCTGGGTGGCCGACCTGCTCTCCGGCCGCGACCCCGGCCCTGCCTGACACGAGGACTTCATGGCCACATCCCCGAAGCGCCAGCCCGCCAAGCCGAAGCCCGCGAATCCCGAGCCGTCACGGCGCGATCCGCTGCTGATCGATCTCGGCCTGCAGGGCGGCGGCAGCCACGGCGCCTTCACCTGGGGCGTGTTGGACCGCCTGCTGGAGGAGGACTGGCTGAAGATCGAGGCGATCTCCGGCACCTCGGCCGGCGCGATGAACGCCGCCGTGCTGGCGGATGGCCATGCGGAGGGCGGCGCCGAGGGGGCGCGCGCGGCGCTGGAGAAGTTCTGGCGCAGTGTCTCCCGCGCGGCGGCCCTGAGCCCGCTGAAGCGCGGCCCGCTCGACATCATGCTCGATCGCTGGACGCTCGATTCCTCGCCCGCCTATGTGGCGATGGACGTGATGTCGCGCCTCTTCTCGCCCTATGACATGCCCTTCGGCGGCGGCAACCCGCTGGAGGAGATCCTGGCCCAGAACCTCGATTTCGGGCGACTCTCGGCGGCGCCGATCAAGCTCTTCATCACCGCCACCAATGTCCGCACCGGGCGCGGCCGCGTCTTCCGCAACGCCGAGATCTCGCCCCAGGTCCTGATGGCCTCGGCCTGCCTGCCGCAGATGTTTCAGGCGGTGGAGATCGAGGGCGACGGCTATTGGGATGGCGGCTTCGCCGGCAACCCGACCATGACGCCCCTGATCCGCGAATGCACCTCGGACGACACCATCCTGGTCGGTATCAACCCGGTGCAGCGCCCGGGCATTCCGCGCGCCGCGCGCGATATCCTGAACCGCCTGAACGAGGTCTCCTTCAACGCCGTCCTGCTGAAGGAGCTGGAGATGATCGCCCTGCTGCGCCGGGCCGCCGCGCGCATCGACGATCCCGAGGCGCGGCACTGGGCCAGCATGCGCCTGCACCTCGTCCGCTCCGACCGCGTGGCCGAGCTCGGCGCATCCTCCAAGCTCAATGCCGAATGGCCCTTCCTCACCATGCTCCGGGATGAGGGACGGCGCGCCATGGATGCCTTCCTGCGCGAGCGGGGCGCCGATCTCGGCCAGCGCTCCACGCTCAACATCGACCGGCTGCTGGAAGCGGACTGAGCCTCAGCCGTCCAGCCGCACATTCGCGGCGCGCGCCACTTCGCGCCACTTCACGATCTCGGCGCGAATGAAGGCGGCGAACTGCTCCGGCGTGCCGGGATCGGCGATCGCGCCCATGGAGAGGAAGCGCTCCTGCATCGCCGTGTCGCGCAGGATGGCGCCGATATCGGTGGAGATGCGGCGGATGATCTCGGCCGGCGTCGCCGCGGGCGCAACCAGGCCGCTCCAGCCCGCCGCCTCGTAGCCGGGTGCCAGCGTCTCGGCGATGGTCGGCACATCGGGCAACTGGGGAACGCGGCGCGGCTGCGCCACCGCCAGCGCGCGCACCCGCCCGCCCTGGATCTGCGGCAGGGCGCTGGCCACGCTGTCCATCATCAGCGGCACATTGCCGGCCAGCAGGTCCGCCATGCCGGGGCCCGAGCCGCGATAATGCACGATGTTGAAGCGCAGGCCGGTGCGAAGCTGCAGAAGTTCCGTCGCCATGTGCTGGCTGGTGGCCGGCCCGGCCGAGGCGATGTTCACCTCGCCCGGGCGGGCGCGCACGGCGGCGGCCATCTCCTGCACGGTGCGGGCCGGGAAGCTGGGATGCGCCACCAGCAGCAGCGGCACCATGGCGATGTTGGTGATGGCGGCGAAGTCACGCTCCGCGTCATAGGGGATGCGCGGCAGGACGGAGGGATTGACGCCGAGCGTGCCCGAGGTGCCGGCGATCAGCGTGTAGCCATCGGGGGCCGCGCGGGCGCCCGCTTCCAGCGCGGGCGCGCCGGCCCCGCCGCCGCGATTCTCCACCACCACGCGCTGCGGCCAGCGCTGCGAGAGCTGGTCCGCCACGAGGCGGGTGAAGATGTCCGCCGCCTGGCCCGGCGGAAAGGGCACGATGATGCGGACTGGCCGGTCGGGCCAGGCGCCCTGGGCGCGCGCGGTGAGCGGCAGGAGCGAAGGCGCGGCCAGCAGCGCGCGGCGGGATGCATTCATGATGGTGTTCCTCCGGGTCAGGCTTGCCGCCGTGGTTCTGGGCGCTAGCCTGTGGGGCAAATGAGGAGAAGCGCAAGCCAGTGAACAGCTTCGAGATCGCCGTGCTCGGCGGGGATGGCATCGGGCCGGAAGTCATGGAAGCCGGCCTCGCCGTGCTGGAGGCGGTGGACCAGCGCCACAAGCTCGGCCTGCGCTTCTCGTCGCATCGCGCGGGCGCCATGGCCTATCGCGACACCGGCGAGGATCTCTCGGAAGAGGTGTTCGCACGGTCGCGCGATGCGGATGCGATCCTGCTCGGCGCCATGGGCTGGCCCGGCATCCGCCGCGATGACGGGACCGAACTGGCGCCGCAGATCACGCTGCGCATGCGGCTCGGCCTCTTCGGCGGCGTCCGGCCGATCCGTGCCATTCCGGGCGTGCCCTTGCCGCTGCGTGATCCGCGCGCGGCGAAGATGGACTTCGTGATCCTGCGCGAGAGCACGGAGGGTCTGTTCTTCTCCAAGGACAAGGGTCTCATCACCCACGAGATGGCGGAGGAGACGCTGCGGCTGACGCGCCCCACCTCGCTCGCCCTGGCCCGTATGTCCTTCGAGCTGGCGGGCGAGCGCGCGGCGCGGCTGGGCCGGCCCGGCCGCGTGACGCTGGTGGACAAGGCCAATGTCTTCCGCGCCTTTGCCTGGCTGCGCGAGGTCTTCGGCGAGGTCGCGGCCGAGCATCCGGGCATCGTCTTCGATGCGCATTACGTGGATGCGATGGCGCTCGACCTCATCCGCCGCCCCTGGGATTTCGACGTGCTGCCGACCGAGAACATGTTCGGCGACATCCTCTCCGACCTCGCGGCGGGATTGATCGGCGGCATGGGCTTCGCGCCCTCGGCCGATCTCGGCGCCGAGCATGCCGTGTTCCAGCCGAGCCACGGCACGGCGCCCGACATCGCGGGCAAGGGTCTCGCCAACCCGACGGCAATGATCCTCTCGGGTGCCATGATGCTGGAATGGCTGGCACTGCGCGGCGGCGGGGATGCGCTGCGCGCGGCGGCGGGCGAGATCCGCGCCGCGGTGGACCAGGCCTTCGCGGAGGGACTGCGCACGCCCGATATCGGCGGGAGCCATGGCACGGCCGAAGTGGGGCGGCGCGTCATCGCCGCGCTGGGCTAGCCTTCGTACCAGCCGACATCGAGCGTGGCGACCTCGCCGAAGGTCGTCCCCGCCTTCATGGCGCGCTGGATGATCTCCCAGGAGGTCCAGGTCATCGTCAGGAAAGGGCGCTTGTCGCGCCCATCCCAGGTGACGTCGGGCGTGGTCAGCAGCGCCTTCAGGTTGCGCGGGAATTGGCGTGGCGTGAGGACCGATTTCTGCGTCTCGGTCAAACAGGAATAGAATTGCTGGAGGTGCAGCGTCGCGCGGTGGCGCGGGGGGCGGGCGTCCAGGATGGCGGGCGCGATGTCCGCCGTCTCGAAGAAATGCAGGCCGCTGGTGGTGCGTGGGTTGCACTCGATCCCATGCGGCATGCCCTGCGCGTCCAGCACGAAGTCGAAGGAGATGAAGCCCGACCAGTTCACGTGGCGGACGAAATCCTCGATCCATCGCTCGAACAGCACCGGGTTCTGCACACGCTCGAAGGCGATGGCGACGGAGCCGGAGAAGAGCGAGCCGCGATAGATCACGGTGGAAAGCACGCGCCCCTCATGCGCCACGGAGCAGGAGGAATGCACCTCACCGGGAATGAAGCGCTGGACGACGCTGCCGGTCTCGTCGGGCAGCGCTGCGCCGGCCGGCAGGATGCGCACGCCGCGGCCGGAGCAGGAATGAACGGGCTTCACCACCACCGGCCCGGCGGCTGCCAAGGCCACCGCACCCGCCGTGCCGATGGCGTGCGTCTCGGGCACGCTGACGCCGGCCGCCTCCGCCAGATGGATGAAGCCGTGCTTGTCATAGGCGGGCAGCAGCGCGTCCGGCGGCATGGTGAAGATGCGCACGCCGTCCGGCACCAGGTCGCGCAGGAAGGTGACATGCATCGTCTCTTCCGAGACGGGCACCACCAGCTCCACGCCCTCGGCCGCGATGATGGCGGCCAGTTCCTCCAGGTAGCGTTGCTTGCTGACGGCCGGCGCGGTCACCTGCACGCTCTTCGCCACCATGTTGGAGGCGCCTGCCAGATGCCGCTTGAAGGGTTCCGCGACCACCACGCGCCAGCCGTTCATCGCGAAGCTGCGGGCGATGTCGAGCGCCTTGGGCAGACGGCCCAGCGTGAGCAGGACCGTCCGTGTCATCTGGCGCGTGTCACGCGACACATGATCTGCTTCGTCGGCCGCGTGGTCAGGCGCGCCGCGGGGCGCACCTTCTCCGCCTCCTCCAGATGGAAGTCGTAGCGGCGGATCAGCCGCGCCACGATCAGGGCAGCTTCCGTCTGCGCGAAGGCCGCACCCACGCAGACACGCGGGCCGATTCCGAAGGGCAGGTAGGCGCCGGGCGTCAGTTCTTCCTTGCGCTCGGGCAGGAAGCGGTCGGGGTCGAAGCCATGCGGGTTGCGCCAGTAGAGGTCATGCCGATGCAGGATCCAGGGGGCCACCATCAGCATGGCGCCGCGCTTGATGCGCCGCTCGCCCAGCATCGTGTCCTCCAGCGCCACGCGGGGCAGGAAGGTGATGGGCGGGTAGAGCCGCAGCGTCTCGCGAAAGACGTTCATGATGTAGGGCATGCGGCGCGTGTGCTCGAACTCCACCTCGCCCTCGCCCACCACCTCATCCACCTCGGCGCGGATGCGGCGCACCACCTCGGGCTGCGTCGCGATGAGGAAGAAGACCCAGGTGAGCGCGCTCGCCGAGGTCTCGTGCCCGGCCAGGAACAGCACGCCCAGCTGGTCCAGCAATTCCTTGCGCGTGAAGGCCTTCTGGTCGAAGCTGTCGCGCGCGGCGATGACCGCGGTGGCGATGTCGTCGAAGGAATGTCCCTCGGCGAGGTGGGTGTCCACCAGGTCCCCCAGATGGCCGCGGATCTTCTCGCAGGCTGCCAGCACCTCGGGCTTCTGCGCCACCGGCTTGAAGGCCGGGTCCATGATCAGCCGGCGATACTCGACCTGCGCCACGCTGCGCTCGAACACCGTGAAGGCCTCGAAGACGTCATGCGCGGTCTGCGTGGCGAGCGAGGTGGAGAAGACGGTACGGCAGATCACATCCGCCGTCAGATGGCTCATCAGCAGGTCGAGCGAGAAGCGGCCCTCTTCGGCATCCAGCTTCGCCTCGCAATCATCCACGGCGGCGACCATGGGCGCGAAGGCGCGGTTCACGCGCATCATGCTGAAGGCCGGGTCGATCATCGCGCGTTGGCGGCGCCATTCGGGGCCGCTGGAGACGAAGATGGAATTGCCCACCAGCGGCTCCAGCGCATCCACCATCAGGTCATTCTTGGGGAAGATGTCCTTGGTGTCATAGAGGATGGTGCGCACCAGCTCCGGCGCATTCACGATCACGATGGAGCGCCGCGAATAGCCGAGCGGGCCGATCGCCATCCGGTAGGCCTCGGCCGGGAGGAGGCTCAGGAGGTCTCCATCCCCGCGCGCCGCGGCGCGGATCAGGGCCAGGACGGGCGAGAGCGGACGGGGCCTGGGCGGCTCGTAAAGTGTTGATTCCAAAACCATTCAAAGCCATCCCCGACGCAGGCGAGCTGGATGACGTTCCCGCTTTACAAGCCCATGTGTCAAGTCGCATTGTCACTTTGGAGATCAGGGTCGCCCGTCCATGGAATTGCATCTCTTTCACACGCTGGTCGCGCTGCACATCATCACCGGCAGCACCGGCGCCATCGCCTTCTGGGTGCCGGTGATCGGCCGCAAGGGCGGCGTGAACCACAAGCGCTGGGGCAAGGTCTTCACCATCTGCATGCTGGCCACCGGCGGCTTCGCCGTCTGCATGAGCCTGCTCACCATCTTCGACCCCATGGGCACGCATCCGCATCTGGAGGGCATGTTCGACGCGCCCTTCGTCCGCGGCATCTTCGGGTGGCTGATGCTGCACATGGGCATCCTCACCATCAACCTCGCCTGGTATGGCTGGCTCTGCGTGCAGAACCGGCGCGACCACGCGCGGAACCTGACCCGCTTCAACATCGCGCTGCAATTCCTGCTGATCGCCGCCGCCGTGAACTGCGCCATCCAGGGCTGGCTGATCGGCCAGTTCCTGATGATCGGCCTGACCGTGGTGGGCCTGGCCACGGCGGGCACCAACCTGCGCTTCCTCTACAAGCCGGTGCGGGGCGAGAAGGACTGGCTGGATGAGCACATCAAGGCGCTCGTGGGCGCCGGAATCTCGGTCTACACGGCCTTCTTCGCCTTCGGCTCAGTCCGCATCCTGCCGGAATTGGCGCTGCATCCCGGGCTCTGGTCCATCCCGCTCGTTACCGGGATCTCGCTGATCCTCTACCACCAACGCAAGGTGGCGCTGCAGTTCCGCCAGCGGCGCGCGGCAGCGAGCTACGCCGGCTGACGGAGGGGCACGGGGTCGGGCACGATCTCGTCCAGCACGCGCGCCGAGGAGATCACGCCGGGCACGCCCGCGCCCGGATGCGTGCCGGCGCCGACCAGGTACAGCCCCTCCACCTCCTCGCTCTTATTGTGCGGACGAAACCAGGCGCTCTGGAAAAGCTGCGGCTCCAGTGAGAAGGCGGCGCCGTTGACCGAGGACAGGCGGTCCTGGAAATCCTGCGGCGTCAGCATGTGCGAGGTGGCGATGACCTCACCGAGCCCCGGCATCACCGTCTCCTCCAGGCGCTTCTGGATGGCGGCGCGATAGGGTTCGGCCTGTGCGCGCCAATCCGTCCCGCTGCCCAGATGCGGCACGGGGGCCAGAACATAGAAGGCATCGCAGCCCGGCGGGGCGAGCGAAGGGTCGCTCGCCGTCGGCCGATGCAGATAGAGGCTGAAATCCTTGGCGAGCCGCTTGGTGGTGAAGATGTCCTTCAGCAACCCGCGATAGCGCGGGCCCAGCACCATCGTGTGATGATAGACGTCCTCGAAGCGCTTCGTGGTGCCGAAATACCAGACGAAGAGCGACATGGAGTAGCGCGCGCGGCCCAGCTTCCGGTCCGTCCAGCGCTTGCGCGGCGTCTCGGATAGCAGCTTGCTGTAGGTCCAGGCGACATCGGCATTGGAGACCACGACATCGGCCGCGAGATGCTCGCCCGAGGCGAGGCGCACGCCAGTGGCGCGGCCCTGCTCCGCCGTGATCTGCGCGACCTCGGCGTTGTAACGCATGGTGCCGCCCACATGCTCGACGAGGCCGACCAGGCCCTGCACCACGGCGCCCGTGCCGCCCATCGCGTAATGCACGCGGTGCAGCCGCTCCAGATGCGCGATCAGGCAGTAGTAGGCGGTGGTGGTGAAGGGATTCCCGCCGATCAGCAGCGGGTGGAAGCTGAAGGCGACACGCAGCTTCTCGTTCTTGAAATAGGTGGCGACCTTCTGGTGCACGGTGAGGTAGCCACCCAGGCGCAGCATGTTCGGAATGGCGCGCAGCATGGTGGTGAAGCGATGGAAGGGCTGGTCCGCCAGTTCCTCGAACGCGACCTTGTAGATCGCCTCGCTGTCGCGGATGAAGCGGTCGAAGCCCTCCACATCCCCGGGCGAGATGCGCCCAACCTCGGCGCGCATGGCGTCGAGGTCGGCTGTGCAGGCAAAGGTCTCGCCGTCGTCGAAGCGGATCTTGTAGAAGGGGTCTATGGCGCGGAGGTCAATGTCATCGGACATCTTGCGCCCACAGAGCGTCCAGA
Organism: Sediminicoccus rosea; assembly: GCF_033547095.1. Taxonomy (NCBI): domain Bacteria; kingdom Pseudomonadati; phylum Pseudomonadota; class Alphaproteobacteria; order Acetobacterales; family Roseomonadaceae; genus Sediminicoccus; species Sediminicoccus rosea. The sequence continues at coordinate 1,370,356 of NZ_CP137852.1, read as the reverse complement.
GCTCCTCCAGGATATAGGGCGCCGTGATGATCGTGGGCCCGGCGTCGAAGGTGTAGCCGTCCTGGCGATAGACATAGGCGCGCCCGCCCGGGCCATCGAGCTTCTCGAGTACGGTGACGCGATAGCCCCGCGCGCCCAGGCGCACGGCGGCGGCCAGGCCGCCGAAGCCGGAGCCGATGATGATGGCGTGGGGGCGTAGGTCCGGGGAGCGCTGCAACATGTCAACATCATGTGACACTTGCCCCGTCAAAGGCAATCTTCAGGTGAGCCCCAGGGTGATCAGCGCCAGGGTCACGTAGCGGCCGGTCTTGGCCAGGGCCACCAGGATCAGGAAGCGCCAGAGCGGCTCGCGCAGCACCCCGGCGATGACGGTCAGCGGGTCCCCGATGATGGGCGCCCAGCTCAGCATCAGGGACCAGTGGCCCCAGCGGCGATACCAGCCCTCCGCCCGGGCCAGCGCCTCGGGCGAGGCGGGGAACCAGCGCCGGTCCCGGTAGCGGTGGATCACCCCGCCCAGCCACCAGTTCACCACCGAACCCGCCGTGTTCGCGACGCTGGCGACCAGCACCAGCGCCCAGACGGGCTGCTCGCCGGCCAGCATGAGGCCGACCAGGACCGCCTCGGATTGCAGGGGAAAGACCGTCGCGGCGACGAAGGCCGAGGCGGCGAGGCTGAGATAGGCGATCAGCGCCGACACGCCTCAGATGCGCCGGGCCGCATGCACCGCCGCCTCGCTGCCAAAGCCCACCAGCTTGCCCCAGCCGCGCACCAGCGCGCCCACCACGCCGCCATGCATCTCCCGCGCTTCGTCTCGGTGATGCACCTCCTCCTCCTGGCAGCGGGCCAGCATCGCGCGGAGTTCGGGGAAGATCCGCTCGGCATCCAGCCGGTCGAGCTGCTGCTGATAGTGGTGGTCCACAAAGGTCTCGACGGCATCGATGGTCGCATAGACCGCGCGGGGCCCGAACAGCGCCGGCAGCGCGCCGGTAATCCAGCCGGCCACGCGCCAGATGGGCAGCAGGCGCGAATGCTGGTGCTTGGGCAGCACCTCCTCGATCAGGCGCAGGTGGCCCTGCTCGGTCGCCATGTGGCGCTGGGCGAAGTCGCGCAGGGCTTCGTCCCGGCAGAAGGCGAGGATGCCGCGATAGATCATCACCGCACCGGTCTCGCCGGCATGGTCGGAGCGGAGTTCGGCGATCAGCCAGTCTGGGTAGCTTTGCATGCCGGCCCATATCGCCCGGTTGCGGCAGGCGGCAAGCCCACCATCTGCTTGGCATGCCCCAGGAAGCCCGCACCGAGGTCTATTACGACGGCGCCTGCCCGGTCTGCTCGCGCGAGATCGCGGCCTATCGCCGTGCGGAGGGGGCCGAGGCCGTCTGCTTTGTGGATGTCTCCCGCCCCGATGCGCCGCTTGCGCCCGGATTGACGCGGGAGGCGGCGCTGGCGCGCATGCATGTGCGCCGCGCCGATGGCAGCATGGCGAGCGGCGCCGCCGCCTTCGCCGCCCTCTGGAGCGCCCTGCCCCGCTGGGCCTGGCTCGGCCGCATCGCGGCCTGGCCCGTGGTCGCGCCCGCCCTGGAGCTTGGCTATCAGGGCTTTCTGCGGGTCCGTCGCGCCTGGCGCTGAGCCCACCTGGACCGTTGCGCAAACGTCATGTGCCAGAAAGTTGTTTCTGGCGAATTCGGGGCGTTATTCCAACGCGCTGGCTCGGCTTTCGCCGCGCCCCACCCCGAGGAGACTTCCCGCGCATGCGCTCCATCATTCTCGCCGCCGCTCTCGTGGCTCTCTCGCCCCTGGCCGCCCTGGCCCAGGACGCGCCGGCCGGCAATGCCGAGGCCGGGCAGCGCCTGTTCAACCAGTGCCGCGCCTGCCACACCGCCAATGAGGGCGGCCGCAACGGCGTGGGCCCGAACCTCTACCGCGTCTATGGCCGTGCGGCCGGCTCCATCGAGGGCTTCCGCTACTCCGCGCCGATGCGCGCCAAGGCGGGCGAGGGCCTGGTCTGGAACGAGGCGAATCTGCGTGCCTACCTGGCCGATCCCAAGGCCGTCGTGCCGGCCGGCACCATGTCCTTCGCCGGCTTCAAGGACAATGCGCAGAACATCAGCGACGTGATCGCCTATCTGCGCCAGGTCGGCGGGCAGTAAGCCGCCACGGCGCGTGATCCGCCCCGGCGGGTCACGCTTCAGCGCCGCCAGCGCGCGGCGATGTCCCAGAGATGGGCGCCAAAGGCGCCCATCAGCGGCAGGGCCACCCAGGTCCAGCCGGCCCCGGTCAGCGCCGCGCGCAGGCTGAGGGCAAAGGCCGCCCCGGCCAGCAGGAAGGGCAGGATCGCCCCGAGAGCGATCCCCCGCCCCGTCCGGTGGTGATAGAGGCCGAGCGCCGCCCCCTCCAGGACCAGCATCAGCAGGATGAGATCGGCCACCCGGCCCGAGGCGAAGAACTCCGCCATCACCGGCCGGCCCGCCGCCGCTTCGCCGTCATTCGTCGCATCAGCTTCTCCCGCGGAATGCCCGCCCCCCGAACCGATGCAACCCCGGCACCGTCCAGCTGGTCGCGAAGGACACCTTGCCAGCATGTCGCGGGTATTGCACGAAGGTCAGGAATGCCCATTAACAACGATACGACATGTGCATGGAGGATGGTCTGATGCGGGTTTGGATGATGGCGGCGGCGGCCCTGGCCCTGGCGCCCATGAGTGGCGCGATGGCGCAGGATGCGGATGCCGGGCAGCGGGTGTTCAACCAGTGCCGCGCCTGCCACACGATCAACCAGGGCGGCCGCAACGGCGTGGGCCCGAACCTCTACGGCGTCTGGGGCCGGGCCGCGGGCGCGGTCGAGGGCTTCCGCTATTCCGCGCCGATGCGGACCAAGGCGGGCGAGGGCCTGAGCTGGAATGAGGCGAATCTGCGCGCCTACCTGACCGACCCGAAGGCGGTAGTGCCCGGGGGCTCGATGTCCTTCGCCGGCATCCGCAACGAGCAGCAGCTGAACGACCTGCTCGCCTATCTGCAGCGCGCCAGCACGGCGCAGTAAGGCTCGGCGCCGGCGCGGACTGAAGCTCAGTCCTGCGCCGGCCCGAATTCGGCGTCGCGGTGCACCCAGGCGCTGATCAGCAGGCCGAAGCCGATCATGGTGGTGAGCATCGCGCTGCCGCCATGGCTGATGAGCGGCAGGGGCACGCCGCCCACGGGAATGCTGCCCGTGACCATGGCAACATTCACGAAGATATAGAGGAAGTAGTTCGTCCCCAGGCCGATGGCGAGCAGCCGGCCGAACTGGTGGCGGCAGCGCAGTGCCACCAGGAAGCAGAAGGCGACGATGCCCATGAGCAGCGCGAGCGTGCCCATGGCGCCCACCAGGCCGAATTCCTCGGCGATCATGGTGAAGATGAAGTCCGTCTGCTTCTCGGGCAGGAAGTTCAGGTGGCCCTGCGTGCCCTGCAGGAAGCCCTTGCCCCAGAGCCCGCCCGAGCCAAGCGCGATCTTCGACTGGATGATGTTGTAGCCGGCACCCAGAGGGTCGCTCTCGGGGTCGAGGAAGGTCGTGATGCGCGCGCGCTGATAATCGCGCAGATTCTCATAGACGATGGGGGCTGCCGCCACCACCGCGCCGATGATGGCGGCGAATTTCCACCAGCGCACACCCGCCGCCCAGAACATGGCGCCGCCCAGCGCCGCGGTGATCAGCGAGGTGCCGAGATTGGGCTGCTTGAAGATCAGCGCCACCGGGACGAGCACGAGGATGGCGGGGATGACCAGGAAGAAGGGATTGCCCACCCGGTCCCAGCTCGCCCGGTGAAACCAGGCGGCGAGGGCCAGCACGAGCATGATCTTCATCAGTTCCGAGGGCTGCAATTGGAGCGGCCCCAGATCCACCCAGCGCTGCGCGCCCTTCCCCACCTCGCCATGCAGCGCGACGAGCACGAGCAGGCCGACGCCGACGATGTAGCCAAGCGGCGCCAGCTTCGCGACCAGCCGGATGTCCACGAAGCCGATGCAGAGCATGAGCACAAGGCAGAAGCCGAAGCGCAGCGCATGCTTGGTGGCGTAGAGGTCCGGATTGCCACTGCCCGCCGAATAGAGCGCGACATAACCGATGCTGCCCACCGCGCAGAGCAGCAGGACGAAGAGCCAGGGGATCTGCCAGAGCTTCTGCAGGATGCCGGCGCCACGATCGCCCGTCAGCAGCCGCTTCTCAAAGACGGTGGACATTATCTGGCCCTCAGGCGCCGGGCGCCACCTCCGGCGGCTTGGCTGGCGCGCCGGGGACTGATGGAGCTGATGGGAAGGGCGGGCTGGGCCCGCCGGCCGCTTTGCGGCCGGCTTCTCCGGGCACGGCGCTGGACCTGTTCGGATGCGCTCGGCATGAGTTGCCGCATCACGTCCGCCGTCCGCTCTCCGCCACGCGCGGCCCGGGCGGGGTCTGGCGGAAGCGGTTGAAGGTCTCGACCAGCGCATCGCGCGCGAGCGGTGCCGCCGTGCCGGAGCCTGACGTCCCGTGCTCGACGATCACGCTCACCGCATAGAGCGGATTGTCATGCGGGGCATAGCCGACGAACAGCGCGTGCGGCCGCCATTCGCGCGGCACCTGGCTGACATTGAAGCCGCGCTCACGCTGCTCGCGCGTCACGCGGCGCACCTGCGTGGTGCCCGTCTTGCCCGACATCATGCCGTAGCCGCCTGGCAGGCGTGATGTCAGCGCCGTGCCACCCTGCTCGTTCACCACGGCCCACATGGCATCGCGCACCAGCCGCATGTCGCGGTCGGGGATGCCCATGGTCGGCCAGTCCTCCGGCCGGCTGCCGCGCACCGGGCGCCCGCCGATGCTGCGCGTCAGATGCGGCTGCACCGCCCGCCCGGTCGCGAGCCGCGCCGTCATCGTGCAGAGGCTGAGCGGCGTGAGCTGGTAGAAGCCCTGGCCGATGCCATGCACCACCGTGTCGCCCAGCGCCCAGGACCGGCCCTGCGCCTCGCGCCACTCGCGTGTCGGCACGAGGCCGCGCCGGGTGCCCGGCAACTCGATCTCCAGGTCCACACCCAGGCCGAAGCGGCGGGACATGGCGGCGATCCGGTTGATGCCGAGGCGCTTTGCCAATTCATAGAAATAGACGTCACAGCTCACCTTGAGGGCGGCGCGCATGTCCACCGCGCCATGGCCGTTGCGGTTCCAGCAATGGAAACGGCTGTCGCCCAGGTCGAAATGGCCGGGGCAGCTGATGCGCTCGCCCGTCGTGATCACGCGCGCCTCGAGCCCGGCGAGCGCCACCACCATCTTGAAGGTGGAGCCCGGCGCATAGAGCCCGTTCGTCGCCTTGTTGATGAGCGGCGTCGCGCGGTTCGCCGTCCATTGCCGCCACTGCGCGCTGCTGACGCCCGAGTTGAAGACGTTGGGGTCGAAGCTCGGCTGGCTCGCCATGGCCAGCACCTCGCCGTTGCGGGCGTTCATCACGACGACCGAGGTGCCTTCCTCGATCTTGCCGCGGAGCGCCTTCTGCAGCTCGGTATCCACGCTGATCTCGATGTCCTGGCCGGGCATGCCCTCGCGCCGGTCCAGCTCGCGGATCACGCGGCCCACCGCGTTCACCTCCAGCTGCACCGCGCCGGCGCGACCGCGCAGCACCTGATCATGGTGCCGCTCGATCCCCGCCCGGCCCACGCGGATGCCGGGCAATTGCAGCAGCGGGTCGCCATCCATGTCGCGCTCGGCGGGCGGCGCCACATAGCCGACGATATGGGCGAGGTGCTCGGCCTCCGGGTAGATGCGCGTGGTGCCGACATCGATCAGGATGCCAGGCAGGTCGGGCGCGTTCACCTCGATGCGCGCCATCTCCTCCCAGGTCAGGAATTCGCGGACGATGACGGGCACGAAGCGGCGGCGGCGGCGCACATCGCGCTCGACACGGGCACGCTCATGCTCGGCCAGCGGCACGATGCGGCTGAAGGTCTCGAGCGTGGCGCCGACATCGGCCGTGTGCTCGGCCACCAGCAGGGCGCGCCAGTTCAGGCGATTGCCGGCCACGACGCGCTCATTGCGATCGAGCACGCGCCCGCGCGGCGGCGAGATGAGGCGCGCGGAGAGGCGGTTCTCCTCCGCCAGCGTGGCATAGCGCTCGCCCTGCTCGACCTGGAGCTTGTGGAGCCGGTAGCCCAGGAAGCCGAAGGCCCCAAGCTGGACGCTGCCCAGCAGCAGCGCGCGGCGGGTGAAGACGCCGCGGCGCTCCTCCTCCTCGCGCTTCACCCCGCGCATGCTGAAATTCTCGATGCCGCCCTTGGTGCGGCGGAAGATGCGCGGGAACCTCACAGCGCCGTCTCCGCGCGCCGCATCGCCGTGTGCACGCGGGACAGCACCCAGGCCAGCGCCGGATAGAGGCCCGCAGCGATGCCGAGCTGATGCAGCCCCGGCGCAACCGGCGGCAGCATCCAGCCGAGGATGGCCTGCAGCACCCAGCCGAGCGTTACGGCGCACAGCGCGAAGCCGCAGAACACCAGCCAATTGGCCAGGAAGGATTGCCGCGCCAGGATGTCGCGCAGCCGCAGCGTCACGCCGTGCAGGATGAGCAGCGTGAGCACCCCCGTGCCCAGCGCGGCGAAGGAGAGCAGATCCTGCAAGAGTCCCAGGGAGAACACCACGGGCGCGGGCATGGCAGCCGGGCGGAAGATCGTCCAGAAGAAAATGCAGGGCAGTGACACCGCGCCCACGATTCCGGGAATGCCGACCGGCACCGCCGCCAGGATGATCAGGAAGGCGGTGAACATCCCCGGAAATCCCGCCCGCGCCGCAGCGTCGAGGCGGCGGAGCAGGCCCATGGGCGGCTCTGGCCGGCCCTTGGAGACCATGAGCTCAGCGCCGTCCGCGCGGCTCGGGCCGGGCGACCGCTTCCGGCGGCAGGATTCCCGAGAGCCCGAAGTCAAAAAGGCGCAGCACGTCCAGCCGTTCCAGATGCGCGAAGAGCTCGACCTCCACGGCGCCGCTCTCGGTCCAGCGCACCACGCCGACCGGTAGGCCCGCGGGGAAGGCGCCGGCCTGGGCGCTGGTCACCACCCGATCTCCCTCGCGCGGCAGCGTGCCCTCGGGCCAATGCTGCAGGCGGGGGCGTGCCGTGTTGTTGCCCACCATGATGGCACGCGCGCGACTGCCTTCCAGCGTCACGGGCACGCGGCTGTTGATGTCGGTCGCCAGCAGGACCCGGGCCGAGCGGCTGCCCACTTCGGTCACCCGGCCAGCAAAGCCGCGCTCGTCCAGGGCGATCTGCCCCTTGCGGACATTATGCTGCGGACCCGTCGCCAACAGCACGGCGCGGGCATAGGTGCCGCCGGCATCGGCGACGACGCGCGCGGTACGGAATTGCGGCGCGGGGTCGGGCACCCAGGCGAGCTGGCGGCGCAGCAACGCGTTCTCGGCCTCCAGAGCCAAGGCGGTGGCCTGCCAGCGGCGCAGCCGCTCGTTTTCCTCGGTGAGGCGGACGTTCTCGGCCCGCATGTGCCACAGCGCCTCCGCCTCCTGCACCGCCCCACGCACAGCCGAGACGGGCTGCTGCACCGCCGCCCAGATGGGAGAGAGCGCATCGGCCAGCGCCATGCGCGCGCGCTCGATCAGCACGGCATCCGCCTTGCCCAGCAGCATGATGCCGAAGGCAGCCGCGATCAGCACCGGCAGGGACAGCCGGGCCAATGCCTGTCGCAGCGGGATACTCAGACGGATCACGGCAGCTCCGCCCCTGGGGGGGCCCCTTGGGGAATTGAGACCAGGCTCACGGGGACATCATGTCCCGCAGCAGGGGAAATCGCTCAGAACCAGTCAGCAGAACCAAAAAGGCGAGGACAACCCTCTCAATACATCGAAGTCAGCACCTGGCGAAGCCGCTTCAGCTCCTCCAGGGCGCGGCCCGTGCCCATGGCCACGCAGTTCAACGGCTCCTCTGCCACGACAACAGGCAGGCCTGTCGCATCGCGCAGCACTTCGTCCAGGCGATACAGGAGGCCACCGCCGCCGGTCAGCACGATGCCCTTGTCCACGATGTCGGCCGCGAGTTCGGGCGGCGTGTTCTCCAGCGCCACCTTCACCGCATCCACGATCTGCGTGACCGGCTCGAGCAGCGCATAGGCGATCTCGCGCTGGCTCACCACCACCTCGCGCGGGACACCGTTCATGAGGTCGCGGCCCTTCACCTCGGTGAGCGGGCCTTCCTCGCCATCGAAGGGCGGTGCCGCAGCGCCGATCTCCATCTTGATCCGCTCGGCGGAACTCTCGCCGATGAGCAGGTTGTGGGTGCGGCGGATGTAGCTGATGACCGCTTCGTCCATCTTGTCCCCACCGACGCGGACCGAGCGCGCATAGACGATGCCGCCCAGGCTGATCACCGCCACTTCCGTGGTGCCACCGCCGATATCCACGACCATGGAGCCCGAGGGCTCGGTCACCGGAAGGCCGGCGCCGATCGCCGCGGCCATGGGTTCCTCGATCAGCAGCACCTTGCGGGCGCCCGCACTCTCGGCACTCTCCTGGATCGCGCGGCGTTCGACCGCGGTGGAGCCGGAGGGCACGCAGACGATGATGAGCGGAGAGGTGAAGCTGCGCCGGTTGTGCACCTTGCGGATGAAGTGCTTGATCATCTCCTCCGCCACCTCGAAATCGGCGATGACGCCGTCGCGCAGCGGGCGGATGGCCGCGATGTTGCCGGGCGTGCGGCCCAGCATCTGCTTCGCCTCCTCGCCCACGGCCAGGACCTGCTTGCGGCCACGATTGTCGGAGATGGCGACGACAGAGGGCTCGTTCAGCACAATGCCCCGGCCCTTCACGTAAACAAGCGTGTTCGCGGTGCCGAGGTCAATGGCCATGTCGGCGGAGAGGAAGCCGAACAGGCGTGAGAACATGCGCGATGCCTTCCAGCGGGTGGGCGGTGGGGGGAACGGAGGGGTGGGGAGTGGCGTAGCGCCTAGCGCCCCCCGGGGCAAGCCATCACGCGGCCCCGCCTCCCCTTCCCCTGCCGGTCCCGGGTCTCAGTCGCCTTGCGCCACCGCCGCGGCCATGCTCGGCACCGGCGGCGGCTCGGTCCGCTCGCGCTTCACCAGCAGCTTGTTGAGCGCATGCACATAGGCGCGGGCGGCGGCCACGATGGTGTCGGTGTCCGCCCCCTGGCCGTCCACCAGCTTGCCGTTCTCCTCCAGACGGATGGTGACGCGCGCCTGCGCGTCGGTGCCGCCGGTGACCGACTGCACGGCGAAGAGCTTGAGATTCACGTCATGCGGGAAGGCCTGGCGCAGCGCGTTGAAGGTGGCGTCCACGCCGCCATCGCCCATCGCCATGCCGTCGCGCCGCTCACCATCCACGTCAAGCGCGATGGTCGCCATGGGCTTGGTGCCCATGCCGGTCGAGACATTGAGGCCGGTCAGCTTGATGCGGTCATTGCCGCGGCCGACCTCGTCATCCACCAGCGCGGCGATGTCCTCGTCGTAGACGACCTTCTTGCGGTCAGCCAGATCCTTGAAGCGCTTGAAGGCGTCGTTCAACTGGTTGTCGCCGACTTCGTAGCCCAGGGTCTTCAGCCGGTCGCGGAAGGCGGCACGGCCGGAATGCTTGCCGAGCACGATGGAGTTGGTGGTCCAGCCCACGGATTCCGGCGTCATGATCTCGTAGGTCGAGGCATCCTTCAGCACGCCATCCTGATGGATGCCGCTCTCATGCGCAAAGGCGTTGCGGCCGACGATGGCCTTGTTCGGCTGCACGTCGAAGCCGGTGATGGTGGCCAGCAGCTTCGAGGTGCGCAGGATCCGCTTGCTCTCGATGCCCGTGCGCAGCTTCAGCGCGTCGTGCCGCGTGCGCAGCGCCATCGCGACCTCTTCCAGGCTCGCATTGCCGGCGCGCTCGCCGATGCCGTTGATGGTGCACTCGATCTGCCGCGCGCCCGCCTGGATCGCGGCGAGCGTGTTGGCCACGGCCAGACCCAGGTCATTGTGGTTGTGCGCGGAGAAGATGACCTTGTCCGCGTCCGGCACCTTGTTGATCAGGGTCGAGAAGATCAGGCCCATGTCGGCCGGCAGCGAATAGCCCACCGTGTCGGGGATGTTGATGGTGGTCGCACCCGCCTTGATGGCGGTGTCCACGCAGCGGCACAGGAAATCGAGGTCGGAGCGCGAGCCATCCTCGGCCGACCACTCGACATCGGCCGCGTGGTTGCGGGCGAGGCTGACGCTCTCGGTGATGCGCTCCAGCACCTCTTCGCGCGTCATGCGCAGCTTCACGCGCATGTGCAGGTCGCTGGTCGCGAGCACGATATGAATGCGCGGACGGGCGGCGGGCTTGGTCGCCTCGGCGGAGGCCAGGATGTCCGCGGCGTTGGCGCGGCTCAGGCTGGCGATGACCGGGCCATCCTTCGAGAAGCGCTTGGCGATGGATTGCACGCTCTCGAAATCGCCGGGGCTCGCGATGGCGAAGCCCGCCTCCAGCACATCGGCGCCGAGTTCGTGCAGGGCCTCGGCCATGCGCAGCTTTTCGTCCAGGTTCATCGAGAAGCCGGGCGACTGCTCGCCGTCTCGCAACGTGGTGTCGAAGATGATGATGCGGCCAGCTTCAAGCTTGCCGAAGGAAGGATGATTGATGCTCATGGCGATCTCGTGAGGTTCGACGTTTCCGGTGCATGCCCCTGATGGTTCAGGGTCCCCTGAGTGGTGCGGGCCGCGCGCGGCCGCGTGTCACACCCAGGGGCGGGAAAGTCGAAGCGGCCGAAGGGCCGGAAGGAGGGCGAGCGGAAGCGCCCGGGCCTGGAGCGCCAGGAGCCCGGCGGACAGCATCACGCATGCAGTCATCATCGCCATAGTGGCAACATAGGCCCCGGCGGGGGTTGGATCAAGCGGGGCATTTGCCCCATGGACGCCGGCCACCGGCCCGGCCAAGCTCCGTCGCAACAAAACCGGAGGAAACCCATGCGCCGCAGCCTGCTGGCCTTCTGCGCCCTGCTCTTCACCCTGCCCGCCATGGCCCAGGGGTCGGCCCAGGAATGGACCCCGGAACGGCCGGTCCGGATCATCGTGCCCTTCCCGCCCGGGGGCGCGACGGACCTCATCGCCCGCATCCTGGCCGAGCGAGCCTCGCGCGATCTGCCGCATCGCTGGGTGGTGGAGAACCGCTCGGGCGCCAACGGCAATATCGGCATGGCAGCGGCCGCGCAGTCGGCACCCGACGGCTATACGCTCGGCGCCTGCACCATCGGCAATTGCGCGATCAATGCCGCCATCTACGCCCGCATGCCCTTCGACATCGAGCGCGACCTGGTGCCGGTCTTCTGGAGTGCCAGCGTGATGAACGCGCTCGTCGTCCGCCCCGACCATCCGGCGCGCGACTTCCAACAATTCGTCGCCTGGGCGAAGCGCGAGGGGAACCGGGTGAACTTCTCCTCCTCGGGCTTCGGCGCCTCGAACCACCTGCTCGGCGAATTCCTCAACGGGCGGCTGGGCCTGACCATGACGCATGTGCCCTTCCGGGGCGGCGCGCCGGGCATGCAGGCGGTGATTTCGGGTGATACGCAGATGTTCTTCGAGAACACGCCCACCCTGATCGGCGCCATCCGCGGCGGGCAGCTGCGCGCGCTCGTGGTCAGCGGCCGCACCCGTGACGCGGCCCTGCCCGACGTGCCGACACTGGAGGAGGCCGGGATGTCGGATGCCGTGATCGAGCCCTGGTTCGGCTACATGGCGCCGCGCGGCACACCGGCCCCCGTGGTCGCGCGGCTCAACCAGCTCTTCAACATGGCCCTCGCCGACGAGGCGGTGCAGGCCCGCCTGCGCGACCTCGGCGCCCGCCCGGAAGGCGGCCCGCCGGACCGTTTCGCGCAGCATGTGCAGAGCGAAGTGGCGCGCTGGCGCGAGGTGGTGCGGGTGAACCGGATCGAGCGCATCACCGAGTAGCTGAATCGGCTTTTACATGCCCTCTTCTCTCCGGGCGTGAATGACGTGTAGCTTGGTCCCGGCTGGGAAGAAAAAAATCTACGAGGAGGCATGGTATGCCGCAAAGACTCGGTTTCGAATTTCTGGGCACGTTCTGGCTGGTGCTCGGCGGATGCGGCAGCGCCGTGCTGGCCGCGGCCTTCCCCGAGGTGGGGATCGGCCTTCTGGGCGTTGCCCTCGCCTTCGGCCTGACCGTGCTGACGATGGCCTATGCCATCGGCCATGTCTCGGGCTGCCACCTGAACCCGGCCGTCACGCTCGGCCTGGTCTGCGCCGGCCGCTTCGACGCCGATGAGGCGATTCCCTACATGGTCGCGCAAGTTGCGGGCGCCATCCTGGCCGCCATGCTCCTCTATGCCATCGCCTCCGGCGCGCCGGGCTGGGACATCAGCAAGGGGCTCGCGGCCAATGGCTACGGCGATGCCTCGCCCGGCAAATACAGCATGGCCATCGGCTTCGTGACCGAGCTGGTCATGACCTTCATGTTCCTGATGATCATCCTGGGCTCCACCTCCAAGCGGGCACCGGCGGGTTTCGCGCCCATCGCCATCGGCCTGGGGCTCACGCTGATCCACCTGATCAGCATCCCGGTCACCAACACCTCGGTGAACCCGGCCCGTAGCACGGGCCCGGCGGTGGTGCTGGGCGGCACGGCGCTGCACCAGCTCTGGCTCTTCTGGGTGGCGCCGATGATCGGGGCGGCGCTGGCGGGCCTCGCGCATCGCTTCAGCGACGAAGACTAGGAACCGGTCGGGGGCGGCGCGCCGCCCCCTTCCCGCTCATTTCGGCGGGTGGGTCGCCCACCAGTGACGCGCGATCTCCTCGCGCGTCGCGACCCAGACATCACCGCAGGCCACCACATGGTCCAGGAAGCGCGCGAGCGACGCCGCGCGCCCCGGCCGCCCGACCAGGCGGCAGTGCAGACCCACGCTCATCATCTTGGGCGCACCTGCCGCGCCCTCCGCCCGCAGCATCTCGACCGCGTCGCGCAGGTAGCGCTCGAAGCCGTCCGGGTCGCCGAAGCCGGGCGGCACAGCGAATTTCATGTCATTGGCGTCGAGCGTGTAGGGGATGATGAGCTGCGGCCGGCCTGCCACCTCGATGTAGTGCGGCAGGTCGTCATCGTAGGAATCGCTATCGTAGAGGAAACCGCCATGCTCGGCGACGAGGCGGCGGGTGTTGGGGCTGATGCGGCCCGTGTACCAGCCGACCGGCCGCTTGCCGGTCAGCCGCTCGATGGTCTCGACGCAGCGGGCGATCTCGGCGCGCTCCTCGGCCTCGGGCATGGAATGGTAGTCGATCCAGCGCCAACCATGGCTTGCCACCTCATGGCCCGCCGCCGCGAAGGCGCGCGTCACGTCGGGGTTCAGTTCCAGGGCCCGGCCCACGCCATAGACGGTGAATTTCAGCCCGTGGGCGGCGAAGAGGCGCATGACGCGCCAGACGCCGGCCCGCGCGCCGTAGTCGAATTGCGTCTCCACCGTGCGGTTGCGCTCGCCCAGCGTCGGGCTGCCGCCGGGCACCTCGTGGAGATACAGCTCGGAGCCCGCATCGCCGTTCAGCACGGTGTTCTCACCGCCCTCCTCGTAGTTCAGCACGAAGGAGAGGGCGAGCTTCGCGCCGTTGGGCCAGCGCGGGTCGGGCGGCGTCGCGCCATAGCCGCGCAGGTCGCGCGGATAGGTCGTGCCGGGCGCCATCACATGGGGCGCGACGGGGTGCGGAGGGGGCGTCTTGCTCATGCCGCACAGCTTCAACGGCCCGAAGCCACGGTCAAGCGGTGACAGCGGCGCGGGGCTGTAGCAAAAGACAAGGGAACGCCGCCGATTCGCCGGACGATCCAGGAGAAGAGCCCATGTCCCGCCGCCTCACCCCAGCCGCCTTCGGCGCCGCCCTCTTGGCGCTGGCCGCCTGCGCCGAGACCCCTGCCCCCGCGGTGACCGCCGCGCCGCCCGCCCCGGCCCCGGCCGCCGCCCCTGCTCCGACCGCGACGCAGGTGGACCCGAACCGCGCCCTGCCGATCTTCTTCGAGGCCTGGTCGGCCTTCCTTGAGGAGCCCGCCCGCGTCGCCCTGGCCGAGGTCGCCACCTACATCAAGGCCAATCCGCGCATCCCCGTGCTGGTGGTCGGCTATGCCGATCCGCGCGGCTCGGCCGAGGCGAACATGATCCTCTCGCGCCTGCGCGCCCGCGTCGTGGCTGACACCCTGGTCGAGAACGGCGTGCCGCGGAACCGTATCCGCATCCTCTACCGCGGCGCCACGCCGGGCTTCGAGAGCCTGGAGAGCCGCCGCGTCGAAGTCCGCGTGGACCGCGGCCAGCGGTAATTCCGGACGGGGCGGGAAACCGCCCCCGCCTTCGGGTGTTGGGTTCCGCGCGGACCCGGTGCCCGAGGGAGTTCCCCCATGTCTCGTTCCATTCTCGCCGGCGCCCTGGGCGTGACGATCCTGTTCAGCCTGGCGGCCTGGGCGCAGGAGCGGCGCCCGGGATCCCCTGCACCGGGTGAAGTCCGGCCGGCCGCCGCATCCAGGGTTGCGGCGTCGGTGCGCTTCGCGCCCGGCAGTTCCAGCCTTGACGAGGCCGGGCAGGCCAGCCTCGCCCCCATTCTCGCCCGCCTCCTCGCCGAGCCGCGTTCCGTCGCCACCATCATCACCCATGCCGCTGGAATGGATTTCTCCGTCGCGCGGGCACGCGCCATGGCGGTGCGGCGCGCGCTGACCGGGCGCGGCATCCCGGGCCGGCGCATCCGCATCGTGAACGCGGGCATGTCGCGCGGCGCGGAGCCCGGGGTGGTTCTCGTCCGCGTGCGGTAACCCGCCGGCGATCCCGGCCCCGGCGGTTAGAACTTTCTTCACGGCTTCTGGTTATCGGCCTTGTTGGGTCGCGGCCCCCGGGCGCGCGGCCTCCCCCTGCCGGAGACCCCCGATGTTTCTCAGAAATCCCGCCGCCGAGCACGCCACCCCGAAGATCGTCGCGCTCGAGGCGCTGGGGGCCCGCGTCATGCTGGCCGATCCCGGGCTCAACATCACCTATGTGAACGCGGCCGCCATGGCCCTGATGCGGGAGGCGGCGGCCGAGCTGAAGCGGGAATTGCCCCGCTTCGACCTGGACAAGCTGATCGGCAGCAACATCGACATCTTCCACAAGACGCCCACGCATCAGCGCCGGATGCTGGCCGCGATGGAAAAGCCGCATGCCGCGACCATCTCGGTCGGCAGCCGCAAGTTCGACCTTCTCGTTTCCCCGCTGACGGACAAGGGCGCCAAGCTCGGCTTCGTCGTCGAATGGGCGGATGCGCGCCACCGCCTGCTGAACCTCGACTACGCCGCCCAACTTGCGGCGATCAACCGCAGCCAGGCCGTGATCGAATTCGCGACCGATGGCACGATCCTGCGGGCCAACCCCATCTTCCTCGAGACCATGGGCTACGGTGAGGCGGAGGTGGTCGGCCAGAATCACCGCATGTTCCTGCTGCCGGAGGATGCCGGCAGCGCGGAATACCGAGCGATGTGGGACGGCCTGCGCGCGGGCGAATTTCGCGTCGCCCGCTTCCGCCGCATCGCCAAGGGCGGCCGCGTGGTCTGGATCGAGGGGACCTACAACCCGATCATGGACGAGAAGGGCGAGGTCACGAAGGTCGTGAAATTCGCCGTGGACGCTTCGAGCAAGGTGGAGATGCAGCAGAAGCTGCGCCAGCAGATCGCCGAGATCGAGGGCGCCGTCGGACAATCCACGCAGTCGGCCGCCGCCGCCTCGGGCGCCACCGCCTCCACCGTGGCGAATGTGCGGGATGTGGAGGCCAGCAGCGGCGAGCTGGCCAGTTCCACCGGCGAGATCGCGCAGACCATGGCCCGCACGCGCGAGGCCGCGGCCTCTGGCCTGGACCGGGCCGTACAGGTCGCGAAGAGCGCCGATGAACTGGCCGCCGCCGCGCAGGCGATGACCGGCATCGTGGACCTGATCGGCAATATCGCGAGCCAGATCAACCTGCTCGCCCTCAACGCCACGATCGAGGCGGCTCGCGCGGGCGAGGCGGGCAAGGGCTTCGCCGTCGTCGCCTCCGAGGTGAAGAACCTGGCCCTGCAGGCCGCCCGCGCAACGGAGCAGATCCGCAGCGAAATCGATGGCCTGCAGCAGACCTCGCAGAGTGTGGCCGGCGCGGTCTCGGGCATCCGCACCTCGATGACGACGATCACCGAGAGCGTGAGCGTCACGGCCGCGGCGGTGGAGGAGCAGAAGGCCGTCTCCATGGGCATGGCCACCTCCATGGGGAGCGCCCTGGCCGCGATCGAGGAGGCCAATGGCAGCATCGGCCAGATCGAGGCGGCCGTGGGCCAGGTCTCGACCGCGATCGGGCAGACGCGCCAGATCGCGGAGGCGCTTGCCAGCTGAGGCGCCGGATCAAGGTCTGGGGCGCGTCCTCGCCCCGGGCGCCCCGCCGCGTCCGGCGCCGCCCCGCATGAAAAAAGGCCGGCGGATCGCTCCGCCGGCCCCTTTTCGTCTGCGCTGGACGCAGGCTCAGTTGCGCGCCTTGTCCACCAGGGCACCCTTGGTGATCCAGGGCATCATGGCGCGCAGCTTGGCGCCCACTTCCTCGATCGGGTGCTCGGCCAGGCGGCGGCGGGTGGCCTTGAAGCTGGCCTGATTGACCTTGTTCTCCAGCATCCAGTCGCGGGCGAACTTGCCCGACTGGATGTCCTCCAGCACGCGCTTCATCTCGGCCTTGGTCTCGGCGGTGATGATGCGCGGGCCGGTCACGTATTCGCCGTACTCGGCCGTGTTGGAGATCGAGTAGTTCATGTTGGCGATGCCGCCCTCGTAGATCAGGTCCACGATGAGCTTCACCTCGTGCAGGCACTCGAAATACGCCATCTCGGGGGCGTAGCCGGCCTCGACCAGCGTCTCGTAGCCGGCCTTGATGAGTTCCACGAGGCCGCCGCAGAGCACCACCTGCTCACCGAAGAGGTCGGTCTCGCACTCTTCCTTGAAGGTCGTCTCGATGATGCCCGAACGCCCGCCGCCCACGGCCGAGGCGTAGGAGAGCGCGATCTCGAGCGCATTGCCCGAGGGGTTCTGCGCGACGGCCACGAGGCAGGGCACGCCGCCGCCCTTCTGGTACTCGCCGCGCACCGTGTGGCCGGGGCCCTTGGGCGCGATCATGAACACGTCGATGTCCGGGCGCGGGTCGAGCAGGTTGAAATGCACGTTCAGGCCATGCGCGAAGGCGAGTGCGGAGCCGGGGCGCAGATTGTCATGCAGGTGCTCGCGGTAGAGGTCGCCCTGCAGCTCATCCGGCGTCAGCACCATGACGACATCGGCCCACTTGGCCGCATCGGCGGGGGACATCACCTTGAAGCCGGCGGCCTCGGCCTTCTTCCAGGAACCGCCCGGACGCAGGCCGATGACCACATCCTTCACGCCGCTGTCGCGCATGTTCATGGCATGGGCGTGGCCCTGGGAGCCGAAGCCGATCACGGCGACCTTCTTCGCCTTGATCAGGTTCACATCGGCATCACGATCGTAATAGACGCGCATTTATTAATCCTTCCCTAACGAGCGAAGCTCCAAAAGCTCACTCTGCAAATAATTACCTCTCAGCCAACGACCGAACTTCTGTCGAATAGCCTCATCTGGATGACAGCCCGCCCATTCTTTTGACAGTCTGGTCACAAAAATAGGCCTCGTACCGATCAGTCGTTTAATTCCACTCCTAATAGTTGGCGCTCTTTCGTACGTCAAAATGAGGCGAACCTGATGCATTGGCTTCAAAAATACGCCATGATCAGACAAATATTTGTCTACACCATTATAGAGGGTAGTCGGCATACGAACATTTGAGGACGCACGGAGTTTCTTGTAGTGTTCCCGCGATTCAGAATTTGCGTCAAACGTCACCAAAAACAAGCGAAGTTCGTCTGACTTGCTCACTGCGATCTCCTGCACTCACCTCTCCATTGAGCGCGGACCGCGCGCGATGGCAACTGCCCCCGTGCGGCAAACTTCCTTGAGGCCGAGCGGGCGCATCAGCCCGCAGAAGGCGTCGATCTTCTCGGCATTGCCGGTCATCTCGAAGACGAAGCTCTCCGTCGTCGCGTCCACCACGCGGGCGCGGAAGGCATCGGCCAGGCGCAACGCCTCGACGCGATGCTCACCGCGGCCCACCACCTTGATCAGCGCCAGCTCGCGCGTCAGATGCGGGCCTTCCATGGTCAGGTCATGCACGCGGTGCACGGGGACCAGGCGGTCGAGCTGCGCCTTGATCTGCTCGATCACCATCTCGGTGCCCGAGGTGACGATGGTGATGCGGGAGAGGCGCCCCTCTTCCTCGACCGGGGCGACGGTCAGACTGTCGATGTTGTAGCCGCGGCCGGAAAACAGGCCGATGACACGGGCCAGCACGCCGGCCTCGTTCTCCACCAGCACGGCGATCGTGGCCGTGCGCGTATTCGTTCCAGACATCAGACCATCCACATGTTTGCGGGCGCCTCGCTCGGAGGATGCGGCTGCAAGGCAGCCGCCGCGCCCAGACTGAGATCACACCCGGCGCAAACGCCGTGGCGCGAAGCCAAGCGCGCGGAGCGCGCGCCCGGCGTTTGAGGGCGTCAGACCAGCACCTTTCCGGCGTCGGTGACCGCCGCCGCATTGGCCTCCTGGCCTGGGCCCATGATCATGTCGTTGTGCGCGGCGCCCGAGGGGATCATCGGGAAGCAGTTTTCGTCCTTCGCCACGCAGATATCGGCGATGACCGGGCCCGGATGGGCGATCATTTCCCGAATGACGTCATCCAGCTGGTCGCTCGTCTCGGCGCGCAGGCCGCGGGCGTGGAAAGCCTCGGCCAGCTTCACGAAATCGGGCAGCGCGTCGCTGTAGGATTCCGAGTAGCGGCCGCCATGCAGCAGCTCCTGCCACTGGCGCACCATGCCCATGTACTCGTTGTTCAGGATGAACACCTTCACCGGCAGGCGATACTGCGCGAGCGTGCCCATCTCCTGGATGTTCATCAGGATCGAGGCCTCGCCCGCGATGTCGATGCAGAGCGCATCGGGATGCGCGATCTGCACGCCCATCGCGGCCGGCAGCCCGTAGCCCATGGTCCCGAGGCCGCCCGAGGTCATCCAGCGGTTCGGCTTGTCGAAACCGAAATACTGCGCGGCCCACATCTGGTGCTGGCCCACTTCGGTCGAGATGAAGGTCTCGCGGCCCAGCTCCTTCGTGATCTCGTAGAGGCGCTTCACCGCGTGCTGCGGCTTGATGATCGGCCCCTGCTGGACATAGGCGAGGCAGTCGCGCTTGCGCCATTCGTCGATCTGGCGCCACCAGCCGAGCTGCGCCTCCTTCGCGACCGGCGTCGGGTCGCTCTTCCAGCATTCGATCATGGCGGCGAGCACGGCCGCCGCATCGCCCACGATCGGCACCTCCACCTTCACGTTCTTGTTGATCGAGGAGGGGTCGATGTCGGCGTGGATCTTCTTCGAGCCGGGGCTGAAGGCATCGAGGCGGCCGGTGATGCGATCATCGAAGCGGGCGCCGATGTTGAACATCACGTCGCAGCCATGCATCGTGAGGTTCGCCTCGTAGGTGCCGTGCATCCCCAGCATGCCGATGAACTGCGGATCGGTGGCCGGGAAGGCGCCGAGGCCCATCAGCGTGTTGGTGCAGGGCATGCCCGTCAGGTGCACGAACTCGCGCAGCAGGCGCGAGGCCTCGGGGCCGGAATTGATCACGCCGCCGCCGGCATAGATCACCGGGCGCTGGCTCTGCTTCAGCATCCGCACCGCTTCCTGGATGCGCGCGGGATCGGGTGCCGTCACCGGACGGTAGCTGCGATGCGGCGCGCTCGGCGCCGGCGCGTCCACATAGGGGGCGGGCTTGATCAGGATGTCCTTGGGCAGGTCCACCACCACCGGGCCCGGGCGGCCCGACTTCGCCACGTAGAAGGCGTCATGCATGACGCGGGCGAGGTCCTCGCTGCGCTTCACCAGGTAGTTGTGCTTGGTGGCGGGGCGGGTGATGCCCGTGGTGTCGGCCTCCTGGAAGGCGTCATTGCCGATCAGGTGCGTCGGCACCTGGCCGGTGAGGCAGACCACCGGGATGCTGTCCATCAGCGCGTCCACCAGGCCGGTCACGGCGTTGGTGGCGCCGGGGCCGGAGGTGACGAGCACCACGCCCACCTTGCCGGTGGAGCGCGCATAGCCCTCGGCCGCGTGCACCGCCGCCTGCTCATGGCGCACCAGGATGTGGCGGATGGAATTCTGCTGGAACAGCGCGTCATAGATCGGCAGGACGGCGCCGCCCGGATAACCGAAGATGACATCCACGCCCTGGTCCTTCAGCGCGCGAAGGACGACCTCGGCGCCGCTCTGCAAAGCGGTGTCGGCGGCGGGAGCTGCGGTGATGGACATGGTGGACCTCGTGTTCTGGCAGGCGAGGCTTAGGGGCCATGCCGCGAGGCGTCAACCGTCCGATTGAAGAAATGCGAAGATTTCGGGCGAAATTCTTTCTGAAAATTGCGCCAGACCCGCAATTCGCGCATTGATCCT
Source organism: Sediminicoccus rosea (assembly GCF_033547095.1). Taxonomy (NCBI): domain Bacteria; kingdom Pseudomonadati; phylum Pseudomonadota; class Alphaproteobacteria; order Acetobacterales; family Roseomonadaceae; genus Sediminicoccus; species Sediminicoccus rosea. The sequence continues at coordinate 1,349,875 of NZ_CP137852.1, read as the reverse complement.
ATGCATCGCCGTGGGGGCGACCAGCTCCTGGTGGCGAAACCACGTCGCTTGCCGGCGCGTATAGGTCCAGGTGCCGGCGATGGCGCGGCGGTCGGCCTCGGCCGCACTGATCTCGCCGCGCCATTCGGCGGCGAGCTCGGGCACGCCATGCGCCCGCATGGCGGGCAGGCTGGCATCGAGGCCCTGCTCCACCAGTGCCCCCACCTCGCGCAGCGCCCCCTGCGCGCGCATCAGGCCCCAGCGCGTGATGATGGCGGGGTGCAGCTGCTCGCGCGGCGGCGTGAGCAGGATGGCGCGGAAATCATAGGGCGCGGGCGGCAGCCGCGGCGCCTCGCGCTGCCAGGCGGTGAGGCTCTGGCCGGTGGCGAGAAACACCTCCAGCGCGCGGGCCAGGCGCTGGCTATCGGAAGGGCGCAGCTTCGCCGCATCCTCCGGATGGAGCGTCGCGTGCAGCCGCTCGGGACCCAGGTCCGCCAGCCGGGCGCGGGCTTCCTCCCGCGCTCCGGCGGGCACCTCGGGCAGGATGGAAAGTCCCTGGGTGAGGGCGCGCAGATACATCCCCGTGCCGCCGCATAGGATGGGCAGGCGCGCCTTCGCCATCTCGGCCAGCGCCGCTTCGCGCCACCAGGCGACGGAGCCCGTCTCGGCCGCGGGCAGCACACCGTAGAGCGCGTGCGGCGCGCGGGCCTCATCCTCCGGCGGCGGGCGGGCGGTGACGATGCGCAGCTCGCGATAGCATTGCATGGCGTCGGCGTTGATGACGGTGCCGCCGAAGCGTTCGGCCAGTTCCAGCGCCAGGGCGGATTTGCCGGAGGCCGTGGGGCCCGCAATGATCAACGCGCGCGGTTGCGTCATGCGCGCGCCCCCGGCATGGTCCGGCCGCCATGCCGCATGTCCTGACCCTGATCGCCCCGCCCGGTGCGCTCGCGCCCGCCCATCTCAACGCCGCCCGCGCGGCACTGACCGCGCTCGGCGCCGATTGCGACGCCGCCGAATGGCTCGCCGAGGGCGAGGCGGCGGACCTGCCCTTCACCGCGCTCGCCGCCGAACAGGCCATCGCCGCCGTGCGCGGCGCGCTGGGCGACGGCGCGCTTGACCTCATCGCCCAGCCCCGCGCGGGGCGCCGCAAGAAGCTGCTGCTGGCCGACATGGACAGCACGATCGTCACCACCGAGACGCTGGACGAGATCGCCGCCTTCGCCGGTCTCAAGGAGAAGATCGCCGAGATCACCGCGCGCTCGATGAATGGCGAGTTGGATTTCAGGCAGGCGCTGACCGAGCGCGTCGGCATGCTCAAGGGCCTCGACGCCTCCGCGCTGGAGGAAACCTGGAAGGCCACCGAACTCATGCCTGGCGCGCGCGAACTGGTGGCGACCATGCGCCACCATGGTGCGCGCACCGCCCTGGTCTCGGGCGGCTTCACCTTCTTCACGGGCCGCGTGGCGGAGCTGGTGGGGTTTCATGAGCACCACGCCAATACGCTTTTGCTCGATGGCGGCAAGCTCACCGGCGCGGTGGGCCAGCCGATCCTGGACCGCGATGCCAAGCTCGCCACGCTGAAGCGCCTCGCCGCCGCGCATGGCCTGGCGCTGAGCGAGGCCGCCACGATCGGCGATGGCGCGAATGATCTCGCGATGATCCAGGCCGCCGGCCTGGGCGTGGCCTATCGCGCCAAGCCCAGCGTGGCGGCGGCGGCGCGGCACCGTATCGAGCATGGCGATCTGCGGGGCCTGTTGTTCGCGCAGGGCTACAAGGCCAGCGAGTTCGTGGCCGGGTAGCTCCCTCAGCCGCCAGCCAGCGCCCGCCACGCCACGCGGGCCGCGATGGCGTAAAGGCAAAGCCCAAAGACCCAGGCGAGCGCGCGCTGCGGCAGGCGCCGGCTCAACCGCGCCGCCGCGGGCGCCACCAGCATGGCGGGCGCGGCCAGCAGCACGAGGCCCGGCAGGCTGACCTGCCCCAGCGCCGCGAGGGACCAGGGGCCGCCCGTGAGCGCGGCCAGCGTGGCCGGCGCGGCGATGGCGAGGTTGAACACCGCCCCCACCCCCACGGCCCTGTGCAGCCCGACGCCAAAGACGCCCAGTACCGGCCCGCTCAGGGTCCCCGCCCCCACCCCGAGCGCGGCCGAGGCCAGCCCGATCACGCCGGGCGGCAGCCAGCCCACGGGCGGGGTCGGCAGGCCCCCGCCACGGCGCAACTCGAACAGCAAGGTGGAGCCGAGTGCCGCGGCGATCGCCGCGAAGACCAGGAGGGAGATCGCCGGCGGCGCAAAGGGTGCGACGACCACCCCGAGCAGCCCGCCCAGGATCATCGCCGGCAGCCAGGCCCGCAGGAGACCGGCATCCACGCTGCCCGCCCGGGCGTGGGCCCTGACCGCCGTGACGGCTGAGAGCAGGATCACCGCCTGCGCCGTGCCGATGGCCAGAGGCAGCCTTTGCGCCACCGGCAGATGCGACAGGATTTCCAGCAGCGCCGGCACCGCGATGACGCCGCCACCAATGCCAAGCAGCCCCCCGGCGAGGCCGACTCCGGCGCCCGCCAGCAACAAGGCCAGCAGGCTCAGCAGGGTCAGTTCCAAGGCGCCCCCCCGATCGGATGGGGGGCCGCCCGGGCCATGCTCAGCCCCGGACCGCCGCGGCCAGCGCGCGCACCTGGTCCAGCACCTTGCGGACGCTGTCCGGCCTGGCGCGGCCCTGCTCGTCGAGCGACTTGGCCAGCGTGTCGATCAGGGCGCTGGCCACCACCGCGCCATCGGCGACCTTGGCCGCGAAGCCCGCCTGCTCCGGCGTGCGCACACCGAAGCCGATGGCGATGGGCAGGTCCGTATGAGCGCGGATGCGCGGGATGGCGGCGCGCAGCGCCTCGGGGTCCGCGCTGCGCGTGCCCGTGATGCCGGTGATCGCGACGTAGTAGACGAAGCCGGAGGAGGCGTTCAGCACCAGCGGCAGCCGCGCGTCATCCGTGGTGGGCGCGACGAGGCGGATGATGTCCATCCCCGCGGCCTGCGCGGCGGGGGCCAGCACCTCGGCCTCCTCGGGCGGCATGTCCACGACGATCAGGCCATCCACGCCGCTTGCCGCCGCGTCGGTCACGAAGCGATCCGCACCATAGGAGAGGATGGGGTTGAGATAGCCCATGAGGATCACGGGCGTCGCGTCGTCCTCGGCGCGGAAGTCGCGCACCATGGCGAGGGTGCCGGCCAGCGTGGCGCCGGCCTTCAGCCCGCGCTGGCCGGCCAGCTGGATGATCGGGCCATCGGCCATCGGGTCGGTGAAGGGGACGCCGATCTCGATCAGGTCGGCCCCCGCGCCCGGCATGCCGCGCAGGATGGCCATGCTGGTCGCCGGATCCGGGTCATAGGCCTCGAGGAAGGGGATGAGCGCGCCACGGCCCTCGGCCTTCAGCGCGGCGAACTTGGCAGCAATGCGGCTCACAACTTGACTCCGAGATGGCCGGCGACGGTGAAGATGTCCTTGTCGCCGCGGCCGCACATGTTCATTACGATCAGCGTCTCGGCCGGGAGCGTCGGCGCCACCTTCAGCACATGGGCGAGCGCATGCGCGGGCTCCAGCGCGGGGATGATGCCCTCGAGTCTGGAGCAGAGCTGGAAGGCGTCCAGCGCCTCCTTGTCGGTTGCGTTCACGTATTGCACGCGGCCCAGCTCATGCAGCCAGGAATGCTCGGGACCAACGCCGGGATAGTCGAGGCCCGCGCTGATCGAATGGCCTTCCAGGATCTGGCCGAACTCATCCTGCAGCAGGTAGGTGCGGTTGCCGTGCAGCACGCCGGGGCGGCCGCCCGTCAGGCTCGCCGCATGGCCGGTGACCGTCTCGATGCCGTGGCCGCCGGCCTCCACGCCGTGCATCTGCACACTGGGGTCGTCCAGGAAGGGATAGAAGAGGCCCATGGCGTTGGAGCCTCCGCCGATCGCCGCCACCAGCAGGTCCGGCAGGCGGCCCTCGGCCTCCTGCATCTGCACCCGGGTCTCCTCGCCGATCACCGACTGGAAGTCGCGCACCATCATCGGATAGGGGTGCGGGCCGGCCACGGTGCCAATGCAGTAGTAGGTGTCCTCGACATTTGCGACCCAGTGGCGCAGCGCCTCGTTCATCGCGTCCTTCAGCGTCGCCGCACCCGAGGTGACGGCAACGACCTCGGCCCCCAGCAGCTTCATGCGGAAGACGTTGGGCTGCTGCCGCTCGACATCGGTCGCACCCATGAAGACGGTGCAGGGCAGGTTGAACAGCGCGCAGGCGGTCGCCGTCGCGACACCATGCTGGCCGGCGCCCGTCTCGGCGATGATGCGCTTCTTGCCCATGCGCTTCGCCAGCAGGATCTGGCCGAGCACCGCGTTGATCTTGTGCGCGCCCGTGTGGTTCAACTCATCGCGCTTGAAATAGACCTTCGCGCCCTTCCCCGGCTCGGCCTGGGCGCGGCAATGCTCGGTCACGCGCTCAGCGTACCAGAGTGGGCTCGGGCGGCCCACATAGTCCTTCAGCAGGCGGCGCCACTCGGCATCGAAGCTCGGGTCCGCCTTGGCCTTGGCATAGGCCGCCTCGACCTCGAGGATCAGGGGCATCAGCGTCTCGGCGACGTAGCGGCCGCCAAAGCCGCCGAAGCGGCCGGCGGAGTCCGGGCCGCTCTTGAAGGTGTTGGGCTTGAGGAGCTGGTTCAACTGGACATTCCCGGGGGCTGACGGTGACAGGTTGTCATATAGAAGCCCTCGGCTTTTCCCAACCCCTGCTCAGCCGCCGCGGGCCGCCTGGATGAAGGCACGGATCAGGCCCCTGTCCTTCACGCCGCGCGCGCGCTCGACCCCGGAGGAGACATCCACCCCCGGCGCGCCGCTGGCCGCGATGGCCTCGGCCACATTGGCGGGGGTGAGGCCACCGGCCAGCAGCCAGGGCTTCGGGATCGCGGCGAGGCGCGCCAGCCGCCATTCGAAGGGCGCGGCATTGCCGCCGGGCAGCACCGCATCGGGCGGCGGCTTGGCGTCCAGCAGCAGGCGATCCGCGACGGGCGCATATTCCGCGACCTGCGCGAGATCGGCCTCGGTCGCGATGCCGAGCGCCTTCATCACGGGCACGCCGAAGCGGGCGCGGATCTCGCCCACGCGGGCGGGCGTCTCTTCGCCATGCAGCTGGATCACGTCGAGCGGCGCGGCGGCGAGCGCGGCTTCCACCAGTGCGTCGCCCGGGTCCACGAAGAGGCCGACGCGGCGCGGGCCGCCCGCGAGGCTGGCCGAAATGGCGCCCGCCTGCTCCGGCGTCACCGCGCGGGGCGAGGGCGGGAAGAAGACGAAGCCCACGAAATCCGCGCCCGCCTCGGCCGCCCAGGCCAGCGCCTCGGGGCTGTTCACGCCGCAGATCTTGACCGCGATGCTCACCGGCCGAGGCTCGCCGTGATGGCGGCGGCGGCGGCGGCGGGGCTGGCGGCCTCGGTGATGGGCCGGCCGACGACGATCCAGTCGGCCCCGGCCGCCACCGCATCCTCGGGTGTCGCGATGCGCGCCTGGTCACCCGCCGCGCTGCCGACGGGACGGATGCCGGGCACCACCAGCATCGGCGCCTCACCGAGCGCGTCGCGGATGAGCGAGACCTCGCGCGGCGAGCAGACCAGGCCATCGGCGCCCGCTGCCATCGCCATGCGCGCGAGGCGCAGCACCTGCTGGGCCGGGCCGCCGGCGACGCCGACGGCGCCCAGCTGCTCGGCATCCATGCTGGTCAGAACGGTCACGGCCAGCAGGATGGGGCGCGCGGGCCCGGCGGCCTCGGCCGCCTTGCGCGCGGCCGTGATCATGGCCGGCCCACCGCCCGCATGCAGGGTGAGCATCGAGGCGCCGAGCGGGGCCAGCGAGCCAACCGCGCCGGCCACCGTGTTCGGGATGTCATGCAGCTTGAGGTCGAGGAACACCGGCGCATGGGCGGCGAGGCGCGCCAGTGCGGGCGGGCCGGCAGCGCAGAACAGCTCCAGCCCCAGCTTCACCAGCCCGGCCGAGGGCGCCACCTGTCCGGCCAGCGCCTCCGCCTGGTCCAGGCGGGGCGTGTCCAGGGCGACGATCAGCCGGCCCTTGGGGCCAGTCGGGCGGTGCAGCATGACTCGAAAACATCCTCAGCGCGGCTTGGCGGGCCTGGGATCGCGGCTGGCGAGTTCCGCGTCAAGCAGGGCGGCCGCCTGGCGAAGCTGCGCCGCGCTGCGCCGCGCCGGCAGATGGGCCAGCCAGACGGTGACGGCGCCCGCCAGGAAGGTGACGAGGCAGGGTGCCAGGATGGCCTGCCAGAGCGGGATCTCCAGGACCCAGCCCTCAGGCCAGATGGTGACGGCGACGGGGTGCGGATTGGCCAGGGCGAAAAAGGCCAGCGCCGCGGCAAGCAGCGCCGGCAGCAGATAGGTGATCACCCCGCCTCGCCGGGGTCCTGCCCGCCATTCACGCGCGCGCGCAATTCCTTGCCGGGCCGGAAATGCGGCATGCCCTTGCCGGCCACCGCCACCGCCTCGCCCGTGCGGGGGTTGCGGCCCTGGCGCGGGTCGCGCCGCCGCGTGGTGAAGGCGCCGAAGCCGCGCAACTCCACCCGGTCCCCGCGCGCGAGGGCGGAGCTCACCTCCTCGAAGATCGTGCTGACCACGGCCTCCACGTCCGGCAGGCGCAGATGAGGGTGCTGCATGGCGAGATGCGCGATCAGTTCGCTCTTGGTCATGGATCCCTCAGGTCTTGGGCGTCTCGTATAGCAGGCCGAGTTGGAGGCTTTGGCAAGGGTTGAGTGCCGTCTCACCGGGGAAGAACATGCCCGGGCCACCATCCCTGCGCGCGCAGCACCGCCACGCCCCCTTCCCAGAGCCGCGTCGAGGCCATGGAGAGCACCCGTTCCGCCGTCCCGCGCGGGTCGAGGTCGCGCAGGCGGAGGTCGGCCGGCAGGCCATGCGTCTCGCTGAGCCAGCGCCGCGCCTCGGCCTCGCCGCCGATCGCGTCCACCAGGCCCGCCGCCACGGCCTGGCGGCCGGTCATGACGCGGCCATCGGCGATCTCGCGCACGCGCTCCTCCGGCATGTTGCGGCCAGCCACCACCATGGCGACGAACTGGCTCTGCATGTCCTGCACGACGGCGTTGAGCGAGGCGCGACCCTGTTCGGTCAGCGGGCGGAAGGGGCTTGGCTGGTCCTTCAGCGGGCCCGAGGTCAGCGCCTCGGTGCGCAGGCCGAGGCGTTCCATCAGTTCCGACACCTCGAAGGATTGCAGGATGACGCCGATGGAGCCGGTCACCGTCGCTTCGCGGGCGAAGATGCGCTCGGCGGGAAGGGCGACCATGTAGCCGGCCGAGGCGGCGGTGCCGCCCATGACGGCAACGACCGGCTTGCCGGCCGCGCGCACGCCGCGGATCGCGGCGTGGAAGGCCTCGCCGCCGGCCACCGTGCCGCCCGGGCTGTCGATCGAGACGAGCAGCGCGCGCACCTGGGAATCCCGGCCGGCGCGCTCGATCAGGCGCACCATCTCGCGATTGTCGGTGATCGTGCCGGAGATGGGCAGGCGGGCGATGTGCTCGCCGCCGAGTGCGGGGTTCTCCGGCAGGCCGTCGGCCATCAGCGCCGCGCCGCCGAGCACGGCGCCGAGGATGAGAGCGGCGCGCCAGAAGCCGAGCTGCCGTTTCAGGCGGCGCCGGTCGAGAAGGAGATCGGGCTCGAGGGCCATGGGGTGCTGCATCCGTCAGGGTTGGCCCTGACATAGGGTGACGCATGCCGGCTGCGAAGACGGGACAGGGGCGATGGACAGGCGGCGCGGCTGGCGCTATGGACCGCGCCACCAAGGGCGCCGACTTAGCTCAGGGGTAGAGCAACTGATTCGTAATCAGTAGGTCCGGGGTTCGATTCCCCGAGTCGGCACCATTCCCCCACGATCCAGACATCTCACACCAAGCCGGAGTCCGGACATGCGAACGGCCGCCCCCTTCCGGAGGCGGCCGCCGCGCGTTGCGTCCGGATCAGGTCCCGGGGCCGACCAGCGTGATCTCGATGCGGCGGTTCTGCGCGCGCCCGGCCGGCGTGTCGTTGCTGGCGATCGGGTTCGCTTCGCCACGACCATCGGCCGAGACGAGGTTCCGCGGCGCGCCCTGGCGGATCAGGCTGTCCGCCACCGTGTCGGCGCGGCGCGAGGAGAGGTCGAGATTGGTGCTGATGCCCTGGCGGCGCAGCTCAGGCCCGACCGGCGTCGTGTCGGTGTAGCCCTCGACGATGATGCGCGTGTTCTGCAGCCCCTGCAGCGTCGGGATCATCTTGCCCAGCGCCTCCTGGGCGCGGCGATCGATGTGATAGCCGCCCGAGGAGAAGAGGATGCGGTCGCTCATGGTCACCTTCAGCCGGCCTTCCAGCAGCTGGATGGTCGCCTCATCGGCGTTGTAGCGCGCCTGGAGCTGGTCGTAGGCGGCCTGCAGCTGGTTGTAGCGCTGCTCCGAGACGCAGCCCGCGAGCAGCGGGGCGGCCAGGACGGCGGGCAGGGCGGTGACGAGAAAACGGCGTTGCATGGTGCTTCTCCTTTTTGCCTTCCATGTTTGTTGGGAGCATGGAACCGGTCCCGCCGCCGATGCAAGCCGCGTTCCATGCGCGGCAGCCCTCCGCGCCGGACACGCCTTGCCGCCCGAAATCTGCTAGAGGGCGCGCATGTCCATCACCACGCTCAAAGTCCCCCCGGCGGAAGACGACACCCGCCTCGACCGCTGGCTGAAGCGCCGCTTCCCGGCCCTCACCCAGGGGGCGCTGCAGAAGATGCTCCGCACCGGGCAGATCCGCGTGGACGGCAAGCGGGCCGAGGCGAATACGCGCCTGCTGGCCGGCCAGGAGCTGCGCGTGCCGCCCATGCCGACGGCGCCCGCCCCCAAGGCCGAGCCGCGCCCCCTCTCGGAGGCGGCGGTGGCGGAGATGCACGCCATGGTGCTCTACCGCGATGACAGCCTGATCGTGCTGAACAAGCCGCCCGGCCTCGCCGTGCAGGGCGGCCCGGGGATCAAGAAGCATGTGGATGGCATGCTGGAGGCCTTCGCCGAAGACGGCGAGAAGCCCCGCCTCGTTCACCGCCTGGACCGTGACACCTCGGGCGTGCTGGTCGTGGCGCGCACCGTCTCAGCCGCCGCGCATCTCGCCAAGGCCTTCCGCGGGCGCGACATGGAGAAGACCTATTGGGCCGTGGTGGTGGGTGAGCCGCAGATCGCGCTCGGCCGCATCACCATGCCGCTCGCGCGGCTCGTGGGCGCGCAGGCGGCGGGCCGCGGCGGCGAGCGCACCGCGCCGGCCGAGAAGGGCGAGGCCGGCATGCGCGCCGTCACCGACTACCAGGTGCTGGAGGCGGCCAAGCACCGCGCCGCCTTCCTGGAGCTGCGCCCGCAGACCGGCCGCACGCACCAGTTGCGCGTCCACTGCGCCGAGGCGCTGAAGACCCCCATCCTGGGCGACGGCAAATATGGCGGCCAGGCCGCGCATCTGGAGGGGCTCTCCGGCAGTTTGCACCTGCATGCCCGCGCGCTCCGGCTGCCACATCCCGAGGGCGGGTGGCTGGAGGTCATGGCCGCCCCGCCACCGCATTTCGAGGAAACCATGCGCTTCTTCGGCTTCGACAACCCGGCCGCCCGCCCACCCCGCCGCAACCGATGAAACGCGCGCTCGCCGTCGGGCTTGGCATCCTCCTCCTGCTGCCGCTGCTGGTGGTGGCGGGGTTCCTTCTCTTCTTCGATGCCGACGCCTTTCGCCCCCGCGTGGTCGAGGCGGTGCAGCGCGCCACGGGGCGCGAGTTCCGCATCGAGGGCCGGCTGCACCTGACGCCCGCCCTCTCCCCCACCCTCGCCGCCGAGGGGCTGGTCCTGGCCAATGTGCCGGGCGGCAGCGCGCCCGAGATGCTGCGCATCGCCGAGGCTGAGCTCAGCCTCGCCCTGCTGCCGCTGCTCTCGGGCCGGATCGAGCTGGCGCATCTGCGCCTCGAAGGCGGGCGGCTGCTGCTGGAGCGCGAGAATTGGCGCTTCGCCCGGCCCGCGGCACCCGAGGCGGCGCCGCCTGCGCCCGCCTCCCAGGCGGCCCCCCAGGACCCGCCGGGCCGACCGATGGAGCTGGACCTGCGCGCCGTCACCCTGCGCGACTGGCGGGTGACGGCGGGCGGCGAGACGCTGCACCTGCCCGAGCTGCGCCTGACCGGCAGCGGGCCTGCATCGCAGCTGGACCTCACCGCCAGGCTCGCCACGCGCGGCACCGAGGCGCGGATCGAGGGACGGCTCGGCGCGCCGGCCGCGTGGAACGGCCCGGCGCCCTGGCCCTTCCAACTGACCGCCGCGCTCCCTTTCCTGCGGCTGACCGCGGAGGGGCAGCAGACGCAGGGCGACTGGCGTACCGCGCTTCGTGCGGACATTCCCCGCCTCGATGCGCTGGCCCCGCTGGCGAGGCGCCCCCTGCCGGCGCTGACCGGCATCACGCTGCGCGCGGCGGCCGAAGTGACGGGCGGCGTGGCGCGCCTGGCGGGCCTGGATGGGGAGGCGACGGGCGGCGAGGTCGGCGGCTTCACGCTGACCAACGCGCGCTTCATCCAGACGGGCCAGGAGGCGCCCCTCACCCTGGAGGCGAATGGGCAGCTGCGGGGCGAAGCGGTGAGGCTCACCGCGGAAACCCGGCCGATGGCCCTGGCCGCCGGCACGCCGGCGCCGCTGGCGCTGTGGCTCTCGGCTGGCGGCGCCACGGCCAGCCTGGCTGGCGAATGGCCCGGCGCGCTCCGCCTCACCGCCACGGCGCCCGAATTGGCGCGACTCTCGGCCCTGGCCGGGCGTCCCCTGCCGCCGCTGCGCGACGCCAGCCTCAGTGCCGCCTTCACGGCGCTGGGGCCGATGTTCGGCGAGGGCGTGCGGCTCGGTGAATTCGCGCTGGCCTCCTCGGCCGGGGATCTGGCGGGGGCGCTGGAATGGCGCTGGGCGCCACGCCCCACCGTCAGCGGGCGGGTCACGTCGACCCGGATGGATCTGAACGCGCTGCGCCTGCCGCCGCCGCCTCAAGCGGTGGCGGCACCACCCGCCGCCGTGCCACCGACGCCCGCGCCGGCCGCCGCGGGCCGCGTCATCCCCGACACGCCGCTCGATCTTGCGGCGCTGCGCCTGTTCGATGCGGATGTGAGCTTCACCCTGGGCGAGGTGATCGAGCGCGAGCTGACGCTGCGCCAGGTGGAAGGCCGGCTGGTGAACGCCGGCGCGCGCGCGCGGCTGGAGCCCTTCGCGGCCACGCTCCCCGGTGGGCGCCTCGCGGTCGCGCTGGCGGCCGATGCCACGGGCGCCGCGCCGGCCGTGCAGATCCGCGGCGGCGGCCAGGGGCTCGACCCCACGGCGCTGCTCGGGGCCTTCGGGCTCTCGGGGCCGCTGACCGGCCGCACCGATCTCGACCTGAACCTGCGCGGCGAAGGCGCGACCTGGCGGGCCGTGGCAGCGAGCGCGACGGGGCATTTCGGGCTGGCGGTGGTCGAGGGGCGCCTGAGCGGCGGGCCGGCGCAGGTGATGGCACAGATCCCGGGCTTCGCGGGTGGCGTTCCGGTGAACTGCCTGGCCCTGCGGGGGGAGGCAGACCGCGGCCTTGTGCGCTTCAGCGCCTTCCATCTGGATGGGGCCGCGGGGCGTCTCGCCGGCGAGGGGGGGATGAGTCTGCGCGACGAGACGCTGGCCATCCGCATGCAGGGGGATTTGCGGCTGGCCGGGGTAAGGGTGCGGGCGCCGATCCCGCTCGGGGGAACGTTGGCGGCGCCGCGCCTGGAGCTCGCTGCCCTGACCGAGGGGGCGGTGGGCAGTCTGCTCGGTGCGCCCAGTGGAGGGTCCGGTGGGGGGGCCGGGGGGGCGGCCATGCCGGATTGCGCGGGGGCGCTGCGCATCGCGCGGGGGGGCCGGGAAGGTCCGGTGCCGCAGGGGGCACCCGTTCCGCCCGGTCAGTCGCAGCCCTCGATCAACAACCTGCTCAGGGGATTGCTGGGTCGCTGATCCGCCAGGGAGGGGGCCCGGGTGAGGAGTCTCCGGGTGGGGGGGCCTGGCGTGAGGGCCTCGTTCGGGGGGTTACTGCGAGATGGCGCGCCAGGCGATGTGGCCGAGGACGCCGACCAGGGTGCTGGCGGTGCCGAGCACCACGAGGCGCAGGACGGTCAGGGCGATGTCACCGCGGGCGGCTTCGGTCATCTGGGACATGAGGTGCTCCTTGGGTGGGGTGGTCTGATCCCCAAGGAGCAAGCTACAGGCCAATATCTTAACCGATTGATTTCACACAAGACGCCCAGGACAGTCTGGCCCGTGCCAGAGGCCTGGAGGGGAAAACGCGTTGCAAATTGCAAGATACCCCCCTGCAGGTTGCAAAACGCGAGCGCCCGAAGGCCTGGGGTCAGGCGCCGCCCTTGCGGCTCTTCTCGATGAGCGCAATCAGCTCGGGCGGGATGGGCTCTTCCGCCACCTTGCCGAACATCGAGTTGAGCCCGCGGTCCAGCCACAGATCGAAGGCGGCGTCGGGCGCCGCATCGCGCGTGCGCCGCTTCTTCTGCCGTGCCGCAGACATCACCCGCTTCTCCTTGGCGGAATTGTCGTGGTCCTTGGGCAAGCCACCTCCTAGGTGAGCCGGATCCCCTGGGGTGCGCCCCCAGGCCTCGAGAGCGGGCTTGCATCGCGGGAAACCGATCCGTCAAGCGGCATCCTCAGCCGCCCCTCACGGGCCGGAGGCCGCACGGGCCCTTCCCCCAGGATCCAGCTCCGCAGCTGCGCCCGCGTGCGGGAGACGCGCGCCTTCAGCGTGCCGACGGGGATGCCCATCTGCGCCGAGGCCTCCTCGTAGGAGACGCCCTGCACCGAGATCATCATCAGCAGCAGGCGCTGGTCGGCCGGAAGCCGCGCGAGGTGATGCTGCAGCTCCTTCATCGCCAGGCTTTCCTCCTGCCCGCCGCTGCGCGCGAGCGAGGCCGGCGGCGCATCCTCGATCGAGGCGGTGGGCCGGCGGCGGCGGCAATCGGAAAGGAAGCGATTGCGCAGGATGCTGCCCATCCAGGCGCGGAAATTCGTCCCCGGCTCGAAGGAGGCCTTCGCGGCCAGGGCATTGGCGACGGCGGTCTGCACCAGGTCATCGGCATCGGCGCGGTTGCGCGTCAGCGCCAGGGCCTGCTGGCGCAGGGAGGGAAGGGCCGCCATCATCAGGTCATGGAAATCGATGGTGGCTTTCTCCCCCAGGGTGACATCGCCCCGGTTCCAATCTGGTGTTTCACGGCTCATCGAATAAGGCCCTTTCACCATGTGACGGGGAGAGAACCCGCCAGCCGCCCTTGCGATGCATGACAATTTATTCATGTTTGGCGATTTTCCGCCACGTCATGCAACCTTGCGTTGCGCGCCCGGTTGCCTGTCTGGTGGAATCGGCATGACGACATGGGGTCGAAGACTGTCCGACGCCCGCGGCAGAACGCCTGCGGCTTCCGCCTCTCATCGCACGGGAAAATCCGAACTTGCCGAAGACGTCTGAGCTGATCACCGCCCTGCCCTACGCGCGGCGCTATGCACGGGCCCTGATGGGGTCGCAAGCCGCGGGCGACGACCTCGTGGGCCGCGCCGCGGGACACGTGCCGGACGGCCTGCCGGCCCGGATCGGCCTCTTTACCGCCATCACGGCCCTCACCGCGGACCTCTCCGCGGGGCCGGGCATGCCGTCGCTCGCGCGGCACCTCCTGCTGCTCACGACGATCGAGGAGCTCTCCACCGACGAGGCGGCGCGCGTGACCGGCCTGGAGCTGGCGGAGGTGGAGGCACGGATCGCCGCGGCGCGCGAGGCCATCCGCTCCGCCGTCGTCACCCGCGTCCTGATCATCGAGGACGAGCCCATCATCGCGATGGACCTCCGCATGCTGGTGCAGGATTGCGGCCACACCGTCATCGGCATCGCGGCGACTGAGGCGGATGCGGTCCGCATGGCGGCGGAGGGCGATGCGCGCCTGATCCTGGCCGACATCAACCTCGGCCGCGGCGGCAACGGCATCCGCGCCGTGCAGCAGATCCTCGCGCGCGTGGACGTGCCGGTGATCTTCGTCACCGCCTATCCGGAAGACCTGCTGACCGCCGAGGGGGTCGAGCCCGCCTTCGTCATGCGCAAGCCCTTCGACCGCTTCATGCTGGCAGTTCTGACCTACCAGGCGATCAGCGCAGGCGTCGTGCCCCTGCCCTGACACGGCTGCAACCGCCTGTCCCACGCCGCGTTTCCCGGGCGGTGCCGCAATGGCGCGGCCATGAAAGGGAACGCAGATGAACTGGGACACGATCAAGGGCAACTGGAAGCAGGTCACCGGCTCCGTGAAGGAGCAATGGGGCAAGCTGACCGATGACGACATGACCGCGATCGAGGGCCGGCGTGACCAGCTGGTCGGCCAGATCCAGGAGAAATACGGGATCGCCAAGGAAGAGGCCGAGACGCAGGTGAAGGCCTGGGAGGCCCGCCAGCGCTCGATGTGACCGCGGAGCCAACTGGATCGCGCGGGGCTGGCCCGGCCGCCTTGGCGGCAGGGACGGCCCCGCAGCCTCTCCCCTCCGCCCTGCCGGCGCCAGCCAAGGGTGACGCCTGAAAGGACCGGTCATGTTGGCCTGGGCCATGATTTTCCTGCTTGTCGCGTTGATCGCCGGTGCCTTGGGCTTCGGCGGCGTGGCCAGCCCGAGCGACGGAACGGCGCGCCTCATGTTCTTCGTCTTCCTGACCCTCTTCGCCCTGGCGCTGGTGACCGGCGCCGGGCACGAGCTGTGACGCGCATGCCGCGCCGCCGCGATGCCCTATGGCTGGCCCCAGCCCTGCTGCTGGCGGACCATGCCACCGCCCAGCGCGGCGCCTCGCTCTGGTTCGACCCGACGCAACTGCCCTCCTACACCGGCCGGCTGGAGCGCTGGATCGCGACGCCCGCGGGCGTCGTGGACCGCGGCCTGCTGCGCGAGGGGACGCAATTCGTCTTCGCCCCCTCGGAGGCGGAGGGGCTGATGGCGGCGATCGAGCCGGGCGCGCCGATCAGCGTCTGGGGTATCCGCGCGCGCAACGCCGCCGTCGTGCTCATGCTGGCCTGGGGCCGGTCGGATTCCGAGCCGCTGGGCTTCGTCGAGCGCCCCGCCTGGTTCGTCGCGCATGAACCGGGGCGCGAGCCGCTGCAGCTGGCCGGGCGGATCCTCTGCCCGCTCTTCACCCCGCGCGGTGAGGGGATGGGCGTGGTGCTGGCCGAGGGCGGCGCCATCCGCCTCTCCGTCGCCGCGCATCGCAGCCTGGGGGATCTGCTGAAGCCCGGCGAACCGCTGGCGGCCGAGGGGCTCGGCACGCGGCGCGGCGGCCTCGTCGCGCTCGATGCGGTTGCGATCGGCCGCGCGATGGACAGCCTGCGGCCTGTCCCGCAAGGATGAGCGAACCGGCCGCCCCGCACACCCCCGCCGCCGGTTCGCCGGTGGTGGCCTTCATCGGCACCTTCCGCCTCTGGCTCACCGCCCCCAACCGGGGCCAGGCGCGCTGGCTGCTCGCCGGGCTCGTGCTGCTCACCCTCGCGCAGGTGGCGATCCAGATCCGGTTCAACATCTGGAACCGCGACTTCTTCAACGCGCTGGAAAACCGCGACGGCGGCGCCTTCCGCGCGCAGATCCTGTTCTTCCTGGGCCTCGCGGCGCTGTCCATGAGCGTCGCCGTGTACCAGCTCTACATGAAGCAGCTGATCCAGCTGCGCTGGCGTGAATGGCTGACAGGGCACCTGCTGCAGGCCTGGCTGCGCGAGGGGCGGCATTACCAGCTCGAGATGGCACAGACCGGCGCCGACAACCCGGACCAGCGCATCGCCGAGGATGTGCGCGTGGCCACCGACCTCGCGGTGGATTTCGCCACGGGGCTGATGAACTCCCTGCTGATGCTGGCGGCCTTCATCGGCATTCTCTGGACGCTCTCGGGCGCGCTGCATCTCACGCTCGCGGGGCGGGAGTTCGACATCCCGGGCTACATGGTCTGGGCCGCGCTGACCTATGCGCTGCTCGGCACCTTCCTGACCTGGATCGTGGGCCGGCCGCTGGTGCCGCTGAACGTGGCGCGCACCACGGCCGAGGCCGATTTCCGCTTCGGCCTCAACCGCGCGCGCGAAAGCGGCGAGGGCATTGCGCTGATCCGTGGCGAGGCGGACGAGCAGCGCGGCCTGACGCGCCTCTTCGGCGGCGTGGCCCAGGCGGTGCGCGGGCTGATGCGCAGCCAGCGCAACCTGATGTGGCTGACCAGCGCCTATGGCACGCTCGCCATGATCTTCCCCACCATCGTCGCCTCGCCCGCCTATTTCTCGGGCGCCATCACACTGGGCGGGCTGATGCAGATCGGCGCCGCCTTCGGCCAGGTGCAGGGCGCGCTCAACTGGTTCGTGGACAATTTCGGCCGCATCGCGGAATGGCGCAGCGCCGTCTCGCGCATCGTCGTGTTCCGCGACCTGATCGAGGAACTGGACGCGCTGGTGGAGGACCCCGCGCAGCCCACCATCACCATCACGGTGGGGCAGGAGGATTCACTGGTCTTCCGCAACCTCGAGGTCGCCTTCGCGAATGGCACCACGGTCATCGCCGATGCCTCGGCCGAGATCCACGCGGGCGAGCGCGTGCTGATCCAGGGGGAGTCGGGCACCGGCAAATCCACCCTGTTCCGCGCCATCGGCGGCCTCTGGCCCTGGGGCGCCGGCGAGATCGAGATCCCGCCGCGCGAGACCATGATGTTCATGCCGCAGCGCCCCTACCTGCCGCTTGGCACCCTTGCGGCCGCGCTCTGCTATCCGGCGGCGGAGGACGGTTTTCCCGTGGAGGCGCAGCGCGCGGCGCTGGCGCAGGTGGGGCTGGAGCGACTGGCCGACCGCCTGCCCGAGGAGGAACGCTGGGACCGCGTGCTGAGCCTGGGCGAGCAGCAGCGCCTGGCCTTCGCGCGGCTTCTGCTGCACCGGCCGCGCTGGATCTTCATGGACGAGTCGACCGCCGCCCTCGACGAGGCGAATCAGGACGCGATGATGCAGCTCGCGCTCGACGCCCTGCCCGAGGCGGCGCTGGTCTCCATTGGCCACCGCCCAGGCCTTGCCGCCTTCCACACCCGCACGCTCACGCTGGTGCGCGCGGAGGGCGGCGCACGTCTCTCCCGCCCGCGGCGCGAGGGCGCGCGCCGCCAATGGACCCAGCCCCGGGCACGACGGTGAGCACCCTCACGCGGGGTCGAGCGGCTGCGCGGTCCATCCGTCGCCGCCACGCTCGCGCAGGATGACGCGGCAGCGCCCGGCCTCGGCGATGATCAGGTTCCAGCCATTGGGACAACCCAGGCCGCGCGGCGAGAGCGCGCTGGGCGCCACCACCTGCAGGGGCCCGCCCGCGCCCAGCACCGTGACCGCCGCGCGATGCAGGTGACCACAGAGCAGCGCCGCCACCCCATGCTCACGCAGCAGGGCGATGGTCGGCTCCGCATGGCGCGGCGCGCGCCGGTGCGCGGCCCATGCCGGGTGGCGCAGCGGGTGATGGCAGGTGACGATCGTCATCGCCTCGCCAGGCCGCGCGAGCGCCGCATCGAGCCCCGCCCGGCGTGGCGCGGAGATGGCGCCGGCCGCCCAGTCGAGATGCCATTGCGCGCGGCTCACGCTGTCCAGGCCGATGAGGCGCAGGCCCGGCAGCGACAGCACGTCGCGCAGCGCGCCCGGACGCGCGGCACGCCAGCGGCGGCGCGGGTCCAGGAAGCGCGCCAGCACATCGCCGCGCGGAATGTCGTGATTGCCGGGCACGATCAGCAACGGCGCCTCGAGCGCCTCGAGGAAGGCGAGGGCTGCGCTGAACTCGGCGGGCCGGGCGCGACGCGTGAGGTCCCCGCTGACCACCACCGCATCCGGCGCCTGGGTTCGGATGTCGGCGGCCAGGGCCTCGGCCGCGGCCTCGCTGCCTTCGCCGAAATGCAGGTCCGCGAGGTGGGCGATGCGCGCCATCACGGGGCACGCCGCGCCGCCAGCAGGCGCAGCGCGCCGGGGTGCAGGCGGAAGCGGACCGGGCCAGGCACCAGCATCATCTCGCCATCCAGGCTGAGACGCAGCCAGGGCGTCGGCCCGTGGACGACGAGGCGCCGGCCGGTGAAGCTGCGGACCTCGGCATCGCGGCTCAACCCGCCGCGCAGCCAGCGGATGGCCTGCCGCAGCCGAGCCACCGGCCCGGCCGGGCGTGCGAGATCGAGCTGGAGGAGCGGCGGATCGCCCGGCACGGGCAGCGTCACCACCGCCGCATGGCCACGCACGCGCCCGCGCGTCCCGGTGCGCAGCGCGAGGCCCTGGCCCGGCGGGCGCAGCAGGCCGCGCAGGGCTGCGCGCACCACCGGTGCCCAGCCCGCGAGGCCCGCGCCGCGCTGCATCTCGCGGAAGCGCATGAGGCGCGAGGGCTGGCCCACGATGCTCTGGTAGAGAAAGACCTCGCCATTGGCGCTCGCCACATCCAGCGTCGTGAAGGCATCCGGGCGATAGGCGGCCGCGGCGGCGAGCGGATCGCCGGGCAGGCCGAGCCGCGTGCAGACGCGGTTCATGGTGCCGCCCGGCAAGGGCGCCATGGCGCGCCGCCGTTCCAGGAGGCGGGCGGCGGCGCTGCGCAGCGTGCCGTCCCCGCCGGCGACGAAGACGACCTCGGCATCGCAGGCGTCCACCTCCTGCCATTGCGCCTCCAAGGGCGCATCCTCGGCGAGATCGCCGAGGCGGAAGCCCGCGCCGCGCAGGGCCTCCGACAGCGCGGCCCTGGGCGTGGCGAGGCCGGACATGGTGCCGGCCCCGGGGTTCACGATCAGCGCGGCCTGCATGTCCTCAGCGCGTGGCGGGCGTGGTGGCGCGATTCAGCGCGCGGCTGGCGCCGGTGCCGGGCGGATTGCCGGGCATGCCGTCCGATTGCGCGGGATAGGCGCCGGAGGTGTTGGTGCCCGCCGCGCGATCGAGCGCGCGCGAACTCGCGACGCCCGGCGGATTGCCGGGCATGCCATCCGACTGCGCGGGATAGGCGCCGGAGGTGTTGGTGCCGGCAGCGCGGTCAAGCGCGCGCGTGCCAGCTGTGCCGGGCGGGTTGCCGCCGCCGGAATCGGTGCAGGCGACCGTGCCGAGCAGGAGTGCCGAGGGGGTCAGGTTTCGCAGCAGGGTCATGAGAGCGTCCTTCGATGGGTTCTTTGGGATGCAGGAATGAACGCCGGCCTGCCCGCCGGGTTGCCGCCGCAACCGCGGGCGGCACGTCGCGTTCCCGCTGCTGTTCAACCAAGGAGAGATTTCATGCGTGGCGCACTGCTCTGGCTCATCGGCATTCCCATCCCGGTGATCATCGCGCTGTGGCTGTTCGGCGTGCTTTAACGCGGCAGGGCCCGCGGCCGGTTGGCCGCGGGCCCTCGATCGTGGTCCGTGCCGCGACTCAGCGGCGACGATGCGCCGCGTCGTATTCGAAGGCGGGCCGCGCCTCCAGCATCTCCTTCGTGGCGCCGGGCAGCATCAGGCGCTCGCGCTCGGCATTCCAGCGCAGCTCGCTCAGCGGCATCTGCACGAGGCGCCCGCCGATGCCGAGGAAGCCGCCCACCTGGACGATGGCCATGGGGCCGTTCGCCGTCAGCAGCACGTCATCCACCTCTCCCACATTCTGATCGCGGTCATTGTAGATTCGGCTGCTGATGATCTGGCTCATCCGCGGCCGCGCCGCCATGACGGAGCCGGTCATGGCGCCGGGCGGGGCATTGGCCAGGGCGCCGGTGACCGGCGGATTCAGCGTGACGGCCGGCATGGCGGGGGCAGGCGCGATCCGCGTGGGCGCGGTCGGATCCGTCGCGGGATTCATGGGCCGCGTCGGGCTGGGCTGCATCCCGGAAGGCGACTGGCCGGGCGCGGGCGGCGCCTGGGACAAGGCAAGGCCGGGCGCCATCAGCAAGGCCGCGGCCAGCGTCATGCGGAGCAAGGCGGGTGCCGTCTGGGGGTGTTGCAACTGAATCTCTCCTCTGGGTTCCGGTGCGGCGCCGAGGGGCGCGGGTGGCGCACCAGGAGTGAACACCCCGTGGCGCGCCGCGTTGCGCCCACTCAGCGCTCCCGCAGCCGCGCGACGATAAATCCCGCCAGCGCCGCGAGCAGGAGCGCGGTGATGGGATGCGCGCGCACCGTCCCGCTCAGGCTTTCGAGGCGGTGGCGCAGCTCCTCCGCGGCCTCCTGCACGGCCATTTCCGTCTGGCCCACCACCTCGCCCAGCGCGGGCGTCACCTGGCGATCCATCATCGCCTCCACCTGCGCCTGCAGGGGGCGCTCGCGCATCATCGGGTCACGCGGCGGCGGCTGTTCGGACATCATGGGGCGGCTCCTGTCTCGGGTTGCGATCGCGCCAGGCGGCAGGGCTGCCCGGCGGCCTTCTCATGCGCGGGGTCGGTGCGTTCCATCCGCCGGGCCGGCCTTGAGCGCCGCGATGGGCGGCGGGCGTCGGCTGATCCATCGGCACCGGCTCCCTCTCCTTCCGCAACGCCACATCGCGCGGCGCGTTGCAGGCGGGTTCAGCAAGGAGACTTCGATGGCGCCGTTCCGTCCCCCCGAGCCTGGCGCGACGGAGGGGCGAAGCGGCCGCTTCCTCCTGGTCGCCGGCGTCCTTCTCGCCCTCTATGTCGGGCATGAGGTCCTGGCCCCGCTGGCGCTGGCCCTGCTGCTCACCATCGCCGCCCTGCCCGCCGCCCAATGGCTGGAAGACCGCGGCCTGCCGCGCGTCATCGCCGTGCTGCTCGTGCTGCTGCTGGTGCTGGGCCTCTTCGGGGGCATCGCCTATGTCGTGCTCACCCAGGCCCTCGCCCTGGCCGCCGAGCTGCCGGACTACGAGAACGTGCTGCGCGGCAAGCTCGAAAGCCTGGGCCAGGGCTCAGGCCCGGTCGAGGGCGTCATGCGGCTGCTGCGCCGCCTCGGCACCGCGCTGGACCCGCAAGAGGCCACGCCCGCCGCCATGACGGTCGCCATCGTCGGCAATGGGCAGAGCGCCCTGCGCACCCTCGCCGAACTTGGCATCGTCATCGTCGCGCCGGTCGCGATGCTCGCCATCACGCTGCTGCTGATGGCCTTCATCCTCGTCCGGCGTGAGGATGTGCGGGACCGCGCGCTGCGCCTCGCCGGCGTGCACGAGCTGCACCGGACCACGGGCGCCATGACGGAAGCGACGGCGCGCATCGGCCGGTTCCTGCTGATGCAGCTCGCGGTGAACGGCCTGTTCGGGCTCTGCATGGGGCTCGGCCTCTGGGGGCTGGGCATTCCCAATGCGCCGCTCTGGGGCGTGCTCGGCTTCGCGCTGCGCTTCATCCCCTTCCTCGGCGCGCCGCTCTCCGTGCTGTTCCCGCTGCTGCTCGCCTTCGCGACGACCGAGGGCTGGTCCACCGTGCTGCTCGTCCTCGCGCTCTTCGCGCTGGTGGACCTGACCATCACCTACGTGCTGGAGCCCTGGCTCTACGGCGCGAGCACGGGGGTGACCCCCCTGGCGCTGCTCATCTCCTCCGCCTTCTGGGCGGTGCTCTGGGGACCGGTCGGGCTGATCCTGGCCCCGGCGATGACGGCCTGCCTCGTCATCATCGGCCGCCATGTGCCGGCCTTCGGCTTCCTCGACGTGCTGCTGGGCGATGCCGAGCCCCTGCCCCTGCCCGCCCGCTTCTACCAGCGCGTGCTGGCGGAGGATGCGCGCGGCGCGGGGGTGCTGCTCGGCGCCGCCATCGGGCGGCAGGGCGTGCAGCTGGCGCTGGACCAGCTGGCACTGCCGGCCATCGCGCAGATCGGCAGCGAGAGACCCAACGAGTCCTTCGGCACGGCGCTCGCCATCCGCGCCTCGCGCACCCTGGTGCGCGTGCTGGAGCCCTATGCCGACGAGCCGGATGGCGAGGCCGACATCCTGGTGCAGCCGGTGGCCGGCGCGCTGGACCGCGCGGCCACGGCGCTGGTGGTCGCGGCCCTGCTGGAGGCCGGGCACGCCGCCACGCAGCAGCTGGAGAAGGCCCCCTCGCCCGTGGTCACGGTGCTGGTCGCCGCGGCACGCCCGCCCCGGCCGCGCCTGCTGCGCGCGCTGCGCGGGGCGCGGCGGCTGACCGGCCATGTGCTGGCTTTCGCGGCGAATGACGGGGCCGAGCAGGCCCTGGCGCATGAGGGCGTCGCGCTGCCCTGGGCGATCGGGCTGCCCGCGCTCGTCGAGCAGGTGGACCGCTGGATCGAGGAAGCCGCGGACAGCCGCGGCGATGCCGCGTGACCCGCCCCGCCGCCGGTCTCACGCCACGGCAGGCTCCGCGCTGCCCCGCGCACCCAGCACGGCGGCAAGCGCCGCGCGCAGCTCGGCCGAGCTGCCGCCCTCGGGCAGCCCGGGTGCGCCCTCATCGTCGTCGAGCAGGCCGCCCTCGGCGGTGAGCAGCAGCGTCGCCACCGCCCGCCGGTCAAGCGCCTGCCGCAGGAGCTGGACGGAGACGCCGCGCAGCGTGGCGGGCAGCACCGCGGCATCCACCGCGCCCGCCAGTTCCAGCGCGGCCAGCGCCTCCTCGATCGAGGGCGCGGGGCCCAGCACCTCGCAGCCCGCCTCGCGCAGCGCGGCGCCGAAGGCGGCGGCGCGGCCCGGCTGGTCATCGGCGACCAGCACACGGCGGCCAGCGAGCACGCCGGTCTGCGCGGACATGTCCGGCCGCAGTTCGCCTGCGAAGGCCGTGGCGCCCATGGTCAGCACGCAATGCAGGCCCTCGCGCCGCCAGCGCCGCTCGATCCGGCCGGCGAGCTGCGCGCCGGCATTGGCGTCGATCAGCAGGGAGCCGAGGCCGATCCGCTGGGGCGGCTCCAGGATCTCGGGGCCGCCCTGCTCGATCCAGTCCAGCACCACCTCCTGGCCCTGCAAGCGCCACTGCAGGCTGAGGCAGCCCGCCGCGCTGGAGAGTGCGCCGTACTTCATCGAGTTGGTCGCCAGCTCGTGCACGACGAGGCCGAAGGGCTGTGCCGCATCGGCCGCGATGCGCAGCGCCGGCCCCTCCATCGCCACCTGCCCCCGCACCGCCGCCAGCTCCTGCTGCAGGATCTCGGAAAGCGCCACGCTGACCCAGCGCTCCTGCGCCAGCACGTTGTGCACCCGGCTGAGCGCGGCGATCCGTCCCTCCAGCACCTCGATCAGCGCCGGTACGTCGTCATCCGCCTCGGCCGCCGAAAGGCGCACCAGGCCGCGCACGACGCTCAGCACGTTCTGCGCGCGATGATCCACCTCGCGCGAGAGCATGCGCTCGGAGGCCTCGATCCGCTTGCGGGTGGTGATGTCCACGACGGCGCTGCTCACGCCCGTGACATGGCCCCGCTCGTCCCGCACGGGGAAGTAGCTGCAGAGCCAGGACCGCGGCTCCCCATGCAGCATGCCGCTCATCTCGACGGATTCCACCGGCTCGCCCGTCTCCAGCACCTGCCGCATGTAGGGGGCGATGACGGGGGCCACCTCGGGCGCGATCTCCTCCAGTGGCTGGCCCACATGCGCGGCGGGCGAATGGCCGTTCGTCTCGGCCAGCATCTCGTTGATGGCGACGAAGCGCAGCTCACGGTCGAGCAGGCAGAGGCCGACCGGCGCGCTCTCATAGGTGGCGCGCAGGCGGGCGGCGGTTTCGGCGCGGTCCGCCTCGGCTTCGCGCCGCTCGTGGTAGTCGAGGCCGACGGCGGTCCAGGCGGCGGGGCGGCCGGCGGCGGTGCGGATCGGCGCGCCGGTGAAGAGGAACCAGCGCCATTGCTCGGCGGCCGCCTGGCAGATCCGCATCTCGCGCGAGAACTGCTCCTGCTCGCCACGGGCGGCGCGGTCCAGCGCCTCGCGCCAGGCCGCGGCCGCGCCTTCGCGGTCCTCGGGATGGACGGCCGCGAGCCAGCCATCGCCCCTGCTGTCGGCGAGGCTCAGGCCGGTCAGCTCCTCCCAGTAGCGGTTCGTCCAGTCCACCTGGCCATGCTGGTCGGCCGTCAGCACGATCTGCGGCGCGACCGCGACCACCGCCTGCATGCGCGTCTGCGCCCGCAGCCGCGCCGCCTCGCGCGAGGCGACGCTCTCGGCCATGCTGTCGAAGGCCTCGGCGAGCTTGCTGAACTCCCGCCCGCCCGCGATGGGACCGACGCGGGCCGACCAGTCCTCCGCCTCCCAGTTGCGGACCACGGCCAGCAGGCGGCGCACGGGCCGCTCCACCGCGCCGTGGAAGACGAGGATGGCCAGCACGAAGGTGAGCAGGAGGGAGCCGATGATCATCAGCGCGGCGCGCCGGTCGGCATAGACCGCATCGCGCAGCAGCGCGGTCGTCTCGAGGCCGACGCTCACGAAGAGGCCGGCGGGCTCGACCGCCACGGGCAGATAGGCGGCGATGCGGCGCACGCCGTCCAGCGCGGGCGCGTCGATGATGCCGGGCGCTGGCGCCCGCAGCACCTCCATCCCGACCGGCGACATGGGATGGCCCACGAAGCGCTCGGGGTCGAGCGAGCGCGCGAGGACGACACCGTCCGGACCGGCGATGGTGGAGGCGCTGCCCGGCGGCAAGGGGATCTCCTGCAGCTCCCGGATCAGCCAGTCCACCGAAAGGGCAAGGGCCAGGACGCCGATGACCTGCCCCGCATCGTCGCGCAGCGGCGCTGCCAGGTGGAAGCTGCGCTGGCCGGTGGCACGGCCGATGGAATAGCTGCCGACCTGGAAGCGGCCGCTGCGCAGCACCTCCTGGAAATGCTGGCGGTCCCCCAGATTGACCTGACGCGCCGTCTCATGCGCCACGCAGACCGGCTGGCCTTGCCGGTCGAGCAGGGTGGCCGTCAGGTAGCGCGGGTTGGCGGCGACGATGCGGGCCAGGAAGGCATCGCATGCCGGGTCGGGGCGCAGCGCGCGGATCGCGTCATGCGCCGCCATGCTGCTGAGCAGCTGGCTTGCGCCCTCCAGCATGCTGGTCTGCTGCTGGCCGACGAGGCGGACGAAGCGCATCGCCTGCTCGGCCAATTGCTGGGTGCGCTCGATCCGCGCCTCGCGCTCCAGCAGCACCTGCACGAAGGCGGCGGGCACGAGCGCGAGGACGAGCCCGATCACCGCCCAGACCGCGAGCGGGAGAGCGCTTGCCTTGCGTCGCAGCCACTGCACGGCGGGCCCTCCCCTTCCCTTTCGCCTCCGGCCTCAGGCAGCCTCGGCCAGGCCCCGCCGGGGCAGCAGCATGACCTCCACATCCACCCGCAGGCCGAGCGGATCCTCCGCATCGCCGAGGAAGCCGCCGCTCACCGGCAGGGCCTGCTCCGGCGTGCGGGAGACGCCGACGCGCACAAGATTGGCGCCGGCCAGAAGGCCGTTGGTCGGATCGTATTCCACCCATCCAGCGCCGGGCAGGTAGATGGCGCACCAGGCATGGGTGGCGCCGGCGCCGTGCTGGCCCGCGGGGTCCGGCATGGCATCGGCATCGTACAGGTAGCCGGTGACGAAGCGCGCGGCCAAGCCGAGGCTGCGGGCCGCCTCCATCATCAGCAGCGCGAAGTCGCGGCAGGTGCCGCTCTGCCGCTGGAGGGTCTCGGCCGGAAGCTGCGTGCCCTCCGCCTCGCGCGCCTGGTAGGCGAACTCGGCCTTCACCGCCCGGGTCATCGCGGAGAGAACCTCGAGCGTGCGGGGAGGCGAATCGCCCTCGCGCGTCACGAAGCGCCGTGCCCAGCGATCGACCCGTCCGGCAGGGTCCGGGTATTGCCGCTCGGCCAGGCGGCTCACATCGGGAATTTCGGCCACGGGGTAGGCGAAGGGGAAGGTCTCCGCCGCCGGATCGAGGGTGGTGGCGGGCACGCCGAGGCCCGAGGGGTAGTGCGTGAGCTCCAGCTCCGAGACGATGGTGAGGTGTTCGGTCTGCAGATCCTCGGGCCAGTCCAGCAGGCAGATGGAATTGCCGAAGACGTCATGCGCCCAGACGGTGGCGCTGGGGGGCGGGTCCACGGTCAGCGTGGCCGCATGCAGCCGCAGGTCGTGGCTGTCCTGCGGGCGGACAAGAAGCCGGTGCCGCAGCAGGCCGACCGGCCGCTGATAGGCGTATTCGGTCCGGTGGGTGATCTGGAGGCGGGGCATGCGTGCGGTCCCTGGGGCTTGGCGAGGCATGGAACGCCGCTGCCCCGCGGAGGTTGCACCTGATTTGCACGGAATGCAGCGACGCATTGCACGAGGCTGGCATGCATGGGCCGGCACGCGGGGGCGGCCCATGCCTTGCCGGCGCGGGGCTGATTGCGCGGAAAGCGGCGAATTGGAGCGGGGGGAGATCGCGTGTTCAAACACCCGGGGGAGCGGCCTCGCCGCCGGGGCCCTGCCCGCGCGCTTCCAGGCTCCGCCGCCGGCAGGGCGCCCCCCCCGGGCATGGCGGCGCGGGCCAGGCGAGGACCGGACGCCAAGGCTGGTGCCTGCCGTCGGGCCAACCGGCATGAAACCTGACCCGAGAGCGGGGCGGAACACACGGACACGGCCGCCCCTGCGGGTTGGGGCGGAGGGATTCTGGCTAGCCGGCCTCCCGGGCCCTTGCGTCCCCGCGTCCATCCGGGCAATTAGGCGCGGCCACGTCCGCCCAACCGGCGGGAGCCCGCCGTCGGGCATATGGAGAGGTGGCAGAGTGGTCGATCGCGCCGGTCTCGAAAACCGGAGTACGTGCAAGCGTACCGTGGGTTCGAATCCCACCCTCTCCGCCAGTTCCCATACGAGCCGTGCTCTCCGCCAGACCGACCGCCGCGCTGAGTGGCAGGTTTCCTGGGGTTTTCAGGGTAGACCTGTTGACTGGTCCGGCGCGGAGACGGCCGAAAATCGCTCTCCGGAGGCCAATTCTCTCCGGACCTGCTGACTTGGGCGATTTAGTACGGAACTCAAAAACCGAGGTCAAAGGCCGGTTTCAGCGAGGTTGGCGCTTGCCCCGGTTCGAACCCCACTTGCCCCAAACCCGTACTTCGAGAGCGAACACTTTGGTACGCTCTCTCGGAGGAGAAGAGCCATGACCATTCTCCAACGAGGTCAGGCCATGGCGTGCAGGTCGTCACTGTGAAAGCGTCACGCCGCTGCGGCAGGAGGCAAACCGAGGTCCGTGAGCAGCTTCAGCGCCTCCTCAAGCCGCCCAGCACCCGTTTTCGTTCCCTTCCGCCGGACTATCTCCGCGCGCCAGTCATCGACCTTCTCCGCATGCGCCAGCCAATGCGCCGTAGCGGCGAGTTCCAGGACAGTGACCGGCCTCGCAGCCATTTCGCGCGCACGTTCTCGCAGCATGGGATCACTTAGGTACGAGAACCCAGGAGAATCGGCGGTGCTGAGTGCGACGAAGATGCTGTAGCGCGCGCCGTCACTCTGCCGGTGCTCGATGCGCTCTTCGACGAGTTTATCGGCCTCCGCGTCGAAAATCGCGGCATCGAGGTCCCGCGAATACGGACCGTAATGGTGGTAGACATAATTGAAGCCACTCCGCGCTCCGAGCTGATCCAGCAGATAGGCGAGCTTCTGCAAGCGCACGCGGCTGACGAGCCGACCACCTGTGGCTGCTACGATGTCAGCCACCGCTTTCTCTCGCTCCTGCATCATGTTCTCCCCTTCGTACCTCGTGCTTTGTCGCGATCCGCTGTCTCAGAAAAATAGAAACGGATAAATGGCTTCTTGGTCTCTAGTGTCTTGATGAGTAGCGAAAGCGTGCTGATTTCCTTGGGCGAATTGCCATCAAGGATGTGCAGCCGCTTGTGCATCCGCTCCTCATCCCCACCGATCTCCGAATAGATGCCGATGGCCGCCTTATCATCAAGAATCACTGTTCCCTGGCTTATCTGATCCTTGAACTGCAACTCGATTCGCCGTTTCCGCATAGCCTGTGCGCCCTTGTCGGCGCCGAACTCGGCTGTGTCGAGCGTCTTGTAAAGGCTCCGCCCACGCAGCCTCCGCGCCATGCCGCTGATGTCGAGGTCCTCGGCCTGGGTCATGACTTCCAGGGCACCGAGCACCAGCATGTCGTCGAGTGCGAGATAGTTCTCGACCGTCTCGCCCCCCTCACCGAAAAAACGCAGCAGCGGATGCCGGGGCGGCAAGCCAGTGCGGCGCGCGGCCTCCTCTCCCGCGACGGCCGCGCCCGCGATGCCGCGGAACAGCCGACCGATCATCTTTTCAACGCAGCGCGTGGTCTTGTGGAAATAGACCTGCTCGTGGAGCGTGTAGCGGGCGAGCAGGAACTGCTCCGCCGCCGGCTGCGCCTTTCGGTCGAGGCAAAAGGTCGGCACCTTTCGGGGCGACGCCTCATCCTCCGCATCCGGCACATCGAGTACGATGGGGGCGACGCGGATGTTCTCGATCAGCCAATCGAAGTCGATGCCGCCCGCACCGGTGCCCGTCATCAGCTTGTCGCGGCGAAGATAATCCAGCCGGTCTGCGTCGAAGGAGCTGGAGACCACCGCGTGGTAGATGTCCTCCGGGTCCTCCTTCTCCAGAAGGAGGGCGATCTTCTCGGTGAAGCCCGGACTGAATGCTTCGAGTAAGGGCCGGATGCCCCCGGTCTCGTTGCGGATGATCTCGGCCGTCCACTGCTCGTGCCGCTTTTTGACGCCGCGCGCTTCCTGAACGCCCTCGAAGGTGTGGCTGAAGGGACCGTGACCAAGATCATGCAGAAGGGCCGCGATAAGCGCGACGTCACATTTCCTCTCATCGGGCATCTCGCCGTTCCGGGTCATCTCACGCCGGATAACGCCGACCAGCGTGCGGGCGACGTGGAACACGCCAATCGAATGCGCGAAGCGCGTGTGCACGGCGCCAGGGAAGGTGAATTCCGAAACGCCTAGCTGGCGGATACGACGCAGGCGCTGGAATTCGGGCGTGTCGATCAGCCGCCAGGCGAGCCGATCCACCTCCTGGTTCTCGATATCAAACACAATCAGCCCGTGGATGGGGTCCCGCAGACGCTTGCTCATTGGTTGTCCCTTTGCCGCAGGCGATCAATTGCTGGGATCAGCCGATGCGCGAAGCTAGCCGGCTCGTCCGCCCCCGCATTGAAGGGCACCAGCGAAAACTCAGGCAAGACTGTCAAGATTCCTGCCCGGTCACCGTCGTAGTAGCGGACAGCTCGGGCGCACCACGCCGCCTCGCTGGGCATAATCGACAGCGTCGTCATCCGGCCTGATTTTCGCCTAGCAGGTCGTCAGCACCTACCTCCAGCCAGCCCAGGAGCTCCGCCGAAAATGAGCCCCCCGCTGCAAGCAGGCCACGATGCTGAACCTCGCGTTGCAATGCTGGCTCTGCGAACTCCGCCAGGAAGCGCCGACGCTCAGCAAGGTCGAGAAAGCCATCCGCTGGCGGCCGATCCAGCATCCGCTCAGGCAACCGCTCCAGGGGTGCCGACCGCCCACCGCTGAGCCCCATCGCAAGGGCGAGCACCTGCGACTTCCGGTCTCCCTGCGCTGTTGACGCTTCGAACAACCACCAGCACAGCACGGCCGCGTCGCCGCCAGCTTGGCGCACGCTGGAGCCCAAGCGTTCGGGCGGCGTGCTCCGCCACTTCGTCAGCTGACTGGCGACAAGGGGATGGTCCAACCCGAGGAGGCCCAGGCCATCCGTCGCCATGGCACGTTCGCGGTCGTCCGTGAAACGCGCCACCGTCGTGGCCGCTTGGTCGGTGACCTCGAACAGTCCATCCGCCGCCTTCCTTAGTGTCCAACCCTGCTCGGCCAGAGCGGCAGCCAGGAAGTCGTGGATACGGCCCACACTGCCGGCAAGGTCAGAAAACGGCCGGTAATCCTCCAAGCTAAAGCCATCGAGGTCCTGGAAAAGCTCGAACACAACCTCCCTCGCCTCGCTGGCATTCGCCAGCGCTGCGTCGAGTTCGACCTTGGTCCGCCGCAACTCCGGATCCGAAAGCGCCGCCTGGTACAGCCTGTCGTAGTTCAGCCGCTCCGACAGCTGGCCCAGCACCTGCGCCCGCAAATCCTCAGCGACATTGCCGGCCTCGTCCACCTTGCCGAGCGCGCGCGCAATCTCTGTCAGCTTCTGATCGAGCATCAGGAAGATGCGTCCCTCGATCGTGTCCGACAGGATGAGATTGTAGACCTGCGCTGTGTCGCGCTGGCCGTAGCGGTGGATGCGCCCAATGCGCTGCTCCACATCCATCGGATTCCAGGGCAGATCGAAGTTGAACAGCACGCGGGCGAACTGGAGGTTGATGCCCTCCCGGCCCGCCGCGGTGCAGACCAGAACCCGCGGGCCGTCCTTCTGCCGAAACCGGCGCTCTGCCGCCAGCTTCGCGCCGTGGTCGCCGCCGCGGAGCACGGCGACACCTTGGCCCGGATACTCTGCCTCGATGTCGCGCGCGATCTGCTCGACGGTGCCGAGGTAGGTGGCGAAGATAACCACCTTCTCCTGCGGATTTTGTCGCCACAGCACGCCGAGGCCGGCCAACAGCTTCGCAATCTTGGTCTCGCGCGCCGCTGGGAAGGTCGCCAGCATCTCAGCGATGCGCAGGCGCTCCTCCGGCAGGTGGACCGACACAGCGAGGCTAGCGAGGTCTTCCGCCGACTGAGCGGCAGCCTCGTTCCCGTAGGGATCGGAGGCCTCCGCGAGCGCCTCCTCCTCATTGTCCAGGCGGCGCACCAGCCGGAGCTTCAGGTCGGCCAGTACCTGGTCCACCTGCCCGCGGCCAACGGGATCCTGCGGCAGCCCGTATTCCTCGTGAATCAGTGCCCGCGCCTCGCCGTACAGGGAGTCGCGGCCATCGATATCCAGGGCGCGGTCGCGCAGCACCGCTTCATGGATTGTCAGCGCGAGCATCCGGCGACGCAGGGTGCGGCGCACAGCAGCGAAGCTCGACGCCGCGATCTTCTGGAAGATCGCCATCAGGAAGCCGAGCGCCCGGCCCTTGCCGCCCTGGCGCTTGGCCAGGTCAAAGCCGTCCTGAAGGAAGCGCTGCAAGGCCTCGTAGAATTTTCGCTCCGCGTCGGACATCACGAAGGATTCGGTGTGCACCCAGCGCCTAGCAAAGAGCGGCGAGCCATCCGGTCGGCATGCATCAGCCTTGGTCCGCCGGAACACCACGGTAGAAAGCCGGTGCCGCTGCGTCACCATCTCGTCCACGCTGCGGAACAGGGTCGGGTTCAACAGTTGAATGAGCATCCAGAAGGGGAAATGGTGCCCCTGATGCGGCGTGGCAGAGAGCAGCAGCAGGTCTCGTGCGTGGTCCTTCAGCGCCTCCGCCAGCTTGTAGTTTTCCGTGCGGCGGACACGCTTCCCTTCCTGGACCGCCGTCAGGTGATGCGCTTCATCGAAGACCACGAGGTCCCAGCGCGGCGCCTCCAGCAGGCGCTTCACGCGCGCGGGCCGCTTCAGCGTGTCGATGCTGGCGATCAGGCGGTGGTGCTTGGCGAACGCATTGGTCTTGCGGTCGGTCACATCGCCTTCGCTACCGAAGACCTCGAAGTCGAGACCGAACACCTCATTCAGCTCGCGGTGCCAGTTGTTCACCAGGCCGGCGGGAACCACCATCAGGGCGCGCTCGAGCTCCCCACGGCTCGCCAACTCGCGCAGAATCAGCGCCGTCTCGACGGTCTTACCCAGGCCAACCTCATCGGCGATCAGGAAGCGGCGCGGGCTGGCAGTGGCCACGCGATGGGTCAGCACGACCTGGTGAGGCAGCAGGTCAATCCGCGCCGAGGTCAGCGCGGCCGCGCCTTCCATCAGGGGCAGCATATGCGCCTGCAAGGTCAGGCGGATGGTGCGCAATCGCTCCGGTGTGCCGGCGACATTGGCCAGGATTCGATCGGCCCGCGAGAGCGCAGGACGCAATGCGGCAAGCGGCACGCGGCGCTCGCCGGCGCCGAAGAAGGCGCGGACGTAGCCGTCCCGCGACGCCTCCAGCACCACCCCTTCGCCCAGCTCCGCATGCGACACCCGCACGCCAGGCGTCATCTCCAGCGTTTCGCCCATCAGGAGAGCCGCGCCTGATGTAGGCCGATCAATCCGGGGCCTTCTTTCGCACCGCGCCAACCGGGCGGAGAGATGGCGCGCGCATCAGAGGCAGCGCCAGAGAACAGCAGTCGGCCGAGGGGCAGCTTGGTGTTCTCTGTTGTCGTCCAAAGCCAGGCGTCGGTCGCCGGGTCACACGCCACGCGCTGCTGGCCGCTGGGCAGCCACAGCACGAGGGCACGCTGCCCTTCATAGGCCTGCTGAAATCCGAGAACGAGGTCGCGCAGGTCGAAGGCGAGCCACGCCTCGGCATCATCCTGCACCAGGCAATCCAGGGTCGCTTCCAACCCGGTGGCGACGAGCGTCCGCCCCTCATTGGCCGGAAGGTCCGCGGGCCATTCACCGCGCCAGCCGAAGAGCGCTCGCAGCGGCAGAATCTGACTCGGCTCGGCGAGATCGCGCAGGGCCTCGGCGCCCCAGAGCAAAGTCAGGCCGCTGCGTGCCCAGGGCTCGACGACCGGCACCGCCTAGCTCTCCCCGAACAGCGACATCTGCGCATTGGCCGGCTTCTTGGGCTGGGCGTTCTGCCAAGCCTCGAAGCGCATCTTCGCCAGCTTCGCGGCGTCACGAACGGTCTGGCTGTGACCGCGACGCTCGAACCATTCCAGCAGCGGGCGGAGCGCCGGGTGCGGCTTGAAGTTCAGGTTGCGCAGCGTGTCGTTCGCGTCGAGGCCGCTGCCGGTGTGGCAAGCACCGATGAGGACCATCGCCTGATCGTAATCGCTATCGAGCTTTCGCTTCTGGCGCTTATGCCACGACTGCGCGATCTCAAGCGGTGGCGTCATATGGTAGACCTTGGCTTTCTCGGTGCACCATCCGCGTGTCTCGAATTCATCAGGCGTGCTGCCTGTGCCGCGGAGGAATTTCTGCATCTGATCGCGCTTCTGCTCGGCACTGTCGTTAAAGATGCGGAGGAATTGGCGCGTATAGGGCTCTGCATCGACGGGCGGGATATCGGCTGTGTTGCCGCCCTCATCGATGATCTGATTGATGCCAAGGATCGCTTCCTTGACGCTGATCGCTTCGCCCTCGTTCTTGAACACCTGGCCATAGTGGCGGGAGAAATACTCCAGCGCCTTGCCTCGCTTGATGACCGCGAGGTCGGCCGCCGGAAGCCCCTCCTGCGCATGCCCCTCCAGGAGGTTCTGCAGCTGCTTCACATCCTGAAGCACCTCGCGGCGCATGCGCGCCCAAGACACCGGCGTGGGCGCTTCTATGCGCTTCCGACAGACATGGATGATGTCGTACTCGATCGTCTTGCTACCGAATTCGCCCTCGCCCTTCGTCTCATCAGAGCGGATGGGATAGGTGGCTTCCAGATAGAAGCCGGCATCGAAGAGTGATTCGAGTACGGCGACCCAGGGATCGTCCTCGCTATGGTGGAAGGTAAATGCGAGGGTGCCACCGGGCTTCAGAACGCGATGCGCCTCGCGCCAGGCCTGCGTGAGCAGCCGCTGGTAAAAAGCATCTGCTTCGCCTTCTTCAGGCTGACGCGCGCGGTTCGCGACCGCTTCCAACGTCTTCGGCGTATACTCTGGCTGAAATTCTCGTGGATACTGATTCTTTAGAGCAAGCCGTAGCCACACGTGAAAAAAATCTGCCAGCTCTGAATAATGTAAAAGTCCGCCGAAAGGAGGGTCGGTAACAACGATATCGACAGACGAGTCATGTCGATCTGATAAGTCGGTTGCAGATCGCGCCTCGATTTTCGCAGAACCTAACGCATCGCCGGGCTCAACGCGGAAGCTTTTGCCGCTGATCGCCGCTGCAAGCTCGGGTTTCTGGCGCTTCAGATATTCGGCAACGACTGGTTCCCATGGCGCGTCCGCCCATGCGCGTCCCTCGATCAATGGCTCCCAAGCAGATCGCCAAACTCCGTACCCGACTGGCGAAAATACGCCAACTTCGATAACAGTCGATTTTGGATGATAATTATTATTGGAAAGGGCTGGAGCATAGTGATCGCGCGCCACATGCCAAAATGAGAATAGGCATTGATTGCGAAGGTACTGCTGGAATGCGCCCAAAACGTACTCGCGAGTTTCACTATCATATTTTCCAACAGTCATTATAGCTTTAAGCAATTGAGTATGGACCAGCAGCTGTCTCGGACTAAACATGGTCCACCAGTGCGTGAAGCCATGATTTGGTACACCGCCTTGGAGATGGTGCGTCATGAAGCCGTAGGGCAGCTCCGAACGAGGCCACCATTCGGCGAGGTCACCGTCTCGACGGGACGCCCATTCAGCTACAGCGGCATCGTAGCGCTGCTGCGCCGCAACATCGAAGGGAAGGAAAAACCTTCCGTTGTAGGCGGCACCGTTCCTCGCTAGCGCGGGCGAGTATCCCTGAATAGCATATCCTCCCAGCGGTCCGGTCTTTTTAGATGCTTTCACCGTCGCTAAAACGTCTTGCACCGTGCCGCAAGCGGCACACGTGTAGGCAGATTTCTTCGGCACAGTACCGCCAGCGTCGCCAACACGAATTTCTTCGCCCGTAAGCGGATGAATAAATACTTCGGGCCAATCTTTTACAGTCTTCTTGATTCCAGTTTTCTTATCTGTCCGCTCAAAGACGGACATACCGCGCAATTCAATTAGTCCAGAATTTTCTGCGCGCACGGCATCCCAGCGCCGTGTGCTGGCCGCGTCATCTTGCGCTGAACCTCCGTAAGCTTGACCAGCCGCATCGAACTGAGGCGCACCCGTTATCCAGTTCGGATCGACGATGAGCGCGAGCTCGACTTTCTTGTTCTCTCCCTTGCCGTTCAGTTTGATCTGCTCAGCATTGCCGCAATGCGGACATTTCACCCGTCCAGCCCGGTCCGGAACCGCGAAAGCGCATTCGCCAGGCGCGAGCGCCAGTGGTGCATCAGGCGCCATGCGCGCCGGCTCGTTTTCAATGTCGAAAGCCTGGCTGCAAGCAACACACACGTGTGGCCAGCGCTTCACCGTCAGCGTCTTCACCGCCATGATGTTGCTGGACATGATCGGCGTGCGGTGACCGCAGCCAGTCACCTGACAAGGCCCATGTTTCGCCCAGAAGGTGTAAATCGCCTCCGGCCCGGCGTAGGAGAAGCCTTTCCGCTCATCCGGCGTCAGCCTCAGCGGATCAAAGTCGTCACCCATGACCTTGCCATCGGCCAGTCGCGTCCAGACTCCCTTCTCCCCGCCCGGACCTTCGCAGGCATAGAAGGGCATGATCTGCGGCTTCACCTCGGCCTCGACATCGGCCAGCAACCGCTTCACCGCGTCGAGGTCAGGCTTCGCGAATTCCTGCTTCACGACGAACCAGGCTACAGGGTTGAGATCCACGCCAGACATCTGCATGCCAAGGCGCGATCCCTCCACCAGCGTGGTGCCACCGCCCATGAAGATGTCCGCCACCTTCAGGTGCTTCAGCGCACCCTTCTTCTGGTGGTTGGCGTAGTAGGCCTCCCACACTGCCTTCGCGGCCTGGGCCGGGTCGTCCGGCGCCTTCATCGCGCTGGCCAGCAGCATGGCGCGGAACACCGAGGACCGTCGGCGCGCCCACCACTTCGACATCTGGTAGATCGGCTTGCCGGCATTCCCTTCAATCTGGGCGATCTGATTGATCGCCAGGATCGGGAAATCCACCTCGATGCAGGTCTTCGGTCGATTGGGATCGGAGAAGTCTACGGTCTCCACCGCCATGGGGCGGCCGGCACCGACAGCCTTCGCAATCTCCTGGGCGAGTTTGTCTTTGGGCGAAACAGTGGCGCCTTCACGTGGCATTCGAAGAATCCTGAAGTCTGAGTTCAATGAAGGGCGACAAGGCTTCGAGCAGCGTCAGACCACCATGGCTAAGGCTGGCGTTGCCGCCCGGCACCGGCCACTTCCGCCGGCCGAGGGGCAGGCGTACCCGTGACTGCCGGCCATCCACCGCCAGGGCAAGCGGTGGGGACCACGCGCCCGTCTCGCCATCCGCGGCCGTACGCCCCCCGCCGAAGACGCCACGGAGCCACGTCTTCTGGTCGTCGTGGGTGTCCTGAAAGCTGCCGATATGGGCGTAGCCGTGGTCGGAGGTGACCAGCAGCCGCCGTCCCGTGGCGAGGCGGCGCAGGAAGGCCCAGAAGGCTGCGTCGGCGAAGGTCTCATCGGCGTTCTTGGCGAGGGCCTGGAAGCTGCTGCCGCTGTGGAACCGGGTGTCGGGCCATGCGTGCCAGAACAGCCACCGCGGCTCCGCTTTCACCAGCGCGGCGCAATCCGCCCAGGGCAGGTCGGCCACCTCGGTGGTGGCTCCACCGAGACGAAAACCGCCAGGCGGGTGGTTGTTGGCGAGCGTGCCGCGGCTGCTCACCCCCAAGGCCTGGGCGAAGGCATTGGTGTCCCCCGGCAGTTCAGCGCCCGTCGCCTCTACGCTGGCGACAGCGAAGCCATGAGCTGCCGCGCCCTCACGCAGCAGCGGAAGCTCGCGCAGTGATAGCCCGTCCAGGATCAGCACCGCGGCACCGGCACCTGGTGGAATTGCACCCCACCATTCGATCAGGCGATCAGCCGTGCGCGGCATGGCGGCGCCGAACTCCGCCCAGAGATCCCAACCGGCACCGGCCATCCAGGCGTCGAGCGCGCGCAAGCCCTCGTCGCGCAGCCGCGCGGCCGCATCGAACGGCTTGCCCTGGCCGGCCGTGTCGCAGACATGAAGTGCATGCTCCGTGATCGCAGCCCAGGCTTCCGCCGGTGTCGCTTCCTGGAGCTGGCGCAACAGCGGAAGGGGCAGCGTCATGCTGGGCCGTCCTCGCGATCCAGCGCGAGGCCATAGATCATCCCGTCCGGCAGTTTCTCCAGCAGCTTCTTGAGCTGAGCCCCGGTCGCGGCCTCGAGCGTGATAGTCACGGACTGGACCGGCGTGGCGGGTGTGATCGACCACATCTCAAGCTGGCCAGCGAGGTTGAGGCCCGATGTGGGTTTGGGGGCCTCCAGCCGTATCCGGGGCTTTGGCGGTGCGGTGCCGCTGCCACCGAAGATCCCGGCGCCGCCGTTACCGAAGAGGTTGCCAGGGGGGCCTTCGCCGAAGCCGGGCTGCGGGGTGCCGCCACCGGGCGGCGGTGACGTCGTTCCGCCAGGGTTGCCGCCTGGTGGCGGGGCAGTACCGGCGCCGCCAGGCCCTGCCCCAGGCGGCGGCGTTGCACCGGGCGTGGCGCCATTGCCCGTGCCGGGCTGCGGTGCCGCGCCATGGGTGGCAGCGCCTGCGCCCGGCAGGCCGAGGATGACCTCCTCCAACTGCTTGCCGTCCGGCAGTTTGCCGCGCAGGCGCGTGTAGGCGTCTTTGATCTCTTCGCCGGGCCGACGCTCCAGGCGCTCCCGATCCTGCACGTTGATCGTGATCTTGCCCTGCGCGCAGACGGAGATGAGCTTCTCCTTCATCAGCGCGTCACCGAGCCAAGGGATCGTATCGGCCGGCGCTGGGCGCGGCTCCTTAAGCTCGTCGAGCACCTTCTTGACCGAGGCCGCCCCTTTGGCAGCCTCGATAGCGTAATCGGCGAAGGCTTCCGGCTCGAACAGGTCAGTGGCGATGACTTCGTCCATCGCCTTCGGAATTTCGCTACCGCGGACCTTCAGTTTTTCCTCGGTGAAGCGAGACTTCGCGGGCGTCTGATTGTCCCAGGCCGCGAGGATGGCGAAGCGGTCGTAGCGGTCCTTCAGCGCGTCCCGCAGCAGCTTCTGGTACTTGGTCCGCAGCTTGCCGTACTCGGGGCCCTGGCCTTGCCATTCCGTCGCTTTGACCACGGCACGTGCGTGGAAGAGCAGTGTCGGGTCAGTAAACAACGGTGGTGCATCGGCGCGCGGCAAGAGGAAGCGCACGGCGTTCCGGCGCTGCTGGAGATGATCCTTCAGCCATTGAGCCAGCCGCTCACTGAGGCGATCCGGCGTCTCCGGCAGCACGAGGATAGGGATGCGGTTGTCCCACATCCCAGGCTTGTCCTCGTCGGCAAGCGCGGTCCAGGGGTCTGCGAGCCAGGTCTTGGGCAGAGCGATAACGCGGAATGGCAAGGGGACGCCAGGATCGCCGTAAATGACGTAGCGGAGCTCCTTCGCGAGATGGGCCTCGTCCTCCCCACCGGCGAAGAGCTTCGGGTTGCGTGCCGCTGCCTTCAGCTTCGCCTCGGCGTTCTCCTCCTCACGGAAGACAAGCCGATCGCCAACCTCATGAAGGTTGAAGCTGTTGTCGAGAATGGTGTCGAGCTCGGCTGGGAAGGCGTTGGCATCGAGGACGACGTCGCGCGTGCAATCGATCTGAAGCTGCGTCCGCGTGGCGCCCACCGTCTTTTCTGCAGCGATGGAACGCAACCACAGCGATGCGATGACGTCATCCAAATGGGGGACGTCTTTGGCGGGATTATCTACCGCTTCCGTCACGGCCTCGAGGTTGCGGCGCGCCTTGTCTCGAAGGGCGCGATGCTGCGGGTTGTTCACCGAGTCCAGGAGTGGACCGATGCCGCTTTCCTCATTGTCGATCTGGAAGTCAGCCGCGGTCAGCACGGGAATCACGCTCCCGCGGCTTTTGAACAGGCCCGCCAGGATTTTGACGAGATCGCGATTGTACTGCGCGGACGTGGCGACGAGGATCTGGTCGTCGAGCAGCTGCAGCAGGTGCGGCGCAAATGGCCATGCCTCGATGAAGTCCTGGCGCGCTGCGGCATGGTGTGAAGATGGGATTTCGGCGAGCCGGAGGTACTCGGCTATGTGTGTGGCGGTGAGCGCATTGATGTCAGTGTCAGCCACCTGCAAGCGGTTCTCGAAGAGCCGGTGCAGCAGCAACCGGCGCCGATCGCGCTTCGCGTAGGCGCCACTGAAGTTGAGCAGAACCGGGTTGATGCGCTGGACCTGTTTGAACGCATCCGAATCGCCGTTCCGAATGGAAATGACAAGCAGGAAGATGTCAGGCCTCTGCGCGCTGATCTCCGAGAGGATTTGGATGAAGTTGAATGCCCAGGTCTTGTGAGGCTTGTTCGGCGCATCAACAAGACCATCGAACCAGGTCTGGAACTCGTCGAGGATCAATGCCGTTGGGCGCTGTTCGAACATCTTGAGCAGCAGGTCCATCGACGGGACCTGCGTCTTGGGGCCGCCGCCATGTTCCCACGCGCCGCGGTATGTTTTGCCGTCCGGATGTTGATCGAAGAGCACATCCCAAAGGAAAGGAAAGCGCTGCTGGTGCAGGCTTGCTGTAACGACCTCCAGCCCCGACCTAAGCGGCAAGCTGGCCAGAGACGCATCGCCCAACACGTGAGCCCAATGCGACAGCCATGCTGAGGCCGCCGTTCCGTCTTTCAGCGCGTGATAGAGCGCACCCAGCAGGTGCGACTTGCCAAGGCCGCGCTCGCCCATGAGCGCTATAGGATGGCTTTGGCCCGGCGCGGCAGCACGCAGCATGCCGATTAGGTCGGTGGTGGGGTAGGTGATCTCTAGAAAATCTGGCGCCGGAAGCTGGGTAGCGCCGGTCTTCTTGGGGTTTGTCAGGTCAATCTGGGTCCCCTGAAGTATTTTCCCTCGAAATTCGAGCCGAAGGCTTAGTCCCAGCATTCTTTTTTAGCCCCTACGGCGATTCGGACGGCATTGCCCTTTTGTAGACGGCGGGCGATTTCTAAAGCGAGACTGGACCGCCATCCGTCGCGCTTGAATCACGCACCATGCAAAGCCATGCTACTTATTGCAGCACAGAAATGCCAGAGCTACCGTGCCGACGCGCCCTAGTCCCAAGCGCCGATGCTAATCTGTTGCTCCCACTCCACCGGAAACGGCTCCATCAGCCCGGGCAGCGTCATCCCTTCGGGCTGTCCCCCATCCAGGATCGCCTCGACAACGTGAGGCGCCAGCAGCGTTAGGCGTAGGAGGCGCGAGACATAGGACGAGTTGATCTTCTCCGCCGCCGCCAGCTCGTTGATCGTGCCGTAGCGGCCCGCCTCCATCATCCGCCGCCACCGGAACGCCCGGGCCAGCGCCTTCACCAACGTGATGTCCGCAGTCGAGGACCCCCGGTTCGTGGTGCTGACAGGCGCGATCATCAGCTTCCGCCCGCCCCGCGGCTTCCGTCCCGCCAGCGGCACCCGGACGGTCAGCATCTGCGCGGCGCCGGTCATGCTGCAACCCTCGCGGTTTCGACCGGCGTTGCCGCCAGGTCCCGCGCCAGGCTCGCCAGCCCCTCCAGCTTGAGCCGCACGTCGGCGCCGCCCGCCCCGATGTCCACGCGGTCGACCAGGAGCCGAATGACGCGCGCCTGCTCTGCGGGGAAGAGTTCATCCCACAGCGGGTCGAATCGCTCCAGCGCCAGCCGAGCCTCGTCTTCCGTCATATCCGGCGCCGCGGCCCGTGCCGCGCGCCAGGCGCCCAATACCACCTCCGGCTGGCGCAGCAGCCCCCGGACCTGCGCGATGACCGCGCCCTCGATCTCCGCGGCGGAAATGCGCGCGATGGCCGGGCCGTCCGCGGCGCCGCCCTTCAGCACCGACTGGCTGACATAGTAGCGGTATTGCTGGCCGCGGCGCCCCCGCGCGTGGGTGGGCGACATGGCCCGCCCGTCGCTGCCGAAGATCAGCCCGCGCAGCAGCGAAGGCGTCTGGCAGCGGGTGCGGTTGGCGCGTGTCTTCGGGCTGATCGAGAGCAGGGCGTGCGCCGCGTCCCACATCGCCTGCGGCACGATGGCGGCATGCTCGCCGGGATGCGACTTCCCCTTGTGCATCGCCTCGCCGAGATAGGTCCGGTTGTTCAACACGCGATACACGTCGCTCTTGGTGAAGGCGCGGCCGCGCTTCGTGGCGGCGCCCTCGGCACGCAGCGCCTGAACCAGCTTCGTGCCGGATTCCGTCTCGACGAAGCCTTCGAAGATTCGGCGCACCAGTCCCGCCTCCGCCTCGTTCACCAGCAGCTTGCGGTCCTTGGCGTCGTAGCCGAGTGGCACGAAGCCCCCCATCCAGATTCCTCGCGCCCGTGACGCCGCCACCTTGTCGCGGATGCGCTCGCCGATGACCTCCCGTTCGAACTGGGCAAAGCTCAGCAGGATGTTCAGCGTGAGCCGCCCCATGCTGGTCGTCGTGTTGAAGCTCTGCGTCACTGACACAAAGGTCACGCTGTTCGCGTCGAACACCTCCACCAGCTTGGCGAAGTCCATCAGCGCGCGCGACAGCCGGTCGATCTTGTAGACCACCACCACGTCGATCAGCCCGCGCTCGATGTCGGCCAGCAGGCGGCGCAGTGAAGGCCGCTCCAGCGTGCCTCCAGACACGCCGCCATCGTCGTAGCGGTCCGGTACCAGCACCCAGCCTTCCGACCGCTGGCTGGTGATATAGGCTTCGCAGGCCTCGCGCTGCGCATCGAGCGAGTTGAACTCCATGTCGAGCCCTTCCTCGCTCGACTTGCGCGTGTAAACGGCGGCGCGGATCTTCCTTACCGTGGCCGGCATCGCAGCGTCGGCGGCTGGCTTGCGCTTCATGCCGTGCCCCTCCGGTTTTTTAGGCCAAAGAACAGCCAGCCATTCCAGCGCGTGCCGGTGATCGCCCGCGCGATGGACGAAAGCGACTGGTAGGGGCGCCCCTGATACTCATAGCCGTCGTGGAGCACGGTCACGCTGTGCTCGACGCCCTGGTACTCGCGGATCAGGCGCGTGCCGGTGATCGGCTTGTCGTCGCCGCGGATACGGCGGAGGACGGGGTTGCCGCCATCGAGTTGTTCGCCCAGGGCCTCGAGGCGCTGGATGGTCTGTGGCTTCAGGCCGCCATAGGCCAGCTCCTGGATCCGGTAGGCCAGGCGGCTTTCCAGGAAGCGCCGGTTGTAGGGAGGCGGCTCCGCCGCGAAGAGTTCCCGCCACTGCTGCTTCAGGTCCGGCGTGGTGGTTGTCTTCAACGCAGCCAGCCGGACCAGCACGTCGGCCGG
This sequence comes from Sediminicoccus rosea, assembly GCF_033547095.1. Taxonomy (NCBI): domain Bacteria; kingdom Pseudomonadati; phylum Pseudomonadota; class Alphaproteobacteria; order Acetobacterales; family Roseomonadaceae; genus Sediminicoccus; species Sediminicoccus rosea. The sequence goes on along the minus strand of NZ_CP137852.1, from coordinate 1,308,024 downwards.
CGGAATGGCGGGGATGGTCGGCGCCGGCGGGGTGCCGGGTTTGGATTTGGTGGCGCGTGTCATGCGGGTCTCCGGTTGGTCCGGTTCGCATCCAGGCGCTGAGGGGACGGGAAGTGTAGGCCGCGCTCTCCCAGCTCAGCAGCCTCGCGCGCAGCTTCCTCGGCAGCGCGGCTCCGCAGCCGCACGAGGCCGGCGGCCAGGATGCTGCAGACCTCGCGGAGGTGCGGCGGGAGGTGGGGATTGGCCGCAGGGCGGAGGGGTTCACTTGCCACCCCCAGCATTTACCCAGGCACGCGGGAATCCGTCTCACGGGGCGTAGATTCGATTCGACAGACGCACGCCTGGGTTGATAGAACACATTACGAACACGTTGCGTGGAGTCCAGGTTGGCGAAGAATGTCGGGAACTTTGTGAATCGCGCATTCATGCGCACCGTGGACCTCGACTTGCTGCGGGAACTCTTGACGCCACACGCAGCCGCCATCGATCTCGCGTGGGACACCCTGCCGGCCGACGATGCGAAGTGCCGGGGCGCACTTTTCGATCTCTTCAAGAACAACGGCAGTAAGTTCCCGGACGCTCTTTTGGACGCCCTCCACTGCATCCTGATCCTCGCCAACCCCAACGGCCAGGCGGCGCTGGAAGAAACCGCAGCACGGTTCGGCGTCCAGCTCGTGCCCGAGGCAGACGTGGACGCGCCCGACGACGGGCGTAATTTGACGCCCCGGCACTTGGCGTTGATCGCCTACCTCCATCACCGGCAGATTTTCGACAAGGCCGTGCATCGGCATGCGTTTTTTGCGCCCTCGCCGCTTCGGCTTGTCGGAGCCCGCCGCGGCGTTCCCTCGCGTCACGACGACCCTGACGCTCAGGAAGCGTTCCGCGCAGCCTGCTCGACATTCTTCGCCCGTCGCTACCAGGGACGAATCTGCGACCCTTACTGGTATCCTGAGGCCGGCCTGGTGAAAGTCATCGTCGAGCATGGCATGAGCGCGGTAACCACCACCGTTGAGGAGAATGGGGAACAGAAGGTCCGCACCATCCGCGAGATGACGCTGGACACGATCTGCTATGAACCGGCCACCGGCCATATAAAGGTGAGCGCCCGCACCGCAGTCGAGCGCCGCGAGCTCGCAAACCTGTTTGCGCAGCACCTGCTCGGCGAACCCGATTTCTTCAAGAACCCATCCAGCCAACGGCTGTTCACCTTGCGCCCCATCCAGCAGAAGGGTGCGGCCTGGGAGTTCAGGAATGACTGGGACGACGACCTGAAGGAGGTGTTCGTCAAGGAGATCGAGATCGATGAGGCGGACCCCGAGCGGAGCGGCCGTGGCGGCTCGCCCTGGCACCTCACCATGTGGGACAACGAAAACGCCCTCTCGCGGCTCTACGAGATGATGCCCGGCATCGATCTCGCCACCCTTCGGATCAGCCATGTGAAGCTGCTGCTGCGCTTTGATGTAGACGGTCAGCGACGAGACGTATTGGTGACCATCCGTCCTCATAATGTGGCCAGCTTCCGTGACCACATGTTCGAGGCCCGAATTTTCGAGCACCTGCGCCAGAATGGATTCAGCCAAGCCCCCCCGCCTCTGCTGCTTGCTGCTGCAGCAGCTTGATCAGCATCCCATACGCGCCATCAGCGCCGCGGATGTCGAGCCGTTCGGCGACGCCGTTGCAGAGTATCGTCGCCTGCAGCTGCTTCGGTTTCGCCGGGCGCCGGACGATCTCGATCTGAGCTTCGTCACCGTCAGCGAGCACGGGGATGCTGTCATCGAAAGCGGCGCGCACGATGGCAGCCGTTGGCTCGACGTCAACTTCCGGGCCGTCGGGCTGCAGATCCGGCGATCCTCGCAGCTGGCCGGACCGCCTCTCGAGAAGCTCAGCGACAAGGTCATCCATCTCGGGCAGTTCGCGGATGATCCCCATCGGCGCGTCTTCTACTTCGTTCGCCTCCTGACAGACGCCAACGCCATCGAACTCGCCATTTCGCTGAAGGGCCGGGCCGGCTCGGCGTCACCTGTGATTCTGACCCCGACAGCGCGTCATCTCGGCTTGGACGTCACGCGCCGGATCACCCTGGAAGGCGTGACCATCGCCGCCGCATCAGAACTGCTGGACGATGAGGCCACCTTGCCTTTGGCTTTGGTGCTGGCCCCTGTTGGGATGTCCGCCGAACTGCCGCCGGATGCGCTCGAGATTTCTGAGCATGGCTTCACGGCCCGATATCACCGGAAAATGCTGAAGTTGGAGCCGCGGGACTTCCGTGTGTTGTTAGAGTTGGCGCGTGAAGCCGGAACAGACGGCGGCTTCGTACCTGGGGAAGATCTCCTCACAGCCCTTGCAGAAGGCAAGGTCCATGACGCGCTTCCCCAAGGGGAGCAGGTCACGGGCTCGGTTAGCCGCCTGCGGAACGCGCTCGGCTCCGCCGCCGGTCTGGAACGTGCGGCGGCACAGAAGCTCATACAGAACGACCGGAAGGGCGGATACAGGCTCGCGATCGAGCCGGGAAAGATCTTTCTCGCCTGACCGGCGGGCGGTCCACTGGGCGCCCGATAGACTACCGATAGGAACCGATAGACTGCCGAAAGGCCAGGACGCGCGTCGTCCACGAGGCTGTCCCCATCGCCACCCGATGGACAGGACCAGCCGATGCCCTTCACCCCCACCCGCGCCGAAATCCATGCCCTGCAGCGCAGCGCCGACCGCGTCGCCCTGCGCATCATCCGCACCTGCCGCATTCCGCGCCATGAGCAGGAGGACCTCCGCCAGGACCTGCTGACGGACCTCTTCGCCCGATTGAAGGGCTTCGATCCGGCCCGCGGCGACCTCGGCGCCTTCGCCGCCGCCTGCATTGACCACCGCGCCATCCGCCTCACCGAGCGCATCCTGCGCGGCCGCGCCACCATGGCCCCGATCTCGCTCGACGACCCGCAGCCCGGCGGCGAGGGCCTGACCATCGGTGACAGCATCGCCGAGGCGGACGGCTATGCCGCCTGGCTGGGCCAGCCGACCGAGGCCTTCGCGGCGGTGGAGCGCCGCATCGACCTCGATCGGGCGTTGGGCACGCTGCCGGCGGAGACCCTCCCCCTCTGCGCCGAACTGACAGAGCGCTCCCCGCACGAGCTGGCCAAGGCCAGCCCAACGTCGCGCGCCACCCTCTACCGCCACCTGCGCGAGCTGCGGCTCCGCCTGCTCGTCGCCGGCATCCCGGCAGCAGCGTGAGACGGATTTGCGAGAGGCTGGGTAATACTCAACATGGACAGCACGATCACTGGCTTCCGCTCTGCGGAGCCGCCGCTCACCGAGACGATGTTCTGCGCCTGGTTCGGCTCCGCCGTGCCTGGTGATCGCATCGTCTATCACCGCGGCTTCCTGGCGGTCGACGCCTCGCCGCTCACCTCGACGGTGCCGGACGCCGAGCGTCGCGCTCTTCTGCGCATCGCCGAACGCGCCCTGCAGCTGGCCGAGGACGGGCTGGTGCATCTCGTCCAGCGCCGCATGGGCGAAAGCGACTTCACCTACCTCGCTATCGCCCGGCCGCGCGCCCGAAGCCGTGCTGGCACGCTGGCCTCCGTCCTAGCGGCGGCCAAGCCGACGAGCATCGCGGCGTGACGGCACCCACCCCTGATGCGGGTGCCGCGCCCGGCACCCTCTCCATCGCCCGCAACCAGGAGAACGGCATGACGCCGCGGACCCCGCTTGACCATCTGCGTGAGAAGCTCTGGCTGAAGATGCTGCCCGACAGCATCGAGGTGCCGACCGGCACGGGCGGCAGCCCGGTCATGACCAAGCCGATCGCGCAGGCGACAGTGGACGACGTGGCCTTCGCCGCCGAGGCGCTGTTTCGCCAGTCGGTCGCGCTGCATCGCAAGGCCGACGCGCTGCGGCAGATCCACGACCTGGCGCGCCGCGCCGGCGCCGTCGGCACGGTCAATGCGACGGCCGCCGCCGCCCGCATCGTGGACAGCGCGGAATGAGCGCCCCTTTCGCGCAGGCGCCGGGGCGCGGCTTCCGGATTATCACTGCCGACGAGCGCCAGGCTGAGCCTCGCGGTGTCAAAGCCTGCATCTTTGGGGGGAGCGGCCAAGGCAAGACCAGCCTGCTCTGGACCCTGCTCGCCAGCACCACGCTCTTCATGGACCTCGAGGCCGGTGATCTCGCGGTCGAGGGCTGGGGTGGCGACACGATCCGCCCGCGCACCTGGCAGGAATGCCGCGACTTCGCCGCCTTCATAGGCGGCCCGAACCCGGCGCTGCGCGACGACCAGCCCTATTCCCCGGCGCACTACGCCGCCGTCTGCGAGCAGTTCGGCGATCCCGCCCTGCTCACCCGCTACGAGACGGTGTTCATCGACAGCATCACCGTCGCGGGCCGCCTCTGCTTCCAGTGGTGCCGCGGCCAGCCCGAGGCCTTCGCGGAGAAGACCGGCAAGCCGGACATCCGCGGCGCCTACGGTCTGCACGGGCGCGAGATGATCGCCTGGCTGACCCATCTGCAGCACACGCGCGGCAAGAACATCATCTTCGTCGGGATCCTCGACGAGAAGCTCGACGACTTCAACCGCAAGGTCTTCGTGCCGCAGATCGACGGCAGCAAGACCGGCCTCGAGCTGCCCGGCATCGTCGATGAGGTGCTCACGCTGGCGGCGATCAAAGACGAGGCCGGCGCGCTCCGCCGCTCGTTGATCTGCCAGACGCTGAACCCCTGGGGCTATCCCGCGAAGGACCGCAGCGGTCGGCTCGACCTGGTCGAAGAGCCGCATCTCGGCCGGCTGTTCGAGAAGATCCGAGGCCCTGCGCGCCCCGTCGCCGAACGTCTCGCACTGCCTCCGCCGCCGCTCGCGCTGGCCGCCCCATCCGACACCCCGAACACCTGATCCGAGGAGATCCCGCATGGCTTCCTGGAACGACTACAACGACGCCTCGCAGAACCCGAACCTGATCCCCAAGGGCACCATCGCCAAGGTGCGCCTCACCATCCGCCCCGGCGGCTTCGACGATCCGAGCCAGGGCTGGACGGGTGGCTACGCCACCCGCGGCAGCACCGGCGCCGTCTACCTCAATGGTGAGTTCACCGTGCTGGAGGGGCCCTACGCGAAGCGGAAGATCTTCACGCTGATCGGCCTCTACAGCCCGAAGGGTCCGGACTGGGGAAATATGGGCCGCAGCTTCGTGCGCGGCATGCTGAACTCGGCCCGGGGCATCTCCGACAAGGATGCCTCGCCGCAGGCCCAGGCCGCGCGGCGGATCGGCGGCTTCGCGGACCTCGAGGGCCTGGAGTTCCTCGCCAAGATCGACACCGGCACCGACGCCAATGGCGAGGCGAAGAACGAAATCCGCATGGCGGTGACGCCTGAGCACCGGGCCTACGCCGCCGCCATGGGGCCGCACGCGGCGGCCCCCGGGCCCGCCTATACGCCGCCGGCCCAGACCTATGCCCCGCCGCCCGCGGCCCCGACGCAGGGCGCCTTCCCTGCCGCCGTGCCGCGCAACTCGCCGGCGGCTGGTGCCGACAATCGCCCCGCCTGGGCGCGCTGAGGGAGGGCTGCACCAGCATGATGCTCCGCCCCCGCCAGAAGCTCTTCGTCGAGCGCAGCCTCCGTGCGCTCGGCGAGCACGGCAACACCCTCGGCGTCGCCCCGACCGGCGCCGGCAAGACGATCATGCTGTCGGCGGCGGTGGGTGAGCATATCGGCAGCGGCGCCGCGAAGGCTGCGGTCCTCGCGCATCGGGATGAGCTGACGGCGCAAAACCTGGCGAAGTTCCGCCGCTTGAACCCGGGCGTCACCACCTCGGTGGTTGACGCCGGTCAGAAGTCTTGGGGCGGCCAGGTTACCTTCGCCATGGTGCCGACCCTGACCCGCCAGGCGAACCTCGAGGCGATGCCGGCGCTGGACCTGCTGGTGATCGACGAGGCGCACCACGCTGTCGCCGACAGCTATCGCCGGATCATCGACCGCGCCTTGGATCGCAACCCGGCCTGCCGCATCTATGGCGTCACGGCCACACCGAACCGCGGCGACAAGATTGGGCTGCGCCAGGTCTTCTCGAACGTCGCCGACCAGATCCGGCTCGGCGAGCTGATCGCCTCCGGCCACCTGGTGCCACCGCGCACCTTCATCATCGATGTCGGCGTCGAGGATGAGCTCCGCGCCGTCCGGCGCAGCGGCGACGATTTCGACATGGGCGAGGTCGCCCGCGTGATGGACACGGTGCCGGTCACCGACGCGGTCGTGAAGCACTGGCAGGAGAAGGCTGGCGGCCGCCAGACCGTGGCCTTTTGCTCCACCATCGGCCACGCCGAGCACGTCGCTGCCGCCTTCAATGCGGCCGGCGTCCCCACCGTCATGGTGACCGGCGACATGCCGGAGGGCGAACGACGCTCCGTCCTGGCCGCTTATGCCAGGGGCGAGGCGCGCATCGTCGTCAATGTCGCGGTGCTGACCGAGGGCTGGGACCACCCGCCCACCTCCTGCGTCGTGCTGCTGCGGCCGAGCTCGTTCAAGTGCACGATGATCCAGATGGTGGGCCGCGGGCTGCGCACCGTGGATCCCAGCGAGCATCCCGGCATCGTCAAGCGCGACTGCATCGTCCTTGACTTCGGCACATCCTCGCAGATCCACGGCTGCCTTGAGCAGGACGTCGATCTCGACAGCCAGCCCGGCGAGGGCGAGCCACCCACCAAGACCTGCCCCTCCTGCGATGCCGAGGTGCCGATCGCGGTGATGGAGTGCCCGATCTGCGGCCACGCCTTCGAGCCCAGCGGGCGCGAGACGGCGCCGCTCACCGACTTCATCATGACGGAGATCGATCTGCTCCGCCGCTCCGCCTTCCAGTGGTGCGACCTGTTCGGTGACGATGCCGCGCTGCTGGCCAATGGGTTCAACGGCTGGGCGGGCATCTTCTTCCTGAACGGCGCCTGGCACGCGGTCGGCGCGGCGAAGGAGGAGCGGCCGCGGCTGTTGTCTATCGGGGAGCGGCTGGTGGCGCTGGCCGCGGCGGACGACTGGCTGAACGCCTACGAGACGGACGAGAGCGCCCACAAGAGCCGGCGCTGGCTGCGGGAGCCGCCGACCGAACGCCAGCTGATCCATCTGCCCCCGGCGGCACGGGCCGATCTCGGCATGACCCGGTACCAGGCCTCGGCGCTGCTGACCTTCAAGTTCAACCGCCAGGCCATCCAGCATCTCGTGCGCAGCGCCCAGCCCGCGGCGCTGGGGCAGGCCGCATGATCGATGGCCCGCTCCCCGGAACCGCCCTGCGCCGTCTGCTCCCGCCCGGCGCGTGGCTTTGGCTGGTTCGACCCGGCGCCGCGGAAGAGGCCGCGGCCCTCGGTCTGCTTCTGCTGCATCGCCTGCCAGAGCTTCTGGTCGCGCTTGGCGGGGAGGTCGTCCGCCATGGTTGACCTCACCGAGCAGGAGAAGGCCGCGATGCGCGCCGCCATGCGCCGTGTCGCGGAGACGATGGCCGAGATCGGCTGGGGCACCCGCTTCCAGGAGCTGAGCGAGGCGCAGGTGCTCACCCTGATCGAGGTCGCCGTCGGCGGCTTCCAGGAGGCGATGCAGGCGATCGCCCGGCATGACGCGGCGGCGGAGGTGCCCTTCTGATGCTCGACTTCAACAGCCGCAGCCAGACCTCAACGCATGTGAATGCCGCCATCGACGCGGCGCTGGTCGCCTCCAATCAGGCAGCGCCGCCCCGCAGCTACCTGGGTGGGTCGCGCCTCGGCCATGCCTGCGAACGGGCGCTGCAGTTCGAGTTCGTACAAGCGCCGAAGGATGAGGGCGCCGACTTCGACGGGCGCCTGCTGCGCATCTTTGGGATCGGCCACGCGCTGGAGGACGTGGCCGTCGCCTGGCTCCGGGGTGCCCGCTTCGATCTCTACACCCGCCGCGGTGGTGGCGAGCATGGCGAGCAGTTCGGCTTCTCGGTCGCCGGCGGTCGCATCCGCGGCCATGTGGACGGCGTCTTCGCCGGCGGCCCGACCATCCCTGGCATGGCGTTCCCGGCGCTGTGGGAATGCAAGACCATGAACGCCAAGGCCTGGCGCGAGACGTCGAGCAAGGGCGTCGCGGCAGCCAAGCCGATCTACGCGGCGCAGATCGCGGTCTACCAGGCCTACATGGACGCCAGCGTTCCTGGCGTGGCGGACAACCCGGCGCTCTTCACCGCCATCAACAAGGACACCGCGGAGCTGCACCACGAGCTGGTGCCGTTCAACGCCGAGCTGGCGCAGCGCATGTCGGATCGGGCCGTGCGCATCCTGGCCGCGACGGATGCTGGCGAACTACTCCCCCGCGTTGCCGCCCAGGCCGACCATTTCGAGTGCCGCTTCTGCCCCTGGGCCAAGCGCTGCTGGGCGCAGCCTGCATGACCGCATGGGGCGACTTCAACGATGCCGTGCCGCTGCCGGACGATAGCGCGGGCGAGATTCCCAGCGGTGGGCAGATCGCCGTCGATCGACTTCCCAGCGATGGGGAGTCGACGCTGCCTGCTTGCGGCTACCTCGCGCCGGACATCGAGCAGATCGCCGCCTTCCTCGACGTGGTGTTTGGCTATTGCGACGGGCTGATCCCCGTCCGCGGCTTTGTCGACCAGGGCCAGGGACTCGACACCAAGCCGCACAACATCTGGGTCCCGGCCGACCGGCACGCCGCAGCATCCCTCAGCGCCTATGCCACCTGGGCAGCGCGCGAAGGCAGCGCCGTCTATGTCATCCCCGGCACCGTCGCCGAGCAGGGCCAGGCCCGCGCCGAGCATGTGCTGCAGATGCAGACCGTGGCGGTCGACCTCGACGCCGGCGACATCGCCGCCAAGCTGGCGCATCTCGTCCACCATCTCGGTGCGCCCACCCTCCTGGTCGAAAGCGGCGGCCGCACCGCCGAGGGTGCCGCCAAGCTGCACGCCTGGTGGCGGCTCACCGAGCCGGCCGAGGGTGAGGACCTAGCGCGGGTATGCGCGCTGCGGGGGGAGATCGCGGAGAAGGTTGGTGGCGATCTTCATTTCCGCTCCGCGCACCAGCCGATCCGGGTGCCCGGCACTGTCCACCAGAAGCATGGCGTGCAGCGGCGCGTCACGATCCGGGAGCACCACCCCAGGGTCGAGGTGGAGCTCCCCGACTTTGCCGCGGCGGTCGCGGCCATGCCCACCATACCGGGTCTGGAGGCACCCACCGCTGCCCCTGGCGCCAACCGCCCCGGCCTCGATGACGTCCTGACCACCCCGGTGCGGGAAGGCGCTCAGGACGCCTGGACCCGATTCCAGGGCGCCAGCGCCGCCATCGGCCACTTTGTCCGCATGGTCCACGAGGGCCGCATCACCGGCGACGAGGGCTGGGAGGCGATCTGCCAATACAACGCCGCCTGCCTCCGCCCGGCGTGGCCGCTGGACCGCCTCAAAGTCGAGGCGGACAGCATCTGGGCACTGCATGTCGATCGGAACGGGCCGCCCCTGCTCCGTGCTACGGCCCCGCCGCCCAGCACCATCCCGGCGCACACCCTCGGCGTGCTGCTCGACGACACCTCCCCGATGCCCGACGACCTGATCGGGCCTCGCCTGCTGACCCCGGGCGGAATGCTAGTCCTCGGCGGCGCGCCAAAGGTCGGCAAATCCGACTTCCTGATCAGCCTGCTGGTGCACGCCGCCGCCGGCGCCCCATTCCTGCGCTTCACGGCACCGCGCCCGCTGCGGGTGTTCTATCTGCAGGCTGAGATCCAGTACCACTACCTGCGTGAGCGCCTGCAGCAACTCCGGCTCGACCCCGCCGTTGTGGCCCGCGCGCGCGACACCCTCGTCGTCACCCCGAAGCTGCGCATGCTGCTCGACGACCAGGGCGTGCCGCTCGTCGCGACTGCCATCCGCGCCGCATTCCCCGACGCGCCGCCGGACATCATCTGCATCGACCCCATCCGCAACCTCTTCGATGGCGGGCCCGCGGGCGAAGGGGAGAACGACAACGCGGCGATGATGTTCTTCCTGCAGAGCCGGGTCGAGGCGCTGCGCGACCAGGTCGCCCCCGAGGCGGGCATCATCCTCGCCCACCACACGAAGAAGCTCAGCAAGCAGCAGGTGAAGGACGATCCCTTCCTGTCCCTCTCCGGCGCGAGCGCGCTGCGCGGCTACTACACCTCGGGCGCCATCCTGTTCCGCCCCGACGAGGAACAGACTGAACGCGAGCTGCATGTCGAACTCCGCAATGGCCCGGGCCTCGAGCCGATGTTAGTCGACAAACGCGGTGGCGCCTGGGTCGAGCTCGACCGGACGGGCGAGCGCCTGGTCAGGAAAGACATCGGCCGCAAGCTCGATGCCGAGCGCACGCGCCGCCACGACGTAATCCTGCGCCTCATCGCCGAGGAGGCGGAGGAAGGCCGGCTCTGCACCGCCAACGCCTTCGCGTCGAAATTCGAGAACAAGCGCGGGCTCGGCGGCAAGGACAACATCCGCGAGCGGATCGGTGTCCTGGCCATGAAGGGCTACATCAAGTACCGGCGCGAAGCGCGCGACCTCGGGCAGCCATACACTAAGTCGAAGAACGGCTATCTCGTTGTCCAGGACATGCTCCTCGGCACCGGCGAGGAGGCCATCGATCCGGAGACCGGCGAGATCATCCCGGCCACCGTGCGGGTGCTCCCGAGCCACTTCCAGTGCCCCCGGAGCGAGGCGCTGCTCGAGGTCGAGAACCCCGAGGTGTGGGTGCTGCACGACCCCGAGGAGCCCGTCTAATGGCCCTCTCGATGCGCCTCCGCACTGACCGAAACTGCTCCCGAAACTGCGCAGTTTCGGTCCGAATCTGCTCCCCTACCAAAACTGCGAAACTGCTTTTCGTCAATCAGATCAACGGCTTCTGGCCGAAAGCAGTTTCGCGTAACGAATCTGTCCGAAACTGCTCCGAATCTGCTTTTTCTGATTTGAAATCAGCGACTTGGAGCAGATTGGCAGATTCGGTTTTTCGCCTCCCCCCTACGGGGGGTGTGCGTGCGCGCCTCAACGGCGCGCGCACACCACACCTCGGGCGACCGGGTTCGGCGCGCGGGCCACCCCCCTCCCAGGGCCATCCACCCCAAGCCGGGCAGCGACGGCGAGCTCCGCCAAGAACCGCACCGTCGCCGCCCTCACCAGGACGATCCCATTCCGGAGACCACCATGGCACCCACGACTCTCACCATGCCCGCCGCCCATGCAAGCAGCCCGCCCATCGCCCTCCTGCCCGCGATCAGCCTGGCGCACCACACCGTGCTCGCCTTGGATCTCGGCACCACCACTGGCTGGGCCCTGCGGTCACGTGACGGCGGCATCACCTCCGGCACCATGACCTTCAAGCCGACCCGCTTCGAGGGCGGCGGGATGCGCTTCCTGCGCTTCCGCGGATGGCTAGCCGAGGTCGCCGCCCTGTCCGGCGGTGTGGCGCGTATCGTGTTCGAGGAAGTGCGCGCCCATGCCGGGACGGACGCGGCGCACATCTATGGCGGTTTCCTCGGCACCCTGACCGCCTGGTGCGAGGAGCGCGACATCCCCTATGAGGGCGTCCCGGTCGGCACGATCAAGCGCTACGCCACCGGCAAGGGTAATGCCGACAAGGCGAAGATGGTCGCCGCCATCGAGGCTCGCGGCTTTGCACCGGCCGACGACAACGAGGCCGATGCCATCGCCCTGCTGCTCTGGGCGACTGAACCCAGCGGAGGCCGCGCATGAGCATGCACGGCGCACCGCTGCCGCCCCGCTCCTGCCTCGACCGGGGCACGCGCAGCCCGACGAACGACACCGAGGTCAACGCCATGCGTGCGGCTGCCTGGCATCGGCATGGCGTCGCCGCTCTGCCCGTCGCCGACATCACCGACGACTGGCTGCGCCAGGCCATCACCAACGAGGCCAACCGGCGCTGGGGGCGTCGCAACGCGGAGAACCATCATGGCCGGTAAGCGCAAGACCAAGGTGGCGAAGCCGAAGCACGACGATCTGACGAAGCCGTCGAAGTGGCGCCTGCAACACGGCGGCTTCTCAGAGCCGGTCCGCGACACGGATCCGGACACGGGCTCACCCGTCGCGAATCGTCGTGCCGTCGACACGCTCGGGCTGATGCTCGCCAATGGCAGCATCACGCCGCAGATGCACGAGGCCGGGGCGATGTTCCGGGTGACCTTCCGCCTCGCGGCGCTGGACGGCATGCGCACCACGCAGTTGCTCCGCATCCAGGGCGGTGGCGGCGACCTACTGAGCGAACGCCAGGCTGCTGCGCGCCGCCGGTTGGCCGCGGCCCTGGACCTGTTCGGCGGCGCGGACAGCGCCGGCGGAAGCTGCCTGTGGCACGTGCTTGGCCTCGAGTGTTCCCTGCGGGAATGGGCGATGCGGCAGGGGTGGTCGGGCCGTCCGGTCCATCACGTCCAGGCGCAGGGCATCCTGCTCACCGCGCTCGGCGTCCTGGCCGCCCATTATGGCCTGCTACCGCGGGAGCGTGCCGCGTAAGCCTCAGCCCAGGGCGGCCTTCAGGTCGGTCATCGTGGCCATCAGCGTCATTGGGTCGATCGGTGACGGCGTGAAGCCGCAGGCCTGGTAGAAGCGCTGAGCGTCGGCGTTCAGGGCCTGCACCAACACCCCGCGCACCGCCAGCACCTCGCTGGCCTGTAGCACGCGCAAGACCGCATCCCGCAGTAAAGCCCGGCCGATGCCCTGGCCATGCAGGCTGCGGTCCACCGCCAGTCGGCCCAGCATCGCCATCGGGATCGGGTCGGGCATGTTGCGCTTCACACGCCCTGGAGCGGCGGTCACGGCCACAGCCCCCGCCGCCAGGCAGTAGAACCCCACCACGAAGCCGGCGCGGCACACCACGAAGGTCCGTGACGCGCCGGCCGCCTGATTCGCCCGCGCACGCCGCCGTAGCCAGTCGTCAAGCGAGGCCTCGCCGCTATCGAACAACGCCAGGTCGTGCGTGCCGTCGAGTGGCGCCGGGGCGCTGAGCCGTTCGGCACTCACTCCCACGGAGGCGCGGTCTCCAGCAGCTTGCGAAGCCGGCCGTTCGGGTTGGGCGGCGCGTCGAGTAGGGCCTGGAACTTGGCGTACGCAGCCGGCTGGGTGCGGAACAGCGTGCGGTCGAGAATGGCGTCGGTCGCAGCGCGGCGAGCAGCCTCCAGCATAAACTCGGAGCGTGACTTCCCCGAGAGTACCGCTGCCTGGTCGATCAGGGTCCGCTCCTCGGGCCGGACGCGGATGTTGATCGCGCCGACGGTGATGGCGGGCTTGGCCTTCGCCGGGCGTCGGGTCGGGGTGGTGATGCGCTTGGCGGGTGTGGGCATGGTGGCCTCCGGGGCTGGTTCTACGGATTTGTGTGGACATTGTCCACCACGCAGTCGCGGCGCTGCTGAAACCCGATTGCGGCACCGGAACCAGAAGGGATAGTGTTTCGACAGTCGTTGAATTGCGACCGCAGCCGAGTGGCTCCCGAGCCACTGACCCGCTGTTCAGCCACAGTGGCTCTCGAGCCGATGGTTCCTTCCGGGCGCCGCTGTATGCGGGGGGCGGAAGCGCGCAACATCGCTAGCGCCAGGCCGAAAATATGGGTTGCGGTTTGCAGCCTTCGCCCGCGGCTTCAACTCGTTAGCTGCAAACCAACGCCGGGCCGCGGCCCTGCAAACCACCTGCAAACCGGATGGCATCATGACGCTCCCCTGGATGGCGGCGAAGATCCTGCTGCGTCCGGTGGCGGAGCTTCGCCCGCATGCCGGCAACGCCCGCGTGCACAGCGCCGCGCAGCTGGAGCAGATCAAGGCCAGCATGCTGGCCTTCGGCTTCACCAACCCGCTGCTGGTCGATGAGGCCGGCGTGCTGATCGCCGGCCACGGTCGGCTGGAGGCTGCGTCGGCGCTCGGCATGGCCAAGGTGCCGGTGATCGTGCTGAGGCACCTGTCCGCGGCGCAGAAGGAGGCACTGCGCCTCGCCGACAACCGCATCGCGGAGAACGCGACCTGGGACCAGGCGCTGCTGCGCGATGCGCTGGCTGCGGTGCAGGCGGCGCAGGACATCGATCTCGGCGCGCTCGGCTTCTCGGCGGATGAGCTCGCGGACATCCTCGCGGCGGCTGGAGATGCCGTGTCCGACGGCGACGCGCCCGAGGCGCTGTCCGCGGATCCCGTCGAGGGGGGCGGTGCGGCAGGCGCGGCAGGCGCCGAGGATGCGCTGGCGGACGATCCCGCCGACGCCGATCCGGAGCCGCCGCGCCAAGCCGTCACGCGCCCCGGCGATCTCTGGCTGCTCGGCGAGCATCGCCTGCTCTGCGGCGACAGCACCGACGCCGCCTCAGTGGCGCGCGTGATGGGCGATGATCGTGCGGCGCTGTTGTTCACGTCCCCGCCTTATGGGAACCAGCGGGACTACACGACCGGTGGCGTCACGGATTGGGATGCCCTGATGCAGGGCGTATTCCAGCACCTCGACGCGGCCATGCGGCCCGATGGCCAGGTGCTGGTGAACCTCGGGCTGATCCATCGCGACAATGAATGGCAGCCCTATTGGGCCGGCTGGCTCGACTGGATGCGCGCCCGCAGCTGGCGGCGCTTCGGGCTCTACACCTGGGACCAGGGGCCCGGCCTGCCGGGCGACTGGAACGGGCGGCTGTCGCCCGCCTTCGAGCTGCTCTTCCACTTCAATCGCGAGGCCCGGCGCCCCAACAAGATCATCCCCTGCCGCTGGGCGGGGCACGTCAACTCCGAGAAGGGTGGCCTCCGCGCCAAGGACGGCACCGTCGGTGAATGGCAGCATGCCGGCCAGGGCGTCCAGGAGACCAGGATCCCGGACAACGTGCTGCGCATCACGCGGCACAAGGCCCGCGGCATCGAGACGGAGCATCCCGCGGTGTTCCCCGTCGCGCTGCCGGACTTCCTCATGCGTGCTTATGCTGATGAGGACGATGTGGTGTTCGAGCCCTTCGCTGGCGCCGGCACCACCATTATCGCTGGCCAGCGCACCGGCCGCCACGTGCGGGGGATCGAACTCGCGCCTGCCTATGTCGACTTGGCGGTGGCGCGGTGGCGGATGCTGCATCCCGACCTGCCGGTGACGCTGGCCGATGATGGGCGCGATTACGACACCGTGGCCGCGGCGCGGGTGGAGGTCACTGCCGATGCAGCCTGACCTCGTCGTCTCCGCGCTGCCGGTGGTGGCGCTGGTCCCCTACGCCGAGAACGCGCGTACGCATTCGCCGACGCAGGTGGCCCAAATCGCGGCGTCCATCGCCGAGTTCGGCTTCGTGAACCCGGTCCTGGTCGACGCCGAGGGCGTGCTGATCGCCGGCCATGGTCGCGTCATGGCGGCGAAGCAGCTCGGGCTCGCCTCGGTGCCGGTGCTGCGGCTCGGCCATCTCTCCCCCGCGCAGGCGCGTGCGCTGCGCCTGGCCGACAACCAGATTGCGCTGAATTCGGGCTGGGACGAGGCGCTGCTGGCCGCCGAGATCGCCCGTATCCGCGACGAGGCGGTGGTTGACCTGGATGTGCTCGGCTTCTCCGGGATGGAGCTGGACCGGCTGCTGGCGGCTGCCGACGCGGGGCTCGGCGATGAGGTGGACGAGGCGCCGCCGCCGCCCGCGGTGCCCGTCACCCGCACGGGCGATCTCTGGCGCTGTGGGGAACACCGGCTGCTCTGCGGCGATGCGACGAAGCTGGCCGACGTCCAGCGCGCGCTTGGCGCCGGCCACCTGGCCGACATGGGCTTCGTCGATCCGCCCTATAATGTGGCCTACGAGGGCGGCACCGCCGCCAAGATGACCATCGCCAATGACGCGCTTGGCGGCGGCTTTCCCGAATTCCTCCGGCCCGCGCTGGCCAACCTGCTCTCGGTGACCAAGGGCGCCTGCTACGTCTGCATGTCCTCCTCCGAATGGCCGACGCTGCATCGCGTCTGGCAGGAGGCCGGCGGCAAATGGTCCAGCACGATCATCTGGGCGAAGAACACCTTCGCGCTCGGTCGCGCCGACTACCACCAGCAGTTCGAGGCGATGCTCTACGGGTGGAAGGCCGGCGCGCAGCACTACTGGTGTGGCGCGCGCGACCAGGGAAATGTCTGGCACTTCGACAAGCCGGCACGCAACGACCTGCACCCGACCATGAAGCCGGTGGCGCTGGTCGAGCGCGCCATCCGCAACAGCAGCAAGCCGCGCGACACGGTGCTGGACTGCTTCGGCGGCTCGGGCACCACGATGATCGCGGCGGAGCGCACCGGGCGGCGTGCCGTGCTGCTGGAGATCGATCCGGCCTATGCCGACGTGATCGTGCGGCGTTGGCAGGACACGACCGGCGAGGTGGCGGTTCTGGAAGGCGATGATCGCATCTTTGCCGACGTCGCCGCGGCACGCGGCATCGTTGATCATGATGTGATCCAAACCGCCGAATTATAGCAATTCCGCGCCGCTGCATCTTGCTTGGCTCGTGCGCGCCACAGCGCGAATGGTCCGTCACACGCAGGGAATGCCCTGCACGACGACGGAGACGAACATGACCGACCGCACCGCCCGCAACCAGGAAAACAGCCTGGCCGCCTTCCTGGCGAAAAAGGCCGAATTCGACGCCCTCCTTGCGGAACTCACGCAGGCCAGCGCGGACCATTTCGGCGCGGACCCCGAGACGGTGCTCTGGGGCGAAGCGGCCTGGCTTTCGGATGCCACCGCGAAGCTGAAGGACATCGCGGACCAGCATTTCCGCCGCGGCGAATACGAAGCCTGACGCGGGTCACTCCCGCACCGCCCCGACCGGCGACGCCGGCGGGGCTCCGGGCAGTAGGGGCCGATGGTCGGCGCCCGACACCGGAGACCACCACGATGACCAAGCTTTCCGACACCCAGCGCGTGATCCTGAGCGCCGCCGCGCAGCACGAGATGGGCCTCGCCCGCGCGCCGAAAACGCTCCCGGCCGCCGCGCGCAACGCGGTGTTCCGCAGCCTGATCAAGAACAACCTGCTGACCGAGATCAACGCCCCGCGGGACTACGTGGGCCTGGGCTGGCGCCAGGATGACGACGGAACCTGGATTGTGGCGCGTATCACCGACGAGGGGCTGCGCGCCATCGGCATCGACCCGAACGAGGGCGACGCGGTGGCCGGCGAGCCCGACTGCTCCGGCATCGAGGGCAGCGTGCCCGACACGGCGCCCACGGGCGCGGAGGAGCCGGCGCCGCAGGGTGAGGACGCCCCGCCGCCCGAAGCCGCCCAGGTCGCGCCCCTGGCGGAGGAAATCGCCCTGCTCGACCAGGCCCTCGCTGCGCGCGCCGCCACGCCGCGCGCCAGCCTGCGCGACGCCGCCGCGGCGATCCTCGCCACCTGGGATGACGAGGCCAACCGCGAGGGCGACATGATCGGTGCACTCGACGCGCCGATGGAAGCGCTCCGCACCCTGCTCGCCGGCAAGCCCGCCCGCATCGCCCGCGAGCCGGGCGCGCTGCGCAAGCCGCGCGAGGGCACCAAGCAGGAGCAGGTGCTGGCCATGCTGCGCCGCCCCGAGGGCGCCACGGTCGCGCAGATCGCCGAGGCAACGGGCTGGGCGCAGCACACGGTACGCGGCTTCTTTGCCGGGCTGAAGAAGAAGGGCCACGCGGTCGAAGTGAAGTCGCGGGAGCGGATGGTCGGCCCCAACAAGACCGGCGCGAAGGGGTCCTTCACCATCTACGCATTGGCGGAGTGAAGCATCTCAGCCACGCCGCTGAACATGATCGGGAGCGCCGGGGATCATCGAGATTCCCGGCGCCTTATCGAGTTGGCTGCGCTCCGACACAGCGCGAATCGTCCGTCACGCGCAGGGCCATCCCGCCCCGCCGAGACGGAGACGACGATGAGCACCACCATCCTCCCGCACCAGACTGCCGAAGGCCCGCAGGACCGCGCTGCCTGGCAGCAGCTTCTTGCCACCGCGCCGCGCAGCACCGACAGCGTGGGCCGCGCCACCATTCAGGTCTGCACCGCCAGCGACGGGCGCGGGATCTTTGCCACGGTGGACTACGCCACCTGGCAGACCGAGAAGGAGGAGGGCTGATGCCCTCCGAGCGCCGCTGGATCATCCTGGCGCAGGATGGCCGGCACGTGACGATGGGCCGCGCCGCGCCGCCCAGCGAAGCCGAGGTCGAGGCCGCCGCCGCGGCGCTTGCCGCACAGGGGCTGGCAGGCTGGCTCGCCACACTCGACGGGAACTACTGGTCGCGCCGCCGCGTGGCCCTCGCGCCGGTGCAGATGCTCGGCGACGGCGCCACGCTGGACTGGTCCGCCGCCATCACCGCCTTTGAAGCCGCCCGCCAGCGCGCCCTTCGTCCCCTCTGACAAGGCCGGCATCGCCATCACGCGCGGCGGCTTGCGGGCCCCCATCGCGGCTCCGCGATGGGAGGCAGAGTCGCCGCCATGCCGGAACTGACCGCCTCCACACGCGAGGCTGCGCGGCGCCTCGGCGTCAGCGACACCGCCATCCACAAGGCCGAGCGCGCCGGCCGCATCGCCCGTGAACCGGACGGCCAGTGGGATATCGACAAGACCCGACGCCGCCTGACCGAAACCGCCGATCCCGCCCGCTCGCCCCTGGCCAGTAGCGCCGGCGCGGATGGCACGCCCTTCGCCCGGCTGAAGGTCGCGCAGCTTGCCCTGAAGGTGGAGGCGCAGCGCCTTTCGCTGGACGAGACCAAGCGTCGCCTGGTCGACGTGAACGAGGCAAACGCCGCGCTCGACGAGATCGGCAGCACCATGCGCGACGCGCTGCTGAACTGGCCCGCCCGCGTGTCGGGCCTGATCGCCGCCGAGATCAGCGTCGACCCGCATCTGCTGCAGACCATCCTGCAGAGCCACATCAACGACCTGCTGACGGAGGCGGCCGATCGCTTCGATCCAGCAGGCCTCGGAGGGGACCGGTCTTCGCAGCCGTGACCATGTGCGCCGGCGTGTCGGCGCCATGCTCCGCCCGCCGCCGCAGCTCACCGTCTCGGAATGGGCCGAGCGCCACCGCATGCTCGGCAGCCGTGCCTCCGCGGAACCCGGCCCCTGGCGCACCAGCCGCACGCCCTACCTCAAGGACGTGATGGACGCGCTGTCGGCGGTGCATCCGGCACGGCGCGTCGTGTTCATGAAGGGCGCGCAGGTCGGGGCGACGGAGAGCGGCAACAACTGGCTCGGCTACATCATGCACCACGTGCCGGCGCCCGCGCTGGCGGTGCAGCCAACCGTGGAACTGGCCAAGCGCTTCTCGCGCCAGCGCATCGACCCGCTGCTGGAGGAAACGCCGGCGCTGCGGGAGCGCGTCGCCCCGGCTCGCGCCCGCGACAGCGGCAACACGATGCTGTCGAAGGAATTCCCCGGCGGCATCCTGGTCCTGACCGGGGCGAACAGCGCGGTTGGGCTGCGCTCGATGACGGCGCGGTTCCTGTTTCTCGACGAGGTGGATGCCTATCCCGGCGATGTCGCCGGCGAGGGTGACCCCATCGCACTCGCCGAGGCCCGGGCGCGGACCTTCGGCTGGCGACGCAAGGCCTTCCTGGTCAGCACGCCGACCATCGCCGGCCGTAGCCGCATCGAGCGGGAGTATTTGGCCTCCGACCAGCGGCGCTTCTTCGTACCATGCACGGCGTGCGGCGAGATGCAGTGGCTACGCTTCGAGCGGCTGATCTGGGAGAAGGGAGCGCCGGAGACGGCGCGGTACCACTGCACCGCCTGCGACCACCCGATGCAGGAGCACGACAAGACCGCGATGCTCAGCGGCGGCGAGTGGCGCGCGACGGCAGAGGGCCAGGATCCGCACACGGTCGGCTTTCACATCTCGGCGCTCTACTCGCCGGTGGGGTGGCTCTCCTGGGAGCAGATCGCGCGGGATTGGGAGGTGGCGCAGGGCAAGCCCGAGGACATCAAGACGTTTCGGAACACGGTCCTGGGCGAGACCTGGCAGGAGCAGGGCGAGGCGCCGGATTGGGAGCGCCTGGTAGAGCGCCGCGAGGACTTCGCCATGGGCGTGGTGCCCACCGGCGCATTGGTGCTGACGGCCGGCGTCGACGTGCAGGACGATCGCCTCGAGTGCGACGTCTGGGGCTGGGCGGAGGGCTTCTCCTCCTGGCTCGTCGATCACGTGGTGATCCCCGGCAGCCCGCGGGACCGCGAGCCGTGGGACGAACTGGCCCGCGTGCTGGCGCGCGACTGGCCGCGCCAGGGCGGCGGCGCGATGCGCATCGCCCGGCTCTGCGTCGACACCGGCGGCCGGGATACGGCGGCCGTCTATGGCCACCTGCGGCGGCTGCGGGATCCACGCATCGCTCCGACCAAGGGCATCGATGGCTGGAACCGGGCGCAGCCCGTCCAGGGCCCGACGGCGGTGGACGCCCTGGTCAATGGCCAGAAGCTCCGTCGTGGCCTGAAGCTCTGGACCGTGTCGGTCTCGACCTGGAAGGCCGATCTCTACCGCCGGCTCTGGCTCGGCCGCGGCGATGCAGAGGAGCTGCCACCCGGCTGGGTGCATCTGCCGCGCATGATCGATGTCGAATGGGTCAAGCAGTTGGTCGCCGAGCAGCTGCGCACGACCAAGGACCGCCGTGGGTTTGCCCGGCAGGAATGGGCCAAGCTGCGCGAGCGGAACGAGGCGCTGGACTGCGCGGTCCTCGCGCGGGCGGCGCTCTGGCTGCTCGGCGCTGATCGCTACGGCGAGCAGTTCTGGGCACGGCTGCGGGATGAGGCGGCGGACGCGCCGCTGCGGCCAAGCGAGCTTCCCGTCGCCGGGAACATCGCTCCCCCATCACCGCCGTCCCTGGCTGCCCCGGCATCGGGGCCCGACACCCAGCGCCCGCGCGGCTGGCTGGCGCCGCGCAGCGGCTGGCTGCGCTGAGAGGAGGACGATCATGGACCCGACCGTCCTCGCCTGGGCGCTGGCGCAGCCTGCCGGCACCCGCGCAGCCGTACTCGCCGCCGCCTTCACCGGCGGCACCACGCGCGTCACCTTCGATGGCCGCACCGTGGAATACCGCTCCCTCGACGAGCTTAGCCGCGCGCTGTCGGTACTCCACGCCGCGGAAAACAGCGCCGCGCGCCGGCCCAGCGTCACCTTCGCCAGCTTCTCCCGCGAGGGAACCAGGTGATGGGCCGCCTT
Source organism: Sediminicoccus rosea (assembly GCF_033547095.1). Lineage (NCBI taxonomy): Bacteria > Pseudomonadati > Pseudomonadota > Alphaproteobacteria > Acetobacterales > Roseomonadaceae > Sediminicoccus > Sediminicoccus rosea. The sequence continues at coordinate 1,286,940 of NZ_CP137852.1, read as the reverse complement.
CGCGATGCCTGGCACGCCCTGCGCGGCTATGCCGCCGCGCAGGACAGCCGCGCCTCGAGCTGGGCGGCCTCGGGCAGCAGCGCCACGGCCGAGGTCGGTGCCACCCCCCGACTTCGTCGCAATTCGCGCCGAAGCCGAGCGCGCCCTGGCTGAGCGCATCGCGGGCTACGAGCCGCTACTCGCCGCCGGCCACGCCAAGGTCATGTGCCAAAAGATCCAGGGCTGCCCATTGCCATCGGCGCCTCGATGCGTCTGCTGGTCAGACTGAACCAGGAACTCGCGACACGCTAATTCATCGTCCCGGTCCACCGCCGCTGGTCATCGCTGGCAGTCGTGAGTCCGGCGTTCGTGCGGAACGCCGCGCGATGCACCGTAACCTCGGGCGCAACCATGGCGAAGGCGTTCCATTGGCTTGGGAGCGCAACCATGCAGCCGTCCAAATCCGCAGATCCGCCTAATGAGGGCTTCGCCGCCTCCGGCCATACGGAAAGGTATTGCGGTATGCTGGTGGACAAGGCGGCCAAACAGGCATGGTCGGCTACGCGGGATATCGATTGGCACGTGCCACCGCAACGCCCCTGGTGGCTTCCGCGTCGCAACCATGTGATTCTGACCAGCCAGTTCCTGCATGGCGAACAGGTCGCAAGATCCGCGTGCGAGACGTTGTTACCGCTGCTGCCCGAGGGCCCGTTCCGCCAGGCCCTGGAGACGCAGATCGCCGATGAGGCACGCCACGTCGAAGCCCATGCGCGCTATCTCTCCCGCATCGGCGACATTGCGCCACCGCGCCCGCTGCTGGTTCAGGCCTTGGGCCATATCCAGGATTGGCAGGGTTGCGCCATCGGTCTGGTACTGGCCACGCATGTTGTGCTGGAAAGCGAGGCATTGGCCATTCAGCAGGAATTGGCACGCGACTTCCCCTGCCCGATCATGCATCAGATTTCGCGATTCTCGGCGCGTGACGAGAGCCGACACATCGCGCTCGGCCGCGTATTGCTGCGCGCGGCGGCCCTGCCTGCCCAACCGTTCGAGGTGAGGCTTAAGCTCCATCGCCAATTGCGGCGGTTATGGCGAGATTGTGCAGCTGCCGCCAAGGCTGATCACGGATGGGCCTTCGCTCGCGCTGCTCCGGAGGGCCGCCTGGAGACGGGTTGGCGCCGGCTTCAGGCCCGATTTCGGCGGGTGGGCCTGATCGGCGCCGGGGAAGACAGCCTCTTCGCCGAGACGAGTGCGTGATTTCAGTCATCATCCCGACGCTCAATGAGGCGCTATGCCTGCCGGTGCTGCTAGCGCAACTGCGCGCCGAGGTCTCGCTTGGCGAGATCGTCGTTAGCGACGGTGGCAGCACGGATGACACCCGATCGGCAGCCCTCGCGGGTGGCGCGCGATGGATTTGCGGCCCGCCCGGGCGTGGCGGCCAGTTGGCCCGTGGCATTGCCGCATCGCGGGGCAGCGTGCTGCTGATGCTGCATGCCGACACCACCTTCCCGTCCGGCGGGCTGGCGGCGATCGAGGCTGCGCTCGCTTGCCGGGCGGAAGCGCCAGGCGGCAATTTCAGACTGTTGTTCGACGGGGAGGAAGCGTTCTCCCGCTGGCTTGAGGGCTTCTATGCCCGCTTGCGGCAGCATGGCGTCTATTACGGCGACAGTGGCATCTTCATCCGCCGCACGGCCCTCGACGCAATCGGCGGCATCCGTCCAATCGCGCTGATGGAGGATTTCGATCTGGTCCGGCGGCTGGAGCGCGCGGGGCCCACCCTCCACATCGAGACACCGGCGCTGATCACTTCGTCACGGCGGTTCGCCGGGCGGGGGCGGGTTGCGATCATCGCGGGCTGGCTGCGCGTGCACCTGCTGCATGCGCTGGGTGTCGCTCCGGATCGACTGGCCGCGCTGTACAATTCCGCTCGAAGCCGCGCGCGATGACGACGCCGCGTCGCACTCTGCCGCTGATCCTCCTGTCCTCCCTTGCGGCCCGGCCGGCTGCAGGTGCCGATGCGTCACTCATGGCCGAGGGATGGAGTTGCCTCGATGTGCCAGGGCGGACCCCGACGCGTTTCGTAGGGCGCCCGCAGGGGACGGTCGTCATGACCGCCGAAAGCGCGGTGGGCTTTCTCCTGCGCCCGACCCGGCCTGACGAGCTCCTGGGTGGCGACTATCGCCTGGCCTGGCGCTGGCGTGTGCTCGCGGCGCCGGCGCCTAGCGATGCAGCGACGATCGGCGCCGATGACCGGCCGGCCAGCGTGCATCTGCTGTTTGCCGGTGCGGGGCGCGGTGGCGGGCTCGGCGCCGCGCTCCGTCGGCGGCTGCGCGCAGGACTCCTGGGCAGTGCCTTCTCGGGGCGCGTACTCACCTACGTGTGGGGCGGACGAGCCCCGCCGGGCACCGTCAGCGCCAACCCGCACATCGCGCCGGACGGCGCGCTGATCGTGTTGCGCGGACCGGAGGCGCCTCTCCGCGCCTGGCACGACGAAAAAGTCGATCCGGCAGCCGACTACCGCGCGGCGTTCGGCGAGGTGGCACCGCCCCCCACGCATCTCGCGCTGTCCGCCGACACCGACGACCTGGGCGGTGTCGCGGTGGCGGAGGTTCAGGCGCCGCGCTTCCTGCCGCTCTGACATTCGCATCGCACCGTCATCGGGTCACGCCGCCGCTGCCCCGGCTCACCGCGTCGCCACGCCGAGGATCGCGCCGGAATGCGCCCGCAGGAGCGCGGCATGCGCAACCAGGTCTTCGTTGCAGTCGCCCTCTTTTGGCTATGCGGACGCTGCGAGTAAGCCCGGCAGATCTGCAAGGCTGTGGATTTCGTGGTCCGGAGCGCCGGGCAGCCTCTCGCGCCTTTGGCCGTAGCGGTTGCACCACACCACGCGCATGCCGAAGGCTGAGGCAGCATGCGCATCCCAGGCATTCGAGGACTGGAAGGCAATCGCCTCCGCGGGCACACCGAGCCGGTCGACCGCGCGCTGATAGACACGCGGATCCGGCTTGAAGTTGCCGACCTCCTCGACCGAGATCACCGCATCGAAGGCCCCGGCGAGCCCAGCCCCCTCCACCGCGCTCGCCAGCATATCCGGCGAGCCGTTGGACAGGATGGCGGTGGCGTAGCCCGCCTCGCGCAGCGCGCCCAGCACCCTGGGCACTTCGGGGAAGGTGCCCAGCGTGAGATACAGGTTCATCAGACGCTTGCGCAGCGGCCCATCCGTCGGCAGGCCGAGTGTCTCCAACGCGAAGTCGAGGGCGTCGCCCGTGACCTGCCAGAACGGCACGTAACGGCCCTGCAGCCCGCGCAGCCAGGAGTACTGAAGCTGCTTGTCTCGCCAAAGGGCGGTCAAAGGACCAGCCTTGTCACCTAGGACGTCGGCGCAGCCGGCTGCCGCCGAGGCAAAGTCGAAAAGTGTCCCATAGGCGTCGAAGACGCAGGCGCGGATCCCGGTCAGCATGGCGCGATCAGACCAGCGTGCCACGGATCGGATAGTTCATCTCCTGGATGCGCTTCGCGCCGCGAGCGATGCCGGCCAGGTCGGGACGGGCGAAGGGCGCGTTGGATATGTCGATCAGTTGCACCTGTCCGGCGGGGTTGATCAGGAACAAGCCAGGCTCCGAGAAGGGTCGGTCGGTCTCCTGCGGCGAGCGCGGGTTAGAGACATACAGCCCCAATTCCTGCATCTGCGGGATGGTCAGCCCGAAGCCAAGCGGGAAGCGCCAGCCGAACTCGGCATGATCTGCCGCCGCCTTCTCCTCCGGGTCGGCGGATACCGCCACCACCGCGACGCCGGCCGCCTCGAACTCCTCCAGCAGCTTATCGAGCGTGCCCAGATAGGGCTTGCACAGCGGGCAGTGCTTGCCGCGATAGACGACCAGCAGGCGCCAACCTTCCATCGCAGCGGGCGCGATTTCACCGCCGCCGAGGCGCGGCACGGTGATGGCGGGAAAGGCCGCGCCGGCGGCGAGTTTCACGGTCTGGCTCATCGTCGAAATCTCCGAGATATGGGTTGCGTCAGGCACGGGGATAGTTGGACGGGAACATCGCGCGGCGAGTCTGCTCATCCGCATCCTTCTTGAAGGCGTGGTCCTTCCCCACGGCGCGCGCGCGGGCCACCGCGGGCCGCGTATCGATGCCATGAAACCAACGCTTGATGTTCGGGAAGGCAGAAAGCGGATCGGCCTCGCCCTTCATCACGCGGGCTGCGCGATCGATCCAGCCCCAGGCCGACATGTCGGCGATGGTGTAGCCGTTCCCGACGACGAAATCGCGTCCGGCAAGGTGACCCTCCAGCACTTCGTAGTGCCGCTCCGCCTCGCGCCGGTAGCGGTTGCGCGCATAGTCGAGCCCCTCGGGCGCGGCCCATTGGAAATGCACCGCCTGGCCGGAGAAGGGACCGAGGCCTGAGGCGATGAAGAACAGCCAGGAGAGCAGCTCCGGCCGGTCCGCGGGCGTGCCCAGGAATTGCCCCGTCTTGTCGCCGAGGTAGAGCAGGATGGCGCTGCTGTCGAAGATACGCGCCTCGGACCCGCCCGGGCCCTCGGTATCGACGATGGCCGGCACCTTGCCATTGGGGTTGATGGCGCGGAACGCCGGCTCATGCTGCTCGCCCTTCATCGTGTCCACCGGCACGGTCTCGTAAGCGAGGCCGGCCTCTTCCAGGAACAGGGCGATCTTCGCGGGGTTCGGCGTCGGGTGGAAATAGAAGCGGATCACGGGGCTCTCCGGTGTCAGGTCTTGGCGACGGTTGCGGCGGTCTGGCCGAACAGCAGCGCGGCCGAGGCTGCGCTGACCGTGGGTGCGGTGTTCACCTCGGCCGCGCGGGCATAGGCGCGCTCGGTCGCGGGCCGCGCCTTGATGGCGCCGAACCAGCGCGCGAGATGCGGAAAGTCGTCAAGGTTCTGGCCCTGCCGCGCATGCGGTACGATCCAGGGGTAGCTTGCCATGTCGGCGATGGAGTAGTCGGCACCGGCCATGAATTCACGATCGGCCAACCGCTTGTTCAGGACGCCATAAAGCCGCCCCGTCTCGTTGACGTAGCGATTGATGGCGTAGGGGATCTTCTCCGGCGCGTATTGGCTGAAGTGATGGTTCTGACCGGCCATCGGGCCAAGCCCGCCCATCTGCCAGAACAGCCATTGCAGCACCTCGGCCCGGCCGCGAACATCGCTGGCGGGCGGCACGAAGCGGCCGATCTTGTCCGCCAGATACAGGAGGATGGCGCCGCTTTCGAACAGCGACACCGGCGCGCCACCACCCTCGGGCGCATGGTCCACGATCGCGGGAATGCGGTTGTTCGGCGCGATCGCCAGGAACTCTGGCTTGAGCTGGTCGCCGGCCGAGATGTTCACTGGGACGATGCGGTAGGCCAGGCCTGCCTCCTCCAAAAACATCGTGATCTTGTGTCCGTTCGGCGTGGTCCAGTAGTGCAGGTCGATCATGTGGATTGCTCCTTAAAGGGGGGATCGAGCAGGGCCAACGCCTGGCGCGCGGCGCCCCGCAGCAGGGCTGGTTCCGGCTTGCTGCGCGCCAGAACGCGCAAACCCATCACCGTGGTCAACAGCAGCCGCGCGAGGTCGCGCGCGCGCGACGCCGCGGCAATGCTCCCATCGCGCTGCCCCGCGAGGACACAACGGTGGAAGAATGCCTCCAACTCACCAAGCCGGGCGGCGATGACGGAACCGATCTCCACATCATGCGGCGCCACTTCTAGCGCTGAATTGACCAGCAGGCAGCCGCGCGGATCGGCAAGGGAGCGCGCCACGATCTCTTTCAGGAAGGTCTCGATGGCCGCGCGGGGTGGATGGCTCGCTTCCAGACGCTCGATCCGTTCGCGCATGTTGCGGTCAAGGTAACGGTCGAGACACAACGCGAACAGCGCGTGCTTGCTGCCGAAGGCGTTGTAGAGGCTCGCCGGCACAAGCCCCATCGCCTCACCGAGGTCGCGCACCGAGGTTGCGACGTAGCCCTGTCGCCAGAAGCGGTCGGTTGCAGCGTCGAGGACTGCATTGTCATTGAACTCACGGGCGCGTGCCATCAGGAGATGGGATCCCTAATTCTAGAGCGCCCGGTTTAGAATGTTTGCGACTGCCGGCAAGATCCAAATTTCTGCCCGGCCGACGTAACCTTCCATCGAAGCCCGTCGAAGCCGACACAAGCGGGCCCGCCCGTCCCACTGAGGAGACAGACCGCCATGCCAAACCTGCCCCGCCGCCCGCTGCTCATGGCACTGGCTTTCAGCTGGGTCGCGGCCACCTCCACCGTCCATGCGCAGCAGGCTAGCCTCGTGACGAGGCCAAGCGCGCATCCGACGCGCGCAACGCTTGATCGTTTCACCGCCGCTGTGCGGGAGGCCGGTTGGATCGTCTTCACAGAGGTGGACCACGCCGCCGCGGCACGCGATGTCGGCATGACGCTGCGGGCGCGCACGGTGGTGCTGTTCGGCAATCCACGCGCTGGCACGCCGGGCATGGCCGCCAACCCCACGCTCGCCATCGACCTGCCGATGCGTGTCCTGGTGTGGGAAGATGACCAGGGCCGGACCTTCGTCACCAGGAGCAACGGGGCGGATGTCGCGGAGCGGGTCTTTGCCCGCCACGGCGTGTCCATCCCGCCCGAAGGCCAGCGCAACACCGAAGCCTTTATCGAGACACTGGTTCGCAACGCCGCCGAATAGCGTGGCGGGCGTGCTCTCGGCCGCGCCACCGCCTGTCCATGTGACGGTCCTCCTGCTTGGGCTGCCGGCGCCGTTCTGGCCGTTGCGGACGTCTCCGGCATCGGCGATGCAACACTTGCGTTTGTGCTGGCGACATTAATGGTGCTCGGCGCAGTGTTCGTCTGGCTCGACTATCTGTTTACAGCCGTTTTCCGCGCGTTCCTCGTGGAGCGAGGTGGCTGTGCGCCTGGCGCTGCCTTCGCCGTGCCCGCGGTGGTCGCGTGGGTCGTGCTGCCCGTCGAGATGCTGGTGGAGGGCTATGGGCGGTTCGTCGCCCCCGATCGGGCTGCCGCTGCTGGCCAACGCTGGGATCTTCGGCGTCGGCACGCAGATCACCCATGGCATCGGATGCGCCACCTTGGTTGCGGCCCGCCAGCGATTGCACCGGATGTGGATGGCGCAACCGATTGTCTGTCTCCGTGGTGTGCTGGGAGGCCAATTGGCGGGTGGAGCGCCCCGCGTAACCTCTGCGGCCGCTCAGGCGTATGGGTAGGGCAGTTCTGCGACGTCCCCCGCCATGAACGCACGCCGACCATCCTTCACGGGGTTCAATCCGGATGTCCCATGCCAGAGCGTCAGCATCCCCAACGGGTGCATTCCAGGTGACCTTGGGCGACGTCAGTGAGACGGCCGCGATCGCCGAGCGGGTTACGCGCGACCTGCGCTGGTCGCGAATGATGGCCGCCGCGCAGGCCGGCGACGCCGGAGCCTATGAGGCGCTCCTCCGCGAGTGCCTGCCGCTTCTGCGGGCAATATGCCGGGCGCGCCTGCGCGACGCGACCGAGGCGGAGGACGCTGTGCAGGACACGCTGCTCACGATCCACCGGGCGCGGGACAGCTACAATGCCGCGCGTCCCTTCCGTCCCTGGCTGGTCGCCATCGCCGAGCGGCGCGCACTGGACCGGGTTCGATCACGCGGGCGCAGGGTCCGCCGCGAGGTGTCGGTGGATGCAGCGGGAGAAATCGCTTCAGGCGATGCTGGCGCGGAAGCTGGGCTGGACGCACGGCGTGCCGCAGCGAACCTGCGGCAGGCGATCGAGGACCTACCGCCGGCGCAGCGTACGGCGCTCGGACTGACAAAGATCCAGGAGTTGACGCTGCTTGAAGCCAGCCAGCGTTCGGGGATGAGCGTGAGCGCGCTCAAGGTGGCCACCCATCGCGCGCTGCATGCATTGCGGCGCCGCTTCGACACGAAAGAGTGACGCAACCATGCGCAGCGAAGACTTGATCCATCGCCTTGCCATCAATCTGCGCCCGGTCCGGCCGGCATCGCACCCTGCGCTCGCCACCGCTGTCTGGCTCACCATCGTTGCGGCCGTCATCGGCTTGGCGGTGCTCGTCTCCGGACCGCGGCATGACCTCGCGGAACGCCTCACCGACGGTTTCGACCTGCCGCAAATCGTGACAGCCTCGGTCACCGGGGTTCTGGCTGCTTTCGCAGCCTTCGAGCTCGCCCTGCCTGAGCGGAGCAGGCGCTGGGCATTGCTGCCACTTCCAGCCGCTGTCGCATGGCTCGCGACCATGGGCTGGGGGTGCCTGCAGGACCTGGCGCGTCTTGGGCCGGACGGATTGCGGATCGGCGTAAGCGTGTCTTGCATGGTGTTCATCGCCGGTCTCAGCGTGCCGCTCACCGTCGCGATGCTGTGGCTTGCACGCCACGCCGCACGGCTGCGCGCAGGCCCCGTCGCGGCACTTGGCGGACTATCCGCGGCGGCGTTTGCCAGCGTCGGGCTGAGCTTCATTCACCACCTGGACGGCGCTGCGATGGTGCTCGCGTGGCACGGCCTGTCGATGCTGGTCGTCACCTTGCTTGCCGCGCTGCTCGGGCCGCGACTGATGCGCCGCGCGCGCCCGCTGGGCTGACCGAGCGCGGCGCTCCCGGTCGAGGATGGCGGGGTCGCGCCGCACGCCGCGCCGGGCCCGCCCTGCCGGGGGCAGGACGTCGGAGCTTGGCCAAATGCCGCTGCCGGGTGCGGCGGCGTAGCACTCCGGCAGCCGTGCCGCGCGCATCGCCCCGGCCGCTGCGGCATGCTCGTAGTCGAGCGGCAGGATCTAGACCTGAAGTTCGCTTGCCACGGGCGTCAGCACCGCGAGCCAGACGCGCGGCGTACCGTCATCCGCCGGCATGCCGATGGCGCCCACATTCATCCAGCCGCCATCGCAGCCGATCGCGGCAAGTTACTCGGCCAGTTGCGCTTCGGGCGTGGAGGCGAAGATGAACTGGCTGATGTCACCAAAGCCCCCACGCGACACGGCCAGGCTGCGCCCGTCCGGCAGGTCCAGCACCATCCGCCGTGGCAGCGCTGCCATCCCGGCGCGGTGGGCCGCCGTCACTTCGCGATCGGCATGCGCGTACCAGGCGGGTGAAAGCAGTCGGAGGCATGGGCTCCATAGGCGACGACGTCGCAGGTGAACACCACGCGCTGGGGCGGGATGCCGCGCCGCCTCGGTCAGCACGGCCCGTGTCGCCCGCAGGTTCGAATAGGGCCGCCGAAGACGCGCATCGGCCCGTCGGCGGCCAGGCGCGTCAACTGATTTTCAGACACCCATTCTCCAGATGCAGCAGGCGGTCGGCGAAGCGGCGGGCGAGATCGTGCTGATGCAGCGAAACGAGCACCGCGAGCCCGTCCCGGCGAGCGAGGTCCCGCAACAGGGCGACCACCTCCTCCGCCAGCGCGGGATCGAGACTTGCCACCGGCTCGTCGGCCAGCAGGATGCGGGCGCGCTGGTGCAGCGCGCGAGCGATGGCGACGCGCTGGCGTTGCCCGCCGGACAGCCGGTCGGCCCGCCGCGCGCCGAGCCCACCGAGGCCGACACGGTCAAGGCAGGCCTCGGCCGCCGCAATATCCGCGCGCGGCCAGAGCCTGAAGGCTGCGCGCCAGAAGCCGATACGGCCGAGCCCACCGACCAGCACGTTGTCGCGCGCGCTCAGCCGGTTCGCCAGCGCGTGCTGCTGGAAGACCAGCGCCGGCGGGCCGGCCACAAGGATCGTGCCGCGCGCGACCAGCAGCCCCGCGATGGCGCGCAGCAGCGTCGTCTTGCCCGCGCCGGAGGCGCCCGTCAGCGCCACCAGCTCGCCGGGGGAGACATCGAGCGCGACGTCGCGCAGCACCGCGCGCCCGCCGAGCGTCGCGCTGAGCCCGCGCACCACCAGCCCCGGATCGGCCCGCAGCATCACAGAAGCCGCGCCCTGAGCATGGCGGAGAGACGGTCGGCTGCGAGCGTCATCGCGACGATGAGCGTGAGGATGGCCAGCAAGCGGCCGAAGTCGAGCAGGTCCACGGCGTTCTTCAACTCCTGCCCTATGCCGCCCGCACCGACGAGGCCGAGCACGGTGGAGGCGCGGATGTTGAACTCCCAGACATAAAGCGTGGCGGAGGCGGTCTGCGGCAACGTCTCCGGCAGCAGCACCACGGCGGCAGCCTGGGCGCGGCCGGCACCGGCGCTGCGGGCGGCCTCCATTGGCGCCGGGTCAGCCGCCTCCAGCGCCTCGGACCACAGCTTGCCGAGGCTGCCGGCGGAATGCAGCGCGACGCCAAGCATGCCCGCGAACGGGCCGAGGCCGACCGCGGCGACGAAGATCAGCGCGAAGACGAAGCTGTCGATGCCGCGCAGCGCATCGAGCAGCGTGCGGACTGGATGATAGAGCGCCGGGATGGGGTTCGACGGCCGTGCAGCGGCCAGAGCCAGCGGCAGCGCCAGAACCGCGGCGAGCGTGGTGCCGAGGGTGGCGAGCGCCACGGTCTCTGCCGCGCGAGCCATCAGGTCGCCGAAACCCGAGAAATCTGGCGGGAAGCCGCCGGCGATCCAGCCCGCGAGCCGCGGCAAGCCGGCCCAGAGGCGCGCCAGATCGGGCTCCACCACCCAGATGCACGCCGCCTGCAGCGCGAAGAAGGCGGCGATCCAGGCCGTGCGCCGCATCAGGTCGTGGAGAGCCGGCCGAGTGCGCGGCCCGCCGCCTCGATCGGCGCGTAGGTTTCCGCGGTGGCGGGCAGCCAGCCGGTGTAGTTCGGTGGCATGATCCGCGGCGCATCGGCATCCCCGATCGCCAGCGCCGCCTGCGCGATGGCGGCCTTGAGGCCGGGGTCGAGATCGCGGCGCACGGCCAGCGCGTCATTGGGCAACGGATCGCTGCGCCAGACCACCTTCACCTGCCCCTCGCGCACGCGCCCCGCCGCCATCATGGCGGCGAGGTTGCGGTCGAAATCGGTCGCGAGGTCCACCTGTCCCGAGGCAACGGAGATGACGTTCGCCGCATGGCTCGCGCCGTCGCGGTAGCGGAAGAAGCTCCGCGGCTCGATGCCGCGCGTCAGGAACCAGTGGTGCGGGATCAGCCAGCCGCTGGTGGAGCCCGCATCGGCGAAGGAGATCGACATCCCCCGCGCATCCTCCGGGAAGCGTGCGATGGGCAGATCGGGTCGGCCGATGATGATGGCGTGATAGGTCGGCCGGCCTTCGTACAGCACAGTGGCCAGCGCCTCCGCCCGCGCGCGCGCTCGGGCAAGCACGTAGCCCCATGGGCCCATCCAGGCGCAGTCGGTCTGGCCGCTTCCGAGCGCCACCGCGATGCCGGCCCAATCCGTGGTCACCGCCAGTTCGTGCGGGCGGCCGAGTGCAGCGGCGACATGGGCGAAGAAGGGCGCGAAGGCGCGGCGCGTGTCGCCGGCGGTCGGCTGGAAGGGACCGACGGCGAAGCGCAGCGGCGCAGCCTGGGCGATGGCGGGTGTGGCCAACGCAACAAGCGGCAGGGTCAGCAGGGAACGGCGATGCATGGGCTTGGACCTTATCGCGAGCACGCGGCGCCACCGAGCACGCAGAAGCGCGCGCAATGCGGATGGTTGAGCGCGACCGGGCGCGCGGCTTCGGCGAGCGTCGCGCCGAGTTCGAAGCGCGTGTCGTAGGGCAGCAGCGTACAGGCGATGACGGCAGGCCGCGCCGCGCCCCTGCGCTTCACCACCATGCGGGAGGAGGCGCACATCACGCTGCCTGGCGCCTTGCCCAGGATGCCCCAGCAGGCCTCACTGATCTCCGGCACCTCGGCGCCTTCGTCCATTTCGGGGAAGAGCATCAGCGCAACCGGGTCCTGTGCCTCCACCGCGATGCTGTGTTCCGCGAAGAGCGCGGCGTAGCCGGCGCGCATCGCCGCCTCGCCCTCGCGGCCGAAGCCGAGCCGACCGGCGACATGCACCGTGAAGCCCTGCCGGGCGAGCCAGACCAATCCATCCAACGCCTTCGCGAAGCTGCCCTCGCCGCGCTCCAGATCGTGGATGGCGGCATCGTGGTGATCGAGGCTGACGCGCAGCACCAGCCGGGCTGATCCGAAGCGGGCCTGCAATTTCATCAGCCCGTCGGCGTATCGCCGCATCGGCTGCATCGCGTTGGTCAGCACCAAGGCGGAGAGGCCCGGCCTGGCGAGGACATCCGCCAGCATCGCCAGCAGTCCAGGATTCATGAAGGGCTCGCCGCCGGTGAAGCCGACCTCCTCCAGCGGCTCACCGCGAAAGGTCGCCTCGTCGAGAAAACCAGCCACTTCGGCGGGCGAGATGTAGGCCAGCGCGTCGTTGCGCGGACTGCTCTCGATGTAACAGCCGGCGCAGGTGATGTTGCACAGCGTGCCGGTATTGATCCACAGGGTCTGGAGACCCTGCGGCGCCACCTGCGCGCGTGGCTGCCCCTTGGCCGTCCGGACCGGATCCTGAAACTTCGCGGGGCTCGGCGCATGCGGCACGATGATGCGGACGGACAAGGCAGCGTTCCTCCTGGCAGATCGGATGGTCAGGCTGCCATTACGCCGGAGGCAACGGCGAGGTTACCCGCCCAATCACGATCGGCGCCGGGCTCGCAGGCCATCAAGCGCTTCCGCCCCGATCACCCAAATAATCTTCCACCCCGCCCGGATGGTGCCCGACAGTGTCCCGGAGATCTTCGATATCCCGATGCGACGCCGATAGCCTACGGGCAGTTCCTGCACGCGCAGGCCGAGACGGGCCGCCCGGACCTGCATTTCCACCGTCCAGCCCCAGGTCTCGTCGCGCATGGCAAGCCGCGCCAGCGCCTCCCGGCGGATCACGCGGAACGGGCCGAGATCGGTGTAGCGCACGCCCCAGACCAGGCGGATCAGCAGGCACGCCAGTGCATTGCCGAAGCGCTGCTGGGGCGTCAGCGCACCGGTCTCGACGCCGAGCGTGCGCGCGCCGATGACCAGTTCCGCTTCCCCCGCCGCGATCGGGGCGAGGAGCCGCAACATGTCCTCCGGCCGATCGGAGGCGTCACCATCCATGAAGATCACCGTATCCACGTCAGGCGAAAGAGCAGCAATGCCGGCGAGGCAGGCGCGGCCATAGCCGCGGCGTGGCTCCGAGACGACGCGCGCCCCGTAGCGGCGAGCAATTTCGGGCGTACCGTCGTTGCTGGCATTGTCCACCACGATCACCTCGGCGACCCAAGGCGGGATCGCCGGCAGGACGCTCGGCAGTGCCAGTGCCTCGTTGCGGGTCGGGATGATCACACCGACCCGCAATCCCGCCGGCGCGGTCATGGTCGGAACTCCCTGCGCCGTCTTGACCAGATTAACATGACAAGAACTCCAAGCACGTGCACGGCGGCGATCCCGTTGGCAAAGAAGGCCCGGTGGCCGGGCTCAGACAGCAAGGCGAAGAACAGGTAGTACAGCGGCAGCAGGACCGCCGGCAGCAGCAGCGCCCGACACCCGAGCATCGCTGCGAAGGGCAGGAACCACACCGCATACCAGGGGTATTGTGCCGGCGAGAGGTAGAAGGTTGCCGCCGACACGACGAGTGCGGCGCGGACCAGTTCCACTGGGCCGCCCGGCGGGCGGAACGCCACCGCCAGTGCCACCGCGCCCGCGGCCAGGGCAAGAAGCGGCCGCAGGACCTGGCCGGCATCCCGCCCGAGCAGAGCCACGATCCAAGACACCGGGGCATTGTTGACGACCCATTTGACGGCGAAGGCGCTGAGGCCGGCATCTGGCGCCGCCAAGGTCGTTGCCAGTGGCAGGAGCGTGGCCGCGGCGACCGTGACGAAGGCAACCGCCGCCGCTACCCTCGCCCCAGGTGGCAGCCAGCGCGCGATGAGCGGCGCAAGCAGCAGCGGCCAGACCTTCACGCCAGCCGCCAGGCCGAGCAAGGCGCCGGCCAACCAGCCGCGCCCACTCAGCGTCGCCAGCAGAACGCCGAGCAGGAGTGGCTGCAGGAGCGCGTCCACATGCGCGGCGTTCGTCAGCACCAGAGGCAGCAGCGGGCAAAGCCACCACACCGCCACGCGCATCACGGGTTGGCCCGACCGCCGCAGCATCGCCGCGAGCAGCCCGAGCGTCGCCAGTTCCGCCGCGAGCATGATGACCCGCAGACCCAGGAGCTCCCACGGCGCAACCCAATGCGCGAGTAGGAAAGCGAGCTGGGCGGTGCCTGGGTAGATGGTCCGCAGCGCCGCAAAGGGCAGGATGGCATGCAGTGCCGATCCGGCCTCGCCAAGCCCGGGGGGGAGCCCTGCGCCTGGCGGCGCGCCCCATGGCCAGATGCCATGCGCCACCAGCGCCCCGTCCCATAGATAGCGCAGCGCGTCGGTGTCGAGGACCAGCGGGGTTGCAAGCCAACCCAGGCGCATGGCGGCGCCAAGGATGAATATGGCGCCGACCGCCACCCGAGCCGGCGGCAGCCGCTCCAGCGGGCCGATCGCCGCGAACCAGGCCGCGCCGCCAAGCAGCGCGAGGCCGACAAAGGCCGCGATCTGCGGCGCGCCCGGGCTATCCTGCTCAACCAGCGCGGGAGCCAGGGCGATCATGCCGGCATGGGCGCCTGCGAGCACAGCAGCCATCGCCAGCAGGCGCTGACCCTCGCGCGGGGCGGCGCTATGCCCCATCTGTGTAACCCAGGTGCGGCCTGCGACGAATCATCGCTGGGGTATACCAGGCCCAGACCCAACCGAAGGACCCAACGCCATGGCGCCTTTCTCTCGACCCACACGACGGAGCCTTCTGTTTGCCGGCGCCGGGGCGCTGGCCGTCACGGGCGGCACGGCCTTGGCATTGTCCTGGCCGCGCGGCCTGCCCGACCCCGCCAACCCGCGCACGACGATGCGCGATGTCGAAGCGGCCGTAGCCCGACTGCTCCCGGTGCCGGAGATCACCTCCGCGGAGCTCGCCCGGCGGATCGGGACGGGTGAACGCATCCTGCTGCTCGACGTGCGCGAGCCAGCCGAATACGCGCAGAGCCGGATCCCTGGCGCGCTGCGCGTCCCGCCCGACGCCCCGGCCGGCGCGGTCCTGGCGGAGCTCGGCACGCGGATGGCCGGCACCACCGTGGTGCTTTACTGCGCCGTTGGCTGGCGTTCCGGCCTGATGCTGAAGGGTATCAGGCAGGCAGCGGCAGAGGCGCCTGCGGCGGCGCTGCTGAACCTTCGCGGTGGCATCTTCCGCTGGCACGCGGAGCACCGTCCCCTCGAACTCGCGGCCGGCGCAGAGGGCGTGCACCAGTTCAACGCCGCCTGGGGGCTGCTGCTGCAGAGGCTCACAGGCAGCTGAGCGATGAAGCCTCATCCGCTAGGCGCGACGTCGTTCAGCGTCCAGTCATAGACATGGTCGGCAACGGTGGCGACGGCAGCGAGTTGCGCCGCGAGCGCCGGCGCAGCGTACAGGCGCAGGTGGGTGAGCACGCCCGCATCATTGCCCCCGAAATCCTCCTTGAACCAGTGGTAGATGGAGTTGACGCGCAGCCGTCCGTCCGGCAGCACCGTAGCACCGCGGGGATGGTTGACGAAGGCGGCCGCGGCCGCGTCCAGCTCCGCCCGCAGCGTCGCCGCTCGCCAGGCACGTGGCCAGATGTTCGGGCAGCCGATCGAAGCGCAGTTGACGGCGTAGTGCACGCGCGGGTCGCGAAAGGTCGGGCGCATGGTCTCGTGCTCGATGTCATCTAGCGACATCCGCCGGCCCTCGATGGTCACGAGGCGCGTGCGCCACGGCCCGATGAACTGGCGCGGGTCGAAGGGAACGCCGGTTGATCGGATGTCGCGAATGGAACGCACCGGGTAGCGGTCCAACACGACCTTCAGGGTCAGCGCATTGTATAGATTGGACCAAAAGGCGAAGGCTTCGTTGCGCGGCATCGCCGCTGGGCGGCGCGTCGCGGCTAAGGCGATCCAGCCATGCAGCGCGCCCATGTCGGCGGCGGAGGCCTTCCAGGCGGCGTAGCGAACGCGCATCACGCCATCCGCATGCGGGACGACATGGCGGGCCAGCAGTGCGTCCAGCACATCATCGGCATCAGCCTGCGCATGCGAGGCGCGCGGCAGCAGCGCGACGAGGGGGAGTGCCAGGAATGTTCGGCGAGGTGTCATGTTCGGCTCCATCAGTTGCGCGCGAACCGCGCCTTGATCGGGATAGCGGCCAGTGAAAGGGCCGCGAGGCCCAGCAGCGCACCCAGGATCTGCGGCGTCAGCACCGCGCGCGGATCGAAGTCGCCCCCCATCGCCAGCACATCGCCGAGCCCGGCGCCCGCGAGGCTGAACACCATCGTCCCTGGCAGGATGCCGAGCGCGGTGGTGACGATGTAGGTCGTCAGCCGCACGCCGACGAAAGCCGGGACAAGGTTGACCAGGAAGAAGGGGAATAGCGGGACCAAGCGTAGCACCAGCAGATATGACGCGGCGTTGCGCCGGATGCCATCGCCCAGCGTGCGCGCCTTCGGTCCCAGCCGGTCCAGCGCATCCGCGCCGAACAGGCGCTGCGCGAGCAGGAAGATCAGCGTCGCGCCGACCGTCGCACCCACCACCGTCAGTGCCGTTCCACCGAGCGTACCGAACAGCAGCCCGCCCGACAGGGTGAGGAACACGGCGCCAGGCACCGAGAAGGCGACGGCCACGACATAGACCCCGACATAGCCGAGCGCGGCCAGCACCAGGTTCGCCGCGACGAAGGCGTTCAGCGCCTCACGGTGTGCTGCCAGCGTGGCAAGGGAAAGGTGCTCCGAAAGCCCCGTCGCGCGTAGAGCGACGAGCAGTCCGACCATACCGAGGCTGATCCAGACCCGGCGGTCGCGCAGCAAAAGGGGAAAGATCATGACGTGCTCTCCTCAGCGCAACAGGCGCTGGATAAGGCCGACCAACCGGTGCGTCTTGATCGGGACAACGGAAGTGCCGGCCGCGACCGAGATGCCACCAAAGCCCACGCCGATCAGGCGGAGGTCGAGGGCAGCGCGCCGGAACGCCGGGGGCTGGCAGCATCGCATCCATCGGGGTTGAGCCTCACTGGTTCGCGCCACAGATCGGCGGGCAACTCGTGGGGGTTACAGGCGGAGCCAAGCATTTCGTCTCGAGACCTCCCGAAAAGGCAGACCTCTCACCGCCGGCCCACTCGGCCAGCAGAGCGCGCGTGTGCGGCGCCGGGCCGCCCGTCATCCCCGAATTGAGGCATGGCGCTTGCCCGGCGAATTCCCTCTGCAATCGAAGGACGTCTTGAGGCTCGTCGACATCATACCAACGCGGCAACAGCATGACGGGCAGGCCGAGTTCCCGCGCGCGTTCGACCGTGCACGCGAGCACATCCGGCGTGCTCCAGGCGATGTCCTCGAAAAGTCGCGGATGGGGCCGCTTCAGCCCGACCAGGTAGTAGCCACCGTCGAGAGCGGGACCGAGAACGACCCGGTCACCGGGCGCACGGAGTGCAGCGATGGCCTCGACGATGAAATCCGTCGGCAGGGTCGGGCTGTCGCCGTTTACCATAATGGCGCAGTCGTGACCGTCGCCAAGAAAGGCCGCCATGCTCATGTCCAGAACTGCGCCGACGCTCTGCGCGTGGCTCAACACCAGCGTCCAGGGCGGTGGCAGCAGCGCCCGCAGCAATACGTCCGACCCGGCTGGACTGTAGAGCGCGTAAAGTTGCCGGCCGAGAGGGCTGGGCACGGCTTCCAGCGCAGCAGCAACGTCACGAATGAAACAGCCGGACAGTCGTGCGACCATTTCCGCCCCGAGCAGAGGCCGAAGGCGCGATTTGCCCCCGCCGACGCCCGGCGTCTTGCAGACAATCGAAATCGCAGCCCCCGGACCCATCGCTCCTCACTCACATTGTTGAACCGGCCATACGTTCACGAGACCGAGGAGGTTACCTCGGATGCATCAGATCCTGGCGCCGAGCTTCAGGACGGGTATTGGCGCCGTTGACTGCGGCGCCGACGCCGCCCACCCGCGCCGTCTCGCTCATCATCCGGTCCGGCGAGGCCGCCAGGAGAAGAAAGCAGGCGGAAGCGCAGATGGCATTGTGTGGAAGAAAGACGGGGATGCGATATCGAGCAATCATGCTCGCCATATCGGAGGCTTCGCCCAGCAAACCGCCCTCGCTGGAGATGTGAAGCACAACCTCCTGTCCCGGATGCGCGCGGATCGCACGCCGCAGGCGCTCTGCGTCTCCCCGTACGATGTTCCCCTGCGCCCGGATCGCCATCGTGTCACTCGCGAGAGGGGCCGAAGTGAATTCCATTGCGCCCGCGCTGCCAGCAACCAACGCGATTGCTGCCGAGGCTAGAACGGTGAGGGTCTTTCGACGGAGGGGCATCATTCATGCCAGCACATTTGCCGTGTGAGGGGAAGCTCCAGCACCGCCCATTCCCGCGCGCCAATTAGGCGCAGGATGGGTGGGGGATGGACGGGCTCGTGCAGCATCGTGTTGCCGGGCGGCAATGCCATTCTCGGCGCCCGTGCGGCCGGCCTCCAGCACGGCTCCGGACCTGCGATGCGCTTCAGGATTTCGCGCAAGATCGCTTCGCCCTCGGGTGTCAGCGGGGCTCCTCGTTGGCTGTCTCGATCGAGCCCCAGCCGGAGAGCTACCTTGATTTCGGTGGGCACTTCATCCAGCTTGACACTCGCGCCCTCGGCGCCGCCCTCATCGCCCGCCTTCCAAGCGGGGGGGATCGGGGCGGATGCCTGGGGCGTCCTTTGGCACTTCCTAGCTTTGAGAGCCCCGCTTATCTGCCGAATGCGAGACTTGGGGAGGGTTGCAGGGATGCGTATCTCCTGCGGCGATTACCGGCCGCCTTGCTCCGTGTTTCTAGATAGCGCAACGCCTGAGTGTCTGTCCGCGAACATTTTTAATGCTTGCATAGTCTTCGCATCATGAGACGAATGGATGCGAGGCGGAAAAATGCGAGCACGGTGCGGTTGACGTTGCCGTGTTGTGAAGTCGGCCCGTCCCGCGCCGGACTACTTAGCCATCATTGGCATGGGGGAGGCAGTGGATACGCCGCGGCATCTGCCTGGCGATCAGTCCGATGCGCCGCGCCCGCCTCCATCACGTTTCCTCCGCCTCCCCATCCACGATTTGCACGGGCTTGAAGGCGCGCCCCTGCACTTCCTGGATCAGCAGGGTCAACGGGTTCTCTGCGCTCCCGGCGACCTCAACCTTCTCTCCATAGGTCCTCGGCGCCAGCTTCGCAGCTCGCCATTGCCGCGCCCAGATGCGGAGCTTCACCACCTGCCAGTTCTCCGGCGTGGCGGCATCGGCCAATTCGATTGTCTCATCAATCATCGCATGCTGCTGCGCCTCGCGCGCACGCGCGATAGCGTTCCGAAAATCCCCGTCCACGGCCATCTTCGCATAGACCGCCGTGCGGGCGGGGCAATCATCCTGTGCACAGGCCTCGCTCATGCTCATCCCGCCAATGAGAAGCTGGCACAGCCGATCGATGGCCTGGGGATCATCAGGTGATGGCTTGATCGGAGGGCGGCCAATCGGGCGGCGCGCGGGCGCTCCACGCTGCTTCGCCTGCCCCTTGGTCGGGCTATCAGTTTTTCGCTTTGTCATGAGGTCCCTCCGCGTTGATCGGACTGGATCGCACTCATGCGCGGCCGTGAGACGCTCGTTTAACACGGCAGCGTAGCGGCAATCCACGGTATCAGGACCGCGAGAGTGCCGGGCGCCATCCTCAACGGTCCTGCTTGGAAGGCTGGGGACGCACCCTCCTCGGTATATGGTTTCACGACAGGCCGTCTACCAAAAGCGTCAGGATTGCCCACAACGCCCGCCAGGGGGCTTCCCGCGCCATCCGGTGAGGCAGGTGCGGTCGCGCTCAGGCGGCGCCGGCAGCGCCAGTGGGCGTTCAGCCGCCCCTCATAGGCGAGCGGCCGGCTGGCCAGGGTGGAGGAGGGTGGAGGACTGACCCGTTTCAACGCACGCGCGCACGTGGGAGATTAACGTTCCTCACTTCCACCCTCCTCCACCCTCTCCCCCCGGGCGTCCGGCTGGGCCTGGCGGCCGATGCCCTTAATCCACTGCACGCCCTTCACTGTGGCGTATCGGACGCCCTTCACCTTCTCCAACGCGCTGCGGAATTGCTGCGGGGTGGGCGGGGCCTCGCCGCTCTCCGCGGCCCAGGTGCGGCAATCCGCAAGCAGCACGCCCGGCTTTATCTCCAGATGTGACGCTAGGATGCAGCGCTCAGCCAGCCAGCGCCCAATGACGTCCTGGGCCTCGAAGTATTCCTCAGTCGCGCCGGTCACGATTGCCGGGCGAACGAGGCCGTTCTCCTGCCAATCGAGGCAACCCTCGATCATCCATCGCAAGATGCCGGGCCATTCGGCCTTTAGCTTTTGCTCAAGGTGACGGTCGGGCGTCTCAGGTTTGTGGAGAAACGGCACGATATTGAACCGCCGCCTCGCAGCATCGTCCACATTCCGGAGGGCAGGCTTGTGGTTGCCTGCAATGGTGAGCTTGAACTGAGGCGTGTAGGTGAAGAAATCCTGGCGCATGAAGCGAGCTGAGATGGGGTCGCCACCGGTCATCTGCTTGATGCGGGCTTCAGCCCATGTCCGGCCCTCCTCGGTCTCGGTCGCTGTCACCAAACGCGCGCCGCGCAGCATGGCGAGGTCAGTAGGATGCTTGTCGTTGGGCGAACTGGTGAAGGTGTCCATCGCTGCCGATGCGATGTAGTCAGCCAGGATGCCGGCGAGGGTGTTCAGGAAGACGCTCTTTCCGTTGCCGCCCGGTCAGCGCGCTCCCAGGCCCGCCGCAGTTCGCGGCCGCCACCTGATCCACGTGGTTCATGCGCTCGTCCTCCAGGCTGTGTCAGCGCAATTGCCGGCCATCGCTCGCATGGGCATCGTTCTATCAGCCTCACTCATGGGAATACCTCTCCCGTTGTGGGGTCAGGCCGGAAGGGTGTCACAACCACTCCTCCGGCCGCCCTCGTTGCCCGGAACCGCCGGGCGCGGATCACTCAGGCCGAAGCCTGCCGCTTCGCCTTCTCGGCGGCCAGCGATGCCACGACAGCCGGTGCCGACTTCGCGCGCCAAGCTGCCCACGCCTCCATCATCGGCCGGCGTTCTTCCGTCAGCGGCTCGCGCGCATAGGCGGCCCGCACCTTGTCCTTGTCGGTATGGGCGAGGGCCTTCTCGCTCAGATGGTCGCCCCAGCCTTGGGCCAGGGACCACGCCTTGAAGCTGGCGCGGAAGCCATGCGGCACCACCACCCGGCCCTCGGGATCGCGCCAGCGGGGTAGCTCGCCCTCGGCCAGGCCATCGGTTGCCATGCCCCGCACCAGCATGGAGAGCGTCATGTCGGAGAGGGCCTTGCCGCTGCGCTGGCCGGGGAACACCAGGCTATCCCGCCCCTCCGCCAGCTTCTTCACCTCCTCCAGCACCGCCAGCGCGGCAGGGGAGAGCGGCACGAAATGAACCTTGCCAGCCTTCATGCGGGCAGCGGGAACAATCCATACGGCATCAGCTTCATTCACCTCGCCCCACGTCATCCCGCGGACCTCGCCCGTGCGGGCGCCGGTCAGGATGGAGAAGCGCAGCGCCAGGGCCGCCATGCCCTTCCGGCCTTCCAGCGCCTCCATGAAGGCGGGCATCTCCTGCCACGGCAGGGAGGGATGGTTCTCGCCCTTCCCCTTCTCCCGCCGCACCACCGCCTTGAGCCTGGACGGGGCGCCCAAGGCTTCCGACAGATGCCCGCGCCATGTGGCAGGGTTCGGGCCGCGCGGGCGGCTGCCGGTCGCGGCGGCGTAGTTCAGCACCGCCTCGATACGGCCCCGCACGCGCGAGGCAGTCTCAGGCGTCTTCGTCCAGATGGGTTGCAGCACGCGCAGCACGTCATCCGTGTCCACCTTGGCGACAGGCCGCGCCCCGATCTTGGGGAACACATGGGCCTTCAAGGTGGCGAGCCATTGGGCGCCATGCTTGGGGTTCTTCCACTCCGGGGCCTTGGCGCGGTGCAGGGCCTCGGCAGCGGCCTTGAAGGTGGTGGTGACGGCGGGGGCAGCAGCGGCCTTCTTCTCGGCACGGGCGGCGATAGGGTCCGCCCCCTTGGTTGCCAGCCTCCGGGCATCCTCGGCAGCCATGCGGGCATCTGCCAGCCCCACCAGGGGGAAGGCCCCCAGGCTCATGTCCCTGCGCTTGCCGGCCACCGTGACGCGCAACACCCATACGCCCGCGCCGGCCTCATGGGTGGGCTTCACCAGCAGATGCAGGCCAGCGCCGGCCATGATCCGTACCACCTTGCCGGGTGGGTTCTCTGCCAGGGCTGAAAGCCGCGCCTTCAACGCCTTCGCTGATATGTCCGCCATGATTTCGCTTCCCACACTG
The DNA here is from genome assembly GCF_033547095.1 of Sediminicoccus rosea. Classification (NCBI taxonomy): domain Bacteria; kingdom Pseudomonadati; phylum Pseudomonadota; class Alphaproteobacteria; order Acetobacterales; family Roseomonadaceae; genus Sediminicoccus; species Sediminicoccus rosea. The sequence continues at coordinate 1,264,655 of NZ_CP137852.1, read as the reverse complement.
GTTCCCACATTAGCGTGGGAACGGAGGGAGGCAAGGGAAACCAGAGGGGCACACTCCCATTCGATCGTGCCCAGCTTAAACGTCAGTTTTGGCACAGTCCGGGACGGTCAGGGGCACCATACAGGCGGACACCTCATCCGCCAGTTCGCAGAATTTCGCTCGGCTACGCTGCTTTTCGCTCCGGTTCGCGGTGTCACTCAGGAAACCATCAATTACGCGCGAAAATCTGCGAGGGACCGCGTGTAGAAGCCCAGCCGCGACGACCGCAGCACAATGTGCAAGCGGCACACAAAATGGATCTCATAAACGTCTTGACACGAAGAACAAAATAGGAATATCCTTAGCTCTTATGCGTGGAGCCATGCCTTTTGAAGGTGCAGAAGCCATTGCTGATCGGCCTCTGCGTCGCCGGGCTCCTGGCCATCGCCGCGCGCCCTGCCTGGGACATCCTAGTTTTGATTTTCGAGGATCCCCTCTCCGACCATGGGGCCGCGGTTTTCTCCTTTGTTGGAGAGCGGCCGGATGAGGTCCGGATCGTCGCTTTTCGTCTCGGTGAAAACGCGCGCCTGAGCGAGGAAGCTTCCGACAGGAGCTACACGATCCCTAGCCCATCGAGCCGCGGGACAATGTCCTGGGCGACGGTGTCGGCACGTGAAGGCCGCCAACAAGCCGAAATCCGCTACCGCGTCGGTCACAGTGCTGAGACGAAGGTTTTCCAGTTCGACGTCGATCTCATCGCGCAAAGTCAGTGCGACGTGGCGGTCCGCTTTGCTGAGGAAGGGCCGCGCGCCAGCGCCTGCACCAACCATCGACCTGCCTCCTACGGCGGTACTTGGCGACACTGAGGCCGAGATCGGCTGGCGCCGGCGATTGCAACCTACCCCCTGAAAGGATGAAACTATGGATGATCCCAGCCCAAGCTTGGGCAGGATTGCGCGTCTGCGCGCGATCGCTGCGCAAGTGCGCGACTTTGCTAACGACGAAGCCGAGGCGTCGCGGCTGCCCGGGCAGGACCAAGGACCAGCAGATGCCTACCGCCATCTCGTTGGAGTTGCGGAACTGTCACGCCGCGCGGGTCCACTGCTTGCCGCAGCGATGGCTGAGCGGAATGAGTGGGCCAGCACCGAAGCGATGCTGCGCTCAATTCTCGGCGGCAGACCTATTGCTCCAAGCAACATGCCTGTGGCGCGCAGGATGGATCGTCACAACAACCTTCTCGCGGTTGGAATAGGTGCTCGGGCGCGTTCTACCGAAGATGTTGTCATGCGCGTCCGCTCTATGATGGAGCGTGCCATCGAGACCACAGGCGGGTCCGGACGTGGGAACAGTCCGTACTGGCGTGAGGCGAGATATTGGTCGGAGGGCTCGACGTTGGCCAACTGGTCGCCGAACAACTGGTCCAAGATCGACGAGGCAGAGCATTTCAGGACGTATCGTCGTCGGATCGATGGCGGCGGCAGACCGGAGCGCGAGAGCAACACAACAGGTGGCGCCGTGCAGGTCCGCCCTCATACTCGTGATGGTCATCCAGTATCCGGGCACACGCGTTCGAGCCCTGTGAACTAATCCAAGCGTCTCGTACGGCGATGTGGTTCTCGACGGTGGCAGCTATTCGCGCACGGTAGAGGCGGCACCACAGCCGCAGCGGATGGCGTCGAGCGTGGCCGCGCTGGCCTGGCGCACGATTTTCGCCCAGAGCGCGCGCGGCGTGACCATCCGGCGACCCGCGATCGCAGAGACCGTTCATTCCCAGTGAACTACGCCCCGCCAGCATTTCCATACAAGACACTGATTGGATTTTGTTTTTTCTGTTGTCGCTTTAGGCGATCCACAAATGCGTCCACAAGGGGTTGCCAGATACCCCCCCACGTGCGCGCTGGCCTACCCGGTTGAGTGTGCCTCCATCGGTGGCTTTTTCAGCACCACAAACCCGCACCGGGCCAAGTGTGCCACCACGCCCCGTGCCACCGCCGCCGGATCATCCCGGGTCCGCATGCCCAGAGGCTTGCCCCGGTCGTTGAACCTCAGGGCGTAGGCGATGGTCTCGGCCAGATCATCCGGCTCGGCGGGCGTCAGGTCCGGTGCGGTCACTCCTCGCCCTCGCCGTGCTGTAGCACCGCCTGAACCGCCTCCCCGATCATCTTCGCCGGTAGCGCCGGATGCAGCGCCCACGCCACCCGGCGGGCTTCCTCGGCCGCATCCAGGCGGCGGCTAAGGGCCAGGGCCGCCGCTCGCCGCATGGCGTCAGCAGTTTGGGCCGTAAGCCAAGGGGGCGTGCGGTAGGGCTGCGGCATGTCGAGAACATAAAGCGAACAAAAGCCGGGACACAAGCGCGGACCTCTCCGCCTCCGATATCGAGCGCCTCGATTTCCCTAACTGCGCTCAGCCTCGCGGCAGATCACGCGACGCAAGTCACGGCCACACGACGCGACCGGAAAACATAGATGGACCACACCCCCAGCCCCACCAGGGCGCCAAACCACGAGCCCCAGGCTTCACCCGGAATTTCGTCAAGAACTGCCCCAAAACCGACAGAAACCCCATACTTTAAGCTTAACGCCAAAACAGCCAAAGCCGATGTAAGAAACGGCGAAACAACCACAAACCCCACCAACGCAACCCAGCACTTCTTAAAGTATATTTTCCCCCTCATCAAACCAAAAATACACAAACCAATTAAAGACAACTGCACAATCAGAGCCATTAAATCAATGTGATCGAGCAAAGGAAACTGCGCCGATATTTGCGGGTCTCTGTTTTCTAAAAATTTAGCGATTTCGCCCAACGCCTTTAAGACACCGATCCACAATGATGCAGCAAATATAAATAGCCACCCCTTCAGTCCGGCCGTAATTCCTAAACCTTGCATCTTTTCTAGTTTTGCCCTCGAAACTGCCACGTAAATGATACCGGCAAACGGAGCAAAAACGAGAATTAATATAAGCCAATGCCAGACACTCATAAGGTGCTCCAAAGGGTTCCTACCCCACTCTGAGATACATAATTTTCTGCGGCAATAGGAGAAAGCGCGCTGGATCAAGGGAGCCTAGACATCTGCATCTCGTCCCGGCCGCCCAGTCGAACCCCCGAAACTCAACTGTCCCGCTCCTCCCGCGCCATCGGCTTGCAAAGCCGGTCCAATTCCCGGATCAGCTTGCGAAGCTCCTTCGCCTCCTTCGTCTTCAACCCGTGCTTGATTTTGCTGGCGCGCATCCGCGCCATGCCCTCCGGCGTCCTGGGTCCGGTGCTGCCGCCGCCGTGCATCCGGCACCGCCGCTTCCCGCGCATCGCGGCTTGCTGGCAGGGCGTTCCGGCCCGCGTCTTCGCGCCGCACCGGGGCGCCTTGCTGAGATCGCCGCCCGGATTGCCGTTCTTCAACCGGCCGCGCCGCATCGCCTTGTCGGGCGGTTCTTCATTCATGCCCCACCCCCCGGGCCTTGCCGCTCGGCGCCGCGACAGCCCCAACGATGGCCTGCCCTCCGGCCTGCACCGTGACATGCTCAACCCGGACGGTTTGCTGGCCCTTGCCCCGGCGCCGATCAATCGCCTCGGCCATCTCGGCAAAGGCCCGGGTGCATTTTGCCGCGTCATGGCGAAGCCGCGTCGTGATCTCGAAAGGTTGTTCGGCCAGCATCGCGCGCCGGAGGCATTCCATCGCCGCCGCGTGCTGCGCCACGGCCAAGGTTGCCATCATCCCCTCAACCGGGTCGGTCGGCTCGAAGCCTGCCACCGCGTCCACCGCCGCGCCGATGACTTGATCCCGGTCCGCCCACCCGGGCAGCCAAAGCGTGTCCACCAGCTGGCGGATGGCGTGGTTGTTGAAGCGGTCCGTCTTGCCGCCCGTGATGCGGGCAAGGTGGCCCTCTCTGCGGTGATGGGCCGCCTCCTCAGGGGAAGCGATGCGCGCCACGTTGCCCTTCCCGGCGGGCTTCTCCGGCACCGCCACGCGGCCCGATTTCCTCGCCGCGCCGGTCACGAAAGGCGCCCTTTCGGCAGGATAGGGCCATTTGGCCAAAATCCGCAGTTACCCGCCGCTTTCCCGCAAAAGCATGTAGGGTTGTGTATGGTTTCTCGTAATACCCGTTCGCGCGTGCGCTCGCGCGTCACACACGAGAGACAACGAAAAACCCTACACAACCCTACATCGGCCATGTGCTGCGCCATCAGAAAACCCCCGTATCGCTCGGCCGCAAACGCAGCCCCAGGAAGACAACCCCGCTCGGTTTCCGCTTCTTCGCGTGGTGCCGCTCCAGCGCGGCGGAGAACGTCTTGCTTGTCCCGGCCTCCTCGCCGCGATCCTTCGCGTATGCCTGCCAGTCCCGGAACAGCGCCGAGGATGGCGCTTCGCCGTGCCGCACCGCCTCGCATCGCTCGGCCAGCCATTGCGCGATCAAGTCCTGTTCCGCGAAGTATTCGGCCGTTGCCTCCAACATGGTCGGGCAGCTGCCGAGCCTTTCGCTCTGCCAGGCCATGCAGCCCTCGATGGCCCAGGCCAGGATGCCGGGCGCTTCGCGCTGCAACGCCTCGGCCAGATCGCGGTCCGGTGCCGGCGGCTTGTAGGTCAGCGGCAGCAGATGCAGCCGGCGCCGCATCGCCTCATCCGGGTTGCGGATCACAGGCCGGTGATTGCCTGTCATCACCAGCTTGAAGACCGGCTGAAACTCGAAGAAGTCTTGCCGCATGAAGCGGGCCTTGATGCGGTCGCCGCCCGTCATGGCCTTGATCTTCGCTTCCGCGAGCGCGCGGCCCTGTTCCGTCTCTTGCGCCAGCACCAGCCGCGCGCCGCGTAGGTCCGCAAGGCCGGTCGGATGACTGTTCCCGCCGCCCACCGTGAACAGCTCCATATCGGCCGTGGTGGCGTAGTCCCCCATGACGTGCGCCAGCGTGTTCAGCAGGACGGATTTACCGTTGCCGCCCGGCCCATAGAGGAACAGGAAGGCATGCTCCCGCGTGCTGCCTGTCAGGGCGTATCCGCACCACCGCTGCGCGTAGGCGATGGCCTCGGCGTCGCCCTGCATGATCTCATTCAGGAAGCGCCGCCAGCGCGGGCAGTCACCACCAGGCGCAACCGCCGTGACCTTGGTGAACAAGTCCGCCGTGCCGTGCTGGCGCATGCCGCCGGTCCTGAGGTCCACAACACCGCCCGGCGTGTTCAGCGCCCAAGGATCGGCGTCAAACGCATCGGCCGGGCGTGCATGGCGCCGATCCGCGCGGGCCAGTCGTTCAACCGCCGAGACCTTTTGCGCGCTGGCCAGCTTGGCGGCGGCGGCCTGTTCATCGCGCCGCCCGCCCTCCTCCGCCGCAATCGCTGCCTCCCGGCAGATCAGCCGCGCCAGATCGTAAACCGCCAGCGTCTTGTCGAAGGCCCACCGGCAGCCATCCCAGCGCAGCCATGCGCCCCACTCCGGCACATGCAGCAATTGCCCCGCGTGCCGATCCGAGAAGGCCAGCGCCAGCGCGTCGTCCGAATGCTCAGGCGGTTCCCCTTCCGCCGGAGGCTCCGGCTTCGCGCCGCTCGGCGTGAACCATTCCTCTTGTGCGCCTGCCTCACGGAAGATCCGCTCGGCTTCGTCCCTATCGCTCAATTGATCCCCCTTCCGCGCCGTAGCGCATCGTCCCAATCACCAGCCGGCGGCCAGATCACCCGCGCCCTCCGGCCCGCCGCTGCCCACGCCCCCGCGCATTGCCGCGCCGCGCTCAGTCCTGCCGTGTCCGCATCCGCAAAGAGGTGAAGCGTCCCGATGGGCGGCAGCACCGGAAACGCCGCGATGCTTCCCGCCGAGGTCGCCGCCCACACCGGCCGCCATCCCCCGCGCTGCATCACCGCAAGGCCCGTCTCGATGCCTTCCACCAGGCCCAGCGCGTCGCCCACGTCGCGCCGTGGTGAAAGGCAGATCACGCCCGCATGGCCTGCCATCATCTTGGCTTTGCCTTCGGCCTTCCCGGTGCCGTCCGGCTTGAGGAAGGTGCGATGCACGCCCGCCGCCTCGCCGGTTGATGGCGAGACCATCAGCGTCACCATCGCGGGCAGCCGCTCCGGGCCGCGCGGGCAGGAACCGTGAAACCGGATCGGCGCCGCATCCGGCAGCGCCAGCCCGCGCGATGCGAGATAGGCTTCAACCACCGTCCCGGCGGCGGGCGCAGCCTGCATCCAGATCAGGCGGGCGAGGTCCAGCGTCCGGGATGCCTCTATTTGCCCCTCAGGAGGCGCTACAGGGCGTTGTGGCGCTTCCGGGCGTCGCTGCCCTACCTCAACGCCCAGCCAGCCCAGCGCCCATCTGTAAGCCTCCCGCATGGGCTTCCCGTTCAGATGGGCGATGAAGCCCAGCGCATCGCCGCCCTGCCCGGCCTCATGGTCAAACCAGCTGCCACGCTTGGCGCCCTGCACCACCACCGCGAGACTGCCCTTGCGGCGGTAGCGCCAGGTATCCCGGCCGCGTTCGGTCGGCTCGCCGCACAACTGCATGGCGAGTTCCGACATGCGGGCCGAGAGCATGGCCACCACTTCGGGAATGTCCGGGCGTTCCTTCACGCGGCGCCCCCATCATCCCGGGCGGCTGCCAGGGCCGCGAAGGTCGCCAGGGCCTTCAGCACCGGCCGGCGTGCCGATCCGCCCGCCCAGGCCAGCACAGGGCCGCCCAGGGCGTTTTGCAGCCCTGGGACGATCACCAGCCGCGCCGCGTCGTGCAGAGGCCCATGCGGCGCCGTGGCGGGCTTGTCGGGGCGGTTGCCTCGGCGCGTCATGCCGCACCTCGCGCTTTGACCTTCCGCCGGATGCGCTCAAGCACTTCAAGCTGCCGGATCGTAAGATGGCCCCGGGAAGCGATGCTGCCGAGGAAATCCACCTCCCATTGCGTCAGCAGCGGGCGGTGCTGGCGGAGGATCGTTTCCACCTCCGCTATGCGCTGCATGCCCGGCGTCCGAAACTCAGAGGCGGACCATTCAGGCGGCGGGGCCGGTCGCTTCGGCACGTCCTGCCGCATCGCTGCCGGAACCGCGATAACGTGATCCCAGGTCAGCCCGGCTTCACGGATCAACCGATCCGCCATGCGCGCTGCATTGGCCCGCTCGCCGTCATGGTCGCTGCCAAGCATCCCACAGAAGCGGACAAGCCGCTGCCGCGCGGCCGGAGGAAGATTGGTGCCGCCGCTCATCGGCGCCCCCGCTTGGGCGAAGGCGCCTTGATCGCTGGCAGGGCCTCGCCCTCCCGGAGCGTGACGCAACGCAGCGCGCGGGGCGCGGCGGAGGCAGCTGCGAAGCTGGCCCAATCTGCCGCCCACTCCGGTGTGGTCATCACCGCCACAGCGCGTTGAAGCCGTTCCGCGAAGGCCAGGATGAAGCCCGCGCGTTCCTCATCCATGGGCGCGGTGCAGATCGCCACGCCATAGCCCCACCGGATCGCGGCGCCGGCCAGCGGGAAGCCGGCGGGGCCGTCACCATCCGCGCCGGTATCGCGGAACAGCACCACATGCGGGCGGCGGTCCTGATAGGTCGCTTTCAGGCCCGGGCGCATCTCGCCCGGCGTGATGAAGGCGGCTTGCAGCTGGCCCCCGTCCACCGCCTCCAACAGCGGCTCGGCGCCCTCGAAGCCATAGGCGCCGGGCGCGTCCGCCAGGCTATCGAAGTCGTGATGCAGGGCATCCAGAAAGCCATCCGGCCGCGTGGCCAGCACCGGCAGCGGGCCTTCCCCCGCCACCCCGTGGTTGTGTTCAAAGGCCCCCATGATGGGGCGGATATCGTCGGGCATATCGCTTTCCTTTGCGATGTGTGCCGCCCGAAAGACCTTGGAAAACTGCCGCGAAATGAGTATGTGTCGGTTGCTGGTCCAACACGTTTCGCGCGCTCCGGCCTTAACGGGTCGGGCGCGTTTCTATTTCTGGCGGTTGTCGAGATGAGCGCTGCCGGGCGGCTTGGGGCCGCCGAGCGTTGCTTGAAGCCGCCGGATCGTCGCATGCAGATCAAGCGCGATCATGTCGGCCAACTCATGCGCGCCCGTGGCGCGGCTGGATGCCAGCACGTCCAGGGCAACGATGGCCTCCGCCTCCATCGGGCCGGGCGTCATGCGGGCGGCCATCACGCGGCCTCCTTCGCGGCGCCGCGCGGGGTCATCACCGGCAGCGCCGCGATGTAAGCCAGCGCGCTTTCCGTGACGATGTAGGTCCGCGATCCGATCTTGCGGAGCGTAATCAGGCCCTCAGCGGCAGCGCGGTAGGTCGTGCTGCGAGACAGGCCAAACACCGCTTGCCCTTGCGGCAGCGGCACCAGCGCGGGCGGCTGGCGGGTGGTGAAATTGAGGTTCGGCATGAACCGTCGCTCCCATGGTGCAGGGGAACAATTTCCCGCTGATCCGGGGGCATCCAGAGCACACCCAAGCCGCTTCATCGCGATATCGCATAATCGCAACCGGCTCCTTTGGCCTTGCGATTACCCCGCAATTATCCTGCGATTATCGGATCACCCGCTAAGGGCTCTTTTTGACTGCCACCCGGCTCAATGGCGCGCGATCATGATCTCCTCGGCCCCGCGCGAGATGGGGCGGTATCATCTTTGCCCCTCGCCTAGCCTCAGCCTCAGTGAAATCCGCCGCCAGTAGCTCAGCCTCTATCTTTCCTTGGGTCACCTTCTGCCCCGTTTCGTGGGCAATCTTCTCGGCCATACCAGCAACGATTGGCGCCAGGACTTCATCCGAGACGCGCTCCTTCGTTGGAGGCCTAAGCCACGCTCGAAAAGCCTGCTCAGGGAGGAACACCGGCCAATCGGGCACGTTGCTGAAAGCAGGCGCGACAAGTCGCCCTGTAGCCATGGCCTTTTCCCCATCCGCTACCCGCCATGGCGCGGATGCGACGTTCTTGAAGTGGCCGTTGTCAGTAATCGCAACCGCCATCAAGCGGCCCTCCGCCAACTCAATTCGAAGTCGGCGCCGCGCCTCTGCCAAGGCGCGCTGCTGCCGTTCAGCAATCGGAAGCCATTGAGCCCGCGCCTTGGCAAGCTCCGCCACAAGGGAAGCGATTTGCTCTGTGGTCGGCGGCGGCCCCACCGGAATAATGGCGCCTTGACGCGGCGCTCGGAGTGAGCCCATCGGAGCAACTGAGACTGCCTTGCTTCTGGCAATGGCGGCAGTGGTCGCAGCTTCAAGCCGGATAAGAGCCTCCGGCTTACGCTCGGACATCACATCGCCGCCAATCTGACGAGCAAGCTCCGATATGGCATCACTAAGCGGAAGGTATCCCTCCGGGGTCAATACCGACATGCCGCGCCTCTACTTCGCGCCTCTGCGATGAAGCGGCGGGGCTGCGCGGGCAGAGGTTCCGCGCGGGCTGGCCGGCCCTGCCCCGCCGTAGTCACACTACAGGATCACGCGGCCCCGCTTCCATCGCCGGAGGGTGGGCACAGGCGAGGCATCACGCGCTCGCCTTCCGCTTCGCCTTTTCCGTGGCGAGGTCGGCCACGCTGGCGGCGGCGGCAAGGCAATACTTCGCCCATGCCTCCATCATCGGCCGGCGCTCCTCCAACAGATCACCGCGCGCATAGGCGGCCCGCACCTTGTCTTTGTCGGTATGGGCCAAAGCCCGCTCGCTCAGATGGTCCGGGAAAGCGCGGGCGAGCGTCCAAGCCTTGAAGGTGGATCGGAAGCCGTGCGGCACCACCGCGCGGCACTCCAAGTCACACCACGCGGGGGGCGCATCCGGGCTGGCGCCCTCGGCCGGTTCATTCATCCGCCGCACCACCGCCGAAAGCGTCATGTCGGAAGGGGCCTTCCCGGTCACGGTCGGAAAGACAAAGGCGCCGGGCTCAACCTCCTTCGGCTTGTGCGCTTTCAGCAGGGCCACAACCTCCGGCGCCAGCGGCACGCGATGCAGCTTGCCGGCCTTCATGCGGTTGCCCGGCACCGTCCAGATGGCGTTGTCCAAGTCCACTTCCCGCCACGTCGCCTTGCGGACTTCACCCGTCCGGGCCGCCGTGAGGATGGCGAAGCGCAGCGCAAGGGCGCCGGCTCCTTCATGCTTGCCGAGTGCCTTGAGGAAGGCGGGCACGCGCTCGAAGGGCAAAGCCGGATGATGCGCCACCGCCCGCACCTTCCGAGGCGGCGGCAGCAACTCGGCCATGTGGCCTTTCCACCGCGCGGGGTTCTCACCAGTCCGCCACCCCTTCGCGCGGGAGGCATCAAGCACCGCCTCGATACGCCCCCGCACCCGTGACGCAGTTTCCGGCACGCGCTGCCAGATCGGGCGCAGCACCGCCAGAACGTCATCCGTATTCACGGCCGCCACCGGGCGCTTGCCGATCACCGGGAAGGCATAGGCGGAGAGGGTCGCAAGCCATTGCGTGCCGTGCTTCGGATTGCGCCAGCCGGGCTGGCGCTCCTTGACCACCATGCGGGCGGCTTCCTCGAAGGTTGTTGCCAAGGCGGCTTCCCGCGCGGCCTGTTCCGCCGCCTCCGCCTTCGCCTTGATCGGGTCGGTTCCCGCGCGAAGAAGCGGGCGCTGCTCCTCCGCCTTGATGCGCGCCTCCGCCAACGACACGTCCGCCAATGAGCCCAGGCCCATCTCCCGGGCCTTGCCGCCGAGCATGTAGCGCAGCGTCCACTTCCCCATGCCGGGTGCGGTCACGCGGAGATACAGCCCGCCACCATCCGCCGTGGCGCCAGGCTTGCCCTTCGCCACCAAACTTTTCACCGCCGCCGCCGTCAGCTTACCCGCCATGCCACACAATCCCGTCCACAAGGTCGTCCACAAATAATTTGTGGACTACCCCGGTTCAAGGTGAAACAGCAGGGGATGATGGATTTGTGATTTATCGGCCTAAGGCCTTAGTTATGAGGCAATGCGGTTCAGCCCGGGACAGTCTTTTGGCAGACACCCTCTCCGCCAGTTCCAATACGAGCCGCACTCTCCCCCCGACCGAGGGCCGCGCTGAGTGGCAGGTTTCCTGGGGTTTTCAGGGCAGACCTGTTGACTGGCCCGGCGCGGAGACGGGCGAAAATCGCTCTCCGGAGGCCCTTTCTCTCCGGACCTCCTGACTTGGGCGTTTCAGTACGGAACTCAAAAACCTAGGTAAAAGGCCGGTTCCCGCGCGGCGGACGCTTGCCCTGGTTCGAACCCCACTTGCCCGAAATCCGTACTTCGAGAGCGAACACTTTGGTACGGAACCCTCGGCGAGGCGGAGACCTGGCTTGTAGTGGTTCGACGGTCCACTCGATGAAACGCGCGAGAACGTGCATCCTCACGGGTGCGGCTCAGCGCCGCAGAGGTCACACGCAAGATGCTCGGGAAGATTCCCGACCGCCTCGCCGATCTGTTGGACATCGCCTGTTACGTCTATTGCGCGGATCAGCTCACGCGCCGCGACACAAAGCTTATGGCTCGTCTCGGCGGCGATTGGCAGCGAGATTTCCGCTTCACCATTGCCGTCCGTGACTTCGCCTTCTGGAGCGACCGGCAGGTCCTCAGCCAACTCGAGTCAACGCTGACCTTTCTGTCAGACGATAGATTTGCCTTCGCGTTCAAGGCGACGCGCCGCGTTTCACCGCCGCAAGAGTACCTGGCCCTAAGCGGCGCTGGACCACCGCCAGCCTTTGCCCCAGACCGCGTCGTTCTGTTTTCGGGTGCCGGTCCAGCATCGCCGTGCCGTGGATACGCTGGGCGCCATGCAGGCCAACGGGACCATCACGGCCGAAATGTTCGAGGCAGGCGGGATCTTCCGGCGTCAGTTCCGCGCCGCGATGCTGGACGGCCTGCGTGCCATGCCGATGATCCGGATCGTGGGTGGCGGAGGCGACTGCATTACGGAACAGCAGATCGCAGCCAGGGACAGGGTGGCATCCGCCATGGAGGTTCTTGGCGGCTCCGAAAGCGCCGCCGGAAGCTGCGTCTGGCATGTTATCGGCCTGGAATGCTCAGTCCGGGAATGGGCGATGCGGCAGGGCTGGGGTGGCCGAACGGTGCCGGCGACCCAGGCGCAGGGGATGCTGGTCGCGGCGCTGAGCGTACTGGCAGCCCACTACCGGCTATAAACTGTGGGAGGCCTGGGGGCACTAGAACAAAGCCCCCATTTCTGGAGCAACAATGTCGGACCAACCCAACCTCGGCCAGCTTCTAGCAGAAGCATCAAGGCCCGACTTAGATCCGGAAGATGCTGTCTTCCAAATTGGTTTGGTGATCGATGCCGCGCATGATTTCGGTCATGAGGCTACAGTACTCGGGGCGCTTGCTCTTTGTGACCAGATCGAGAAGCGCCAACTGTCAGACGCGCTCAAGGTAACTGTTGAGTATTTTAAAGCCAATGCCTGGGCCGCTCTACAGGAGATTCGGCAGAGCGAACCTGCCGACGCGTGGCTTTGGGAACACCCCGAGCTTTCCAAGCAGATCCTCCACCTACGCAGAGCCTGGGCACACCCAGGTTTTGCGGCACTCCCTTCAGTCCGGAAGTGCCAGATCCTCACGAACCTTGCCAATCAGATGAACGCGGCTGGCCGCTTCGTCGACGCCATTCAACTTTGGGATCAAGCGCTGGCTTTGAATCAAAACTTCGCAATGGCACTTGGGAATCGTGGTGCTGGCCTGATGCATTACGCACGAGCTCTCTACGATCCAGGCCACCAAATCCTCTTTCTGAGAGGCGCACTGTCTGGTCTTCACGCCGCACTTGCAAAAGACGCCATTTGGGAAGGCGGCGAAGAGGCCGCCAAAGGCCCACATCAGGTATTCGCGCGCCTTCGTGATGATCTGACGTCACGCCTAGACGGATTTGAAGACGTCGAACTCGATCCCGACAATGTGGAGCACTTGGGTGCCGATTTAGGTGAGCGGGAATATCGCCGGTGGTGCATGCAGAGGCGTCTTTTCCTGAACCCGCTGAACGATCTGTGGCGTCGCCCTATCGTTGCTCGCGACGTGCTGACTCTGCCGGACCTGACCACACCGCTGACTGACGGCCCGGAGCCTCCTCGAATCATCGCATTCTACAATCAAATCAAGCAGGAATACGCGTCGGCTCGCTGGCTCCTGTTCAGTGGACTTGCCGCCGACGGACCGCATAACTCGGATCGTGGTGTTGTCCTTTTCAACACTCTCGACTATCCGATCCATGGTCTGGCTATAGAGCAAGTAAAAATAGCTTACCGTTCTGCTTATTCGCTGCTGGACAAGATAGCAATTTTTATCAACGTTTACCTTGGTCTGGCCGTACCGACTGCGCGCGTGAGCTTCCGCAGCATCTGGCTTGAGAAAACGGGTAGGGACTGGGTGATTCGGCCTGAGTTCGCTCGCCTGGATAACTGGCCACTGCGGGGCCTGTTTTGGCTGGCGAAGGACCTATACGAGCCGGACTTCAGCGATGTCACCGACCCAGATGCTCGCGGAGTCCGCGCCATCAGAAACCACCTCGAGCATCGCTTTCTGCGCATTCACGATGGGACACTCGCCTTCCCATTATCTGCTATTGAGAAGGAGACTGACGATCAGCCATCTATGAGTGTCGATCGAGCTGTATTTGAGGCAAAGGCAATTCGCTTGTTGCAGCTCACGCGCAGCGCCGTGGTCTACCTCTCGCTCGCGGTGAGGCGAGAGGAGGAACGGCGGTCTCGGGAACGCTCAGTTGGCTTGGTTTCTATGCCGCTTTCTCTTTGGAGCGATGATTGGAAGCGGTGACAGTCAAGCACAAACCGTACCGACACCAGTTTCGGAGAGCGAAGACAAACGTAGAGCAGCGAAAGAATGTCGCGTTGATGCCTGAAACTCACATCGGCTAATCTCTCGACAGTCGTTGAATTGCGGCTGAGGCGAGTGGCTCCCGAGCCACTCGCCAGCTGATCAGCCACTGTGGCTCTCGAGCCGATGGTTCCTTCCCGGCCCTGCTGTATGCGGGGGGCGGAAGCGCGCAAGGTCGCTAGCGCCAGGCCATAAAACAGGGTTGCGGTTTGCAGCCCTTTCCCCGTGCGATCAGCCAGATAACCCGCAAACCATACCGTGCCAGGTTTGCTCTCACGGGCCGCATGGTTTGCACCCACTCCCAGATCCGGATGGCCCAATGACGCTCCCCTGGATGGCGGCGAAGATCCTGCTGCGTCCGGTGGCGGAGGTGCGCCTGACCTGCTCCCCGTTGGTCCCGCGTTCATTGTGAGAGCCCGCCGGGGTTGTAGCCGAAATCCTGTGGTGGCTGGAGCGGCCGGGCGGCGGAGCCTTCGAGGTAGCGCAGCCGCCCGGCCGCGTCCGCGTGGCGACGGCGTGCGGCATCCGGGGTCAGCCCGCCATGCGCCGAGTGCGGCCTGTTCAGATTGTAGTCGAGCCGCCAGCGTTCGATGACAGCGCGGGCCTCGGCCAGGTTGGCGAAGACCTCCTCGTTCAAGCACTCGTCCCGCAGCTTCCCGTTGAAGGATTCCACGAACCCGTTCTGCTGCGGCTTGCCAGGCGCGATGTAGTGCCACGCCACGCCGCTGCGGTTGCACCATTCGAGCACGGCGCGGCAGGTCATCTCCGTGCCGTTGTCGCTGACGATCACCGCGGGGCGGCCACGGCGGGCGATCAACGCTTCCAACTCGCGCACCAGGCGTCGCCCGCCGATCGAGGTGTCCACCACCAGCGCCAGGCCCTCGCGGGTGAAATCGTCGACGATGCACAGAATGCGGATCCGTCGCCCCCAGCTCAGCGCGTCGGAGACGAAGTCCAGCGACCAGCGCTGGTTCGGCCCCTGCGGCAAGGCCAGCGGCGCACGGGTGCCGGTCGCCCGCTTGCGGCCACGCCGGCGACGCACCGACAGCCCCTCTTCCCGGTAGAGGCGGTAGAGCTTCTTCTTGTTCATCGCCACGCCTTCCCGCCGCAGCAGAATGCCCAGCCGCCGATAGCCGAACCGCCGGCGCTCTGCCGCCAGTTCGCGCAGACGAGCACGCACTTCGCCATCGCCCGGCACCGGCTCCCGCCGCACCGTCTTGGGATCTACCTCGAGCAGCCCGCAGGCACGCCGCTGCGAATATCCACGCTCCGCCATCAGGCGCAGCGCCGCAGCCCGGCGTGCCGCGGGCGTCCTCAGTTTTTTCCCAGCAGGTCCTTCAACGCCGAGACATCCAGCATCGATTCCGCCAGCAGCTTCTTCAGACGCCGGTTCTCGTCCTCCAGCGCCTTCAGCTTCTGCGCGTCCGAGACTTCCATGCCGCCGTACTTCGATTTCCAACGGTAGAACGTCTGCTGGCTGATGCCGTGCCGCCGACAGACGTCCTCCGTCGTCGCACCGGCCTCCTGCTCCCGCAGCACACCAATCATCTGCGCTTCGCTGAACCTGCTCTTCTTCATCGTCCATCTCCTGTTGGGGACGGACTCTCACCCAAATCAAGGGATCAGGTAGGGGGCAGGTCACGCCCGCACGTCGGTAACGCGCGCGTGCACAGCGCCGAGCAGTTGGAGCAGATCAAGGCCAGCATGCGGGCCTTCGGCTTCACCAACCCGCTGCTGGTGGATGAGGACGGTGTGCTGATCGCGGGCCATGGTCGTCTCGAGGCGGCGTCCGCACTCGGCATGATCAAGGTGCCGACCATCGTGCTGCGGCACCTGTCCGCCGCGCAGAAGGAGGCGCTGCGCCTCGCCGACAATCGCATCGCGGAGAATGCGTCCTGGGACCAGGCGCTGCTGCGGGATGCGCTCGCCGCGGTACAGGCTGCGCAGGACATCGACCTCGGCGCGCTCGGCTTCTCGGCGGATGAGCTCGCGGACATCCTCGCGGCGGCTGGAGATGCCGTGTCCGACGGCGACGCGCCCGAGGCTCTGTCCGCGGATCCAGCCGAGGGGGACGGCGCGACTGGCGCGGCGGATGCGGAGGAGACGACGGAGGATCCCGCCGACGCCGAACCCGAGTTGCCGCGCCAGGCCGTCACCCGCCCCGGCGATCTCTGGCTGCTGGGCGACCACCGCCTGCTCTGCGGCGACAGCACCGATGCTGCCTCGGTCGCTCGCGTCATGGGCGACGACCGCGCGGCGCTGCTCTTCACCTCCCCGCCCTATGGGAACCAGCGGGACTACACCACCGGCGGCGTCACGGATTGGGATGCGCTGATGCAGGCTGTGTTCCAGCATCTCGACGCGGCCATGCGACCCGATGGCCAGGTGCTGGTGAACCTTGGGCTGATCCATCGCGACAATGAGTGGCAGCCCTATTGGTCCGGCTGGCTCGACTGGATGCGCGCCCGCGGTTGGCGCCGCTTCGGGCTCTACACCTGGGACCAGGGGCCGGGCCTGCCGGGCGACTGGAACGGGCGGCTGTCGCCCGCCTTCGAGCTCCTGTTCCACTTCAATCGCGAGGCCCGGCGCCCCAACAAGATCATCCCCTGCCGCTGGGCAGGGCACGTCAACTCGGAGAAGGGTGGGTTGCGCGCGAAGGACGGCACCGTCGGCGAATGGCAGCACGCCGGCCAAGGCGTCCAGGAAACCCGGATCCCGGACAACGTGCTGCGCATCACGCGGCACAAGGCCCGCGGTATCGAGACAGAGCATCCCGCGGTGTTTCCGGTCGCGCTGCCTGACTTCGTGATGCGTGCCTATGCCGATGAGGGCGACGTGGTGTTCGAGCCCTTCGCTGGCGCTGGCACCACCGTCATCGCCGGCCAGCGCACCGGTCGCCGCGTGCGGGCGATCGAGCTGGCGCCGGCCTATGTCGACCTGGCCGTGGCGCGGTGGCGGATGCTGCACCCGGACATGCCGGTGACGCTGGCCGATGACGGGCGCGATTACGACGCGGTCGCTGCAGCAAGGCAGGAGGTCACCGCCGATGCAGCCTGACCTCGTTGTCTGTGCTCTGCCGGTCGCAGCGCTGGTCCCCTACGCCGAGAACGCGCGCACGCATTCGCCGTCGCAGGTGGCACAGATCGCCGCCTCCATCGCCGAGTTCGGCTTCGTGAACCCGGTGCTGGTCGACGCCGAGGGCGTGCTCATTGCCGGCCACGGTCGCGTCATGGCGGCCAAGCAGCTGGGCCTCGCCTCGGTGCCGGTGCTTCGGCTTGGCCATCTCTCCCCGGCCCAGGCGCGGGCGCTGCGGCTCGCGGACAACCAGATTGCGCTGAACTCGGGCTGGGACGAGGCGCTGCTCGCCGCCGAGATCGCCCGCATCCGCGACGAGGCGGTGGTCGACCTGGAGGTGCTCGGTTTCTCCGGCATGGAGCTCGACCGGCTGTTGGCCGCGGCCGATGCCGGTCTCGACGATGATGCCGATGACGCCCCGCCACCGCCCGTGTTGCCCGTCAGCCGGACCGGTGATCTGTGGCGCTGCGGCGAGCACCGGCTGCTCTGTGGCGATGCCACCAAGATCCAGGACGTGCAGCGCGCCCTCGGTGCCGGTCACCTGGCCGACATGGGCTTCGTGGATCCGCCCTACAATGTCGCCTACGAGGGCGGCACGGCGGCGAAGATGACCATCGCCAATGACGCGCTCGGCGGCGGCTTTCCGGAGTTCCTGCGCCCCGCGCTGGCCAATCTGCTCTCCGTGACCAAGGGCGCCTGCTACGTCTGCATGTCCTCTTCCGAATGGCCGACGCTGCATCGCGTCTGGCAGGAGGCGGGCGGCAAGTGGTCCAGCACCATCATCTGGGCGAAGAACACCTTCGCCCTCGGCCGCGCCGACTACCACCAGCAGTTCGAGGCGATGCTCTACGGATGGAAGGCCGGCGCGCAGCACTACTGGTGCGGCGCGCGCGACCAGGGGAACGTCTGGCACTTCGACAAGCCGGCCAGGAACGACCTGCACCCCACGATGAAGCCCGTGGCGCTGGTCGAGCGCGCAATCCGCAACAGCAGCAAGCCGCGCGACACGGTGCTGGACTGCTTCGGCGGCTCGGGCACGACGATGATCGCGGCGGAGCGCACTGGGCGGCGCGCCGTGCTGCTGGAGATCGATCCCGCCTATGCCGACGTCATAGTACGGCGCTGGCAGGAGACGACTGGCGAAGCGGCCGTGCTGGAAGGCGATGATCGCATCTTCGCCGATGTCGCCGCGGCGCGCGGCATCGTCGATCATGATGTGATCCAGACCGCCGAAACATAGCAATTCCGCGCCGCTGCATCTTGCTTGGCTCGTGCGCGGCACAGCGCGAATGGTCCGTCACACGCAGAGCACCCCGCCCTGCACCACGACGGAGACCAAGATGACCGACCGCGAAGCCCGCGCCGCCCGCAACCAGGAACGCAGCCTGGCCGCCTTCCTGGCGAAGAAGGCCGAATTCGACGCCCTCCTCGCGGAACTCACCCAGGCCAGCGCAGACCATTTCGGCGCGGATCCGGAGACGGTGCTCTGGGGCGAAGCGGCCTGGCTTTCCGATGCCACCGCGAAGCTGAAGGACATCGCGGATCAGCATTTCCGCCGCGGTGAATACGAAGTCTGACGCGGGCCACTCCCGCACCGCCCCGACCGGCAACGGGACCCCATCGCAGCAAGCTGCGATGGGAACCCAGGCCGGCGGGGCTCCCGGCAGTAGGGGCCGATGACCGGCACCCGGAACCGGAGACCACCACGATGACGAAGCTTTCCGACACCCAGCGCGTGATCCTCAGCGCCGCCGCGCAGCACGAGATCGGCCTCGCCCGCGCGCCCAAGACCCTGCCGGCCGCCGCGCGCAACGCGGTGTTCCGCAGCCTGATCAAGAACGACCTGCTCACCGAGATCAACGCCCCGCGGGAGCATGTCGGGCTGGGCTGGCGCCAGGATGACGACGGCACCTGGATTGTGGCGCGCATCACCGACGAGGGGCTGCGCGCCATCGGCATCGACCCGAATGAGGGCGACGCGGTGGCCGGCGAGCCCGACTGCTCGGGCATCGAGGGCAGCGTGCCCGACACGGCGCCCACGGTGGCGCCGGCCGCGCAGCCCGCCGCACAGGACGCTACGGTCGCCGAAGCCGCCCAGGCCGCGCCCCTGGTGGAGGAAATCGCCCTGCTCGACCAGGCCCTCGCGGCACGCGCCGCCGCGCCGCGGACCAGCCTGCGCGACGCCGCCGCGGCGATCCTCGCGGCCTGGGACGACGAGGCCAACCGCGCCACGGACATGATCGCCGCGCTCGATGCCCCGATGGAGGCGCTGCGCACCCTGCTCGCTGGCAAGCCGCCCCGCGCCCCGCGCGAGGTCGGAGCGCCGCGCAAGCCGCGCGAGGGCACGAAACAGGAGCAGGTGTTGGCAATGCTCCGCCGGCCCGAGGGCGCCACCGTCGCGCAGATCGCGGAGGCCACGGGCTGGGCGCAGCACACGGTCCGAGGTTTCTTCGCCGGGCTGAAGAATAAGGGCCACGCGGTCGAGGTGAAGTCGCGCGAGCGGATGGTCGGCCCGAACAAGACGGGCGCGAAGGGCTCCTTCACCATCTACCACCTGCCGGCCTGACCACGGAGCCGGACACGTCGAGGGCCCGCCGCCGGCAGGTAGCGGGCCCTTGCTCGTGATGACCATCACGTGCGGCGGGAGGTCGCCGCCATGCCGGAACTCACCGCCTCCACGCGCGAGGCCGCACGGCGCCTCGGCGTCAGCGACACCGCCATCCACAAGGCCGAGCGCGCGGGTCGCATCGCCCGCGAGCCCGACGGTAGCTGGGACATCGACAAGACCCGACGCCGCCTGACGGAGACCGCTGATCCCGCCCGCTCGCCCCTGGCCAGCATCGGCGCTGAGGGCACGCCCTTCGCCCGGCTGAAGGTCGCGCAGCTCGCGCTGAAAGTGGAGGCGCAGCGCCTCTCGCTGGATGAGACCAAGCGCCGCCTGCTCGATGTCACCGAGGCGAATGCCGCGCTCGACGAGATCGGCAGCACGATGCGTGACGCGCTGCTGAACTGGCCCGCCCGCGTCTCCGGCCTGATCGCCGCCGAGATCAGCGTCGATCCGCATCTGCTGCAGACCATCCTGCAGAGCCACATCAACGACCTGCTGACGGAGGCGGCCGATCGCTTCGATCCAGCAGGCCTCGGAGGCGACCGGTCTCCGCAGCCGTGAGCATGTGCGCCGGCGCGTCGGCGCGATGCTCCGCCCGCCGCCGCAGCTCACCGTCTCGGAATGGGCCGAGCGCCATCGCATGCTCGGCAGCCGCGCCTCGGCGGAACCTGGCCCGTGGCGCACCAGCCGCACGCCGTACCTCAAGGACGTGATGGACGCGCTGTCGGCGGTGTATCCCGCCCGGCGCGTCGTCTTCATGAAGGGGGCGCAGGTCGGCGCGACGGAGAGCGGTAACAACTGGCTCGGCTACATCATGCACCACGTGCCAGCACCCGCGCTGGCGGTGCAGCCGACCGTGGAACTGGCCAAGCGCTTCTCGCGCCAGCGCATAGACCCGCTGCTGGAGGAAACACCCGCACTGCGGGAGCGGGTTGCGCCGGCCCGGGCCCGCGACAGCGGCAACACCATGCTGTCGAAGGAATTCCCCGGCGGCATCCTGGTGCTGACGGGCGCGAACAGCGCGGTGGGGCTGCGATCGATGACGGCGCGGTTCCTGTTCCTCGACGAGGTGGACGCCTATCCGGGCGACGTCGCCGGCGAGGGTGATCCGATCGCGCTGGCCGAAGCGCGCGCCCGCACCTTCGGCTGGCGGCGCAAGGCCTTCCTGGTCAGCACGCCCACCATCGCGGGCCGCAGCCGCATCGAGCGCGAGTACCTGGCCAGCGACCAGCGGCGGTTCTTCGTGCCGTGCACGGCTTGCGGCGAGATGCAGTGGCTGCGCTTCGAGCGGCTGCTCTGGGAGAAGGGTGCGCCCGAGACGGCGCGGTATCACTGCACTGCCTGCGACCATCCCATGCAGGAGCACGACAAGACCGCCATGCTCGGCGGCGGGGAATGGCGCGCGACGGCGGAAGGCCAGGATCCCCACACTATCGGCTTTCACATCTCGGCGCTGTACTCGCCCGTGGGCTGGCTCTCCTGGGAGCAGATCGCCCGGGACTGGGAGGCCGCCCAGGGCAAGTCCGAGGACATCAAGACTTTCAAGAACACGGTCCTGGGCGAGACCTGGCAGGAGCAGGGCGAGGCGCCGGATTGGGAGCGGCTGGTCGAACGCCGCGAGGACTTTCCGATGGGCGTGGTGCCGCCCGGCGCGCTGGTGCTGACCGCCGGCGTAGACGTGCAGGACGACCGCCTGGAATGCGACGTCTGGGGCTGGGCGGAGGGCTTCTCGTCCTGGCTCGTCGATCACGTCGTGATCCCCGGCAGCCCGCGGGACCGCGAGCCCTGGGACGAGTTGGCCCGGGCGCTGGCGCGCGACTGGCCGCGCCACGGTGGCGGCGCCATGCGCATCGCCCGGCTCTGCGTCGACACCGGCGGCCGGGACACCGCCGCCGTCTATGGCCATCTGCGGCGCCTGCGGGATCCGCGCATCGCGCCGACCAAGGGCATTGACGGCTGGAACCGGGCGCAGCCCGTCCAGGGCCCGACGCCGGTGGACGCGCTGGTCAACGGCCAGAAGCTGCGCCGCGGCCTCAAGCTCTGGACCGTGTCCGTCTCGACCTGGAAAGCCGATCTCTATCGCCGGCTCTGGCTCGGCCGCGGCGACGCGGAGGAGTTGCCGCCCGGCTGGGTGCATCTGCCGCGCGCGATCGACGTCGAATGGGTCAAGCAGCTGGTCGCCGAGCAGCTGCGCACCACCAATGATCGCCGCGGCTTTGCGCGGCAGGAATGGGCCAAGCTGCGCGAGCGGAACGAGGCGCTGGACTGCGCTGTTCTGGCCCGCGCCGCGCTGTGGCTGCTCGGCGCCGATCGTTATGGCGAGCAGTTCTGGGCGCGGCTGCGGGATGAGGCGGCGGATGCGCCGCTTCGGCCGAGCGAGGTTCCCGCCGCTGGGAATGTCGCTCCTCCATCGCCGGCGTCGCAGGCCGCGGCGGTGCCGCCATCCGACAGCCAGCGCCCGCGAGGCTGGCTCGCGCCACGCAGCGGCTGGCTTCGCTGACAGGAGGACGATCATGGACGCGACCGTCCTCGCCTGGGCGCTGGCACAGCCCGCTGGTACCCGTGCTGCCGTCCTGGCGGCGGCCTTCACCGGCGGCACCACGCGCGTGACCTTCGACGGTCGCACCGTGGAATACCGGTCGCTCGATGAACTCGGCCGCGCCCTATCGGTGCTCCATGCAGCGGAGAACGCCGCCGCGCGCCGCCCCAACGTGACGTTCGCCAGCTTCTCCCGCGAGGGAACCAAGTGATGGGGCGTCTTCGTGATGCCTGGAACGCCCTGCGCGGCTATGCCGCGGCGCAGGACAACCGCGCGTCGAGCTGGGCTGCGTCCGGCACCAGCGCCACGGCCGAGGTTGGTGCTGCGGCCCCCACTGTGGCGCGCCGTGCCCGGGATGCTGTCCGCAACGACCCCTACGCCGCCCGTATCGTCGACCTCTGGACCGGCAATGCCGTCGGCGCCGGCATCACCACCCGCTGGCCAGACAAGGCGCACGCCGAGGCCTGGCGCCGCTGGTCCGACAGCACCGCCTGCGACGCCGAGGGGCGGCTCGATCTCTATGGCCTGCAGGCCCTGGTCATGCGCGCCGTGGTCGAGAGCGGGGAATGCTTCGTCCGCCTGCTGCCGGCCGACATCACGCCGGCCAATCCGATCGGGCTCCGCCTGCAGGTGCTGGAAAGCGACCACCTCGACACGGCACGGCAGGGCGTCATCGAGGGTGTCCCTACGCTGCAGGGCATCGGCCTCGGCGAGACCGGCGAGCCGGTCGGCTATTGGCTGCACCGCGTGCATCCCGGTGCCTCCTGGGTGCTGCCGGGCGGCGCCACCTGGCTCAGCAGCCAGCGCGTGCCCGCCCGCGATGTGCTGCACATCTATCGCAAGCGCCGGCCGGGACAGCTGCGCGACGTCTCCTGGCTGGCGCCCGTGCTGACCCGCCTGCGCGACCTCGGCGACTACGAGGCGGCGCTGCTGATGAAAGCCAAGATCGAAGCCTGCCTGGCGGCGGTCGTCTCCGAGGATGGCGACGACGCCATGACCGGCCCGGCGTCGGGCCTGCTGCGGGATGCACAGGGCCGCACGGTGGAGAGCTTCGAGCCGGGCATGATCCTGTATCGCCGCGGCATTGGGTCCGTGGAGGTGGTGAATCCCTCCGGTGGTGGATCGCATGCCGCCTTCGCGCGCCGGGCGCTGGAAGCCTCTGCAGTCGGCACGGGCCTGACCTACGACCAGGTCGCCGGTGACTTGACGCAGGCGAACTACTCCTCGCTCCGCGCCGGCAAGATCGAGTTCCGCCGCCTCTGCGAGCAGGTGCAGTACGGGATGTTGATCCCGATGCTGGTGCGCCCCATCGCCGACCGCTTCCATGCGCAGGGTGCGCTGCTCGGGTTGTGGGGCGCCGAGGTGCCGGACGGTCTCTCCCACGTCCCCCCCGCGCACGAGATGATCGACCCGCTCAAGGACACCACCGCTCTGATCGCGCAGGTCCGCGCCGGCTTTGTGCCGCAGCCCGAGGCGGTGGGCGCCTTCGGCTACGACTTCCGCCAGGTCGTCGAGATGATCCGCGAGGCCAACGCGCTGCTGGACGAGGCCGGCCTCGCCCTCGACACCGATCCGCGCCGCGTCGCGAAGTCCGGCGCCGCACAGGACGCCGCGCAGATGGCCGCCGTCGAGATCGCCGCTACCGGCGCCGCGGCACCGCCCCGCGCCGAGCCAACCCCAGGAGCCCCCGCATGATCGCCGGCGCCTACGACTGGACGGACGACATGCTCAAGATCAAGAGCATGCAGAAGAAGTTCCGCGACAGCTTCAACGGAACCGAGATCAACCCGGCCCGCTGGGACGTCGCGGCCAGCGGCAGCGGCATGGCGCTCGCCGTCGCCGACGGCACCGTCACCATCTCGACCGGCACCGTGCTCGACGACGAGGTCGTGCTGACCAGCCGCACCGCCTTTACCATCCCGCTCCGGGTCATGGTCGCGGTGAACCTCAGCCAGCGCATCGCCGGTCAGTCGGTCTGGCTCGAGCTGGTCTCCGTCGACCCAACCTCCGCCCAGCCGGACGGCCGCAGCGCCGCCGCCTGGCGGCTGGACGGCACCAGCCCGACGCTCGCGAACTACGAGGTGCAGAGCGAGGGCGCTCCCCGCCTCGTCACCGCCTCCGCCTCGACCATCCCGACCACGGCCCCGGCGGGTTGGTCGGTGCTGGAGATCGAACCGACCAACGACGAGTGCTGGTTCCACGGCCGGCAGATCGACACCACGGCGGCGCGATCGAACTCCTACGTCCGCCACCAGCAGATCCCGGAGCCGAATGCGCTCTACCGATTCCGGATCCGGGTGCGGAACCGGCAGTTCGTCAACGGCATCTCGGCGGTCGCCAACAACGGCTCCGGTCTGGTTCGGATCACCCGCGCAGCGCATGGCTTCGCGACGAACGACGTGGTGACGGTGGCGGACGTCTCCGGCGTGCCGGGGGCGAACGGCACCTTCACGATCACGGTCATCGACGCGAATAGCTTCGATCTGGTCGGCTCGACCTTCTCCGGCGCCTACCTGAACACCGGCTGGGCCTCGGTCTCGCGGAACCTGGCGCCGGCCTCCAGCACAGATGTGAAGGTGCAGTTCGTCACGATCGCCGACTACGCCGAGCTCACCACCGAGATCACCGCCGGCCGCGGCCAGTCGGTCGCGGGCCAGGGGCTCGGGGTGAACGTGCTGAGCACCATCGCCCCGACGCTGACGGCGGTGGGCGGCCAGCCGCGCAACACCTCTGGCGCTCTGCCGGTGCTGGTGGCCACGGGCCTCTCGGCGAACCCCACGGCGGTGACCACCGGCCGCGGCATCGACCTGCTCGCGACGCTGATCGGCGCGCTGGTGAACAAGCCCTTCTCGATCCCGGAGGCCGACTGGCAGTACGCCGGCGCCGCGGGCGGGATTACCGGCACGACCGACGTGGTGCTGAAAGCGGCAGCCGCCGGCATCCGGAATTACGTCACGTCGATCGATGTGCGGAACGCGCATGCGACGGTGGCGACCGAGGTGGTGATCAAGGACGGGGCGACGGTGATCTGGCGGCAGCTGCTGCCGGCGGCGATGGCGACGCCGGTGGACATCGCCTTCCCGACGCCGCTGCGCGGGACGGCGGCCACGGCGGTGAACTTCGCCTGCCTGACCACCGGCGCGCAGGTCTACGTCAACGCGCAGGGCTACGCCGCGCCGTGACGGCCGTTGTCCACAGCTTTTCCCGCGCTTAGCCACAGGCTTATCCACATGACCGCGACGACCGAGCCGGGCGGGGGCGACCCCGCGCCGGATGCCCCTGCCATGCCGATCGTGGCGCAGCGCGCGCTGGCGGCCCCGGCCACCGTCGATCGTGCCGCGCGCACCGTCGAGGTGGTTTGGTCCACCGGCGCCCGCGCCCGCAACTTCGTCCCCGCCCTCGGCCTCATCACCGAGGAGTTGGAGATGTCGCCGAATGCGGTGCGCATGGACGCGCTGCGATCTGGCCAGGCCCCGGTGCTGAACACCCACCGCCGCGGCGATGCCCGCGACGTGCTCGGCCGCGTCACCGCTGCCCGCCTCGAGCGCGGCCGCGGTTACGCCACGCTGCAGTTCAGCACCGCCGCCGATGTGGAGCCCGTCTGGCAGCGCATCGCCGACGGCACGCTGCGGGCGGTCAGCGTCGGCTATCGCGTTCACCGCTACGAGCCGCGGCCGGACGCCGCCACGGGCGAGACCGTCCACCGCGCCGTGGATTGGGAGCCCTTCGAGATCTCCGTCGTGCCGGTCCCGGTGGACCGGGACGCCGCAGTCCGTGCGCAGGGAGAGCAGGGCCTCCCGGCGCCGGCAATCGAGCCTGCCCTGTCTGACGAGGACCCCATCATGCCCGAGACGACGCCGGCTGAGCCGGCTGCCCCGCCCGCGGCGCCGCCCTCCGCCGCGCCGTCCATCCCACCCCAGGAGACCTCCGTGACCACCACGCCCACCCCTGCGCCGGCCGCACCGCCCGAGCCCACCCGCGCCGCGCCGGTGCCGGCCACCTCGCCGATCGACCTCGACGCGATCCGCGCCGAGGCCGAGCGCGCCGTCGCCGAGCGCATCGCCAGCTACGAGCCGGTGCTCGCCGCCGCGCGCGGCCTGCTCCCCGCCGACACCATCGACGCGCTGCGCCAGGCCGCGATGCGCGATCGCGCCAGCCCCGAGGTGCTGCGCGCCCGGCTGTGGGAGGCCTTAACCCAGGCGCAGACGACCCGCCCGACGCTCCCGGCCCGCCCGGAGAGCGGCCCCGGCCACGATTATCCCGCGCAGCTGCTCGACGCCATGGCCGAGGCGCTCGCCGCCCGCTCCATGCCGGGCTACCAGCCGCCCAGCAGGGGCCCCGGCGCTGGCCGCCACGCCGAGTTCATGGGCTGGCGCCCCTCCGACATGCTGCGCGAGCTCCTCGCGCGCCGCGGCGATCGCAACCCGCCGCGCAACCCGACGCTGCTCGCCGAGCGCGCCTTCCACACCAGCTCCGACTTCCCGGCGCTGCTCTCTGCCGCCGCCAACAAGATGCTGCTCGCGGCCTATGCCCCGGCGCAGCCGACCTACCGACAGATCTTCCTCCGCCGCGATTTCCGGGATTTCAAGCCGCATCGCCATCTGCGCATCGGCGACTTCCCGACGCTCCTGCCGCTGCTGGAGAACGGCGAGATCCAGGTCGGCACCATGTCCGAGAGCCAGGAGATCGTCGTCCTGCAGACCTTCGCGCGGCGCATCCGCGTCACGCGACCGATGCTGGTCAACGACGACCTCGGCGCCTTCACCGACTTCGCCGCGGCGATCGGCCGCCGCGTCGCCGAGTTCGAGAACGCGACGGCCTACCAGCTGCTGAACAGCGGCAATGGCGATGGCGATGGCCCGACGCTCACCACCGGCAACGCCACGGTGTTCGGCACCGGCGCGGGGCGCGCGAACAAGGCCGGCGCGGGCTCTGCTCTCGACCTGCCGAACCTCGCCGTCGGCCGCGCGGCCATCATGCGCCAGAAGACGCTGGACGGCCTCCCCATCTCGATCGGCAGCAGCATGCGGCTGCTGGTCGGCCCGAGCCAGGAGCTGGCGGCCCGGCAGCTCACCGTCAGCGTCGCCGCCAACCAGATCGGCAACGCGAAGGTCTTCGCGGGCTTCGTGCAGCCGCTGGTCGAGCCGCTGATCGGAGCGAACCGCTGGTACCTCTTCTCCGACCCGCTCTCGGCGCCGGTCTATGTCTACGGCTACCTGAACGGGGCGGAGGGGCCGCAGGTCGCCACCGGCCCGGTGCAGGGCGCGGATGGCATCGAGGTCAGCGTGATCTTCGACTTCGGCGTCGGCGCCATCGACTGGCGCGGCGCCTGGTTTAACCCTGGGACGTGATGTTGCAGCTTGCCTCAAGCCTCAACGCTGGTGCGGACCTCAGAGTGATTTTCTGAGGTTCGCGTCACGCGTCGCTTCCATTTCGGCGATCGCTGTGGCCAAAGCCGCGGTCAACTCTCGCGCCGAGCCTCGCAGCTGATTGATTGGCGTCTGCTCGTGGTCCGGCGCTTGGCAGGCGCGATCCAGAGCCGCGAGCATCGTGCCCGCCGCGAATGGCGTCGGATTGGCGGCGATCGCGGCAATGCGGGCGCGCCCAGCTTCGTCCTGAGCGAGCCACTCGTCCGCGAGGGGCACTGTCGATGCCGTCAGGATCGCGGGCGCGGCCGACACAGGCTTGGACGGCTGCGCTTCCGTCCAGTTCCGCTCTGCCATGAAGCCGCTGATCCGTAAGCCGAGTATAACCAGGGCCTCCTCACCAAGAGGCACAATGATCCTCGGACTGTCGTCAGGTTCGACTGATGCGAGCGACGGCGGAATGCCATGCAGTTCGTCCCGAAGCACGACATCGCCCATATCGAAGCCGTAGCCGCTGCAATCGCTCATGTGCGTGTAAACCATTTCACGCTCACCGATCTCGAATTCCCGCTTTGGGGCAGGCTGCTGACTCACGCTCCTCACCAGGCCCGCAGCCAGAGATTCAGGCAGTCGCGTTAGGGGGCTTTCGGCTCTGGTGGCAATCGCTCTATGGCAGACAGCGATTACGTCGCCCCGCTGCATCTGCTTTCCGGTGTAAGGCTCAAAGACGTTCGAGTAGTCAGCCGACAGGATGTAGCTGACGCACCGGGCGCGCAGACACGGGGCGACTGCGCTTCCCGGGCCTTGCGGCGCTAGGACGAGATGCAGGACCAGGACCGTATGGACGGTGACGGGAAGCTCATCAGCTCCGCGCCGGAGAAGATCTTCGTAGTTGGCCACATCATCAGGTGTGCAGTCCGGTCCGTAGAGTTCCTTGGGATCTAGAAGCCGAAAGCGAAACACGCCGGATCGGGGAGAGCCTGCTTCAACCCACCCCAGGAACGCCGATGGCTCCTTGGCTCCGCCCGATCCCGGTTGGAACTTGCCGTCCCGATAGCCGAGGCCCCAACCCGTCTGTCTGGCGAAATACCGCGGCAGGTCGAATTCCTGGGAGATCTTCCGTGCCTGATGCTGCAATAGGGCGAGTAGGGTGGCCCATGCCTCCCGCTGAGGATCCTCGGGCGGCAGTTCGCTCTCGATCTCTGCGGCGAAGCGAGTGCCGGCGAACAGATCAACCAGATAGAAGTCCCTGTCGTCGAGACCAAGCAGCTTGGCCGCGGCGCGCGCGAGCCTGACGTACCCTGAAGGATCGTGCGTCAACTGTTTGGCGCGCTCAGCCTTCTTCGCCGGCGGCCAAGTCGGATCACAAAGGAAGTACGGAGCTCGCTTGGTCGACTCACTAGCTCTGCCCATCCCCGCCTCGTGCAGAATCGTCGCTCGCGTGACGGCAGGCGATCGGCTCTGCGCATCTTCCATGATGTTCCAGAGGTTCTCGGCGATGCGCAGGCGCAGGCTCGGTTGCGCGCCCATCTGCCGCTTCATCTCGCGAGGCCGGTCAAGCAAATCCTGGTTGATCCGCGCAACGCGAGCGGCGCGGACTTGCCGGTCGCGTTCCGCTTGCTGCGATAGATCGTGACCCGGCACGTTAGGCGTCTTGTCTCCCATGCGCGTAGCTCCCTTCACCGGCGCGTCCGAGCCGCATGCCGCCGCGGGTTGGTACGATCGGCGCCGAGGTACACCCGACCTCGATGGCTTGGGTGCGAGATGACAGTCATTACAGATCCGTTCTCTGCAAACACGACAACCAGCTGACAGGCCGCCTCAAGGACGGCGACGGGGATTCCGCCTCGTTCCAGCCGCTTGCGCTTCTCGCGCGAGATATGCTCGGCGACGGCGCCGCCGCCGACGTGATGCCCCTGGTCGGCCTCGGCGAGCACGAGCGAGAGCGCCTCGGCGCGCACCCCGCGCTGTCTGATCCGAGCCAAGGCGTGGTGGGTGAAGCTGATTTCATCCGCTGCGGTGGTCTGCATGTTGGCCCGTCCCATCAGGTTCGAGCCGGGAAATACGCCGTCCTAGACCATTGATCTTTCCAGTTTCCGGAACCAACGCAAGATTTCTTTGGAAGAATTTTCGGAAGCTTTTTTGGAAGTCTAGGTGACGGATTCCCACCAAGGCCTGCTCGCTGGAAGTCGAGCCTTCTCAACGTCATCCACAGGAGACCCTCCATGCGCAACTGCATCCGTCCCGACGCCCGCTCCGTCCCCATGGTCGTGCCCTACGCCGGCGGCATCCTCTCTGGCCAAGGCATGCTGGTCGGCGCCTTCTTCGGCGTGGCCGCCGCCGACGCTGCGCAGAACGCCACCGTCGAGTGCGAGACCCGCGGCGAGTTCGAGCTCGCCAAGGACCCGACCCAGGCCATGGCGGCCGGCACGCGCGTTTTCTGGGACAACACCAACCGGCGCCTGACCACCACCGCGACGGGGAACTTCCAGGTCGGCGTCGTCACCGTCGCCGCCCTCGCGGCCGACACCACGGTGCGCGTCATGCTGGCCCGCGTGCCGGCCTCGGGGGCGTGACCATGGATCCCAAGGCCAGCCGGGGCTACCGCAACCGCAATCCCGGGAACATCGAGCACGTCGCCACAAACAAATGGCTCGGGCTCGTCGATCCGCCTTCGGACGGGCGCTTCTGCCGCTTCCGTTCGCACCAGCACGGCATCCGCGCGCTGGCGTTGCTGCTGCAGAGCTACCAGGACCGGCACGGGCTGCGCACGGTCCGCGGCATCGTGGCGCGCTGGGCCCCGAGCAACGAGAACGACACGCGCGCCTACCAAGCGGCGGTCGCTGCGCGGCTGGGGGTCGGGCTCGACGATCCGATCGACCTGCACGATGCCGCCACTATGCGCGGGCTGGTCGAGGCGATCATCCGACACGAGCTCGGCGGCATGCCCTATGCGCCGGAGACGATCGCGGAGGGGCTGCGCATGGCGGGGCTGATTGCGCCCGGCCTCGCCCACAGCGGCACCGTGCGCGCGGCCGCGGGCTCGGTGGTCGCCGGCGTCACGGCGGCAGCGGCGGTCGATGCCGTCACGACGCTCGCGCCGCATGCCGAGGGCTTGGCGTCGGTCCTGCGGGCGCTCGGCCCCTGGGGCGTTGCCGCCGCGGTGATCGGCGTCGCGGCCTGGACCATCCACCAGCGGCTGCAGCGGCAGCGGGAGGTCGCTCGATGACGGAC
This sequence comes from Sediminicoccus rosea, assembly GCF_033547095.1. Lineage (NCBI taxonomy): Bacteria > Pseudomonadati > Pseudomonadota > Alphaproteobacteria > Acetobacterales > Roseomonadaceae > Sediminicoccus > Sediminicoccus rosea. The sequence continues at coordinate 1,234,124 of NZ_CP137852.1, read as the reverse complement.
CATGATCGCGAACTCGGCACCATCGTCACCCGCCTGACCGAGATCGAGAGGCGCCTCGCCGAGGGCGACAAGGACATGCGCGAGCTCACCCGCACCGTCACGGAGCTGGTCAAGGCGATGGCCGGCCTCACGGCGCCGCTGTCGCTGGCGGCGGGCGGCGTGCCGAGCGCGTCGCCGGCGATCCCGGCCACGGGCGCGGCGGCGGCTGGCGGCATCGTCGGCGCCGCGGTCGGCGCGAAGCTCGCCTCCTGGCTCGGGCTCGGCTGATCCGCCATGGGCGTGTTCGACGAGGCGCTGGCGGTGCTCGCGGCCGACCCTAACATCGGCGTCGAGGCGACCTACCGGGCGGCAGGCACTGGTGCGCCTGTGCCCCTCCGCATCCTGCGCTCAAGCCCCGATCGCGTGGCGGACGCCTTCGATACGGCGGTGCTGCGCGCGACAGATGTGGTGACGGTCGGCATCGCCCTGCTGCCAGCGATCGACGCGGGCGACACCTTCGCCATCGGCGCGGACCTGCTGACGGTGGACAGCGCCGAGCGGGACGCGGCCGGCGTTGCTTGGCGCGTGCTCTGCCGGCGGTAGGCGATGCGCCTCTCTGCCGTCGTGGGCGACCTGCGCAAGGCGCTGGCCGAGGAGGTCCGCGCCGGCGAGCGGGCCGCCACACGCGCCGTGCGCGCCGAGACCGACGCGCTCAAGGGGGAACTGCGCCAGCAGGTCACCGGCTCGCTCGGCGGCAAGGCGCGCGGCATCGCCAATGCCTGGCGCGCGCAGGTCTTCCCGCGCACGGGCGTGTCGATGCGCGCCGCCGGCCTCGTCTGGAGCAAGACGCCGTTGGTGATCGATGCCTTCGAGCGCGGCGCGCTGGTCCGGCCGAAGGGCGGCGGGCGGTTCCTCGCGATCGCTACGGGCTTCAACGCGGGCCGTGGCTGGCGCGGCCGCGGCGACAAGGGGCTGCGCGTCACGCCTGCCCAGATGGTCGCCTCCGGCCAGGGGTTCCTCCGGCCCTTCCGCTCGGGGCGGGGCTTCGTCTGGTGCCTGCCGCTGCGCCAGGGGACGCAGACCGGCCGCCGCCGGCGCACCCGCCTGATCGCCGGCGGCGTCGCCGAGGTCGGCACCGCCAACCGCAAGGGCCGCGAGGCCTGGGCCCGCGGCCTGCTCGAACAGGGGATGGTGCCGATGTTCCTCCTGCTGCCGCAGGTGAAGCTGGCCAAGCGCCTCGACGTCGGTGGCGCCTCCCTGCGCGCCCTACGTCGCCTGCCGCGGCGCTTCGTGGCGGCCTGGGAAGCCGAGACGGCGAGGACCGGATGAGTGTGCGCGAGACGGCTCTGGCTGCCCTGTACGCCCGCCTGGGTGCCGCCCTGGCCGCGCGGAACCCCGCCCCGAAGGTCCTCCGCAACGAGAGCGTTCCGCAGCGCCTTCCGCCCGGCGGGCTCGTCGTGGTCCGTGACGGCGAGACGGTGGAGGAAACCGCCATCCTCTCGCCGCTCGCCTGGGCGGTCGAGCATCGCGCCGAGGTCGAGGTCGTCGCGACCACGGGCGCGCTGCTCGATGCGCTGCTGGTCGACATCGCGGCCGCGATCCCTGGCGACCGCACCCTCGGCGGCGCAGTCGAATGGGCGCAGCCCGGGGCCCCGACCTTCGACGATGCCGAGACCGAGGGCGCCGCCCCGGCCCGCGCCGCCTCCGTTCCCATCACGTTGTCCTTCACCGTCGCCGGCTCACCGCTGGCCTGATCCCGCTTCCGGAGACGCCCCATGCCCCGTGCCATCGGCGCCAACTCGCGCCTGCTCATGGTCCCCGAGGTCACCTACGGCACCGCGCCCGGCGGCAACTGGCGGCGCGTGCCCTTTCTCTCCTGCAACCTCGGCGCTGAGCAGCCGCTTCTGGATGCGGACGTCATCGGCCTCGGCGGCAATCGCGATCCGGCCGCGCCGTTCTTCGACACCGTCACGGTCGAGGGCGACGTCGTCGTACCTGTCGACCTGATCAACATCGGCCATTGGCTGCGTCTGCTGCTTGGCGCGCCGACCACGACCGGCACCAACCCGAACTTCACCCACACCTTCGGATCCGGCGCGGCGACGCTGCCGTCGCAGGCGATCGAGATCGGCTACCCCGACGTGCCGAGCTACGACGTCTGCGCCGGCGTCCGCGCCGACGCGCTGGAGATCGACTTCAGCCCGACCGGACCGGCGACGGCGACAATCAAGCTCATTGCGCAGGGCTCGACGCGCTCCGGTTCGTCTTCAGGCGGCACGCCTGTCTCTGCGGCCTACACCGCCTTCAACAAGGCGCAGGGCTCGATCAGCCGCGCTGGCTCGGCGCTGGCGCAGGTCACCGGCGCGCGGCTCGCCTACTCGAACAGCGTCGAGGCCGTGCGTACCATCCGCGCCGACCGCAAGATCGAGGGCGCGGATCCCGGCATTGCGCGCGCCACCGGCCAGATCACCGCACGCTTCGCGGACACCACGCTGCTGACGCAGGCGCAGAACGGCACGGCGGCGGAATTCGCCTTCGCGTTCACGATCGACGCCAACCGCAGCCTCACCTTCACGCTGCACGAGGTCTACCTGGCGCTGGCGAAGACGCCGATCGAGGGGCCGGCGGGGGTCGAGGCGAGCTTCGAGTTCCGCGCCGCCTTTAACGCGACGGCGACGCGCATGATGACGGTGGTGCTGAAGAACCAGCAGGCTGGGACGGAGTACGCGTGAGATGATGCATCGCAGGTCTAGCGCACCTCAAACCGATACCGCACTGAGCCGCTGCGAACGACTCGGAACCTGCTCCGGGTGTCGCTGCCGACGGGATTGAGCAGAGGCAAAACCCGCCAGCGCTTCGGGTCAAAGACATGGGGTACATACAGGATCCGGTACCGCCGCTTCCGATCGAGACTGGCGCTGCTCGCCACCTCCAACTCGCGCGCGGTCAACTCGAACTCGCCGCCATCGTCCAGCGCTGATTTGACCTCGTAGAGGTACTCGTGCCGCATCGTCTGAACGCAAAAGTCGTAGCCGAGCGAATCATCGCCCGGCGCACCCGTGCAGAATGCCTGGCGGTTTGAGGAAACCCAGCACGCGTCCGTCATCTCCTTCGGGTGTCGGCGCCTGAGGTACTCACGGGCTAGCCACTCGCTGGCGACGCCCATCGCCGTGCGGACAGCTTCGGGCAGTTGCTGTCGCCAATCGCCTCCTTTGCCCCCGCGCGTACCCGGCCGCCGCCGCTCCTCATCTGCGTGGTCTTGCAAGCGAAGCCTGGGAGGACGGCTCCGATTGTACCAATCGTTTCCCTCTGTGAGCGCTGCACTGGCGAGCTGCTCAAACACGATCGCGAAGTCATCGCCGCCAGTGTCGATAGGCTTACCGCCAAACTCAATCGTCCGCCGTGCGACTTCAGCCTTTCGGCGGGTCTCCCGTGCCTCCCGCTCTTCGTGCTGCAGATCGGCTTCAGTCAGCCCGAGCACGTCCAGCGTGTCAGCCGTTGGCATGCCGGCCGGCCACGCGTTTACGCGGCGCAACAGAGCAGGCAACTCGTCGGATCGGAGATTGTCAAAGTCAATCAGGCCCGCCTGATCGAGTGCACGGACGAGAGGCTGTGGATCGGCAGATTCCGTTAGGACTGGGCGTACCGCGCCATTCACTCGACACCATGCCCGTATCAGGCTTGTCAGCCGGGCGTATCTCGAAAGCACCAGCTTACGGTTGGTCGATGTCACAGCATCGAGTGCCGGCAGCGCAATCGAGGGATCGTCTGGTCCGAGCTTCGCCTCCATGGCTGCGGCTGCATGAGATGCTACGAACGAGAGATCTATATTTTCCCTCTCAAGTGTCCACGCCGGATCGAAGGAGATGAAGTCGAGCTGCCTCAGCGCGACATACTCGGCCAGGTCCTTGCTGGCGCGCCAGACGATGATGAACTTTCGTCGCAGGCGCTCCCGGAGCGACGGCGTCATCTCCGCGAGCAGAACGGCGAAGAGCCTCCGGAAATCTGCCTCATCGTTCAGAGGTGGATAGCCAAGTTCGACAAGGGTGCGCCCGTAGGCGGCGAAGTCGAAGCCTAGCCGCTCACGAATGACTCGCTGATCGTCCGTCTCATCGACCGCGGACAGGATTCTCTCGGCGAGTCCGACTTCGAACTCTCCGGCCAGCCATTCGCGCAGCCGTAGCGCAGGGCCGAGGCGGAAATGTCGGTCCGAAAGACGCTCCGCAGCATCGCGACCCTTCAGGAAGGCCACCACCGGCAGAACGGCCGCCACGCGGCGCTCAACGCCTCCGCGCATGGCGGCAAGATAATCGCGGACGACACCGACATCCCGTCGAATCGCGCGGGCCAGCATCAGTTCCGTCGGGCCAGCAGCGGCGCCAGTAAACCCCTCGCGCGCTAGCCTGCTGAGCATCGTCTCGAGCGTGTTGCGCCGGGAACCGACCAACTTCGTCAGCGCTGGCGATGCCTCAAAGAGGAGGTCCATGCCTATGGGCTCGTCTCCACTGACGAGCAGCGTTGGGACGCGAGTGTGCGGCACAGCCTGAGTGCGCTCGTGGCCTCGGACTGGAATCACCTGATCCGCGATGGTGAGCGCGAAGTGTCTGCACCGTCGCACCCGGATCTGGCGGAGCCTCCGCTCTATTTCGTCTGTCGGTAAGGTTCTCAGTTCAAGAGGGTCCCCGAGGTACTCGTGGGCGAGGACCGCCGCGGAGCTCAACCAGGACAGGTCGCCCGCTACAAGCAGCGGATCGTTGGCCGAGGGCTCGAATGTGTCGCCGTCGACGACGAACTGCACATCACCGGAATCGGCGAGCCTTGGCGCATAGACGCCGGTGGAGACCAGGAGATCGCAGATGACGGCCCCATCTGCCTCGCCTACGTCCAGCACGGCCTCGCCAGCGTCGGCCAGAGCGCGAGCCGCGAAGCCCTGGCGCTCGCCCGTTACGTAGACCGTCGGCGGGCTCTCCGCGTCGGGAGAGCATAGGTCAAGGATCCCCGCCCTTTCGACCACGAGCTCAAGTCGAGGAGGGATTGCACTGCGCTGCTCGGCGACGTCATGCCAAGCACGCCGGATCTGATCACGAAGGTCGCGGCGTTCAGCGGCGGCGAGGTCCAAAAGCACGGACGCTAAAGTCTCCAGGCGTTCTGGAGCGCTGGCGGGCGATGCCCAGTCCCGGAGGCCAACCCGTGCGTCGAAGAGGATCGGGGGCAGGCCCGTGCGGCTACCTGGCTCGGCGCCGAAGCGCGGCACAAACCGCGGTGGGTGCTGACGGGCGGCGGAGGTCGACCAGCTCGCGCGTGGCGTGGCGAATACAGTTTCGTCCCGGCGCAGACTTGCGACCCATTCGCCCTCGCGAAGAAATATCTGCAGTGGAGTAGGCAGCTCGATCGTCTGGAAGCCTCGATGGTGTGCAACGCGAAATGTGAAGTGCGCATCCCCGCTATCCCGCAGGTACGCGACCAGAAGGTCAGACAAGGCCTCCTTTGCGGATCCCGGTAGCGCTTGGTGCTCTACCTGTCCGGGAACCCGCCAAATCTCGCCGCCCAGCAGGTAGTCTGTCATCGGGTACGACAGATTTTTTGCACGCGCCTCGTTGGTCCAGTGTACGTCAAGGCCAATGTCTTGCTGGCCGAGCTGGAAGAGACGATTCCAGTAACCCGAGGGGGTGCCCTTCCGGCGCGTCACGCCGGCGATTGGCTGCAATCCATCCCGCACGCCCAGAATGGTGAGGAAGCGCAGCCAGTCCTCGCGCCGGTCGTCGGTAGCTGAACGTGGCCATTCCCCATAATTCACGAGGAGTCCGTCCCGCGCGAAGCGGCAATCCGTGGAGTGCAACGCCGCCTCGTGGAGATACTGCTCAAGCGTCCGGCCTAAGGCGCTCCAGGTGCCTGAAAGCGATGCCTCTCGCGCAAGTCGCCAGCCCCCAAAGCAGGGAACGAGAAGATCCGCATCGCGGAGCGCCTCCTCCACTGACCTGCCTCCCGCGCTGCGCCAAACGCGAAACGCCCAAGTCATCGCTTCGCGCCTTTGGATCTCGGTGGCGGTCCCGCTCAGCGCCCCTTTCAGTCCGGCGAGCGCCTCGATTGGATCGTAGCGCCGTAGCAAACCAGCCTTCTCGAACGCCCGGAAAGCTGCATCAGAGACGTCAACACTCTGACTCAAGAAGCGGAACTTTCGCGAAAGGGCTGAAGGTGGGCTGGGCGGTCCCTCGCTCCGTTTGCCCCGTTCGCGTCCGACGCGGCAGAATACCGGGGGTGCGCCGTCCAGCCCCTTGGCGGTCGCCACGAGCAGCTTGTCGTCACTGCCGAGGAAGATGCGCTTGCCGACGAGCGCTTCTAAGCTGACTGACGAGGCAGAAAAGAAGGTGACGATGTCGTCGTAGAAGTCGCGCCATCGCCCTCGGGCTTGCCGACCGCTGCTCACGAGATACTCGGCGACTGCCTCCACCCACTGGCACAGCGTATCCCCATTGGGTGTGATCGGCAGGGATATAGCGACAGCGATTTCCCGAATGCGCGCGAGGCGGGATTCACCGATTTGACGGGACAGGATGTCCGCTTTCGCGAGGTACGCTAGTCGACTGGGGGTCAGCTGCTTCGTGCGGATTTCTGGCCAGGCATAGAGCGTCTCGAGGCTGGCCCACCTTTTGCTCCCGCCCGAGGTCAATGGCCAAACGGCAGCGGTGGAGAGCGGACGTCCAAGTGCCTGGAACGCCGCAATGACTTTATGCATGTGCGGCCCGGACCAGGCGGTCAGGTCAATCACGGCATTCGCGGGGAGGGGCATATCGTGGTCGACGATTGCGATAGCTGCCGTCGCTGCGGTCACGGCGACGGACTGGAGAAGAAACCTGTTGAGCGCTAGATCAGGCTTGATCGAACGCCGATCAATGTCAGCAAAGAACGGCGCATCGATGTGTCCCGCCATCGGCGAGACCGCCTGCTTGTCCATAGGCAGGAAGTTGAAGCACCTGGGTTGCGCCAGCGGCGTCGGACCGAGGGGCACGGCAACGGAAACTACCGCATCACCCTTCCAGTCGAGCCACCGCTTCAGTGGCGGGGCGGCTGGAATGCTGTCTCGCACGGCGGAGAGGACCGCATCCTTGGGGAGAGTCTGTCGGACGATAAGGAAGGCATTCCGGGCATCGAGCGTCACTTTTTCCATGCGGAAGTTGGGCGGAAGACCTGACGCAGGCACAGCCTCCACATGTCGCGACAGACGCTTTCGTTGCGTGAGCTGGCCCGAGGTGACGACCGCTACGTCCAGGGATGCAAGGCGGTCGAGGAAGAGCTGGAGAGGCGCGGCCTCCTCCAGCACGGCGGCTACCTGCTTGCGCGCCAGGTCGACAGCACGTGCTGAGGTAAGGGGCAAGCAGACCACCGTAGCGTATCCCCTCTGCGCGAGCCGCAGCACCTCCTCAGATTGCTCCTCCACCACTACAGGCACGAGGTAGCGCGGCACGTTCGCAGCTACCGTCTCTGCCTTGGCGGCATCGGCCCCGATTTCTCGCAGTCGCGCAGCTATCTCGCTGATCGTGGCAAACCGAAAACAGAAGCCGTCGAACCTAGAAGAGGTTTGCTCTGAGGCGGCGGAGAAGATACGAACATCATCTGTCAATGCCTCGACACTGCGGAATCCGAGGCCCTTGTTCCCGATCCCTTCGCCGATTTTTTTGTCACTGGTGCCGATGTTTCGGATCGAATCGAGGTTCGAGGCTGAGAATGGACGGCCCCTGTTTGCAACGAGCAGCTCGCCGGTCGCGTCGTTGTGGATGACTAGTCTGACGGCGATCTCGCCCTTCTCGTCGAGGGCGTGGGCATCATGCGCGTTCTGGAGCAGTTCGTAGAGGACCCGCTCGCCGTACTGGGTGCCAATCACATCGTTCAAGCTCTTGAGGCTCTCGTACACCTTGAGCCCGCGGTGGTGCGCGTCGAGTGCATGCTCAAGCTGGGACCGAGTGAGCTTCTGGATCGCGTCGGCGGCCGAAGTCGACAGTGAGCGGTTTAGGCTGGGCTCGTTCCCACCATCATGAGCTCGAAGATTGTCCACCTGATCGTGCATGTCCCCTGCCAGGCTCCGCTCTGATCACCGCAAAGCACGCGGGCGTCGCGCGCCATCGTCACCCGGCGTCCATCGGTAGCTTAAGCGCCAGAGAACCCTTCCGACTCAAGCATAAATGACGGAGAAGCTCATGCTCACTCTCGACCTCCCGGCCGAGCAGTACTGGCTCGACCTGCCCCGCGGCGTCCGCGTGGAGATCCGGCCTGTGACGACAGCGGTCATGGCCGCTGCCCAGGCTGCCGCCGCGCGCCGCCTCGCCGCGGTCCGTATCGCCGATCCGGACCTTGATCCCGACATGTCGCGCGGCCTGTCCTTCGCCTTCCTGGTGAAAGCTCTCGCCCGCCACGCCGTCACCGCCTGGGAGGGCGTCGGCGACAGCGCGGGCAAGCCGCTGCCGCTCTCGCCCGAGGCGGTCGAGCGGCTGATGGACCTTGATGACATCGCCGCCGCCTTCTGGGACCGCGCCACTGCGCCGGTCGCCGTGGTGGCCGCCGAGGGAAACGGCTGAGGGCCCGCGCCGCCTGGCACTTCGGCCGCGGGCCCGAATACTGCCGCGGCTGTGCCGCCCTCGGCCGCGACTGCGCCGACGCGTGCCCCTACGCAGCGCAGGCACCAACCAGCCTTGAGGGCCACGCCTGCTGGGCCGCCGGCACCTCATGCGCCGAAGCCACCATGTCCGGCCTGACCCTCGACACGGCCGGCGCGCTCGCCGCGGCGCGCGATCTCGGCGCTGCCGGCTGGGCCGCCGCCGAACTGCTGCTCGCCATCCGCATCGGCATGGCCGAGGGCAGCGCCGCCCGCCGCGAGGGGGAGACGACCTGACATGGCCGACGCCACCCGCCGCGTCTCGGTCCGCCTCTCGCTGGACGACGCCGCCCGGGTCAAGGCCGGGCTGCGCGAGGTCGGCGAGACCGGCCAGCGCTCCCTCGACCAGATCAAGGGCGGCGCCGAGCGCGCCTCCCGCTCCCTCGAACTGCTCGACGTCGCCACCCGCGGCATCCAGATCGCCGGCGTCGCGGTCGCCGCGCGGGCCCTGGTCCAGGCCGACGATGCGCTCACCCAGGGCCTCTCACGCCTGCAGAACGCCACCGGCTCGGTCGAGCGCGCCGTGCTGGTCTATGAGGCGCTGTACCGCAACGCGCTCCAGACCGGCGTGGCGGTCTCCGAGAGCGTCGACGCCTTCCAGCGCTTCTCGATCGCCGCGCGCGAGATCGGCGCCACCTCCGACCAAGTGGTCCGCCTCGTCGGCGGCCTGCAGCGCGTCGCCATCGTCTCCGGCGCCTCCACGCAGGAGATCTCCTCGGCCACGCTGCAGCTCGCCCAGGCGCTGGCCTCCGGCGTGCTGCAGGGCGACGAGCTCCGCTCCATCCTCGAGGCCATGCCGCTGCTGGCCGAGGGCTTGGCGCGCGAACTCGGCGTCTCCATCGGCGAGCTCCGCAAGCTCGGCTCCGAGGGCAAGCTCACCGCCGAGCGGGCCTTTCCCGCCCTGCTGCGCGCTACCGAACGCCTCGGCGCGGAACTCGACCGCGCCCCGCTCTCGCTCGGCCGTGCCTTCGGGCAGCTGACGGCGGCGACCGAGAACTTCCTCGGCCAGCTCGACCGCGCCATTGGCCTCTCCAACGCGCTGGCCCGGGCGCTCTCGGGCGCCGCGCGCGCGGTGGACAGCGTCCGCCAGGGCGCCGGGCTGCGCAGTGAGGAGGAACGCCTCGCCGGCCTGCGCCGCCAGGCCGAGTCGCTCTCGGCGCAGATCGGCCGGCTGGAGAGCGAGGGCGACGGCCGCGACAGCCTGCGCGCCCCAGTCCGCCGCGGCAGCATCCGCCCCGGCCTGGTCGGCGCCGCCGAGCAGCAGGCCGGCGTCGACAGCCGGGCGCGGCTGGAGGAGCTGCGCCGCGACTATTTCGCGACACTCGCCGAGATCGACACCGCCGAGCGGGAGTCGCTGAACCGCCGCCTGGAGGAGCAGGAGCGCGCCGGTCAGGCCGCCGCCGATGCCCGCCGGCGCCGCGCCACGCAGGACGTCCAGGAGCTCACCCGCGACCTCGACGACCGCTTCCGGATCAACCGCGAATACGAGGAGCGGGTCCGTCGCCTGCGCGAGGCGGAGGCCGCGGGCGGCGTCACCGCCGCCGAGCGCACCCGCCTCGAGACCCTTGCGCTGCAGGAGCGCGACGAGGCGCTGCGCAGGCTGGAGCCGCGCGTCGCTGCGGTGCGCCGCGTCAGCACCGAGGGCGCGCGGGAGGCCCGGGACGCCGAGCGCCAGCTGAACGACCTGCTGCGCGAGCGCGAGCGGCTGATCCAGGACAACGAGACCGCCTATGAGCGCTACCAGCGCCGGCTGGAGCGGCTGTCCGACCTGGTGCAGCGCGCCGAACGCGCCGGCCGGCCGATCCCGGACGAGACGATAGGGCGGGAGGCGCAGCGCGCGCTGGAGGACCTGGAGGAGGCCGAGCGGCGCCTGCAGCGCAGCACCGAGGGCACGCGGGAGGCGGCGCGCGAGTTGGGCTTCGCGTTCTCCTCGGCCTTCGAGGACGCGATCGTGCGCGGCGACAAGCTGTCCAAGGTCATGCAAGGTCTGCTGCAGGACATCACCCGCATCATCGCGCGGCGCACCATCACCGAGCCGCTGGGTAACGCGGTCTCGGCCGGCCTCACGAGTCTCGGCGCCGGCAGCTGGTTCGACGGCATCGGCTCCTGGCTTGGCGGGCTGTTCCGCGCCGAGGGCGGCCCTGTCGCGGCGGGGCAGCCCTACATCGTCGGCGAGCGTGGCCCCGAATGGTTTGTCCCGGACCGTGGCGGCACTGTGCTGCCGAACGGCATGGCGCCGGGCGGTCGGGTCATCCAGCAGACGATCAACATCGACGCGCGCGGTGCCGATGCCGGTGTCGAGGCGCGGCTGCGGCTGCTCGCCGGGCAGATCGCGCGGCAGGCCGCGGCCATGACGCTCGACGCCATCCGCCGCGGCGGCAGCGCCTACGAGACGGTGCGAGGCTGAGCGCCTCTCAGCGTTGGTATGATCTGCACGTTGCTGCCGGTAACTCTGCGAGGAAACGTCGGACGCTTTCGCCGCAGACAACCGTCCGGTGCCCGATCTTCATCGCGCGCAATCGGCCTTCGCCGATCAAGCGATAGATCGTGCTGCGGCCAACACCAATCAGCGGCCCAAGTTCGCTGATCCGGTATGCCAGCACCGAGTTCCGCATCGGTGCCGGCGCGCTGTTCATCTCCATCAGCTTCATCCTCGTGTCTGCCTGCGGCGCGACGATTCGCGCGAGCACCAGCGTCACGAGCCGTCCGGGCCATCCCTTGTCGGCAAGAGGGCAGTGCTGTGACCGAATACGCCTGGCCCGAGGCGCTGCGACCCTCGCGGCTGACCTTCTACCTGCAGCACAACACCACGCGCTTCGTGTCGCCGGTCACCCGTGCCACCCAGGTGCTGCGGCGCGAGGGCGCGCGCTGGGTGGCCGAGGCAACCTTCGAGCCTCTGGGGCGCGTGCAGGCCGGGGTGATGGACGGGCTGCTGGCCGCACTGGCGGGATCCGCCAACACGGTGCGCATCTCGGATTGGCGGCGCGAATACCGCACCGGCGATCCGCGCAGCCAGGGCGACGTGCCGACCGGGCCCTACAGCTTCTCGGACGCGACCATCTTCACGGACGGCACCGGCCTGGTGGTGGGCTCGGGCAATCCCTCACTGGCGGCCGGCGCACCCCGCGGCGCGCTATCCATCGTCACCCAGGGCTGGTGGCCCAGCACCGTGGCGGTCGGCGCCGGCGACTACATCGGCCTCGGTGGGCGCCTCTACATCGCCACCGCCGCGGTCACCGCCTCCGGCGCCGGCACCGCCACCATCGCCATCGCGCCGCCGCTGCGCGCCGCGGTGGTGGTCGGCGAGCCGCTGATCCTCTCCCTGCCGAGCGTGCCGATGCGGCTGGTCTCCGACGACGAGGCGGCGAACCCAACGCGGCCCGGCCCTTTCGCCGCCGTGACCATCCGCCTGGAGGAGGCCCTCTGATGTCCGGCACCCCACGCCTCGGCAACCAGGCCGCGTCCGCCGCCACAGCGCCCATCGCCACGCCCGTGGTGCTGGTCGAGCTCGACTTCGCCACCGGCCCCTTTCGCGTCTGGACCGGGCTCGGGCCGCTCGATTGGGCGGGGAAGGTCTTTGAGGGCGCCGGCAGCATCGGCGCCATCTCGGATGTGGAGGAGACGGTGGAGCTCCGCGCCGTCCGCCTGACGCTCGCGCTGTCGCCGGTGCCGCAGGAGGTGGTGGACATCGCACTCGCCGAGCGCAGCTATCGGCTTCGGCCGGTCACGCTGTGGGGCGCGCTGCTGGACGCCCAAGGTGCCTTTGTGGCGGACCCGTTTCCGCTCTGGGCCGGGCTGATGGACACGATCGAGGTGACGGACGGCGCCGAACCCTCCGTGGCGCTGGCCTGCGAGAGCCGGCTGGTGGACCTCGAGCGGGCCGAAGTGCGGCGCTACACCGACGCCGACCAGCAGGCGGAATACCCCGGCGATCGGTTCTTCGAGTTCGTGCCGGCGCTCCAGGAGGCGGAGATCCGGCTGCCGATCCAGTGAACCGGTGTTCGGTTGTTCATGCTCTTTCGCCCGCTTCTCTTTGCTCCCAACGATCGCGGGGGTTCATCGCGTCTCCGCGGCGATAGATGATCTCGACATTGCCAAGGTCTGCCTCCTGCACTGGCGACAACCTTTCGAATTTGGTGGTGATCTGCCACTCATCGGGAAAATGCACGCCGATCTCACCTTCAAGTTCCCACAGATCAGACTTCTCCTGTTCGGAAGGCGCGTGGTCGAATAGGGCTCTCAGCGTTACTGTCTTCGCTGCACGATCAACTACGAAGCAATACGCCAACAGAGCTTCCATCGCATGCTCTGGCCACTCCATCTCCGCATACCACCGGACGCGCTCTTCCCAAGTCTCTGTTCGCTCGATCATCACCTGCCTCCTTCAATCCAGCCCCGCGGACGCGCAGGCACAATATGCACTCGGCCATCGGAGCCGTAGTGGATGATGCCCCGCGTTGTGGGCGCAGATGCGCCGCGACCATCGCGGTAGATGCCGATGATCTCATCGCCGTTATCGAATCTCTCCCGTGCGCCCGGCTGCCCAGGGGGCATGCCATTCGCCGAAGTGCCGCGGTGTGCATGACGATCAATGAGACCCTGGGGATCTGCGGATGGGTCGAGTTCGCTACGTCCTCCTTGCGGACGATGATTTTTATGCCCGGGGAGATGTTTGCCCTGTTGATCGCCATCGACAGTGTAGCGCGGTCGTTCGCCGTCATCCTGTCGGGGTTCCACCCTCGGAGGTACCACAGCGCCGTCGTTGCGGGCATCCTGGTCCGCACCAGCCGCAGCCTCGCGCTCGCCGGGTTGCTCCGGAATTGCATTGTACCATGACCGAGGAGCGATGCTCCCGCGCCTAGCCTCGTCGATTGCGTCATCAAGCAAGTTCCGCCGCCGCAGTGCCGGGAGGCCTCGTGGCAGGACACGTCCGATTTGCGGAGCAAGACGGATCGCGCCCTGCACAAGGGCCGGCGCTGCTGCTACCTGAATAACATCCGCATCGCCTCCCGCAGCCTTTGGCGTTCGCGCGGACGGAGCTTTGTCGTCATCACCGCCGGGCGGATCAGCCCTGGTATGTGCCCCACCTGCTCAGTCTTGCCATTCCGCGTGCGGGTGTAGGCGCGAACCTGCACGACACCGCCCTTGCCCTGGCCTTCGTTGACAACGGCCCGCCACCCTTCGGTGACCCAGCGGTTGTATTCCTCACGCTCTGGATGCCCTGAACGCCAATAGCGCGGATCGCGCATCGCGGCCCGGAGGCTTTCTTCGGTGACGTGAATGAACTCGGCCATCAGCGGCACCTCCGGCCACCTATATGTTCCTTTTATGTTCTAATTGTCAAGGATTATATTCCGACCCCCCCATCGGAAGTGGCTCCGGTCACGCGAAAGCAGCCAATCGATGATTTCCTCCAGCCAGACTACCGCGCCCGTGAACCGGCTGCCCGGCTGGCCGGAACGCCTGGCGGAGCTCATCACGGCGGCGGAGCATCGGCCCTTCGACGCAGCGCGCTGGAACTGCGGGCGCTTCGCCATGGCGGCGGTGGCAGCCTGCACGGGCCAGCGGCCGTTCTGGCAGCACCGCCCCACGCTCGCCGCGATGGCCGACACCGCCGGCTACCCGCGCGTGGCGGTGCCCTTCGCCCGCGCTGGGGACGTGGCGCTGGCCGCCGACCCCGACCGCCTCGGCGTCGTGCTCGACGCCGGCCGCGTGGCCTTCGTCGGACCCGCCGGACTCCTGCGCCTCCCCATCACCGCCTGCACCATTGCCTGGAGGGTTGGCTGATGCCCGTCGCCATTCCCTTCATCGCCGCTGCCGCAGGGGCCGCTGCCTCGGCCGTCATCGGCGGCGGCGTCCTGGGCGCCGTGGCGGCCGCCGGCGCCGCCCTGGTGGTCTCGGCCGTCGGTGCCGCGGTCTTCCGCCCCAAGTCGCCCTCCGCCGCCCGCAGCGCCAACGTCACGCCAGGCACCGACACCGGGCCGGGCTCCGGCTTCGATCCCCGCACGCCCGGCGCTGGCCGCACCCAGTCCTTCCACCAGCCCATCACCGAGCTCCAAATCGTCTTTGGGCGCTGCCGCACCTCCGGCCCTGTCGTGTTCCTGCATTCCGCCACCGACGACGAGGGCCGCGCCGACGGCTTCCTCCATGTGGTCGTGGTGCTGGCCGCGCACCGCGTCCGCGCCATCGGCGAAGTGTTCCTGAACGGTACCGCCTCCACCGACGCGAAGTTCGCCGGCCTGCTGCGCATCGATCGCGCGCTCGGCGATCCGGGCCAGGCCGCGAATGCGAATCTCGTGGCGGACACCGGCGGCCAATGGACCGCAGCGCACCGTGGCCAGGGCCGCGCCTATCTCGCCGTGAGGCTCAAGCTGCGGCCCGAGGCCTTTCCCTCCGGCGCGCCCAGCCTCTCGGCCATCGTCGAGGGCGCCGACACCATCCTCGATCCGCGCACCGGCACCACCGGCTGGTCGGACAATCCCGCGCTGTGCCTGGCCTGGTACCTGACCTCACCCTTCGGCTGGCCCGCCGCCTGGGCCGACATCGACCTGCCGGCGCTCATGGCGGCGGCCAACATCTGCGACGAGATCATGGGCCGGCGCGATGGCACCGCCGAGCGCCGCTACACCGTCAACGGCGCCGTCACCCTCGGCGAGGGCAAGATCGCCATCACCCGCAAGCTCGTCGCCGCCATGGCGGGCGCGCTGGTGGTCTCGGGCGGGCGCTTCTACATCCATGCTGGCGCACCGGCGCTGCCGGCCGCGACGCTCACCTCCGACGATCTGCGCGGCGACGTCACCATCGTGGGCTCGCGGCCGCGGCGGGATCTCTTCAACGGGGTGCGCGCCGTCTACGTCGAGCCGGCCGCCGCCTGGCAGCCGACCGATGCGCCGCCGCTGCTGGCCAGCAACTACGTCACCGAGGATGGCGGCGAGGCGATCTACCGGGACATGGAGTTCCCGCTCACCACCAGCGCCAGCACGGTGCAGCGCCTGATGAAAATCGAGCTGGAGCGCAACCGCCGCCAGCGTGAGGTGGCGATGCAGGCCAACCTCTCGGCGCTGCGCCTGCGACCCTGGGATGGGGTGACGGTGGCCCTCGACCGTCTGACGCCTTTCCCGGCGCGGGTGACGGGCTGGGCGCTGGCGCCGGATGGCGGGGTGAACCTGCAACTGGCCGAGGAGGACCCGGCCGTTTGGGCCTGGAACCCGGCGACGGATGAGCGCGCCACCGGCCAGAACCCGTCCGTGGTGCTGCCCAACCCGGGCGTGATCGCCGCGCCGGCCGCCATTCTGGTGGAGACGCCGCTGGGGACGACCTTCACGGCGATCGCCGTCTCCTGGTCGGCGGTGGGCTCCGCCTATCTGGCCGGCTACGAGATCGAGTTCCGCCCCACCTCCGTCGCCATCTGGCAGGGCTATGCCGGCGGCTTCGGCGCCACCGCCGTCGCCATCCCCACCGCGGAGCCCACGGCATTCCGGGTGCGGGCGCAGGCGCGCAGCGGCGCGGTGTCGGGCTGGCGCGAGGCGCTGGTGCCGGCCGCCGCGTCCCGCCTGGCCGCAACAGGGATCGTGGGTGGCGTGCGCCTGTCGGGCGGCTTTCCCACGGACGCAGTGCGGCTGCAGGTCTTCGAGGCGAGCAGCAACAGCCTGGCCAGCGCGACCAAACTGGCCGCCGAGCCGACCGCACTTCCCTGGGACCGCACCGGCCTCACCACCGGCCAGACCCGTTGGTACTGGCTGCGCAGCGTCTCGGCCGAGGGCAATGTCTCCGCCTTCGCCGGCCCGGTCACTGCCACCGCCTTGTAGGAGGCCCGCCATGCCGGCACGCATCGACGACCTGCTGGTCCTCAACGCCAACCTCAACAAGACCGACTTCGCCAAGTATCTGCGCGACCGCGAGGCGGTGCTGCCGAATGACTTCGGCGGGTTGGGCGACGGCGTGGCGGATGATCGCACCGCCATCCAGGTGGCCTTCGATCGCGCCGGGGCGGACCAGAAATTCGCGATGATCCCGCCCGGCACCTGGAACGTCTCCGGCACCGTGACGCTGCCGGGCGGCGCGCGCGGGCTGATCATGCAGGGCACCATCCGCTACACGGGCACCGCCCCCACCTCCGTGCTGGTGCTGGGCGATGGCGGCACCATCCGCAACGCCGAGAAGCTCTACACGGGGCTAAACGTGATCCGTCAGACGCTGTCGGACTGGTCCTCCGAGGCCGATATCGGCATTACCGTGCGCAACGTCGATGCCAGCCAGATCGAGCTTCGCCGCGTCGAGGGTTTCACCATCGGCATGCGCACGCTGGGCGATGGCCGCGGCGTGGAGGACAGCACCTTCACGCTCGGGCGCATCGTCAACAACCGCATCGGTCTCGACATCTGGTGCGCCACGGCCACGGCCTGGAACACCTCCATCCGCTACTACGGCGGGCACTTCGCCCAGGCGACGGGGGTGAACGCCGCGCTGGACCGCTTTGGCGTGCGGTTTGGCAATGAGGTCGGCGCCTATACCAACCACAACCGCCACGTCTTTGACGCGCCGAACTTCGAGCTGCGCCAGGCCGGCAGCAACATCGCCATCCCGTTCCTGAACGAGACTTCGGGCAGTGCCATCATCGCGCGCAACATGCGCATGGAGGCCTGCTCGCCCTTGGCGGCTCGGCACACCGCAGGGGCGCAGGACTGCGAGTACGACATCGCCTGGATCAACACCTACCTGGTCGGCATCGACTACACGGCGACGGCCAATCGCTGTGGCAATGCGGTGATCAATCGGCACCGCGCGCCGGCGTCGCGCTTCCAGCGCTTCCTGGCCGGTGTGCCGAACACCCGGGCGGCGGCGTTCCGGCAGTCGGCGACGGAGGTCGGGGTGGAGGGGCTGATCACCATAGCCACGTCGACCACCACCGCGACCTTCATGGCGGATTTCTGCTTCAACGGGCTGACCGACCTGACGCCGACCGATCGGGCGGTGACGCTGGCGGCAAACCGTGGGCTCGGGTGGATGCTGGACACCTCCCAGGCGAAGGAGTTCGCGCTGGCGCATTGGCTGACGAGCGGCGCTTCGGGCGGGCGGTTGTTCGTGCGAGTGTTCGACGGAGCGGGCAATGTCCGGGAGGACATCGCCGGTGATGTGCTGGCCTCGATCACCACCATGCAGTGGAACGGGCCGGCCAAGGGATGGAACGCCGGTGCGCCGATGGATGACGCCAACTTCAATCGGCGGCAGACCATCCGCGTCGGCGCGGCGGTGGCCTATGCGCAGGTGGGGGTGATCGGGTTTGATGGGCCGATCGACCTGCAATCGCTGCGCCTCTACGGGCTGCCCGAGGCGGCGCCCGCGGTGCTGAACGGCACGCCGCTGTTGACCGGCGCGCTGTTCGGCTCAGGGCGGCGGGAGTTCGCTGCCGAGGTGTCCTGGGATCTGCCGAGCCTGGCGCCCGGAGCGACATCGCTGCTCGACGTCACGGTGAACGGGGCGCGGGCGGGGGATCTCGCGCAGGCGTCGCTGGTGTCGTCGACGCGCTTCATCGAGCTCGACGCCGCGGTGTGGTCGAACAACACGGTGCGGGTGATGGCGCGAAACATCTCCGCGGCGACGTTCGACCTGTCGGCGGCAACGCTGTCGGTGGGGGTGGCGAAGCGGCGGGTGCCGTGACGGCGGTCCGAATGCCGACCCCTAGGAGGGAGGGGGTTCGCAGCCCAACCTCGCACCCCCTTCGTCTCACCTCCCGGCATGCCGGGCAACATCTGGCCGGCCCTGTGACGGCCGCCTTGGCGGGCTCCCGACCGGTTCGCCGCCATCCCCACGACCGCGCCCTTCAATCTTTTGCGCTGGGCCAAGCCGTTCCAAGCAGCCGCTCCTCATTGATGAACGAATGTTCTTGTTACGATGGCGGTCCCCATGCAACGGATTGGCTGTTGAGCGTGAGTGGGGAACCCATGGGGCGTTTTCATACGGCGATCATCGCCCTTTTCCTCTTGATCCACTCACCAGGTCACACCCAGCCGGGTGCGATCCCGCCGCCGCCGCCCGTCCACCAAATTGGCATGGATCCCTTCGTTGGCCCAATCTGTGCTGGCCCTCTCGGACCCGGACCTTGTCAAGCAGTTCAGCAATTCCTTTGGATCCAGCTCGTCGCCTCCACCATTAATGTTCCCATGCTGGGCATGCATCCGACCTTCGGTCCGATGTGTGGAGGGCCACTCGGCCCTGGCCCGTGCAACGATGTACGATCTTACATTGCAGCGCAGCTAATCGGGGCTCAGCGCTTTCCACTCAATGTGATTGGGAACGCGCCTGGAGTAGGCCCTATTTGCCTCGGGCCGATGGGGCCTGCACCGTGTCAGGTGATCCAGGCCTACTTGGCCCAACAACAGGCTGGAACACTGCGTGGCGCCGCGTTTGACCCACGCGCTGCTCAGGTGATTCCGGGCGGGACTTCTGAAACAGGCCCGATGTGTAGCGGTCCATTCGGGCCGAGCCCTTGCACTCTGGTCGGCCAATTTAGCCTTGATCGCATGAGCGGCCCTGTGCCCGCTGCTTCCTCGTTTGGTCTGCCGGCTGACTTGTCTTCGCCGCAGAGCTTGGCTGCTGAATGCGCAAAGCGTGTCGGCCTCGATGTCGCAGCCTTTGCTGGGTGTGCGCGTCAACAAATCATTTTGCCGCGGAACCAGCAGGCAGTACTCGACTGCGCGGTCTCGAACCGCGACGCGGCTGGCTTCGCCAACTGCGCTGCGCCGAATCTTGGAATTCGTCTTTCCGACGAGCAGCGCGTGGTCGCCGGTTGTGCAATGACGACACGCGGTGACGCCAGTAGGTTTGCCAGCTGCGCAGGCGGGCAATATCTGAGCCGCTCGCTAAACGAAAATGATAGAGCTATCCTAAATTGCGCGGCTAACTCCAACGGCGATGCGGGACAGTTCGCATCCTGCGCTTCGGGGAGGTTCTTGGCTCTAGAACAGCAGGCAGTTCTGAATTGCGCAGTCTCCGCCTCTGACTCGCAGACCTTTGCGACATGTGCTGCATCGAATTCGGGAATTCGCATGTCTGATGACCAGCGGATCTTGGCGAGATGCGCCTTAAGTTCAAATGGCGATCGCAATGCCTTTGGTGTTTGTGCCGGCGCCTCTTTCCTGAACCGCAACCTGTCCCCTGACGAGCAAGCCATCCTCAACTGCGCTGTCAGCGCAAATGGAGACACCGGGAGGTTTGCTGGATGCTCCGCCTCGCGGATGTTGGGCCGCGAGTTAAGCCGCGAACAACGCGTTGCGCTTGAGTGTGCAGCGCAATCTCAGGGCGACCCGACAGGAATGGCAACGTGTGCTGGCGCCAACATGTTCAATCTGCAACTGAACCCGGAGCAACAGATCGCTGTCCAGTGCGTCGTCTCGACCGGTGGGCAGCCGTATGCCGCGGCGGGGTGCATCGGTTCACGCCTGACGATGCGTGAGCTAACTAAATGCATGACGGACGGGGTCGGAGGTGACGGTTGCTTTGGAGATTCTAACGACCTCATCGGTCGCAACGGTTGGACTGCTCGGACACTAGGTCAGATCGCTGGCGGCCCCAACTCAGTTGTCAATAACCCGGGTCAGATATGGGGTGGAGACAATTCTTTTGTCCGAAATCCTGGCCAGGTTTTCGGCGGTTCCAATTCGTTCGTTCGAAATCCATCCCAGATTTGGGGCGGCTCTAATTCAGTATTTAATAATCCCAGCCAACTGGCGCCGGCGCCGCTGCAATTAGGATCGGTCGGCGGAAGGCGCATCTGCTTGCCGTGGTGCTAGTCTGACGATCCCAGATTTATCCTTCAGGAGTCCACATGAAATCGGCTCTCTCTGTAATTGTGGTGGCGGCGACCATTATGCTGGCGATTCCAGCAGCCTTGGCGAGAGAGAAAGACCTTAGAACTCAAACGGATGCTTCGGGCGTTACAGAGATTGGATTCTGTGCGCGACCGAGTCCGAATTCCTGGGGTTTCCCCGGTCATGCTTTCGTCAGTTTTAGTGAACAGCCGACGGGACAACGTCGCATTTTTCGTGCCGTTGGCCATACAGTAGCTCCATCAACCACGACCCCAGCAGCAGTATTTACTTACTTTGGTGGGGGATCGGTCGCTGGTCAGCAGGCCGAGGAACGCTTCACCCATATGAAGCAAGCATGCCTAACCGTGCAAGTGGATCGGGCTCGCTATCAGGACGCGTTAACTGCAGCACGACCTACATTGGTCATACTGGGTATCCCGGATAATCTTGCAGCATCAGCGGAACGTTATTCTCTGAGCGGGAATGACTGTATAGATTTTATGATTCGCGTTGCACAAACCCTTAGGATAGCGGGCCTGGTAGTTCCGTCCCGCACCGCGACAGATACCCCGATGACATTCATCCAAAAGCTGATTGCAGCGAATGGGTGATTCTTATCCTGGCGCCTATTCTCCAAGGCTTCAGCCTGGAGACCGCCTGTACCGAGTCGCACCTCCTCCGCCAATTCCCCCAGTGACTGCGCATCCGGCCATCCAGCCCACCGGGTCGTCCCTCCCCTCAGTGATTGTGCCGGCTCTCGCCACGCGTCTCGAGGATATTGAGGTAGAGCGTCGCCGCCTCCAGGCAGGCCCCGTTGCCGAGCTGTCCCACGGAATTGCGGTAGATCTCCTCCCACGGCGTCTTGTTCTGCAGCACCGGCGGCACCCAGGCAGCGCGGCGCGCGGCGAGGTCCTCCTCCGGGATCAGCACATCCACGCGCCGCGTCTTGAGGTCGATGCGGATGCGGTCGCCATGCCGCAGCAGCGCCAGCCCGCCGCCCACCGCCGCCTCGGGCGAGACGTTCAAGATGGAAGGCGAGCCCGAGGTGCCGCTTTGCCGCCCATCGCCCATGGTGGGCAGTGCCTTGATCCCGGCTTTGATCAGCGCCGCGGGCGGCTGCATGTTCACCACCTCGGCCGAGCCCGGATAGCCCACGGGGCCGCAATTGCGGATCACCAGCACGGTCTTCTCGTCAATGCCCAGAGCCGGGTCCTCGATGCGCGCGTGATAATCCTCCGGCCCCTCGAAGACGGCCACCTTGCCCTCGAACACGTCGGGATCGTCGGAGAGGAAGCGCTGCCGGAACTCGGCGTCGATGACACTGACCTTGATGACGGCGTTGTCGAAGAGGTTGCCCGTCAGCACCAGGTAGCCCGCCTGCTCCTTCATCGGCCTGGCATAGGCGCGGATCACCTCGCGGTCTGGTGAGAGCGGGATGGCGGCGAGGTTCTCCGCCACCGTCTTGCCGGTGGCCGTCATCACATCACCATGCAGCCGACCGGCCTCCAGCAACTCACGCATCACGGCCGGCACGCCACCGGCACGGTGGAAGGCCTCGCCCAGGAAGCGCCCGGCCGGCTGGCAATCCACCAGCAGCGGGATGTCCGCCCCGATGCGCTGCCAGTCCTCCAGAGAGTGTTCCACGCCCATGTGCCGCGCGATGGCGATCATGTGCGGCGGACAGTTGGAGGAGGCGCCGATGGCGCTCGCCACCGCCACCGCATTCTCGAAGGCCTTTGGCGTCATGATCCGCGATGGCGTCAGGTTCTCGCGCACCATCTCGACGATGCGCCGGCCGGACCAATAGGCCATCTGCGCGCGCTCGCGGTGCGGGCCCGGGATGGCGGCGCAGCCGGTCAGGCTCATCCCCACCGCCTCCACCAGCGAGTTCATCGAGAGCGCGGTGCCCATGGTGGAGCAATGCCCCCAGGAGGTGCTGCTGGCCGCCACCATCTCCATGAATTGGCGATAGTCGATCTCGCCCGCCGCCAGCATGCGGCGCGCCTCCCAGACCACCGTGCCCGAGCCCACGAGGCGGCCCTTGTGCCAGCCATCCAGCATCGGTCCGCCAGAGAAGGCCAGGGCCGGGATGTTCAGCGTCGCGGCCGCCATCAGCCCCGCGCCGGGCGTCTTGTCGCAGCCGATCGTCAGCACCACGCCATCCAGCGGATAGCCGTGCAGCACCTCGACCAGCGAGAGGTATTGCAGGTTGCGGTCGAGTGCGGCGGTGGGCCGCTTCAGCGTTTCCTGGATCGGATGCACTGGGAATTCGAGGGGCACGCCGCCGGCATCGCGGATGCCCTCCTTGATGCGCTGCGCGAGGATGGTGTGGTGCCGGTTGCAGGGGGCGATGTCGCTGCCCGTCTGGCTGATGCCGATGATGGGCCGGCCCGACTGCAACTCGTCGAAGGTCATGCCGAAGTTCAGCTGGCGCTCGCAATACAGCGCGGTCATGCCAGGATCGGCGGGGTCGTCGAACCAGCGCTGGCTGCGCAGCTTGAAGGGCTTCCTGGTCTGGTCGTGCTCGTCCATCTGACGCGTCCTGGCTGATCGCCGCTGAGGGGACACGGCGCCGTCAGCACCTGTCAATCACCGGCCATCCCATCCGCGGGCCTGGCGGCGCGCAGATGCGTCGGGATCCGGGCGGCACCAGCGCCGCATCCGACTGGCCGTGGGCCTCGCCGCGCGACGGATCTTCGGGCATGGGCGCGGCGATCGCGGATCTTCGTATGGCCGGTGCTGTGCTGCCGATGGCCATGTGAAGCCTGATCCGCGCGATGATGGCCGATGGCTCCTCACCGATCCCCTGCGATTCCACGACGCGCACCGCGCGCTGCCGCTTATGGGGCCGGAACGGGTCCTGGCGCTTCCGGCGACCGTCCTGGCGGGTTGACCCCGCGCGATCAGAGCCTGCTGCCGAACAATTCCCAGAGGCGCGCCGCAGCCGCCAGCAGCGCGACCACGGCGAGAAGGACCGCAGGCGCCGCGAGCCTCGCCCCAGCCCTGGCGCAGCGCGCGAGCAACCAGCCGGCGCCGATCGTGACCAGGCCCGCCGCCAAGGCGCCGGCCACCGCCTGAAGGCAGAGGGCGGCGAAGGTGACGATCCCGGCCGAACCCGACCAAGCCTCGCCCAGAAGCGCCCCCGGCAGGTCCACGAAGGCGCCGATGCGCGTCGTCGCGACGATGGCCGCCAGCATGGGGCCCGAGACACCGCCCCGCCCGCCGCGGAAGGCCAGCAGCGCGAGGGCGCAGAGCCATCCGGCATCGAGCAGCAGGTCGGCCCCGGCGAGGTCCTCGCCCGTGGTGGGCAGCCAGGCGGCCGCACCCAGGGTGGCAAGCGCAGCCCGGAGCACCAGCGCCGCGACGAGGCCGATGGCGATCCAGCCGGCGATGGCCGGAAGCGGCGCCGCGCCGCGCGGCAGGCAGGCCAGCGCCACGCCAAGCAGGATGGCGGGCAGCCGGACCATCTCCGCAAGCCCGACCAGCGCCCCCGCCAGCGTCCCATAGAGCCCGAAGACCAGCACCAGGACGGCGAGTGGCGCCAGAAGGGCGGGAACCGATCCTCGCATCAGCCGGTCCAAAGCCGCCCGGCTCCTCAGCTGCCCGGCGCCGCGCCCATCGCGCCGAGCAGCGCGCCCACCACCTTGCCTTGCGCGTCCCGCAGGAGGGAGGTGGAGATCCGCGCATATTCAGCGGGATCCGCCCGCACCTCATAGCGGCCGACCGAAGCGCCGGAGAGGGCGCTGAGCACGCCCGTCGCGACGGCGCCGGCGGAGGTATCGCGGACCGGATCGCCGTAGCGGTCCATCGAGAAGACCGCCTGGCCGAGCGTGATGCTGCCGACATTGTTCGGGCAATAGCCCACGCAAGCGACGCCGCGCGGCGTCGCGATGTTGCTGAGGCCGCTGCCCGCCCGCACCGACAATGCGGGCGTGAACTCGGCGCTCGCGCGGCCCGCGAACATGCCGCCCGAAGCTTCGGCATTGGCGAAGTCCACATAATGGCGCACCACCACGGCCGTCACGCCATCATTGCGCGGCAGGGTGCTGATGACGCGGATCGGCGAATTGGTGTCGAAGCCGCTGAAGCCGGAAATGCCGGGCAGGCCCGTGTCGGTGCTGACGACGGAACGGCCGGTCGGCGCGAAGACGATCAGCCCGCTGCCGCGCACCGGGCTCGGCTGGCCCGAGACATTGGCCGGCGGTTCCACCAGTTCGATCCCGGCGCTGCGCATCCGCTCCTGGAAGTCGCTCCAGGCGGCATCGGTGATCTGCTGCATGCGCGCCTCATCCACGCCGCTGAGGTTGGCGCGCACCGAGGCGCGCACCACGCCCGAACTGCCAAGACGCGATGCGGAGGCGGAGGCCGAGAGGTCGGTCTGGAAGGCGACGACGAAGCCCACCACGGAGACACGACGCGGCGCGCCCGCCAGGTAGGACTGGCCGTTGACGACGACGTCCGAGGTGGGCGCGAAGCCGGTCAGCACGCTGCCGCGCTGCGTGGCGGGGCGCACGCCCTCATTGGCGCCAAGGCAACCCGCCAGCATCACGAGGGCAGCGAGGCTTGTGGTGGATCGGACGAAGGCACGGCGCAGCATGAAGTCTCCTGTGGTGAGGTGGAAGGAAGGCGGCGCCGCTCAGCGGCAGGCGGAAAGGACCCAGAAGCCCGGCGGCATCGGCGCGCGCGCGGCGCCGGCCTGCGCCTGCTGCGGCAATTCGCCGTAGTGCAGCGCACGGCCCAGGGCGGGGATGAAAAGCCGCCGCGGCGCCGGAACGCCGCTGCGCGGTGGATCGGGCAGGATGGCGAATGCGTCGCTGACCGGGTGGAAATCGAGGCGCAGCGCGTCATCGGTCTCGAGGTCGCGCACGCCATCCTCGGCCGTCCCGGGCCCCGGCGCGGAGACGGGCCAGAGGGTCAGCCCGCCATAGCCCTGCGCGGCGGCGAAGCGGAACCAGAGGTCGTGCCCGCTGGCGCCGGAGCGCAGGCGCAGCAGCAGGTCCGAGGCATCGGAGGCGGGCGGCCCTTCGCGCCGCAGCTCCGCCGTCCATTCGCCCGGGGCATCGAGGCGATAGGTCGCGCGTTCAGCCGGGCAGGAATCAGCGCGCGGCGAGACGGCGCGCGCGATGGCATCCAGCCCGACGCCTGCGAGGACGAGCCCCTGGCCCTCGATGCGGAAATCCAGCGTCGCGCTCCCGCCCGAGGGGCAGCAATTGGCATCCTCCGCGCGCGACAGCACGGCCTCGGCCGCCATCTGCTCGAAGTCATAAGTCACCGCCTGGCGCAGCTCGAGCCCGGCCGGCAGGCGGCCCGGCAGCGCGGCCCACCAGCTCTCGGTCTCGATCTCCTCCCAGCCGCGCGGCCCGTTCCGGTAAAGCAGGTCGCCATTCGCGCGGCCCATGCCGCCGGCCCTGCCGCGGACATGCAGCAGCGGCCCGCCCTCGCCCGCCAGGATGCGCGGCGCCTCATAGCCATGCCCCTCGAACGACCAGCCCAGCAGGCGCACGCCGCCCGGCACCTCGGCGAGCAGCACGATGCCGGAGCGCACGCCATCGGCCTCGGTGAAGCCCTGTTGGATCTGCCAAAGCACGCGCGTGCGGCCATCCTCGCCAAGCGCGACCCCCGCGCCGGTGACGCGGCAATCACGCAGGGCGGTGCCGAGGCAGCGCTGTTCCAGCATCGCAGGCCGCGGGATCGTGCCTCCCTGTGCCGCGACCAGCCGGCCATCCGCGCCGCGCCGCTGCTCGATCCGGCGCAGCGCGCGGGCCTGGCGCAGCGCCTCCTCCAACGCGGCGATCCGCGCGGCATAGGCGTCGCGCAGCGCCCCGCGGTCGGGCGCATCCGCCGCCAGCGTGGCCTGCCAGTCGCGCGCGCGCTGGGCGAAGGTGGCGCGGCGCAGTTCCGTCGCGACGACTTCGGCTTCCAAGGCGCGCCGCCGCGCATCCAGGGCACGCAGTACGTCATCCTGGCACAGCGTCGCCTGGAGCGGCCCGGCCGGCACCGTGCAGCCGCGCGGTTGGGCCCCGGCGGGCCAGGCGAAAAGGAGCGTGAGCGAAAACAGCGTGGCGAGGGCGGGCGCGATGGGCATGAGGACGATCCTTGGCGCCGCAAGGGGGGCGCCACGGCGTCGAGATTGCACCGCGCCGACCCGCGCCGACACCCCTGAACGGGGGGGCGCCCGTCAGGCCAAGCCGCGGCGGATCGCCTCGCGCGTGGCGGCGGCGCGCGTGTCCACGTCGAGCTTCTGGTAGATGACCTTGACGTAGCTGGCGACGGTCTGCGGCTTCAGCCCCAGTTGCGCCGCCGCCTCGGCCACCGTCAGGCCACGCGCGAGCAGCGCCAGCGTCTCGGCCTCGCGCGGGGTCAGCCCAGCCTCGTCGCGCCGGCCCGGCAGGCGGCTGCGGAAATGGCCCAGGATGCGGTTCGCGATGGCGGGGGAGAGCGGCGGCTCGCCGCGCTCGATGCGCCGGAGATATTCCACCAGCAACGCGGGCTCCTCCTGCTTCAGCAGGTAGCCCCGCGCGCCGGCGGCGATCGCTTCGAAGAGGTGGGCGTCGCCGTCATAGATGGTGGCCACCACCGGCAGGGTCCCGGCATGCGCCGCGGCGATCCGGTGCAGCAGCGAGATGCCCGACCCGTCCGGCAGGCCGAGATCCACCAGCGCCAGGTCGAACCGGGCGCCGGGCGCATCCAGTGCGGCCTGCGCCTCGCGCAGGGTCGCCGTGGCGAGGGTGGCGATGCCGGGAAACGCGGTCTCCGCGACGCGGCGGAGCACCTCGCGCGAGGCTGGAAGGTCCTCGACGATCAGGCAGCTGCGCGGCGCGGCACCGGGCGTCACGGCGCGGCGGGCGGCGCGGGCAGCGGCGCCGCAACGGCCGCCGGCAGCGGCAGGCGGATCGTCGTGCTGGTGCCGCGCGGCCCGGACTCGATCGCGAGGCTGCCACCGAGTTCCGTGACGCGCTGCCGCATGTTCGCAAGCCCGAAGCCGCCGCCCGGCGCGGGCTCCGCGAAGCCCACGCCGTCATCGGCGGCGCGCAGCGTCACCACCCCCTCCTCCAGCGCCGCGCGGACCGAGAAGCGTCCCGCAGCGGCATGGCGCAGCATGTTGCTGACGATCTCGCGCATCGCGGAGGTCAGGGCCTTCGCCTCGCGGTATTCCAGCGGCGCCGTTTCCATCATGGCGCCAAGCGGCCAGTCGAGCGTGACGCCCGCGGCCTCGCAGCGGCGCGCCGCCTCGTGCCGCATCTCCGCCAGCACCTGGTCGAACGTCGCGCGTTCCCCCGAGAGGCCGCTGACGATGGCACGGATGTCGGTCAGCGCGGCCTGGAGCAGCGGCCGCGTCTCTGTCGGTGCGCCGCTCAGCCCGGTAAGCAGCCGCGCGCCGACATCGTCATGCAGGTCGCGCGCGATGCGCCGCCGCTCCTCCGCGACGCCGCGCTCATAGGCGTCGCGGCTGCGGGCGGCCTCGGCGATCAGCACCGCGAGCTGGCGGACCAGGCCGAGTTGCAGCGGGCCGAACAGGCCCCGGCCGCGAAAGGGGAAGCGCAGCCGCAGCGGCGGCGCATCGGCCAAGGCGGGCAAGGTCATCTCCACACCGTCGGGGCTGGCCTCGGGCACCGGCGGCCCATCCGGCAGCGGCTCCATCTCCAACGGATCGAACAGGCGGACCAGCAGCCCGCGCCAGCGCTCCGCGCGCCCCGTCGCGGTGGGCGCGAAGGCGACGTCCATCGCGGCTGCGAAGATTTCGTGATGCTCGGGCTGCCGGCGGCCGAGCAGCCGCCGGGCCAGTGCGTCGCGCAACGGCAGGTAGAGGAAGCCCACGGCCAGCAGGGCCAGGCCGAAGGCGGGTGCCTGCTCCAGGTTCAGCAGCGTGATGAGCGCAGCATCGAGCGCCACCATCAGCAGCAGGCCCGCGCCATAGAACAGGATGCGGAAGGACCAGGTGCCGAGGTCGAAGAGCCGGTAACGGCGAATGCCGAGCGCGATGCCGGCATAGACGATGCCGAAGAAGGCCAGCGCATAGCCCTGGCTCAGCGCCGGCTCCCGCCCGAGCAGCGGCGGCACGGCGATGGCCGCGACGAAGGCGCCAGCGCCCAGCACCACGGAGAGTCCCATCCAGCGCAGTGCCGCGCGCGCGACCGGATCGCGCCGCGCCAGCACCCATTGCAGCAGCACCAGCAGGATGATGCCCAGCATCATGGTGGCGACGGGCATGTGGATGCCGAGCGCGGGCGTCCCCACCAGATGGGTGATGTTGGCAAGGTAGAGCGGCACGAACAGGCCGGGCACCAGCAGCAGCGCCAAGGGCCGGACCAGCTGGCGCGGATAGGTGAGGAACAGCGCGATCATCGCCACGCCGAAGAGATAGGCGCCGAAATGGTTGACCGCCGAGAGCGGACGGAACACGGCGCCGTCCAGCGCCAGCTCTCGCGTGCTGTAGACCGCGGCGGCGAGCGCCGAGGCGAAGAGGCCGAGGCCCGACAGCGCGAAGAGCCACGCGCCCAGGTCACCGCGCCGCAGCGACCACACCCAGGCGCCGATGGTGAGGCAGCCGATCGCGGATGCGACCTGCACCCAGAATACCAGGGGGAGCGCGCCGAGTGGCCGCTCCCCGGGCCGAACGGGGCGCGGCTCCGCCGCCGCCGTGCCGGGCGGCGCGACGTGCAGGATGACCTCCGGCGCGGCGAGCAGCGCGGCCATGCGCGACTGGCGGGCCATGAAGTCGCGATAGGCGGCGTAGGTCTCGTGCGCGTCCGGCTCCTCCATGAGGTCCTCGGCGCGCAGTGGCATGCCGCCCCCCTGGCCTATGGCGGCAAGGCGCTGACCCGGCTGCAGCCCGGCCCGGGCCGCGGGCCCGTCGGGCGCCATCGCCGCGATCCTGACGCCACCGCCCGGCGCTTCCGCCGCCAGGGTGAGGCCGAGCCAGGGCTGCGAGAGCGCCGCGGCGAGGACCAGCGCGACGCAGAGGGTGGAGAAAGCGGTCGCGGCCAGCATGATGCCGGCCGGCGAGAAAAGACCGCGCCGGGTGGCCGCGGCCCCGCGTTCCATGACCGTCTGTTCCGGCTTTCGCACCCTGAGTCCCGTTTCGCTCCTGACCGCCTGATTCCTTTCACGATGTTCAGGGGGCGGCAAGGCTCCCACGACGGGAAGGCCAGCGAGTCAGAGCCGGCCCTTGGGCTGCGTGAAGGTGGAGGAGCCCGGGATGGTGGTGCCCGGCGTGGTGGTGCCGAGCCGTTCCAGGAAGGCCTTGGGATCGCGCCGCCACCGCCGGTACCAGATGATGCCGACGAACAGCAGCATCGGCACGGCGGTCATCGCCCAACCGATCAGGGCATCCCAGTCCAGCCGTGCGAAGTCACTTTCCACGCAGAGTTCCCTCCCGCATCAGGACAGCGCGCCGAAGGCGCCGAGCGTCAGGATGATGGCGATGAAAACGCTGACGACCAGCAGGCGCCGGGGGGACGACGCGTAGGGCGTCGTCAGGAAAGCGAGGAGGGAGCGGCGGCGGTCCGGTGTCATCTCAGGATCGAAAGGCTAGCACAGGAGCAACTGCGCCTTGAAGGCGAATCCCTGGCTGGGGGCGCGCGGCTCTCCTTTCGCCGCACCCCGCCTCCGACGAAGCGGGACGGCTTCGCCTGCCAGGCGCTTCACTCCGGCGCCTGCCCCGCGGCATAGGCCGCCCAGGCCGCGTGCCGGTTGCCCACGCCGCGCCAATCACCGGCGGCGATGACCGGGAAGCGCGCTGCATCATCCATCACATAGGCATAGGCGCGGATGACGCCCGTGGCCGTGCGCACGCGCAGCACGCTGCGGCGATACATGCCACCCGGGGCGCCGCCGGGCGCCGCATCCTCCAGCGCGTCCATGCCGGCCAGGCGCTCCAGCGGCAATTCCACCACTTCGCCATGGACCTCGCCCTCCGCGAGGCTCAGCGCCGGATAGGCGCCGCAATCATGCAGCCGGCCCATCACGCGGCCGGGCACGCGCGCGATGCCCTCCAGATGGTGGGCATTGGCCTCGCCCTCCATCAGGGTGCCATAGACGAAGAGGTGCCGGATGGTGAGCGGCGGTGCCGCATCGCACGCCACGGCCTCCATCATGTCATGCGCGATGCCATGCGCCGCCTGGCCGCGCCGCACCACGCCGACATAGTCCGCATGCGGGGCGTGGAAGCCCTGGCTCGGCGCGACATAGGTCATCACCGGCAGCAGATGGCCGTCGGGCAGCACGACATGGCGGTCTTGCCGCTGGTAATGCACGGGCGCGCCCTCCTTGCGGTCCAGCGCGTAGAGGGCGGCCCGGTTCGCGCGGAAGACGACGCCCTCCACCGCCTGCCCGGGCCGCGCCCGCAGGTTCAACGCGCCGCCGCGGCGCGAGGCGGCGTATCGGTCGAAGGCCATTTCGCAATCGAGCATCAGCGCGGTCGAGACCGGCACCAGCTCCGCGCCGACGAAGCCCCAGCGTTGGCAAAAGGCGTTCCAGTCCCGCGCGTCGAGGTTGGAGCCGTAGCCGAAGTAGAGCGTCATCCCAGCGCGACCCTTGCTTCCGCCAGCGCCGCGCGCTGCGCCTCGGTCAGCACCGGATAGTGCAGCTTCAGCCCCTTCAGCGCACGGTTCATGGCCGCAACGACGATGAGGCGGGTGAACCACTTGTTGTCCGCCGGCACCACATACCAGGGGCTGTGCGGCTGGGCCGTGGCGCGGATCGCACGCTCATAGGCATCCATGTAGGCGTCCCAGTGGCGGCGCTCGGCCACGTCGCTCGCGCTGAACTTCCAGTGCTTCTCCGGTTCGTCGAGCCGCGCGAGGAAGCGCTTCTTCTGCTCCGCCTGAGAGACGTTGAGGAAGAACTTCAGCACCACCACGCCCTGCCGCGCGAGGTAGCGCTCGAACGCCGCGATATCCTCCAGGCGCTCATCCCAGATGCGCTTGGTGACCAGCGCGTCGGGCAGCTTCTGCCCGGCCAGCACGCGGGGATGCACGCGCGCCACCAGCACCTCCTCGTACCAGCTGCGATTGTGGATGCCGATCTGCCCGCGCGTCGGCAGCGCCGTGACATGCCGCCAGAGGAAATCGTGATCCAACTCGACCGGGCCCGGCTGCTTGAAGCTCACCACGTGGCAGCCCTGCGGATTGAGGCCGGAGAACACATGCTTGATCGTGCCGTCCTTGCCCGCCGCGTCCATCGCCTGGAAGAGGCAGAGCACCGACCAGCGATCCTGCGCGTAGAGCTTGTCCTGCTCGGCACTCAGCCGGTCCACCCCGTATTGCAGCAGCTCCGCCGCGTCGCTCTTGTCGAGCTTCAGGCCGGCCGTGTCGGCCGGGTCGTGCTTCTTCAGGCGGAAGCCCTTGCCCCCCTCGACGCGGTAGCGCGCCAGGATCTTCTCCACGTCGATGTCGAGTTCCGCGATGTTCATGTCGCTGCTCCCCGTCGGAATGCATGCAGCCGCCAGGCCCAGAGGATGGTGAAGGCCTGCAGCGCGAGGGTGAGGCCCATGGCCCAGGCATAGCCCGTGGCGTGCCAGCCGCCCGTGGCGTTC
The DNA here is from genome assembly GCF_033547095.1 of Sediminicoccus rosea. NCBI lineage: Bacteria > Pseudomonadati > Pseudomonadota > Alphaproteobacteria > Acetobacterales > Roseomonadaceae > Sediminicoccus > Sediminicoccus rosea. Next base: position 1,202,149 of record NZ_CP137852.1, on the reverse strand, counting down.
TGCGGCCAGAGGTCGATGATGACGCCGATCACGTATTGCAGGATGAAGACCATGACGAGCATGGAGCCGTTGATCGCGGTCGCCACGCGGCCGGCGAATTCCGCCGTGAAGCGCTGGCCCACCGCGGCATAGCCCGTCGGCCCCGCCGAGCCCGCGAAGGCGAAGACGAACCAGACAAGGCAGAGCGCCCAAAGGCTCGCCGGCGGATGGAAGACGAACAGCGCCTGCAGCGAGATCTGCACGCCCATGGCGATGCAGGGCACCAGCATGGGCGAATGGCCGCGCGCCTGAAGGAAGCTCGCCGCCTGGCCGTTGCTCAGGCTGCCGCCCGCCATGCCGCAGGCGTAGGCGAAGAGCACGATGGCCCGCGCCTCGGCATCGAAGCCCGCCACGTCACGCAGCCAGGGCCCGGCCCAGAGGCCCTGATAGACGAAGTTCAGGCCCGACATGACCATGATCGCCGGCACGAAGCGCACGAAATAGGGATGGGTGAAGATCGGCCCGAAGGCCTTCACCTCGTTCAGCAAGCCGCGCCGGGGCGGCTTCACATGGCCGGGCGGCGCATCGGCGACGGAGAACCAGATCCAGGCGGCGATGGCGAAGGACATGAGGGCGAGGATGACGAAGCCGCCGCGCCAGCCGACCAGTGGCAGCAGCGCCTGAAGCGGCAGCGTCGCCAGCATGCCGCCCATCCCGCCGATGAAGACGCCGCTTCCCGTCATCGCCGCCACCCGCGCTTTCGGGAACCATTGCGTATTGGCCTTGAGCATCGCCATCAGCCCTGCCGCGATGCCGATGCCTGTGAGGAAGCGGCCGATGCCCAGCATCACCACGCCATCGGCCAGGGCGCAGAGCAGGAAGGCCGCGCCCGAGAGCGCCGCCAGCGCCGTCTGCACCCGCCGCGCGCCATAGCGGTCAAGCGCCACGCCCACCGGCAATTGCGCGCCGGCATAGGCCACGAACAGCACGGCGGCCAGCAACCCGAGATCGGAGGCGGAGAGCGAGAATTCGAGCGCGAGCAACGGGCCGATCACCGCCAGCATCGCGCGGCTCGCCTGGTTCAGCAGGTTCACGAAGGCGAGCGGCAGGGTGACGCGCAGGAAGATGTGCAACTCAGTTCATCCTGACGCGAAAGCTGATGGGGCAGTGGTCCGAAAGGCGGTCCCGCATGGCGGGGTCGCGCTCGGCATAGACCATCACGCGCAGGCTGCCCGGCACCAGCCAGCGCTGCGCCGGCCCGCCCAGGAAGACGTGACTGATGAAGGGCCGCCCACCCCGCGCATCGGCCCAGCAGGGATTACCCACCCCCTCGTTCACGCGGGTCAGCGGTGCGGCGCGCGTGAGCTGAACCAGGAGGTCGTCGCGCGCATCCGGGATGCGGCGGTTGAAGTCGCCCAGGATGGCGAAGGCCGCGCCCTCGCCCCGCCGTGCGGCGACCCAGCCGGCCAGCACCGCGGATTGCCGCGTGAGGTTGTCGCATTCGCGCCCGCGGGCGGGGTCCATCGGCCCCTCGCGGCAACCGGCATTCAGGTGGACCGAGAGCAGGCGCAGCATCCGCCCCTCATGTTCGATGGTGATGTCGGTGCCGCGCCGCTGTGAGAAGCGGGCATTGGGCGCCAGGTCGAGCTCCGCCAGGTCGGCGTTGCGGATGGCGCGCAGGTTGCGGCGCACGGCGAAGCCGGTGCGCTGGATATCGCGCTCATCGGGGAAGAAGAAGGCGTAGTCGCGCGGGTTGAAGATGCGCGCCGCCGCCTCGGGCCCGTCCACCTCCTGCAGCGCCACCACATCCGCCTCCAGCCGGCGGACGTAATCGGCGAGCAGCGTGAAGTCGCCCGGCTGGCGCGGCGTCAGGCCGCGCGGCAGGTCCGGGTCATTCGCGGGGCGGAGCGTCAGCCAGGCGATGTTCCAGCTGGCGATCTTGAGCTCGGAGGCGAAGGCCGGGCTGGCCAGCAGCAGGAGCATGAGCGGGAGGAAACGGCGCATGCATCCATCCTGCCGGGAAAGCGTGCGGGGCGCGAGGGTTCGGCGGGTTCCGAAACATGCCGGCCTGTGGTGGGCTAGAGCATGATGCGTCGAGACGAAATCGCCGAGACGCTGAATCATCCTCTCGGCGTGGTCTAGCATCCAAGCCGTTACGGAGCCGGAAGCCCGCATGCCGAACCTCGCCAGCATCGCCGCCCTGATCGGGGACCCATCACGCGCCGCCATGCTGCAGGCCCTGCTGCCGGGCGAGGCGCTGACGGCGGGGGAACTTGCGCGCGTCGCCAATATCGGCGCGGCGGCGGCGAGCCAGCAGCTGAAGGCGCTGGCCGAATCGGGGCTGATCGCCGTCCATGCCCAAGGCCGCCACCGCTACCACCGGCTGGCGGGCGAGGAGGTGGCGGCCGCGCTGGAGACGCTGATCGCCCTGCCGCAGACCAGCCCCCGCAAATCCTGGCCGCATGGCGAGGCCTTCCGCCAGGGCCGGCTGTGCTGGCATCACCTCGCGGGCCGGCTCGGCGTCGCGCTGCATGAGCGGCTGAGCGGCGATGGCTGGATGGAGGCGGCCCCCGGCGGCTGGGCACTCACCGCGCGGGGCGAGACGCGGCTCGCGGCCCTCGGCGTGGACCTGCCCGCCGCCCGCCGCGCGCCGCGCTTCGCCTGTGACTGCATGGACTGGTCCGAACGGCGGCCACATCTCGCAGGCGGGCTGGGGCGCGAGGTGACGGCGATGATGCTGCGCCGCCACTGGCTGACCCGCATCGAGCCGGGCGCGAGGGACACGCTGCAACGCCGCCGCCTCGCCTGCACGCCGGAAGGGGCGCGCGCGCTCGCCGCCGAGTTCGGGATGGCGTTGTGAGTCCAGCGGCGCGCGTTGCCGTGGCGCTGGCGGCGATGACCGGCGCCTCGCAATTCCATCGCGCGGCGGTGGGCGTCATCGCGCCCGAGCTCTCGGTGGACCTCGGCATGGGGCCTACAGCGCTGGGTGCCGCGAACACCGCCTTCTTCGGCGCGCTGATGGTGGCGCAGATCCCGGTCGGCGTGATGCTGGACCGCATCGGGCCGCGACGCCTCGTCCTCTGGCTCACCGGGCTCGCCGTGCTGGGCGCGGCGGCCCAGGCGCTGGCGCAGGATGGCGCGCAATTCCTTGCCGCGCGTTTCCTGCTCGGTCTCGGCTGCGGGGCGAGCTTCATGGCGGCGGTCTTCCTCACCGGGCGCTGGCACAAGGGGCCCGCGCTCACGCGCGCCCTCAGTTCCATCTTCGCCTGGAGCAATGCGGGGATCCTCGCCGCCGGCGCGCCGCTCGCCGTCACGGCCGGCCTGCTCGGCTGGCGCGGCGCCTTCCTGCTCTCGGCCGGGCTGATGCTGGTGGTGGGGCTCATCTGGTGGCGCTTCGCCGCCGATGATCCGCCGGATGCGCCGCCGCGCATCGTGGCGCGGGAGTCGCTCGGGCAGGTGCTGGCCGGGCAGCTCACCGTCTGGGGCACGCCAGGCCTGCCGCGCATCCTCTCGCTGCACACCTTCGCCTACGCCGCGATGGCGACGCTGCTGGCGCTCTGGGCCGGGCCCTATCTCTTCGACGTGCATGGGCTGGACGCCGCGGCGCGAGGCAGCGTCATCCTCGCCATGGGCCTCGCCGTGCCCGCCGGGCAATTGGCCGTGCCGCCGATGGAGCGCTGGCTCGGGCGCGATGCGGCGGTGCTGGTCTCCGCCGGGACGGTGGTGGCGACGCTGCTGGCCCTCGCCCTCTGGCCCGGGCTGCCGCTCGCGCCGGCGGTCGCGCTGCTGATGCTGTGCTGCTTTTTCTCGGCCTATTCCATCCTGCTGGTGACGCAGGGGCGCGCGCTCTTCCCCGAGGCGCTGGTGGGGCGCGGCGTGACCACGGTGAACCTCGCACAGGTGCTGGGCTCGGCGCTGCTGCCGGCGCTGGTGGGCGGGGCGGTCGGCGCCGTGGGTGCGGGCGAGGCCGGCTACCGCGCCGGCTTCGCCCTCATGGCCCTGTTCCTGATCGCCGGCATGGCCGGCTATCGCTGGCTGCCGCGCCGCTAGTCGAGCACCGCCACGCACTCGATCTCCAACAGGAAATTCGGGCGCGGCAGGGAGTAGACGATGGCGGTGGTGCGCGCCGGGTATTTCCCGTCCGGGAAATGCGCCGCGTAGATGCGGTTCATCTCCTCGAAATCCTCACGCCGCGTCAGCAGCACATTCACCTTCGCCACGCGGTCCCAGCCCGCCCCCACGCTGGCGAGGATACCGGTGATGGTCGCCATGGTCTGCTTCATCTGCGCCGGGAAATCCCCGACGGCGATGGCGCCCTTCTCGTCATAGGCGGGGATGCCCGAGATGAACATGAGGTTGCCCACCTTCACCGCGGGCGAGAGCGGGGCGGCGACCTTCCACTGCCCCTCGACGAAGATGTGCTCCAGCGGCGCGCTCATGCGTCCCTCACTCCACGCGGATGTTGTTGGCACGGATCACCTGTGCGTAGGTGTCCGTGTAGCGGCGGATCTCCGCCCCGAATTCCGTGCCCGGCTTGGCCAGCACGGTGAAGCCCAGCTCCTCCAGGCGGCCCTTCACCTCGGGCCGGTTCAGCGCCGCGAGCCAGGCTGTCTCGAGCCGCGTGCGGGCGGCGGCCGGCACATCGGCGCGGGTGATCAGCCCGAACCAGCTGTCGGAGAGCACCAGCGGGAAGCCGAGTTCCGCCATGGTCGGCACGTCGGGCAGTTCCTTCACGCGCCGCTCGGCCGAAATGGCGATGGGGCGCATCTGCCCAGCCTGCGCGGGCTGGATCACATCGGGCAGGTTCGCGAACATGAATTGCAGCCGCCCGCCGATCAGGTCGGTATAGGCCTGCGGCGCGCCATTGTAGGGCACGTGCGTGGCACCGATGCCGGTGAGCTCGCGGAACTGCTCGCCGCCCAGGTGGTTCGACGTGCCGATGCCGTAGGAGCCGAAGGCGAGGTTGGCGCCCGCACGCCGCCCGGCGGCGAGGAAGGCCGGGAAGTCCCGCGCGACCGAGGGGTGCACCACCAGCACATGCGGCACGACCGTCGCCATCACCAGCGGCGCGAAGTCGCGCAGCGAATTGTAGGGCATGCTGGGACGCAGCGTGATGTTCGCCGCGAAGCTGTTGGCGATCATGATCATGGTGTGGCCGTCAGGGGCGGCGCGCATCACCTCCTGCGTGCCGATCACCGTCGCGGCACCGGGGCGATGCTCGATGATGACGGGCTGGCCGAGATCCTGCTGCAGGATCTGCTGCACGGGGCGCACCACCGTGTCCATCGTGCCGCCAGGGGTGAAGGGGATGATCACGCGGATGGGCTGGCTCGGCGCCCAGGTCTGCGCGCGGGCGCGTGCGGCCAGAGCAGGCGTGGCGAGGACCATGAGACCGGCGGCGCGGCGGGAGAGCTTCGGCATGGCGAAATCCTTTCGGGGCGGCAAGGGATCATGCTGCTCCCCCGCCCCCCCGCGTCAAGCGCGCCGGACGGGTTTTTGTGTCAGGGCGACAAAAATGAGCGCTCAGCCCTTGGGCAGAACGCGCTCATGAAAGACGCCTCGGCAATCCATCTCGTATTCCAGATCCACCACGGGCGGGCGGCAGAATTGCCAGGTGAGGCCGTGCCGCGCGGCACCGCGCGCCACCAGCTCATCCGCCAGGAAGGGATGCACGTCATGCACGGTATAGGCCTGCACGCCGGTCGTCTCGGCCCAGGTGAAGCCCAGCGCCGCCATGCGGCGTTCCATCTCGCCCAGCACCCATTGCGCCTTCTGGCGCATGCCGGCGGGCGAGAGATCACCCAGCGCCACCGTGTTGTCGCGATAGCTGCCCTTGCCCTCGGCCGATTCACCGCTGCCGGCGACGACGAAGGAAGGCGCGGCCGCCGCGTCCACCACGGTGAAGGTGAAGGCATGGAAGCTGGGGGAAGCGGGCTTGTGCAGCTCGGGACAGACATTGCTGCGCGCCACGGGGTTCAGCCCGTCCTGGAAGATGCCCCATTCGGTCAGCACCGCGCCATATTCGCGGTTGAAGGCCTCGAACCCCGCCTCGGTGAAAGGCGCGGGCGAGCGCAATTCGCAGGCGGCGAAGGCCTGCTTCGGGCGGCCCGCGGCCTCCAGCACGGCGGCGATGCGCTTGAAGCCCTCGGCCATCGGCACGGGCTCGGCGAAGCGCACGCGCTCCAGCCGGAAGCCCGGCTCGGCCGCGACGCCGGCGGAATACTGATAGACGCCCGGGATGAAGCGGAACCCGCCCGCGCGGGCGATCTGAGTGGCCGACATGATGCCTCCTGCAATGCGGCCGACATGCTGGCCCGTGCGGCGCGCAGCGACAAGCCGCGGATGGGCCGCGCTGCGGAGCCGCGGATGGGCAGCGCGGCGAAGCTGCGGCAAGCTTGCCAGGCAACCCCCGGCAGGAGCCCCGCATGACCATCTCCGTTCTCGAGCAGCGCCGCATCGAAGCCGCCTTCGCCAAGGGTGTCTTCGAGGAGATGGTCGCGACGCTCGGCGAGGAACAGGCGACCGAAATCCTCTCCCGCGCCATCGTGAAGCTGGCCCGCCAGGCGGGGGCCACCATCGCCGCCACGACGGAGACGCCGAGCATCCAGCACTTCGCCGATGCCATGGAGCGCTGGAAGCTGGATGACGCGCTGCGCATCGAGGTGCTGCGCCAGGACGAGACGCATTACGACTTCAACGTCACGCGCTGCCGCTATGCCGAGACCTACCGCGAGATGGGCCTCGGCAAGCTCGGCGCCGTGCTGTCCTGCAACCGGGATGGCGCGCTGTGCGAGGGCTATGACCCCAAGCTGAAGCTCGAACGCACCCAGACCATCATGGGCGGCGCCACCCACTGCAACTTCCGCTACACGCGGGAGGCCTGAGGGCGGCTCAGCCGAGCACGATGTCGAAGCGGGCGCGCGCGCCGTCATCCATCGGCGTCAGTTCCACCATCAGCAGGGCGCGATCCGCGCCGGAGAGCGAGCGCAGCAGCATATCGCGATCATTGCGGGGCGCGTCCGGGAAATAGGCCTGCGTCGTCAGTTCGGTCCGCCCGTCGGGCGCGGTGATCCGCATGTGGATATGCGGCGTGCGGCCGGGATAGAGGCCCGGACGGATGGTGCGGAAGGCGTAGCCGCCGGCCTCGGTGGTGCGGGTGGCGCCATAGCCCTGGAAGCCGGGATCGCGTTCGGCGAAGCGCGCATCACCGGGGTGCAGATAGATGCCCGCGGCATCGGCCTGCCAGATCTGGACGCGGGCGCCGGCCATCGGCGCGCCATCCCGGCCACGCACCACGCCGCCCAGCAGCAGCCTCTGCCCACGGGCCGCGCGCGGCTGACCCGCCACCTGCAGCAGGTCGTCATCCGCATCGGCGGGGATGGCGCGCGGGTAGTAGGGCCCTTCCATCTGCGCCGGCGTGCGCATGACCTGCGCCGCGGCGGGCAGCGTGATCACGGCGGGCGCGGCGAGGAGGAGGCGGCGGGGCAGGATCAGCGTCATCGGTCCACTCCTTCAGGAATGGCCCTTAGGCCCGCGCGGCCCCGCGGATGCAAGAAACAAAGTCGTTCGAATGTAACCGTCAGGCCGCGGGCGGCTTGCGCGTCCAGATACGGATGATCTGCCAGAGGAAGAGGCCCGCCACGAGCACCACCAGCACCTTGCCGATCGGGTCCACATAGCCCTCGATGTGCTGGTAGCCCTCCTCCAGGATGTAGCCGAGCAGGGCGAGCGCGCCGACCCAGATGGTGCTGCCCAGCGCCGTCCAGGAATAGAAGACGACGCGCGGCATCTCGATCAGCCCGGCCGGGATGGAAATCACGGTGCGGATGCCCGGCATCATGCGGCCCAGGAACACGGCGAGCGGGCCCCAGCGACGCAAGGTCGCCTCGGCCTTGTCCAGGTCCTCGCGCAGCACGCCGATCCAGCGGCCGTATTTCTCGCAGAGGCGGCGCGTGCGGTCGGCGCCGAAGGCGCGCGCCAGCTCGAACCACACGACATTGCCGACCAGCGTGCCCACCACGCCCGCCACGATGACCAGCAGCAGCGAAAGCTCGCCCCGCGCCGCGGCGAAGCCGGCGAAGGGCATGATGAGCTCGGAGGGGATGGGCGGGAACAGGTTCTCCAGGAACATCAGCGCGAAGACGCCGAGATAGCCGGCGGCGGCCACCCAGGAGGTGACGAGATCGATCATGGGGTCGTGACCTTGAAGAGGCTGAGCGTGATGGGCCGCCCGCGCGTGTAGTTGAAGCCCGCGACTTCGCCGATCAGGCGGGGCGTGATGCCCTGCGCAGCCGCCTCGCGGTTGAAGTCATCCAGCGCGCGGTTGCCGACGGCGACGACGCGGCCCGGCCGCTCGGCCAGGAAGCGCGCCGCATCCTCGCCACGCCGCAGGAGGCGCAGCGCGCCGCCGATGTGGAAGAGCGTGGACGGCTCGGCATGGCTGGTGATGCCGAATTGCGCGGGGTCGAGGCCCGGCGCCTCGCGCGCCAGCACCGCTTCCAGGCGCGGCGCGATCCACAGCGCCTCGATGCGCGGGAAGGTGAGCTGCATGATGCTCGCATAGAGCGGAATGGCCGCGACCACGCCGAGCACCGCGGCCCGCGCCCAGGCCGCGCGGCTCATCTCGCGCCAGACGAGCCAGGTGAGCAGCGCGGCAAAGGGCAGCGCGAGCAGCGCGCCCAGCGGCTCATGCCGCGTGACGAACCAGGGCACGGCCAGCGCCACGATGCCGATGCCGAAGGCCACACCCGCCACCGCGCCCTTCATGGCGCGGATGAGCCAGCGCGGCGGCTCGCGCCGCAGCGGGTCCATGGCCCACACCGCGCCCAGCAGCATCAGCGCCGGGTAGGTCGGCATGGTGTAGTGCGGCAGCTTGGTCGCCACCGCCTCGAAGACGAGCCAGGTCGGCACGATCCAGGCGAGCAGGAAGCGCGTGACGGGCTGGCGCCGCTGCGCCCAGGCGGTGGTGGCGGCGAGCACGACCAGGAAGCCGGCCGGGAAGGCCGCGATCAGGAAGCTCAGCAGGTAGAAGCCGGGCGGCCCCCAATGCTTCTCATCGCCCGACCCCACCTTGCCCAGCATGTCGTCGCCGATGGCCTGGGTGAAGAAGCGCCCCTCGGTCGCGAGGCCGATCGCCACCATCCAGGGCAGCACCATCAGCAGCATCAGCGGCAGGCCCCAATGCAGGCGCAGCGCGCGGAACCAGGGCGCGCCACGGTCGGAGACCACGAGCGTGATGCCCGCCAGCAGCGGCACCATGGGCGCGATCGGCCCCTTGAGCAGAACGCCGATGCCGAGGATCACCCAGAAGGCCGCAGCGTGGCGCGCGGTGAATTGCCCGGGCTGCAGATAGGCCGCGCCGAAGAGGCCCATGGCGGCGGTGATCGTCGCAAGCAGCGCCGCATCGGTCTTGGCGATATGCGCCTCCACCATCACCACCATGCAGCCGGCCAGCATCGCACCCGCCAGCAGCGCGGCGCGGCGGCCCACCAGGACGCGTCCGAACTGGAAGGTGGCGAGCACGGCGAGGATGGCGCCGAGCAGCGAAGGGATGCGATAGGCCCAGATGTCCCGCCGCGTGCCCAGCCCCGTGGCTTCGAGCAGATGCACGCTCGCGGCCTGCGCCCAATGGATGCCGACCGGCTTCTTGTTGCGTTCCTCGTCGCCCACGCGGATGTGGATGTAGTCGCCCGTCTCCACCATCTGGCGCGTCGCCTGGGAGAAGCGGCTCTCGTCGCGATCCGTCGCCGGGGTCACGAAGAAGCCGGGCAGGAAGAGGGCGAGGCAGAGCAGCACCAGCGCGAGGCGCGGCCAGGCCTGGGCGCGGGCGCTGACGCCGCTGATCCAGCGGTCCGTGCGGAGGGCGAGGGTCGACATGTCGCCGCGCGTCTAGCACGGGGGGGCGGGCACGGCCATAAAGCGGGGAATGAGCATCTCACATGTCGTGTCCCCTGGCCGCCGCGTTGCCGACGCCCTGCTGGAATCCGTGCTGGAACAGCACCGCGCGCTGGAGGAAGCGCTGGACGCCGTCCCCGGCTCCATCGAGCCGCGCGACAAGGCGGCGGGCCATCGCATCGCCGCCGCCGTGCTGCGCCGCCTGGGGAGCCTGGATGCGGTGATGGAACCCTTCCTCCGCCGCTCGCCCCCCGCCCCGGCGCTGCGGGCGCTGCGCATCGGTGCGGCGGAGCTGCTGCTGCTGGGCACGCCGCCGCATGCCGCCGTCTCCGCCGCCGTCTCGCTGGTGCCGCGCCCCCTGGCGGGGCTGGTGAACGCCGTGCTGCGCCGCGTCGCCGAGCATGGGGCGCGCGCGCTGGAGGAGCTGGACGCCGAGCGGCTGGACACGCCCACCTGGCTCTGGACCTCCTGGCACGCCGCCCACGGCGCCGCGGTGCGCGCCATCGCCGCGTCCCACCGGCAGGAGGCGCTGCTCGACCTCTCGCTCAAGCCCGGCGCCGCGCCGCCCGAGGGCGCGACCCTGCTGCCGACCGGCACGGCGCGGATGCCGGCCGGCACGCGCATCACCGAATTGCCCGGCTTCGCGGCGGGCGAGCTCTGGGCACAGGACGCCGCCGCCGCCCTGCCCGCGCGGCTGCTGGCGGTGAAGCCGGGCGAACTGGTGGCCGATCTCTGTGCCGCACCGGGCGGCAAGACGGCACAGCTGGCCGCGGCGGGCGCGCGCGTCATCGCCGTCGAGCGCGAGGCGTCGCGCATGCCGCGCCTGCGCGAGAACATGGCGCGCCTCAAGCTCACGCCAGACCTGGTCAACAGCGACGTGATCGGTTGGAAGCCCGAGGCGCTGTTCGACGCCATCCTGCTCGACGCGCCCTGCACGGCCACCGGCACCATCCGGCGCCACCCGGACGTGCCGCATCTCAAGCGCGCCAAGGATGTGGCGGTACTGGCCGCGCAGCAGCGCAACCTGCTGGTCGCGGCCTCGCGCCTGCTCAAACCGGGCGGGCGGCTGGTCTTCGCCACCTGCTCGCTCCAGGCCGAGGAGGGCGAGGCGCATCTGGCGCATATCCCCGAGGGGCTGCGGCTCGATCCCATCCGCGACGAGGAACTGCCCGGCATCGGCGCCACGGGTGCCGGGCACCTGCGCACGCGGCCCGATCTCTGGAGCGCCGAGGGCGGGATGGACGGGTTCTTCGCGATGCGCCTGGTGCGCGCCTAGCGCGGGCGGGCGGCCGGCGCGTTCGGATCAAGCCCGAGCGCCTGCAGGGTGATCGGATTGACCTGGCCTGTCGGCTGCAGACCCCTGCCCTGCTGGAAGCGCTCCAGCGAAGCCTGGGTGCCCGCCCCCCAGATCCCATCCACGCCGCCCCGGTAGAAGCCCAGGGCACGCAGGCGCTGCTGCACGTTGCGGATGACGGCAGGGCTCACCGTCTCCAGCGCCGGCGGCGCCGTGGTGGCCGCGGCGGGGGCATTGCGGGCGGAGAGGAGTTCGGCCGGAGGGATGCCGAGGGTCGCGGCCGTCGCCTGGTTGAGCTGCCCCGTCACCTGGAGGTTGCGCGTCTGCTGGAAGCGCTCCAGCGCCGCCTGGCTTTCCGGCCCCCAGACACCATCGGCGCGGCCGGCATAGACGCCGGCCTGCTGCAGCTTCTCCTGCACCATGGCGGTGACGCCGCCGGACAGGGCCTGGGTGTAGATCAGGCCCGCCGGCGCCTGGGCGGCGGCGAGGCCCGGTGTCGCGATGAACAGCAGGGCCGCGAGGGCGTGGCAGGTTCGCATCGGAAGCTCCTTGTGAGGCGTGTCACAAGGGCGAACGCTGCCCGGACCCGGGCGTTGCGGCGGCTCAGGCCGGGCGCGGGCCGTTCAGCTGCAACATTACGTAGTTCAGCCAGCCCGCGAAGGTGACCCAGGCGATGTAGGGGATCATCAGCGCCATGCCCCAGGGGCTGATCGGCGCGAAGACGATGATGCAGGCCAGGATGGCGAACCACAGCGCGATCAGGTCATAGAGCGCGTAGTCGGGCCGCTTCATGCCGAAGAAGAAGGCCGACCAGAGGAAGTTCAGCACGAGCTGCAGCGCATAGAGCCCCATGGCGAGGCCGAAGCCCGCCTGCCGCCAGACCAGCCAGCCCGCCACCGCGATCATGCAGAAGAGCACGCCCCAGGCCGGCCCGAAGAGCCAGTTGGGCGGCCGCCACCAGGGCTTCTTCAGCCCCTCATACCAGGCGCCCGGCGTGAAGATCGCGCCCGAGGCGGCGGTGGCGAAGCAGGCCGCGAAGAACCCCAGCAGGGGCAGCCAATCGGTCATCGTCAGCCCTCGTTGAAACCGGCGGCCAGCGCCTCGGCGCATCTGAGCGCCTGCACCGTCTCTGCCACATCATGGACGCGCAGGATATGGGCGCCCTGCGCCGCCGCCGCCAGGGCCATGGCGAGGCTGCCGGCCTGGCGCTGCCCGGCCTCGGCCACGCCGGTGATGCGGCCGATGAAGGATTTGCGCGAGGCGCCGACCAGGATCGTACAGCCCAGATTGGCCAGCAGCGGGAGCCGCGCGACCAGGGCGAGGTTGTCCTCCACCCGCTTGCCGAAGCCGAGCCCCGGGTCCACGCAGATCCGCCCGCGCGGGATGCCGAGCGCCTCCAGCGTCGCGACGCGCCCTTCCAGGAAGCGCGCCACCTCCAGCGCCGCATCCTCGTAATGCACCTCCTTCTGCATGGTGCGCGGATCGAGCGTGCGCATGTGCATGAGGATCACGGGGCAGCGCGCCTGGGCGACGACGCGCACCGCCTCCGGGTCATGCCGCAGCGCGCTGACGTCGTTCACGATCTCGGCGCCGGCCTCGAGGGCCGCGGCCATGGTCCGCGCATGGCGTGTGTCCACGCTGACGGGGGCGGCCTTGGCCAGGGCGCGGATGACGGGGAGGATGCGCGCCTGCTCCTCCTCCGGCGTGACGGGCGGCGCGTCGGGCCGCGTGCTCTCGCCGCCGATATCGAGGATGTCGGCGCCGGCCTCCAGCATGGCGTGGCCCTGGGCGATGGCGGCGTCATGCGCGGCCCCCACCCCATCGCCCGAGAAACTGTCCGGCGTGCAGTTCACGATGCCCATGACCAGCGGCCGGGCGCGGTGGCGCTCGATGCCGGCGAAGGGTTGCAGGGGGCGGGTCAGGCGCTCCAGCGCCGGATGGTCCTCGGGCGGGGGCAGGATGGTGCCGGCCGGCTCCCGGACCAGCGCGAAGGCAAAGGGCCCGCCCTGCAGTGGCAGGGCGAGCCCATCGCGCATTGCGGAAAAAGCCGCCGGCCCCTGCATCAGGGCCAGCGGCTCCAGCCATTCGGCGGACATCACCCCGCCGGTTGCGGATTCAGCCCGCCGCCGGTGTCGGGGCGCGGGTTGCGGCCCGCGCTCGGCACGCTGCCACGCCCGGCCGAGGTCGGCTCGTCGGGGCGGTTGCGCACCACCGGCTCGCCGCGCAGGACGGTGCGGATCTCGTCGCCCGAGAGCGTCTCGTATTCCAGCAGGCCCTTGGCGAGGCGCTCCAGCTCATCCCGGTTGTCGGTCAGGATCTGCGTGGCGCGGGCATAGGCGCGGTCGATAATGCCGCGGATCTCGCTGTCGATGATCCGCGCCGTCTCCTCGGAGAGATTCTTCGACTGCGTGACGGAATGGCCGAGAAAGACCTCCTGGCTGTTCTCGCCATAGGCGACCATGCCGATCTTGTCCGACATGCCCCATTCGGTGACCATCATGCGGGCCATGTTGGTGGCCATCTTGATGTCGCCCGAGGCGCCGTTGCTGACCTTGTCCGCGCCGAAGACGATCTCCTCCGCGACGCGGCCGCCCATCGCCATGGCGAGCTCGGCCTTCATCTTGGACTTGTGCTTGGAGTAGCGGTCACCGGCCGGCAGGCTCATCACCAGGCCCAGCGCGCGGCCGCGCGGGATGATGGTGGCCTTGTGGACGGGGTCGCATTCCGGCTCGTGCATCGCCACCAGCGCGTGGCCCGCCTCGTGATAGGCGGTCATGCGCTTCTCATCCTCGCTCATGACGAGGCTGCGGCGCTCCGCACCCATCATCACCTTGTCCTTGGCGGCCTCGAACTCGGCCATGCCGACGGTGCGGCGGCTGGTGCGGGCGGCCAGCAGCGCGGCTTCATTGACCAGGTTGGCCAGGTCGGCGCCCGAGAAGCCGGGCGTGCCGCGTGCGATCGTCTTGGGGTCCACGTCGGAGGCGAGGGGAACCTTGCGCATGTGCACGCGCAGGATCTTCTCGCGCCCGTTCACGTCGGGGTTCGGCACCACCACCTGGCGGTCGAAGCGGCCGGGGCGCAGCAGCGCGGGGTCCAGCACGTCGGGCCGGTTGGTGGCCGCGATGATGATGACGCCCTCGTTGGACTCGAAGCCGTCCATCTCGACGAGCATCTGGTTCAGCGTCTGCTCGCGCTCGTCATTGCCGCCGCCGAGGCCGGCGCCGCGATGGCGGCCCACCGCGTCGATTTCGTCAATGAAGATGAGGCAGGGCGCGTTCTTCTTGCCCTGCTCGAACATGTCGCGCACGCGGGACGCGCCCACGCCCACGAACATCTCGACGAAGTCGGAGCCGGAGATGGTGAAGAAGGGCACGTTCGCCTCGCCCGCGATGGAGCGGGCCAGCAGCGTCTTGCCGGTGCCGGGCGGGCCGACCAGCAGCACGCCCTTGGGGATCTTGCCGCCGAGCTTCTGGAACTTCGCGGGATCGCGCAGGAAGTCCACGATCTCTTCCAGCTCGGCCTTGGCTTCGTCGATGCCGGCCACGTCCTCGAAGGTGACGCGGCCATGCTTCTCGGTCAGCAGCTTCGCCTTGGACTTGCCGAAGCCCATGGCGCGCCCGCCGCCGCCCTGCATCTGGCGCATAAAGAAGATCCAGACGCCGATCAGCAGCAGCATCGGGAACCAGCTGATGAGGATCTGGAAGAGCGGGTTGACCTCGCTCTCTTCCGGACGCGCCACCACGCGCACGCCCTTCTCCGTCAGCTTGGAGATCATGGCGGGGTCTTCAGGCGTGAAGGTGGTGAAGCTGCGCCCATCGGTCAGCTGGCCGGAGACGGTGCGGCCCTGGATCACCACGTCCCGCACATGGCCTGCGTTCACCTCGTTCAGGAAATCGCTGTAGGCCACCTGCATCTGGGCGCGGCTGCTCGGGCCCGAGGGCTGGAACAGGTTGAACAGCGCCACCAGCAGCAGCGCGACGATCACCCACAAGGCCAGGTTGCGGCCAAAATTGCTCACGTGTCGCATTCCCCTTCGCCGGGCCTAGATCCGGCATGTGGTGAACATGGTGTCGGCGCCTCCCGAGAAAATGCCCGGGGGCCATGAAAATCACCCGGGAGGATGACATTCCGTGACGGGCCCGGCCAGCGGCGCGAAGTGCAGTGGCTCGGAAACTTCTGATCCGGACGCATGGTAGGCCAGATGCGGCACCAGGGCCAGCATTCCATCGCCCTCGCGCCGCAGGGCGGGCAAGGCGGCCAGGGCGGCGGAGGGCAGATGGCGGAAACGGGAACGGAACCGGGCCGCATCGGCCCCAAGCGCCCCCCAGCGATGGCCCGCGGGCGGGGGCGCGGCGCGGAAGCGGCCATCCCAGAGCCCGGTCGCTGCATCCCACCCGCCCGTCGCGGCCTCGCGCACCAGCCAGCGGCCCCCCTTGAGCCACCGGGCGCCGCCGAGCGTGCCCGCGCCGCGCGCGAGAAGGGCGGCCACCGCCGCCTCGGGCGGCGCATGGGCGCGGCCGCCAATGGCGCGGATCAACGCCGCCATGAGGCGCCGGGCCACGCGGTCCTGGCCGAGCGCCACCGGGTCCAGCTCCGCGCAGCCTTCGGGCAGGAGACGCATGGCGGCGGCCAGCCGCGCCGCTTCCTCCGCGGCATGGCGGGCGCGGCGATGGGCGAAGGCGCCGGCCTCCAGCGCGCCCGCCCCGGCATCGCGCAGCCGGGCACGGGCGAAGCGCGGGTTGCGGTTGGAAGGGTCCTCGACCGGAAGGACGCCCCACCCCTCCAGGCAGGCCGCGAGCCGCGCCTTGGGCTGGCCGAGCAGCGGGCGGAGGATCAGCGCCTCCGGCGCCATGGTAACGGGCGCCATGCCGGCCAGTCCGCGCGCGCCGCTGCCGCGCAGGGCCCGGAAGAGGATGGTCTCGGCCTGGTCCTCCGCATGGTGGGCGAGGAAGAGGTGCGGCGTGCCGGCCTCCTGGCAAGCGCCGAGCAGGGCGGCGCGCCGTGCCGCGCGCGCGCGCTCCTGCAGTCGCGGGCCGGCGGGCAGCGCGAGCGGCAGGATGCGGGCCGCGATGCCCCGGGCCGTGAGGGCCACGGCGGTGGCCTTGGCTTCGGCCACGGATTCCGGCCGGAGACCGTGCTCGACGATCAGGGCGAGGATGGCGCCACCGCGCGCCCGCGCCCAGCGATCGGCCAGCCGCGTGAGGGCAAGGCTATCCGCCCCACCCGAACAGCCCACAGCCGCCAGCGCCGTGAAGGGCCCGAGCGGCGCCATGAGCGCGGCGAATTCAGCATCGCCGATGCGTGCAGCCGGGGGGCGAGGCCCCTCGTCGTCCCTTAGCGGCACTGCCCCCGCTGCCGCGCCGCATTGGCGCGTTCCGCCATGGCGCCCGAGAGGTTCGGGAACTGGCTGCGCAGGTCATTCAGGGTGTCGCAGGCCTCGCGCCGGTTGCCGAGGCCCTGGAAGGCGTTGGCGAGGCCGATCAGCGCCTCGGGCGCGCGGGGGCCGGTGCGGGCGCGGGTATAGGCCTCGTTGAAGGCGATGGCGGCATTGCCGAAGTCCCGCTTGCCGGCGAGCGCCTCGCCCAGGAGCATCTGTCCGGCGACGGCCGCGGCGCCCGAGCGGCCGGCCAGGGCTTCGCGCGCGGCGGCTTCGGCAGCGGCGAAATCGCGGCGGCCCAGCGCCGCCTGGCCCTCGGCCAGGGCACGCTCGGGTGTGCGGGGCGCGGCGCCGCCGGTGCTGGTGGTGGGCGGGGCGGACGGCGCGGCCGGGCGCGCGGGCGCCGCGGCACCGCCACCACCGCCCTGGCCCAGGCGGAAATCCATGTCGCCGCGAAGCTTCTCGATATCCTCGGCGAGGCGGCGATTCTGGTTCTCCAGCACGTCCACGCGGCCACGCTGGCGGCGGACCTCCTCCTCCAGCGTGTTCACGCGGTCGAGCAGCTGGCCCACCAGCTCGCCACCGCCACCGCCACCGCGGGCGACGGGCGCGGGCGCCGAGCCGCCGCGGCTGCGAAGCTGCTCCAGCTCCTGGCGCAATTGCAGGATCTGGTTCTGGAGCGCGATGCCTTCGCGGCTGTCCATCTGCGCCGCGGCCGGGCCGGCCAGGGCGAGACACCCCGCCACCAGCAGGCCCGCCGCCAGGAAGCGGACCCGCGGCCCGCGCTCAGCCGGAAATGCCGACACGCCCCCTCACCCCCTGCGCGTGATCAGCGGACGACGGTGACGGCGCGGCGGTTCTGCGCCCAGGCCTGCTCGTTCGAGCCGAGCGCCTCGGGGCGATCCTTGCCGTAGCTGATGGTCTGGATGCGCGTGCCGGCGACGCCGCCCGCCACCAGCACATCGCGCGCCGCATTGGCGCGACGCTGGCCAAGGGCGAGGTTGTATTCGCGCGTGCCGCGCTCGTCGGCATGGCCTTCGACCATCACCTGCACCTGCGGATACTGGCCCATCCAGCGCGCCTGGCGCTCGAGCACGGGACGCTGGTCGGCGCGGATGCTGCTGCGGTCGGTGTCGAAGAGCACGCGGTCGCCGACATTGGCGACCAGGTCCTCCTGGCTGCCCGGGCGGATCTGCCCAGCGCCGGCGCCCGCGCCACCGGTATTGGCGGTGTCGCTGTCGGACGAGCAGGCGACGAGCAGGCCCGCGGCCGCGATGGCGGCGAGAAGGGATTTCGTGGCGGCCATGGTCATCTCCTTCGATGGCTCCGAAAGGCTGGCTCTCATGCTTCGCCCGAGGCAAAGCGCGCCAGCCGCAAAATGATGAGGGAATCCCCTACCTTCGCCACATGGCGCAATCAAGGCGAAAGCTGCGCAATGACCGCATGGTCACACTCCGTGACAGGGCGACTTGCCGGCCGCCTCAGCTGATCAGCGGCGACCAGCTGGGGTCCGTCGCATCGGTCGGCGTGACGATCTGCCGCTCGTTGAAGCCCGCGATGTCGATCGAGGAAAGCCGCGCGGAATAGCCGGCGCCGCGCTGATCGCGCGACGCGCTCTCGCGGTAGAACATGATGACGCGGCCATTGGGCGCGAAGGTCGGCCCTTCCATCGCCCAGCCCTCGGAGAGGATGCGCTCGCCCGAGCCGTCGGGGCGCATCACGCCGATCGCGAACTGCCCCCTCGCGATGCGCGTGAAGGCGATGAGGTCCCCGCGCGGCGACCAGACCGGCGTCGCGTAGCGGCCATTGCCGAAGGAGATGCGCCGCGCGCCGCCGCCATTGGCATCCATCACGTAGAGCTGCTGGTCGCCGCCGCGATCCGAGTTGAACACGAT
Organism: Sediminicoccus rosea; assembly: GCF_033547095.1. Taxonomy (NCBI): domain Bacteria; kingdom Pseudomonadati; phylum Pseudomonadota; class Alphaproteobacteria; order Acetobacterales; family Roseomonadaceae; genus Sediminicoccus; species Sediminicoccus rosea. The sequence goes on along the minus strand of NZ_CP137852.1, from coordinate 1,183,710 downwards.
CTGCGTGCCATCCGGCGAGAAGCAGGGCGAGACATCGAGGCCGGGCGAATTGGTCAGCTGCCGCTCGCGCCGCGAGGCGAGGTCCACCACGAAGATGTTGGCGTCGCCACCCCGGATGGCGGAGAGCACCACGCTGCGCCCATCGGGCGAGAAGCGCGGACTCAGCGTCATGCCGCCGAAATTGCCCAGCACCTCCTGCCGGCCGCTCTCCAGGCTGAAGAGATACACGCGCGGCTCATTGCGCTGGTAGGACATGAAGGCGATCTGCGTCGCGTTCGGGTGGAAGCGCGGCGTCAGCGCCTGGAACTGGCCGTCCGTCAGGAAGCGGTTGTTCTCGCCATCCTGGTCCATGATCGCGAGGCGCCGGGTGCGGCGGTCGCGCGGCCCCGTCTCCGCGATGTAGGCGATGCGGGTATTGAAGTAGCCGTTCTCGCCCAGCATCCGCTTGTAGATGTCGTCCGAGATGATGTGCGCGATCTGCCGCCAGTTGCTGGCGCTGGCATTGTAGGCGGTGCCGAGCGCCTGCTGCTCGGGCAGGATGTCCCAGAGGCGGAACTCGACGCGCAGCCGGTCGCCGCTCGCGTCCACGCGGCCGGTGACGAGGCCGACGGCGCCGATCACGCGCCAGTCCTGGAAGCGCGGCGTGGCCGCCGCCGCCTCGGGCGACTGGATGAAGGCCGCGCGCTCCACCGGGCGGAACAGGCCGGAATTGCGAAGATTGTTGGTGATGACCTGCGCGATCTGCGCGCCCAGCCGCGCGCCGTCGCTGCCGGTGCCCGCCATGTTGGGGATGGCGATGGGAATGGGCTCGGTGCGGGCGCGGGTGATGTCCACGATGGTGGGCTGGCCCGATTGCCCGCTGGCTGGCCAGGGCGTCGCGAAGATGCCCGGGGCCACCAGCCCCGCGGCGAGAAACGAACGGCGGTTGATCGTGCTCATATGCGGCCTACTCCGAACCTCGGGAGGTTCTGCCCGATTCTTGGGAAAAGGTGAATCTCTCCCTGTGTAACCTGGCCCGAACCCGCGATCGGCAGGGCCGATCGCGGGGATCGGGACAGGGCGATTGATGCCCGACCCAAGCCGGGGCACCTTTTCCGGTGACAGGAGATGCCGATGAAGAGAATTCTTGCCCTCGCCACGCTCGCCACCCTCCCCGCCCTGGCGGAGGCTCAGGCGCAAACGACCTGGACGAACCCGAACCTCACCATCGCCGGCAACCGCAGCAATGGCTGCGACGTGCGCGTCGTGGAGGTGTCGCATAGCGGCAATACGCTCAATTCCCTCCGCTTCATCATCATGAACCGCGCCCAGTCCGCCGTGCGCGTGATGGCCGAGGTCACCATGACCGGCGACAACCAGCGCAAGGCTGGGAACATCACCGGCCTGATCGGCGCCGCGCAGCAAGGGACGCTTGTGGGCTTCCATCCTTTCGGTGGCTCGCTCGCCGGCAGCAGCGTCGCGATCCGCTTCCTGGGCTGCACCCCCGGCTGAGGCCGCTGCCGACGGAGGCAGCAAGGCCGGCCGCGCGATCCCGGTCGCGGGGCGAGGCGCGGCCCGGGTCAAGGCTCAGCCGGGCCGCCCGGAGGGTCGGCCGCGCCTGCCGTCATGGCGCCGGTGAGAGAGCCCCCGTGTGAAGCAGATCATGGCCCTGGCCGTCCTGGGCAGCTTCGCCGGCCTGGCGCCAGCCGCCGCGCAGGCGCCGATGGGATGGGCCGGCCGCAAGCTGGTCGCCACGGGTAACCGCACCAATGGGTGCGTTGCCCATGTCATGCGCGTGTGGTGTCACGGCACCCGGCCAACACGGTCCATGTGATCGTGAGGAACCAGCTGGACATCCCGATGGACATCATCGCCGCACGCACGCTCACCGGCCCGGCCCAGCGCAGGACAGGCATCATCGGCGGGGCGCTCGGCGATCGCGGGGCCGGAGCGAGGTTCACCGGCTTCGCGCCCTGTGGCGGCTCGCTCACGGAGACCATGATGGCGATCCGCTTGTGCTGCGACCTGCGCTGAAGCCGGTCAGCGCAGCCCCAATTCCCGTGGGTTGAAGCGGAACACCGTGTTGCGAAGCGCGTCCAGCCGCTCGCGCGGCAGGGGCAGCGGGTTGCAGCGCGGGTCGAGCAGCGCACGGCGCGCCGCCTCGAAGACCATGCGGGCGCGGGGCTCGGTGGGCACCGCGCCATTGGGGCGCACGATGCGGACCACGCCGCCCGCATCCACCTCGACGCGCAGCTCCACGGTGATGTTCTGCAGGTTGGGCGCGCCCGCATCCACCGCCCAGCATTCGCCGATCTTGTCGGCAAGGCCGGCGCGCTCGGCGGCCGTCAGGTTGGCGGTGCCCGGGGGCGCGCCGCCGCCCTGCTGCGGCGAGCCGGGGGCCGGGTTGGCGCGCGCCGTGGGCGGCTGTTGCTGCTGCTGTTGCTGGCGCAGTCGCTCCAGCGTGTTCAGCACGGATTGGCTGCGCTCCTCCGGCCGCTGCACGGGCGGCGTCTGGCCGGTGCCAGGCGTGCGCGCGGGCTCGGGCGGCGGCGGCACCGGGGGCGGGGGCAGCGGCAGGGGCGGCGCGGGGCGCGCGGGGGTGGGCGGCGGCGGCGTCGGGCTGGGCGGCGTGGGGGCCTGCGCCTGCTGCTGCGGCCGCGGCGGGACCGGCACCGGCGAGGGTGCGGGTTCGGGCGGTGGCGTCGCGGGCGCGGGGCGCGCGGCCTGGCTGGGCGGCATCGGCGTCGCGGCGGGGGCCGGGGGCGGCGGGGGTGGCGGCGGCGGCGGCGCGACCGGCGCATTGCGCGGCGGCTCCGGCGGCGTCGGATCGGGCGTGGGCGGCGCGGGGACGGGCGTGGGCGGCGCCGGGCGCGGTGCGGGCGTATCGCCCTGGGCCTGCTGCGCAGGCGCGAATTCCACCGCGAAGGCCTGTTCCGTCGGCTCGGGCAGGCGCTTCGGCGCCAGCTCGAAGAGGATCAGCACCAGGACGAGCAGATGCGCCCCGAGAGAGACGCCGACCCAGAGGCGGAAACGCCCGTCATCCATGGCTCAGCGCCCGGGGCGCAGGCGGCGCCTCGGCCCCGAGGGCCCCTGCGCCGCAAGCGAAGCGATGGGGTTCATGGCTCAGCGCGGGGCCTGGCCTCGCGCCGGGGGGTTGGCGGGGCGCGCGCCGGCCGGGGGCGCGGGGGGGCGCGCCGTGGGGTTGGCCTGCTCGGCCAGGAGGGCCACGCGGGTGAAGCCGCCGGCGCTGATCGTGCCCATCACCTCCATCACGCGGCCGTAGCTGATGGCGCGGTCGCCGCGCACGAAGATCCGCCGCTCCTGCGGGGTTCCGGGGGCGGCGCCGGCCGGTTGGTTGCGGGCGATGGCCTGGAGTTGCGCGACCAGGCCCTCCAGCGGCACCTCGGTCTCCTGCAGGAAGATGCGACCCTGCGGGTCCACGCTGATGGTGAGCGGCTCCTGCTCCTGGTTCAGCGGCTGGGCGGTGGTGCGGGGCAGGTCCACGGGGACGCCCGTCGTCATCATCGGGGCGGCCACCATGAAGATGATCAGCAGCACCAGCATGACGTCCACGAAGGGCGTCACGTTGATTTCCGCCATCGGGCGGTAGCGGGCGCCCGCGCCGCGCTTCATCAGGGGGCCGGCCATGGGCTTATTCCGCCGCCGCGGCGCGCGGCGCGCTCGCCGCCGCCTCGGTCTGCCGGGCCAGGATGGCGCCGAACTCGGAAGCGAAGCCCTCCATCCGCCCGGCGAAGCGGCCCATCTGCGAGGCGAGCATGTTGTAGATCAGCACCGCCGGGATGGCGGCAACCAGGCCGATGGCGGTGGCGAAGAGCGCCTCCGCGATGCCGGGGGCGACGACCGCGAGGCTCGTGTTCTGCATGCCGGCGATGGCGGCGAAGCTGTTCATGATGCCCCAGACTGTGCCGAAGAGGCCGATGAAGGGTGCGGCCGAGCCGGTGGAGGCGAGGAAGGTCATGCGCTTCTCCAGCCGCTCCATCTCGCGCTGGATGGTCACGGCCATGGCGCGCTCCACGCGCTCACGCGTGCCGGCGACCATCATGGCGCCGGTGCCGGCCGCCGTGCTCGCGTGCCATTCGCGCATGCCGACCACGAAGACCGAGGCCATGGGGTGGGCGGGGTTGTCGCCCTGGGCGCGGTAGAGCTCGTCCAGGCTGCCGCCGCGCCAGAAGCGGTCCTCGAACTCGTCGGCCTCGCGCTTGGCGCGCTTGAGGGCCGTGAACTTCTCGAAGGCGATGGCCCAGACATAGACGCTCGCCAGCAGCAGCGCGATCATCACCGCCTTCACCACCCAGTCGGCCTGCATGAAGAGGCCGAGCATCGAGAGGTCATGTGCGGGCGGGGCGAGCGGCGCGGAGGACACGCCCTGCGCCAGGGCTTCCAGCGGGGCGGCCAGCAGGAGCGGGAGCGCGAGGAAGTACTTCAAGGGGCCATGCCTCCGGGTCGTGAAGGGTCATCGGTTGCGATCCGGGCGCGCAGCGCGCCCAGCCAGGGTTCGGGCAGCCGCCTCGGGGTCAGGCTCGCCGCGTCCACGCAGGCAAGCGTTACCTCGATCACGGCCAAGATCTCCTCCCCCCGAAAGACCTCCTGCGTCAGCAGCAGGCTTGCGGCCGCGCGGCGAATCCGGGTGGCCACCTCCACCTCGTCATCGAGTCGCGCCGGGCGTGCATACTCCACGGTGGCGCGGCGCACCACCAGGAAGCAACCATGCAGGCGCTGCATCTCGGAATGGGGGAGTCCCATGTCGCGCAGGGCTTCGGTGCGGGCGCGCTCGGCCCAGCGCAGGTAATTGGCGTGATAGACGACGCCGCCCGCATCCGTGTCCTCGAAATAGACGCGGATCCTGTGCCGGTGTTCGTAACTCTTTGTCATCGTGGACCCACCGATTCAGCCCTCCGGCGCATTTGCGCCTCCGGCCATTGGAGGGGCCGGCGGGTCCAGCAGATCAGGCTGGACGACGCTTCCCGCTGGCGGGGTCAGGCCCAGATGCCGCCAGCCGGGCTCGCCCAGCATGCGGCCGCGCGGGGTGCGCAGCACGAGCCCCTCCTGGATCAGGAAGGGCTCCACCACATCCTCCAGCGTGTCCCGGCTCTCGGAGAGGGCGGCGGCCAGGGTCTCGACGCCGACCGGGCCGCCATTGTGGTGCTCGGCGATGCGGCGGAGATAGCGGCGGTCCATCGCATCCAGCCCGCGCGCATCCACCTCCAGGCGCTCCAGCGCCAGATTGGCCATGGTGCGGTCGGCCACGCGCCCCTCCACCACGGCGAAGTCGCGCACGCGGCGCAGCAGCCGGCCGGCGATGCGCGGCGTCCCGCGTGAGCGGTTCGCGATCTCCCGCGCGCCGTCCTCCGACAGCGCGAAGCCGAGCTTCTCGGCCCCGCGCCGGACGATCCGGAACAACTCCTCCGGCGTGTAGAGGTTCAGGCGCAGCGGGATGCCGAAGCGGTCGCGCAGTGGCGTTGAAAGCAGGCCCGAGCGTGTGGTGGCGCCAACCAGCGTGAAAGGCGGCAGGTCAATGCGCACGGTGCGCGCGGCCGGGCCCTCGCCGATGATGAGGTCGAGCTGGAAATCCTCCATCGCGGGATAGAGGGTTTCCTCGATGGCGGGCTGCAGCCGGTGGATCTCGTCCACGAAGAGCACGTCGCGCGGCTGCAGGTTGGTGAGGATGGCGGCGAGGTCGCCCGCGCGCTGCAGCACGGGGCCGGAGGTGGCGCGGAAGCCCACGCCCATCTCGCGCGCCACGATCTGCGCGAGCGTCGTCTTGCCGAGGCCGGGCGGGCCATGCAGCAGCACATGGTCCAGCGCCTCACCGCGCGCCGAGGCCGCCTGGATGAAGACGGAGAGGTTCTCGCGCAGCAGCTTCTGGCCGGTGAAGTCGCTGAGAAGCTGGGGGCGGAGGCTGGCTTCGCCCGCATCCTCCTCCTGGCGCTCGCGGCCGGTCAGGCGCTCAGACATGGCGGGCCGATTCGCGCAGCGCCAGGGTGATCAGCGCGTTCAGGTCGAAGCCCTCGGGCAGCTGCGCCTTGGCACGGGCCACCGCGCGTTCCGCCTCGGGGCGCTTGAGGCCCAGGTTGAGCAGGGCACTCACCGCATCAGCCTCCGGGCTCTCGGGCGCGACCGGGGCAAGGGTCACGCCACCGCCATCCTGCTCCGGCGTGGCGCGGCCCACCGCCCATTTCTGCATCGCGGGCTCGTCGATCACGCGGTTGGCGGTGGCCGCGCCAAGGCCCTTCACCTCGGCGAGCTTCTTGCGCTCCTTGGCGGCGATGACGCGGGCCAGCTGCTCGGGCGAGAGACCGGAGAGGACCAGAAGCGCCTTTTGCGGGCCCACCGTCTTCACCTCGATCAGCGCGCGGAAGGCCTCGCGCTCGGCGGCGTCGAGGAAACCATAGAGGGTGATGGCGTCCTGGCTCACGCGCGTCTCGACCAGCAGTTTCTGCAGGCCGTCCCGCGCCGTCAGCCGGTCCAGCGTCTTGCGGCTGCACGCCACGAGGTAGCCCACGCCGTTCACATCCAGCACGCAGGCGCCGTCGGCGACGCTCTCCACCGTGCCGCGCAACATTCCGATCATGCCTGCGCGAGCCTTGCCATGAGGTTCCGAGTGCCGCGGTGATGCGCGTGGCAGATGGCGATCGCCAGCGCATCCGCCGCATCGGCGCGCTTCAGCACGGCGCCGGGCAGCAGGCGCTTCACCATGTCCTGCACCTGGATCTTGTCCGCATGGCCGGTGCCGACGACGGCGCGCTTCACCTCCATCGCCTGGTATTCCGCGACCGGCAGCCCCGCCATGGCCGGCGCCAGCAGCGCCACGCCCCGCGCCTGGCCGAGCTTCAGCGCCGCCGCCGGATTCTTGTTCACATAGGTGTGCTCGACGGCCGCCTCATCGGGGCGCCATTCGCCGATCAGGTGCGAGAGCGCGTTGTGGATCTGCACGAGGCGTGCCGGCAGTTCGTCCACCGTGCCGGTGCTGATGGCGCCCGCCGCGATGAAGCGCAGATGCGACCCCGCACTCTCGATCACCCCCCAACCCGTATGGGTGAGGCCGGGGTCAATCCCGAGGATGCGTATCGCGCCCTGCAAGCTAGCCGGAGAGCTTCGCCATCACGGCGTCGCTCACCTCGAAATTGGCATAGACCTGCTGCACGTCGTCGTGATCATCCAGCTGGTCGATGAATTTCAGCACGCTGGCGGCGGCCTCCTCCTCCAGCTCGACGGTCAGGTTGGGCTTCCATTCGAGGCGCGCGGTCTGTGGCTCGCCGAAGCGCGCCTCCAGGGCGTCGCGCACGGTGTTCAGGTCTTCCGGCGCGGTCAGCACCTCATGGCCGTCGGCCGTGCTGCTCACATCCTGGGCGCCGGCCTCGATCGCAGCTTCCAGCATGGTATCGGCATCGGCCACGCCGGCGGCGAAGCGCAGCGCGCCCACGCGGTCGAACTGGAAGGCCACCGTCTCGCCCATCGCGCCGCCGGCCTTGCCGAACATGGAGCGCAGGTCGCTCGCCGTGCGGTTGCGGTTGTCGGTCAGCGCCTCGACGATGATGGCGACCCCGCCCGGGCCGCGGCCCTCGTAGCGGACCTCAGCATAGTCCTCGCCCGAGCCGACCCCCTGGGCCTTCTTGATGGCGCGGTCCACCACATCCTTCGTCATGTTGGCGAGGCGCGCGGCCACCAGGGCGGCCCGCAGGCGGGGGTTATGCGCCGGGTCGGGCAGGCCCTGCTTGGCCGCCACCGTGATCTCGCGGCTGATCTTCGCGAAGGCGCGGGCGCGCTTGGCGTCCTGCCCGCCCTTGCGGTGCATGATGTTCTTGAACTGTGAATGCCCAGCCATGGTGACTTCAGAAATCGGTTGAAGTCGGGGGTATAGCGCCCGGCGCCGCGTTTCGCCACCATGTGGGCATGGACCCGCACGCCGTCACCAGCCTCGACCACCTCCTGTCCCTCTATGACGAGGTGATGCCCGTCGCCGCCTCGAAATCCACGGACAGGCTGGATGCCCCCACCCGCGCCTTCATCGCGGCCTCCCCCTTCTGCCTGCTGGGCACCCAGGGGGCGCGGGGCAACCACATCACCCCCCGCGGCGATGCGCCGGGCTTCGTGGAGGTGCTGGATGACCACCGCGTCATGCTGCCCGACCGCAAGGGCAACAACCGCCTCGACGGGCTGCGCGACATCCTGGAGGACAACCGGGTCTCCCTGCTCTTCCTCATCCCCGGGGTGAACGAGACGCTGCGCCTGCACGGCCTCGCCACCATCTCGACCGACCCCGAACTGCGCGCCCGCTGCGTGGCCCAGGGCAAGACGCCCACCACCGTGCTGGTCATCGAGGTGCGGGAGATCTTCATGCAATGCGCCAAGGCCTTCATGCGCTCGGCGCTCTGGGCGGGCCAGGCCAGGCCGGAGGGCGTGCCGACCATGGGGCAGCTCATCTCGGCCCACAAGAAGGGCGGGATTGACCCGGCGGCCTATGACCAGGCGGCGCCGGCGCGGCTCAAGGCCAACCTCTACTGAGGCACCGGCCCGGGCAGGCTTCCCCTTTCCGGACAGGCGTCTAAGCTTCAAGGCTTCCATTCCAGGAAGCCCTGCATGCCGCGCCTTCGCCTGGCCTTTCTCGTCCTCGTCGCGGCCCTGGCCTTCCCGCCCCTCGCCCGTGCCTGGCCGGACCGTCCGGTCACCATCATCGTGCCCTTCGCGCCCGGGAACGCGGCCGATGTGATCACCCGGCTGCTGGCGCCCGTGCTGGGCGAGCGCTGGGGCCAGCCGGTGGTGGTGCAGAACATCCCGGGCGCGAGCGGCGGCATCGGCGTGGAGCGCACGGTGCGGGCGCCGGCCGATGGCCACACCCTCGTCATGTCGGGCGATGCGGCGGTGGTGGTGCGGGTCAGCATGCAGCCGCCCCTGCCCTATGATCCGCGCCGCGACCTCGCCCCCATCACGCTGGTCGCCCGCACGCCGAACCTGCTGGTCGTGCCGGCCCAGGCTGCGCCGCGAAACTTGCGGGAGTTCCTGGCCGCGGCCCGTGCGGCGCGGGGTGGCTACAATTACGGCCATGCGGGGCCCGGCACCTCGGTGCAGATCGCCGCCGAATTGCTGGTGCAGATGTCGGGCGTCGAGCTGAACGGCGTGGGCTATCCGAGCCTGCCCGCGGTGCTGCAGGACCTGCTGGCCGGCCGGCTGGAACTCGCCTTCCTCCCCGGCGTTGTGGCGGGGCCGATGCTGGCCGAGGGCCGGCTCAGGGCGCTCGGCCTCTCCTCGCCCCAGCGCCTCGCCGCCTTCCCAGAGGTGCGGGGCATCGCCGAGCTGGGCTTCCCCGGCTTCGACGCCAGCGCCTGGTTCGGGCTGCTGGCGCCGGCCGCGACGCCGGCGCCCATCATCGCGCGCATCCATGCCGATGTCCGGGCGGCCTTGGACATGCCGGCGATGCGGGCGCGGCTCGATGGCCTGGGCGCCACGCTGGTAGCCAATGCCCCGCAGGAATTCGCGGCCCTGATCGCGGCCGAAATCCCCCGCATGGCGGAGGTCCTGCGCCGCGCCGGCATCACCGCGCCCTGAGGCCGCCCCGGCTGGACGCGCGCGCGGAATACGCCGCACTCTGCCGCGACAAGTCACACCGGCGGAGGAAGCGGGATGGAACTCAGGGGCAAGGTGGCGCTGGTCACCGGCGGCAATGGCGGCCTCGGCCAGCGGATCTGCGAGGCGCTGGCGCGCGAGGGCGTGCACCTGGCCGTGATGTACGCGCAAAGCCGTGAGCAGGCCGAGGGTGTGGCGCGCGACATCGCGGCCCGCCATCAGGTGAACGCGACGGCCTTCGGCTGCGACATCACGGACCGCGCGGCGGTGGAGGCGCTGGTCGCCGCCGTCACGGCCCGCTTCGGCCGGCTCGACATCCTGGTGAACGACGCCGCCTTCAACAAGGCGATCCCCTTCCCCGACCTGGACGGCCTCACCGAGGAGGTGTGGCAGAAGATCATGGCGGTGAACCTCACCGGGCCCATGCGCCTCATCAAGGCGGTGGCGCCGGTGATGAAGGCGCAAGGCAGCGGGCGCATCGTCAACATCTCCTCCGTCGCGGGGCTCGGGCCGAGCGGCTCCTCCATCGCCTATGCGGTGTCCAAGGCGGGGCTGATCCATCTGACGAAGTGCATGGCGGTCGCCCTCGCGCCGCAGGTGCTGGTGAATTGCGTGGCGCCCGGCCTGCTGGAGGGGACGCGCGCCACGGCGAACCTGCTGCCGGAGCAGATCGAGCGCTCGGCGGCCGGCGCGCTGCTGGGCAAGGCCGCGGACAAGGACGACTGCGCGGACATGGTGGTGACCATGTGCCGCACCGGGACGATGACGGGCCAGACCGTGGTGATCGACGCGGGCCGCGTCTTCCACTGACGCCGCCTCCCGCAACACCTTGGGGCCACCCTTCGCGCCCGCACATTTTGCGGGCAATCTCCCGCGCATCGATCTGAGGAGGAACCGTCCCATGAAACTGCTCCGCTACGGCCCCAAGGGCCAGGAAAAGCCCGGCATGCTCGACGCCGCCGGCACCATCCGCGACCTCTCCGGCGTCATCCCCGACGTGAATGGCGATGCGCTGGCGCCGGGCGTGCTGGCCAAGCTCGCGAAGATTGATCCGGCGACGCTGCCGGCCGTCACCGGCTCGCCGCGCATCGGCTCCTGCGTGACCGGCATGAAGAACCTGATCTGCATCGGCCTGAACTACGCCGACCACGCAGCCGAGACCGGCGCCGCCGTGCCGAAGGAGCCGATCGTCTTCATCAAGTCGCTCGGCGCGCTGAACGGCCCCTACGACGACATCATCATCCCCAAGAACTCGGTGAAGACCGACTGGGAATGCGAGCTCTGCGTCGTCATCGGCACCACCGCCCGCTACGTGACCGAGGACGCGGCGATGGACCATGTCGCGGGCTACGCCGTCGGCAATGACGTGAGCGAGCGCGAATGGCAGGCCGAGCGCGGCCCGACCTGGGACAAGGGCAAGGGCTTCGAGACCTTCGGGCCCCTCGGCCCCTGGATGGTCACGAAGGATGAGGTGCCCGACCCGCAGGATCTGAAGATGTGGGCCGATGTGGATGGCGTCCGCCAGCAGGATGGCAGCACGAAGACCATGATCTTCAACGTGAAGCAGCTGGTGAGCTATGTCAGCCAGTGCATCACGCTCTTCCCGGGCGATGTGATCTTCACCGGCACGCCGCCCGGCGTGGGCCTCGGCAAGAAGCCGACGCCCTGGTTCCTCAAGGCGGGCCAGGAGGTGAAGGTCGGCATCGCGGGCCTGGGCGAGCAGGTCACGCGCACCGTCGCCTACAAGGGCTGAGTGATGGGCGGCGTTCCCGTCCGATCGGCTGAGGGCGAAGCCCGAAGCCGTGGATCGGCCGGGCAACCGACCGTGATCCTGCAGATGGATTTCGCGACGGCGCCGCCCCCCTATCCGGCGCCGGGGCCAGCGCGCAACGCGCTGCTCCGCCCCCTCGCCCATTCCATCGCGGCCGATACGCCGGGCCTCGTCTGGAAGATCTGGACCGAGGATGCGGCGGCCGGCCGCGCCGGGGGGCTCTACGCCTTCACCACGCGGGAGCATGCGCTCGCCTACCAGGAAATGCACAGCGCGCGCGTGCTGGCGCGGGGGGCGACCGATATCCGCGCCGTGCTCTGGGACATCAATGCCGAGCTGACGGCGATCACCAAGGCGGGCTGACCTTCAGGCTTTCTTCATCTTCCCCGCCGATCCTCCGGGATGCGCGCCGCGCGGCGCGATCCATCCTCGGAGGGGCAGAAGGCCATGCGTCGTGACCGAAAGCGCGTCCTTGTCACCGGCGGCGCCGGGTTCATCGGCACGCATCTCTGCGAGACGCTGCTGGCGCGCAATTGCCATGTGCTCTGCGTGGACAATTTCTTCACCGGCTCGCGCGAGAACATCGCGCATCTGCTGAGCGACCCCTTCTTCGAGCTGCTGCGGCACGACATCACCTTCCCGCTCTATGTGGAGGTGGATGAGATCTACAACCTGGCCTGCCCGGCCTCACCCGTGCATTACCAGTTCGATCCGGTGCAGACGACCAAGACCAGCGTCATCGGCGCCATCAACATGCTGGGCCTGGCCAAGCGGCTGCGCGTGCCCATCCTCCAGGCCTCGACCAGCGAGGTCTATGGCGACCCGACGGTGCACCCGCAGCCGGAGGAATATCGCGGCAATGTGAACATCACCGGCCCGCGCGCCTGCTATGATGAGGGCAAGCGCTGCGCCGAGACGCTCTTCTTCGACTATCACCGCCAGCACAAGGTGCCGGTGAAGGTGGTGCGGATCTTCAACACCTATGGGCCGCGCATGCACCCGAATGACGGGCGGGTCGTCTCCAACTTCATCATGCAGGCGCTGCGCGGCGAGCCCATCACGCTGTATGGCGATGGCGGGCAGAGCCGGGCCTTCTGCTACGTGGATGATCTGGTGGAGGGGATGGTGGCCTTCATGGAAACGGCCAGCGCCGGGACGGGACCGATCAACCTCGGCAATCCCGGCGAATTCACGATCAGGCATCTGGCGGAGGAGGTGCTGCGCATCACCGGCTCCGCCTCGCGCATCGAGTTCCGCGATCTGCCAGCGGATGACCCGCGCCAGCGCCAGCCCGACATCACCAAGGCGCGCGCCGCGCTGGGCTGGGAGCCGCGCATCCCGCTGGAGGCCGGGCTGATCCGCACCATTGAGGATTTCCGGCGGCGCTACTTCGAGACGGGCAGGGCGGCGCGCTTCGCCGCCTAATCGTCGTTGTTGGTGCGCCGGACCAGGATCTCGCGCTTGCCCACATGGTTGGCGGGGCTGACGATCCCCTCCTTCTCCATCTGCTCGATCAGCTTGGCCGCGCGGTTGTAGCCGATGTTCAGGTGGCGCTGGATGAAGCTGGTGCTGGCCTTGCCTTCGCGCGCCACCACATCCACCGCCTGGTCGAACAGCGACTTGTCGGCATCGGACGCGGCAGCGATGCCGGAAAGGCCGACCTCGCCATCCTCTTCCACCTCGGTCACTTCTTCCACGTAATCCGGCTCGCCCTGCTCGCGCAGCCAGTCGGTGATGCGCTCCACCTCGGCATCGGCGACGAAGGGGCCGTGCACGCGCGTCATCCGCCCGCCGCCGGGCAGGAAGAGCATGTCGCCCTGGCCGAGGAGCTGCTCGGCGCCCTGCTCGCCCAGGATGGTGCGGCTGTCGATCTTGCTGGTGACCTGGAAGGAGATGCGCGTCGGGAAATTCGCCTTGATGGTGCCGGTGATGACATCCACCGAGGGCCGCTGCGTCGCCATGATGACATGGATGCCCGCGGCACGCGCCATCTGCGCCAGGCGCTGCACCGCGGCCTCGATCTCCTTGCCCGCCACGATCATCAGGTCAGCCATTTCATCAATGACGACGACGATCATCGGCAGCTTCTGCAGCGAGAGCGCCTGTTCCTCGAAGACGGGCTTGTTCGTCTCCGGGTCGAAGCCGGTCTGCACCTTGCGGGTCAGCACCTCGCCGCGGGCCAGCGCGGCCGAGACCTTCTCATTGTAGCCCGTGATGTTGCGCACGCCGATCTGGCTCATCGCGCGGTAGCGGCGCTCCATCTCGCGCACGGTCCACTTCAGCGCGCCGATCGCCTTGGGCGGCTCGGTCACCACCGGCGCCAGGAGGTGCGGAATGCGGTCATAGACCGAAAGCTCCAGCATCTTCGGGTCGATCATGATGAAGCGGCACTCGGCCGGGCTGTGCTTGTAGAGGAGCGAGAGAATGAAGGTGTTGATGCCGACCGACTTGCCCGAGCCGGTGGTGCCCGCGATCAGCAGATGCGGCATGCGCGCGAGGTCGGCGATGATGGGCGTGCCGCCGATGTTCTTGCCGAGGATCAACGGCAGCGAGGCGCCGGCGCGCTGGTATTCCTCGCTGGTCAGCATCTCGCGCAGCCAGACCGTCTCGCGCTTCACATTGGGCATCTCGATGCCCATTACGCTGCGGCCCGGCACCGTCGCGATGCGGACGGAGACCACGGACATGCTGCGCGCGATGTCGTCCGCGAGGCCGATGACGCGGGAGGATTTGGTGCCCGGCGCCGGCTCCAGCTCATAGAGCGTCACGACGGGGCCGGGGCGGATCTCGGTGATCGCGCCGCTCACGCCGTAGTCGCTCAGCACCTGTTCCAGCATGCGGGCATTGGCCTGCAGCGCCTCGGGGCTCGGGCCGCCCGCCACGCGCGGCGGCGTGGGGGAGAGCAGGTCGAGCGGCGGTGTGCGCCAGCCCTCGACCGGCAGGTCGAGCGTGGCCTGCTCGGGCGGCGGCGCCTTGGGCTTGGCGCTCGGCGCCACACGCGGCGTGCTGCGCGGCGCGGGGCGAACCTCCGGCTCCTGGCGCAGCGGCGGCCGCTCGACGGGGGCGGGCGGCGGCGGGGCCACATAGGGGGCGATGTGCGGGGCGGCGGCGGCGCGGTCGGCCTCCTTCAGGACATCCATCAGGTCGGCCGCGGGCGCCGGGCGCGGCTTGCGCCGGAACATCCCGCCCAGCGCCACGAAGGGGCGCACCAGCAGGTGCCGCTTGCGCGCGCCATAGACCGCCGCCTCGCCCACGCCGCGGGCGGCGGTGTCGGCCGTGGCCAGCGCCGCATCGGCGGTGACGCGGGCGGCGCGGCGCCAGTCGCTCGGCGAGGCGCCGAAGGCCAGGTAGATGAAGAGCGCGGCGAGGCCGCCGGTCACGAGCTGCGCCGTCAGCCGGCCCAGCGGCCCGAAGACGCTCTCCAGCCCGCGCAGCAGCGCATCGGCCAGCAGCGGGCCCGCCACGCCGGAATCGGTCCCGGGCAGCAGCGCGAACAGGGCCGCCAGCAGGGGGGCCGCGGCCATGAGCGCCACGATGCGCGCCGGCAGGAGGCTCACGCCCCGCTGCGTCATCATGCGCAGCGCCCAGCCCAGCAGCACCGCGCCGGGCAGGTAGGCGGCCCAGCCGAAGCCCTGCCACAGCACGTCGGAGACGACGGCGCCGAGCGGGCCCGCCAGATTGTGCGTGGGCCCGCTGGTGGCGGTGGAAAGCGAGGGATCGCCCGGGTGATAGGTGCCGACGGCGACCAGCAGCGCGAGGCCGGCGAAGCCAAGCAGGATCCCCAGGATCTCGTTCACCCGCCGCCCGATCGCCTGCTTCACGGCGGGCGAGGCGAAGCGGCTGAAGCCGGCAGCGGAATCACTCATGGGTGCCTCGGCAAGTTGACGCGCCACTGGGGCCGGGCCTTGGGGGGAAGGCACGGGACTAGCCGGGGGGATCCCCAGGATAACAGCGCCGGGGGCGTTTCGCTACCGGCTAGAGTCCCTCGAACAACTCGGTCGACAGGTAGCGCTCGGCGAAGGAGGCGGCGATGCCGAGGATCAGCTTGCCCTCCATCCCCGGCTCCCGCGCCAGCCGGATCATGGCGTGCAGCACGGCACCGGAGGAAATGCCGACTGGCACGCCGTCCAGCCGCGCCACCTGGCGGGCGGCGGCGAAGGCCTCACGCTCGGCCACGCGCTCCACGCCGTCGAGGTTCGCGAGTTCCAGCACGCCGGGGCAGAAGCCCGCGCCGATGCCCTGGATGCGGTGCGGCCCGGGCTCATCACCGTTCAAGACGGCGCTTTCCGCGGGCTCGATGCCAATGACGCGCAGCCCGGGCTTGCGCGGCTTCAGCACGCGGGCAATGCCGGTCAGCGTGCCGCCGGTGCCGATGCCACCCACCACCACATCCACCTCGCCCACCGTGTCCCGCCAGATTTCCTCGGCGGTGGTGCGGGCATGGATGTCGGGATTGGCGCCATTGTCGAATTGCCGCGCCATCCAGGCGCCGCGCGTGCGCGCCACGATCTCCTCCGCGCGGGCGATGGCGCCGGCCATGCCGCGCTTGGCGGGCGTGAGTTCCAGTTCGGCACCCAGCAATTTCAACATTTTGCGCCGCTCGATCGAGGCGCCATCGGGCATGACCACGATCAGCCGGTAGCCCTTGGCGGCCGCCACGAAGGCCAGCGCGATGCCGGTATTGCCCGAGGTGGGCTCGACAATCACGGAGCGCTCCGGCGCGATCTGGCCGGCCGCCTCCGCCGCCTCGATCATGGCGAGCCCGATGCGGTCCTTCACGGAGCCGGCCGGGTTGAAGAATTCGAGCTTGAGGGCGAGCCGCGCCTTCAGCCCCTCGGCCGCCATGAGCCGGGGCAGCAGGACAGCCGGCGTCTCTCCCACCGTGTCGAGGATGCTGGCGCGCAGGCGGTGACGGGGCGGTGGCGATTCGGCGTCCATGCCATGCCGATACCACAAAAAACCACGCGACCGAGCCGGGCATGGCTGGATTTTATGCCCCTTTGCGCTATTCTACGACGGATCGCGGGAGAATTTCGAAACATGCTGCTGCGCCAGGATCGCGGGCTTCTCGCCCTCGACATCGCCCTCGACATCGCCTTTCACGCCGGGCGCGGGGGCGAGGTGACCGGGGCCGCCGATATCGCCGAGCGGCTGGGTGCCGCGCGGCGTGGGATCGAGCCGCTGCTGCAATCCCTGGTGCGGGCCGGTCTGCTCGATTCGCTGCGCGGCCCGCGCGGCGGCTACCGCATGGCCCGCGCGCCCCGCGAGGTGCCGCTGATCGAGATCATCGCCGCCGTCACCGAGGATGAGCCCGCGCCAGAGCCGCCAGGCAAGCTGGCCGCGCTGGTCACCGCGCCGCTCTGGCACGAATTGGAGTCGGCGACGGCCAAGCGCCTGAAGGCGCTGACGCTGGAGGACCTGCTGAAGCGCGCGGCCGCGGCAGGCATGCGCCGGCCCGTGACCGAGCCTTTGCATTTTGTCATCTGATGCCCTCGGGCACCGCGCTGCGGCCGCGCAGAGCCATGCGGGCGGCTGGGTGGCGCCGGCCGCTATGCGGCCGGATGCCCGGGGGGACTGGCATGCGTATTGAGCCCTCTGCCCCCGCGCGTTAGGCCATCATGCCCAAGATCACCGAACCCGCCCTGCGCGAGGCCGCCCTCGCCCATCTCGCCCGCTTCGCCACCACCGAGGCCGGGCTGCGCCGGGTGCTGGGCAACCGGATCCGCCGCTGGGCCCGGGAAGCCGCCGCCGAGGGCCAGGACGCCGACACCATCGCCGCCACCGCCGCCACCGCCCAGGCGCAGGCCGCCGCCATCGCTGCACGCCTGGTGCAGGCGGGGGCGGTGGATGACGCGCTCTTCGCCCAGGCCCGGGCGCGTCGGCTGCAGGGTTCGGGCCGCTCGGCGCGGGCCACCCTCGCCCATCTCGCGGCCAAGGGCGTCGCCGCCGAGACGGCCCGCGCCGCCCTCTCGCACGAAGATATGCCCGGCGAATTCGCCGCCGCCCTGATCCTCTGCCGCAAGCGCCGCTTCGGCCCCTTCGCCGCCGCCCCGCCCGCGCCCGAGCTGCGCCGGAAATGGCTCGCGAGCCTGGCCCGGGCCGGGTTCAGCGGGGAGGTGGCGCGCCGCGCGCTGGCCCTGCCCCGCGGCGAGGCCGAGCGCCTGCTGGCCGAAGCCCGATGAGCGGCAGCAGCATCGTCTTCACCCGGCGCGGCTTCTGGCGGGGCGTGCGGATCTCGCTGCCCATGGTGCCGGCGATGGCGCCCTTCGGGCTGATCGTCGGCGTGCTGGCCGATGGGCGGGGCCTCTCCTGGCTTGAGACGATTCTGATGTCCGCCCTGGTCTTCGCCGGCACCAGCCAGCTCGTCGCATTGGAACTCTGGACCGATCCGGCGCCGATCCTGGGCGCCACGCTCGCCGCCTTCGTCATCAACCTGCGGCTGGCGCCCATGGGGGCCGCGCTCGCCCCCTGGCTCGACAAGCTGCGCGGCTGGAAGCTCTGGGGCACGCTCGCGACGCTGGTGGACAACAGCTTCGCCATCTCGATCGCGGACCAGCGGGCGGGCGGCAAGGATGCGGCGCTGCTGCTGGGCGTGGGCCTGACCTTCTGGATCTTCTGGATGAGCATGACCGGGCTCGGCCACGCCTTTTCCGGCCTGATCGCCCTGCCGCCCGGCCACCCGATCTTCTTCGCCTCCGTCGCCACGCTGGTCGCGCTGATGGTGCCGCTCTGGCGCGGCGCGGGCGAGATCCTCCCCTGGGCGGTGGCGGCGGTGGCGGCGGTCACCGCCTCGCATGTGCTGGGGCTCGGCCAGCCCTGGCCGGTGCTGGCCGGCGCCATCATCGGGGCCGCAGTCGGCGCCTGGCGGGACCGGGTGCGCTAGGCGCGCCTCATCGCCGCGCGCGCCAGCGCAATCTCACCGCAGCGCGCGCCAGCGCAATCTCACCGCAGCGCGCGCCAGCGCGCGACATTCCGATTGTGCTCCTCCAGCGTGCGCGCGAAGGCATGCCCGCCCGTGCCATCCGCCACGAAGAACAGAAACTCCGTCTCGGCCGGGCGCGTCGCCGCGCGCAGCGCCTCCCGCCCCGGCGAGGCGATGGGGCCAGGCGGCAAGCCACGGATGCGATAGGTGTTGAAGGGGTGCGGCTGGTCCAGATCGGCCCGCGTCAGCGGCCGGTCCAGCGGCAGCCCCTGCCCCGGCACATAGGCGACCGTCGGGTCGGATTGCAGCATCATCCCGCGCCGAAGCCGGTTCACGAAGACGCCGCCCACCAGCGCGCGCTCGGCGGCCACGCCCGTCTCGCGCTCGATGATCGAGGCGAGGATCAGCGCCTCCCGCGCATTGGCCAGCGGCAGGTTGGGCGCACGGGCCGCCCAGGCCTCGGCCAGGGCGGCATCCATGGCGGCGATCGCGCGGCGGGCGACGGAGGCACGGGTGTCGCCCCAGGTGAAGGCGTAGGTCTCGGGCAGGGCGGCGCCCTCGGCGAGCGGCGGCACCTCGCCCGTCAGGCCTTCGGTGCGCTCCAGCAGCGCCATGATCTGCCGCGCGGTCAGGCCCTCGGGGATCGTGAGGCGGCGCTGCACCGGCCGGCCATCGCGCAGGATCGCCAGAACCTCCTGGATCGAGGCACGGGCGGGGAAGGTGAATTCCGCCGCGCGCAACGGCCCGGCCTCGCGGCTGCGCCAGGCGGCAAAGGCGAAGAGGCGCGGATCGGCGATGACCCCGGCCTCGCGCAGCACGGCCGCGATGCTCTCGGTGCCGCCGCGCGGGATGACGAGGTTGACCGGCTCGGCCAGGGGGCCCGGGGCGGCGATCCGCTGCCCCGCGACGAGGAGGAGTCCGCCCGCCAGCAGGGCCAGGGCAAGAAGCCCGGCGCCGGCCAGCTTCAGGAGGCGGGACATGGCGGCCTAGGGCGCGCCCCGGAAGATGATCGAGGCATTGGTGCCGCCAAAGCCGAAGCTGTTGGACAGCGCCACGTCGATCTGGCGCTCCTGCGCCACCTTGGCCACGCGGTCGATCGGGCTCTCGCGCGAGGGGTTTTCCAGGTTCAGCGTGGGCGGCGCCACATTGTCGCGCACGGCGAGGATGGAGAAGATTGCCTCCACCGCACCGGCGGCACCCAGCAGGTGCCCCGTCGCCGACTTGGTCGAGGACATGGCCACGCCCTTGGCATCGGCGCCGAACAGGCGCTCGACGGCCGAAAGCTCGATGTCGTCGCCCAGCGGCGTGCTGGTGCCATGGGCGTTCACATACTGCACATCGGCCGGCGTCAGGCCGGCATCGCGCAGCGCGGCCTTCATGGCGCGGAAGCCGCCATCGCCATCCTCGGCGGGCGAGGTGATGTGATAGGCGTCGCCGCTCATCCCGTAGCCGATCACCTCGGCATGGATAGTCGCACCGCGCGCCTTGGCGTGCTCGTATTCCTCGAGCACGAGGACGCCAGCGCCCTCACCCATCACGAAGCCGTCGCGGTCCTTGTCCCAGGGGCGGGAGGCGGCCGTCGGCGTGTCGTTGAAGCTGGTGGAAAGCGCGCGCGCCGCGCAGAACCCGCCGATGCCGAGCTCGCAGATCGCGGCCTCGGCGCCACCGGCCACCATCACATCCGCATCACCCAGGGCGATGAGGCGCGCGGCATCGCCGATGGCGTGCACGCCGGTCGCGCAGGCGGTGACGGCAGAATGGTTCGGGCCCTTGAAGCCGTAGCGGATGGAAACGTGGCCCGAGGCCAGGTTCACCAGCGCGGAGGGGATGAAGAAGGGCGAGAGGCGCCGCGTGCGGCCGGCCGCGACCAGGCCCGCTGCCTCCTGGATCGTGCCCAGGCCACCGATGCCCGAGCCGATCATCACGCCGGTGGCGCAGCGGCTGGGCTCGTCCTCCGGCATCCAGCCGGAGGTCTCGATCGCTTCCACCGCCGCCACGAGGGCGAGCTGGATGAAGCGATCCATCTTCTTCTGATCCTTGACGGGGATCCATTCGGCAAGGTCAAGCCGGCCGTCCGCCTTGACGCCCGTGGGCACCTGCCCGGCGATGCGCGCGGGCAGGTCCTTCACGTCGAAGGACTGGATGTTGGAGATGCCGCTTTCGCCGTTGATCAGCCGCTTCCAGACATTGTCGATCCCGAGCCCAAGCGGGCTCGCGATCCCCATGCCGGTGACGACGACGCGGCGCGGCGCATGGCCCTGCGCGAACACGTGGCGTTCCTATCCCTGTCGAGGCGTCAGGCGCGGCAGGTCAGGCCGAGGCCTGCTGCTTCTCGATGAACTCGATCGCATCCTTCACGGTCTGGATCTTCTCGGCCGCGTCGTCCGGGATCTCGACCCCGAAGGCTTCCTCGAAGGCCATGACCAGCTCGACCGTGTCGAGGCTGTCGGCGCCGAGATCGTCAATGAACGAAGCCTCGGCCGTCACCTTGGCCTCTTCGACGCCCAGATGCTCCACAACGATCTTCTTAACCTTTTCGGCCGTCTCGCTCATTACCCTGTTCTCCTGCTGCCAGCGGTCCCTTGGAATCCGTCCCATGGGTCCAGCCGGGAATCCCCCTGGAGCCATCGGTCAGGCTCCGCAGGGCCGGTTACCATGATCGTGCGGGGCGGACTAGGCTGCCCCGCGCGCCGTGGCAAGCCCGCAACTTGGAATTTCTGCCCGTGGTTGCAGCGGCCGGCCCGTTCACTTCAAGCTTCACGAAGTTACGCGCCCCCTCCGCCCGGCCCTTAGCCCTCGGTTAACCCCCCCGGCGGCAGATTGCCGGGGCGGCAGGACGCCGCTGATGGGGTGTGGCTTGGCCAAGCGTGGCAAGGGGGATGGCGGGATCACCGTCATCAAGCGGATCGAGGAAGGCGGCCATGGGCATCATGGCGGCGCCTGGAAGGTCGCCTATGCCGATTTCGTGACCGCCATGATGGCCTTCTTCCTGCTGATGTGGCTGCTCAACGCCACCACCGAGGAACAGCGACGCGGCATCGCCGACTTCTTCAACCCGACCAATGCGCTGGCCTCCGCCGCCTCGGGCTCGGGCCAGCCCTTCGGCGGCATGACGCCGCACAGCGCGGGCAACATGACCTCCGACACCGGCGCGATCCGCCTCGAGCGCGGGCCCCGCCCCACCGAGCAGGAGCTGGAGGAGGATGAAAGCGACCGCCCGGCCGAGCCGACGCGCCGCACCCCCGGCCCGCCCGGCGACGAGGACAGCCGCGCGAGCCGCGTGGATTCGGTGAGCGACCCGCGCCCCGATTCGACGCATGAAGCCGCCGCCGAACCGCCCGCCCCCGCCCCGCCCCCCATGACCAGCGAGGCCGCCCGCCGCCTGGAGGCCGCCCGCGCCGAGCAGGAGCGCTTCGAGGAGATGGCCGACGCGCTTCGCCAGACCTTCCTGGCCGACCCCGCCCTCGCCGAACTCGCCCGCCAGGTCCTGGTCGAGATCACGCCCGAGGGGCTGCGCGTGCAACTGCTGGAGGCCGATGGCCAGCCGATGTTCGCGACCGGGGGCGCCGCCCCCACCGAGCGCGCGCGCCAGATGATCCAGCGCGTGGCCCAGGCCGCCGCGCGCCTGCCCAACCCCGTCCAGGTGACGGGCCACACCGACAGCACGCCCTTCCGCGGCGGCGGAACCCGCAGCAACTGGGATCTCTCGACCGAGCGCGCCAATGCGACGCGCCGCATGCTGAGCGAGGCTGGCGTCGCCGAATCGCGCATCCGCGGCGTCACCGGCATGGCCGATCGTGACCCGCTGCTGCCCCAGCAACCCCAGGCCGCGGGCAACCGCCGCGTCGCCATCACCCTGCTGCGCCAGGCGGAGCATCCCAACCAAGGAGCGGGCCGATGAACACGATCCTCGGTCTCGTCGTCGTGTTTGTGATGGTGTTCGGCGGCTACATGCTCGCCGGCGGCAAGTTCGGCATCATCATCAAGGCCCTGCCCTTCGAGATGATGATGATCGGCGGCGCCGCCCTCGGCACCTTCCTCATGGCCAACTCGATGCATGACGTGAAGCATACGCTGGCCGGCTTCGGGAAGATCCTGAAGGGCGCGCGCTTCAAGAAGGAGGACTACACGGAGCTGCTTTCGCTGCTCTACTATTTCGTGCGCCTCGCACAGACCAAGGGCGCCATGGCGCTGGAGCCGCATATCGAGCGGCCGGACGAAAGCCCCGCCTTCAGCAAGTTCCCGAAGATCCAGAAGGATCATCACGCGACGGACCTGATCTGCGACTACCTGCGCATGATCGGCATGAACGCCGATGACCCGCACCAGATCGAGGACAGCATGGCGCGCGAGCTGAAGAAGCTGAAGGAGGAGGAGATGCACCCCTCGCACGCCATGCAGAGCACCGCCGATGCGCTGCCGGCCCTGGGGATCGTCGCCGCCGTTCTGGGCGTCATCAAGACCATGGCGTCGATCGACAGCCCGCCCTCGGTGCTGGGTGGCATGATCGGTGGCGCGCTGGTCGGCACCTTCCTCGGCATCTTCCTGGCCTATGGCATGATGGGGCCCTTCGCCTCGCGCCTGAAGGGCGTCGTGGAGGAGGAGGCGGCCTATTACGAGGTGATCCGCGCCGTGCTCGTGGCCCATCTGCACGGCAATGCGCCGCAGGTCGCGGTCGAGACCGGGCGCAAGGTCGCTCCCTCCTTCCTCATGCCGAGCTTCGCCGAGACCGAGGCCGCGCTGCAGGAGCTTTCCATCACCTGATCCTGGCGGCATGGTTCGCGCCATGGACAACTTGGCCGACCACATCCGCGCCCAGGCGCTCTCGCCCTTCCATGGCCTGCTCGGCATCGAGATGCGGCATTGGGAGGAGGGCCTCGCCCGCCTCGTCTGCATGCCGGGGCCGCAGCATGCGAACCGCTCGGGCATCGTGCATGGCGGCGTCATGCTCGCCCTGCTCGACCAGGTGAATGCCTTCGCCGGCCTCTATTGCCCGACGCCGGGGCGCAAGCGCCATGCGGTCACGCTCGACCTCGATACGCGCTTCACCGGGCAGGGCAAGCTCGGCGCCCTCCTGATCGCCGAGGGGCGGCTGGTGAGCGCGGGGCGCAACATCTTCTTCGCGCGTGGCGAGGTGAAGGACGAGGCCGGCAACCTCATCGCCTTCGGCGCCTCGACGCATCGCTACCGGGCGGGGAGCCACACGCTGGAGGGCGTGCCGGAGGCGTGAGGCCTACAGCGCCTTCTCCAGGAAGCGGCTGATGGGCGAGGCGCGATAGCGGCCGAAGGGCGCGCGATCGCGATAGCCAGCGCAACGATACAGCGCTTCCCCCGCCGTGTTGCGGATGCCGACTTCAAGCTGCATCCGCGTGACCCCGAGGCCCTGCGCCAGGCCCTCCGCCGCTTCCAGCAGCGCGCGCCCGACGCCCTGCCCCTGATGCGAGGGCTCCACCACCATGCGCTTCAGCTCGGCCGTTCCCTCAGGTCCTTCGAAGAGCGCGCAGCAGCCGGCCGCCACACCATGCTGCCGCGCCACGAGGAGATGGATGCCGGGCGCGTCCAGCGTCTCCTGGTTCAGCGCGCGGCGCGGCTCGCCCGGATAGAGCGCCGCCGCGATCATATCGGACAGCGCCAGCAGCGCCGCCACCTCCGGCTGGCGCGGGGTTTCCACCGCGACCCTGACGTTCACCCGCCCGGCACCCAGACGCGGAAGGTGGCGCCATGGCCCAGCTCGCTCTCGATGGCGAGCTGCCCTCGATGCCGGGTGAGGATGTGCTTCACGATGGCCAGCCCGAGGCCCGTATTCCCCGCGCCGCGCGCGCGCCCCTTGTCCACGCGGTAGAAACGCTCGGTCAGGCGGGGGATATGCTCGCGCGCCACGCCGGGCCCGTCGTCGCGCACGCTGAAGGCGACCCCCTCCCGCCCGCCCAGCCGCGCGGGCTCGGCCGAGAGATGCACCTCGGCGCGGGCGTGGCGGAGCGCATTGTCCAGCAGGTTGCGCGCCACCTGGCCCAGCTGGTCGGCATCGGCCGGGGTTGCTGTGAGCGGGGCCTCGGGCAGCGCCAGCACGAGGCGGATGCCGCGCGCGGCGTAGAGCGGCTCCATCGCGGCCACCTCGGCGCGCAGCAGGTCGCCGAGATCGGCCGTCTCGGAGGGCGGCTGATGCTCGCTCATCTCGACGCGGGAGAGGCCGAGCAGGTCGTCGATCAGGCGGCGCATGCGCTCCGACTGCTCGGCCATGATGGCGAGGAAGCGCTGCTGCGCCTCGGGGTCGTCCCGCGCAGGGCCGCGCAGCGTCTCGATGAAGCCCATGACGCTGGCGAGCGGCGTGCGCAGCTCATGGCTCGCATTGGTGATGAAGTCCGCGCGCATGCGCTCCACCGCGCGCGCCGCCGTGCGGTCAGCCAGCATGAGGACGAGGCGACCGCCATCGGCGAGCGGCGGCTGCATGAGCAGCACCTGGCCCGAGAGGTCCCGCGTGACGGCACCGGGCAGCGCCAGCTCCACCGCCTGGGGCGCGCCCTCCGCCACGCAGCGGTCCAGCGCCGCGGCCATGACCGGATGGCGCAGGAGCGCGCCGAGATCGCCGCGCGAGAGCCCCTCCCCCACCAGCCCGAAGAGGCGGCGGGCGGCCTGGTTGGCGCGCAGCGGCGTGCGGTCGGCCGCCAGCACGATCAGCGGGTCGGGCAGCGCCTCGACGATGGCCGCATCGGCCGCGCGCAGCTGCCCCACCAGCTCCGCCCGGGCCTGGAGCGAGCGCGTCAGGCGCGCGAGACCCTCCTCGATCTCGCCCAGCGCGGGCAGGCGCGGGGCGGGCAGTGGCGCGCTGAAGGGCCCCTGTTCCTCGGCGGCACGGCGCAGCGCCGCGTCGAGCCGCGCCACGCCGGCCAGCCAGGCGGCGGCCAGGGCGGCGCCCGCGGCGAGGCAGAGGGCCAGCGCCAAGAAGCCCATGCCGGGCGCGAGCGCGCCCATCGCCATCAGCCCGCCCAGCACCAGGACAGGCGGCCCGCCGATGAGCGCGGTGGTGAGGAGAAGCCGCCTGGACTTCAGCTGCCCGCGCCTCCGGGCAGCGGCGCGGGCTGCACCATTTCCGCCTCACCGCCCGGACGCAGGGCGAAGACGGCGAGGCCACGGGTGAGGCTGCCGGCCTCCAACAGACGGATCGGGCCATCCGCGCCCATGAAGGCGGCGCCGACCGGCGGCGCGCCTTCCCGCGCGGTGCGGGCGGCGAGCGCCACGGCGTCATAGGCCGCGCCCGCGAGGCGCGGCGCGCGCTCGTTGAAGGCGGCGTCGTATTGCGAATCGAACCGGGCGCGGCCGACCGGATCGGGACCGGGGAACCAGGCGCCGGCAAGCGCGGGTTCCTGACCCAGCGTGGAATCCGTCGCCCAGAGGCTGGTGCCCAGCAGGCGCGGGGCATTGCCCGGGAAGGCCGCCGCGATGGCATTGGCCGCCGCCCGCGCGCCGGGGCCGCCGAAGCCGATCAGCACCGCATCGGGCGGGCTGCCCGTGAGCTGCTGCACGATGGCCGTCATGTCGCCGCGGTTCGAGGCGAGGATGATAGCGGGCGGCGGCCCGCCCAGGCCCTGCGCGGCGGCCCGCATGGCGACGGCGAGGCGCTGGCCGAAGGCGTCATCCGGCGCCAAGAGCGCGAATCGGCGTGCCCCCGCCTCGGAGGCGGCGCCCACGATGCGCCGCACCTGCTGGCCGGGCGTGATGCCCAGCACCCACACGCCGGTGCCGGCCTGGGTCTCATCCGAGGTGAAGGCGAAGACCGGCACGCGGCCGCCCGCGGCGCCGACGGCCTGCGCCGTCTCGCCCAGGGTAAGTGGCCCGGCCAGCGCCACGGCGCCTTCGGCCAGCGCTGCCTGGGCCGCCTGGGCGGCGCCCGAGGGGGTGCCGCGCGTGTCGCGGGGCAGCAGCTCGATCCGGCGGTCGCCCTGGTCGAAGAGGGCGAGCTGCGCCGCATTCAGCATGGCCTGGCCGAGCGGCGCGTTGCCGCCGGTCAGCGGCAGCAGCAGGCCGACGGGGAGCGTGCTGCCCGCCGGCGTGGCATTGGGCGCCGTCCAGGGCTGCGCCGCGGTCTGCGGCCGGCGGAAATCCCGCTGCGGGGGTTGCGGGGCGCAGCCGATGAGCACAAGACAGAGTGAGGCCAGGGCGACCCCCCATGGAAACCGACGACCCATCCGAACCCCCTCCTTCCGCCCCGGCCAGGACCAGCCCGGGCCTTACGCTCGTGGCCACGCCGATCGGCAATCTGGCGGATTTCTCCCCCCGCGCGCAGCAGGCGTTGGCCGAAGCCCGCGCCATCCTGTGCGAGGATACCAGAGTCACCGCCCGTCTGCTCGCCCGGCACAGCATTTCCGCGCCGCTTCTCGCTTTGCACGACCACAACGAGGAAAGCGAGGCCCCCCGGCTGGTTGCACGGCTGCTCGCCGGCGAGAATCTCGCGCTGGTGAGCGACGCCGGCACGCCCCTGGTCTCCGACCCCGGCTTCCGGCTGGTGCGGGCGGCGATCGCGGCCGGCGTGCCCGTCTCGGCCATTCCAGGGCCCAATGCGGCGGTGATGGCGCTGACGCTCTCGGGCCTGCCGCCGCACCCCTTCCTGTTCCACGGCTTCCTGCCCACCAAGGCGGCGGCCCGCGCGGCCGAGATCGCGCGCATCGCCGCGATGGAGGCAGCGGGCCTTTCCGCCACGCTGATCTTCTACGAGGCGCCGCATCGCGTGGCCGAGACCCTGGCCGCGCTGGCCGAGGGGCTGGGGCCGGATCGCCCCGCCGCCGTCGCACGGGAACTCACCAAGCGATTCGAGGAGGTGCGGCGCGGGCCGCTCACCGATCTCGCCGCGCATTACGCGGCGCATGAGGCGCGGGGCGAGGTGGTGCTCTGCGTCGGCCCGGCGCCGCCGCCGGCCGAGGCCAGCGCCGATGCGCTGGATGCAGCGCTCCGGGCCGCCATGGCACGCATGACGCTGCGCGACGCGGCGGCGCATGTGGCCGCCGCAACCGGCCTGCCGCGCAAGCGCGTCTATGCGCGTGCGCTGGATCTGGCCGAGGGCGCATGAATCCGCGCCGCCGCGTGCTCTGGATCAACATCCTCTTCGGCGCGGGCCTGGCGCTCGCGCTGCCCTGGCTGGCCGCGGGGCTGCTGGCGCATCTCTGGGGCGGGGCGCGCGGCACGGCCTGGTCCTCGCAGCATGCCTATGCGGTGCGGACCTTCTGGATGGGCGTGGTGGGCGTGGCGGGCGCGCTGGCCTCCGCCGGCATCGGCTTCATGGAGCCGCTGCTGGCGCTCACCTGGCTCTACATGGCCGCGCGCGTCACGCGCGGCTTCCTCGCCTGGGAGCGCGAGGAATGGATCACCGATCCGGGGCGGTTTCTATGAGCTTGCTGCGCGGGTGATCCGCCGCTCCGTTCACTCGTCCCCGGCGGATGAGGCTCGGCGGGCATAGCCGGCGGGCAGCTCCGCCACCACGCGCCGGCCGATGGCCGGCGCGCCCGCGGGCATGGCGGCGAAGAGGTCCTTCTCCGCTTCGATCAGGGTCACGCCCCCCAGCCGCGGCAGGGTGTTGCGGCCGATCCGGTCCCAGAGCCGTGCCCCGCGCAGCGCGAAGGACCAGGGGAGCGGCGGCACGAAGAGCGCCGAATCGCGCCGCGTCACCGCGAACAGGTGGCGGCGCAGCAGCCCTTCCAGCTGACCGCGCGAATAGGGGCGCCCCTGGCCGAAGGGCGTGTGGTCGAAGAGCGACCAGCTGCCCAGGCGGTTGGGGACGATCACCAGCAGCCGGCCGTCATCGCGCAGCACGCGCCAGCATTCGCGCAGCAGCGGATGCGCGCCCTCGCTCGCCTCCAGCGCATGCACCAGGATGATGCGGTCCAGGCAGCGGTCGGGCAGCGGCAGCTGCCGGTCCTGCACCTGCGCCGCGCCCGGCAGGGGGCCCAGCCCCTCGGGCGCGAAGGCGATGCGGCGGCCAACCTCGGAGGGCCAAAGCCCCATGTAAGGCTCGGCCCAGCCCAGGCCCAGCAGATCCAGCCCCTTCAGCTCGGGCCAGAAGGCGAAGAGCCGCCCGCGCAGCAGCCGCGCCGCGACCTGCCCGAGCGGCGCGCGATAGAACTCCGCCAGACCGTGGACCTCACCGCTCATGCGAGGGATATAGGACAGGAGAGAGCCCCAAGGGAGTGCCCCTGAATGGAGAAGCCATGACCCTCACCGTGAAGCCCATTCCGATCCTGGACGACAATTACGCCTGGTTCCTGCGCGACGAGGCGACGGGGATGACGGCGGTGATGGACGCGGCCGTGGTGGCGCCCATCGCGGATTTCGTCCAGGCGGAAGGCGGCCGGCTCGACTGGCTGTTGATCACCCACCACCATGGCGACCACATCGCGGGCATCCCTGAGCTGGCGCAGCGCTTCGGCGCCAAGGTGGCGGGGAATGCGAATGACGCGGCACGGCTGCCGCCGCTGGATGTCGTGCTGAAGCCGGGCGACAGCTTCGCGCTGGGCGAGAGCAAGGCCACCATCCTGGACAGCCCGGGCCATACGCGCGGGCACATCGCCTGGAGCTTCGCGGCCGACCACGCCCTGTTCTGCGGGGACACGCTCTTCGCCGTCGGCTGCGGGCGGCTGCTGGAGGGCACGGCCGCCGAGATGTTCGCCTCGCTCGCCGCCTTCGCGCCGCTGCCGGATGCGACGCGCGTCTATTGCGGGCATGAATACACCCTCTCCAACATCCGCTACGCGCTGACGGTCGAGCCCGACAACCTCGCGCTCATGGCCTATTCCGTGCAGGCCAAGGCGCAGCGCGATGCGGGCCAGCCCACCATCCCCACCACCCTTGGCCTGGAGCGGGCGGTGAATCCCTTCGTCCGCGCCAAGGATGTGGCCGAACTCGCGGCGCGCCGCGCCGGAAAGGACAGCTTCCGATGAAACTCCATTACTCCGCCGCCAGCCCCTTCGTCCGCAAGGTGGTGGCCACCGCGATGCATCACGGCATCGCGCTCGAGCGGGTCGCGACCAACCCGCACGCGAGCCCAGCCGATCTGCTGGCCGACAACCCGCTCTCCAAGGTGCCCGCCCTGGTGACGGATCAGGGCCTGACGCTGCCCGACAGCCCGCTCATCTGCGAATATCTCGACAGCATCGGTGGCGCGACGAAGCTCTACCCGACGGGCGAGGCGCGCTGGCCGGCGCTGCGCCTGGCCGCACTGGCCGATGGCATCCTGACCGCCGCCGTGCTGCGCCGCGGCCAGTCGCTGATGCCGGCCGAGGAAGCGCGCGCCGCCACCATCGCGCGGCAGAAGGTGGCGGTGTTCCGCACGCTCGACCTGCTGGAGGCGGAGGGCGTGCCGGCCACGCTGCACATTGGCACGCTCACGCTGGTCTGCGCGCTGGGCTATCTCGATTTCCGCTTCGGCGAAGAGGATTGGCGCCCCGGCCGGCCCCGCCTGCTGGCCTTCTATGACGCGCAGATGGCGAACCCGATCTTCGCCCAGACGGTGCCCGCAGGGTGAGGTTGACCGACCCCGCGCTCGACCCGCGCGCGCTGATCGAAAAGCTCGGGCTGCTGCCGCATCCCGAGGGCGGGCATTACCGCGAGATCTTCCGCCACGCGCCGGAGGATGGCGCGCGCGGGCACAGCACGGCGATCTACTACCTGCTGGGCCCGGGTGACCGCAGCCATTGGCACCGCGTGGATGCCGATGAGGGCTGGCACTGGTATGGCGGCGGCGGCCTCGCGCTGCGACTTTTCGATGGGTCCGGCGTGCGGACGGTCCATCTCGGCCCCGACCTCGCCGCCGGGCAGCGTCCCTTCGCCATGGTGCCGCGCGGGATGTGGCAGGCCGCCGCACCACTCGATGGCTGGGTGCTCTGCGGCTGCACCGTGGCACCCGCCTTCACCTTCGAGGGGTTCGAACTGGCCCCGCCCGGCTGGGAGCCGCATCCATGAGCACATCCCTGGCATGGGACGAGCGCTACACCGGCGGCGAATTCCAGTTCGGCACCGCGCCCAACGAGTATCTGCGCGCGCAGGCCTGGCGCTTCCGGCCCGGCATGGCGACGCTGGCGGTGGGCGATGGCGAGGGACGCAACGGCGTCTGGCTTGCCAAGCTGGGGCTGGCCGTCACCAGCCTCGACTGGTCCGCCGTGGCGGTCGAGAAGGCGCAGGATTTCGCGGCGAAGCGCGGCGTCGAACTCGATGCGCGGCAGGCCGATGTGGCGCGCTGGGACTGGCCCGAGGCGCAATACGACCTGAT
This sequence comes from Sediminicoccus rosea, assembly GCF_033547095.1. Classification (NCBI taxonomy): domain Bacteria; kingdom Pseudomonadati; phylum Pseudomonadota; class Alphaproteobacteria; order Acetobacterales; family Roseomonadaceae; genus Sediminicoccus; species Sediminicoccus rosea. Next base: position 1,153,197 of record NZ_CP137852.1, on the reverse strand, counting down.
CGCCTGGATCTACCTGCATTTGCCGCCCGAGGATCGCGCCATTGCGACCGCGGGCTGCCTGCGCGCGCTGAAGCCGGGCGGGCTGCTGGTGCTCGAATGCTTCTCGCCGGCGCAGGAGGGGCGGCGTTCGGGCGGGCCGAAGATACTCAGCCTGCTCTGGGATCGCGCCATCGTCGAACGCGAATTCGCCGGCCTCGAAGTGCTGGAACTGACCGAGGGCGCAGTGCGGCTGGATGAGGGACCGCGCCACCAGGGCCTCGCCGAGGTCGTGCGCTGCGTGCTGCGCAAACCATGATTTGACGGCGCGGGAATTCGTGCCAGCCTCCGGGAAAACATCCGGAGGAACGCTGATGATCCCGCGCCGCGCCCTGCTCGCCACCCCCGTCCTGGCCACGCCCGCCCTCGCCCAGGCCTTCCCCACGCGGCCCATCCGCCTCGTCGTCGGCTTCCCGCCGGGCGGCGGCTCGGACCTCGTGGCACGCCCCATCGCGCAGCGCATGAGCGAGAGCCTGGGCCAGCCCGTGCTGGTGGAGAACCGGGGCGGCGCCAATGGCAATCTCGGCCTCGACGTCGTCGCGAAGAGCGCGCCGGATGGCTACACCTTCGGCCATGTGAACAATGCGGTGATCGCGGTGAACCCGCTGCTCTACCGCAACCTGCCCTTCGATTCCGCGCGGGACTTCGCGCCCATCGCGCTGGCCACCGTGGGCGGGCTGTTCTTCATGGTGCCGGCCGAACTCAATGTCCGCACCCTGCCGGAATTCGTGGCCCTCGCGCGCTCGCGCCCCGGGCAGCTCAATTTCGGCTCGGCCGGGCAAGGTTCGATCACGCAGCTCGCCTTCGAGCTCTTCGCCGCGCAATCCGGCACGCAGATCGAGGTGGTGCATTACCGCGGCAGCGCGCCCGCGCTGCAGGACATGCTGGGCGGGCGCGTGCAGTTCATGATCGACGGCATCAACCTCGCCAAGCCACAGGTGGATTCCGGGCGCGTGCGTGCCATCGCCTTCCTCGGCGGCACCGAGCGCCACCCACTGCTGCCCGATGTGCCGACGGCCGCCGAGCAGGGCATGCCCAACCTCGTGGTGCGCGGCTGGCAGGGCTTCGTCGGCCGCGCGGGCACGCCCGAGCCCATCCTGGAGGCGTTGCAGAACGCGATCCGCGATGCGGTGAACGACCCGGGCGTGCAGAACATCTTCAATGGCCAGGGCATCATCCCGCGCTACCAGGACCGTGCGACCATGGCGCGCCTGATCCGCGAGGAGACGGCGACCTGGCAGCCGATCATCCAGCGGCTTGGGCTGCGCCTGGACTAGACGCGGCTAGACCTCCCGCGCTTCCGCCAGCAGCAGACGCCTCAGCCAGGCATGGCCGGGGTCGCCCTCGAAGCGGCGGTGGAAGATCATGGAGAGCCGCGTATGCCGCACATCCAGCGGCGGCATACGCGTGACGAGCTGCCCGCCCGTCGCCATCTGCGCGGCGAGGCGCGCTGAGAGCGTCATGATCATCTCCGTGCGGCCGAGGATCTCCGGCACGGCCGAGAGATGCGCGACGACGGCGCCGAGCCGCCGCGAAAGGCCGCGCGTGGCGAGAATCGCGTCCAGCGCGCCATCGCGCGAGCCATTGGGCGAATGGAGCAGGTGCGGCACCGAGATGAAGCGCTCCAGCGTCAATTCGCCCCCGGCCAGCGGATGGTCGTGGCGCATCAGCGTGAGGAAGGCCTCGGGCAGCAGGCGCAGCCGCGTGTAGAGCGCGCCGGGCTCCGGCAGCACGGCGATGGCAAGCTGCGCCTCGCCGCGTTCCAGCAGCGCCTCGGCATTGGTGCGGTCGGCGTGGCGGATGGCGAGCAGGCAGTCCGGCGCCTCGCGCGCCATGCGTTCCAGCACACGCGGAGCGAGCGCGGCCTCGGCGTATTCCGAGAAGGCGACGGTGAAGACGCGTCGCGCCGTCGCGGGCTCGAAAGGTGCCTGCACGGCCAGCGCATCGGCCAGGCGGTCCAGTGCCTCGGCCACCGGGCTGGCCAGCGCCGCGGCGAGCGCGGTGGGTTCCACCCCGCCCGGCCGGCGCAGGAACAGCTCATCGCCCAGCGCCGCGCGCAGCCGCGCCAGCGCGTTGGAGACGGCGGGCTGCGAGAGGTTCAGCCGTTGCGCCGCGCGCGTCACATGCCGCTCCCGCGCCACCGCGTCGAAGACGCGCAGCAAGTTGAGGTCGAGCTGCGAGAGTTCGGTCATCGGGCCCCGCCATCATTCATCGCGGTGATGATCCCCGTTCCAAGCCGCGATTGGAAGGGCGAGCGGCGAAGGCGCAGCTTGCGGCCATCGGAACACGCAATCCCCAAGGAGATTTCCGCGATGCCGTCCACCCAGGTCACCACCCCCTATGCCGCCCTGCTGCTGCGGCTCTCCCTTGGCGCGATCATGCTGGCGCATGGCGCCTGGCTGAAGCTCGGCGTCTTCGGCCTGGCCGGCACGATGGGCTTCTTCGGCTCGATCGGCTTCCCGCCCATCCTCGGCGCCATCGTCGCCTTCGGCGAGACGGCGGCGGGCATCGCGCTCATCACCGGCGTGCTGGTGCGCCCGGCGGCGCTGCTGAGCCTGCCCATCCTGATCGGCGCCACCGCGATGCATGCGGGCAATGGCTGGCTCTTCTCGGCGCCGCAGGGCGGCTGGGAATTCCCGGCCTTCCTGACGGCGGCGATGCTGGTGCAGGCGGGCCTCGGCGCCGGCGCCCATGCGCTGGACGTCTCCCGCCTGCTGGGCCGGGCGCCGGCCACCCGCACCGCCTGACCCAGTCGGGCCATCCGGCCACTTCGCGCGAGAGGGCGGCGTCCAGGAGACTGGGCGCCGCCCTCTTCGCTTGCGCCCCGCCCTGCGCGGGGCGCCGCCATGGCCTGGCACCGGCGGCCCGGCGCCGATTCGTCCGGTACAATTTTTAGTTGTAACCGCCATGACTAATGTGATTGCATTCCTCCAACAAAAACAACCTGAACGTGCATGAAAAGGGGAATTCTCCCCAGGACGCATGGAGGACGGCAAGGAGGGAGCGTTGCTCCTCACCGAGGAGCGGGTCCTGCCCATCCCACCCCTCAAGGCGGAGCTGCTCTCCTCGATCAAGGCGGCCGGGCGTCTGGTCCATGCGCTTGCCGCCGCGCCGGAGCGCGCGATGCAGTCCAAGCTCTCCAAGATGGCGATCGGCGCCGCCAACCTGGCGGTAGAGATCGCGGAAGCGCAGTTCGGCGCGCTCAACCCCAACCGCGCCATCATCTACCAGGATGGCGAAGGCGGCTTCACCTGCGGCAGCACGGGCAAGCCGCCCATCCCCTTCCCCTGGCCGCCCCGCCCCATCAAGGAACCGCAGGACCTCGTCCGCCAGGGCGTGATCGAGGCCGATGTGCTGGAGCTGATCCGCGCCGCCAAGGCGGGCGGGCGCGACCTCACCCAGGTGTTCGAGAAGCCGGCGGCAGCGGCGAAGGAACTGGGCCTCAAGCTCAGCGGCAAGAATGCCGAGGCGCTGCAGCTCCTCGCCCCCTCCAACCTGGCCCGCATCCAGGACCCGGTGGACCAGGAGGTGATGAAGATGTTCCACGCCGTCCTGAAGGATGGCCGCTTCACCACCGACTGGTTCGACCGCCCGAAGGCCGTGGCGGATACGCTGAAGGTCAAGGTGAGCGAGGCGGCGCTGGAGCGCATCATCGCCGTGGGCGGCCGCGGCTCGCTGGCGGACCGGCTCTCGGATGGCGGCACGGCGATCGCGGCGGGGGTGATCTGGGCGGGCGTCTGCATCGCTGTCGGCACACTCTTCGTCGGGCAGATGAACCCGATCGACAGCCTCATCCGGGACCGCTCCGGCGTCGAGAAGTTCTAGCCGCGCCATGGATGCGGTGCCCCCCGCCTGGCCGCCCGTGCGGCCCTACGCCCGGGAGGATCGTCCGGAGCCGGAGATCCTCCTGGTCAGCATGCCCTGGACCAATGTGATCGAGCCCGGCCTCGGCCTCGCCCTGCTCAAGGCGATCCTGGCCAGGCGCGGGGTGCAGACGCGGGTGCTGCACCTCAACCTCTTCGCGCTCGAATTCCTGAAGGCGAGCACCTATGACGGCATCAGCGTCGTCTATGCGCTGAACGACTTCCTGTTCAGCCATGGGCTCGACCCCGTGGTGACCGACGCGCAGCGCCGGCACCTGCGCGTGAAGGCGGAGGACCTGGCCTTCGCCGGCGCGCTGGATCCAGAGCGCGTGGGCTCGGTCGATGCGGTGATCGAACGCCTGCTGCACCTGCGGGCCGAGGTCATTCCCCGCTGGCTGGAACGCTGGGCGGATGAGCTTGCGGCCTCACCCGCGCGGCTCATCGGCTTCACCTGCATGTTCGACCAGACGATCGCCTCGCTGGCGCTCGCGAAGCTGGTGAAGCAACGCGCGCCGGAGAAGCTTGTGGCGCTCGGCGGCTATGCCGTGCGGGACCCGACCGGCAGCATGGTGATGCAAAGCCATCCCTGGGTGGACGCCATCTGCACGGGCGAGGGCGAGACGACCATCCTCGACCTCGCCGAAGCCGCACGCGGCGCGCGGCCGCTCCATGCGGTGCGCGGCATCCTGCATCGCGGGGCCGATGGCGCCATCATCGCCACGCCGGCGGCGCCCAAGGCCGATCTCGATGCCAATCCGGTGCCGGACTACAGCGACTTCTTCGCCGACACGGCGCGACTTTCCGCCGAGTGCCAGGTGGACCTCACCCCTGCCTCCATCCCGGTCGAGAATTCGCGCGGCTGCTGGTGGGGGGCGAAGCATCACTGCGTCTTCTGCGGCATCGACAAGCCCGACCTCGTCTACCGCCACCGCGCGGCGGAGACGGTGCTGGAAGGGCTGCGCACATTGCGCGCGCGGCATGGCATGTCGAGCTTCCGCTTCTCGGACTACATCCTGCCGCACGGCTTCTACAAGACGCTGCTGCCCATGCTGGCGGCGGAGCAGCCGAAATTCACCCTGAGCTGCGAGATGAAATCCAATGTGACGGAGGAGCATTTCCGCCTGCTCGCCGATGCCGGCTTCCACGAGGTGCAGCCCGGCATCGAGAGCTTCAGCAGCGAGGTGCTGCGGCGGATCGACAAGGGCGTCACCGCCATCCAGAACGTCTTCACGCTCAAGCTCGGCCGCAAATACGGCATCCGGATCCTCTACAACATCCTCTACGGCTTCCCGGACGACACGCTGCCCGAGTACCGGCGGATGGAGACGCTGCTGCCCAAGCTCGCGCATTTCGACCCGCCGGTCTCCTGCGTGCCGGTGCAGGTGACGCGCTACGCGCCGCTGCAGGCGACGCCGGAGCGCTTCGGCATTCCGCCCGCGGCCCATGGGCCGACCTATGAGCTGATCTTCTCGCGCGACTATGTCGAGCGCACCGGCTTTCGCTACGAGGATTTCTGCTACTATTTCGAACGCGGCTGGGAAAACTCGCTGCACCTGCAGCAGAGCTACGGCCGCATCCATGACACGGTGAAGGCCTGGGGCATCCCGCAGAACGACCTCTTCGCCAGCCTGCACATCCTGCAAACGCTCCCGGATGGCGGCGCGCTGGTGCTCGACAGCCGCGGCGGCATCCGGCGGGAGCATGCGCTCGACGCCCTCGCCCTGGCGGTGCTGGAGGTGACGGACCGCCCGGTGAGCGAGGCCGCGTTGCTGGAGGGCCTGGGTGGCGCGCACCCGGCACCCGCCATCGCCGCCGCGCTGGCCTGGCTCGAAGCGGAGGATCTCGTGATCCGCGAGGATGACCGCCTGCTCTCGCTGGTCCTGCCCTGTGCCCCGGTGAGCGAGGGCAGCTATCGCACCGGCGTGACTCTGCCCGAGGCGGTTCCCGCCTGACGGGCGGCGCGTCAGCCGCCCAGCAGCGTGGTCACCCGCGCGAATGGCGGCCAGGCGGCGGCGATGACATCGCTGTAGAAGACCAGCCCGGCCAGCGCCAGCAGCACCGTGGCGAGACTCGCCGCCCAGGCGAAGCCCAGGGCAAGCCCCCGCCGGCGCCCCCCGGCGCGGGCGGTCCGCCGCTGCAAGACGAGGGGATTGAGCGGTGGCGGACTCGCTGGCGATGCGTGGCGGGCGGGCGGCGCGACAGGGGGCGTTTCGGGGGGCAAGGCAGGCGGCGGCGCGTCAGGCGGCGGCGCAGTAGGCTCCGGCGCCGGAGCAGCCGCCTCAGGGGCCGGGGCCTCCACCACGGCCGAGGCGGCTTCAGCTGCGGGAATCTCCGCCACGGGCGGCTCCGCCGGGGGGGCCTCCTCGACGGCGGGGGCGGGCGGCAACTCGGGCACCCAGGTCTCGCCGCAAGCCGCGCAGCGCAGCGGCTTGCCCTGGGCGAGCAGCGCCTCAGGGACTCGATAGGTCGCGGCGCAATTCGGGCAGGCAATGTCCATGTCGGTGTCGCATGTGCCAAGGCGGCCGGCATCCTGCAACCGCCGGTTTGCTTTATCCTGAACGGCGCTGCGAAACTCCACGCATGGTGCGATTCTCCCAGGTCGGGCTGCGCTACCCGGAGGGCGACGGCTACTGGACCCTGTCCGATGTCAGCTTCGCGCTGGCGCCGGGCAGCTACACTTGGCTCCTCGGCCCCTCCGGGGCGGGGAAGTCGAGCCTGCTTGGCCTCATCAGCCTTTCACTGCGCGCCACCGAGGGCGAGGTGGAGGTGCTCGGCTCGCGCATCCGCCGCCTGCCGCGCCGCGCCTTCCCCGCGCTGCGGCGGCGCATCGGCGTGGTGTTCCAGGATTACCGCCTGCTGCCGCATCTCTCGGTCTATGAGAACGCGGCCCTGCCGCTGCGCATCCAGGGGCTGACAGAGGCGCGCCTCGCCGCCGATGTGCGGGAGATCCTGCGCTGGGTCGGCCTGCTCGACCGCGCCGAGGCGCCGCCCTCCACCCTCTCGGGCGGCGAGCAGCAGCGCCTCGCCCTGGCGCGCGCCGTGGTGGCCCGCCCCGCGCTGCTGGTGGCGGACGAGCCGACCGGCAATCTCGACGCCGCCCAGGCACGCCGCGTCATCAGCCTGCTGCGCGAGATGCACCGCATGGGCACCACGGTGATCGTCGCCACCCACAGCGAGGAATTGCCGGAGGAATACCCCGCCCCCACCCTGCGGCTCGATGCCGGGCGGCTGGTGAGCCATGGCTGAGGGGCGCCGCCTCAAGGGGCGCGATCCGCTCGGGCTGCGCCGTGCCCTGGCGGACCGGCTGCTGCCCGCGCTGGTGGCGGCCATGGCGCTCCTGGCCGCCCTCGCCATCGCCGGCGCCGACGGCGCGGGGCGCCTCGCCGAACGCTGGCAGCAGGGCGAGGCCGGGCAATTGCTGCTGCAACTCCCGCGGGATGCGGCGCCCGAGCCGGTGATCACGCGACTCGCCGCCCTGCCCGGCGTCACCTCGGTGACGGCCGTGCCGGATGAGCGGCTGCGCCAGCTTCTCGCCCCCTGGCTCGGCGAGGTGCCGAGCCTGCCGCTGCCCCGCATGCTGGCCATCACCCTGCCGGCCGGGGCGGATCACCAGCCGCTCCTGGAGGCGGTGCAGGCGATCCCCGGCGCGCAGCTCGAGTTGCGCAGCGAGGCGGTGCGGCTGGCCATGCGGCTTGCGGACGGGCTGCGCAGCCTCTCCCTCGCCATGCTCGGGCTGATCGGGCTGGTCGGCGCCGCGCTGGTCGCGGTGGCGACGCGCGCGGGCATCGCGGCGCGGCGCGAGACCATCGTGATCCTGCACGAGTTGGGCGCCCGGGATGCCGACATTGCCGGGCGCTTCGCGCGGCGGCTCGGCTGGCTCTGCTTCCTGGGCGCGCTCGGGGGGCTCGCCATCGCGCTGCCGGCGCTGTGGTTCCTGGCGATGCAGGCGCTGCCCGTGGTGTTGGCGCGCGACGCGCAGATCGGCGACCTGCCCTGGCCGCTGCTGGCGCTGGTGCCACCGGCCGCCGCCGTCATCGGCTGGCTGACCGCCCTGATCACGCTGCGCGCCTGGCTGCGCCGCTTGCCCTGACCGCCCGCTTGGTGCCAAGCGGGGGCATGCGCCTTCTTGTTCTCGATGCCGCCCTCTCCCGCTGCCTCGCCGCCATGGTGGAGGAGGAGCGCGTGCTGATGGAGCGCGTGCATGAGGGGGCGCATGGCCAGGCCGCCGCCCTGCCGCCACTGGCCGAGGCGGTGCTGCAGACCGATGTGGATGCGGTCGCGGTCGGCGTGGGCCCGGGCAGCTTCACCGGGCTGCGGACGGCGATCGCCCTCGCCCAGGGCATCGGCCTCGCGCGCGGCATCCCGGTCATCCCGGTGACGACGGGCGAGGCGCTGGTGGCGATGGGCGACCCCGCCTTCCCCGCCTGGGCGGTGACCGAGAACCGCCGTGGCGACCTCTTCCTGGAGCGGCCGGACGCCCCCCCTTGCGTGGTGGCGGAGGCCGCGCTGCCCAGGCCCGAGGGCCTCACCTGGATCATGGGCGATGGCGCGCCGCGTGCCGTGGCGCGGATGCGCGCGCGTGGCTGGCCCGCCGGCCTTGGCGATGCGCGGCGGATCGAGGCCGCGGCGCTGGCCCGCGTGGCGCTGCGGCGCCTGCGGGGCGAGATGCCGGCGCTGGCGCTGGAGCCGCTCTACGTCGAGCCGCCGGCCACCACGTGAAGCTCATCGCCGCCACCGCCGCGGATGCGGAAGCGCTCGCGCTGCTGCATGCGGCCGCCTTCCCGCCCGGCGCCGCCTGGAATGCGGGCACGATCGCGACGCTGCTTGGCATGGAGGGCGTGGTGGGGCTGTGGGGCCCGGGCGGCTTCATCCTGGCGCGCCGCGTGCTGGACGAGGCGGAGATCCTCACGCTGGCCGTGCATCCCGATCACCGCCGCCAGGGCCTGGGCGAGGCGCTGGTGGAGACGGCGGCGGTGGTGACGGCGGCGGCGGGGGCGCGGGTGATGTTCCTGGAGGTGGCCGAGGAGAATGCGCCGGCCATGGCGCTCTATGCCAAGGCCGGCTTCGAGAAGGCCGGGCGCCGGCGCGACTATTATGCGCCGGGCGCCCATGCCTGGCTGCTGCGGCGTTCCCTCGAGGGGTAGCGCGCTCAGCGATGGGCCGGCTGCCCGCGCTCGCCACAGGCGTAGTTGTGGGAGTGGACCAGGCCGTCGTCGAATTCCTCCGGCCGCGTCGTCAGCGGGCGATGCGCCATGCGGCCGCGCTCGCTGCACGCATAGTTGTGGGAGTGGACCAGGCCATCATCGTGATTGTCGTTCATCGGATGTCTCCTTCGGGTTGGCAAGAACACGTGAAGAAAAAGCACTGCACTTCGGGATTCCGAGCCGAATAGGCACGGCAGGATGCTTCAGCATCCCGAAGCCAATCGCGCGGAGCGCGCGCCCGGCGCTTGAGGGCGTCAAACAAACTGCGCCGCTTCGGTGCTGTCCTTCAGCGCGGTGGTGCTGGCCTTGCCGCCGCTCGCGGCGTTCGCGATCGCGTCGAAATAGCCCACACCCACCTCGCGCTGGTGGCGCACAGCCGTGAAGCCGTTCACCTCCTCGGCGAATTCGGCCTGCTGCAGTTCGCTATAGGCGCCCATGCCGCGCTCGGCATAGCCACGCGCCAGCTTGAACATGGAGAGGTTCAGGCTGTGGAATCCGGCCAGCGTGACGAATTGGAACTTGTAGCCCATGGCGCCCAGTTCGCGCTGGAACTGGGCGGCGGCCTCCACGCCCATCTTCCGCTGCCAGTTGAAGCTGGGCGAGCAGTTGTAGGCCAGCATCTTGCCCGGGAACTGCCGGTGGATCGCCTCGGCGAAGTCGCGCGCATCGTCGAGGTCCGGGTCGGAGGTCTCCCACCAGAGCAGGTCGGCATAGGGAGCGTAGGCGAGGCTGCGGGCGATGGCGTAGGCCTTGCCCCTGCCGGGCTTGATGCGGAAGAAGCCCTCGGGCGTGCGCTCGCCGCTGAGGAAGGGGCGGTCGCGCTCATCCACGTCGCTGGTGAGAAGCTGTGCGGATTCCGCATCGGTGCGGCAGAGCAGGACCGTGCTCACACCCTCGACATCGGCGGCGAGGCGCGCGGCGTTCAGCGTGCGGATGTGCTGGCTGATCGGCACCAGCACCTTGCCGCCGAGATGGCCGCACTTCTTCTCGCTGGCCAGCTGGTCCTCGAAATGCACGCCGGCGGCGCCCGCCTCGATCATGGCGCGCATCAGCTCATAGGCGTTGAGCGCCCCGCCGAAGCCCGCTTCCGCATCGGCGATGATGGGCGCCATGTAGTGGGTGCGGTCATCGCCGCTGCCGTCATGCCGCTCCATGGTGGCGATCTGGTCCGCGCGGCGCAGCGCGTTGTTGATCCGGCGGATCACGTTGGGCACGCTGTCCACCGGATAGAGCGACTGGTCAGGATACATGGTGTTGGCCGAATTGGCGTCGGCCGCGACCTGCCAGCCGGAGAGGTAGATGGCCTTCAGCCCCGCCTTCACCTGCTGCAGCGCCTGCATGCCGGTCATGGCGCCGAGCGTCGTCACCTGCGGCTCGGTGCGGAGCAGGTGCCAGAGGCGGCGGGCGCCCATCTCGGCCAGGGTGTGCTGGGTGCGGAAGCTGCCGGCGAGGCGCGCGACATCGCCCGGGGTATAGTCCCGGCGGATGCCGTCGAAGCGGCCGGGCTCACCGCCCGAGCCGGGGGGCATGCCGTCGGGCGCGGTCAGCTTGGTGGTTTCGGGGCGCATCGGAAAATCTCCTCAGGTCTGGGCGACCTGTGAAAGATTGACATTGCGCCCCGCCAAGTCACGCGTAAAACTGCCCCAGACACGGCAAGACTGTTCAGCCGGCGACATTTCAGCCCGCAATTCAGTCAATGTTGTAAAGAGGAGAGTGCCATGGCCCGCCCGCTGATCGGCCGCACCGTCCGTCGCATCCGCACCGAGCGCGGCATGACGCAGCAGGCGCTCGCCGCGCGGCTGGGCATCTCCGCCAGCTATCTGAACCTGATCGAGCATGACCAGCGCTCGGTCACCGCCGCCGTCCTGTTCAAGCTGACGGAGGCACTGGGCGTGGATCTCGCCGCGCTCTCCGGCCATGCGGAACGCCAGCTGGAGGCCGGACTGCGCGAGGTGCTGGCCGATCCCGTGCTGGGGCTGGATTCCGTCCCCGAAGGCGAGTTGCAGGCGATGGCGGCGGCCGCGCCCAATGCCTCGCGCGGCGTGCTTGCGCTCTATCGCGCCTGGCGCGTGGCGCGGGAGGACAGCTCCGGAATCGCGCTCCCCTCGGGCCGGCGCCTGCTGCTGCCGACGGAGGAGGCGCGCGACTTCTTCCACGAGCGCGGCAACCACTTCCCCGAGTTGGAGCGCTTTGGGGAGAAGCTTGGCGCAGAGTTGCGCGCGACGCCGGCCGAGATGAACCACGCCATCGCCGAACGGCTGCGCAACGCGCATGGCGTGCGCGTGACGGTGGCGCCGATGCCCGAGAGCGACCGCCGCTTCGACCAGCGCACGCGTGACCTCTGGCTCGCGGAATCGCTGCCCCGCGAATCCCGCGGCTTCCGCATGGCCTTCCAGCTCATGCTGATGGAAGCGCGCGAGGTGGTGGATGCGACGCTGGGCGAGGAACCGCCCTCGAGCACGGAGGCCACGCAGCTCATCCGCATCGGGCTGCTGAACTATGCGGCCGCCGTACTGCTCATGCCCTACCTGCCCTTCCTGCATGCGGCGCGCGAGCTGCGGCACGATGTCGAGAAGCTCGCCGCGCGTTTCGGCGTCTCCTACGAGCAGGCGGCGCAGCGGCTTTCGACCTTGCAGCGCGAGGGGCACCGCGGCGTGCCCTTCTTCTTCCTGCGCGCGGATACGGCGGGCAACGTGACCAAGCGCTTCGCCGCGGCGGGCTTCCCCTTCGCGCGCTTCGGCGGAAGCTGCCCCAAATGGGTGGTGCACCACGCCTTCGGCACGCCCGAGCAGGTGCGCGTGCAGGCGGCGGAACTGCCGGATGGCGCCGCCTTCCTCTGTATCGCCAAGGCCGTGCACGGACCCACCCCGCGCTGGGGCGAGCCCTCCCCCACGCATGTGGTGGCGATCGGTTGCGACATCGCCCGCGCCTCCGAGCTGGTCTATGCGGATGGGCTGGACCTGACGACGGCCCGCGTGGGCATCGGCCTCTCCTGCCGGCTCTGCGACCGTGCCGATTGCCGCAGCCGCGCCTTCCCACCGCTGGAGCACCGGCTGCGGCTGGACGCCAATGACGATGGCGGCTCGCCCTGGCGCTTCGAGCCGAAGGCGAAGCCGCCACAACGCGCCTAGGCCCGGCCGACGCGGCTCGCGCCTGCCGGGGGCCAAAGGCCGTGCGGCGCCGGGTTCGGGCCATCCGCGTGCAACCCGGGGCACCGAACGCCGTTGCATGGAAGATTCCTCATCTCCCGGCCGCTTTCGTATCTCTGGCGGAACAAGACGGAAGGCGGCAAGGTGCCCTTCACCCGCCGCAAGGTTCAGGAGACAGCGGACCGTGATCGAGATCTTTGGCCGCGTGAACAGCGTGAATGTGTGGAAGCCGCTCTGGGTGCTGGAGGAGCTGGGCCAGCCCTACGAGCGGCACGATGCCGGCATGGAGCATGGCGTGGTGGACACGCCCGAATACCGCGCGCTCAACCCCAATGGCCGGATCCCCTCGCTCCGCCATGACGGCATGGAACTCTGGGAGAGCAACAGCGTCTGCCGCTATCTCTGCATGATGGTGGGCAGCGACGCGCGCGGCCTCTATCCGGAGGCGGCGGGCGCGCGGGCCAGCGTGGATCGCTGGCTGGACTGGCAGCTCTCCACCCTCTCGCCCGCCGAGCGCGACCTGTTCTGGAACATGGTCCGCACGCCCGCGGCGAAGCGCGACATGAAGGCGGTGGCGGCGGCGGTGACCAACAGCGCGCGCTGCTGGGCCATCCTGGAAGCGCGCCTCGGCGACGGCCGGCCCTTCATCGAGGGCAAGGCCTTCACGCTGGCCGACATCGTGCTCGGCTGCTATGCGCGGCGCTGGTTCGGGCCCGAGGTGCAGGTGCCGGGCATGCCGGAATTCCCGGCGCTGGCCGCCTGGTATGCGCGCCTCGGCGAGCGCGAGGGCTTCCGGAAATGGGTCGCCCCCGCGCTGTTCTGACCGGCGGCTATTCCGGCCGGAAGCGGGTGATCTTCGTGCCGTTGAGCGCCAGGGCCGCCATCAGGCCGCGCTGGCCGAAGGTGATGGAGTAGACCGGCTCGCGCAGCGTCGTGATGCTGGCATTGGCCTGCAGGCCGTGGTCCAGCGCCACCACGCTCGGGCCGGTGCCGATCTCCCAGCCGTCGGCGGCCATCAGCGCCCGGAGCGCCGCCTCGTTCATGAAGAACATGGCGATGCCGGCGGTCTGCGCGCCGGCGATCAGGCCGAAGCTGGCGCCGGCGATGCGGTAATGGCCCTCGGTCTCGCGGCCGCGGATCAGCGCGCCCTCGCCGAATTGCCCGCCCACGATGAACCCGCCGCTGATGATGCGGGGAAAGATCAGGATGGCGTGCGCGGCGCTGACGAGGGGGCGGACATGCTCCATGCCGCGCAGGGTCTCGAGCGCGATCGCAACCTCCGCGTCGATCTCGCGCCGGCTGGCCGCGGCCGCGGGGCCGGACAGGAGCGGGAGCGCGGCCAGGGCCGGCAGATGGGCGATCAGATGGCGACGATTCAAGACAATCTCCTCAGGGCGATGTGCCAAAACGTTGCAACCCGCCAGGGGTTGCAACGTCCGGTGCGAAATCCCGCGGAGTTTCGCGTGGCCGGGGCCGCACGACAAGGCTCAGCCCTTCACATCCATCGCCTGCCGCAGGCCGTCGGAGACGAGGTTGAAGCAGATCGAGGTCACGAAGATGCAGACGCCGGGCAGCACCGCCACCCAGGGCTGCACATAGATCGCCGTGCGCAGCGTGTTCAGCATCAGCCCCCACTCCGCTTCCGGCGGCCGCGTGCCGAGGCCGAGGAAGGAGAGGCCCGAGGCCAGGATCATGCAGACCGAGATGAGCGAGGTCGAATAGACGAAGATCGGCCCCAGCACATTGCCCAGCACATGCACCCGCACGATCGTCACCGCGGAGGCGCCCGAGGCGCGCGCCGCATCCACGAAGTCGAGGTTGCGGACGCCAGTGGTAACGCTCTCCGCCACACGGATGATGGGCGGCACGAAGACCAGCGTCAGCGAGAGGATGGCGTTCATGATGCCCGCCCCCAGCGCGCCCGAGATGGCGACGGCCAGCAGCACCGAGGGGAAGGCGTAGAACACGTCGGTCACGCGCATGATGAGCATGTTCGTGCGGCCGCCGACGAAGCCCGCGATGACGCCGAGGAAGGTGCCGATCACAAAGGCAAGGGCCACGGGCACGATGCCCATGAACCAGGAGAGGCGGCCGCCATAGATCAGTCGCGTCAGCATGTCGCGGCCCAGCTCGTCGGTGCCGAGGGGGTAGTTCTCGGTGCCGATCGGGCGGAGGCGGCGGATCATGCTGCCCTGGAAGGGGTCGTGCGGCGCGATGTAGGGCGCGAAGACGATGATCATCAGCATGACGAAGAGCACGCTGGCGCAGAAGATCGTCACGGGGTCGCGCTTCAGGCGCTTCCAGACGCCCGCCCAATAGCCTTCGGAGCGGAGGACGGCGGTCTTCGCCTGGATGGCGAGCTCGGCGGTGGCGGCGGAGGTGCTCATGCTCAGGCTCGCTTAATCCGGGGGTCAAGCGCGGTCTGGACCAGGTCCACGCAGAGGTTCAGCGCGACGAAGAACATCGCCAGCACCAGGATCGTGCCCTGGAGCACCGGCAGGTCGCGCTGGAAGATGGCGCTGTTCAGCAAGAGGCCCGTGCCCGGCCAGGAGAACACCGTCTCCACCAGGATCGAGCCGCCCATGAGATAGCCGAGCTGCAGGCCGATCACGGCAAGCGCGTTCGGCGCCGCGTTCTTCACGACATGCACGAAGACGTTCCAGGAGGTGAGGCCCTTGCCGCGCAGGGCGACGACGAATTCCTGATTCATGATCTCGGCGACGATGCCGCGCACGGTGCGCGTCACGATGCCCATGGGGATTACGGAAAGCGTCACGGCCGGAAGGATCAGGTGCTGGATATGCTCCCAGTCCCAGGCCCAGTCGGCGCTGCCGCCCGGGCCGGCCCCCATCGCCGGCAGCCAGTTCAGCTGCACCGAGAAGATGACGACGAGCACCATGCCGAGCCAGTAATGCGGCACGGAAACGCCGGCGACGGCGGTGGTGACCGCCATGCGGTCCAGCAGCGAGCCGCGGAAGGTGCCCGCCAGCCCGCCCAGGATGCAGCCCAGCACGAAGCCGATGAGCGAGGCGGCGAAGGCCAGCGTCAGCGTGTTGCCGATGGCCGATTGCAGGTCGCTCCAGACCGGGCGGCCGGTGGCGAGCGAGCGGCCGAGGTCGCCCTGCACCACCTTCATCAGCCAGAGGCCGAACTGCACCGGCAGCGGCTTGTCCAGCCCGTAGTCGCGCCGCACCTGCTCGACCACCTCCTGCGGCGCGTCGGGCGGCACGATCGCGTTGATCGGATCGCCCGGCGCGATCTGCACCAGCATGAAGCAGACGAAGCCCACGGCGAGCGCGATGGGCACCGCGTAGATGAGCCTTCGGATCAGATAGAAAAACATCAGGCCCACCCTCCGGTCAGACAGTCATGCGAAACCGCTTCCGCCCCGCGGCGCCCTGGCGAGGCTTGGCCTCGCCAGGAGGAGCCGGGCGTGGAAGGCAGGAGCCCGAAGAGGGCCCCTGCGGAAGCGCGAAGCGGTTTCGTGGGGATCATTGGATGTGAGGCAGCCGCAGATCCACGAACCAGCTTTGCGGCTGGACATGGCCGCGCACCCGCGGGCTCATCGCGCGCGGGCCCACGTCATGGGCGATCCAGATGAACAGCGCCTCGTCCACGCCCGCCGCATGCAGGCGCGCCAGGGCCGCGTCACGCTCGGCAGGGTCGAAGGAGGTGCGGGCGGCGGCGACCATCGCATCGAAGCGCGGATCGTTAAACATGCCCCAGTTGTTGGAGACGGGCGGCGCCATCTTGCTGTCGTAGAAGCGCACCAGCGAGAAGAACGGGTCCATCGCCGAGAAGCTGACATTGGTGGCATGCGCGCCGCGCGCCGAGGCATGGCCGCAGCCGTTGCGCCAATTGGTGAAGAGCGCGTTCCACTCGATCACGTCGAACTCGACATTCACGCCGACCGTGCGGAGATCCTGCTGCAGGAACTCGTTCATCGAGAGCGGCTGCATCTGGCCCGAGCCGCTCGCGCTGATCTGCACGCGGATCGTCAGCGGTCGCTGCGGGCCGTAGCCGGCCTCGGCCAGCAGGCGGCGCGCCTCAGCCTTGTCGGTGCGGATCTGGAAGGTGGGATTGCCCGCCCAGGGGTGGCCGGCCGGATAGGTGCTGACGGCCGGCTGCATCATGCCGCCCAGCAGCGTGCGCAGGCCCTCGCGGTCAATCGCCAGGTTCAGCGCGCGGCGGACCCGCACATCGGAGAGCGGCGAGGAGGGCAGGAAGCAGGGCTGCCAGGGCCAGACATGCGGCTGCGGGTTGGTCGCGATCTGCATCTGGCGCGAACGCAGTTGCGGCACCGCATCAGGCGAGGGCGCCTCGATCCAGTCCACCTGCCCCGAGAGCAGGGCCGCGGTGCGCGCACTGGCCTCCGGGATGGGCAGCAGGATGATGCGGTCGAGCTTCGCCTTGGTGCCCCAGTAATTGTCGTTGCGGGCCATCTCGGCCCGCTCACGCGGGACGAGGCGCGTCAGGCGGAAGGGGCCGGTGCCGGAGGGGTTGGCGGCGAAGGCGTTCCAGGTCGCCTCGGCCGTCGGGTGCTGCGCGCGCAGGGCTTCCCAGCGTGCCGGGCTCGCCATGAAGAGGTTGGTGAGGTTGATCGGCAGCAGGCTGTCCGGCTCGCTGGTGAAGAGCGCGACGGTCATGTCGTCGATCTTCTCGGCGCGGCGCAGCGTAGGCATGCGGGTCGCGGTCACGCCCACCTGGCGCGGGTCGAAATGCGGGGCCTCGCGATCCAGCACCTTGCGGACGTTCCAGACCACCGCATCGGCGTTGAAGGGGCTGCCGTCATGGAAGGTGACGCCGGGGCGCAGCCGGAAGATCCAGCGCGTGCGGTCGTTCGGGTCGCTCGTCCACTCGGTGGCGAGGCTCGGGATCACGGTGGAGGGGCGGTCGGCCCGGCTCAGATCCCAGGCGGTCAGGCCGTCATAGAGGGGGATGCCGGTGAAACGGTTGCCCTCAAAGCCCTGGTCGGGCTGGCCGTGGGTCAGCGGGATGTCGGCCGCGGTCATGCCGATGCGCAGCGTGCCCTGCGCGGCGGCCGGGCCCGTGGCGGCAAGGGCGAGCGGCAACAAGGCCGCCATGATGACGTGACGCAAACGCATGTTCTTGATCCCTGTCTGGGGTTTCCTCACCCACCTACTTAGCGCCGAAGCGGCCCGGAGGGGCAAGCGTCCTGAACCGGATGATCGGCCAGCCCCCTCTTGCCTTTGCCCAAGGGCCGGGCACAACTGCCCGCCGATGAAGCTTCTCCTCCTCAACGGCAACACCGATCCCGCCATCACCGAGCGCATGGCGCAGGGGGCGAGGGGCATGTGCCAGCATGAAATCGTGCCGATGACCGCCCGTTTCGGGGCGCGCTACATCGCCTCGCGCGCGGCCTCGGCCGTCGCGGCCCATGCGGTGCTGGACGCGCTGGCATCCGAGATCGGGCGGGACAACCCCAAGGGCTATGATGCCGCCATCATCGGCTGCTTCGGCGATCCGGGGCTGGAGGCGGCGCGGGAGTGCTTCCCCATCCCCATCCTCGGCATGGCGGATGCGGCCATTTTCGCGGCCCTGCGCCTCGCCCCCCGCGTCGGCGTGCTGACCGGCGGCGCCGCCTGGGTGCCCATGCTGGAGGAGTTCTTCCTGCTGCGCGGCCTGGGGCCGGACAAGGTTCGCGTCGCCGCCATCCCGCCCACCGGGGACATGATCGCGCGCGAGCCGGTCAAGGCCGCCGGCCTGCTGGCCGAGACGGCGCGCGGCGAAGTGGCGCGCGGTGCGGGCGTGATCCTGCTGGGCGGCGCGGGGCTGGTCGGCCTGGATGCGCTGGTGGCCCCGCAGGTGACGGTCCCGGTGCTGGACGGGCTGCGCTGCGCCATCGAGGCTGCGGAGACCGCAACGGCCGCCCGCCAGCTCGGCTCCATCGCGCCCAGCATCGGCCTGTCGGACGCGCTGGCCGCGAGCCTCGCGGGTTAGGTCTTCACGAAGCGCCGGTTGCGCGCGGCGCCGTCCATCGGCGCCTCCGTGAAGCCGGCCTCGGCCAGCAATTCGGGGATGCCATTGCCGCCGGCCGCCGCATTGGCGCCGTCGATCTCCACCAGTACCTCGCACACATGGCGCCTGAGCGTGACCATGGCGCCGCGCAGGATGGCGGGCTCGATGCCGTCCACGTCGAGCTTGATGGCATCGGGCGGCGGCGGCGCGAAGCGGGCCATGAACTCATCCACCGAGAAGCCCGGCACGGCCTGGCGGAAGCCACCCTCCCGCGCCTCGATGCTGTGCATGGAATGGCCCGCGGCGGTATTCGCCATGTTCAGCGTGACGAGCGCGGTTTGCTCGGCGAAGGCCAGGCAATAGGCCGAGATGCGGTCGTCGAAGCCGTTGATCTCGATGTTGCGCGTCATCGCCGCGAAGCTGGACGCCGAGGGCTCGAAGGCCAGCACGCGCAGGCCACGCCGCGCGGCGAACAGGCTGTACAGCCCGATATTGGCGCCGATGTCCCAGAGCACGCAGCCCGCCGGCAGCCCCATGATCCAGGCCACCGTCTCCGGCTCGTCCTGGCCGAAGCCCTGCGGATCGTGCAGCGCCCGGGCCGAGGGGCATTCCACCAGCAGCGGCCCAGCCTCGGTCGGGACCGTCAGGCGCTGCACCAGCATCTCGGAGACCAGCGCGCGCGTGGCCTCGGCCCGGCGCGGGCGCATGGGGCGCGTGGCGTTGCGGACCAGGCCAGAGAGGAAGCGAGCAAGGCTGCGGCTCATGCGCGTTCAGTCACCGGCGACCATCCCTTCGCGGCGCGGGTCGGCGCCACCGAGCAGGCGCCGCGCCTCACCCTGGCGCTGGATGCGAATGAGGTTCAGGCCGGAATTCATCTCCCGCGCCTCGGCCGGCGCGCCGCGGGCGACCAGCGCGGGGGCGAGGCCGGCGGCGGCGGTGCCGCGCTCCACCTCGGTCATCGCGTTCAGGGCACCCACATGCGGCAGCGCCGCCGCCGCCTGCGGGTCGAGGTTCCAGTCGAGCATCGCGACCAGCGCTTGCGCCACATAGCCGATGATGCGCGCGCCCCCCGGCGAGCCCACCACCGCCTCCAACTGCCCCTGCTGGAAGACCAGCATGGGCGACATGGAGGAGCGCGGCCGCTTGCCGCCCTCGACGCGGTTGGCGACCGGGCGGCCCTCCATCTCCGGCAGGAAGGAGAAATCGGTGAGCTGGTTGTTCAGGAAGAAGCCCCGCACCACGACATGCGCGCCGAAGGCCCCCTCCACCGTCGTCGTCATCGAAACGGCACGGCCCTCGGCATCCAGAATGGACATGTGCGCCGTGCCGCCCTCGGGCTGCGGCGGCTGGCTGGCCAGCGGCGGGCCAAAGCGGCGTGGATTGCCGGGCTGCGGCGCGGCGATGGCGCGGTCCGGCGAGAGCAACTGCGCGCGGCCGGTCAGATAGGCGCCGTCCAGCAGGCCGGTCACCGGCACCGGCACGAAGCCGGGGTCAGCCATGAAGCGGTTGCGGTCGGCGAAGGCGAGGCGCCCGGCCTCGCCCAGCAGCATGGCGGAATCGAGCCCCGCGGGATCGAGCCCCGGCATCTCGAAATGGCCGAGCAGGCCCAGGATCTGCAGGACCACCGCCGCACCCGAGGGCGGCGGCGGGCCGCAGAGAGTATAGGCGCGATAGGGCAGGCAGAGCGCCGCGCGGCGCACCGGCGCGTAGCCCGCCAGGTCATCGGCCGTCATCAGGCCTGGGTTGGCGTGGCCGCGCACCGTGCGCACGATGTCCTGCGCGATGGGGCCGCGATGCAGCGCGGCGGCGCCCTCCTCCGCGATGGCGCGCAGGGTGGCGGCCAGCGCGGGATTGCGCAGCCTGGCACCCTCGGCCAGCGGTGCGCCCTCCGCCGTGAAGTAGATGGCCCGCGCCCCCGGGTCACGCCGCAGCGAGCCACCAAAGGCGCTGAGCAGCTGCGCCAGGCGGGGCGAGACCTCGAAGCCTTCCTCGGCGAGGCGGATGGCCGGGGCGAAGAGCTCGGCCCAGGCCAGCCTGCCATGGGCGCGATGCGCCTCCTCCAGCATGCGAACGACGCCGGGCACGCCGACCGCGCGGCCGCCCACCGCGGCGTCGAAGAAATCGAGGGGCCGGCCGTCGCGCAGGAAGAGGTCGCCGCGGGCGGCGGCGGGGGCCGTCTCCCGCCCGTCCCAGGCTGCAAGCTCACGCGTGGCGGGGTCCCAGTGCAGCAGGAAGGCGCCGCCGCCGATGCCGGAGGATTGCGGCTCCACCAGGGTCAGCACCGCCTGCACGGCGATGGCCGCATCCACCGCCGAGCCGCCGGCGCGGAGCATGGCCTGGCCGGCCTCGGCTGCCAGCGGATGCGAGGCGACGACCATGTGGTTCTGCGCCACCACGGGCTGCGCGGCCACGCGCTGCGAGGCCACTGGGGCGGCCATCAGCAGGAGCAGGGCAAGGAGGGGCGCGCGAATCACGCCGGCGGGTGTAGCCCTATTTGGCCGCCCCCGTCACGCAGGGGTGTCAAGCCGCCTTGTCAGGCGGCGCGGCGGCGCCCCCGATAGGACAGCGCCTCGGCCAGATGCGTGCGCTGGATGCTGGCGCTGCCGGCGAGGTCCGCGATGGTGCGTGCGAGGCGGATCGAGCGCACGAAGCCGCGCGCGGAAAGGCCCAGCCGCTCGGCCGCCTGTTCCAGCAATTGCCGCGCCTCGGGCAGCAGCCCGCCGCGCTCCTCCAGCAGCGCGCCATCGGCGGCGGCGTTGTGCCGCGGCCCGTCCTCGCCCCAGCGGGCGCGCTGGATGTCGCGCGCCGCCTGGACGCGGGCGGCGATGCGCTGCGTCGTCTCGCCGGCCGGCGCGCGCGAAAGCTCGGCCGGCGGCACGGCCTGGACCTGGAGGGTAATGTCCATGCGGTCCAGCAGCGGGCCGCTCAGGCGCTCGGCATATTCCTCGCCGCAGCGGGGCGCACGGGAGCACTCGCGCCCCGCCTCGCCCAGATGGCCGCAGCGGCAGGGGTTCATGGCCGCGATGCACTGGAAGCGCGCGGGATATTCCACATGCGCGTTGGCGCGGGCGATGACGGCGCGGCCCGTCTCCATCGGCTGGCGCAGTGCCTCCAGCGCGGGGCGCGGAAACTCCGGCCATTCGTCGAGGAAGAGCACGCCGTGATGCGCGAGGCTGATCTCGCCCGGCCGAGCGCGGGCGCCACCACCGATCAGGGCGGCCTGGCTTGCGGAATGGTGCGGCTCGCGGAAGGGCGGGCGGGTCAGCAGCTTGCCGTCGCGCAGCAGGCCGGCGACGGAATGCACCATGGAGAGTTCCAGCGCCTCGCCCGGCGTCAGGTCGGGCAGGAGGCCGGGCAGGCGGGCGGCCAGCATGGATTTCCCGGCCCCGGGTGGGCCGATCATCAGCAAATTGTGGCCACCGGCGGCGGCGATCTCCAGCGCGCGCTTGGCGCTCTCCTGCCCCTTCACCTCCGAGAGGCAGGGGCCGCGCCAGGCCTCGCGCTCCAGGCGTGGCGGCTCGGGCGGACTCATCACCTGGACGCCGCGGAAATGGTTGAGGATGGCCGGCAGGTCGGGCGGCGCCAGCACCTCGCCGCGGCCGGCCCAGGCGGCCTCGCCTCCCTGCGCGGCCGGGCAGATCAGGCCGAGGCCGCGCTGCGAGGCGCCCAGCGCCGCCGGCAGCACGCCCGCCACCGGCAGGATGGAGCCATCGAGCGAGAGTTCGCCGAGCGCCGCGAAACCGGCCAGTTCCTCCCGCGGGAGGATCTCCATGGCGGCGAGCAGGGCGAGCGCGATGGGCAGGTCATAATGGCTGCCCTCCTTCGCGAGGTCGGCCGGGGCCAGGTTCACCAGCACGCGCTTGGGCGGGAGCGCGAGGCCGAGGCCGGTCAGCGCAGCGCGCACCCGCTCGCGCGATTCGCCGACCGCCTTGTCGGCCAGGCCCACCAGCAGGAAGGCCGGCAGGCCCGGCGCCAGCTGGACCTGCACCTCCACCGGAACAGCGTTGATGCCGGCGAAGGCAAAGGTGGCGATGCGGGCGAGGCTCATGCCCGCGCAGTGTCTTCACCGGCACGCGCCCCTGGCAAGCCCTATTTGGCAAGCCCTATTTGGCAAGCCCTATTTGGCGAGGGCCGCCCGCACCATCCCCATGAAGCCGTTCAGATGCGCCGGATCGAGCCAGCGCGAGACGGCGACGATGCCCTCGGCCGGTTCCATCCAGGTGGTGTTGCCGCCGGCGCCGGAGAAGCACACGGCCCCCTCGCTCGCCGCCGGCCACTTGGTGCGGCCGGTGTTGAGCCAGAAGAGGAAGCCGTAATGCGGGTTCAGGGCGCAGGGCGTGCGGCAGAGATCCAGCCACTCCTTGGCGATGATCCGCTTGCCGTTCCATTCCCCATCGGCGGCGACGAGCAGGCCGACGCGCGCCTGGTCCTCGGCATTGATGATGATGCCGCCGCCCCAATGCCCGCCGCCCGAGACGCTCTCGATCATCCGGCCGTCAATCTCGACCTGGGAGGTGGCATAGCCGCGCCATTGCCAGCCGGTGCCGGCACCGATCGGCGCCATGATCCGCTCGGCCCAGATTTCGGGCAGCGGCCGGCGGAACAGGTGCAGCAGGGCCAGCGCCAGCGCGTTCACGCGCACGTCGTTGTATTCCCAGTAGCTGCCGGGCGGCTGCATGGGGCGCGGGCTGCGCTTCTTGCCCTGCCCTTCCACGCCGAGGTTCCGGCCGCGATCAATCAGGTCGCTCTTGCCGAAGAGCGTGCCCTCGAATTCGGAGGTGTTGGTCAGCAGATGCCGCCAGGTGATGGGGACGTTCTGAGCGGTGGCGAAGGCCTCATGCGGCACGCGGTCGCTCACGCGCGCTTCGAGATCGG
This sequence comes from Sediminicoccus rosea, assembly GCF_033547095.1. NCBI lineage: Bacteria > Pseudomonadati > Pseudomonadota > Alphaproteobacteria > Acetobacterales > Roseomonadaceae > Sediminicoccus > Sediminicoccus rosea. The sequence continues at coordinate 1,130,091 of NZ_CP137852.1, read as the reverse complement.
GCAGCAAGCCCTCCTGCACGGCAAGGCCCGCCAGCATGGCGAGGTAGCTCTTGGCCACGCTGAAGGTCATGTCGGCGCGCGTAGGGTCGCCCCATTCGGCGATGCGCTTGCCGTGCTGGTAGATCACGCCGTTCGGGCCGCCACGCGGGGCGGTGGGGCCGATCACCGCATTGTCGGGCGGGCCTTCGAAGAAGCCGCCTTCCAGATGGGCCAGGATGTCGCGCGGCCAGGGGGTTTCGTGCGCCGCGGCGAATTCCGTCGCGGCCTTGAGGTCAGCGTTCACGCCGCGCGGCCACCCGGCACGGCGGCCGGGCCCGGCAGCTCGATGTCGATCGCGAGCGTGGAGAAATCGCCGCCGCGCTCCAGGTTGACCTGCACCTTGGCCGGATCGATCGCGACGTAGCGCGCGACGACCGCCACCAGCTCCTGCTGCAGCTTGGGCAGGAAATCCGCCTGGGTGCGGCTCACGCGCTCATGGCTGATGATGACCTGCAGACGGTCCTTCGCGGTGGAGGCGGTGCCCTTGGTCTCGCGCTCCTTGCGGAAGAAGTTCAGCCAGCTCATGCCGCCCTCCCGCCGAAGAGCTTGCCGAAGAAGCCCTTCTTCTTCTCGGGTTCGAGGAAGCGGTGCGGGCGTTCCTCGCCGAGGAAGCGCGCCACCGCATCGGCGTAGGCCTGGCCCGCCTGGCTCTCGGCATCCATGATCACCGGGTTGCCGGCGTTGGACGCCTTGAGCACGCTCTCGCTTTCCGGGATCACGCCGAGCAGCGGGATGGCCAGGATCTCCAGCACGTCGTCCAGCTTCAGCATCTCGCCGCGCTCGACGCGGGCGGGGTCGTAGCGCGTGAGCAGCAGATGCTGCTTCACCGGGTCCTTCCCCTCCTCGGAGCGCTTGGTGCGCGATTGCAGCACGCCCAGGATGCGGTCGCTGTCGCGCACGCTCGACACTTCAGGGTTGGTGACGACGATGGCCTGGTCGGCGAAATAGAGCGCGAGCAGCGCGCCCTTCTCGATGCCGGCGGGGCTGTCGCAGAGGATGTAGTCGAACTCCTTCGACAGCTCCTCGATGATGCCCTGCACGCCTTCCTTGGTCAGCGCATCCTTGTCCCGCGTCTGGGAGGCCGGAAGGATGGAGAGGCCCTCCACGCGCTTGTCCTTGATCAGCGCCTGGGAGAGCTTGGCCTCGCCCTGCACGACATTCACGATGTCGAAGACGACGCGCCGCTCGACGCCCATGATGAGGTCGAGGTTGCGCAGCCCCACGTCGAAATCGATGACGACGGTCTTCTTGCCGCGCTGCGCGAGGCCGGTGGCGAAGGCGGCGGAGCTGGTGGTCTTGCCCACGCCCCCCTTGCCCGATGTGACGACGATCACCTGCGCCATGCTGTGTTCCTTCGTGAGTGGTTCAAGGATTCAACCGAAGGGGTCGAACCGCAATTGCTCGCCATCGAGGCGCACCTGCACGCCCCGGCCGATGGAGGCGGGGGTCAGCCCCTCGCGCACCGCGTAGAACCCGGAGATGGCCACCAGCTCCGGGTCGAAATTCTGGGCGAAGATGCGCGCCTCGCCATCCTCCGAGGCGCCGGCCAGCGCCCGGCCACGCAGCGCGCCGTAGATGTGGATATTGCCATCGGCCAGCACCTCGGCCCCGGCATTGACCGAGCCCACGACGATCAGGTCGCTCCCCTCGGCATAGACGCGCTGCCCGGCGCGGACATTCTGGTTCACGACCATGGTCCGCGCGGCGGGGGCCGGGCGCGGCGGCTCGGCTGTGGCGGCGGGCGCGATGGCGACCGGCGGGGCCGCGACGGGCGAGGGCGCCTCCACCTCCGTGTCGCGCTGGCCGGCCGGGCGCAGCGTGGGCAGGCCGGCGCCGGCGGCGGCGGCGCGCAGCAATTGCGGCCCGCCCACCACGCCGATCGGCAGGATCTCCAGCGCGCGCAGCCCGGCGACCAGGGCGGGGAAATCCACCTGTTCGCCGCCCAGGTCATCGAGGCTGATGGCGATGGGGGCATAGCGCAGGAAGCCGGGCGCTTTCCGGAACTGGTCCCCCAGCGCCGGCAGCACCGCCCCGACATCGCCCGTCAGCAGCCGTAGCGTCAGCAGGCTGTAGTTGCTGCCGCGCAGGCGGAAGGTTTCGGTGGGCGGGCCGGAAGGGGGCTGAATGGGCCTAGCTTCGGCGGTCATGGGGTCCAAGGGCTTCCCGGGGCAACAGGTGAAGCCGGTGTGATAGCCGCCCGCGCGCCGCCAGCGAAGCCCCAACTGCGGGAGCGGGAGTGGAATCCGTGCCGAATCCGCCGCATGCTGGCCTCATGTCCAAGAACAAGCCCGAGACCCTGATCCTCGCCGAGCCCTTCCGCGCCCTGTTCTACGCCCCCTATTACCTGGCCGAGGCGCGCGGCGCCTTCACCCGGAATGGGCTGGACCTGCGGATGGAAACCGCCGGCACCCCCACCTTGGCCGCCGAGGCCGTGCTGGCAGGCCGCGCCGACCTCGCCTGGAGCGGGCCGATGCGCGTCATGCAGCACCGCGCGGCGGACCCCGCCTCCCCGCTTACGGCCTTCTGCGCCGTCATCATGCGCGACCCCTTCCTGATCATGGGCCGTTCGGCCCGCGAGGGGCTGCATCTGGCGGAGTTGAACGGCTTCCGCCTGGGACTCGTGACCGAGGTGCCCACCCCCGTCTGGTGCCTGGCCGATGCGGTGGCCCGCGCCGGCGGCCGCAAGGTGAAGGACCGCGCGGGCGGGACCATGGCGCAGAACGTGGCCTCCCTGCTGGAAGGCAAGCTCGACGCCATCCAGGTCTTCGAGCCCTTCGCCTCGCAGGTGGAGGAGGCGGGCGGCGCGGTCTGGTTCAGCCAGGCCAGCACCGGGCCGATGGCCTATAGCTCGCTCTACAGCACGACCGAGACGCTCGCATCGCGGCGCGAGGCGATGCGCGGCATGGTGCGCGCCCTGGCCGAGACGCTGCGCTGGATGGAGACGGCCGCACCGGCCGAGATCGCGACGCTGCTGGAAGCGCGCTTCCCCGACTTGCCGCAGGCCACGCGGGAACGCGCCGTGGCGCGCTACCAGGCAGCGGGCCTGTGGACCGACGGCCCGCATATGCCCCGCGCCGCCTTCCAGGCCCTGGGCGAGGCCATGATCCGCGCCGGCGCCCTGCCGCATATCCCGGATTTCGACCTCTGCGTGGATGAGGCGGTGGTGGCGGAGGCGCTGGCCCAGGGGGCGCAGGCAAAGGGGGCGCTGCCATGAGGGCGCCGCCTGGCAACCGGAGCGACTACCGGTGGTTCCTGCCCATGCCCACGCGCTGGATGGACAACGACATCTACGGCCACATGAACAACGTCCAGCACTACAGCTTCTTCGACACGCTGGTCGCGCGCTTCCTGCTGGCGCATGGCGTGCTGGACCTCAAGAGCAGCGAGCATGTCGGCCTCGTCGTCGAGACGGGCTGCCGCTACCACGCGCCCCTCGCCTTCCCGGACGAGATCACGGGCGGGCTGCGCGTCACGCGCCTCGGCACCTCCTCCATCACCTATGCGCTCGCGCTGTTCCGCAATGACGAGGAGCGCGCGGCGGCGGAGGGGCACTTCACCCATGTCTATGTGAAGCGCGCCGCGCAATCCGAGACCGTGCCCCTGCCCGCCGCGCTGCGCGCCGCGGGGGAGGCGGTGAAAGGGTGAACCCGCTCGCGGACCGGCGCCTGCTGGTTGCCTGTCCGCTGCTGGGGCTGCTGGCGGGCGCCCTGCTCTGGTGGGTGGGCGGGCGGCCCGAGGTCGCGCTCGCCATGGGCACGCTGCCCGTCCTGGTGCTGCTGGTGGCCGAGATGGTCCGCAGCCTGCGGCAGGGCGCCTTCGGGCTGGACCTGATCGCCGCACTCGCCATGGCGGCCGGCCTCGCGATGGGCGAGCCGCTGGCGGCCTGCATCGTCGCGCTCATGTATGCGGGCGGGCAGTATCTCGAGGACTACGCCCATCGCCGCGCCGGCGCCGAGATGACGGCACTGCTGGCCCGCCAGCCGCGCACCGCGCTGCGGCATGACGATGGCGCGCTGACCGAAATCCCCATCGAGGACATCGCGGTGGGCGACCTGCTGCTGATCCGCCGCGGCGCCGTGCTGCCGGTGGATGGCACGCTAGCCTCGCCGCTCGCCATGCTCGACACGGCGGCGCTGACCGGCGAGCCCATGCCGGTGCGCGTCACCGAGGGCGAGGCCATGCTCTCCGGCTGCGCCAATGCGGGCGATGCCTTCGACCTGCGCGCCACCACCGACGCGGGGGCCAGCACCTATGCCGGCATCGTGCGCATGGTGCGGGCCGCGGCCGACAGCCGGGCGCCCATGGCGCGTCTGGCGGACCAATGGTCGGTCGGCTTCCTGCTGCTCACGCTCGCCATGGCGGGCGGCGCCTGGGCGCTGACGGGCGAGGCGCAGCGCGCGCTTGCCGTGCTGGTCATCGCCACGCCCTGCCCGCTGATCCTCGCCGTGCCGGTGGCCTTGCTGGCGGGGCTCTCGCGCACGGCCAAGCTCGGCGTGCTGGTGAAGTCGGCGGCGGTGCTGGAGGCGATGGCGCGGATCCGCGTGCTGGTCATCGACAAGACCGGCACGATCACGGCGGGCGCGCCCTCGCTCGTCGCCATGGAAGGCCCGGAGGAGGCGCTGCGCCTCGCCGCCTCGCTCGACCAGGCCTCCGAGCATCCCATCGCCCGCGCCCTGGTCGCCGCCGCCCGCGCGCGCGGCCTCGCGCTCAGCGTGCCGGAGGAGGTGCACGAGACGCCAGGCGAGGGGCTGACCGGCCTGGTGGAGGGCCGCCGCGTGGCGGTGGGCGGACCCAATTGGGTGGCCGAGATGACGGGCGCGCCCGCCCTGCCGCTCCCGGCCGGCAAAGTGCCAGAGGGGGCGATGCGCTGCGCCATCGCGCTGGATGGCGCCCAGGCCGCGACCCTCGTCTTCGCCGACCAGTTGCGCCCCGATGCGATCGCGACCATCGCCACCCTGCGCGCGCAGGGCATCCGCCGAATCATCCTCGCTTCAGGCGATGCCAATGCGCCGGTGCGCGCGGCGGGGGCGGCCATCGGCGCCGATGCGGCGCATGCGCGGCAAAGCCCGGCCGACAAGGTCGCGCTGATCGCGGCCGCGCGCCCGGAAGGCCCGGTGCTGATGCTGGGCGACGGGCTGAACGACGCGCCGGCCCTGGCCGCGGCCGATGTCGGCGTCGCCGTCGCCACCAAGGGGGCCGCGGCGGCCGAGGCGGCGGATGCGGTGCTGCTGGTGGATGGCCTCGCGCATCTCGCGGGCACGCTCGCCGCCGCCCGGCGCGCGCGCGCCATCGCGCTGCAAAGCGTGACCATCGGCATCGGCCTCTCCAGCCTCGGCATGGTGCTCGCCGCCTTCGGCTATCTGAGCCCCGTGCAGGGCGCCCTGATCCAGGAGGCCATTGACGTGGCGGTGATTCTCAATGCCCTTCGCGCCCTGACCGATTGATCCCCAGGGAGCGGACCATGCCCGAACTGAAGCGCCTCGCCATCCTCGACGACTACCAGGACGTGACCCTTGCCATGGGCCCCTGGGACCGGCTGCCCGGCCTCGAGAAGACCGTCTTCCGCGACACCATCGCCGACCGGGAGGCGCTGGTGCAGCGCCTCATGCCCTTCGACGCCATCCTCGCCATGCGCGAGCGGACGCCCTTCCCGCGCGCGCTGATCGAGCGCCTGCCCAACCTCAAGCTGCTGATCACGACCGGTGAGCGCAATCGCGGCATCGACGCCGAGGCCTGCGCGGAGCGGGGCATCGTCTTCTCCGGCACGCCGAGCTTCGGCGCGCCCACGGTGGACCTGACCTGGGGCCTGATCCTCTCGCTCGCGCGCCGCATCCCCGAGCAGGTCGGCGCGCTGCATGCCGGACGATGGCAGACGGCGCTGGGCCAGGGGCTGGAAGGCCGCACGCTGGGCGTGGTCGGCCTCGGCAAGCTGGGCACCAAGGTCGCCAAGGTGGGGCAGGCGCTGGGCATGAGGGTCATCGCCTGGAGCACCAATCTGACGGCCGAGGCCGCCGCCGCCGTGGGCGCCACGCGCGTGGAGAAGCAGGAGCTTTTCGCCCAGGCCGATGTGGTGACGCTGCACCTGATCCTCTCAGAGCGCTCGCGCGGCATCGTGGGGGCCACCGAACTGGCCGCGATGAAGCCGGGGGCGATGCTGGTGAACACCTCGCGCGGGCCCTTGGTGGACCAGCCGGCGCTGCTGGAGGCGCTGCATGCCGGGCGCATCCGCGCGGGCATCGACGTCTATGACATCGAGCCGCTGCCGGCCGACCACCCGCTGCTCAAGGCGCCCAACACCGTGCTGACGCCGCATCTGGGTTACGTCACGGAGGAGAATTACCGCGCCTATTTCCAGGGCGCGGTGGAGGCGATCGAGGCGTTCCAGGCGGACGCACCCATTCGCGTCATCAAGGGCTGAGGCGCTGCCTCCCGCATGGGCGCCTTGCCCAGGCGGGAGGCACCTCGCTGCTTCGGGCGGCCAGAGCGTCCCCCGAATCGGCCTTGCCCGCCCCCCTCCCCCGGCCAAAAAGCGCCCCATCACGAATTCAGATGGGAGCGCCCGACCATGAGCCTTCACCGCCGCACGCTGCTGGCCGCCACCGCTGGCACGCTCGCAGCCCCCGCCATCGTCGCCGCCCAGGGCACGCGGGTCCGGATGGGCGCGCTGCGCCTCATCCACTCCATCACGCCCTTTTTCTATGACCGCTTCATGCCCGACGGCATGACCATCGAGGTCATTCCGTTCGAGAGCCCGACCGAGGGCAAGAACGCCGTGGTGACCCGCAGCGTGGATTTCGGCGCCTTCGGCATCGCCGCCGGCATCCTGGGCGCGGCCGCGCGCGAGCCCGTCACCGTCATCGGCTCCTGCTGCGACAAGGGCATGGCCGTCGTCGCGCGCCGCGACGGGCCGATCAACACGCTGACCGACCTGCGTGGCCGCCGCGTGGGCATCTGGCCCGGTTCGACGCAGGAGGTCTTCATCCGCGAGCGGCTGCGGATGGAGGGGATGAACATCCGCGACATCACCAGCGTGCGCGTCAGCTTCAGCGAGATGCATGCGGCGCTGGCCCGCGGCGATATCGATGCCTATGTGGGCGCGGAGCCGGGCCCGGGCATCAGCCAGGTGACCGGCATCGGCAAGGTGGTGGAATTCCCCTACTCCACGCCAATGGGCACGCTGAACATGATCTTCGCGACCCATTTCGAGACGACGCAGCGCAACGCGGCCCTCTGCGCCACCATGCTCGGCGTGCATCGCCGCGCTTCCGAATTCGCCTCGGCCAACCGCGCCGCCGCGATCGAGATGGCGGTGCAGCGTCTGGGCATGCAGCGCCCCGCGCTCGAGATCAGCATCGAGAATGTGGAGCTGAACTGGCGGATGACGCCGCTCATGGTCGAGCGCAGCCGCACCTATGCCCAGCACATGCTGGAGCTGCAGCAGATCCGCGCGCTGCCGGACTTCAACACCTTCTTCAACACGCGCTTCTCGGACGAGTTGGCGCGCACGGCGTGAAGACCCCATCCGCACTGGGCGGCGCGGGCGGGCTCTTGCTCGCCCTTTGCGCGCCGCTGCTCTTCCTCGCCTTCTGGCATTTTTCCACGGCGGGGCGGGCCTTCAGCCTCATCCCGCCGCCGCTCGATGTCGGCATCCAGCTCTGGGACCTCGCCTTCGGCGGGGTCTGGGATGATCTCTATTCGCGCACGCTGCTGGAACACGCGGTAGCGAGCGTCAGCCGCGTCTATGGCGGCTTCCTGCTGGCCGCCGCCCTGGCCCTCCCGCTCGGCATGATGATCGGCCGCATCTGGCTGGTGCGCGCCCTGCTGGACCCGACGCTGCAACTGATGCGCCCGATCCCGGTCACGGCCTGGCTGCCACTGGCCATGATCGTCTTCGGCATCGGGCCGCGTTCGGCCTTCTTCCTGGTGTTCCTGGGCGCCTTCTATCCGATCTTGGTCAACACCATCTTCGGCGTGCGCAATGTGGAGCCGCGGCTCTTCGAAGCGGCGCGCATGCTGGGCGTCAGCCCTTCCGCGCTGTTCTGGAAGGTGGTGCTGCCGGCCTCGCTGCCTTCCATCTTCACCGGGTTGCGCCTCGGCCTCGGCTTTGCCTGGGTGGTGATCGTGGTGGGCGAGATGACGGGCGTGCAGACCGGGCTCGGCGCCATCATCATGGAAGCGCGGCAGCTTTCCCGCACGGAGATCGTCATCAGCGGCATGATCACCATCGGGCTGCTGGGCTACCTTTCGGACTACGTGGTGCAACTGATCGGCAAGCGCCTGCTGCGCTGGAGTCCGCAACATGGCGGCTGAGCCCCTCAACATCCTCGACATCACGCATGTCACGAAGCGCTTCGACTTCCAGGGCCAGCAGATCGTGGCGCTGGAGGATGCGTCGCTCTCGATCCGCAAGGGCGAGTTCGTCTGCCTGATCGGGCCGTCCGGCTGCGGCAAGTCCACGCTGCTGCGCATGATCGGCGGCTTCGAGACGCCGAGCGAAGGCAAGCTCGACATGTGGGGCAAGCCGATTGGCGAGCCGGGGCCGGATCGGGGCATGGTCTTCCAGGATTACGGCCTGTTCCCCTGGCTGAATGTCTCGAAGAATGTGGGTTTCGGCCCCGCCGCGCGCGGCCGCCCCGCCGCCGAGGTGGCCGAGACCACCAAGCGCTTCGTGGACATGGTGGGGCTCACGCGCTTCGCGGAGGCCTATCCGCACCAGCTCTCGGGCGGCATGAAGCAGCGCGTCGCCATCGCCCGCGTGCTGGCGAACGAGGCGGAAGTCGTCCTCATGGACGAACCCTTTGGCGCGCTGGACGCCATGACGCGCGAGAACCTGCAGCAGGAATTGCTGGAGATCTGGGAGCGCACCAAGCTCACCGTCATCTTCGTGACGCATGCCATCGAGGAAGCCATCCTGATGGCGGACCGGATCGTGGTGATGTCGCCCGGCCCGGGCCGCATCGTGGCCGATGAGCGGGTGGACCTGCCCCGCCCACGCGACCCCACGGACCCCGATTTCAACAAGCTGCGCCGCCACTTCGCTTCCATGCTGGGAGGCCACCATTGAAGCCCACCGATCGCATCGCCTATGCCGCCCCACAGGACCGTGCGCCGCGGCCCGGCCCGAACGGCGCCAAGGTGCTGGTCTATTTTGTCATCAACATCGAGGAATGGGGCATCGAGCGCCCCATGCCGCGCCAGGTGCTGCCGGCGCCGACGGGTGTCGCCGTCGTGCCCGATGTGGCGAACTGGGCCTGGCATGAATACGGCATGCGCGTGGGCTTCTGGCGCATGTTCAAGGCCTGCGAGGCGCGCGGCATCAAGCCCACGCTCTCGATCAACGCCAATGTCTGCAACGCCTATCCGCGGGTGGCCGGCGCCGCGCGCGATGCGGGCTGGGAATTCATGGGGCACGGCTTCAAGCAGATCCCGACGCACCAGATCCTCGACCAGCGCGAGATGGTGCGCGAGACGGTCGAGACGATCCGCGCCTTCACCGGCAAGCCGCCCGTGGGCTGGCTCGGCCCGGGCCTGACCCAGACGCTCGACACCACGGATATCCTGGCCGAGCACGGCATCCGCTATTGCGCCGACTGGGTGGTGGATGACGTGCCGGTGCCGGTGCAGACGCGCCATGGGCCCATCTGGTCCATGCCCTATTCCGTCGAGCTCAATGACATTCCCATGATCATGGTGCAGCACCACCAGGCGGAGGAATTGCAGGCGCGCACCCTCGCGCAGCTCGACCGCCTGCTGGCCGAGGCCGAGACCGAGGGCTGCAAGGTCATGGGCCTGGCCGTGCATCCCTATATCTCGGGCGTGCCCCACCGCATCGGCGTGCTGGAAGCCACGCTGGACGCCATTGCCAGCCGGCCCGGGGCGGTGTTCGCTCAGGGCGCAGACATTCTGGATTGGTGGGAAGCCGCATGAGTCTCGACGTGACGAAAACGAACTGGTTCAGCCTGACCCAGCGCGAACGTGACTCCGCCTACAACAACAATGAAGCGGTGCCCGACGCGCCGAGCCTGATCGAGGAGCGCAACCAGGCCTCCGCCGCCTTCCGCCCCGTGCATGGCAAGGCGCTGGACCTGGCCTATGGCGAGAGCCAGCGGGAGCAATGGGACCTCTTCCCCGGGCCCAACCCGCAGGCGCCGACGCTGGCCTTCATCCATGGCGGCTATTGGCAGCGCAACCGGCGCGAGGATTTCGCGGCGATGGCGGAAGGCGCGCTGGCCATGGGCTGGAATGTCGCCATCTGCGGCTACAGCCTCTGCCCCGAGGTGACGCTGACGCGCATCGTCTACCAGATCCATGCCGCACTCGGCTGGCTCTCGGCGCATGGCGCGGAGCATGGGCTGGCGGGCCCGATCGTGCTGACCGGCTGGAGCGCAGGCGGCCATCTGACGGCACTCGGCGCCGAGCATCCGGCCGTCTCCGCCGCCATCGCCATCTCCGGCATCTTCGAGCTGGGGCCGATCCGCGACACCTATCTGAACGCCGCGCTGAAGCTGACGGATGAGGAGATCGTGGAACTCTCGCCCATGCGCCGGCCGATCGTGCAGAAGCCCATCGCCATCGCCTATGGCGCGGCGGAGCTGCCCGAACTCTGCCGCCAGTCGCGCGATTTCCATCGGCTGCGGAGCGAGGCGCAGGCCCCCGGCCCGCTCTGGCCTGTGCCGGGCGCCGACCATTTCCGCGTGCTCGAGGCGCTGCGCCGCCCGGATGGGGCGCTGCTGCGGCTCGCGGCCGAGCTGCTGCGATGAGGCCGCCCGCCGCCTTCACACTGGAAGCGCTGGCGGGGTTCTACGCCGCCGGTGGCTCCCCGGTGGAGGTGGCGCGCGAGGCGCTCTCGCGCATCGCCGCCTTCAACGACCCGGCGCTGTTCCTCGCCGCCGTGCCCGAGGACGAGCTGCTGGCGCGCGCCGCGGCGCTGCCGCCCGGGCCGCTGCATGGCGTGCCCTTCGTGGTGAAGGACAATATCGACGCGGCAGGTTTGCCGACGTCCGCCGCATGCCCCGATTACGCGCGTATGCCGGCGGAGGACGCGCCAGCGGTCGCGCGGCTGCTCGCGGCGGGCGCACTTCTGCTCGGCAAGGTCAATCTCGACCAATTCGCGACGGGGCTGAACGGCACGCGCAGCCCCTATGGCACGCCACGCAATGCCGTTCGGGCCGATCTGATTCCCGGCGGGTCGTCCAGCGGTTCCGCCACGGCCGTTGCCGCCGGCATCGCCGCCTTCAGCTACGGCACGGACACGGCGGGCTCCGGCCGCGTGCCGGCGGCGGCGCAGAACATCGTGGGGCTGAAGCCGAGCCTCGGGCTGATCCCGACGCGTGGTGCGGTGCCCGCCTGCCGTTCGCTCGACTGCATTTCCATCTTCGCGCAGAACGTGGCCGATGCGGCGGCCGTGCTGGCCATCGCGGCCGGGCCGGATGCGGCGGACCCCTACAGCCGCGCCGCCCCCGCCAGCTGGCGCACGATGGAGGCCGCACCCCCCGCGCTGCGCCTGGCCGTGCCGGAACAGGCGCAGCTGCTCTTCGACACGCCGGATGACGCGGCGCTTTTCGCCGGCGCGGTCGCGCGTGCGGAAGCCATGGGTGCCACCATCACCCAGGTGGACATCGCGCCCTTCCTGGATGTGGCGCGCCGGCTCTACGACGGCGCCTGGGTGGCGGAGCGGACCTCGGCGTTGCGGGACTGGGTGGTGGAGCGACCGGCTTCGCTGCACCCCGTCACGCGGACAATCCTGGAAGGCGGCCTCGGCCGCCTCACCGTGGATGCCTTCGATGATTTCCACGCGGCGGCCGAGGCGCGGCGCCTCGCGCGCCAGGTGTTCGCCCAGTGCGATGCGCTGCTGCTGCCGACCTGCCCGGGCGTGCCGACGCTCGCCACGCTCGCGGCGGAACCGATTGCGGCCAATAGCCGCCTGGGCACCTACACGAATTTCGTGAACCTCTGCGATCTCTCGGCGCTGGCCATTCCGGCCGGCTTCCGGGCGGATGGCGTGCCGGCCGGCGTCACGCTGGTGGGACCGGCCTTCAGCGAAGGGCGGCTCGCGGGCATTGGTGCCGCCATGCATCACGCGGCGGGACTGGGGCCCGTGCCGCCCGCACCGGCCGAGCTGGCGGCCGATGAACTGGGGCTGTTCTGCATCGGCGCGCATATGTCCGGCCTGCCGCTGAACCCGCAGGTGCGCGGCTTTGGCGGGCGCTTCGTGCGGGCCGCGCGCACGGCGGCCACCTATCGGCTTTACGACCTCGGCAACCGGCCGGGCATGGTGCGCGCCGCCAGCGGCGGTGCCGCCATCCTCGGCGAGATCTGGGCGCTACCGGCGGCGCAGATCGGACCCTTCCTGGCTGCCATTCCGCCACCACTGGGCTTCGGCCGCGTGACGCTGGAGGATGGCAGCACGGTGCTGGGCTTCCAGGCGGAAAGCGAGGGCGTGGTTGGCGCCCCCGAGATCACGGCGCGCGGCGGCTGGCGCGCGCATCTGGCGGCGAAGTGAGCACCCTCGCCGGCCTGCTGGCGGGCGCGGGGCTGGAGCCCGGCCTTGCTGGTCAGGCCGATCTGAGCGGGGCGGACCCGGCGCTGCCCTCTTCATTCCGCATCGGCGAGGCGGCGCAGGCTTCCATCGCCGCACTTGGCCTCGCTGCGGCGTCGCTGCATGCGGCCCGCGGTGGCGCGATGCAGCGCGTGGCGGTCGCGATGGACGACGCGGCGGCCGAGTTCCATTCGGAGCGGTATCTGCAGATCGGCGACACGCCGCCGGCCGATCCGTGGGATGCCATCGCGGGCGCCTATCCGACGCGTGACGGCGTGGTGCGGCTGCATACGAATTTCCCGCATCACCGCGACGGCATCCTGAAGCTTCTCGGCTGCGCCAATGACCGCGCCGCCGTCGCCGCCGCGCTGCTGCGGCGTGACGCGATCGCCTTCGAGACCGAGGCCACGGCGGCGGGGCTTTGCGTCTCCGCCATGCGGAGCTTCGCCGAATGGGACGCGCATCCGCAGGCGCAGCACCTGGCGACGACGCCGCTGGTCGCGATCGAGCGGATCGGCGATGCGCCGGCGCGCCCGCTGCCCGCCACGGCGAGCCGTCCGCTGGAAGGGCTGCGCGTGCTGGACCTGACGCGCGTGATCGCAGGACCTGTGGCGGCGCGCGGACTCGCGGCGCATGGGGCAGAGGTGCTGCACATCACCGGGCCGCATCTACCGAGCATTCCCACGCTGGTGGTGGATACCGGGCGCGGCAAGCGTTGCGCGATGCTGGATCTGCGCGATGCCGGCGATGCCGCGCGCCTGGATGCGCTGGCAGCGGGGGCGGATGCCTTCGTGCAGTCCTATCGCGCGGGTTCGCTGGCGGCGAAGGGGTTTTCGGCCGAGGCGCTGGCCGCGCGGCATCCGGGGATCGTGGTGGGCGAACTCTGCGCCTATGGCTGGGGCGGGCCCTGGGCCAAGAAGCGGGGCTTTGACAGCCTGGTGCAGACCTCCACGGGCTTCAATGTCGCGGAGGCCGAGGCGGCGGGAGTGGCGGCGCCGAAGGTCATGCCGTGCCAGCCCTTGGATCATGCCTCGGGGTATCTGCTGGCCTTGGGCGTCGTCGCGGCGTGGCATCGGCGCGCGGTCGAAGGCGGCAGTTGGCGCGTGCGGGTGACGCTGGCGCGGACTGGGCTGTGGCTGCGGGGGCTCGGGCGGATCGATGGCTTCGGCGCCGTGCCGCATGCGCCCGAGTTGGTTGTTGAGGACGGTCCTTTCGGATTGGTCCGCCATCTCCCGCATTCGGCGCGCATGTCATTGACGCCCGCGATGTGGCCGCGCCCCGCAGAGCCGCTTGGCGCATCCTTGCCGGCCTGGGCCTAGAGAACGGGGTCTGGGGCCAATGGCCCCAGCCGCCGGAGGCCCTTTCTACTGCTTCAGGTAGTTCTCCGCCGCATCCGCCAGGATGCGCAGCGCCAGCGTCAGATCCTCTTCCTTCGTATCCTCCGCCCAATGGTGGCTGATGCCGCCGATGGAGGGGGTGAAGAGCATTGCGGTCGGCAGGATCTTCGCCATTTGCTGCGCGTCATGGATGGCGCCGCTCGGCATGGGCTGCCACTGGCCGTTGGCATGCTTGGTCGCCGCCTGGCGCAGCGCCTCATGCATCGCCGGATGGGCGAGCGCCGGGGGCGAGCGGTTGAGGCATTCGACCGAGAGGGTGCAGCGGTCCCGCCGGCCGACTTCCTGGACGATGCGGTGCAGGAGTTCTTCCAGCCGGTCCATCACCTCTTCCGAGATGTCGCGGAACTGGAACACCAGTTCCGCCTTGCCCGGGATGATGTGGGGTGCGTTCGGCTCCAGCATGATTCGCCCGCAGGTCCAGACGGTGCGCTCGCCGATATGCATCGGGAAGCGCTCGTCAATCAGGCTGAGGACGCGCATGGCGGCGACGGCCGCGTCCTTGCGCTCGGCCATGGTGGTGCCGCCGGTATGGTCCTGCTGGCCGATCGCGGTGATCTTGAAGTAGCGGATCCCGACGATGCCGGTGACGACGCCGCTGCGCAGGCCGGCGTTTTCGAGCTGCGTCCCCTGCTCGATATGGAGTTCGAAGAAACCCTTGTAGCGGGACGGATCCAGGCGCTCGCGCGGGAGGCTTTCGAGGCCAGCTTCGCGCAGGGCCTCACGCAGCGGCTTGCCGGTCATGTTGTGCTTGGCCGCATCCATCTGCGCCTCGGTCACATCGCCGATCAGGCTGCGGCTGCCGAGGAAGGTGCCGTAATGGCCTTCCTCATCGGCGAAGGCGACGACATCCACGGGCAGGCCGGCACGGGCCAGGGCGAGGCCGGCGAGGACGCCGAGCGCGCCGTCGAGCCACCCAGCCTCGTTCTGGGTTTCGAGGTGGGAGCCCACGAGAAGGTGAGGGCCGGGGCCGGGATGGCGGCCGATGACATTGCCGATGCCGTCCATGCTCGGCGTCAGGCCCACCTCGCGCAGGCGGTCCATCAGCCAGTGGCGGCTTTGCATGTCCTCCGGCGTGTAGGTCGGGCGATGCACGCCGGTCTTGAACTTGCCGATCTGGCGCAGCTCATGCAGGTCCGCGAGGAAGCGGGCGGTGTCGACCTCAGCCACGGAGGAAGGCCTCCGCCGCATCGGCCATGATTCGGATGTTCAACGCCAGGTCCTCTTCCTTGGTGTCTTCGGCCCAGTGGTGGCTGATCCCGTTGATCGAGGGCGTGAAGAGCATGGCGGCGGGCATCACACGCGCCATGTATTGCGCGTCATGCCCAGCGCCGCTCGGCATGTGCTGCCATTGGCCATTGGCGTGCTTGGTCGCGGCTTCGGCCAGGGCCGCCTGCATGGCGGGGTCGCAGGGGGCGGGCTTGCTGCGGCTCATGACCTCGACGGTGCTGACGGTGCGCTCGGTGCGGTTCATCTCCTGCACCACGCTGCGCATGCAGCGCTCCAGCCGCTCCAGCACCTCGGTGTCGATGTCGCGGAACTGGAAGAGCACCTCGGCGCGGCCCGGGATGATGGAGGGCGCGCCGGGATCGAGCGCGATGCGCCCGCAGGTCCAGACGGTGCGCGGGCCGCAGAGCATCGGGAATTCGCGGTCGATGCGGGCCAGCATGCGCACGGCGGTCAGGCCGGCATCCTTCCGCTCGGCCATGGTGGTGCCGCCGGCATGGTCCTGCATGCCCTCGATCACGATGCGGAACTGCCAGATGGCGACGATGCCGGTGACGACGCCGGCGCGGAGATTTTGCGATTCGAGCTGCGTGCCCTGCTCGATATGCATCTCGAAGAAGCCCTTGTAGCGGGCGGGGTCGAGGCGAGGGCGGGGCAGACCCTCCAGGCCGGCTTCCTTCAGCGCCTGGCGCAGCGGCTTGCCGTGGTAGCGGTTGGTGAGCGTGTCGATCTCGCTGTCTTCCAGCAGGCCGATCAGGCTGCGGCTGCCGATGAAGCTGCCGTAATGGCCCTCCTCATCGGCGAAGGCCACGACATCCACGGGCAGGCCGGCGCGGGCCAGTGCGACGCCGGCCATGACGCCCAGCGCGCCATCCAGCCAGCCGGCCTGGTTCTGGCTCTCGATATGGCTGCCGACGAGAAGGTGGGGCCCCGGGCCCTTGTGGCGGCCGAAGACATTGCCGATGCCATCAATGGAGGCCTCAAGGCCGCACTCGCGCATGCGCTCCATCAGCCAGTGGCGGCTTTCCATGTCCTCGGGCGAGAAGGTCGGGCGGTGCACGCCGGTCTTATATTCGCCGATCTTCCGAAGCTCGTTGAGATCCCGAAGGAACCGGTCCGTATCCACCTGCGCCATGCTGCACCCTTTCTGCGAGGCGGGCAGGATAGGCGAGGAATTTCATGCGGCAAGCCGCGCCCTGCGGCCGGCAGCCTTTGAGGCGGGGGGCGGAACGGCCTATAAGCCCCCCATGGCCAGGGCTCCCACGCGGATTTTGCTCAACCTCTCGCTGGACGCGGCGCTCGCGGTCCTGGCGTTGCCGCTTGCGCTGGCGCTGGCCGGGCCGGGCTCGGTACCGCCTGCCGGCTGGTGGACGCTCGCCCTGCCGCTCGCGGTGCTGGCCCTCGTGCCGCCTGGCTGGGCGCTGGGGCTCCCGCAGCAATATTGGCGCTATTCCGGCGTACAGGATCTGCTGGCCGTGCTGGGCGCCTGCACCGTCGCCGCCCTGCTCTTCACCGGGACGCTGTGGGTGGCAGGACTGTGGCACTCGCCCAACCTCGCCTTCCCGGCGCTGCATGCGGTGGCACTGACCGGGCTGCTCGGCGTGCCCCGCCTGATCGGGCGACTGCGGACCATCCGCCGCACCGCCGAGGAAGGCGCCACGCAGCCCGTGCTGGTGGTGGGCGGGGTGGACCAGGCGGACCTCTTCATCCGGGCGCTGGCACAGCAGCGCCAGCCGGCCTACCGCGTGCAAGGCATCCTGGCCCGCCGCTCGCGCCAGGCGGGGCGGCGCATCCAGGGCCACCCCATCCTGGGGACGCTGGAGGAGACGGATGCGGTGCTGGAGCGGCTGCGCGCCGAACAGCGCCTGCCGAGCCTGCTGGTCCTCGCCTCGCCCGATCTGAACGGCACGGCGCTGGAGGTGGTGCTGGACGCCGCCGACCGACATGGCGTGCCGATCCGCCGCGCGCCGCAGCCCACCTCGCTCGGCCATGCCGCGCGCAGCACGGATGAGGCGGCGCGGATTGACCTGCGCCCCGTCTCCATCGAGGAACTGCTGGACCGCCCCCAGGTGCCGCTCGACCGGGAGGGCATGGCGCGGCTCGTGCAGGGCAAGCGCGTGCTGGTGACGGGCGCGGGTGGGACGATTGGGGGCGAGTTGGCGCGGCAGGTGGCCGCGCTCGGCCCCTCCATGCTCACGCTGCTCGATCACGGCGAATACGTGCTCTACGAAATCGACCTCGAGCTGTCCGAGCGCCACCCCGCCGTGCCACGCCGCGCCATGCTGGCCGATGTGCGGGACGAGGCGCGGATGCGCCGGCTCATGGAGGAGATCAAGCCCGAGCTGGTCTTCCACGCCGCCGCGCTGAAGCATGTGCCGATGGTCGAGAACGACCCGCTGGAGGGCCTGCTGACCAACGCGCATGGCACGCGCATCGTGGCCGATACGGCCCGCGCGGTGGGCTGCACGCTGATGGTCTTCATCTCGACCGACAAGGCGGTGAACCCGACCAGCGTGATGGGCGCCTCCAAGCGCCTGGCCGAGATGTATTGCCAGGCCTTGGACCGCGAAGCGCGGGCCAGCAGCCAGGGCATGCGCTGCATCACCGTGCGCTTCGGCAATGTGCTGGGCTCCACCGGCTCGGTCGTGCCGCTGTTCCGCCGGCAGCTGGAGCGCGGTGGGCCGCTGACCGTGACCCACCCCGACATGCGCCGCTACTTCATGACGGTGCGCGAGGCGGTGGGCCTCGTGCTCCAGGCCGCCGTGGTGGGCGCGGTGGACCGCGACGACGCACCGCCCGAGCTGCGCGAGGGCGGCATCTTCGTGCTCGACATGGGCAGCCCCGTGAAGATCGTGGATCTGGCGCGCCGCATGATCCGCCTCGCCGGCCTCCGGCCCGATGAGGATGTGGAAATCCGCTTCACCGGCCTGCGCCCCGGCGAGAAGCTCTTCGAGGAAATGTTCCACGGGCAGGAGCCGCCGCGCCCCACGCAGTTCGACGGACTGCTTGTGGCGACACCGCGCACCGCCGACGCCGCGCTGGTCGGCCGTGCGCTGGATGAGATCGCGGCCGCGGCGCGCGGCGGCCACGGCCGGATGGCGCTGGCCCAGCTCGCGCGGCTGGTGCCGGAATTCGACCACCAGGACGGCAAGGCCGCACAAAAAAGCGGCCTGTGAAGCGCGGCTGACACCTTCCGTCACACGGCTTGAATCGCCGGGGGGTTGATCCCCGGCGGCCGGTGGATCACGAAGCCATCATGACCCAGACTCCGAAGCCCATCGCCCTTTTCGACATGCAGGCGCAGCAGGCGCTGATCCGCGCCGAGCTCGACCGCCGCGTGGCACACGTCATCTCCTCCGGCCGCTTCATCAACGGCCCGGAAGTGAGCGAACTGGAAGCCCGCCTGGCCGCCTTCTCCGGCGTGCATGCGGTGGGCGTCTCCTCCGGCACGGATGCGCTGCAGATCGCGATGATGGCCGAGGGCATCGGCCGCGGCGACGCCGTGTTCCTGCCCGCCTTCACCTATACCGCGACGGCCGAGGTGCCGCTGGTGCTGGGCGCCACGCCGGTCTTCGTGGATGTGGACCCCGACAGCTTCAACATGGACCTGGCCGACCTCGAGCGCCGCATCGCGCTGGTCCTGGCCGAGGGCAAGCTCAAGCCGCGCGCCATCGTCGGCGTGGACCTCTTCGGCCTGCCGGCCGATTGGGACGGCATCCGCGCCATCGCGGCGAAGCATGGCATGTTCACGCTGGATGACGCGGCGCAGGCCTTCGGCGCCACGCTGCACGGCAAGTCGCTCGGCCAGCATTCGGATGCGACGACGCTCAGCTTCTATCCGACCAAGACGCTGGGCTGCTACGGCGATGGCGGTGCGATCCTCACGCCGTCGGAAGACCGCGCCGCGCTCTATCGCTCGCTGCGCACCCATGGCGAGGGCGGCGGCCGGTACGAGGTGCTGCGCATCGGCATGAATGGGCGGCTGGACACGATCCAGGCGGCGATCCTGCTCTGCAAGATGGACCTCTTCGACCAGGAGCTGAAGGACCGCGCCAAGGTGGCCGGCTGGTATGGCCAGCGCCTCGCCGGCAAGGTCGCCCTGCAGCGCGTGCCGAACACGGCGCAATCGGCCTGGGGCCTCTACACCATCCGCTGCCGCGACGCCGCCGAGCGCGCCCGGGTGCAGGATTCGCTGAAGGCCGACGGCATCCCCTTCGGCGTCTATTACCCGAAGCCGCTGCACCACCAGCCGGCCTATGCAGCGAGCCATGCGGCTTCGCTCTCCGCCGCCCCGCCGCTCGCGGTGAGCGAGGCGCTGTGCCACCAGGTCATGTCGCTGCCCATGCACCCCTATCTGGAGGAGGGCGAGGTGGAGCGCGTCTGCACCGCCGTGCTGCGCGGCCTGGGCTGAGACCCCCCGGGAAAAGCGCCGCTCGCATGCAACCAGGCATTGCATTTCCCATGCCTGGGGGGCTTTGATGCCGGGACACCCCGCGCGCGAGGTCGAACGCCATGCGTCGTCGCTCCCTTCTGGCCGCCTCGGCGGCCCTTCCGCTCAGCGCCCGCGCCCAGGCGCCCGAGCCGGTGGATGTGCTCCTCGTCCTCGCCGTGGATGTCAGCCGCTCGATCGACGAGGATGAGGCGCGCCTCCAGCGCGAGGGCTACCGCAACGCGGTGAGCGACCCGCGGGTGGTGGAGGTGATCCGCCGCGGCATGATCGGCGCCATCGGCCTCGCCTATGTCGAATGGGCGGGCTTCGAGTATCAGCGCCTCGTCCTGCCCTGGACGCGGATCGCGAACCAGGCCGATGCCGATGCCTGGTCCTCCGCGCTGGCCGAGGCGCCGCGGGCCTCCCTCTCCTGGACCTCGATCTCGGGCGCGATCGACTTCTCCCGCCGCACCCTGGCCGAGGCGCCCTTCGAGGGCACGCGCCGCGTGATCGACGTCTCGGCCGACGGCGTGAACAATTCCGGCCGGCCGGCGGAGCTGGCGCGGGACGAGGCGGTGGCGCAGGGCATCATCATCAACGGCCTGCCCATCATCAATGACCGGCCGACCTTCGGGCGCATGCCGCAGGTCCCGCTTGACCAGTATTTCCACCAGAGCGTGATCGGCGGCGCCGGCGCCTTCATGATCGTCGCCGAGGATTTCGACGCCTTCGGCACCGCGGTCCGCCGCAAGCTGATCCGGGAGATCGCTTGACGCCGCCCGGGAGCGCGCGGAAAAGAGCAGCATGGATCGCACCGGGACGCCTGCTTCCTACGTGGAGGCCGCACGCTGGGCCTATCGCTTCCTGCTGGGACGCGAGGCCGAAACCGATGCCGTCCTGCATCACTGGGCGTCGCTCCGCGACGGGCGGCTGATCCTCAACTATTTCGTGCGCTCCTCCGAGGCCGAATCCCACATGATGGCGGGCGCGCCGGCCTATGGGCCCTGGGCGGTCTCGCCGCTCGGTGCCGCCGCGATCCGCGCCGCCTGGCTGCTGCGCTTCAACGCCGCGCCGAGCGAGGCGGAGATCCAGGCAGAACTCGCCGCCCATCCCGACCTGCTGAGCTTCCGCCGTGCCTTCCTGGCTGCGCCGGAACTGCGCGAGCTGGCCCAGCTGGAGCCCTGGGGCCAACCGGACCCCATGGCCGCGCCTCCCGCGCCCGCCGCCCCCCGCGCGATCGCCCTGCAGGACCACACCCTCACCGTGCTGGACCGCAGCTTCGTCCTGCGCGGGGATGGGCCGGAAGGGTATTGGAACGACCTGATCACCGGCCCGAACGACCCGAGCCTGGAGCGCCTCGCGCGGCTGATCCAGGCGGCCTTCCCCGATGGCGGCGCCGGGCGCGTGCTGGCGGATGTCGGCGCCAATATCGGCGTGACCGGCCTCGTCATGGGCGCGGCCGCGCCCTACCACGCCGAACTCCTCTGCTTCGAGCCGGATGCGCGCAGCCTGCCCCTGCTGCGGCACAACCTCACCGCCAACGACTTCCCGCAGGCCCGCGTGCTGGACTGCGCGCTGGCGGAACGCGACGGCGTGGCCCGCCTGCGCTGCGGCGCGCGCAACGCCGCGACCAGCGCACTGGCCGAGGCGCATAGCCGCACGCAATCGGCCGGCGCCACCTTCAAGCAGGTGCCGGTTCGCCGGCTCGACAGCGTGCTGGCCGATCTGGGCATTGAGCGTCTGGATTTCCTCAAGCTCGACGTCGAGGGCGGCGAGACCCCGGCGATCCTGGGCGCGAGCGGCAGCATCGCCCGCCACCGCCCGATCATCTTCACCGAGTTCAACACCTGGACGCAGATGACGGCCGGGGCCCGCAACCCGATGGAGGTGCTGGAGGAGTGGCAGGCCGCCTTCCGGCATCTGGTCGCCTTCGGCCCCGATGGGCGCCCCCTGCCCATCCAGGACCATGACGGCCTGCTCTGGGTGCTGCACACCGTACTGACCGAGCGCAACTGCGTGGATGACCTGATCCTCTGCGACGACCTCGACTGGCTGGAGCGCTGGGAATGAGCGGCGTGACGGTAGAGCTCACGCCCGCCCTGGTGCGCTGGGCCTACCGTTTCCTGCTGGGACGCGACCCCGAGAACGACGCCGTGGTCCAGGGCTGGTGCGGCGCCGCCAATCTCGGCGGGCTGCGCGACGGCATCATGACCAGCCCTGAGATGGCCGCCGTCGCCATGTCCGGCTTCGCCGAGCGCGGCAACTGGGCCGACAACCGCGCGACGGAGGAGGCCGCGGCCGCCTGCCTCGTTCTCGGCACCGACCGCGTGCCCGACGCCGCCGAGGTCGAGGCGCTGCTGCTGCGCCATCCAAGCCTGCGCAGCCTGCGCCGCTTTCTCCTCTCCTGTCCGGCGATCGAGGCGCGGCTGCCACGGCCTGAGGGGCCGCGCAGCCGCGCCATCCGCCTGCTCGGCCAGGAATTCACCCTGAAGGGCGATAGCCGCGACCCGGAATTCATCGCCGCCCCCGGCCATGCCCCGCGGCTCGCCGCGCTGCTGCGCGCCGCCTGGCCCGATGGCGGCGAGGGCCGCGTGATGGTGGAAGCCGGGGCGGGGATCGGCGTCACCACGCTCGGCCTCGCCGCCGGCGCGCCCGGCCATGCGGCGATCATCGCGCATGAGGGCTCGCTCCGCCGCGCCGCCTCCCTCTCAGAGAACCTCGCCGAGAACGGGCTGGACCGCGTGGCGATGCGGGCCGTCGCCATGGGCTCCGTCGCCGGCATGATGGAGCGGGAGCAGCCCGCCCGGCTCGACCTGCTGCGGCTGAACGAGGCGGGCGCGGCACGCACGGCCCCTTCCCTCGCCCCCTGGCTGCGCGAGCGCGGGACGATGGCGCTGATCCGCTTCGACCTCGCGGAACTGCTGGCCGAGCCCGGCCCCGGCCCGCGCGAGCTGCTGGCGGAATGCCTGGCCGCCTTCCCGCATGTGGTGGCCTTCGACGCGGCGCATGAGCCGCAGCCGGTGCTGGACGAGGTGGGGCTGAATGCGGCACTGCACCGCGCGCTGATGCGGCCGGACCGCGCCGATGAATTCCTGTTCTGCGCGGATCTCGACTGGCTGCCGCGCTACGAGGCGCCGTGAGACGCCGTCCGGAGGGCTGACCCCCATGGCGGAAACGCCGACCATCCTGGGCGCGCTGCGCGCCGCCGCCGCCCTGCTCGCGCGCATGGAGGCGGATGCCCCCCTGCAACAGGCCGCGAGCGACGCCGCCATGGCCTGCATCACGGCGCTCAGGGCCGGGCGCAAGCTGATGATCTGCGGCAATGGCGGCAGCGCGGCCGATGCCCAGCACTGGGCCGGCGAGCTGGTCAGCCGCTTCCACTATGACCGCCCCGGCCTGCCCGCCATCGCGCTGACGACGGACAGTTCCATCCTGACCGCGATCGGCAATGACTACGGCTATGAGCGCGTCTTCGCGCGACAGGTGGAGGCGCTGGGCCAGGCGGGCGACGTGCTGCTGGGCCTCACCACCTCCGGCCGCTCGCCCAATATCCTGGCCGCGATGCGCGCGGCGCGCGAGCGCGGGATCGTGACCATCGGCTTTACCGGCAACGGGCCGGGCGCGGCCGATCTCGCGGCCGTGTCGGACATCGTGATCCGCATCCCCAGCACCAGCACGCCCGCGATCCAGGAGGGGCATGAGGTGCTCGGCCACGCCCTCTGCGCCATGATCGAGGCGGAGATCTTCCCGCGCCAGGGCTGATGCCCCGGCGCGACGCCGATCAGCGCTCCACTTCCTCGATGGCGAGGCCGAAGGCGCCCACGCCCTCGCTCAGCAGGTCGCCCAGGCCCTCCATGCCGGCCAGGTAGGTGCTGGCATCGCCACGGGCATTGCGCTCGGCGGCGAGCTTCAGGGCCTCTTCCCAGTCCTCGGGCTCGTAGTCGCCCCGGCCGATCCAGGCGAGCGCGATGAGGGCCACCTGCTGCTCCTCGTTCAGCTCGTCGATGAAGTCGGTCAGCATCTCCTCGCTGATCTCTTCATCCTCCTCGTCCTCCTCCTCGTCATCCTCGCCGCTCAGCAGGCCCTCCTCGGCGTCCTGCACGGCATTGGCGAGGTCCACGACGGTGGCGACGATCTCCAGGCTGATGCCGAGATCGAACTCCTCGCCCTCTTCCTCGGATTGCGACATCACGACGGCCTCCCTCACTGCCTTCGGGGCAGCATAATGCCGCCGCGCGGCCGGCGCGACACCCAGATCACCCTCGGATCACGCGTCCGGCGAATCCCAGGCCGGCGCGAAGGCGGGGTTCACGAAGCGCCGGTTTTTCGGCAGGGCGGCGATGGCGGCGAGGTCCGCCTCGCTCAGCCGGAGCTTCGCTGCGGCCAGGTTCTCGGCCTGGCGGGCCGCGCTCGCTGCCTTGGGCACGGCCGCCACCAGCTTCTTCGAGAGCAGCCAGGCCAGTGCCACCTGCGCGGGGGTGGCGCCATGCCGCGCGGCGATGCCGGTCAGCACCGGATGCTCCAGCACCTCGCCCTTGCCGAGCGGTGTGTAGCTGGTCATCACGATGCCGGCCGGCTGCGTGATATCCAGCAGGGCCTGCTGGCCGAGCATCGCGTGCTGCTCCACCTGCAGGCACGCGATGGGCGCGATGTCCAGCGCCAGCGCCTGCCGCAGCAGGGCGCCCGGGAAGTTGGAGACGCCAACGGCGCGGGCCAGCCCCTCGGCATGGAGATGCGCCAGCGCGGTCAGCACCGAGGGCAGGTTCAGCGCGGGCGAGGGCCAATGGACCAGCAGCAGGTCCACATGGGGCTGGCGCAGCCGCTCCAGCGAGGCAGCGAAGGCGGCGCGGAAGGAGGCACCATCGGGCTTGTCGTACCAGATCTTGGTGGTGAGGAAGATCTCGCCGCGCGCAATGCCGCTGGCGGCGATCGCGGCACCCACCGCTTCCTCATTGCCATACATCTCGGCCGTGTCGATGTGGCGATAGCCGAGGCCGAGCGCGCTCTCCACCGCCGCCTCGCAATCCCGGCCACGGAGCGGCCAGGTGCCGAGGCCCAGCGCCGGCATGGCGAGCTTGCCGGTCGTCAGGACCGGCACGCTCATCGGGCGGAGAGGTCCAGCAGGCCCACGAAGCCGCTCTCGGTCCCGAAGGCGAGGTGCGAGCCCGTGGGGTTCCAGGCCAGCGCGGAGACGCCACCCTGCCCCGGCGGCGCCACCGGCAGGACACGCCCCGTGTTGATGTCGGCCAGCAGAACGAGGCCATCCTCGAAGCCGGCCGCCACCATCTCGTGCTGCGGGTGGCAGAGCACCTGCGTGCACATCACGCCATCGCCGCCCGCAAGCTCGGTCGGGGCCTTGCCCATCGGGCCGCCACCGAAGAAGGGCCAGAGCACCACCGCCTCGGCGCCGCTGGTGGCGAGCCACTTGCCCTTGTTGCTGAAGGAGAGGCTGTGCGTCTTGGCCGGATAGCCGGACATGCGCATGTGCTGGCCATCGGCCAGGCGCCAGCCATGCAGCGACATCTCCTGCATGGCGGTGACGACATGCCCGCCCTCGGGATGGATGGCGATGGCCGCATGGCTGCCCTTCCATTCCAGCACGCGGGGCTTGTCCTCCTTCGCGTTCACGAACCAGAGCGAGGCGCCGTTGTAGTGGCTGGCCGCCACGCGCTTGCCCTTGGCGTCGAAGGCGATGCCGCCGACCGTGGAGGGATGCGCGAGCGACTTCATCACCTCGCCCTTCGCATCCAGCACATGCACGGCCTTGGCCACGGCGGCGGCGCGGATGCCGCTCTCATGCGCGGCCACATGCTCCACCCATTTGCTGCCGAACTTGGCCAGCTCGGTCGCGGTGCCATCGGGCGCGATGCGCATCACGCGGCCGTCATCGCCACCGCTCAGCGCGCCGTCCTTCGCATCGGCGCAGAGCGACATGACGGCGCCCTTGTGCGCCTCCACCGCCACCCATTCGGAGGGGGAGGCGAATTGCGCCACGCGCACCGTGCCATCGCCCAGCCCTGCATGCAGCGAGCGCCCCTCCCGCCCGAAGGCGAGGCCGATGACCCAGGCCCCGAAGTTGTGGGAGGTGCCGCGCTGGCCCAGAAGGAATTCAATATCGGTGCTGTCGGACATGGCCTTTCTTGCCGCGTTACGGCGGGGCTTGCAACGCGCCCGCGAGGTCCAGGATGCCGTGGCCGAGATTGATGTCGTAGCCGACGGGCTCGCCCGCGGGCTTGCGGGCGGTGCCGCGCAGATGCGCCCGCAATTCGGCCGGCGAGAGTGCGGCGAGCGGAGACGCCGGGCTGCGCAACCCCGCCACCGCGCCTGCCGCGAGGCCGCAGGCGGCCGAGGTGCCGGTGGAGATCCAGGCGGCGTCATCCACCTCGATGAAGTGGCTGGGGGCGCAGAGATCGGGCTTCTCGATGGGCAGGGGGAATTGCCGCCCGGTCGCCGGCGAAGCCTGGAACGCCGTCTGCCCGGGGCCCTGCGCGGAATAGCCGATCCGGGCGCCATCGGCGCGCACCGCACCCACCGTCAGCACATGCGGGCTGGAATTGGCGCCCAGGATGCTCTGGCCCGGCCCGATATCGCCCGGGCCGCAATAGGGGTGCGGCGCGAATTGCCCGCCATTCCCGGCCGCGAAGACCTGGTCCTGCCGCAATTCGTGATCGAGCAGCGCCACCCATTGGTGGAAGGGATGCAGCGGGTCCGCCGTGAAGCCGCCGCGCGGCTGCTCCAGTGCCCGGTTGAAGACGCCCCAGGCGTGGCAGAAGACCCAGGGTCCGGGATAGGTGGCGGCGAGCCAGACCGCGATCTCCAGGCGCGCCCAGATCAGCGCCGCGGTCGCGAAGCTGGCGAAGGTCGTGACCTGGCGCATCCGGTCCGGCAGCACCGGCAGGTCGAAGACCCGCGCCGCGGGGGCGAGGGACAGCGCATTCAGCGCCACCAGCGTGCCATGGCTGCGCGGCGCGGCCCGGCCGGCCAGGCGCGGCGGGCCGCCGGGCTGCTGCACCTTCCAGCCGCCGATGAAGCCGGGCGCGGCACGGGCGGCGTTGTGTGGCAGGCCCTCGACGCGCGCGGCGAGCGCGGGGCTGGAGATGCCTTCGTCGAAGAAGACGAGGTTGACGCCCGCGCCCGCCAACCCCTGCGCCCGCAGCGCATGGGTGCCGATCAGTGCCTCGGCCGCCGCCCGTGTGTGGAAGAGCGGCGGCGTGTCGCCATAGGGGTTCCAATGCGCCCCCATCCCGCCGATCGGCACATCGGCGCCGACCCGGCCGCCCGCGCCGCGGACCCGCGCGATGAAGCCCGGCACCTGCGCGGGATCGTCGAACTCCACGGGGATGACGAGGCTGCGCAGCTGGTCCAGCAGATCGTCCCGCCCAGGCGCCAGGACGCCAGGGGGCGGTTCGGGAGATTCGAAGCGCAGGGATGGCAGGTCCATGACCCGGTCCGGCAGGTCGGTCAGGCCATAGCGGCTGGCCATCTCCTTCAGCAGTCCGAGCGAATCCGCCGCCGCATAGGCCTGGTAGAGCGCGTTGTCGCGGCCTTGCGCCTTTCGCATTTCCACCATCAGGCGCATGTTTCACCCCTGCCGCGCTTGGTGGGATCATTCTGCCGCACCGACCGGCTGGTCGGCAAAGAATCCTGGCGAGGCGCGGGTCCATGGCCTTGCCAGGAGGCGCCGCAGAGCGCCAGAAGCGAAGGGACCGCTTGAGCTTTCCATGGCGCTGCCGCCCTCGAACCCCCTCCCGGACGCCGTCCTGCCCCGCCGCCTGGCGGCGATCGCCTTCGCGGACATCGTGGGCTACTCGATCCTCGCCGCCGCCGACGAGACGCGGACCGCCGCGCGATGGATGGCGATGTTCCGCGAGGTGGTGGCACCCGCCGCGGAGGCGCTGGGTGGGCGCATCGTGGATGTGCAGGGCGACGGCACGCTGGCCGAGTTCTCCGATGTCGCGGCCGCGCTGGAATGGGCGCGGCGGCTGCATGCGGCGGCCGAAGGCGCCGCCGACGCGCATGAGGCCCCCATCACCTTCCGGGTCGCGATCCATGCGGGCTCCGTCATCGTGGCGGGCGAGCGGATCATGGGCGATGTCGTGAACACCGCGGCGCGGCTGCAGGAATACGCGACGCCGGGCGGCACGCTGCTCTCGGCCGAAGCGGCGGCGCTGCTGGGCGGGGCGCTGCCGCCCGGCGCCCGGGAACTGGGCGAACTGCCCCTGCGCAACCTCTCACGCGCGGTCCGGGCCGTCTCGCTCGACCCGGCACGGCAGATGCCGGTGCCCCTGCCGCCCCCGCCCAGCCTGCTGCCCTCGGTCGTCGTCCTGCCCCTCGCCAATCTCTCGGGCGACCCGGCGGACGACCATCTGGCGGCCGGCGTGGTGGAGGATGTCACCGCCTCCCTCGCCGGGCTGCACGAGCTGTTCGTCGTGGCCCCCGAGAGCGCCCGGATGTTCCTCGGCCAGTCGCCCACACCGCAGCGCGTGGCGCGCGCGCTGGGTGTGCGCTTCGCCGTCGCGGGCTCGCTGCGGCGGCGTGGCGGCGGTTTCCAGGCGTCGCTCTGGCTGATGGAGACCGAGACGGGCGAGCAGCTCTGGACCGAACGGGTGGATGCGGCCGATCGCGACATCTTCGCCATGCAGGAACATCTGGCGGCGCGCGTGGTGCAGGGCGTGGCACCCTCCATCCGCGCCGCCGCGCTGCAGGCCGCCATGCGCAAGCGCCCCGAGAGCCTGACCGCCTATGACCACATGCTGCGCGGCATGCACACGCTCTCCTGCAGCGATCCCGAGCGGTTCCGCGCCGCGGGCGTGCACCTCGCCCGCGCGACGGCCGAGGATCCGGGCTTCTCCCTCGCGCTCGCCTGGCGGGGCTACTGGCACAACCTGCGGATCAGCATCGGCCTGTCGGACGACCTGGCAGCCGACCGCGAGGCCACCTTCGACCTGTGCGAGCGGGCGCTGGCGACCGACCCGCGCAACCCGCTGGCGCTGGCGGTGCTGGCGCACAACACCGCGCTGCTGCGGCAGGATTGCGCCACCGCGCAGGCGTTGTTCGACCGCGCCCTCCAGGCCTCGCCCAACAGCGCGATGGCGATGACGCTGTCGAGCGCCACCCTCGCCTATCTGGGCGAGGGCACGGAGGCGGTGCGGCGGGCTGAGCTGGGCCTCAGGCTCTCGCCGCATGATCCGCTGGGCTATGTGCAGCACCACCTGCTCGCCATGGCGCATTACCAGGCGGGGGACATGGCGCGGTCCGAGAGGCACAGCCGCATCTCGCTCGGCACCAATCCCGCCCATGGTTCGGCCTGGCGGACCTTCTGCGTGGCGCTGGCCGCGCAGGGGCGCATGGAGGAGGCGCGCCTCGCCTATCGCTCCATGCTCCGCATCGAACCCAACTTCGACCTCGCGGCCTATCTGCCACGGCTGCAGGTGTTCCAGAATGTGGAAATACGCGAGCGCATGTGCTTGCATCTCACCGCAGCGGCGGCAGGCAGCGGGGGACAGGAATGAGCGGTCCGGGCTTCACGGGCATGACCGGCATGACCGGCATGACGGGCATGACCGGCATGGCCGCAGGCGGCCAGGGCGCCGCCAGTGGCGACGGGCTGTTCCGCCCCCTGGTGATCACCCCCGACCGCGCGCCGCTGGGTGGCCTGCCGCCCGGCTCGCCCCTGCTCTTCCCGGCCACGCGCTGGATGCCCGTGAAGCCCGCCGATTGGCCACCCGTCACCCTTGGCGCGGCCTTCCGGGAGACCGACTGGGCGCCGGCCTTCTTCGTCAACACGCTGGTCGCGGAATTCAGCACGCAGCGCGTGGCGGGCACGGCGGCCGCGCATTGGACGGAGACGCTCTCCCTCCAGGATGACCGCTACGACCCCGTGGGCGACCAGGCGGTGATCCGCGCGGAGCTGGAGGAGCTGCGCGCGCTCACCGAATATCGCGGCGGCGCGCTGGACGAGGCGCTGGCCCAGCGCTGGGGGATCAAGAACTACCTGCGCGGGGTGCTGAACTTCTCGCCCGCCTCGCATCGCAACACGGCGCTGCTGATGGACCTGGCCGAGGCGGCGGCGGTCTTCACGCACATGTACTGGAAGCGGCGCTTCGCCCGGGCGCGCCCCTCCCGCATCGACCCCACGCTGCTGCCGCCGATCGAGGTGCCCGGGCACCCGGCCTATCCGAGCGGGCATGCGACGGAATCCATGCTGATCGCGCTGGTGCTGGAGCAGATCCTGCCGCCCGAGCTTTCGGCGGCAGGCGACGGCGCGCCGCTGCGGGTCATGGCGCGGCGCATCGCCCGCAACCGCGAGGTGCTGGGCGTGCATTATCCGAGTGACAGCTTCGTCGGCCAGAAACTCGCCGCGCGCACGCTGCCGCTGGTGCTGGCCTGCCCGAGCGTGGTGGGCGACGCCGCCGACCCGGCCGCCGAGCCCGCGCTGCGCCAGATGGCGGCACTGACGGTGGATGCGGCGGGGCGCTACGGCCCCGTGCCGCTCACGCTGCCGCAGTTGCCCGACGCCGCGGGCGGGGCGCCAAAACCGGTGGTGCTGGGCGCCGACGGCCTGCTGGCCCGCGCCCGGGCGGAGTGGACCTGACGCCCAGGATCGCGATCCGCTGACGCTGGATCACGATCCGCGCTTGATCAGAGGAGGATTCAGCGTTTCGGCGATTTCGCCGCAACGCATCATGCCCTAGCCCGCGACCTGGCAGGACTCGAAGCCGCGGCGCAACTGCGGCCGGTTCAGGTCACGGCCGATGAAGACGATCTTCGACTTGCGCGGATCGCCCTCTTTCCACGGGCCGATATAGTCGCCATCGGCGATCATGTGCACGGCCTGGAAGGCGAAGCGGCGATCCTCGTCCGGATAGGCGAGGATGCCCTTGGTGCGCAGCAGGTCCTGGCCCTTGGCGGCCAGCAGGTCGGTCATCCAGGTGTTGAACTTCTCGGGGTCGATCGGGCGGGAGACCTCGAAGGAGACGGAATTCACGTCGCTGTCATGCTCGTGATGATCCTCGCCCGAGAGGAAGTCCGGCTCGCGCACCAGGATGCGCTCGAGGTTGAAGGCGTCACGGCCGATCACGCTGTCGATCGGCGCGTCGGATTTGGTGCTGCGGATCAGTTCCACCATCGGGTTGATGGCGCGGATGCGGCGCTCGACCTCCACGGCCTCCGCCTCGCTCACCAGGTCCATCTTGTTGAGCAGGATGAGGTCGGCGAAGGCGATCTGTTCCTCGGCTTCCTTGGTGTCGTTCAGGCGGGCCAGAAGGTGCTTCGCGTCCACCACCGTCACGATGGCATCGAGCTTGGTGGCGCGCTTCACATCCTCATCCACGAAGAAGGTCTGCGCGACGGGCGCGGGGTCGGCGAGGCCCGTGGTCTCGACGATGATACCGTCGAACTTCTCGCGCCGCTTCATGAGGTTGGAGAGGATGCGGATGAGGTCCCCGCGCACGGTGCAGCAGATGCAGCCGTTGTTCATCTCGAACACCTCCTCATCGGCATCCACGACGAGGTCATTGTCCACGCCCAGCTCACCGAACTCGTTGATGACGACGGCGAATTTCTTGCCGTGGTTCTCGGTGAGGATGCGGTTCAGCAGCGTGGTCTTGCCGGCGCCGAGATAGCCGGTGAGGACGGTGACGGGGATCTGGTCGGGCATGGGGCTCGGGCTCCGCAAAGGGGGGCGACTATTCTGGTGCCTATATGGGCTGGCCCGGCCGGGAAGGCCAAGGGGGTGCGGGCCGCGGGGAGCCGGAACGACGACGCCCCCGGCCTCGGGTGAGGCCGGGGGCGCGTGGCAGGCTCAGCCCGGTGCGTCGGGCTCAGGCGGCTTCCTTGTGGATCGCATCCGCCAGCGTGGTGAAGATGCGGTCCACATGGGACTTCTCGATGATGAGCGGCGGGCTGAGGGCCACGATGTCGCCCGTCACGCGCACCAGCAGCCCGTCATCGAAGCAGCGGCGGAAGACGCGGTTGGCGCGCTCGGTCGGCTTTCCGGGCAGCGGCGCCAGCTCGATCCCCGCGATCAGGCCGTGGTTGCGGATGTCGATCACATTGGGGGCGGAGCGCATCGAATGCGCCGCCTCCTGCCAGTAATCCTCGATGGCGCGGACGCGGCCGGGCAGGTCGTCGCGCACATGGATGTCGATCGCGGCGAGCGCCGCGGCGGCGGCCAGCGGGTGGCCGGAATAGGTGTAGCCGTGGAAGAACTCGATGCCGGCCGCGGTGCCGCCGATGATCGTCTCGTAGATGTCGTTCTTCACCGCGACGGCGCCCATGGGCACGGCGGCGTTGGTCAGCCCCTTGGCCATGGTCATGATGTCCGGCGTCACGCCCAGGCGCTCGCTGCCGAAATGCGTGCCGATGCGGCCGAAGCCCGTGATGACCTCGTCGAAGATGAGCAGGATGCCGTGCTTGTCGCAGAGCTCGCGCAGGCGCTTGAGATAGCCCACCGGCGGCACCAGCACGCCGGTGGAGCCGGCCAGCGGCTCGACCATCACGGCGGCGATGGTGTCGCCATGCAGGGTCACCAGGCGCTCCAGCTCATCAGCGAGATGCGCGCCATGGGCGGGCAGGCCCTTGGAGAAGGCGTTCTGCTCGGGCAGGTGGGTGTGCGGCAGGTGATCCACATAGGGCAGCATGGCGCCGAACTGCTTGCGGTTGGGGCCGATGCCGCCGACCGACATGCCGCCAAAGCCCACGCCGTGATAGCCGCGCTCACGCCCCACGAGGCGCACGCGCTGCGCCTGGCCGCGGGCGCGCTGATAGGCGAGCGCGATCTTCAGCGCGGTGTCGGCGCTCTCGCTGCCGGAATTGGTGAAGAAGACGCGGTCCAGCCCTTCGGGCGTCAGCTCCGCCACGCGCGCCGCCGCCTCGAAGGCGATGGGATGGCCGAGCTGGAAGGTGGGGGCGAAGTCGAGGATGGCGGCCTGCTTCTGGATCGCCTCGGTGATCTCGCGCCGGCCATGGCCGGCATTGCAGCACCAGAGGCCGGCGGTGCCGTCCAGGATCTCCCGCCCCTCAGGCGTGAAGTAGAGCATGCCTTCCGCGCGGGCGAGCAGGCGCGGCGTGTCCTTGAAGTACTTGTTGTCCGAGTAGGGCATCCAGAAGGCGTCGAGGTTGTTCGGACGCGGGATGGAGAGTTCGTTCATGGCGGCGGGCTCCTGGACCGGATCGGATCGCCGCCATACTGCGCCAACGGGGACGTCCGGGCCAGACATCCCCGTGGCAAAAAGCACCCGCGACATGCCCCGGCCGGACGCGGCCAGGGCATGGCTGCCCTGCGTCAGAGCACGAAGTCGGTGTTCACCAGCACATGCAGCCCGGTCAGCAGGATCACCGCCTCCGCCGCGCCGCCATCGCCCTGGTCGATCTCGATCCAGGTGTCGGTGGCGGTCTGCGACTGGCGGATGGAGCCCTGGCCGCCGCCCAGGAAGGCGTTGCCCGCCACCAGGGTGAAGGCCTGGTCGCCCGCCAGGGTCAGGTTGGCGTCGATTGCCGAGAGGTCCAGCATGTCGCCCTGGGCCCAGGCGAAATCCACCACCCGGTCCGCGCTCGCCGCCGCGCTCTCGCTGAGCGCGGTCCAGGCGAAGCGATCGGCCCCGGTGCCGCCGGTCATGGAGTCGCGACCGGCGCCGCCGAGGATGGTGTCGTTGCCACCGCCGCCCGCCAGCGTGTCGTTGCCGGCCCCGCCCTCCAGGCGGTTGGCGCCGCCATCGCCGGTCAGGCGGTCATTGAACCCGCCGCCGGTCAGGTTCTCGATGCCGGCATAGGTGTCGCCATTGGCCTCGCCCTGCGTGCCGAGACCGGTGGCGAGGTTCGCGGTGACCGCGCCGGTGGCATCGCGGAAGCTCGCCGTGTCGTTGCCGGCGCCGCCATCCAGCGCGTCACCGCCGGTGCCGCCGACCAGCAGGTCATCGCCCAGCTGGCCTTCCAGCGTGTCCGCGCCGGCCAGGCCGACCAGGGTGTCCTGACCCTGCAGGCCCTCGATCAGATCATTGGCCGTGGTGCCGGTCAGACTGTCATTGCCGACGCCACCCTGGATCGGCGCACGCTCGGTCGGCAGGGGCGCGACCAGCGTGCCCGGCACGAAGGTGATGCCGGGCAGCGGGCCGCCCATGGTCAACGGCGGGCCCTGGTAGCTGTGCAGGATGATCGCGCTGTCCTGGCCGAAATACAGCACCGGCATGGAGTTCCAGGTGCCGATCGCGGTCGGCCCGCTGATCCCGTAGATGGTCAGCCGGTCGCCCTCGGCCGCGTTGAAGGCGTAGAGAATGTCCACGCCGTCGCCGCGCTGGTAGACGTAGCTGTCCGCCCCGGCATCGCCCTGCACGCTGTCGCCGATCACCACATTGGTGAAGGCGCCGGCGACCAGGCGGATGGTGCCGGTGTCGGTGCCGCCCGCCATGGTGTCGCGGCCGATCGAGCCGCGGATGTCGTCATTCCCGGCTCCGCCGATGACGATGTCGTCACCCTCGTTGCCGGTCATGCTGTCCTGGCCGGAGCCACCGAACATGGTGTCGTCGCCCAGCTCGCCCTGCATGTTGTCGTTGCCGGCGCCGCCCTCTTCCCAGTCGTTGTCGTCGCCGCCCTCGATCACGTCATCGCCGTCGCCGCCGAAGAGGACGTCATTGCCGCGGTTGCCGTGGACATTGTCGTTGCCGCGGCCACCCTGGACCTTGTCATTGCCATTGCCGCCGAAGACCGCGTCATTGCCGTCATTGCCCTGCAGGCAGTCATCACCGTCGAGGCC
This sequence comes from Sediminicoccus rosea, assembly GCF_033547095.1. NCBI lineage: Bacteria > Pseudomonadati > Pseudomonadota > Alphaproteobacteria > Acetobacterales > Roseomonadaceae > Sediminicoccus > Sediminicoccus rosea. The sequence continues at coordinate 1,095,712 of NZ_CP137852.1, read as the reverse complement.
CTGCATGGCGTCATTGCCGGCCAGGCCGTCAATGTGGTCCGCGCCCGCGGTGCCGACCGTGTTGTCGGCACCGGGCGTCAGCAGCGTGGTGGGCAGGTCGCAGGCGCCGACGACATTGGGGATGAAGCCGGCATCGACCGTCGTCAGGTCCTGGTCCTGGACGAGGGTGTAGCTGCCCGTCCGGCCGCCCGCGCCGGCATCGCTGTCACCCGCGTCATCCCCGCTGTCGCGCAGGGTCGGCGTGAAGCCGCCCGGGGTCACGAACTCGACGCTGTAGTTGCCGGGGCGGAGATTGCCGAAATTGTAGAAGCCGCCTGCATCCGTGGTGGTGGTCGCCGCCACGCCGCCCGTCGCATCGAGCAGGCGCACGGTGACGCCGGCGATGCCCGGTTCCTCCGCATCCTGCCGGCCGTCACGGTCCAGATCGGCCCAGACGCGGTCGCCGATGGAGGCGGCCAGGAGCAGCCCGGCGTCGCGGGTGTTGTTCGTCTGGCCCGAGGTCAGCGTGATGCGGCCGGTGCTGCCATTGGTCGGGTTGGCGTCGCTGTCCAGCGCGTCATTGCCGGCGTCGCGCGTCGTGAAGACCGTCCCGCCCGGCGCCACGAAGCGCACGCTGTAGGTGCCCGGCAGCAGGTTGGCGAAGCTGTAGGCGCCGGCCGCATCCGTCGCCGTGGTGGCGATGACGGTGCCACCCGCGTCGAGCAGGCGGACGGTGATGCCGCGCGCATTGGGCTCGCCCGGGTCCTGCAGGCCATTGCCGTTGCTGTCCATCCAGACGCGGTCGCCGATGGCGACGCGCTGGAACAGGCCGGCATCCAGATCCGTCCGGGCATCGCCCGAGAAGATCATGGTCGGCACGATCACGCCCGCGCCATTCGCGTCGCTGTCGCGCGCCTCGTCCCCGCCCTGGTCGATGGGCGAGGTCTCGTAGCCCGAGGGCCGCTCCACGCGCACGCCATACTGGCCGGGTGCCAGGTCACCGAAGCTGTAGAGGCCGCTGCCATTGGTGGTGGTGCTGCTGATGACGGTGACGCCATCGGCGGCCAGCAGGCGCACCGTGATGCCCGCAAGGCCGGCCTCGCCCGGATCCTGCACGCCATTGGCGTTCAGGTCATGCCAGACGCGGTCGCCCAGGCTGGCCGGGACATAGACGCCCGCATCCACGTCGCGCGTGGTGGTGGCGGGCACAACGCTGACCAGGCCGGTGACGCCGCTCGTCACGTTCGGGTCGCTGTCCACCGTGTCATTGCCGCCCTGGTCCTGCAGGGTGAGCTTCAGGCCGGAGGGCAGGACGAACTGCACGCGATACTGGCCGGCCACCACCTCGTCGAAGAGGTATTCGCCATTGGCGTTGGTGGTGGTGGTGCGGCCGGTCGGCGTGCCGTCCGCGTTCAGCAGGTTGACCGTGATGCCGGCGCGCGAAGCCTCGCCGGCTTCCTCAAATCCATCGCCATCGCGGTCCACCCAGACACGGCCGGTGAGCGCGCCGAGCTCGACGATCGCGGCGTCCACGCTGTCGTCAATCTCGCCCGATTCCAGGCTGATGACGCCGGTGCGGCCGGTGGTCGGGTTGGCGTCGCTGTCGCGGGCATCGTTGCCGCTCTGGTCCTGCTTGCCGATGGCGCGGTTGAGCGGCGCCACGAATTCCACGCGGTAGTCGCCAGGGGCCAGGTTGTTGAAGCTGTAGGCGCCCGCGCCATCGGTGGTGGTGGTCAGCCCGGTCGGCGTGCCATCGGCGCGCAGCAGCCGCACCGTGACGCCGGCGACGCCGCCCTCGCCCGGATCCTGGTCGCCGTCATTGTTGGCGTCGAGCCAGACGAAATTGCCGATGGAGCCGGTGCGGTAGAGGCCGCCATCCACCGTGTTCTCCACCTCGCCGGAGACGAGGTTCACCACATCGGTCCGGCCATTGGCGGCGATGTCGCTGTCGCTGCCTTCGGCGCCGCTGTCCTTCAGCGTCGGGACATAGCCGGGGCGGGTGATCTCCACGCGGTAGTCGCCCGGGGCGAGCTGCGTGAAGCTATATCCGCCGGTGGCATCGGTGATGATCGGCGAGACGCCCGAGACCGGGGTGCCGTCGGCGTTCAGCAGGCGGACGGTGGCGCCGGCGAGGCCAGGCTCGCCCGGATCCTGCTGACCATTGCCGTTCATGTCCTCGAAGACGCGATCGCCGATCGAGGCCGGGCGATAGACGCCGGCATCGAGCGAATAATCCTCGCCGCCCGAGCGCAGCGTGACCGTCTCGGTCTTTCCGGTGGTGACGTTGGCGTCGCTGTCCACCGCGTTGTTCAGGCCGATATTGGCCTTGGTGAAGGGCGTGCCCGCATTCGGCGTGAATTGCACCGAATAGGTGCCGGGGCGCAGATCATCGAACAGGTAGTTGCCGTTCGCGTCCGTGACCGTGGTGCGGCCGGTGGGATTGCCGGAGGCATCCAGCAGCGCCACGACGCGGCCGGCGATGCCGCCCTCACCGGGGCCGCCCTGCAGGCCATCCCCGTTCACATCCTCGAAGAGGGTGCCGCCGAGCTTGGCGCCCTTGAAGAAGCCGGCATCCAGCCGCGCCTCGTTCTGGTCGCTCACCAGGGTGAAGGCGTCGCTGCGGCCGGTGCCGTTCACGTCGCTGTCGGTCGCCTCATTGGCGTTGGAACCGGCATTCTGCGTCGAGGCGGTGAAGCCCGCGGGCAGGACCTGCACGGAGTAGCTGCCGGGGATGAGGCCAGTGAACTGGTAGAAGCCATCAGCGCCCGTGGTGGTGCTGAAGAGGACAGTACCGCTGCTGTTCAGCAGCAGCACCGTGGCGCCGACGATGCCGGTGGCGCCGTCATTCTGCAGGCCGTCGGCGTTCATATCCTCCCAGACGCGGTCGCCGATGGTGGCGAGCTTGTAGAAGCCGCCGTCCACGTTGCGGACATTGTCGCCGCTCGCCAGCGTATAGACGGGCGTGATGCCGGAGCCCTGTGCCGCGTCGCTGTCCGTCGTGTCCGGGCCGGTGTTGTCCAGCGTGCGCTTGAAGCCGCCGCTCTCGTCGAAGCGGACGCGGTAGCTGCCGGGGATCAATCCATCGAAGAGGTAGGAGCCATCCGGCCCCGTCGTCGCCGTGCGCCCGGTCGAGGTGCCATCGGCATTCAGCAGGGTGACAAGGATGCCGGCCAGCACCGTGTCGCCCACATTGCGCTGGCCATTGCCGTTCACATCGGTGAAGGCGATGCCGCCGAGCGAGGCGCGCACCACCTGCACCGCCTCATTCTCGGTGACCGTGGTGGGCGAGGAGCCGGGCGCCACCGCATAGGGGTTCACCGGCACGGAGGAGACGACCTGACCCTGGTTGTCCAGCACCTTGCCCGCGGTGTTCCCCGCGATGTCGGCCACCTTGGCCACCACGCGGAACACCACCTGGTCACTGGCGGTGACGACGTTGTCGAAGGGATTGAGGACGTCGCCCAGGTTGAAGGAGAGCGTGCGCGTGGCGGCATCATAGGTGCCCGCCGCGCCGATGCTGAGCGCCGAGCCGGTGATGCCACCCAGCGAGACCAGCTCGCTGCTGACGAGGTCGAGCCCCGTGGGCAGCACGTCACGCAGCACGATGCGCTGCGCGCCCTCGCCCAGGGTGGCGGTGACCAGGAAGGTCGCCTCTTCGCCGATGCCCACCGCATTGCCGACCGTGGCGCCGAGCGAGGTGGAGACCAGGGTCTTCACCACCGTATTCACGATGTCGGTCGTCAGCACCGCCGGATCGGTCTCGGTGACCGAGACGCCGAGCACGGGGGCGGAGCTGTAGGTGACGCTGGCCGTGTTCGTGATGGCCTGGCCATCCACGATATTGCCGGCGAGACGCGCCTGGTAGGTGATGACGACCGGCGCATCGCCCAGCAGGAACTGGTTGAGCGTGAAGCCGATATTGCCGCCCGCCTCGGTAATGGTGCCGCGCGAGGCGGTGGCCGAGCCGGCCACCAGCGAGACGCCGGCGGGAATGACGTCGGAGAGATTGACCAGATAGGCGGGCGAGGTGCTCCCCGAGGCGTGGCTCAGCGTGATCTGGTAGGTCACGAGGTTCCCGGCATCGCCGCCATTGCCGGAGATCACGTCCTTGGCGATGACAAGGTCGGGGCGGACGATGTCGATCGCCGCAGGATCGGAGACGGTGGCGAGGCCAGGATTGCCGGGCGCCGGCCCGAAGGTCTGCGCGACGCCGGTGTTGGTCAGCGTGCTGCCGGCCGTGGCCGTCGTGGCGACGCGCGCGTTGACCAGGATGGTGATGGTGTCGCCCGCGTCGCGATCATTGTCGCCGGCATTGACGATGGTGCCGAAGTCGAAGGCATAGGCGCCACCCGGGAAGGTGATCGGGCCCGAGCCCACGGCCAGGGCGGAGTCGCTGATGCTGGCGCCGATGCTCTCGACCGAGGCGCTCTCGAAGATCAGGCCGTTGGGCAGCGTGTCGGAGATGATCAGCCGCTGCGTGCCCTCGCCCACCGTGACGGTCAGGCGATAGGTGACAGTCTCGCCGGGCGCGGCGTCCGGATTGCCCGCATTCACAAAGCCCGAGCCGGTATTGGCATCGCCGGTCGCGATCACCGACTTGTCGATGGTCGGCGCCAGGACGACGATACGGCTCTCGGTGTCCTGGATGTTGTAGCTGCGGCTGGCGAGATCCTCGGCCGCCGTCGGGTTCAGCGGATCCACCGGATCGGCCGGGTTGGTGTCGTAGGTCAGGCGGGCGGTGTTCGCCAGCACCTGGCCGGGCGTCACCGTGTCCAGCGCGCGGGCCTGGTAGGTGATGGTGACAGTGGCGGAGCCCAGCGCGTAGCGGTCCGTGCTCCAGGAGATCGCATTGCCGATATTGCTGATGCTGCCGGTGGAGGCCGCGAGCGTGCCGGCCACCAGCACCATCCCGGCCGGGATCAGATCGGTCAGCGCGAGGTCGTAGGCGGGCGCGTCCGAGTTGGCGTCGTGGCGGATGGTGATGCTGTAGTTCACCAGCGCACCGGCATCGAGCGGCTGGTCGGGGGCGGCGAGCGTCGAGAACTTGTCGATGACCAGCAGCGGCTCGACCACGTCCACATCCACGGTGGAGGTGTTGCTCGTGCTGCTCGGCGTGCCGGCCGTGCCGGTCTGCGCGCTGGCGGAGTTGGACAGCACGTCGCGGTCCGCATTGGCGGCCAGGTCGGTGACGATGGCCTTCAGGCGCAGCACGATCACCTCGGCATCGGTGTCCGCATTCACCAGCGTGTTGCGGACATTGCCGAAGTTCAGCGTCCAGGTGTCGTTGCTGTTGTTGTTGCCGGTATTGGCCGAGGTGATGGTCGGCGCTCCGATCACGCCGCCCGAATAGGTGGTCAGCGCGGAGCCGACGGAGACGACCTCGATGGAGCCCGGGACGAGCTGGAGGTAGCCGTTGCGGCTGCCCGTCGCATCCTCCAACGCGTCGATGATGCGCAGGTTGGGGCTGTCGCCCTCCGGCAGGCGGACGCGGATCTCGTAGGTCACCTCCTCGCCGATGGCGAGGTCCGGCTTGCCGCTGTCATGCCGGTCGAGCGGCGCGGTGCCCTCGGCGGCGGGGCCGCGCGTGTCGGCGTTGGAGGTGGCGATGATGGTCTTGGTGACGCTGGGCGCGACGATGGTGACGGTATGGGCATCCGTCACGGTGTTCACGCGGTCATCGGGGCTGCCCGTATTGTCCATCGAGCTGCCGCTCGCGGTGGCGGTGTTGTCCAGCTTCTCGCCGGCATCCGTATCCGCCTTCACGACGACGTCGAACCTGATGGTGACCTTCTCGCCGGGGTCGAGGTAGTCGATCACGTAATCCACCGGGCTCACGCCCAGATTGGTGATGCGGCCCGCAGCCACGCCCGTGATGCTCAGCGTGGCGCCCTGGTAGATGGCGTCCAGCTGCACATCGGTCAGCAGGTCCTTGATGCTCACATCCCAGGCGCGGGCGGTGTAGTCGTTGGTCGCTCCGCCGGCGGCGGGCACGCCCCTGTTCTCGACGGTGATGGTGTACTTGATGGTGTCGTGCGAGTCGGCCGTCGTCCTGTCGGCCGTCTTGTCGATCGAGAGGTTGGGGGCCACGACCTCGATATTGGTGGTGGCCGTGGTCTCGGCGCGCGGACCGCCATTCGGATTGGCGGCGCTGACCTTCACCGTGTTGACGAGCACATCGCCGCGGACGTTGTCCGCGTGATCCTTCACGCGCGCATCCACCTCCAGCGTGACGGTGGCGGCCTGGGTCCCCAGCGTATTCGCGGTGTTCAGCACATCTCCAAAGACGAAGGCGACGCGGTCGTTGCCGTTGACGCCGTCGCTGTCGGACAGGGTGATGACCGGCGTGTCGTCGAAGGTGCTCCCGGCGCCCAGACCGGTGACGCCAATGAAGCGGGCGTCCAGCATTTCCATCACGCCGCCGCCATTGGCGTTGGAAGTCGGGAGCCAGTCTTCCACGCGGAAATCGGTCATCCGGCCTTCCGGCACGGTGACGGTGATGCGGTAGGTGACCCGCTCGCCGATCGTGGCATCGGTCAGGCTGTCATTCCCGGCCAGGTTGCCGGTATGGCTCTCACTGGTCGAGAAGACCGCCTTGACCGGCGTCGGCGCCTGGGTGGTGACAACGGCCGTGTCCGTCAGCGTGCCGCCGGGCGCATAGGGCGTGCGGTCAATGCCGCCTTCCATGGCGGCGAAATGCTCGATGGTGGCGGTGTTGGTCAGGTTGGCGCCGAAGGCCGCGACATTGTCCACCAGCTCGAGGTCATAGGTGATGACGACGATGTTGTCGCCGCTCGTCGCGTTGAAGGCGCCGATGCTGCCGCTGTTGGTCGCGTCATCCAGGCGCAGGCCGCCCGCCGTGTCGAACAGGCCGCCACCGACCAGCGTATAGGTCAGCACATTGCCCGCGCCATCGGTGACGCGCAGGTTCAGGCCACCCGCCGGGATCTCGAAGCCGGGCGGCAGCGTGTCGTGGATCAGGACGTCGAAGGCGCCCTTGAGCGAGGAGCCGGTGTTCTCCACCACGATGGCGAAGGAGACGCGGTCCCCCGCATCGGCGCCGCGCAGGTTGGCGTCGATCGGCGCGACGTCGAGGTTGGTGCTGTTGATGACGCCGCTGAAGCGGTTGCCCGCGCTGCCGGGCGCGGTGAAGGTCACGGGCCCGACGGAGCCCGTGGTGGTCGCTGCCAGGTTGGTGTCGGCGATGACGCCCTTCTTGATGTTCAGCTCGGGCTCGCCCAGCACGAACTGGACGATGGCGTTGTCCTGGAATTCGGTGCCGAAGCTGTTGGTCTCGGTGCTGGTGACCTGGTTGGTCAGCAGGAGCCCGTCGCCGAATTCCTCGTCGCCCACCACCACGGTGAAGAGCAGATCAATGGTGGAGGAGGGATTGCCCGGCGCGACCGCGTCGCCGAAGTCGAAGGTGAGCGAATTGCTCGCGCTGTCATAGCTGATGCTGGGCAGCGTGGTCGGATCGCCCGAGCTGTCATAGGTGGCGCCCGGGCCCCACTTGGCCTGATTCACCCCCGGCGTCGCGCCATTCACCAGATCGGTGAAGGTCATGCCGGAGATGGCCTTGAGCACGGGCAGCGGCAGGTAGTCGCGCAGCTGCACGTCATGCGCGCCGGTCAGCGGCATGTCGAGCTTCAGGCGGAAGGTGATGGCATCGCCGGCCGAGACGGGGCCCGGCGTGAAGGCGGTGTTGCCGTTGATGGCATAGATGGCCTTGGAGACGTTGCTCACCGGCAGGCTCACGCCGGCGCCGCTGTCATCGGCCTTGTAGTTGTTGTGCTCATCCACGACGCCGCCGAAGTCGATGCCGTTGGAGAGCGGGTCGCCCTGGTCCACCAGCGGCTCGTTGGACGGCGCCGGGCTGGTCGAGATGTAGCTCTGCTCGATCGTGCTCTGGAACTTCACCAGGACGGTCGCCTGGTTCTCGATGCCGCCGGGGCGGCCGTTCAGCACATCGTCGATGCCGCGGTCCCGCATCTCCTGCGAGATGTTGAAGGTGATGGTGGAGATGCCCGTCGCCGGGTCGCGCACCACGTTGATGTTGCTGCTGGCGATGGTGCCGGTGAAGAGCGTGGTGCCGCCCTCGCGCATCGTGATGCTGACAGCCTTGCTGGCGTCGAAGACCTGGCCGTCACCGAGTTTGTCGATGAGGATCAGGTCATCCATGTTGAAGTAGTTGGAGACCTGGCCGTCCAGCGTCCACTCCAGGTTCTCGCCGGCCTTCAGCGTGGTGACCGGCGCGACCGACTTCTGCACGGCGATGGACTTCGCCGTGATCACATCCTCCGGGCCGGCCGGGTTGATGGCGAAGACCTGGATCGGGTCGCGCGCATCGGTCGGGTCCCAGGTGGCGTCGAGGCGCGCGTTGTTCTCCAGCACGCGGAAGGCGCCCGTCACCGGATCGAGCACGGGCGTCACGCCGTCGCGCAGGAATTCGGGGACGTAGAACTCGATCTTCAGCGTGGGCACGCCGCCGACGCCGCCGGTGTAGCTGCCGCTGAAGTCGGCGCGCACCTCGCCCGTCGCGTTATCAAAGAAGGTGGTGCCGGTGCCGTTCACGATGGAGACGGACTTGATGAAGGTGCCGTCCGGCATGCTGTCGCGCAGCGTCAGGCCGGTCATCGTCTGGCCATCGGCGATCAGCGCCTTGACCAGCCATTCGCGCGGATAGGAGGGGCCGGTCGCCGTCTCCTGCTCGGGGCCGACATATTCCACATCCACCGCGATGACGGTGGGGGTGATGGCGAGGCCGGCGCTGGGGCCGAAGACGGGCGAGTCGGTCGCGGGGTTTACCAGCGGATCGAGGCCATAGGCGAAGCCACCGCTGGCCTGGAGGTTCAGCGGCGTGCCGAGATCGGCCGAGCTCGAGACCTGCAGCTTCACCTCGACATCGGCCGCGGTCTGGTCCGGCGTGAAGCTGCCGAAGGGCAGGCGCAGGACGACCAGCGTCTCGCCCGGAATGCCGCTGATGGTGAGCGGATTGCCCGCCGCGTCCCTGCTGAAGGGATGGATCACGGTCCCGCTGGCCGGGAACTCGATGATCCATTGCTCGAGCGCGGCGCCGAGATGGGTAGCGCCCAGGAAGATCACGCCGTCATTGGCCGTCGCCCCCGCGCTGCCAAAGCCAGCCCCGTCCGCGCCATTCGTGGGCAGGATCAGGTTGATGTAGGGCGAGTAGCCGACGTTGGAGCCAGGGGCGGCGTCCGGGATGTTGTCGAAGCGGACCGTGAGGGTCTGCTGGCCTCCGATCGGTGCGTTCAGGGTCGAGCCGGCGAGGAACGTGACGATCGGACGAGCGGACATATTTTTTGCCTCCAGACGGGGACCGCGGGGGCGGCTGCGAACTCCCGTTAAGAGGATTTTTACAGATTTTGAGATTATACGTCAATGATCCCAGGCATGGATCTGTCCGCGAGATGATTTTTTAAGACAACCTCACCCTGGCGGGAAGGTTTCCGCGTGAAGTCCAGGAAACGGCGCGTTTTGCATCGAAACTTGGCCGGACTGACCTCCGTCAGATCGAGGCTGTCAAGCGCGTCATCTGTTTTTTTGAATCATTTATTTTGTTTCGAGATGGCTTTGATCTCGGATCTACGCCAAGACTCAAGACCGAGGCGTCCAAAATGATGAGACGCGCTGCCCGGTCAGAGGGGGGCGTGCCAGATCGTCGCCTCGCCCGCAACCGCGCGGGCGTCAGCCGCCGCCACAGCCCTCGCGCCGCAAGCCCCGGGGGGCCGCCGCCGGCGGCGCCTGCACCAGCGTCACCACGCAGCCCGCATAATCCCGGGTGAAGCGCCAGTCCGAGACGCCGGAATGGCCGCGCGCCGGGCCCGAGGCCCAGAGCGCCAGCGTCGGAACGCTGCGCCGCTGGGCCAGCGCCGCCACGATCTGCGCACGCTCCTCCGGCGAGGGGTCGAACTCGTCGCGCTCGAAGAGCATGACGGCGAGGCGTGTGCGGCGCTCGTTCAGGCCGGCGACCACGCGGCGGAAATCCTCGAGCGCCACCGCGCGCTGCTCAGGCCGCTCGCCATGCGCGGCGGGGGCGGCGGCCAGCACCGCGTCCACCAGGTCTGGCCGTTCCGAGGCGGCCTGGATGGCCTGCCAGGCGCCGCGCGACTGCCCGCCCAGGATGATGCGCCGATAGCCCGCCTCGCGCAGCGCCGGCAGGGCGCGCACCAGGCGCGGCAGGGTGACGAAGAGGTTGTCGTCCCCCGGGTGGCGGTCGAAGCGGAAGATGTCGAAGCCGGCCTCGTTCAGCGGCGTGACCATGCCGGGCAGGGCATGGCCGCGGTGATCCTCCTCGGCGCCGCCATAGCCATGCGCCCAGATCACGGCGCCCTCCGCGGCGCGGGGGCCGCGATGCAGATGGAAGGGGCTGCGGGTGAAGGGGCCGATGCCGCCACGCTCCGGGCTCACGCTCGGCGCGCCGGGCTGCGGCTCTCCGGTCGGGCCGCGCAGGTCGCCATCCACGGCGAGAATCCGGCAGGGGCTGCCCACGCCCTCGCCCCGCATGCGGGTGAGCTGGCGCGTGCAATTGGCCATGGCGGCGCGCTTCGCCTCCTCCGGGCTGTCATGGCCCGAGACCATGGACCAGGCAGCGCGACCATCCGGACCCTGTGCGAAGGCGAAGGCCGCATGCGGCACGGCGCCGCGGTAGTGCTGCGTGAAAGAGATGGAGAGGCCGGTGGAGGGCAGGGCCACGGGAATGCTCCGGGCCGAGAAGAAGCGGGCATGCGCCGCCTCATCCGCCCGGGCGGGAAGGCCGGCCAACAGCAGCCACGGGATCAAAAGCCAGCGCATGGGGGGCAGTTTGGCATAAATTGGCTCGCCGCAAGCCTGCCCGCCGCCTTGAGATGCCCGGCCGGGGGCTCTATTCACCTTCCATCATGCCTGACACGCCCCAACCCATCCAGACTGACGCCCGCTACGACTTCGCCGCCGCCGAGCCCCGCTGGCAGCAGGCCTGGGAGGCGGCGCGCTGCTTCTCCGTGCCCGACGTGCCGCCGGCCGGCGCCAAGAAATACTATGTGCTGGAGATGTTCCCCTACCCCTCGGGCAAGATCCACATGGGGCATGTGCGGAACTACACGCTGGGCGACGTGGTGGCGCGCTACAAGCGGGCGCAGGGCCATATGGTGATGCACCCGATGGGCTGGGACGCCTTCGGCCTGCCCGCCGAGAACGCGGCGCGGGAGCGCGGCACCCATCCGGCGAAATGGACCTACGCGAACATCGCCAACATGCGCGCCGAGCTGAAACGCATGGGCCTCTCGCTGGAATGGGATCGCGAATTCGCCACCTGCGACCCGGAATACTACGGCCAGCAGCAGAAGCTGTTTCTCGACTGCCTGCAGGCGGGCCTGGTCGAGCGCAAGGAGAGCTGGGTCAACTGGGACCCGGTGGATGGCACCGTGCTGGCCAATGAGCAGGTGATCGACGGCAAGGGCTGGCGCTCGGGCGCGCCGGTCGAGAAGAAGAAGCTCAGCCAGTGGTTCTTCGCCATCACCAAGTTCGCGCCCGACCTGCTGGAGGCGCTGGACGGGCTCGATCGCTGGCCGGAGCGCGTGCGCCTGATGCAGGCCAACTGGATCGGCCGCAGCGAGGGCGCGCGCGTGCGCTTCAAGCTGGCCGCGCCCGTGGATGGCCCCGGCGAAAGCATTGAGGAGGTGGAGGTCTTCACCACCCGGCCGGACACGCTGTTCGGGATGAGCTTCCTCGCCGTCGCCGCCGAGCATCCGCTGGCCGCCGCCGCTGCCCAGCGCTCGGCCGAGGCCGCCGCCTTCATCGCCGAATGCCGCGCGATGGGCACGAGCGAAGTCGCGATCGAGCAGGGCGAGAAGAAGGGCTTCGACACCGGCTTCACCGTCAGGCACCCCTTCACCGGCCAGGAATACCCGGTCTGGATCGCGAATTTCGTGCTGATGGAATACGGCACGGGGGCCATCTTCGGCTGTCCCGCGCATGACCAGCGCGACCTGGACTTCGCGCGCAAATACGGGCTCTCCGTGACGCCCGTGGTGCTGCCCAATGGGGCTGACGCCGCGACCTTCACCGTGGGCAACGAGGCCTTCACGGAGGATGGCATCAGCTTCAACTCGGACTTCCTGAACGGCCTCGATGTCCCGGCCGCCAAGCGCGCCGCCATCGCCCGCATCGAGGAACTCGGCCAGGGCCAGGGTGTGACCAATTGGCGCCTGCGCGACTGGGGAGTCTCCCGCCAGCGCTACTGGGGCTGCCCCATCCCGGTCATCCATTGCGATGATTGCGGCGTGGTGCCGGTGCCGGCGGATCAGCTCCCCGTCGTGCTGCCCGAGGATGTGGATTTCTCGAAGCCCGGCAATCCGCTGGACCACCACCCGACCTGGCGGCACGTGAACTGCCCGAGTTGCGGCAAGCCGGCCCGGCGCGAGACCGACACCTTCGACACCTTCGTGGACAGCTCCTGGTATTTCGCGCGCTTCTGCTCGCCCCGCGCGGCGCAGCCGGTGACGAACGCGGCCGTGGATGCCTGGCTGCCGGTGGACCAGTATATCGGCGGCATCGAGCACGCGATCCTGCACCTGCTCTACAGCCGCTTCTTCACCCGCGCCATGAAGGCGACCGGCCATGTGAAGCTGGACGAGCCCTTTGCCGGCCTCTTCACCCAGGGCATGGTCACCCATGAGAGCTACAAGGGCGCCGATGGCCGCTGGCTCTACCCCGAAGAGGTCGAGAAGCGCGCCGACGGCACCGCCGTGGTCAAGGGCACGGAAGAGCCCGTGACGGTCGGCCGCATCGAGAGCATGTCCAAGTCGAAGCGCAACACGGTGGACCCGGGCGCCATCATCAACCGCTACGGCGCCGACACCGCCCGCTGGTTCATCCTGAGCGACAACCCGCCCGAGCGCGACATGGAGTGGTCGGAATCCGGCGTGGCCGGCGCCAGCCGCTTCATCGGCCGCATCTGGCGCCTCGCGCAGAACATGAGCGAAGCCGACAAGCCGGACGAGGCGGTGGGCAAGAAGCTGCGCCAGGCCACGCACCGCGCCATCGCCGCCGTGACCGAAGCGCTGGAGGCCTTCACCTTCAACGTGGCGGTCGCCAAGATCCACGAACTCGCCAACACCATCGGTGACAGCGCCGCGGCCCCGCTGGCCGCACGGCGGGAGGCGATGGAGGCCCTGGTGCGGCTGAGTGCGCCGATGATGCCGCACCTCGCCGAGGAAATCTGGGCGCTGCTGAACCCCGGCCAGGGGCTGGTCGCCACCCTCCCCTGGCTGGAGGCGGACCCCGCCCTGCTGCGGGCCGAGACGGCCACGCTCGCCGTGCAGGTGCTGGGCAAGCTGCGCGGCACCATCGAGGTTGCGGTGGACGCCACGGATGAGGAAGTCTTCGCCCTGGCCGAGGCCGAGCCCAATGTCATCCGCGCGCTGGACGGCAAGCCGGTCAAGAAGCGCATCCATGTGAAAGGCCGGGTGGTCAATCTTGTCATCTAGACGCGCGCTCCTCGCCGCCCCGCTGCTGGCGCCCCTGATGGCCCTGGGCGCCTGCGGCTTCCGTCCGCTCTACGGGCCGAACGGCGAGGGTGGCACGGGCGCTGCCGTGGCGGCCAATGAGCCGAACCTGGCCGAGGCGCTGGCCTCGGTGCGCGTCGGCCTGATTCCCGAGCGCAACGGGCAGCTCATGCGGCGCGCGCTGCAGCGCCAGCTTGAGGGCAGCCGGCCCGGCGTGCAGTCGCGCTATGACCTGGAGGTCACGCTCGTCTACGCGACAGAGGTGCTGGGCTACCAGACGGACGGCCTGGCCACGCGCGTGCGGGTCGTCGCCTCGGCCAATTGGGTGCTGGCGACGCAATCCGTGCCGCGCGAGGTGGTGGACCGCGGTTCGGCGCGCACGGTGGATGCCTACAACCTGCCCAACCTGCAATTCTTCGCCTCCGACGCCTCGCGCGAGGACATGGAGCGCCGCCTGGTGGCGGAGCTGAGCCAGCGCGTCACCGTCGGCGTCGCGGTTGCGCTGCGGCGCCGGATGGCGAGCGCGGCCACGAGCTGAGGGCCATGGTCGCGAAGCTCGAGCCGCGGCGCCTTCCGGGCTTCCTGGCCGACCCGCCGGCCGAGTGCCGCGTCGTCCTGCTCATCGGCGATGATGCGGGGCTCGTGAATGAGCGCGCGGCCATGCTGGTGCGCGCGGTCGCCGGGGATGATCCCATCTGCATCGCGGAACCCCCGCGCGAGGCGGCGCGCGACCCCGGCTCGCTGGCGGGCGAGGCCGCTTCCGTGCCGCTGATGGGGGGCCGCATGGCGATCCGCCTGCGCGATGCGCGCGATGCCTGGGCCGAGGCGGTGAAGGGCGCGCTGGCCGGGCCGGGGCCGGGCCTCGTCATCATCGAGGGCGCGGGTCTCACCGGGAAGTCCAAGCTGAAGGCGCTGGTGGCGGCCGATCCGCGCGGCCAGGTCATCGAATGCTATGCGGAGCGCGGGCGGGACCTCGCCGCCTCCATCACGCGCATCCTCAGCGAGCTGGGTGCCGCGGCCGAGCCCGCGGCGCTGGACTGGCTGACCGAGCGCGCCGGCGAGGACCGGATGGCCATGCGCCGCGCGCTGGAAGTGCTGGCGCTGCATGCGGAGCCAGGGAGCCGCATCACGGTCGAGGATGCCATGGAACTGCTGGGCGAGGGCAGCATGCTCGACCTGGACGAGGCGCTGATGGCGGCCTCGCTGGGCGAGGTGGCGGCGGCGGACCGCGCCATCGCCAAGGCCTTCGGCGAGGGTGCCAACCCGGTGCAGGTGCTGCGCGCCGCGCTCCGCCACACGCAGCGGCTGCACATGGCGCGGCTGGCGATGGAGGGCGGCGCCTCGGCCGACGAGGCGGTGGGCGCGCTGCGGCCGCCGGTCTTCTGGAAGGCGAAGCCGGCGATGACACGGGCGCTGTCGCGCTGGTCCGTGGCACGGCTGGAGGCGCTGGGCGCCGCACTGCTGCGCGCCGAACGCCAGGCGAAATCCACCGGCCTGCCGGATGAGACGGTGGCGCGGCAGGTGGTGCTGGGCCTCGCACGGAGTGCAGCGAGGTAAGCCTCGCAGAGCGCGGCAAGGTGAGCGGAGGAATGCGAGAGGGCTTTGCCGTCTCGCGCTCTCCCACCAGGAAACCCGTTTCTTGGACCTTCGTTCAGCACGCCGTCAAAGGCGGAAACGTCCTTCGAAGACGGGCACACAGCGGCCCGCGACCTTGGCGCGGATGCCATCGGCCCCACGGAAGGCCGAGGCGCTGAGCAGGCTCGGCCGCCCCATCTGCACCCCCTGCGTGATCTCCAGGCTCAGCCTTGGCGCATCGCCCAGCGACAGCAGCAGCGCCACGAGCGGCGTGGCGGCACTTCCCGTCGCAGCATCTTCGACCGTGCCCGAGAGGGGCGAGAACATGCGGGCATTGACCCGCGCCTCCCCCGCCCGCGCATAGAGGTAGAGCGGCAGGCGGCGCGGCCCGAGATGCGGGAATTCGGCCGCCGCCGCCGCGAAACGCGCGAGGTCCGGCTTGGCACGGGTGAGCGCTTCGCCCGTCACCTCCGCCAGCACGAAGGAATTGCCGACCGAGGCCATGACGGGGCGATGCGCGGAGGTCAGCACATCCGCCTCGCTGAGCCCGACGCAGCCGGCCACCAGCGCGGCCGGCATCTCGGGCCCCAACGAGAGCGGCTGCGGCGCGCCGATCTCGGCGCCGGTCACGGCACCCACGGCATCGCGCAGCACCGTCACCGCGACGAGGCCGGCGATCTCCTCGAAGCGCAGCAGCCCATCCGTCGCGCGATCCGCCAGGACGAATCCGGTGCCGACATTGGGGTGGCCAGCGAAGGGCATCTCCGCCACGCGATTGAAGATGCGCACTCGGGCCGTGTTGCCGGGGTTCTCCGGCGGCAGGACGAAGGTGGTCTCGCTCAGGTTCAGTTCGGCCGCGAGCGACTGCATCTGCGCATCGGTCAGGCCACGCGCATCGGGAAAGACGGCGAGCTGGTTGCCGCCGAAGCGCGTGTCTGTGAAGACATCCAGCGTGACGAAATCCCAGGCGCTCACAGCGTCATCTCCACCATCACGGGCACGTGGTCGCTGGCCTTCTCCCAGCCGCGCGCAGGCTTCAGGATCTCGTGCCGCGCGAGCGCGCCGCGCAGGTCCTGGCTGACCCAGACGTGATCGAGCCGCCGGCCGCGATCCGCCGCCTCCCAATCCTTCGCGCGGTAGGACCACCACGTGTAGAGCTTCTGCTCGGCCGGCACGAAGTGGCGCAGCGCGTCATGCCAGTCGCCCGCGCGCATCCAGCCCTGCAGCGCCTCGACCTCGATCGGCGTGTGGGAGACGACGTCGAGCAATTGCTTGTGCGACCAGACATCATGCTCCAGCGGCGCGATGTTCAGGTCGCCCACCAGCACCGAACGGCGCAGCGGGGCCTGCTGCGCAAACCAGGCGGTGGCCTCGGCGATGAGATCGAGCTTGTGCGCGAATTTCGGATTGGCTTCGCGGTCCGGGATGTCGCCGCCGGCGGGGACGTAGAAATTGTGCAGGTCCAGCGGGCCGGAGGGCAGTGCGAGCGTGACGCCGACATGGCGGCAATCGCCCTTCATGCACCAGTCAGGATCATTCGCGCGCGCCGTGAAGGGAATGCGCGAGAGCACGGCGACGCCGTTATAGCCCTTCATGCCGCGCGCCATCACATGCTCGAAGCCAAGCGCCCGGATGCCCTCATGCGGGAAGAGCTCATCCGGGCATTTCGTCTCCTGCAGGCAGAGGACGTCGGGCCTCAGCGCGGCGTCGAGATCGGCCAGCAGGGGCAGCCGGAGACGGACGGAGTTGATGTTCCAGGTGGCGATGCGCAGCGCGGACAAGGGCGGGACTCGCTGATCGTGAGCCCCATCTCTGCCGCGCCGCGCCGCCTTTGGGAAGTCAGGTCGCGGCTTCCACCTTGTCCTGCGTCTTCGTCTCGAAGTCGCTCGCGTCATGCCGCTCGCGCAGCTGGCCCTCGGGCTCGCCCACCATGCGGTTCACCATGCGGCCGCGCTTCACGGCGGGGCGGGCATGGATCTGGTCGGCCCAGCGCAGCACGTTCTTGTATTCGTGCACCGACAGGAACTCGGCAGCGCCGTAGGACCAGCCCTTCACCAGCCCGCCATACCAGGGCCAGACGGCAATGTCGGCGATGGTGTAGTCGGGGCCGGCCAGATATTCGCTCTCGGCCAGGCGGCGGTCCAGCACGTCGAGTTGGCGCTTCACCTCCATGGCGAAGCGGTCGATCGGATATTCCTGCTTGGTCGGCGCATAGGCGTAGAAATGGCCGAAGCCACCGCCGAGATAGGGCGCGCTGCCCATCTGCCAGAACAGCCAGGAGAGCGTCTCGGCGCGGGCCGCCGTCTCGGTCGGCAGGAATTCGCCGAACTTCTCGGCGAGATGCATGAGGATCGCGCCGCTCTCGAAGACGCGGATGGGCTTGGGCCCGCTGCGATCCATCAGGGCGGGGATCTTCGAGTTGGGATTCACCGCGACGAAGCCGCTGCCGAACTGGTCGCCCTCGCTGATGCGGATCAGCCAGGCGTCGTATTCGGCGCCCTTGTGGCCACGCGCCAGCAGCTCCTCCAGCATCACGGTCACCTTCACGCCATTGGGCGTGCCGAGCGAGTAGAGCTGGAGCGGATGCTTGCCGACCGGCAGCTCCTTCTCATGCGTCGGGCCCGCGATGGGGCGGTTGATGTTGGCGAAGCGGCCGCCATTGGCCTTCACCCAGGTCCAGACCTTGGGTGGGGTGTATTCGGGGGCGTCGGTCATGCAGGGACTCCGTTGCGATCGGCGATCATGTGGGGTCGGCCCCGCGCTGTGTCACCCGCGCGGCGCCCCGTCGCCGGGCTCGGGTGCGGCGGCCACGCGGGCGAAGCGGATCGTCACGCGCAGTCCGCCCCCAGGCGGGGCGTCCACCTCCAGCTGCGCCCCGGCATTCTGCCGCAGCGATTCGACGATGAGCGAGCCGAGCCGGCCGGAGGTGGGCCAGCGGGTGCCCGGCGGCAGGCCGATGCCATTATCGGCGATCACGATCCGGCAGCCCTCCGCCTCCACCAGGCTGTGCAGCGTGATGGTGCCGCCCTCGCGCCCCACGAAGGCGTGCTTCAGGGCATTGGTCAGCACTTCGTTCACCACGAGGCCGGTGGGCATGGCGACATTGATGGAGACCGGCCAGGTGTCCACCTTGAGGTCGAGGCGGATGCCCTCCACCGCATGGGCCTGCATGACGGAGGCCGCGATCTGGCTGAGATAGGTGCCCAGGTCCACGCTCTCGCGTGGCTGGTCCGGGGACAGGGCGTGGTAGAGCAGCGCCAGGGCGCCGATGCGGCCGGCCAGTCGGCTGAAGGAATCCTCCGTCTCGTCGTCCGGCGCATTGCGGGCCTCCATCCGGATCAGGGCCGCGATCATCTGGAGGTTGTTCTTCACGCGATGCTGCAACTCGCGCAGCAGCACGTCCTTCTCCTCGACGCGACGCTCGAAGGCCTGGAGGTCATCGCGGCTGTGCGTCTTGACCGCGGCCAGCGCGACCAGGCGGAAAAGCGCCACGCCACTGTCGTCATGGATGATGTTCGACCAGGCATCCACCACGATGCCGGGCTCACCCTCGATGTGGAAGGTGCCGATGTGGTCCTCGCCCGCGACGATGGCCTCGCTCAGGCGGCGGTCATCGCCCTTCGCGCTCGCAATGGCCTTGAGATCGGTCCAGGGGCGATTCAGCAGCTCCGCCGGCTGCTGCTCGGAGAGGCGCTCGAATTCGAGATTGGCGTAGGTGACGCGCTCGACCGGCTCCAGCTCCGCCACGGCGATGGCAAAGGGGATGTGATCGAGGAACTGCTTGAACCTGTCGCTGTCCAGGGCGGCGGCCAGGTCCGGGCTGTCGATGAGGTCCGTCAAGGGCCGGGGCTTGGCGTCGTCGGTGGTCATGCGGGGGACTTTCGCGAGCGGGCCAGATGCGTGCGGCAGGCGGTGCGCGGGCTTCGGCGACACGGGAGAGGTCGCGGCGCGGCGGTATCCAGCCCGGGCGCCCGCAGGAAGAGAGACATGAAGAAGACGAGGCCGCGCCCCGCTGCATGGATGATACCACAAGCGGGGCGCGCGGTGCGCGAGAAACTTGGAGAGCGCCCCGTGGCGGAGTCCGGCCTGGCTATCCGCGCAAGTGGCAGGAGACCCAATGGCCGGGCGAGACCTCGCGCAGCTCCGGCACCTCGCCGCGGCAGGCGCCGGCATTGGCAATGGGGCAGCGCGTGTGGAAATGGCAGCCAGAGGGCGGGCGCAACGGGCTCGGCACGTCGCCCTTCAGCATGATGCGCTGGCGCTTCACCGTGGGGTCCGGGATGGGCACGGCGGAGAGCAGCGCCTCGGTGTAGGGGTGCAGCGGGTTGGTGTAGAGGTCGCGTGCGCTCGCGATCTCGACGATGCGGCCGAGATACATGACGGCCACGCGATCGCTGATGTGCTCCACCACCGAGAGGTCATGCGCGATGAAGAGGAAGGTGAGGCCGAACTTCTCCTGCAGGTCCTCCAGCAGGTTCACCACCTGCGCCTGGATGGAGACGTCGAGCGCGCTCACCGGCTCATCGCAGATGACGAGCTTGGGCTTGACCGCGAGCGCGCGGGCGATGCCGATGCGCTGGCGCTGGCCGCCTGAGAATTCATGCGGGAAGCGGCGCATGTGGTCGGCGTTGAGGCCCACCGTCTCCAGCAGCTCCACCACGCGGTCCTCGCGCTCGCGCGCGGTCTTGGCCAGCTTATGGATGATCAGCGCCTCGGCGATGATGCTGCCCACCGTCATGCGCGGATTGAGCGAGGCGAAAGGGTCCTGGAAGATGATCTGCATGTCCCGGCGGAGCGTGCCGAGATGCTCATTGTCCAGCGCGGTCACGTCCCGGCCTTCGAACTTCACCTCGCCGGAGGTGGGCTCGATCAGGCGCAGGATGAGGCGGCCGGTGGTGGACTTGCCGCAGCCGGATTCGCCCACCAGGCCCAGCGTCTCGCCGGCCTGGAGGTCGAAGCTGACGCCGCTGACCGCATGCACGTGATCCACCGTGCGGCGCAGCAGGCCCCCCTTCACGGGGAAGCGCTTCACCAGTTTCTTCACGCTGAGGAGAGGCTGAGGCTGGGTCATAGGATGCAGGCCACCTTGTGCCCGGGAGCGACCTCGCGCAGAGGCGGTTCCGCCAACGTGCAGGCCTCGGTCGCGTAGCGACAGCGCGCGGCAAAGCGGCAGCCGCGGGGTGGGTTGAGCAGGCTCGGCACCGAGCCCGGGATGGCCTCCAGCCGCGTATGCGTGGTGGCGGCGAGGTCGATGCGCGGGATCGAGCGGATCAGCCCCTGGGTGTAGGGGTGGCGCGGATTGGCGAAGAGGTTCTCCACCGTCGCATCCTCGACCACCTTGCCCGCATACATGACGATGACGCGCTGCGAGGTCTCGGCCACCACGCCCATCGCGTGGGTGATGAGCAGGATGGACATGCCGAGGCGCTGCTTCATCTCGTTCATCAGCTCCAGGATCTGCGCCTGGATGGTGACGTCGAGCGCCGTGGTCGGCTCGTCGGCAATGAGCAACTTCGGGTTGCAGGAGAGCGCCATGGCGATCATCACGCGCTGGCGCATGCCGCCGGAGAACTGGTGCGGATAATCGTGTACGCGCTTCTGCGGGTTCGGGATCTGCACCAGCGAGAGCATCTCCGCCGCGCGGTCGAAGGCGGCGCGCTTGGACAGGCCCTCATGGTGGCGCACCGTCTCCGCGATCTGCTGCCCCACGGTATAGACCGGGTTCAGCGAGGTCATCGGCTCCTGGAAGACGATGCCGATCTGCTTGGAGCGGATCGCGCGCATCTCATCCGGCGCCATGGGCACCAGGTCCCGCCCCTCGAAGAGGATCTTGCCGGCCATGATGCGGCCGGGCGGCATGGCGATCAGCTTCAGCACCGTCATCGCGGTGACCGTCTTGCCGCAGCCGGATTCGCCGACGATCGAGACCGTCTCGCCACGGTTCACCGAGATGTCCACGCCATCCACGGCGCGGACCATGCCGTCATCCGTCTTGAAGTGGACTTTCAGGCCCGAGATGTCGAGCAGGGGGGCGGCGGCGCTCACTGAACGCGCCTCGGGTCCAACGCGTCGCGCAGGCCATCGCCGACGAAGTTGATGGTCAGCACCGTCAGGAAGATGGCGAGGCCGGGGAAGATCGCCCAATGCGGGGCGAAATCGAGGTTGTCCTTCGCGTCGAAGAGGAGGCGCCCCCAGGTCGGCGTATCCGGCGGGAAGCCCAGGCCGAGGAAGGAGAGCGTGGATTCCGCGAGGATCGCGCCCGCCACGTCGATGGAAGCCGCGACGATCACGGGGCCCAGCGCATTGGGCAGGATGTGCTGCACCACGATCCGCACGCGCGAGGCGCCGAGCGCGCGGGCCGCCTCCACGAATTCCTTCTCGCGCAGCGAGAAGAACTGCGCGCGCACGAGGCGGGCCACCTGCATCCAGTTGAACAGGCCGATCACGGCCACGATCATGATGAAGACGCCGAGCTCCTGCCCCACCACCTCGGCCAGCGCGTCGCGGAAGAGGTAGATGATGAGCAGCAGCAGCGGCAGCTGCGGCAGCGAGAGGAAGAGGTCCGTCACCCACATCAGCGCCACGTCCACCGGCCCCTTGGACATGCCGGCGATGGCGCCGACCAGCACGCCGACGGTGACCGCGACACCCATGGCGGCGAAGCCGACGGCCAGCGAGATGCGCCCGCCATAGAGCACGCGCGCCAGCAGATCCTGCCCCAGATCATCCGTGCCGAAGGGGTGCTCCATCGAGGGGCCCTGGAGGCGCGCGGTGAAGTCGATCTCGTCGATCGGCACGGTCCAGATGAAGGGGCCGAAGAGTACGGCCAGGATCATCAGCCCAAGCACCACGGCGCTGCCCACCGCGAGCTTGTGCTTGCGGAAGCGGCGCCAGGCCTCGGCGGTGGGGGTGACGGGCGGCCGGCGAACGGCTCCGGCCACCGCGCTAGCTGTAGCTGATGCGGGGGTCGAGCCAGCCATAGATCACATCCGCGAGCAGGTTGAAGAAGATGACGAGGCAGGCGAAGACGAAGGTCACCGCCATGATCACCGGCGTGTCATTGGCCAGCACCGCCGAAATGAGCAGCGAGCCGATGCCGGGGACGCGGAAGATCTGCTCGGTCACGATGGCGCCGCCGAACACGGCGGGCATCTGCAGCGCCACCAGCGTCACCACCGGAATCAGCGCGTTGCGCACCACATGGCGGTTGATCACCCGCCGCTCCGGGATGCCCTTGGCGCGCGCCGTCGTCACATAGTCGAGGCGCACCACGTCCAGCACGGCGGAGCGCACGAAGCGCGTCCAGGCCGCCCCCTGGAACAGGCCGAGCACGGCGATGGGCATGATGGATTGCTTGATGTGCTCCCACCACCATTGCCAGCCCGAGGCGTCGATCTGCGCGCGATAGACGAAGGGCAGCCAGTCCAGGTGGATGGAAAACAGCATGATCAGCAGCAGCCCGGTGAAGAAGGTGGGCAGCGAGAAGCCGACGAAGGCGAGCGTGTTCGCCACCTGGTCGAAGATGGAGTAGGGCCGCGTCGCCGCCATGATCCCGACGGGCAGCGCGATGGCCAATGCGAGCACCTGCGACAGCCCGATCACCACCAGCGTCACCGGCAGGCGCTGGAGGATCAGCTGGTCCACATCCACGCGGCTGACGAAGGAGAAGCCCCATTCGCCCTGCAGCATGGACGTGAGCCAGCGGAAATAGCGGATATGCACCGGGTCATCGATGCCCAGGCTGGCGCGCAGCGCGAGCCGCACCTCGGGTGGGATGGCCGGGTTGGTGGCCAGCTCCTCGAAAGGGTCGCCCGGCGCGAGCGCCAGCACGGTGAAGAGAATGACGCTGATCCCGAGCAGGCTCGGGATCGCGATCAGCAGGCGGCGGAGAAGATACTGGGCCACGGGTGGATCAGGTCTCGCGCCACCAGTCCTGCAGCGCCCAGAAGGTGCCGTCCCAGCCGCTCAGCACATGGCGCAGATTGTTCACGCTGCCACTCACCAGCGGGCGCTTCACCAGCGGGATGATGTGGTTGCTCCCCACGATCAGGTCGTTCATGCGGATGAACAGCGCCGCACGCTTGACCGGGTCGATCTCGCTCTCGGCCGCGCGGAAGGCCGCGTCATACTCGTCGTTCTTCCAGCGCACGATGTTGCGGCCCTGCCAGGAATTGGCGCGGGTGGACATCTCCCAGGAGACGTACTGGTTCATGAAGCGCTGCGGATCCGCCTGCGGCATCGTGGTCGTGTACATCTGCATGTCGGCGTAGAACTTGGTGAAGGTGTCGGGGTTCGCGACATCCGACGAGAAGAACACCGAGGCGGTCACCGACTTCAGTTCGAGATCGATGCCCGCGCGCTGCGCCGCCTGCTTGTAGACCGCCTGGGTGCGCTGGCGCGGCGCATTGACCGAGGTCTGGTAGACGAAGCGCAGCCGCACGTTGTTCTTGGCGCGGATGCCGTCCCGCCCGCGCACCCAGCCGGCCGCGTCCAGGATCTCGTTCGCGCGGGCGATGTTGAACTCCCAGCGCATGTTGGGTGAGGTGAAGCGCGGCGGGTTGTTCAGGAAGTTCGCCGTCGCCGGGCCGCCGCGGCCATAGATGAACTGCTGCAGCGCGTTGCGGTCGATCAGCAGCGCCATGGCCTGGCGCACCGCGGGGTCGCTGAAGGCCGGATGCTGGGTGCTGATATGCGAGCGCTCGCCATCGATCTCGCGATTGGGATCGGTGCAGTTGAGCTGCACGAACTCGATGCCGCCGCTCTCGACGATGTTCACGCGGCCGCGATTTGCCGCTTCCAGCCGCTTCAGCAGCTCATCCTCGACCTGCAGGTTCCAGGCATAGTCGAAATCGCCCGTCTGCAGCACGGCGCGCGCGGCCGAGACAGCGTCGCCGCCGCCCTTCACCTCGAGCGTGTCGAAGAAGGGGCGGTTGTTCATGTGGTAGTTGGGGTTCAGCTCGGCCCGCAGCGTGTCGCCCGGCAGGAAGCTGGAGAAGCGGTAGGCGCCGGTGCCGACGGGCCGCAGGTTGGTGGGCGCATCGCGCGAATTGGGCCCGTTGAAGGCCTGGAACAGGTGCTTCGGGATCATCTGGCCGGTGGCGGCCACGAAGGCATCGGCCCAGAAGGGCGTGGGCTGGGTGAATTCGACCCGCACCGTGTGGTCATCCACCTTCACCACATTCACGTCGCGATAGCTGCCGGAGGTGACGGCGGCCACGGCGGGGTTGCGCGAATACTCCCAGTTGAAGACCACGTCATCGGCCGAGAAATCCTGGCCGTCATGCCACTTCACGCCGCGCTTGAGCTTCCAGGTGACCGAGCGCCCATCGGCCGCGAGGCCGCCATTCTCCAGCGAGGGGATCTCGGCGGCGAGGACGGGGTGGAGCGTGCCATCGGCGGCCCAGCCGGCGAGCGGCTCGTAGAAGACGCGGCTCGCATCCTGGTTGGTGGTGCCGACCGCGAAATGCGGGTTCAGCAGCGTGGAGGCCTGCCAGTAGAGCACCTTGAGCTGGCCGCCGCCGCCGCGCCGCGTCGGGCGATAGACCGGCACGCTGCCCTGCGCCTGGGCCGAGCCCGCACCCGCGATGGCGAGCAGCTGCGTCGCCATCGGCGCCGTCAGGCCAAGCGCCGCCATGCGCCGGACGAAGCCGCGGCGCGACAGGCTGCCATTCTTCACGCGCCCGATCATCTGGCGCAGATCGTCTTCACCCATAGCCATTCTCCCAGCGCATCGAAGCGACGCTCAATTCTCAACGAACCATTACCAGCACACATAGCAGGGTTGCGCGCCAAATCGAGTCCTGCCTCGCGCCCCCTGCCCGCTCCCCTGGGCTCAGCCCTCGGGGTTGCCCAATTCCTGCGCGACCAGGCTCGCCCAATAGGCGACGCCGAGCGGGATCGTCGCGTCATTGAAATCGAACAGCGGCGTGTGCAGCGCGGGCGAGGAGCCATCCGGCGCGCCGCCGCCGATGGACATGAAGGCGCCGGGCCGCTGCTCCAGCATCAGCGCGAAATCCTCCGCCCCCGTGCTGGGGTCGGGGTTCGGGTCCACCGCGGCCTCGCCCACCACGGCAGCGGCGGCGGCATAGGCGACCTTGGTCTGCTCGGGGTGGTTCACCGTGGCCGGCACGCCGCGCCGGTACTCGACCTCGGCCGTGCAGCCATGCGCGGCGGCGAGGCCATGCGCGAGTTCGGCGATGCGGCGCTCCAGCAGGTCCCGCACGGCGGGCGTGTAGCTGCGCGCCGTGCCGCTGATGGTGAGCTCGGCCGGCATCACGTTAGGGCCGACATGCGAGCCCGCGCTGATGGCGCCGACACTCAGCACCGCCGCATCCTTCGCCGCCACGTTGCGGCCGATGATGGTCTGCAGCGCAAGCACGAAATGCGCCTGCACGATGGTGATGTCGGTCGCAAGATGCGGGGTGGAGCCGCCATGCCCGCCGGTGCCGCGGAAGATCACGACGAAGCGGTCCGCCGCCGCCATGGTGGGGCCGGGGCGGATGGCGAAATGCCCGGCCGGGCGGCGCGGCGCGTTGTGCAGGCCATAGATGGCATCGCAGGGGAAACGCTCGAACAGCCCGTCTGCCAGCATCGCCCGCGCGCCGCCGCGCCCCTCTTCGGCCGGCTGGAAGATCAGGTGGACGGTGCCGGCGAAGTCCCGGTTTTCCGAGAGCCAGCGCGCGGCGCCCAGCAGCATGGTCGTGTGCCCGTCATGCCCGCAGGCATGCATCACGCCCGGATTTTTCGAGGCGTAGGGCAGGCCGGTCTGCTCGGGGATGGGCAGTGCGTCCATGTCGGCACGCAGGCCAATGACGCGCTGGCCCGGCTTCGTGCCACGGATGGTGCCCACCACGCCGAGCTGGCCCACGCCCTCGGTCACTTCCACGCCCCATTCGCGCAGGTGGCGCGCGACGAGGGCGGAGGTCCGCACCTCCTCCATGCCAAGCTCGGGATGGGCGTGGATGTCCTGGCGGATCGCCGCCAGCTCCGGCTGCCAGGCCCGCACCGCCTCGATGATGTTTCGGCTCATGCTCAATCCCCTCTCTTGCCCGAGGATGATCCCTCCGCGATGCGCGGAGGTCCAGGCCAGGTCAGGCAGGGCGTGGGGTGCGGACGCCGGAACGCACCGCGAGGTAGCGCAGCTGCGCCGCGTGATCCTTGGCGTCGCAGAGCATCAGCCCGGTGAAGAAGATCCGCGGGCGGCGCCCCTCGCCGGGCACCGGCGGGCCGGTGTCGAACTCGATGAGAAGATCGCCCGGGTGGCAGGGCGGGATGTCGAGGCGGACCAGTTGCACCGCGCCGGTCGGGATCTCCTCGCGGAACCAGGGGCCGGGCGGCTCCTCCGGCCGGCGCACGCGCAGGCGGAACTGCGCCGGAGCGGTGACGGAGGCGGCGATCTCGAGGGTGAGGACCAGGCCCTCCGGCGCCGGCGCGCCGAGCGGCAGGCGCAGCAGGACAGGCCCGCCGCCGGCGCCGATCGCCCAGCGCTCCTGCTCGGCCCAGCCCTCGCCCTCGCAGAGGAGCTGGTGCAGCAGGCTGAAGGGCTGCGGCAGCGCGGGCAGATCGGGCACGGCGGGCTGCTCGAAGACGATGCGCTCGCCCAGCGGGAAGAAAAGGCGGCGGATGGGGTCCGGCAGGGCGGGCGCCTCGGCCGAGAGGGTCGCGATCAGGCCCTCCGCCACCTCCCGCCAGGAGCGGATGCGCACGCGCTCGGGGATCTTCGATTCCAGGTGCTGGCGGTGCGCGGGGTCGCGGATCAGGCTCCAGGCCAGCTCGGCCAGCTCGGGCTCGCTTTGCGGCGAGAAGTATTGCGCGGCCGCGCCGCCCGCCTCGCGCAGGCTCGTGTGGTCGGGCGTGAGCGGGATCTTGCCATGGGCCAGCGCCTCGGTGACCGGCAGGCCCCAGCCTTCGTAGAAGCTGTTGAAGACGGTGAAGAGGCAGCGTTCATAGAGCTGGCCGAGCAGCGCATCGCCCACATCCTGCAGGTGGATCACGCGGCGGCGCAGTTCGGGCGCCGATTGCAGCAGGTGCAGCACCGGCTCCGACTGGAAGCCGGGGCGGCCGACCAGCACAAGGTCGGGGATGACCGCATCGCCATGGCGCCGCAGCAGGGTGAGCCAGGCATGCAGCAGCAATGCGTGGTTCTTGCGGGATTCGATGGTGGCGACGCAGAGCACGAAGGGCCGCCCGTCGCGAAGGCGCTCGGGCCATTCCGGTGCCTCCGCCGCGGCTGCGTCAGGCGGCTCCGCCGCGGCTCCCCTTTGCGGCTCCGCCGCACTCCTCCTGTGCGGCTCCGCCGCACTCCTCCTGTGCGGCTCCGCCGCGGGCATCGCGGGAAAGCGCGCATCGAGCGGCATGACGCCCACGGGGATGTCGAGATGCGGCAGCATGCGGCGCTGCCAGAGGCGGAAATCGCGCGCCGCGCAGTCGCTGATCGCCACCGCGCGATCCATCTGCAGGCAGAGGCCGAGGAAATGCTCGGCGAAGCTGCGGGTCAGGCTCGCTTCGCAATGCTCGGGCGTGGCCAGCGGGATGGCGTCGTAGAACAGCACGCAGACCAGCACGCGATGCGCCTGGCGCACCTCGCGCAGGCGGCGCAGCTGCACCGGATTGCGCCCGGTGAGGCCGAGGGCGAGCAGCCGATCCCCCGGCTGGAAGGCGAAGGCCGGCCCCTCGCGGCAGGCGGCGGCGCGCGCCTCCTGCAGGGCGAGCCAGGCGGGCTCGTCCAGCCGCCCGCCCTGCCGCCCGCCCTGGATCAGCGCCAGCATCAGCGCTGCCGGGAACTGCACGAAGCGCCCCTGCTCCAACGAGAAGGCGGTCAGCTCGAAGAGCGGCTCCTCCTCCAGGGCAAGTGCGGCGTCGAGCAGCGCCATCTGCACGCGCGCGACGCCCATGGGCGTGCGGAAATGCTCCAGGAACTCCAGGAGGTCGGTCAGATCCACCACGAAGCGGGGCGCGGACATCTCGGCGGCTCAGCGCTAAGGTTCAGCTCCGCCCATAGGTGTCCTCGAGGCGGACGATGTCATCCTCGCCCAGATAGGAGCCCACCTGCACCTCGATGAGGGCCAGCGGGATCATCCCCGGATTCTCGAGCCGGTGGACGCAGCCGAGCGGGAGGTAGACCGACTGGTTCTCCGAGAGCAGCAGGCTCTCCGCGTCGCGATGAACGCGCGCCGTGCCCTTCACCACCACCCAGTGCTCGGCGCGGTGGTGGTGCTTCTGCAGCGAGAGCCGGCCGCCGGGCCGGACGACGATCTGCTTCACCTGGAAGCGGTCGCCCATGATCAGCCCCTCGTAATGGCCCCAGGGGCGATACATGCGGCGATGCTCGCTGGCCTGCTTCAGGCCGCGCGCCTTCAGCCGCTCCACCATCTTCTTCACGTCCTGCGCGCGGGCGCGCGGCATGGCGAGCACGGCGTCATCGGTCGTGACCAGCACCACGTCCTTCAGGCCGAGCACCGCGGTCAGGATGCCCTCGGAACGGATGTAGCAGCCCTCGGCGTCGAGCAGCTCGACCGGGCCCTTGGTGGCATTGCCCGCGGCGTCCTTCGGCGTGGCGTCCCACAGCGCGTCCCAGCTGCCGACATCGCTCCAGCCGAGATCGGCGGGGACCACCGCCGCATGGCGCGTCCGCTCCATGACGGCGTAGTCGATCGAGATGGCGGGCGCCTGGCGGAAGGCATCCGCGCCGAGCCGGATGAAGTCGAGGTCGCGCGCCGCGCCGTCCAGCGCCCCGCGCGCCGCGGCCAGCACGGCGGGCGCATGCTCGCGCAGTTCGGCGATCAGCGTGCTGGCCGTCGCCACGAACATGCCGCTGTTCCAGACATGGCGGCCGCCAGCCACCAGCCGCTCGGCCGTCGCGTGGTCGGGCTTCTCGGTGAAGCTCTGCACCGCCTGCACGCCCGGGACATCGGCCAGCGCCTCGCCCAGTTCGATATAGCCGAAGCCGGTGTGCGGCTCGGTCGGGCGCATGCCGAAGGTGACGATGCGGCCGCCGCGCGCCGCCGCGGCGGCCCGCTCCAGCGCCGCATGCAGCGCCGCGACATCGTTGATCGCGGCATCCGCCGCCATGATCCAGAGCACCGCATCGGGCTGCGCCTCGGCCACCAGCAGGGCGGCGATGGCGATGGCGGGCGCGCTGTTGCGCCCCTCCGGCTCGAGCACGATCTGCGGGCTGGCGATGCCGGCATCGCGCAGCTGTTCGGCCACCAGGAAGCGGTGCGCCTCGCCCACCACCACCACCGGCGGCGCAAAGCCCGGGCCGGCCGCGCGGCGGGCCGTCTCCTGCACCATGCTGTGCTCCGAGAGGAGCGGCCAGAACTGCTTGGGGTTGGATTCGCGGGAGAGAGGCCAGAGGCGGCTGCCCGTGCCGCCGGAGAGAATGACGGGAACGATGTCGGGAACGCTCATGGCTGACCTTTCAGGAACTCGGCGGACGTATGAAACGGAATCCCGGTGATTTCATGGCACCCTTGTCCCGTTGCCGCCCGAAAGGCAAGTTGTCGGGATGACTCTCCCTGCACCCCGGGTCTGGACGGATGGCTTCCCCCTGACCCTCTCGCACGGGACCGGCATCACGACCTATGCCCGCGGCCATGCGGCGACGCTGCGCCGCCTCGGCCTCTCGCTCGGCATGCTCTATGGCCGGCCCCTGCCCTCCATCGCCGACCCCGCGGAGCGCGAGGTGCGCTTCTTCGACGCGCGCGTGCTGCCCGGGCGGCCGCTGCACCAGCGCTTCCTCGGCCTGCTGCGCAACCCGCGCGGGCCGATGGCGCAGCCCATCCCCCTCTCGCGCATGGTGGACACGGCGGCGACCTCCGCCATCACCTACGAGACCTTCGCGACAGCGAACCTGCCCGCGGTGGACGAGCTGTGGAACGCGGACGACGCCTTCGGCCGCGCGCAGCTGCATTTCGCCGTGCGCCGCAGCCTGATGTCCATCCGGGCCCCCAGCCCGCCGGCGCTGATGCACTGGACGCACATCCATCCGATCCGCCTGGCCGGCACGCGCAACATCTACACCGTGCATGACCTGATCCCGCTCCGCCTGCCCTGGGCCACGCTCGACTTCAAGGCAAACTGGCTGAACACCGTCCGTCGCCTCGCGCAGCAGGCGGACCACATCGTCACCGTCTCCGAGCATGCCCGGCGGGACCTGATCGACCAGATCGGCATCCCGGAGGAGCGCGTGACCAACACCTACCAGGCGGTCTTCCCGCCGGCCTTCGCGATGGATGAGGAGATGTCGGTGGCGCGGCTCAGGCGCGCCCACCAGCTGGAGCCGCGCGGCTACTTCCTCTTCCTCTCGCGCATCGAGCCGCGCAAGAACCTGGCCCGCATGCTGGACGCCTATCTCGCCTCCGGCACGCAGATCCCCTTCATCATCGTCGGTGGCATGGCGCATCACGGCAAGCAGGAGCTGCGCCTGCTGACCGAGGCCGGCGGCACGCGCTCGGCCGACGGGCGCATCCGCTACATCGGCTATGTGCCGCAGCTCGACGTGGAGATCCTGGTGCGCCACGCGCGCGCGCTCTGCTTCGCCTCGCTCTACGAGGGCTTCGGCCTGCCGGCGGTGGAGGCGATGCAGGCCGGCACGGCGGTGCTGACCTCCAACACCTCCTGCATGCCCGAGGTGGTGGGCGACGCGGCGCTCACCGTCACGCCGACCGACACGCGCGCCCTGGCCGAGGCGTTGCAGGCACTGGACGGCAACGAGGATCTGCGGCGCGGGCTGGAGGCGGCCGGGCCGAAGCGCGCCGCCTTCTTCAGCCCGGACCGCTACGCCGAGCGGCTGGGGGCGCTCTACGCCCGGCTCGGGATCCTGCCCACGGGGGGCGACGCATGATCACGCTCGGCGAATTGCTGCACGGCACGGATGAGGATTTCGTCGTCAACCTCTACCTCGCGGCGCTGGGCCGCTGGCCGGATGAGCCGGGCTATGTGCATCACCTGGACCTGATCGCCGGCAAGCCCGAGGGCCGTGCCGGTCTGGTCCAGGGCTTCCTGGCATCGGAGGAGGCGCGGCAGCGGCCGCCCGGCATCCGGCTGGACGCGGCGGGCCCGGTCCCGCCGGAGCAGGCGCTCGCCGCTCAGTTGCGCCTTCGGACCGAGGTCCTGCGCGCCGCCATCGCCGCGCCGCGCGAGGCGGCCGGGACCGGGCAGCCCTCCGCCCTCGCGGGGGAGATCATGGCGCTCGGCGCCGCGCTGGAGGGGCTGCGCACGGAACTGACCGAGCGCATCGCAGCGCTGGAGGCGCGGCTGGCCGGCACGGTGCCGCCCGCCCCCACCCTCTCGGCCGCCATCTCGCTCGACCATGTGGAGGCGCTGGTCGAGGGGGCGCAGGCGCCGCTGCGGCAGCGGCTGCGCGTGCTGGAGGCGCGGTTGCTGGAGAAGGGGCCGGGCTGAACCGCCGCTACCGGCAGTTCAGGATCCGCAGGTCATAGACCGGGTGCTCGAACATGTTCACTGCGGGCGCATCGGCGAAGAGCCAGCCGCGGAACACCGGCTGGTTGCCACCGCCGCGCTGGGCATCCGTCACCTCCAGGAAGGCTGCGGCGTCGGGCACCTCGTCGGGCGGGCGGGCATGGCAGGCGCGCAGCGTGATGGTGAGCGTACCGAAGCGCGTGGGCTCGCCCACCGTCGCGCGCAGCGTGGCGACGCGCGCATTCACCTTGTCCAGCGCCTGGATCTCGCCCACGCGGCGCGGCACCCATTCCTGGGCGGCGGCAGGCAGGGGAGCGGCGAGAAGCAGGGCGAGCAGGGCCGGGCGCAGCCAGCTCATTTCCGGCGCGGGCTCGGCAGGGTGGCGATGATCTCGGCGAGGATGGCGCGCATCGCCGCTTCGTCCACGCCCATCAGCACCGCATCCTCGAAGGCGTCGCGCAGGACCTGCGCCGCCTCGGTGTGGTTTTCGACCAGCACCTTCACCTTTTCGCGGCAGGAGATGGGCTGGCCGTCGCTGCCCGGCCAGATGGCGGGCGGCGTGCTCATCGCGGCGGGGCCGGCGTGGCCTCGGCGGCCGCGGCACCGCTGCCGGAATTCATCTGCGTGACCGAGAAGATAAAGCGGCCGAGCAGGCTCTCCAGGCTGACGGAGCCCTGGGTCTCGGTGATGCGCCCGCCATCGGCCAGCAGGCGCTCGGCGCCGCCGGGCACGATGGAGACGTATTTGCCGCCGAGCAGCCCTTCCGAGGTGACCTCGGCCGAGGAATCGATGGGCAGGCCGAGGTCGCGGCGCACGCGCAGCGTCACGACGGCCTGGAAGCTGCGGGGATCGATCCGCAGGTCGCTGACCGAACCCACCTTCACGCCGCCGATCTTCACGTCGGCACCCTGGTTCAGCCCGTCCACGCGGTCGAACTCGGCGGTCAGCGCGATGCCGTCCGTCTGGGGGGAGCGGCCGCCATGCAGGATGGCATAGGCGAGGAAGGCCCCGGCGCAGACCAGGACCACGGCGCCGGTCAGCACTTCGGTGAGGCTGCGGGCCTTCATGCGATCATGTTTTCCATGCGGGGACAGATGGCCTGTCAGCCGCCCGGCGTCCAGGCCTCATAATCGCCGCCGGTCACGCGGCGCTGCCCACCGGCATAGTCATGCCCCTTGGGGCGCCAGGCGCCCGGCGTGCCGGTGAGGTTGGGCTGGTGCGGCTTCTGCCAGGCGTGCCGGGGGCCCGCGAGGGGCGCCTCCGTCGTGTGGTGCAGCCAGGCATGCCACTCGGGTGGCACGATCGAGGAGTCGAGGCCCTTGGCCAGCGCCACCGTCCGGCGGGTGCGGCCATAGACCGGATCCGGCCGGCGCGACTCGTAATAGGTGTTGCCGGCCTCATCCCGGCCGATCTTGCGGCTGGTCAGGCGGGTCAGGAAAAGATCGATCGTGGACATGCCCCATGATCCCACAATTCCGGGCCGCGGCAAAGCATCCCCGGGCGCGCGGGGGCTTGGGAGTTTTCCACAAGATGTTGTGGGCCGTTCTTGTTCTGGCCACATCATGCGGCTTCCCGCAAGGCGGGGTGCGGGCTAGGCTCCTGGCATGGCACGCATCGCTGGAAGCTTGTGGGAAGGGGTCGCGCTCAGGCGCACCCGGATCGGCGCGGACCCCGACGCGCCACCCCGCGCCGTCGCCCTGCCGGATTCCTGGGAGGATGACGCCGCCGCCGCCCTGGCCGCGCTCGTTCCCGGCGAGCGCCCAGTGGCACTCCCCCGCATCGCCGAGGCCTGGATCGCCCGCGCGCTGAAATCCGGCGAGAAGGCCGGGCTCGTGACCCCCGCCGAGGCGCCGCACCTGGCCGAGGGCTGGCGCGCTTTGCTGCTGACCCGCCGCGGCGCGCCCGGCGCCGAATGCTGGCGCGGCGACACCAAGGCCGAGCCGCGCTTCGTGCTGAACCTGCCCGCCTTCCTGGAACCCGAGGGCGGCCTGGACCTCGAGGGCTATGCCGAAGCCTGCGCGCTGGCCGTGGTCTTCCTCGATGCCGTGACCGCCGGCAAGGCGACCCGGCTGCGCCTGGGCTTCGCCGACCTCGCGGGCCTGCTGGCCGGCCTCGGCCTTCCCTACGACAGCTCCGAGGCGCGCGAGGTGGCTGCCGGCATCGCGGCCCTCACCCGCGGCGCGGCCGAGGCGCAGAGCGGCCGCATGGCCGAGCGCCTGGGCGCGCGCGAGCCCATCGCCCTGATCTGGCCCGAGCCGCCGTCGCAGACCGTCGTCCCTGGCCTTGCGGCCGCCGCCCGTGCCGCGCTCGACGCCGCCATGGCCTCGCCGGGGCTGCGGCACCAGGCGCTGGTCGCCCTCGCGCCGGCCGATGCGGCCGAGGCGCTGCTGGGCGCCGAGACCGCCGGCATCGCGCCGGCCCCCGGCGCCACGCGCGCCGTCGAGACGCCGACCGGCGTGGTGGATGTGCCCACGCGCGCCGCGATGCGCGCGCCGCAGGCCCGCGTCGCCGCGCTGCTCGGCCCGGTCAGCCAGGCCTCGCGCCGGGCGATGCAGGCCGCCGTCGCGCCCTTCCTGCATGTGGCGCCGCCCGCGCCCGTGGCGCTGCCCGCCGCCCCCCGCCCGGCCCCGGCCGCCCGCTCGGCGCCGCGCCCGACGCTGCGCCGCCAATCGGGCCAGACGCTGCATGTCACCGTGGGTGGCCATCGCGTCGCGCTGCGGACCGCCGAGGAGGAGGGCGCGCTGCGTGAGATCGCCTTCAGCCTCTCCAAGGAGGGGGCCGCCTATCGCAGCCTGATGGATGCCTTCGCCCAGGCGGTCTCGGCCGGCCTCGCGCGCGGGGTGCCGCTGGCCGACTACGTGGACGCCTTCGCCTATACCCGCTTCGGCCCGGCCGGCGTGGTGGAGGGCGACCCGGACATCCCCCGCGCCACCTCCGTGCTCGATTGGGCCTTCCGTCGCCTCGCCATGGACTATCTGGGCGGCGCGCTGCCGCAGCCCGAGGCCGAGGATGTGGCGCCGGGCAGCCTCTCCCGCGCGGCCGAGCAATCGCCGCTTCTCCCGCTCGACCTGCCGCCGGTGGCCGAGCGCCCGAAACGCAATCTGAGGGTTGTCGCCTGATGTCGAAGATCGAAGCGCGCCTGGCCGAGCTGGGCCTGACCCTGCCCGAGGCCGGCGCGCCCATCGCCAACTACGTGCCCTTCACCGTCTCGGGGAAGCTCATCTACGTCTCGGGCCAGGTGCCGCGGAAGGATGGGGCGATCCATCCCGTGGGCCATCTCGGCGCCGGCGTTTCCATCGAGGAGGCCAAGGCGGCGGCGCAGCAATGCTTCCTCTCGGTGCTCGCGCACGCGAAGGTGGCGGCGGGTGGGGACCTGGACCGGATCGCGCGGGTGCTGCGGATCACCGGCTATGTGAATTCCACGCCGAACTTCGGCGACCAGCCGACCGTCATCAACGGCGCCTCGGATTGCGCGGTGGCGGTGTTCGGCGAGGCCGGGCGGCATGCGCGCAGCGCCGTCGGCGTGGCCGCGCTGCCGGGCGGGGCCGCGGTCGAGGTCGAGGCGATTCTCGAACTGGTCTAGATGCCATTTGAGAGAATGATTCAGCGTTCCGGCGATTCCGCCTTCACGCATCATTCTCTATCGGAGGTTTCGCCCCATTATGGGGCGATGGATTCTCCTGAACTCCGCCTCTCCCTGCACCCGGCCATCGCCGAAATTCCGGCGGCGGAGTGGGATGCCTGCGCGGGTGACAACCCCTTCGTCAGCCATGCCTTCCTGAGCGCGGTGGAGGAAAGCGGCAGCGCCTCGGCCAAGACCGGCTGGCTGCCGCAGCATCTGGCGCTGCGCGATGCGGGGGGCGCGCTGGTGGCCTGCGCGCCGGCCTATGCGAAATCGCACTCCTATGGCGAATACGTCTTCGACCATGGCTGGGCCCAGGCCTATGAGCAGGCGGGCGGGCGCTACTACCCCAAGCTGCAGGTGGCGGTGCCCTTCAGCCCGGTGCCCGGCCCGCGCCTGCTGCGCCGGCCCGGCGTGCCGGTGGCGGCCCTGGCGCAGGGCCTGGCCCAGGCGATGGGCGCGCTGAAATTCTCCTCGACCCACATCACCTTCTGCACGCGCGAGGAATGGGAGGCGCTGGGTGAGGCTGGCTGGCTGCAGCGCATCGGCGTGCAGTTCCATTGGCAGAATCAGGGCTTTTCCGACTTCGACGATTTCCTCGGCGCACTCTCGAGCCGCAAGCGCAAGACGCTGAAGCGCGAGCGCCGCGCGGTGGCGGAAAGCGGGCTGACGTTGAAAACCCTGCGCGGCGCCGAGATCACGCCCGCGCACTGGGCAGCCTTCAACCGCTTCTATCGCAACACGGTGGATGCGCGCTGGGGCAGCGCCTACCTCACCAAAGCCTTCTGGCCGCTGCTGGGCGAGAAGCTGGGCGATCGCGTGGTGCTGATGTGGGCGGAGCGCGACGGCAAGCCTGTCGCGGGGGCGCTCAACCTGCTGGGCGGCGAGGCGCTCTACGGCCGCAACTGGGGTTGCGACGAGGAAGTGCCCTTCCTGCATTTCGAGCTGTGCTATCTGCGCGCCATTGATTTCGCGATCGCGCACGGCATCGGCCGCGTCGAAGCCGGCGCGCAGGGCGAGCACAAGATCCAGCGCGGCTACCTGCCGGCCATGACCTATTCCGCGCATCTCATCGCGCATCGCGGCCTCTCGGATGCGGTGGCGCGCTTCCTGGAGCATGAACGCCCCGCGATCGAGGAACGCATGGCGGAGCTGGCGACACTCTCGCCCTATCGGCGCGAGGGCGAGGCCTGATGGCGAAGTCGCCCTTCTTCGCGCGGATCAAGGCCGATGTGCTGACGATCGTGGCGAGCATCCCGGAGGGCGGCGTGGTGACCTTCCGCGACATCGGCGCGCATCTGGACGTGATGCCCCGCCATGTCGCCTATATCCTGAAGATGCTGGACGCCGAGGAACGCGCCGCCTTCCCAGCCGGGCGCGTGGTGGCCAAGGCGGCGGACGCGCTGGATGTTGCAGCGCTGCCGCATGGCGTGCCGCGACAGCAGCGGCCGGCCAATGCACCGGCCTCGCGCAGATGATCCTCGCCTACGGGCAATTGGCGCTGGCGATGATCCTGGTCGGCGCCAATGTCGGCGTGGCGAAGCTGCTCGCCGATGCGCTGCCTATCGCGATGATCGCCTGCCTGCGCTGCGCGCTCGCCGTCGTGGTGCTCTGGCCATTGGCGCGGATGATCGAGGGGCGCGTCTCGGTGCCCGCGGCCGTGAAGCGCAACCTTTTCCTCCAGGCGGTGTTCGGCACGGCGCTCTACAATGCGGGGCTGCTGGCGGGCCTGCGCTTCACCTCGGCGCTGGAGGGTGGGCTGGTGCTGGCGACGCTGCCGGCGGTGGTCGCGCTGGGCAGCTTCCTCTGGCTGCGCGAGCGGCTTTCGGCGCGGCAATGGCTGGCGGCGGGCCTCGCCGGCTTCGGCATGGCGGCGATCACACTGGCGCGTCTGGGCGGTGGCGGGGGTGGCTCGGCCCTCGGCAACCTGCTGGTCTTCCTCGGTGTCTGCGGTGAGGCGATCTATGTGCTGCTGGCCCGCCGCGTGGCGGGTGCCGTGCCGGTGATCACCGCCTCGCTCTGGATGCAGGCCTTCTCCGCACTGTTCCTGCTGCCCTTCGCCGCCCCTGGCTACGCCGCCATTGCCGCGCTGGCGGACCCGTATCTGCTCGGCCTGCTGCTGTTCCATTCAATCACGGCAAGCGTGCTCTGCCTGCTGCTCTGGTATGCC
The DNA here is from genome assembly GCF_033547095.1 of Sediminicoccus rosea. Taxonomy (NCBI): domain Bacteria; kingdom Pseudomonadati; phylum Pseudomonadota; class Alphaproteobacteria; order Acetobacterales; family Roseomonadaceae; genus Sediminicoccus; species Sediminicoccus rosea. The sequence goes on along the minus strand of NZ_CP137852.1, from coordinate 1,058,442 downwards.
GGCATGAAGCGCGTCCCGGCGGCGACGGCCGGCGTCTTCACCGCCTTCCTGCCGGCGAGCGCGGCGGTGACGGCCGTGCTGTTCCTGGGCGAGGACTTCGGGCTGATCCACCTCGCCGGCTTCGTGCTGATGATGACGAGCCTGCTGCTGGCGACCTGGCCGGGGCGGGGGAAAGCTGCCAGCATGCCCGGGCATGCGCCCATGGCTCGACCTGACCGTCCCTGACCTGCTCCGCAGTGCGCCGGAGGGCATCGCGGCCGCACTCGCCGCGGCGCAGATGGCGCGGCGGCTGAGCGGGGAGCCGGCGCAACTCCGCGCCTGGACCACGCAGGTCGCGCTGCTCCAGGCGGCGCTGGCCGGGCCGCGCTGGGCGGAGGCGCGGATCGCCTTCGAATACGACATGCTGCGGCTGGAGAAACGGATCGACGCCGTGCTGGTCACGCCGCGCGCGATCTTCGTGCTGGAGTTCAAGGTGGGCGCCACCGCCTTCACCCCGGTGGATCGCGCCCAGGCCGAGGATTACGCACAGGACCTCTGGGATTTCCACGCGAACAGCCGCGCCCATCCGATCCTGCCGGTGCTGGTCGCCACCGAGGCGCGGCGCCTCCCGCCCCTGCAATTCGGCCTGCCCACGCCGGGCGTCGCACCCGTCGCGGATTGCAACGGCGCCGCGCTGGGCGAGCGCCTGGCCGCGCTGCAGGACGCCCTGCCCGCGCCAGTCGCACCGCTCGACCCGGCGGCCTGGATCACCGCGCCCTACAAGCCCGTGCCCACCATCGTCGAGGCGGCGGCGCGGCTCTTTGCCCGCAACAGCGTGGCCGACATCGCCGCCGCACGTGCCGACACGGACAACCTGACGCGCACCACCGAGGCCATCCTGCGCGCATTGGAAGCGGCGCGCGCGGCGGAGGAGCGCGTGGTGGTCTTCGTCACCGGCGTCCCCGGCGCGGGCAAGACGCTGTGCGGGCTGAACATCGTCTTTGGCGAGCATCGGCGCCTCGGCACCGCCTTCCTCACCGGCAATGCACCGCTGGTGGCGGTCCTGCGCGAGGCGCTGGCCTGCGACCGCGCGGGAATCGACCTCGCCCTCGGCCCGAGCCACGACCCGCTGCGGCGGCAGCGCGCCGGAAAGCTGCGCCAGGCGCGGCATGAGACGGCGCAGGCCTTGCAGAACGTGCACCGCTTCCTGGCCGACAACGCCCATGCCGCCGCGCCGCCGGCCGAGCGCGTGATCATCTTCGACGAGGCGCAGCGCGCCTGGGACGCAGCCCAGGCCGGGCGCGACACGCAGCGCCGCAAGAGCGTGCTGACCATGAGCGAGCCCGCGCATGCCCTCGCCATCATGGGGCGGCATGCGGGCTTCGCCGCCATCGTGGCGCTGATCGGCCATGGGCAGGAGATCAACACGGGCGAGGCCGGGCTCGCTGAATGGGGCCGCGTCATCGCCGCCACGCCGGGCTGGCGCGCCGTCGCGGCCCCCCGAGCGCTGACCGCGCGCGAAGCCGCGCAGCGGCTGAACGCGGGTCCTGCGCCCTGGCTCACCCTGGATGATGCGCTCGACCTCACCGTGCCCATCCGCAGCGTCCGGAGCGAAGCAGGCGCCGCCTGGGTGGATGCGATGCTGCGCGGCGATGCCGCCGGCGCCCGCGCCATCGCGGAGGAGGCTGGCGGCGTGCCCTATTTCCTCACCCGCTCGCTCGGCGCCGCCCGCGCCGCGCTGCGGGGCTGGACGCCGGGGCTGCGCCGCGCGGGCTTCGTGCGGTCCTCCGGCGCGCGGCGGCTGCGCGCTGAGGGCTTCGACGCGCAGCTGATCGGGACGGAGGAGCCGGTCGCCTGGTTCCTGGAACGCTGGCCTGACATCCGGGCCTCCGACGCGCTGGAGGTCGCGGCCACCGAATATGCCTGCCAGGGGCTTGAGCTGGACGCGGTGGGCTTGGCCTGGGGCGGCGACATGATGCGCGCCGGAGCCGCCTGGCGCTGCCGCCGCTTCGCCGGGCGCGGCTGGCAGCAGGTGAACGGCGCGGCGGAGCAGGAGTTCATCCGCAACACCTATCGCGTCCTCCTCACCCGCGCCCGGTATGAGACGGTGATCTGGGTGCCGCCCGGCAGCGCGGCCGATGACCCCTTCCATGACGCGACACGTCCCGCCGCCGAGATGGACGCGATCGCCGCCTTCCTCCAGGCCTGCGGCGCGCGCCCCCTGCCCGCGCCCGTTCCACCGCCGCGCGCCGAAGCCGCCACCCTGCTCTGAGCCGCCTTCACGAAGGCTTCACCTTTTGCGCGCATCTCTCGGCGGACAGCCGCGAAGGACGGCGCCGCGGGCCAGCCTGGCGCCGCGGTGAGAGACCGGGAAAAGCCCATGCCGCAAAGCCTCCCCTCCGACCCGCCGGCCCCCGAGGCGAACGAGGCGCCACCCGCCGTCAACGCACCGGCCGGGGCCGATTCCACCGCACTGCAGCCCCTCATCCAGCGCACCTGCCAGGCGCTGCACGCCATGGCGCGCAGCCTGGAGGCGCTGGAGAGCGTCTTCGAACGCATGGAAGCGCTGGAAGCGCATGAGGCGGAGCATCACGATCTTCTCTCCGGCACGCAGGAGACGGTGGCCCGTGTCATCGCGCTGCTGCGGCGCGAAGGCCCGCCCCTGCTGCATCGGGCACAGGCGCTGCGGCTCAGGCTGCGGCTGCAGGGCTATACCGCCGGCAGCAGCACGGCGCAGGCCCTGCGCACCCTGCATGCGGATCTCGACGGCCTCGCCGCCTTCGCGCCGGAGGAGCGCGGCAGCGTCGCCCTGCTCTGGGCACCCTATGTGCGGCGGGCGCGCAGCAATACGCTCATCATGCTCTCGGAATTCGACCGCCATGCCCGCCAGATCGCGGCGCAGAGCCAGCCCGCGCGGGCCGTGGCAGATGCGCCGCTGGGCCGACCGGAAGGCAGCACCATCCTGCCCTTCGAGGCGCCGAAGCCCGGCTAGCGCATGATGCGTTGCGGCGGCATCGCCGAAACGCCGAATCACCCTCCCCGCGAAGGCTGGACCATGCGGCGTGGACGCCTATGGACGCAGCGTGATCTAGGCCGGCGCCAGGCTTTCGAACACCACCATGCGATGGCCGCGATGCTGGAACTCGCCGCATTCACGCATGCCGCAATCCGCCAGCACGGCGCGTGAGGCAAGGTTGGTTTCCCGCGCCACGCCGATGATGCGCTTCAGCCCCACCGCATGGCCGAATTCCAGCGCGGCCCGCGCCGCCTCGCGCGCGTAGCCCTTGCCGCGACATTCAGGCCAGAGCGCGAAGCGCACCGCGACACCCCGCCCATCCGGCCGCTCCATGAGCCCCGCAATGCCGAGGAATTCGCCCGTCTCGCGGAGAAACACACTCCAGGTGCCGTAGCCGCGCACCTGCCAGAAATCGATGTCGTCCTCGAGTTCCTCGCGCGTGCGCTCGGGCGTGCGGGTGCCGTGCAGCATGTAGCCGAACACCGCCTCATCCGCCTTCAGCCGGATCAGGTCCGGCAGGTGCTCGAGACCGGGCGGCAGCAGCGAGAGGCGGGCGGTGGTGATGCTGCGCCGCTGGCCCAGGACCTGGGACACCGCCTCAGCCTTCCAGCCGGATCAGGTAGCCGCCGGCCTCGTCGGGCTCGAACTCGGCGAAGCCGGTGGCGATGCGCGCAAGGGGTGCGGCCGCATGCAGGGCGCGGAAGAGCCCATCGGGGCTGCCGGGGCGGATCCAGCCGCGCGGCATGGCGCCGATGCGGATCAGCGCACCCGCGATCACCTGCGCGCAATTGCCGCCGACGGCCAGGAAGAGCGGCGGCTTCTCGGCGATCTCCTGCCAGACGCTCACGAAATCCGCCGCACGGGATTCGCCCACGCGCAGGATGCAGAAGGTGGTGGGGCAGATACGCGCCCGCGCCTCGGCCGCGCGCATGTATTCCGGCCGGTCGCGCAGCAGGGCTTGCGCATCGCGCACCATGCCGGGCGCGATCAGCGCGAGGCGCCGGTCCCGCCTGGTGCGCGCGTAATAGCCCACGGGGACGCCGCGCGGCAGGATCGCATCCGCATGGCCGCCCTCATCCGTGCTGCGCGCGAAGGGCCCCGCCTTGTAGCGGCAGGCGATGCCCACCTCATCAGGACCCACGACGAGCACGCCGGGCGCATAGGCGGATTCGATCATCGGCTACCGCACCAGCGGACGGTACTTGATGCGGTGCGGCTGGTCGGCGGCCGCCCCCAGGCGGCGGCGCTTGTCTTCCTCATAGGCCTGGAAGTTGCCCTCAAACCATTCGACATGGCTGTCGCCCTCGAAGGCGAGGATGTGCGTCGCGAGGCGGTCGAGGAACCAGCGGTCGTGGCTGATGACCACCACGCAGCCGGCGAATTCCATCAGCGCCTCTTCCAGCGCGCGGAGCGTGTCCACGTCGAGGTCGTTGGTCGGCTCGTCGAGCAGCAGGACGTTGTGCGGAACGCGCAGCATCTTGGCCAGGTGCACGCGGTTGCGCTCGCCGCCCGAGAGCACGCCCAGGCGCTTCTGCTGGTCCGCGCCCTTGAAGTTGAAGGCGGCGGTATAAGCGCGGGACGCGATGGAGCGCTTGCCGATGTTGATCGTGTCGTCGCCGCCCGAGATTTCCTCCCAGACGGTCTTCTTGTCGTCCAGGCTGTCGCGCGACTGGTCCACGTAACCGAGGTTCACCGTGTCGCCGATGCGCAGCGTGCCGGCATCCGGCGTCTCCTGCCCGGTGATCATGCGGAACAGCGTGGTCTTGCCCGCGCCATTGGGGCCGATGACGCCGACGATGCCGCCGGGCGGCAGCTTGAAGCTGAGATCGTCAATGAGAAGGCGGTTGCCATAGGCCTTGCGCAGCCCCTCCGCCTCGATGACGGTGTTGCCCAGGCGCGGCGGCGGGGAGATGAGGATCTCGACCTCGCCCGGCCCCTTCTCCTGGCTCTTCTCCAGCAGTTCCTCGTAGCGGGCGATACGCGCCTTGCTCTTGGCCTGGCGGGCCGAGGGGCTGCGCCCGATCCACTCCTGCTCGGCGGCCAGCGTGCGGATGCGCGCCGTGTCCTCGCGGTTCTCCTGCTCCAGGCGCTTGCGCTTGGCCTCGAGGTAGGAGGAGTAGTTGCCCTGGTAGGGGAAGCCGCGGCCGCGATCCACTTCCAGGATCCAGTTGGTCACATTGTCCAGGAAGTAGCGGTCATGGGTGACGACCAGCACGGCGCCCGGATAGTCGCGCAGCGTGTGTTCGAGCCAGGAGACGCTTTCCGCATCCAGGTGGTTGGTCGGCTCGTCCAGCAGCAGCAGGTCGGGCTTTTCCAGCAGCAGGCGGCAGAGCGCCACGCGGCGGCGCTCACCGCCCGAGAGCTTCTCGACCGAGGCCTCGGCCGGCGGGCAGCGCAGCGCGTCGAGCGCGATCTCCACGCGGCGGTCCAGCTCCCAGCCATCGGCGGCGTCGATCGCCTCCTGCAGCGTGCCCTGCTCGGCGAGGAGGTCGTTCATCTCCTCCTCGCTCATCTCCTCCATGAAGCGCTCGCTGATCTCGTTGAAGCGCTTCAGCTGGGCTTCCAAAGTGGCGAAGGCGGCACGGACATTCTCGCCCACGGTCTTGTCGGGATCGAGCTGCGGCTCCTGCGCGAGGTAACCGACGCGAGCCCCTTCCGCCGCCCAGGCCTCGCCGCCGAAATCCTTGTCCATGCCGGCCATGATCTTCATCAGCGTGGACTTGCCCGCGCCATTGGGGCCGAGCACGCCGATCTTGGCATCGGGCAGGAAGGAGAGCGTGATGCCCTTGAAGACCTCGCGGCCGCCCGGATAGGACTTCGTCAGGTCCTTCATCACATAGACATACTGGTAGGCGGGCATGGCTCGGTCCTGCAGGGAAGGAGAGGGATGCGCGGCTTCTATCCCATGACGATGCGGATGGGGAGGGCTTGGCGGTGCTGACCCTCTATCTGGCGCCGGGGTCCAGTTCCATGGCGGCGCATATCGCGCTGCATGAGGTGGGGGCGGAATTCGAGGCGCGGCCGGTCTCCCTGGCGGCACGGGAGACGCGGACGCCCGAATTCCTGGCGCTGAACCCGGCCGGGCAGGTTCCGGTGCTGGTGACGCCGGAGGGGCCGCTGACCGAGGTGGCAGCGATCCTCTTCTGGCTGGCCCGCCGCCACCCCGAGGCCCACCTGCTGCCCGAAGGCGCCATGGCGGAGGCGCGGGCGATCTCCTGGATGAGCTTCCTGGCCGCGACCGTGCACCCCGCCCGGCGGCAGGGGCTGGAGCATGCCCGCACGGTCTGGGCGCAGGCCGAGGCGCGGCTGGGGGATGGGCCCTATGCGCTGGGCGCGGCCTTTTCCATCGCGGATATCCACCTGTTCCGGCTGTTCTGGCGCTTCCGGGGCGGCGCGACGCTGGAGCCGGGGGAATTCCCGCGCCTCACCGCGCATCACGACCGGGTGCTGGCGCGCCCGGCCGTGCAGCGCGTGCTGCGGGACGAGGCCGCGACGGGGTATGAGCTGCCGCGCTGAGTTCAGTGATCCCAGGCGCCATCGTGCAGCGCCACCGCCTCCGCGTCATCCTCCAGCAGCGGGCCGATCACCTCCACCGGGCGTTGGCCGGCCGCCAGCACGGTGCGGCAGGGCAGGTCCAGCGTCAGATTGTCCGGGTGCGGGCCGATGATGCGGCCGAGCTTGTGCTCGCTCATCGCATAGACGAGGCGCCCGATGCCGGCCCAGTAGAGGCTGCCGGCGCACATGGCGCAGGGCTCGGCGCTCACATACATCGTGGTCTGCGCCAGTTCTTCCGCCGTGTAGGCGGCACAGGCGCGGCGGCTCAGCACCGTCTCGGCATGGCCGGTCCGGCCCTCCGTGTCGAAGGCGTTCTCCTGTTCCATCAGCACGCGGCCTTCGGCATCCACCAGGATGGCGCCGAAGGGGTGCTTGCCGTTCTGCCGCGCCCGGCGGGCGACGGCGAGGCTGTGGCGGAGCATGGCGATATGATCGGACGGCATGAATCCAACCTGCCACGCCGCCCGGGCTTGACGGAAGCGGCGCGTGCTTCCGATGCTCGCCCCCGATCGAGGGAGGGCCGCATGAGCGCCGAGGAACCGTTCCACGTCTGGGAATGCGAGCTGTGCAGCTACGTCTATGACGAGGCCAAGGGCGCGCCGGAGGATGGCCTGCCGCCCGGCACCCGCTGGCGCGACGTGCCGGAGACCTGGTCCTGCCCGGATTGCGGCGCGGCCAAGACGGATTTCGTGATGCGCAAGGTCGGCTGAGGGGGCATTCCCCCGCACCCTTCCGCGCCGGCGGGCTTGCGCTTATGAGGGCGCCACCATGGCGCCCGAACCCAACCGATCCCCCCTTGCCACGCCGGACCGCCGGATCGCGGCCCTGCGCCGCCTGATCGCCGATCTCGGCAGCAAGCTCGAGCTCGACCTCGCCGTGCGGCTCTGGGATGGCGAGGCGGTGCCGCTCGGCTCGCGCTGGAGCGGGGACCTGGCGCTGGCCATCAACGACCCAGCCGCCATCACGCGCCTGTTGCGCAAGCCCAAGACGCCGACGCTCTTCGACCTGATGGCCGAGGGGAAGATTGACCTGGAGGGCGGCAGCCTGCTCGCCTTCTCCGATCGCATCGGCAACCGGCGCACGCGGGGGCTGCTGAAGCAGATCGACAAGTTCGCGGCCTTCCGCGCGCTGCTGCCCTTCTTTTTCGGGCCGGGCGAGGCCAACCCGAGCCACGCCTATGCCGGCGCGCAGACGGCACGCTTCGAGGCGGGGCGTGACGACACAGCGCTGATCCAGTTCCACTACGACCTGTCGAACGAGTTCTACGCGCTCTTCCTCGACCCCGAGATGGTCTACACCTGCGCCTACTTCCCCAACGGCAATGACAGCATCGCCGAGGCGCAGCAGGCCAAGCTCGACATGATCTGCCGCAAGCTGCGCCTGCAGCCGGGCGACCGCATGCTGGATATCGGCTGCGGCTGGGGCGGCCTCGTCTGCCACGCGGCGCAGCATTATGGCGCGAAGGCGCATGGCGTGACGCTGAGCCAGGCGCAGTACGATTTCGCGGTGGCGAAGGTGAAGCGCCTGGGGCTGGAAGACCGCGTGACGATCGAGCTGCGCGACTTCCGCAGCCTGGAAGGGATGGAGTTCGACAAGATCGCCTCCATCGGGATGTATGAGGCGATCGGCCTCGACAACCGCGAGGGCTATTTCCGCCAGATCCGCAACCTGCTGCGGCCGCGCGGCATCTACCTGCACCACGCCATCGCGCGCCCGATGAAGAAGAACGAACGGGAGTTCCGCAAGAAGCGTCCGGAATTCGCGGCGCTGGTGAACTACATCTTCCCGGGGGGCGAGCTGGACCACATCGGTGGCAGCACGGATTCCATGGAGCGCAACGGCTTCGAGATCCATGACACCGAGAACTGGCGCGAGCATTACGGCCGCACCTGCCGCATCTGGACCGAACGCCTCTACGCCAACCGCAAGGCCGCCGAGGCCGAGGTGGGGGCCGCCAAGACGCGCATCTGGCTGCTCTATCTCGCCGGCTGCGCGCTGGCCTTCGAGCGCGGGACGGTCTGCATCTTCCAGACCGTCGCCACCAAGCGCACCCGCGGCCCCTCGGGCCTGCCGCTGACGCGGGCGGATCTCTACCCACCGGCCTGAGGCCGCCGCTTCACCTTGTCTTAAGCCGGCCTCGATAGCGTGAGGGACCCCCAAAAAAGGACGGTCCCTCATGATGCTCACCAAACTCTCACGACTCTGGCTGGCGGCCAGCCTGACGCTCGCCGCCATCTTCCAGACGCCCGCCTGGGCGGATCGCAGCCCGATCTTCGGCGGCGCGACCATCGAGGCCATCTCGCAGGAGGCGGCGCGGGACATCACGGCGCGGGGCGAGCTGGCCAACTACTTCGGCGGGCTTGCCGTCTCCTTCTCCTACAGCGCCTATGTCTTCGCGTTCTATGCCCGCTACTACTCGGTGAGCGGCTCCGCGCAGGAGCAGTCCTGGTACACGGCTGCCGCGTGGTACGCCTATTACGCGCATCTCTACAGCGCCTGGGCGGCGGCCTATTCCGCGGCCGGCATGTAGCCGCCCCATGCCATCGCGCCGACAGGATGTCAGGCCCCGCATCGCCAAGAGGGCAAGCCTTTCCGCCGCGCTCCTTCTCCTCGGGAGCGCGGCCTTCCCCGCCATCGCCCAGTCCGACGGCGACCGTGCCGCGCTGATGGAACGCATCCGCCTGCTGGAGCAGCGGCTGGAGCAGCTCGAGCGCTCGCCGCAGCGGACCACGCGCCCGGCGCCCGCCCGCCCCGCCGCAGCAAGCGCCGCCGCCCCTGCGCCAGCCCCGATCGCACCGGTGGCCACCCCCGCCCCGCCCCCCACCGAACCCGCCAGCCGCCTGCGCGACCCGCGCGAGGAGGAAATCCCGCAAGAGGCCTTCGTCTTCCGCGACCAGGCCGTGACGCTTCGCCCCGGCAAGGCCGAACTCTCGCTCGACCTCGGCTACCTGCGGGACCGCCGCACCGTCTCCTCCGACCGCAGCGGCTCCGCCGTGCTGACCGGCCGCGTCGGCCTGCTGGACGGCGTGGAGGCCTCGGTCACCGTGCCCTTCTTCATCGCCACCCGCTCCTTCGAGTTCTCGCCCACCTTCGTGACCGACCGCGAGACGCGGGCGATGGGCGACGTGACCGCGCAGGTGAACATCCGCGGCTGGGGCGAGCGCGAATACCGCCCCGGCGCCGTCTTCACCGCGGCCCTCGTCACGCCGACCGGCCCCTCGCCCTTTGTGAATCCGGAGCAGGGAATCACATCGCAACAGGTTCCGGTGGACATCACGCAGTTCATCTCCACCCGCGCCGCCTGGGCGTTGCGGGGCGGCGTGCAGATGTTCAAGACGGTGGACCCGCTCGTGATCTTCGGGGGCATCGCCTATGAATATGCCTTCCCCGTCGAGCAGTCGGGCATCACCTTCAGGCCGGGCTGGCGCATCAGCTACAATGCCGGGGTCAGCTTCGCGCTGAGCGATCGCTCCACCCTCGGCTTCACCTTCATCGGCAACTACACTGCGGCCCTGCAGGCCAATTCCATCCAGTACCGCGCCACGGCGAGCGAGGCCGCGGTGTTTCGCCTCTCCCTCGTGCAGCGCCTGGCCCAGGGCCTCTGGATCGAACCCTCGCTCGGCATGGGCCTCGTGTCCGAAAGCCCCAATGTCCAGGTCGGTCTCGGCCTTCGCTACAGGTTCTGACGATGCGCCCCTCACGCCGCACCCTCCTCGCCCTCGCCGCCCTGGCGCCCCTCGAGGCCCGCGCGCAGGAACCGCTGATGCGCCGGCCGCAATCCTGGCAGCAGCGGCGCTTCTCGAACGTCGTCCGCCAGGTGCTGGAATTCTCCTGCGGCAGCGCCTCGCTCGCCACGCTGCTCACCCACTACCTGGGCCGCCCCACCAGCGAGGCCGAGGTGATCGGAATGCTCATGCGCCGCTACCCGACCGAGGCCGAGTGGCACCGCAAGCAGGAGACCGGCTTCTCCCTCGAGGACCTGATCTTCGCCGCCGGCCAGCTCGGCTTCTCCGCCCAGGCCGCCCGGATCGAGGTGCGCGAGTTGCCGCGCATCGCCGGCCCCGTCATCATCCATCTCGACAAGGGCGAGTGGGAACACTTCTCCGTGCTCCGCGCCAGCCGCGACGGCTTCCACTACCTGGCCGACCCCATCCGCGGCCAGGTCACCATGCTGGATGACGAGTTCCGCCGCGAATTCACCGGGGCCGTGCTGGCCGTCTGGCGCCGTGGCGACGGGCTGCCCAACACCTCCCCCCTCCAGGCCGTGCGGGACGGCGTCTCGGTCGAGACCAGCCTCGCGCGCGCCATCCAGGGCATGGTCATGCCGCTCACCAGCTTCCCGATCCCCTATTGATGCGGGCCCTTCCCCCGATCGCGGCGTTGCTCTGGCCGGGCCTCGCCATGCTCCTGTGGCCGGCCTCAGCCTGGGCCGATCCGCGCTGCGCGCGCTTTGGGCAGCCGAGCTACACCGCCACACGCGTCACCTCCTGGGGCGCCGCGCCCCCGGTCACCGCGCAGATGTTCCAGGCCGGCCCGAAGCTGCGCCTCGAGACCCCCGCCCCGGGCGAGGCCCGCCTCGTCACCCTCATGACGCCGGGGCTGCATGCCGTCTTCGCCACCAATGCCAGCCCGCCCGTGGCGCTCCGCATGCCGCCCCCGCCCAGCCCCGCGGCACGGCGCGAGCGGCAGGAGGCGCAGCGCGGCGGCGTCCTCGTCATCCAGGAGGTGCAGGGGGAGAGCGGGCAGTGGCATGAGGTGGCGCGCCACCTCTGCCGCCGCGACGGCGTTCTGCTGGAGGCGCGCCAGCTCCAGCCCGGCCCCGAGGGGCCCATGATCCTCGAAACCCGCCAGAGCGGGATCCGCATGATTTCGGCGGATCCCACCCTGTTCCAGTTGCCGGCCGGGTTCCGCCTCATCGAGGCCCCGGCCGCGCCCATCAGTCGGCGAACTGACCGGCCGCCTGGATGACCGGGCGCCAGCGCGCCACATCGGCCGTCCAGAAGGCGCGGTGCGCCGCCGGCGTCGCCTTCTCCTGCGGCACCGGCTCGGTGCCCAGGTCCGCGAAGCGCCGGATCAGGCCGGGATCGCGCAGCGCCACCTGCAGCGAGCGCGAGAGGCGCGTCACCAGCTCAGGATTCGTACCGCGCGGCGCGTAGAGGCCGTGCCACACGCTCACCTCGAAGCCGGGCATGCCCGCCTCGATCGCCGTCGGAACGTCGGGCAGCGAGGCGACGCGGCTGTTCGTCGTCACCGCGAAGGCCTTGATGGTGCCGGCGCGGATGTGCTCCGTCGTGTTGGTCGTCTGGTCGCACATCAGGTCCACCGTGCCGGCCACCAGGTCGTTCATCGCCGGGCCCGTGCCGCGATAGGGCACCGTGGTCAGCGGCACGTTCATCGCCTGCTGGAACAGCAGCCCGCACAGGTGCGAGGCCGCGCCCACGCCGGCATTGGCGAGGTTGATCTTGTCCCGCTCGCGCCGCACCAGCGCCACCAGCTCCGCCAGGTTGTTCGCCGCGATGTTGCGCTTGGCCACGATCGTCATCGGCACTTCGGTGATCATGCCCACCGTCTCGAACCCGTTGATCGGGTCATAGGCCAGGCGGCGATACAGCGTCGGGATGGTGCTCATGCCGATGTGGTGCACCAGCAGCGTGTAGCCATCCGGCCGGGCCTGCGCCGTGCGCTGCGCGCCCAGCGTGCCGCCCGCCCCGCCGACATTCTCGACCACGACGGACTGGCCGAGGTCACGGCCCATCGCCTCGCCCAGCAGGCGGGCCACCGTGTCGGTCGGGCCGCCGGCCGCGAAGGGGACGATGATCGTGATGGGGCGGCTCGGATAGGCCTGGGCCGAAGCCAGCGCGGGGGCCGCCAGACCGGCAGCGACAAGGGCCGGCAGCTGGCGCCGGGTCAAACGGGGCATGCGATCCTCCTCAGGAACTTCTTGGGGTGGCCGTGAAGTGATGGCTTCTTCGTCATGTTCAACGGGATTTGCAATGGGAAAGCGACTGGCCGCGCGCCCCGGGATTGTCTATCCGCCATGCATGCCACGCAGCCTTCGCCCGTGACCCACCTGCCATGACCACCGCCGAGGATTTGCTGCAGCGCGGCATCGCCCGCCATCGCGAGGGAAGGCTGGACGAGGCGGTGAGCCTCTATCGCCGCGCGCTCCGCCTCGCCCCGCACCACCCGGATGCCGAGAACCTGCTGGGCGTCGCCGCCCGCCAGAAGGGCGACCTGCCCGCCGCCCTGGCCCATGCCGCCCGCGCCGTGGCCGCGGTGCCCGACAGCCCCCTCTTCCTCGCCAACCAGGGCGCGGCCCTGGCCGAGGCCGGGCGCCTGGCCGAGGCCATCGCGGCGCTGAGCCGCGCCGTCACCCTCAACCCCGCCGATGCCATCAGCCTGCGGAACCTGGGCCAGGCGCTGACCGCCGCCGGCCGGCCCGAGGCGGCGCTGCCCCCGCTCGAGGCCGCGACGCGCCTGCACCCCGACGCGCCGGAGCCCTGGCTGGCGCTGGCCCATGCCGCCCGCGAGGCGAACCAGCCCGACCTCGCCCGCGCCGCCGCCGCCCGCGTGCGCGGGCCGCTGGCCGAACAGGCGGGCTTCCTGCTCGCCGCCCTCGGCGCCGCGCCACTCCCCGCCCGGGCGCCAGCGAGCTACGTCCGGGAGCTCTTCGACGCCTTCGCGCCGCGCTTCGATGCGGAGCTGGAAGGCGCGCTGGGCTACCGCACGCCCACCTTGCTGGCCGCGATGATCGAGGATCTGCCCCGGAATCCCCCCTTGGGCCGCGTGCTCGACCTCGGCTGCGGCACCGGGCTGTCCGGGCTGGCGCTCAAGCCCTTCGCCACCCGGCTGGAAGGCCTGGACCTCTCGCCCCGCATGCTGGCCGAGGCCCGCGCCCGCAACCTCTACGCCACCCTGCACGAGGCCGACCTGCTGGACTTCCTGCCGAAACACCCGGCCCGCTACGACCTCATCGCCGCCGCCGACGTGCTGAACTACCTGGGCGACCTGACGCCCGCCTTCACCGCCATCGCCACCGCGCTGAAGCCCGGCGGCACCGCCCTCTTCAGCCTGGAAACCGGCACGGACCCCGTGGCGCTGGGCGAAGGGATGCGCTTCCGCCACAACCCGGACCACGCCCTGAGCCTCGCCACCGCCGCGGGCCTGACCTTGGTGCGGCGGGAGGATGCGGTGCTGCGGCAGGAGAAGGGCGCGGCGGTGCAGGGGGTGCTCATACGAGCCCGCAAGTAACGAAGGGGGCGTCGCCCCCTTCACCCCCACCAGGAAGCCAGCTTCCTGGACCATGATCTATAGCCAGGCTTCGCGAACCTCGCGGGGGATGCGTCTCCGGCCCCCGGCGAGGCTGTGCAGCGCCTTCAGCGCCTTGATCATGCGCAGCACGCCGGCCAGATCCTCCCGCCACCGCGCGAATTGCGCGGCGATGGGCATGCGACGGATGATTTCGGACAAATCCGGGTCCGGCATCATCAAGGGCGGCCCCGGCAAGGCGCGGAACAGCCCGAGCCGCCGCACCAGCGCGATCAGCGCAATGCCCCGGATGCGAATGGCCCGCCGCGCCGCCCGGCAGATCAACCCCTCCAGCTGCCGCAACACCGAACCCGGCCGCGCGGCCGCGAGCGCCACCAGCAGCCGCTCCCACACGCCCGCATGCGTCAGCCGCCGGAAATGCCGCGCGACCGAGGCGCCCTGGCCATAATGCGCCGGCAAATCCCGCCAGGGCCCCTCCGTCGCCGCCACCCGGAAGATCGCATCCATCCGCGCCCGCTGGTCACAGGGCCGCCCGCGCTGCGGCATGGGCAGATAGATGGAGAGCACCGTCCACTGCTCATCCGTCAGCTTGTCATAAGGCACGAGAATCCAGGACGGCCGCCGGGGGCGCGGGCCACGCGGATAGACCCGGGGCTCTCGGAAGATGGCAGGGAGGAGGAGGTCGAGTTCGTCGCGCATCGGATTTTATAGCGCGAGCCATGGAACAAAGCAAGAACTTAGTGAGCAGTTGTGGAACTCGCGGATCACCAGTCAGCTATGGCAGATCAATCAATTTCTATGCTAAGGATTTTAATTCACTCCCCATCCCCACTGCAGAGACCCGGCCAGCGCGCTCGGCACACTTTCACAACCTCAAACTCTTCGCGCCAAACCGAAACGCCAATGGAACTATTCCAAATAATAATAGGCAATGCACGAATTCCGTTCTATAAGTATCCGCTCTCTGCTTTGAACAAGCATAATCGGAGCAAATCTGATGGCTACTGTTTACCATACAGTGCACTATCGCTTATTTAGCATTGTTGGAGCCAATATAAACAATGAATCGTTGGAGTCCCTTTGCAGAAAATCGTTAGATTCAGCAGATTCAGCAAAGAGGAAACTTTGGATTCGCCCAGAAGATCGCTTCTGTAAGATTGCAGAAAGTGATCGCCAGGTACATCTGAACAAAGTAGCAGATCTGACCGACGCAATCATTGGCGAAATGTGCCTTATACAGGAAAACGATTTACAAGCGCTGCTATCAAGTAAAGCGTCTACGGTAAAACTTTCGAAAATAACAACTGCAGGTGTCTACAATTTAGATGAACGTACCGCTCCGACCGGCACCCAGTTTGTTCGTGGCATGGCGTACTGGATGGCTATCGGAAATCATCTCTTTTTCGTTAAGACGCACGGCATGACCGCCGAATTCATGCATTTTTATTTTTCGTGGCTTTTTCAGGTGCAAACCGCAACGCTCACCCCGGAGACGGGGTTCGTATTGAAGGCCGAATTCGACAGATCACAATTAGCTGGCGATATCGGGGATATCCGAGCGCTTCGTGTGAGCGGAAAATCGGCACCCCAGGTAACCGTGGTTGCACCCCAGGCCCCGGCAGCGCCCCAGGGCCGACTGAGGCGAACCGCCCGGCGCGTAGTTGAGAAGGCCGCTGAATTTGAACAGGCCGTACCCATTGTGAGGGCGCTACTCGGACCTGATCGCGCAGAAAGTCTTGTGGCGAGCCTGGGCAAAGGCGAGTATCTTTCGGTTGATGCGTCGGTCAAAGTCATGGGCAGCCGAAGCACTGAATCTCGCGAACAAATGCGTGAGATAGCAAACGAAATAGCGGATTGGACTGACGCTAAAGTCCAAGCCGAAGGGAAAGATGGCAAGCTGTCAGGTGGTGATATTATCCTTCGCACAAATATGCCATTTGATCTTCCGCATGAAGGCAGCAACCTGCTTGAATTTGATCATGTAGCCGATCAATTGCGAGAAGTTTACGGCCGATTTGTAAAAGATCGAAAGATTGATGCCTAATGAATCGCATCCTAACCTTACTTCTGTGCCTATCAGGTGCATGGGCATTTGCTCAATATGTACCGATTGAGCATATTTTTTCTGGATTACAGCCGCTAATTGTCACACTTTCAATAATTGTTGCCGCCGTTTTTGTTCGCCTAAATAGAGGCATGCCAACCTTAGAATGGAAATCCCTAGAACCAAACAAACGAGCAAAACTAACCACGAAAATTGTAGAGATTACCTATGAGTATGCCGCAATAGTAGCGTCTTCAGCGGTCGCCTGTCTATTTCTTTTGGCTCTCGCTATAGCTGGACAAGATGAAATAAAAATTTGGAGCAGATCGTCGAGTAAACTCATAGTTGGCCTTGTTGGGTTTACGATATGTATATCAATTATAAGGATGATTTATGTTGTTTGGCGAGACATCGATGTCGTCAAACTACAGAAAGAATTGATTGATACGGCGGCGTCAGATCAACAATATAAAGAGAATAATGAAATTGCTGATAAAAAAATCGAACGCATGAAGGAGAGTGCTGTCCAAGGCCCCAAAGTGAACCCGCCTACTCCGTGGGAAAAGTAATGACCAGATCGAACGCTAGCTAAACCCGCCTCAACGGAACCCGAAACGCCAGCACCGCCGCCACCCCCGTCATCACCGCGGCCCCCGCGAACATCGCCCG
The DNA here is from genome assembly GCF_033547095.1 of Sediminicoccus rosea. Classification (NCBI taxonomy): domain Bacteria; kingdom Pseudomonadati; phylum Pseudomonadota; class Alphaproteobacteria; order Acetobacterales; family Roseomonadaceae; genus Sediminicoccus; species Sediminicoccus rosea. The sequence continues at coordinate 1,041,910 of NZ_CP137852.1, read as the reverse complement.
GAACCCGACGGCCAGCCCCTCCGCCATCACCGCGCGTTCGGCCGCCGGCAGGTTGCCCAGCGCCTCCCGCCCCCCGCGCATCGCGCTGGCGAAGCGTTCCGCCACTTCCGCATCGGCCAGGGCGAAGGCCACGAAGATCAGCGCCCCCAGCACCGCCGTCCCGGCCGCCGCCCCCAGATTCCGCATGAACTGGACCGAGGCTGTCGCGACGCCCAGCCGCGCCGCCCCCGCCGCCACCTGCACCGTGGTCTGCACCGCCGGGAAGGTGCAGCCGAAGCCCAGGCTCGAAAGCGCCAGCAGCCAGGGGAACCAGGTCAGCGAGATCCGCCCCGCGCCGAAGGCCATCACGCAGAGCACCACCGTCGCCAGCACCAGGCCGAGCGAGGGCAGCAGCATGTTCCGCCCCGTCCGCGCCAGGAAGGTGCCGGAGGCGAGTGCCCCCAGCCCGCCCCCCAGGCTCATCGGCAGCAGCATGGCCCCCACGGTGGCGATCGGCACGCCCCGCACCACGCTCAGATAAAGCGGCAGGAAGGAAATCAGCGAAACCATGGTGCCCGAGACGCAGGCCGCCAGCAGGTTGGTCCGCCAGATCACCGGGTCCGTCAGCACCGGCAAAGGCAGCAGCGGGTCCGGCACGCGGCGCTCGATCACCAGCAGCGCCCAGAGCGCCACCGCCCCGGCCAGGCCGAAGCCCAGCGCCACGGCGTAATCCGCCGGGTTCATCCGCTGCGCGCGGTCCAACATCAGCAGCAGCAGCGCCACGAAGAGGGTGAACAGCGCCGTCCCCGCCGCGTCGAAGCGGAAGCTGCCGCCCATCAGGCCCCGCTTCGGCAGGCGCCAGGCCATGGCGAAGCCGACCAGGATCAGCGGCAGCCCCGCCAGGAACACCCAGCGCCAGCCGAAGCTCTGCGTCAGCCAGCCGCCCGCCAGCGGCCCGGCGGCCGAGGCGCCCATGAAGCAGGCCACCAGATAGGCCTGGTAGCGCCCGCGCTCCCGCGCCGGAACGGATTCGCCGATCAGCGCCATGGCCAGCGTCAGCAGCGCGCCGCCGCCGAAGCCATGCAGCGCGCGCCCGGCCAGCAGCGCCTCGAAGCTGGGTGCGAGGCCCGCCGCCAGCATGCCGAGGCCCTGGAGGATGAAGGCGATGAACAGCATGGGCCGCCGCCCATAGGCATCGCCCAGCCGCCCGAAGATCGGCGCCGCGATGGTGGCCGCGATCAGATAGGCGACGACGACCCAGGAGATGCGCTCCACCACGCCGAACTGCGCGGCCATGGCGGGCAGCGCCGTCGCCGTGATCGTCTGGTCAATGGCGGTGACGAAGATCGCGATGGCGATCGTCGGGAAGGCCCGGAAAAACGCGCGGCGGGCCTCGCTGGAGGAAGGCTGGGGCGCCTCCATCAGGCGACCGCGCTGCGGCCCATCTCCAGGAACTTCTCCCGCCGGCGGGCCTTGAGCGTGGCGCCATCCAGGCTCAGCAGGGGCTCCAGCGCGCCCCAGACGGCATCGCCCACCGCTTCCATCGTGGCCCCGGGGTCGCGATGCGCGCCGCCCAGCGGTTCCGTCACCACGGCGTCAATCAGCGCGAGGCGCTTCAAATCCTCGGCGGTGAGCTTCAGCGCCTCGGCCGCTGTCGCCGCCTGGGCGGCGTCGCGCCAGAGGATGCTGGCGCAGCCTTCGGGGCTGATCACCGAATAGATGGCGTGTTCCAGCATCAGCACGCGGTCCGCCGCCGCCAGCGCGATGGCGCCGCCGGAACCGCCCTCGCCGATGATGGTCGCCACGAAGGGCACGGGGGCGGAGAGGCCGGCCTCGATGGAGCGCGCGATGGCCTCGGCCTGGCCGCGCGCCTCGGCCTCGATGCCCGGAAAGGCGCCCGAGGTGTCCACGAAGGAGATGATGGGCATGCCGAAGCGCCCGGCCAGCTCCATGATGCGGCGCGCCTTGCGGTAGCCCTCGGGCTTGGCCATGCCGAAATTGTGCTTCACGCGGGTCTCGGTGTCCCGCCCCTTCTCGGTGCCCAGCACGGCCACGGCGCGGCCGCGGAACCGGCCGAGGCCACCGATCACGGCAGCGTCATCGGCGAAGGCGCGGTCGCCGGCGAGGGGGGTCCATTCCTCGATCAAGGCCCCCACGTAATCCAGGCATTTCGGGCGTTCCGGGTGGCGGGCCACCTGCGCCTTCTGCCAGGGGGTGAGCTTGGCATAGGTCGCGGCCAGCAGCTTTTCGGCCTTGTCCCGCAGCTTGGAGACCTCTTCGGCCACGTCGATTCCGCCCGCATCGGTCGCCCGGCGCAGCTCTTCCACCTTGCCTTCCAGCTCGGCGATGGGTTTTTCGAAATCGAGGAAGTGACGCATGGCTTGGGCGTCTAGCGGAAACCCGTGCCGGGGAAAACAGGGGCCGGGCGCCGGGTTGGCGGGGGCCGGGGGGCGGCCTAAACTTGCGCCTCTTCCGCAACCTCAGGACTTTCCAATGCCCGCCCTCGCCCAACGCCTTGCCAATGTGAAGGTTTCCGCCTCGGTCGCCATGGGCGCCAAGGCGCGCGAACTCGCGGCACAGGGCCACAAGGTCATCAGCCTCACCACCGGCGAGCCCGATTTCGACACCCCGGCGCACGCGATCGAGGCCGCCCACCAGGCGGCGCTGAAGGGCGACACGAAATACCCGCCCCAGGGCGGCACCGCGGCGATGAAGGCCGCCGTCCAGCGCAAGTTCAAGCGCGACAACGGCCTGGACTACGCGATGGATGAGATCCTCATCACCAATGGCGGCAAGCAGGCCATCTTCAACGCCCTGATGGCGACGGTGGACCCGGGCGACGAGGTAGTGATCCCCGCCCCCTACTGGATCAGCTATGGCGACATGGCGAAGGTGGCGGGCGGCGTGCCGGTCACCATCTCCTGCCCGCAGAACAACGGCTTCAAGCTCCGCCCCGAGGATCTGGAAGCGGCCATCACGCCCAAGACCAAGTGGGTGATGCTGAACTTCCCGAACAACCCGACCGGCGCCGCCTGCTCCCGCGCCGAGATGAAGGCGCTGGCCGATGTCCTGATGCGCCACCCGCATGTCTGGGTGATGACGGACGACATGTATGAGCACCTCGTCTATGACGGGTTCGAATTCTGCACGATCGCCGAGGTCGAGCCCCGGCTGAAGAGCCGCACGCTGACGGTGAACGGCGCCTCCAAGACCTATGCGATGACCGGCTGGCGCATCGGCTTCTGCGGCGGGCCCAAGGAGCTCATCGCGGCCATGTTCAACATGCAGGGCCAGGCGACGTCCGGCGTTTCCTCCATCGGCCAGGCCGCCGCCGCCGCCGCGCTGGACGGCCCGCAGGACCTGGTGCGCGAGCGCGCGGCCGAATACCGCGAGCGCCGCAACCTCGTGGTGGACATGCTGAACGAGGCCCCGGGCATCGCCTGCCACCGCCCCGAGGGCGCCTTCTACGTCTTCCCGAACATCGCCGGCTGCCTCGGCAAGACCAGCAAGGGCGGGGCGAAGATCGAGACCGACACCGACTTCGCCATGGCCCTGCTGAGCGAGGCGCATGTGGCGGTCGTGCAGGGCGCGGCCTATGGCATGTCGCCCTATATCCGCATCAGCTACGCGACCGACATGGCGAGCCTGCGCGAGGCCTGTGGCCGCATCCAGGAGTTCTGCCGCGGGCTTTCCTGATGCTCCGTGCGGGACGTGACGACGATGCGGCCACCTATATCCGCCTGATCGGCGATGCCTGGGCGGAGTTCCCCGGCATCGTCTTCGACGTGGATGGCGAGCTGCCGGAGCTCCGCGCGCTCGCCAGCCACTTCGCCACCCTCGACGGCGCCCTCTGGCTGGCCGAGGACGGCACCGGCCAGGGGGTCGGCATGGTCGCCACCCGCCCCCTGCGCGAGGACCAGGCCTGGGAAATCGGCCGCATGTATGTGGCGAAATCCGCCCGCGGCACCGGCCTTGCCCAGCGCCTCCTCGCCACGGCCGAGGCGCATGCCCGCGCGCATGGCGCCGAGCGCATGGTCCTCTGGACCGATACCCGCTTCGAGGCGGCGCACGCCTTCTACGAAAAGGCCGGCTATGTCCGGCAGGGTGCCATCCGCATCCTGGATGACCTCTCGAAATCGCTCGAATTCCGCTACGCCAAGCCCTGCCGCGGCCTGGTGGTGGAAATGCTCGACGCCGCGGCCGCCGCCAGCGCCGAACGCCGCCTGGCCGAGATCCTGATCGCCTGCGTGGCCGATGGCGCCAGCGTCTCCTACCTGCCGCCGCTCTCGCCCGCCAAGGCGCGCGGCTTCTGGAAGCGCGTCTCCACCGATGTCGCGCAGGGCCACCGCGTGCTGCTCGCGGCCTGGGCGGATGGCGCGCTTGCCGGCACCGTCCAGCTCGACCTCGCCACGCCTGAAAACCAGCCCCACCGCGCGGAAGTCGCGAAGCTGCTGGTGGATCCCGCCTTCCGCCGCCAGGGCGTGGGCGAGGCGCTGATGCGCCGGGCCGAGCAGGCCGCCCAGCGCCTGGGCCGCCGCCTGCTCACCCTCGACACCCGCGCGGATGATCGCGCGGCACCGCTCTACCGCCGCCTCGGCTGGCAGGAATCCGGCCGCATCCCGGGCTATGCGCTCGATGCCGAGGGCGTGGCGCGGGACACGCTGTTCTTCCACAAGCAGGTCGGCTGACCCGTCACCCCGTCGCGCTGCGGACGATCCGCACCAGCGAGCCGCTGAAGCCCTCCACCGAGGCCCGGGTCTGCCGCGCGCTGTCCTGCATCGCCTCGGTCTCGGCCGCCGTCTCCACCGTGGTGCGGCTCAGTTCGCCCAGGCTGTCCGATACCGCCCGCACCTCCTGCGCCGCATCCGAGACACGCGCCGCGATCTCACGCGTGGCGGCCGCCTGCTGCTCCACCGCCGCCGCGATGGAGGTCGCCATGCGGTCGATTTCGCCCACCGAGCCGGCCATCTCGGCCACCGCGCGCACCGCGCCCTCCGTCGCCTGGCCGATCTGCTGCACCTGCTTGCCCACCTCCTCGGTCGCGCGCGCGGTCTGCGCGGCGAGATCCTTCACCTCGCTCGCCACCACGGCGAAGCCCTTGCCGGCCTCGCCCGCCCGGGCGGATTCGATGGTCGCGTTCAGCGCCAGCAGATTGGTCCGCCCCGCGATCTCCGAGATCATTCGCACCACCTCGCCGATGCGGCCCACGCCGTCGGACAGGCCCGCGATCACGGCGCGGCTCGCATCGCCGCGCTCGGCCAGCTGGCGCGTCAGCGCATTGGCGCCGGCAAGCCGCTCCGAGATCTCCCGCACGCTGGCCGAGAGCTGTTCCGTCGCGGAGGCCACGGCCTGGGCGTTGTCGAGCGAGCGGCCGGCCGCCTGCGTCGCCGCCTCGCTGCGCTGCGCCGCCTCGCGCATGCGGCCGGCCATCACCTCGGCGGATTCGGACATGCCATCGGCGCGGGCGCGCACCTCCTCCACCGCGGCCCCGGCCTCGCGCTCCACCCGCTCGGCCATTTCGGTGAGCGCCGCGCGGCGTGCCGCCTCGGCCTCGGCCCGCTCGCGTTCCTGCGCGGCGCGCAGCCCCGCATTCTCCGCCAGCCCGTCGCGGAACACCGCCAGGGCGCGCGCCATGGAACCCAGCTCATCCTTGCGCTGCAGGAAGGGGATGGCGGCGTTGAAATCGCCGCCCGCCACCTGGCCCATCGCCGCGTTGATGCCGCGCAGCGGCGGCACGATGGCGCGGATCAGCGCCACGATGCAGATGATGCCGCCCAGCAGGACCAGCCCCGAGGCGAGCATCGCGACCTGTTCCGTCGAGGCGAGCCCGGCCGAGGCCGCCGCCTTCGCGGATTGCGCGGCCTCGCCCTCCATCCGCCGCAGCTCGGCGATGGCGGCGGACATGGCGTTGCCCTGGGCGCGGAAATCCACCAGCACATCGGCGAAGCGCTGCGATTGCTGGAGGATGACCTGCGTCGCGCCCTGCCAGGCGGCGAAATTCGCACCGACCGGCGAGCCCGCCTCGATCCCCGCGCGCCGCAGCGCCATCGCCGCCGCCTCCGCCGCGCGCGACGCGAGGTCACGCTGCTCGGGCAGCGGATCGAGGCGGAAGCGCAGCGCCGCCACGCGTGCCGCCGCCGCCGAACGCTCCACCGCCTCCGCCTGGTTCGAGGGCAGCGAGCCCAGGCCCTGGAACAGCGCGTCGCCCGCGCGGGCCTGCTCGGCCTCGGCCGTGAGGCGCGTGGCCACGATCTCCTGCATCTGCCGCCAGGAATTGAGGTAGCCCGCCCGCGCCGCCTGGAAGGCCGTGAGCTGCTGGCGCTGTGCCTCGCTCAGCGCCGGCTCCTGCGCGAGGCCGGTCGCACCGCCGTCCAGCCGCGCCAGGAAGTCATCCGCCGCGCGCACCTGCGCGGGATTGGCCCGCTGCAGCCAGATGTTGATCTGGTTGCGCGCCGAGGTCAGGTCGATCTCGAGCTGCAGCACGCGGGACAGGCGATCGGACGCCGCCTGGTTGCGGCCGAAATCGGCGCCGGCCCGGCCAAGCAGGACATGCGTGGCCACGGCGCCGAGCAGCGAGAGCAGCAACAGCGCGCCGAGCATGAGCGAAAGACGGCGGGAGAGCGACATGAGAGAAAGCCCCTTCTGGATTCCCCGCCGGATAAAGCCTCCGCGTGAAGGGAAGCTTAAGCCGATGCCGCGCATCGGCCGGGCCGATTGGCCGATGCGTCGTCTCCCGCCTAGCTTGCGCTGAGCCCAGACGGAGACCCGCGCATGCCCTCGCCCCGCCCCCTGCTCGCCGCCGCCCTGGTGGGGAGCAGCCTGATCGCCGCCACGCTCGCGGGCGCCAGCCCCGCCGCCGCGCAGGGCGCGCCCAGCTGGTGCAACGGCCAGCTCGTCGCGACGCGCATCTATGGCGCGCGCACGCCGGACCCGCAGTGGGTCAACCTGAACGTCGTCCTGCAGAACAACGGCCCCGCCATCGCGCCGCTGATCGGCCACCCCCCGGTGGAGGGCGCGCCGCCCGTGCCGACCCAGCGCTACAGCTTCATGCCGGGCCAGAGCCAGGAGATCACCTTCGTCACCATCCCCGCCCAGATGTCGGCCATGCCCGCCTGGTCCGCCAATGTCGCGGTGCTGAACCTGCGCGTCAGCTGCTGAGGCGGACCGCCCTCCCGGTGCGGCGGGCAAGCGGCTACACTCCGGCGAAACCGCCCCACCGGCCGCCAGGAACCCGCCCATGTCCGAACCCGCCCTCCCCCCCCTCCTGCTCATCGGCTGCGGCAAGATGGGCGGCGCCATGCTGGCCGGCTGGCTCGAGCTGGGCCTGCCGCCCGAGACGGTGGTGGTGGAGCCCAACGCCGCCGCGGTCAGCGCCTTCGCCGGCCGCGTGCGGCATGTGGCGAGCATCGCGGAGATCCCGGCCGGCTTCGCGCCCGCCGCCATCATCCTCGCCACCAAGCCGCAGGAGGCGCCGAACGCCCTGCCCGCGCTGGCGCATCTGGCGAAGCCCGAGGTGGTGTTCCTCTCCATCATGGCGGGCCGCACCATCGGCGGCATGAACGCCATGCTGGGCGGCAAGGCCCGCATCATCCGCGCCATGCCCAACACGCCGGCCGCGCTGCGCCTGGGCTTCACCGTCGCCTGCGCCGGGCCAGGGGTGAGCGCCGAACAGCGCGCGCTGAGCGACCGCCTGCTCGGCGCCATCGGCGAGGCCGCCTGGGTGGAGGAGGAAGGGCTGATCGATCCCGTCACCGCCGTCTCGGGCGGCGGGCCGGCCTATGTGTTCCTGCTGGCCGAGGTGATGGAGCAGGCGGCGCTCGCCCAGGGCCTGCCGGCGGATCTCGCCCGGCGCATGGCGCGCGCCACCGTGGCCGGCTCCGGCGCGCTGCTCGGCGCCAGCACGGAGGACGCGGCCCAGCTCCGCCGCAACGTCACCAGCCCCAAGGGCACGACGGAGCGCGCGCTGGCCGTGCTGATGCGCGAGGAGGCCTGGCCCGCGCTGATGCAGGAGGCGATCGAGGCGGCGACGGCGCGCTCGCGCGAATTGGCGGGGTAAGGCGGGGGCCGGAGCGGGGGGATCACCCCCCGCCGGGTCAGCGCCGCTGTCGCAGCGCCCGCTCCAGCAGGTAGCCGCCGACGCTGAGCGCCAGCCGCTCCCATTCGGGGCGGATGGCGCTGGGCGCCGTGAGCAGCGCGACGGATTGCTGGCGCAGGGCACGCGCCTCCTCCGCCACGGGGTCGCGGCCGCCGCGCGCCAGGAGCAGCAGGATCACCGCCAGCACGCCATCGGCCAGGGCCACGAAGAGGCTGGCCGGAAGCGCGCCGTGGCGCTCCTCCAGCCAGAGCCATCCGGCCAGGTGCAGCAGGGCCAGCATGGCGAGGCCGAAGCCCGCCGCCATGGCGCCGAACACGGCGGCGCGGCCCATGCGCGCCCCCTGGCGCCGCAGCAGCAGGCCCTCCGCCTGCGCCGCGGTGGAAAGCAGGCGGAGGGCGCGCATGCTCAGCGCCGCAGGAAGGAGGCCAGCACGAAGCCCGCGAGCGCGGCGATGCCGAGCGCGGCCAGGGGCTTCTCCTGCACCGCATCGGTCAGCCGCGCCGCCTGGTGGCGCACCTCGTCGGTCGCGACCTTCGCCGCGTGCTCGGCCGAATGGGCGACGGAGCCCAGCATGGGCGTCACGCGCTCATTCATCAGCGTCTCCACCTGGGTGCGCAGCCGCGCGAGTTCCTCGGCCGCGTCATGGCCCAGGGATTCGGCGGTCTCGGAAATCTGCTTGTAGGACATGGAAGTTCCTTTCGGGGAAATGGGCGTCAACGCCAGGCGGGGCGGCCGAGGTTGACGGTGTTGGGCGAGGTGAGCGCGCCGGCGGCGCCGCCCGCGACGCCGCCCAGCGCCGCGCCACCCAGCACGCTGGTGCCGGTCAGCGCGCCGACGCCGGCGCCGGCCGCGGCCCCGAGGCCCGCGCCCGAAAGGGCACGGTCCCCCGTGGTCTGCCCGCAGGCAGCCAGGCCGCCGGCCAATGCGACGACGAGGCTGAGATGAATGATCTTGCGCATCACGGGTGCTCCCCTGTGTGATTCAGGGTGGAAACGCCCGCGGGCTTGGCTGGTTGCACGGGGCGCGGATGCGACGTTGCGCCGCGCAGCCGCGATCTACCCCGCGCGCAGCCGCGATCTACCCCGCGCGCAGCCGCACGACCGTCACCGAACACGGCGCGTCCCGTGCCACCTCGGCCGCGACGCTGCCCAGCACGCGGCGGCCCAGGCTGTGTGCGCGGGCGCCGAGGATGATGTGGTCCACCCGGTTCTGCTGCGCGTATTCCAGCAGCGTGGCGGCCGGGCCCGTCGCCTCCAGCACATGATGCGTCAGCCGCGCCTCGGGCAGCTTCAGCGGCGCCGACCAGTGGCGCAGCTCCAGCAGGCGTTGCAGGTGCTTGTTGCGCCCCTCGTCATCCAGCGTCATGTCGGGGCGCAGCAGGTGGGTCTGCAGCACGTTCACGCAGGCCACGCGCGCGCCGGGCAAGGTCGCCATGATCTGCGTGACCATGCCCTGCATCGCATCCGCCAGCGCCGCCGTCATGCCGCCGAGGTCCACCGCCACCATGATGATGGGCGCGCCGGATTGCGCCATGGCGACGGCGTCGCGCCTCAGGCGCGGCTGGTGGTCCGGGTGGAAGCGGCGGCGGATACGGGCCGACCAGGCATCGCGCTTCAGCTTCGTCGCGCGCGAGGTCTGGCTCACCTGCTCGGGGTGGCGCAGGTCGAAGGCGAGCTGCGCCGCCGTCGGGTGGCGCCGCACCGGCTCCACCTCGAGGTTGCGGAGGATGATCTCCTGCAGCCAGGGCGGGCAGTCGGGGCGCAGCGCGCGCGGCGGCGGCGGGTCCCACCAGAGGCGGCGCTTCATGTGCGCCATGTGCTGCGGATCGCCAAAGGGGTTGCGGCCGGTGGTGAGCGCATAGAGCAGCGCACCCAGCGCGAAGAGGTCCGAGGCCGGGTCGCCGCGGATGCCCATCACCTGCTCCGGCGCCATGTAGGGCGCCGAGCCATAGGGCAGGCGGAATTCCTCGGTCATCAGGTCGGGCAGGTGCGCGTGGTGCGAGAGGCCGAAATCGAGCAGCACCACGCGCCCATCCACCTGCATCAGGTTGCCCGGCTTCACGTCGAGATGCACCACGCCCTGGCGGTGCAGCGCGCAGAGCGCCTCGGCGACCATCGCCCCCACCTCCGCCACCTCGGCGATGGGCAGGGGCAGGCGGTCGAGCAGCGGCAGCAGCGTCTCGCCCTGGATGCGCTCCATCGCGATCCAGGGCAGCGGCTCATGCCCCACGCCCAGGCAGCGCGGCACATGCGGGCCGTCCAGCCGGGGCAGGATCATCTGCTCCATCTCGAAGCTGACGATGGCGGCCGGGTCCGCGCCCTCGGCCAGGCGGGGCAGCTTCACGAGGATGGGGCCCGCATGGTCGGGGTGGGTGGCCGATCGCAGCACGGCCATGCCGCCTTCATGCAGGACGGGGCCAAGGGTGAAGCCGCCGACTTCGGTTGGCATGCTCAACGCCCCGCGAAGAGGCGCGCGGCCAGCGCCTCGGGCAGGCCGGCGGCGCGGATCTTCCGCGCCGCGGCCTCGATGTCGTAGGGCACGCGCATCCAGCCGCATTCGGCACGCGCCGTGTCGAACAGGCCGTAGCAGGCGGCCGCGTTGCCATCGCGCGGCTGGCCCACCGCGCCGATGACGCCGAGCCAGCGGCGCGGCTGGAGGAGGGGGAGCATCAGGTCATCCATCGGGCGGTGGTGCAGCAGCTTCTCGGTGGCGGTGAGGCCGAACAGCGCGGGCACATGGGTGTGGCCGCAGAAGGTGAGCCGCGCCGTCGTCGCCTCCAGGCTGCGCCGCGCCTCCCGCGCATCGGTGACGTAGCGCCAATCGGCCGGGTTGGAGCCGTCGGCATGGGTGTAGAGGCAATCCCCCTCCTCATGCGTGAGCGGCAGGCCCGCGAGGAACTGCCGCGTCGCGGCATCGAGCCGCCCCTGCGTCCAGCGCATCGCCTCGGCCGCCAGGGGGCTGAAGCCCTCGGGCCCGCGCAGCGCCGCCTCGTCGTGATTCCCGCGCAGGGTGATGGCGCCCGCTTCCATCAGGCCCCGCACCCGCGCCGTCACCGCTTCCGGATCCGCGCCGTAGCCGACGAGGTCGCCCAGGAAGATCAGGCGGGCGGCGCCCTGCGCCTGCGCATGCGCGAGGCAGGCTTCCAGCGCCTCGAGATTGCCGTGGATATCCGCGAGCAGGGCGATGCGCATGCGTGTCCTTCCATGGGCCAGCCTAGGCGTGGGCGCGTCGCGGCGGCAATGATCCAGCGCAAGCCGCCGGGGAGGCCCTCGACAGGCCAGCCCGCGCGCCGGAGAAAGGGGGCATGGCCCCGATCCCGCTCCTCGTCCTCAACCCGCTCGACGCCGACCGGCTGGCGCGCATCGCCGAGGGCGGCTTCGCGCCGCGCGTGGCGCTGGGGGCAGAGGCGCGGGCGCAGGCCATCGCCGAGATGCCCGGGCTGCGCTGCGTGCTGACCAATGGCGCCACCGGCTTCACCGCGGCGGAGATGGACGCGCTGCCCCAGCTCGAGATCATCTGCGCCATCGCGGTCGGGCATGAGAACATCGACGTCGCGGCGGCGCGGGCGCGCGGCATCGTGGTGACGCATGGGCCGGGCACCAACGCGCCCTCCGTGGCGGATCACGCCATGGCCCTCACCCTCGCGCTGCTGCGCGACATCCCGCGCCTCGATGCGGCGGTGAAGCGCGGCGAATGGATGGGCGTGCGCTGGCCGCGCCCGATGGTGAGCGGGCGGCGCCTCGGCATCCTCGGCATGGGCGAGATCGGTGCGATGATCGCGGCCCGTGCGCAGGGCGGCTTCGGGATGGAGATCGCCTATCACAACCGCCGCCCACGCGCGGGCTGCGCGCATGCCTGGATGGAATCGGCGCACGCCCTGGCGGCATGGGCCGATGTGCTGCTCATCGCCGCACCGGGCGGGGCGGGCACGCGGCATCTGGTGGACCGGGCGGTGCTCGATGCGCTGGGGCCGGCGGGCTACCTGGTGAATATCGGCCGCGGCAGCGTGGTGGACCAGGCGGCGCTCATCGCCGCGCTCAGCGAAAGCCGCATCGCCGGCGCCGCGATCGACGTGGTGGATGGCGAGCCGGAGGTGCCAGACGCCATGCGCGCGCTGTCCAACCTCATCATCACGCCGCACATCGCCGGCCGCTCGCCCGAGTCGATCCTGGCGACGGCGAGCCTCGTCGTCGCCAATCTCCAGGCGCATTTCGCGGGCCGACCGGTGCTGACGCCCGTCCCCTGATCAGCCCTTGCGGAACAGCGCCGGCAGCCCGCGCCAGAACAGCGCGAGGCCGAGGCCCCAGACGCCGTAGATGCCGAGGCTGCGCAGCATGGCGGTGGTGTTGCCATTGGCGAACATCGGCGTGCCCTTGATCAGCGGCACGAGGATCCAGGCCCCCACCACCAGCGGCAGCGCGAGGCAGAAGATCACGGCGAAGAGCCAGACCGGCATGGCGGCCGGGCGCTTCGGCTCCAGCAGGGCGAAGAGGATGCCCCACATGCCGCCCCAGAAGCAGGCATTCCAGATCTGCGGCACGCCGAAGGGCGGAATGGGCGTCTGGCGGAAGGGCGGGTTCGGGCTCCAGCCCATGCCGTGGTAGAAGCCGATCGTCGCCTGGTGGAAGAACAACACGCCGAGAAAGGCGCAGAGAAAGCCGAAGGCGAGGGTGGCGGGCTTCATGGGGGGCTCCGGGGGAAGGGTGCGGTCATCACCGCACATTCCCCCGCGCGAGCCAACAGCGAAATGATCCGCCGTTACGTGAACTGCGCCGGGCGCGGCACATACAGGTAGCCCTCGCCCCCGGCGGAAGGATCACGGATGATGCGGCCGAAGCCGGGCCAGGGCACATGCACGCCGCCCATCAGCACCCCCTCGGTGGCCAGCATGTCCAGCGTGCGGACGCGGCTCTCCACGCCCATGGCGCTGTCCACATCCACGCCGACGCGCCAGCGCGGACGCGCGAGCTGGATCACCATCTGGTGCGCGATGTCGCCCCAGATGAAGATGGACTGGTTCTGGCTCGTCACGCGGTAGCTCACATGGCCGGGCGTGTGGCCCGGGGCGGGCTCCATGAAGACGCCGGGGATGACCTCGAGCCCCGCGCGCATCTCGGTGGTGCGGATGCGGCCCTGATAGGGGCGGATGGCGCGGCGCGCCGCCTCGATGAAGCGCTGCCCCTGCGGCACGCGGCTTTCCATCGCGGGGTCGGTCCAGAACTGGTGGTCGATCTGCGTGACGACGATCTCGGCATTGGGGAAGTTGCGCGTCACGCCGTCATAGCTCAGCCCCAGCGCATGCTCGGGGTGGATGTGCGTCAGCACCACCGTGTCCACCTGCTCGGGCGTGTAGCCGCTGGCCCGCAGCGCGGCGAGCGTCTGTCCCGTGGTGGGGATGAAGCTGGAATGCCCGCCGCAATCAATCATGGCGAGGTTGCGGCCCGTGTTCAGCAGATAGGCGCCGACCGGCTGGTGCAGCCCGGGCTCGATCGCGAAGGCGCGCGCGCGCAGCGGCACGATCTCCTCCGGCCGGCTGTCGGGGAAGAAGCGCTGGATGTTCTCGTTCGTGCCCTGCATCGCGCCATCCAGCAGCGTGGTCACCTCCACATCGCCCACCTTCAGGCGCTGGAAGCGCGGCGGGTTGGCGCCCTGCTGCGGCGGCACGGCGGCGGCGGCGGCGGCAGGTGGCATGGCGGCGAAAGCGGCGGCGGCGGCACCACCCAGGACGGCAGCGCGGCGCGCGAAGGCGAGATCCTGCATCACATGGCTCCTTGATGACGGGGAATGCAGAATTAGGGGCTGGCTCGCGCCCTGTCAGCCCTTGGCGTATGAATCCATGACGAAATCCGCCCCGAGGAACGCAAGCCATGAAGGCCGTCGCCTACACCCATTGCCACCCCGCCACGCATGAGGACGCGCTGCTCGACCTCATCCTGGCCGACCCCGCCGCCCCGCGCGGCCATGACCTGCTGGTCGAGGTGCGCGCCGTCTCGGTGAATCCGGTGGACGCCAAGCTCCGCGCCGGGGCCGACCCGGCGGGCGAGCCCCGCATCCTGGGCTTCGACGCGGTCGGCGTGGTGCGCGCCCGCGGCGACAAGGCGCAGCTCTTCCAGGAGGGCGACGAGGTCTACTACGCCGGCGCCGTGAACCGCCCCGGCAGCAACGCGCAGCTCCATCTGGTGGATGAGCGCATCGTCGGCCGCAAGCCGAAGAGCCTCTCCATCGCCGAAGCCGCCGCCCTGCCGCTGACCACCATCACCGCCTACGAGGCCCTGTTCGACCGGCTGAAGATCGCGCGCGACGCGACGGGCGCGGTGCTCATCATCGGCGGCGCGGGCGGCGTCGGTTCCATGGCGGTGCAGCTCGCCCGCCAGCTCACCGGCCTCACCGTCGTCACCACCGCCTCCCGCCCCGAGACGCGCGACTGGTGCCACAGGATGGGCGCGCATGAGGTGCTGGACCACAGCCAGGACCTCGTCGTCCAGGCCCGGGCGCTGGGCCATGCCTTCCCCTGGATCTTCTCCACCACGCAGACCGCGAAGCACTGGCGCGCGCTCTGCGAGATCATCGCCCCGCAAGGCGCGCTCTGCGCCATTGACGACCTCAGCACCATCGAGATCGGCCGCCTGAAATCGAAGGCCGCGAGCTTCCATTGGGAGGGGATGTTCGCCCGCGCCATCTACCAGACGCCCGACATGGCGAAGCAGCACCTGCTGCTGAACGAGGTCGCGACGCTGATCGAGCAGGGCAAGCTGCGCCACACGATGACGCGCCATCTGGGCCGCATCAACGCGGCCAACCTCGCCACCGGGCACCAGCTGGTGGAAAGCGGCACGATGATCGGCAAGGCGGTCGCCGAAGGCTGGGAATGAAGATTTTTCCCGCCCTCAAGCGCTGGGCGCCGGCTCCGCCGGCTTGGCTTCGAAAAGCTGAAGCTTTTCGGCTCGGCTCTTCGCCTTCGCATCCTCGAAAGGCGCGCTCCTCTTCGCGTCGCCCGCTCTGGTGAGCACGGATCCAGCGGCCATGACGCTCCCGGTCGAGGAGGCGCTGCCCGCGCTGCGCGACGCGCTGCGCGAGGGCAGCAACGCCGTGCTGGTCGCCCCACCCGGAGCGGGCAAGACCACGCTCGTGCCGCTGGCGCTGCGCGACGAGGACTGGGCGCGCGGCCAGAAACTCCTCGTCCTCGAACCCCGCCGCGTCGCCGCCCGCGCCGCCGCGCGCCGCATGGCCTCGCTGCTCGGCGAGCAGCCGGGCGGCGTGGTCGGCCTCTCCACGCGCCTCGATCGCGCCGTCTCCGCGGCCACCCGCATCGAGGTGATCACCGAGGGCCTGCTGGTCCGCCGCCTGCAATCCGACCCGGGCCTGGAAGGGGTCGCCGCCGTCATCTTCGACGAGGCGCATGAACGCCATCTCGACACCGATCTCGGCCTCGCCCTCTGCCTCGATCTCCAGGCCGGGCTGCGCCCCGAACTGCGCCTGCTGGCGATGTCCGCGACGCTGGATGGCGGCGCCTTCACGCGCCTGCTCAACGCGCCGCTGATCGAAAGCGCCGGCCGCGCGCACCCGGTCCGCGTCGAGCATGTGAAGCGCGACATCACCGACCCGCGTGACCTGCCGGAAGCCATGGCCACCGCCATCCGCGGCGTCATGGCGCGCGAGCCGGGCGATGTGCTGGCCTTCCTCCCCGGCTGGGGCGAGATCCGCCGCACCGCCGAGCGCCTCAGCGGCCTGAACGCCGATGTCCTGCCGCTGCATGGCGAACTCTCCCCCGCCGAGCAGGACCGCGCGCTGACCCAGGGCGAACGCCGCCGCGTCGTGCTGGCGACGAGCATCGCCGAGACCTCCCTCACCGTCCCCGGCGTGCGGATCGTGGTGGATGGCGGCTTCCGCCGCGCGCCGCGCCTGGATGGCGCGACGGGCCTCACGCGCCTGGTCACGCTCCGCATCAGCCGCGCCGCCGCCGAGCAGCGCGCCGGCCGCGCCGGCCGCACCGAGCCCGGTGTCGCCATCCGCCTCTGGAGCGAGGCGGTGCAGCGCGGCATGCCCCTCCAGGACCGGCCCGAAATGCTGGAGGCCGAGCTCTCCTCCCTCGTGCTCGACTGCGCCGCCTGGGGCGCGGACCCGCTCGCCCTCCCCTTCCTCGACCCGCCGCCCGCCGGCCAGGTCGCCGCCGCGCGCGCCCTGCTGCGCAACCTGGATGCCATGGACGCGCAGGGCCGCATCACGACCACCGGCCAACGAATGGCGCGCATGGGCACGCATCCGCGCCTCGCCCGCATGATGTGCGCCGTGGAGAATGAGGGCGAAGCGGCCCTCGCCGCCGATCTCGCGGCGCTGCTGGAGGAACGCGACCCGCTCCGTGGCCGCGAGCCCCCCGCCGACATCACGCTGCGCCTCGATGTGCTGCACGGCCATGCCCATGCCGAGAGCGACGGCATCGCCATCCGTGCCATCCGCCGTTCCGCCGCCATGCATCGCCGGCGCCTGGGCGTGCATGGCAACACCCCGCCCGAGGGCGATGCGGGCGCGCTGCTGGCCGCCGGCTTCCCCGACCGCATCGCGCTCAAGCGCGGCACGATGGATGGCGCCTTCCGCCTCGCCTCCGGCCAGGGCGCGCGCCTCTCCAGCGCCGACCCGCTCGCCAAGCAGAGCCTGCTCGCCGTCGCCGATCTCGAGCTCAAGGGCACCGAGGCGCGCATCCGCATGGCCGCCCCCATCAGCCGCGCCGTGCTGGAAGCCCGCTTCCCCGAACGCTTCGTGACCGTCGAAGGTGCGAGCTTCGACGCCCGCGCCGGCGCCGTGCTCGCCCGCCGCCGCCTGATGTTCGGCCCGCTCATCCTGGAAGAATCGCCGCTCGCCGGCGCGGATCCCGCCGCCATGGCCGAGGCGCTGGCCGAAGCCGCCGCTGGACGCGATTTCCGCGACCTCGACTGGAGTGAATCGGCGAAGCAGCTTCGCGCCCGCATCGCCCGCATGCACGCCCTTGAAGGCGCGCCCTGGCCGGATGTGAGCGACGCCGCCCTCACCGCCACCGCCAAGGACTGGCTTGCCCCCTATTGCAACGGGATGACGAAGCTGGCCGAGCTCAAGTCGCTCGACCTTCACGCCATGCTGCTGCCGCATGATCTCCGCCGCGCGCTCGACGCCGCGCTGCCGCCGCGCATCCCCCTCCCCCAGGGCCGCAGCGCCGCCGTGGACTACACCGCCGAGATCCCGACGCTGGAGGCGCGCGCCCAGCACCTCTACGGCATGGGCGCCATGCCGCCGCTGGCCGGCGGGCGCATCCCCCTGCAGGTCGCGCTGCTCTCCCCCGCCGGCCGCCCGATTGCCATCACGGCCGACCTCGCCGGCTTCTGGCAGGGCGGCTGGGCGGATGCGCGCAAGGATATGCGCGGCCGCTACCCCAAGCATGACTGGCCGGAAAACCCGGCCCTCGCGACAGCCCCACCCGAAGGAAGACGCCCATGACCCGAACCGCCCTCATCACCGGCGCAGGCCGCAACATCGGTCGCGCCGTCGCCCTCGCGCTCGCAAAGCAGGGGATGAACGTCGTCATCAACGGCTCCTCCGACCAGGCGGCCTGCGAGCGCGTGGCGAACGAGGCCCGCGCCCTGGGCGTGGAGGCGCTGGTCGCCATGGGCGATGTGGGCGAGCGCGCCACCTGCCGCCGCCTGGCCGAGGCCGCCATCTCCCGCTTCGGCCGCGTGGATGTGCTGGTGAACAACGCGGCACTCCGCCCCACCAACAAATTCCTCGACCTCACCGAGCAGGATTATCGCCGCGTGATGGCGGTGGACCTCGACGCCGCGCTCTGGCTCTCCCAGGCCTGCCTGCCGGGCATGCTGGAGGGCGGCTGGGGCCGCATCGTGAACTTCGCCGGCATGAACGCGATCCATGGCTATGCCGGGCGCGCGCCGGTCTCCGTCGCCAAGCATGGCGTCTGGGGCCTCACCAAGTCGCTCGCCAAGGAATTCGGCCCGAAGGGCGTCACCGTGAACGCCATCTCGCCCGGCCCCATCGCCTCGGATGACGAGGATGTCGCGCCCGACGCGCACCGGCAGGAGATGGTGGTGCGCGTGCCGGTCGGCCGCCTCGGTCAGCCCGCGGAAGTGGCGGCGATGGTGCGGCTGCTGGCCTCGGATGAGGGGGCCTTCATCAACGGGCAGATGCTGGCGGTGAATGGCGGGGCGGAGACCTGAGGCAGGAAAGGCCTCCGGCGGCCCCAGACCCCTTGCCTTGGGTCGGCGCCCCATCGCGTCGGGACCGTGCGCGGGGCGAGGGGTCAATCGCTCCAATGAACGGGGTCTGGGGCCTGAGGCCCCAGCCGCCGGAGGCCCCCTTCATGGCGGCGTCCGCGCGATCCACGCCGCCCCATCCGCCTCGCGCGGCGTCGGCCGGTCGGGCGCGTTCATGAAGGCCAGGATGTCGCGCGCCACCTCCGCGCGCACGCCGTCGCGCAGCAGCAGGTGCCAGCCCTCGCGATAGAGCGCCACGCGCGGCACCTGCGCGTCGCGCAGCGCGCGGCGGGCGATGGGCGTCGGCACCACCTGGTCATTGCCGCCCACCATCACCAGCGTCGGCACCGTGCGGCAGCAGGTGGGCAGGGCGGCGATGGCCTGGTCCATCAGGTCCACCAGGCCCTTCACCATGTCGAAGCGCACATCGCGCAGCGTCAGCGGGTCCCGCCCGAAGCGCAGCAGCGCCTCCCGGTTGTCGGTGGCCGAGATGTTGGGGGCGCTTGGCGGCAGGGCGACCGGCCCCAGCACATGCCCCGCCGTCCAGAGCAGCCCGCGCAGGACGCTCGGCATATAGGCCCGCCCCCAGAGCGCGGGGGAGGAGAGGATGATTCCCGCCACATCGGTGCGCCGCATGGCGAGCACCACGGCGCCCCCCATGCTCTCGCCCAGCAGGAAGACCGGCACGCCAGGATGCCGCGCGCGAAGGAGGTCCAGCGCGGTGTTGGCGTCGTTCACCATGGTCTCGGCGCCGGCCCAGTAGCCGCGCGGGCTGGTCCAGCCGAAGCCGCGCTGGTCATAGGCGTAGACCACGGCGCCGCCGGCCGCGAGCATGGGCCCGCCCTCCATCAGCATGTTGCCGCCATGATCGGCCAGGCCATGGATGGCCAGCACGAGGAACCGGGGCGCAGCGCCATCCCCTCCCGGCGGTCGCCAGACGCGCAGCGGCAGCCGCGCGCCATCGGGCATGACGAGCATGGATTCCGGCCGCGGGCCCGTGGGCTCGGGCGGCGGGGGCGAGGGCGCGAAGGCCCAGGCGGGCACCGGCATCCAGGGCAGCGGCGGCGCCACGAAGGGCTCAATGCCCGCCTCCCGCACGGGCGGCCCGGCGGGAACCACCACGGGCGAGCATCCGGCGAGCGAGAGCAGCGCGAGGAACAGGGCGGCCAGCAGCTTCATCGCGTCCGGATATGGCCCGCTGGCCCATCCCTGGCCAGCGGTTTATGATCACGGCCACCACGCGGCCAAGGATGAACACGCTGATGCGCGACCCGCAGATGACCGGCTATGCCCCCCACCCCGTCGAGGGCGTGACGCCCGAGGATGTGATCCTCGTGGAAAGCCGCGCCGTGAGCTGCGACGGCGGCAAGGGCGCGCTGGGTCATCCCTTGATCTGGATGCGGATCGAGGAGCACCAGGTTACCTGCCCCTATTGCTCGCGCACCTATCGGCTGAAGGACGGCGCGGGCGATGACGGACACCACTGATCCCCATCTGATCCTGATCGACGGCAGCGGCTACATCTTCCGCGCCTTCCACGCCCTGCCGCCGATGACGCGCCCCGATGGCACGCCGGTGAACGCCGTCTTCGGCTTCGCGCAGATCCTGGAGCGCTTCCTCAGCCAGAATGTCTCGACGCATATCGCCGTCATCTTCGACACGGCGCGCACGACCTTCAGGAACGACATCTACCCCGAATACAAGGCCCACCGCCCGGAACCGCCCGAGGAACTCGTCCCGCAATTCGCGCTGATCCGCGAGGCGACGGAAGCCTTCGGCGTCTGTCGCGTGGAGCTGCCGGGCTATGAGGCGGATGATCTGATCGCCGCCTATGCCAAGGCGTTCGAGGCGCAGGGTGGCCGCGTCACCATCGTCTCCTCCGACAAGGACCTGATGCAGCTGATCCGGGAGCGCGTGATCATGCTGGACCCGATCAAGCAGAAGCCGATCCGCGAGCCCGAGGTGCTGGAGAAATTCGGCGTGGCGCCGAACAAGGTGGCCGAGGTCCAGGCGCTGGCCGGCGATGCGACGGACAATGTGCCCGGCGTCCCCGGCATCGGCGTGAAGACGGCGGCGACGCTGCTCGCCGAATATGGCGACCTCGAGACGCTGCTGGCCCGCGCAGGCGAGATCAAGCAGCCCAAGCGGCGCGAATTGCTGCAGACCCATGCGGAGATGGCGCGCATCTCGCTGCGCCTCGTCACACTCGACGAGAACGCGCCGCTGCCCTGCCCCATCGAGGATCTGCGCGCCAAGGCGCCCGAGCCCGCGCGCCTCGGCGCCTTCCTGGCGGAGAACAATTTCCGGTCCCTCGCCGCGCGGCTGGGCCTCGGCGATGGCGGCGCGCCGCAGCGCGCGCGCCCCGTGGAAAGCACCGCGACGCCCGAGCCGAGTGCCGCCGCCTTCGGCCCCTATGACTGCGTGACGGAGCTGGGGGCGCTGGAACGCTGGGTGGCGCTGGCGCGCGACGCCGGTGTGATCGCCCTCGACACCGAGACGGACAGCCTGGATGCGCTGGCCGCGCGCCTCGTCGGCGTCTGCCTGGCCGTGGCGCCGGGCCGTGCCTGCTACATCCCGCTGCGCCATGCCGGCGCGGACATGCTGACCGAAACGCCGCCGCAGATTCCCTTCGAGGACGCGATGGCCGCCCTTCGCCCGCTGCTGGAAGACCCTGGCGTGCTGAAGGTGCTGCACAACGCGAAATACGACCTGGAGGTGCTGGCGCAGCCGCAGAATGGCGGCCTGGCGGTCACGCCGGTGGATGACACCATGCTGATCTCCTGCGCGCTGGAAGCCGGCGCGCATGGGCATGGCATGGATGAGCTCTCGCAGCTCCATCTCGGCCACAAGCCCATCTCCTTCGACGAGGTAACCGGCACGGGCAAGGCACGCATCAGCTTCGCCCATGTGCCGCTCGACCGCGCCACCGCCTATGCGGCCGAGGATGCGGATGTGACGCTGCGCCTCTGGCACCACCTCCGCCCCCGCCTTCGCCCCGAGCGCGCCCTGGCCCTCTATGAGCAGGTGGAGCGGCGCATGATCAACGTGCTCGCCGGCATGGAGCAGGCCGGCGTGAAGGTGGATGGCGCCGAACTCGCCCGCATCGGCCAGGATTTCGCGGAACGTCTCGTCGTGCTGGAGGCCGAGTGCCACCGCCTCGCCGGCCGCGCCTTCAACGTGGGCAGCCCGAAGCAGCTCGGCGAGATCCTCTTCGACGAGATGGGCCTGAAGGGCGGCAAGAAGGGCAAGACCGGCGCCTATTCGACCGATGCCGCCGTGCTGGAGGACCTGGCCGCACAGGGCGCGGAATTGCCGCGCGTGGTGCTGGAATGGCGCCAGCTCGCCAAGCTGAAATCCACCTATGTCGAGGGCCTGGCCGCGCAGATCGCGCCCGACGGCCGCGTCCACACCGACTATGCGATGGCGGTGACCAGCACGGGTCGCCTCTCCTCCACCGAGCCCAATCTGCAGAACATCCCCATCCGCACCGAGGAGGGCATGCGCATCCGCCGCGCCTTCGTGGCCGAGCCCGGCCATGTGCTGATGAGCGCCGACTACAGCCAGATCGAACTCCGCCTCCTCGCCCACCTCGCCGAGGTCCCGACCCTGCGCGAGGCCTTCGCGAAGGGCGAGGACATCCACAGCCGCACGGCCGCGGAAATCTTCCACCTCGATCCCGGCAGCGTGGACAAGGAAGCGCGCCGCCGCGCCAAGACCATCAATTTCGGCATCATCTACGGCATGAGCGCCTTCGGCCTCGGCGCGCGCCTGGGCATCCCGGCGGGCGAGGCGCGCGGCATCATCGACGCCTATTTCGCGCAATACCCCGGCATCCGCGCCGAGATGGAACGGCTGAAGGAGGAGGCGCGGATGAATGGCTACGTCCTCTCCCCCTTCGGCCGCCGCCTCTGGATCCAGAACATCAAGGCGAAGGACGCGATGCTGCGCGCGGGCGCGGAGCGACAGGCCATCAACGCGCCCTTCCAGGGCGGTGCGGCCGAGATCATCAAGCGCGCCATGGTGCGCGTCCCGATGGCGCTGCGCGAGGCGGGCCTCAAGTCCCGCATGCTGCTCCAGGTGCATGACGAGCTGGTGCTGGAAGTTCCCGAGGCCGAGGTCGAAGCGGCCGGCGCCATCCTGCGCCGCGTGATGGAAGGCGTCGCCGAACTGCGCGTGCCGCTGCTGGTCGAGGTCGGCCACGGCACCTCCTGGGCCGAGGCGCATTGAGGTGACGGCCTTCGCCCCCGAGGAACGCCGCATCCTCGCCTCCGTCTCCGGCGCGCATTTCGTCAGCCACGTCCATATCCTCGTCCTGCCGCCGCTGTTTCCGCTGCTGCGCGACGGCATGGGCATCTCCTTCCTCGAGCTCGGCTTCGCGCTGACGCTGTTCAACATCGTCTCCGCCCTCACCCAGGCGCCGATGGGCTTCCTGGTGGATCGCGTGGGGCCGCGCCGCGCGCTCGTCGCGGGGTTGCTGCTGGGCGGCGCGGCCTTCGCGCTGGCCGGCATCGGCGGCAGCTATGCCTGGCTGCTGGTGGCGATGGCCATGGCCGGCCTCGCCAACGCCGTCTATCACCCGGCCGACTACGCGATCCTCGGCTCCTCGATCGGCGAGGCCCATGTGGGCCGTGCCTTCTCCTTCCACACCTTCGCGGGCTATGCCGGCAGCGCCGTGGCACCCGCGCTGATGCTGGGCGCGGCCAGCCTTGGCGGCGTCGGCTTCGCGCTCATCATCGCGGGCCTGCTCGGCCCCATCGCCGCCCTGCCTTTGCTGCGCGAGGCGCTGGCCGAGCGCATCCAGCCCGCGCGCCCCAAGCCCGCCGCCGGCGCGCCGCGCGTGCTCAGCCCCGCCGTGCTCACGCTGCTCGGCTTCTTCGTGGTGCTGGCGCTGTCCAATTCCAGCATCCAGGGCTTCGCCGTCTCGGCCTGGAATGCGGCGCATGGCACCTCGCTCACCGCGGGCAACATCGCGCTCACCGCCTGGCTCGCGATGAGCGCCATCGGCGTGCTGGTGGGCGGCCATGTGGCCGACCGCACCAAGCGCCACGGCCTCGTCGCCGCGGCGGGCCTGGGCTGTTCCGCGGTGCTGTTCCTGGTCGCCGGCCTCATCGCCTGGGCGCCCTTCCCGCTGCTGCTGGTGATGGGAGTCTCGGGCTTCCTCTCGGGCATGATCATGCCCTCGCGCGACATGCTGGTGCGCGCCGCCGCCCCGCCCGGCCAGGCCGGCGCCGTCTTCGGCGTGGTCAGCACGGGCTTCAACATCGGCGGCATGGTCGGCCCCATCGCCTGCGGCTGGCTGCTCGACCATGGCAAGCCGGATTTCGTCTTCGTCGCCGCCGCCTCCTGCCTCGGCCTCGCCGTGGCCAGCGCGCTCTGGCAGGAGATGCGAAAGGCCCGCCGCGTCGCCTTGGCTTAGTTTTGCGCCCTCAGACGCCGGGCGCGCGCAGCGCGCTTGGCTTCGCCGCGTGGCTGGTGCGCCAGGCCGGGCGTCCGGTTGGGCGGCGCCGGCCGCTTTGCGGCCGGATGATACGGGAGCCCTAGCCCCACTTCGCCCGCCACCAGCGCCGCGCGGCGGCGATACCGCGCCCCAGCGGGCCGCGCGCGCGCCGCAGCCAGGCGCGGCCCCGCGCGATCCACCCGCGCAACGCCGCCCGCGCGGCCATCCAGCCCGGCAGTGCCTCCAGCGCGCGGTGGCCCAGCTCCACCAGGCCCATCACCACGCCATAGGCGCGCGCAAACCACGCCACCTGCATCATCTTCGGCTTCGCGATCGCGAAGACCCGCGTGGAAAACGCCGCCCCCACCACCTTCGCGCCGATGATCACCACCGCCGCCCAGATGAAATGCCCCTCGCGCAGCAGCCACAATTCGCCCAGCTTCAGCAGCGGAATGGCGGGGATGAAGGGCACCACGAAGACGACGATCACTGCCCCCGGGCTCATCCGCGCCACCAGCCGCTCCAGCCAGGCGAAGACCGGCAGCCGCGCCAGTTGCGCGCCGAGTGCCGTGAGCCAGGCCCAGAGCGTCACCTCCAGCACGGCCAGCGGCAGTGCGATCAGCAACGCCAGCGGCCGCAACCAGCGGCGCGCGCGCATCGCTATTTCCGCCGCAGGAAGACGAAATGCGCGTGGTCCTGCCAGGTGTGGCGGTCCAGCAGGCGCATCTCGAGCAGATCCAGCGCGCGCTCGAAGGCGGATTTGGTGAAGAACCACCAATAGGGCCAGGGGCTCGGCCCGCCCTCGGTCACATAGGGCATGGTGGCGCCATCGCCCGCCGGCGCATGGGTGTCGAGGTCGAGGCCGAAGCGGTCCAGGTAGTAGCGCCGCATCACCGCCCGTTCCCGCCCGCGCAGCGCGGGCAGGAACAGCGCGGAAGAGGCCGGGAAGGCCACGCGCCCCTCGGCATTCTCCACCACGTCGGGCACGGTGACGGTGCCCGCGATCAGATATTCCCCCACCACGCGCCGCAGGTTCAGCAGGGTATGGACCGGGTTCGGCGCGTGATAGAGCAGCAGCGGCGCGCTTACGATGTCATAGCGGTTGAGCTTGGCCGCGAAGCTCGGCGAATCCACATCCACCTCCGGCCGGAAATCGATGTCGCGCACGCCATGCGCGCGGACCTGGTCGCGGAAATATCCCCACAGCTCATGGTCCAGCGGCAGCATGTCCGCCATCGCCACATCGGTCGCGCCGCAGCGCTGCGCCCAGCTCGCCCGCTCATTTCCACTGCGCTCGCGGATGCCGCCGAGGTCCAGGAAGGTCCGGCCCGGCGCCACGGCGGCGATCCAGTGGTCGAGCCGGTCCTGCGGCTTCGCGCGGCCGACGCCGAAGGGCGGAGGCGCCAGGTGGGACGGAGGCATCAGGCCATCGCACCCCGCGCCGCCACCGGCCAGAGGCATTCCACGCGGCCCTTCCGCACGCCGACATACCAGTCGTAGCGGTCCACCGTCGGGTCGCAATGGCCGGGGATCAGGCGCAGCTTCTCGCCCAGACGCGGGCGCAAGGCCGGGTCCTCCACCGTCAATTTCCCGTGCTCGTCCGAGGCGCCGACATAGCTGACACCCGGCCGCCCGGCGATGAGCGGATAGCCGCTATCCGTCGGCACCGCCTTGTGGCCCGCATCCACCACCGCGATGTGCGGGGTGGCGGCGCTCATCACCGTCGCCAGCACGAAGAGCGCATGCCGGAAGGGCGGCGCCTCGATGTTGCGGGCGTAGTCGGCGTCCATGAAGGCGTAGGAGCCGGCCTGGATCTCGGTATAGACGCCGCTCGCCACCTCATGCTGGAAGCTGCCGCTGCCCGCACCGCCCACCACGGGGCAGGCCAGGCCGCGCTGGCGCAGCTGCTCCACCGTGCGGCGCGAAGCCTCGACCGCGCCGGCGATGGCCGCGGCGCGGCGCTCCGGCTCGCGGATATGCTGGGCGCTGCCGTGATAGGCCTGGATGCCGCCGAAGCTCAGATGCTTCGAGGCGGCGATCACCTCGGCCAGCGCCACCGCCGGCGGGCCGGCCTGCACGCCGCAGCGCGCGCCGCCCACGTCGATCTCGACCAGAACGGGAATCCGCACGCCCGCCGCCGCCGCCGCCTCCTCGATCGCGGCCACCTGCGCCGGGTCATCCACGCAGACCGAGACCTGCGCGATGCGGGCCAGCGCCACCAGACGGTTCAGCTTTCGCGCGCCCACCACCTGGTTCGTCACCATGATGTCGGGGATGCCGCCCCAGGCGAGCACTTCCGCCTCGCCCACCTTCTGCACGCATTGCCCGATCGCGCCGCGCGCCATCTGCAGCCTGGCCACCACCGGCGACTTGTGCGTCTTCGCATGCGCCCGCAGCTTCGCCCCCGTGGGCGCCAGGAAGGCCGCCATGGTGTCGAGGTTGTGCTCGAAGGCGTCGAGGTCGATCAGCAGCGCGGGCGTGTCCACCTCGTCTTCGCGCATGCCGGGTTCGGCGGGTGGGGCTTGCAGCATGGGTGCTTTCCTTCAGGCAGCCGCCGGGGCGGCTTTGCCCTATGATGCGGCCATGCACGGCAATGATCCAGACGTCCTCATCATCGGCGCGGGCTGCGCCGGCATCGCCGCCGCGCGGGCGCTGCTGCGCCAGGGCCGGAGCTGCGTGGTGCTGGAGGCGGGCGGCCGCGTGGGCGGCCGGGCCCACACCACCACCGCGCTGGGCGCCCCCCTCGACCTCGGCGCCACCTGGCTGCACCAGGCGGATGACAATCCGTTGACCGCCTTCGTGGGCGACCACCTCGACCACGACACGGTGCGCGAGCGCCACCTGCATCTGGGCGCGCGCTTCGCGACCCGCGCCGAATTCGCCGAATACTGGCGCGCCCATCGCGCCTTCGAGGCGGCGCTGCAGGCCGCCCCACTCGCGCCCGACCGCAGCGTGATGGAGGCCGCGCCGCAGGGCGGCCCCTGGGATGCCACCATCGCGCATTGGCTGGGCTCGCAGATCAACGCGATGGAACTCACCGGCATCTCGCTGGAAGACTATGTGAAGACCGATCTCGACGGCCCGAACCTGCTACCGCGCGAGGGCGTGGGCGGCTTGGTCGCGCGGCTCGCCGAGGGGCTGCCCATCCGGCTGAACCACGCCGTCACGGGGCTCGACTGGTCCGGCCCCGGCGTGGTGGCGCGGGGCGATTGGGGCGAGATGCGCGCGGGCCGGGCCATCGTCACCGTCTCCAACGGCGTGCTGGCCGCGGGTTCGATCACCTTCACGCCCGCGCTGCCGGCGGCCACGCAGGCGGCCATCGCCGGCCTGCCCATGGGGCTGCTCACCAAGATCGCCTTCCGGGCGCGCGGCGCCGACCGCCTGGGCATCGCCCCCTTCCACAGC
This sequence comes from Sediminicoccus rosea, assembly GCF_033547095.1. NCBI lineage: Bacteria > Pseudomonadati > Pseudomonadota > Alphaproteobacteria > Acetobacterales > Roseomonadaceae > Sediminicoccus > Sediminicoccus rosea. The sequence goes on along the minus strand of NZ_CP137852.1, from coordinate 1,014,759 downwards.
GCGCGCCGCGCCGTGGCGGCGGGGGCGGAGCCGCCGATGAGCTGGGTCTTCTGGCCCTTCGGGGCGGATCACGTCTTCGGCTTCGTCGGCGGCGCCCGCGCCTGGGCGCTCTCCCGCCAGGGCGCCGCCGCCACGGAGGCCGCGGCGCGGGCCGACCTCGCCGCCCTGTTCGGCCCGCGCGCCGAGGCGGCGCTGGGCGAATGCCTGGTCAGCGACTGGGGCGAGAACCCCCATTTCCGTGGCAGCTACACCCATGCGCGCCCATGGCACCACGCCTCCCGCGCCATGCTCGCGGCGCCGCTGGGCGGGGGGCGGCTGTGCTTCGCGGGCGAGGCCTGCCACGCGCGCTTCGCCGGCACCGTGGCCGGCGCCTGGCTCAGCGGGGAGGCCGCCGCGTCAGCCGCGTGACGCGCCGATGAACTGCGCGTTCGCCTCGCGGATCTTCGCCGCCGCATCGTCATAGAGGAAGGGCAGGAAGGCGAAGCGCTCCCCCTCGGTCACCGGCAGCGCCTGGTGCAGCAGCGAGCAGGAGAAGACCACCGCACCGCCGGTCGGCGCGCGATAGGCGGTGCGGCCGAATTCGGGGAAGACGAGGTCGCCGCCCTCGAATTCCTCGGCGTTGAGGTTGATGGTCACGGCGAAGCGCCGATGCGCCGTGCCCTTGGTCGTGTTGTCGCGATGGGCCGCGAAATGGCCGCCCTCATCGGCGCGGTAGCAGGCGACGAGATAGCGCTCGAGCCGCGTCGCCTGGAACTGGAAGGCCTTCTGGATCTCGGGCGCCAGCCGCCGCGCGAGGCGCCCGCGCAGCGTGGCCCGCAGCCCCTCATCCTCGATCAGGTGGTCGCGCCGCACCTTGAAGCTCGGGTCATGCGTGCCGACGGTCCGGCCATCCACCTCCCGCATGAAGCCCGAGGCCTGGCCGCCCGCCTCGCGATAGCGCGCGATGAGCAGGCGGCAGAGCTCCGGCTCGAAGATGCGGGGCACGATGAGCGCGGGGGCGGGCGCCACCACCCCGGCATGCAGCGCGGGCGGCGGCAGGCGGGCCAGCATCGCCAGCATCGCCGCCGTCTCGCCCAGCTCCCAGCGGGCGAAGAGGCGCTGCGTCGGGTCCAGCAGCAGCCAGCCGGGGCCGCCGAGGGACGCCGTCACCGCGCCTGCCTCATCCCAGATGGCACGATATTGCGGCAGGTGCTGCGGGATGCGCGCCGCCGCCCGGTCCTCGGGATCGGCGCTGATCAGCAGGGCGGCGCGGTGATTGGCGTCCAGCACCGCGGGCGCGCCCGCGGCGAAGACGGCCAGCGCCGCCGCAGCCTCGGGTGCCGCCGCACGTCCCAGCACGCCCAGCACCACCCAGCGCCCGCCCGTCGCCTGCAGGCTGTAGCGCGGATTGGTGTCGGAAGCCGCGATCCAGTTGGGCACCGGATCGCCCGGGAGCAGCGCCGCCATGGCGTCAGCGGCGGGGCAGGAAGCCCATCGCCTGCTTCACCTCGGCGAGGATCGGATTGGCGATGGCCTCGGCCTTCTCGGCGCCGCGCCGCAGCGCCGCGTCAAGCGAGGCGGTGTCTTCCAGCAGGCGCAGCATCTCGGTGCGGATCGGGGCGAGATGCGCCACCAGCGCCTCGGTCAGCACCTCCTTGAAGGCGCCGAAGCCCTGGCCCTCATGCTCGCGCAGCACGTTCTCCGGCATCGTGCCGGTGATGGCGGCGAGGATGCCGACCAGGTTGCGCGCCTCGGGCCGCGCCTCGAGCTGGAGCATGTGGCCGGGGATCGGCTCGGCATCGGTGCGCGCGCGGCGGATCTTCAGCGCGATCGCGTCATTGTCGTCGTTCAGGTTGATGCGCGACTGGTCCGAGGGGTCGGACTTGGACATCTTCTTCGTGCCGTCGCGCAGGCTCATCACGCGGGCGGCCACACCCATGATGTGCGGCTCGATGCGGGGAAACAGCTTCACGCCGTAGTCGTGGTTGAACTTCTCGGCGATGTCGTTGGCGAGTTCGAGGTGCTGGCGCTGGTCATCGCCCACGGGCACGCTGGTCGCCTTGTAGGCCAGGATGTCGGCCGCCATCAGGTTTGGATAGACGTAGAGGCCGGCGCTCGCCGCCTCGCGGTCCTTGCCGGCCTTGTCCTTGAACTGCGTCATCCGGTTCAGCCAGCCGAGACGGGCGATGCAGTTGAAGATCCAGCCGAGCTCGGCATGGGCCGGCACATGGCTCTGCACGAAGAGGATGCATTTCTCGGGGGAGAGGCCGCAGGCCAGGAGCGTGGCCGCCATCTCGCGCGTCTGGGCGAGAAGCTGCGCCGGCTCCTGGAAGACGGTGATGGCGTGCAGGTCCACGATGCAGAACAGGCTCTCATGCTGGTCCTGCATCGGCACCCAGTTGCGGATGGCGCCGAGGTAATTGCCCAGGGTGGGAACGCCGGAAGGCTGGATGCCGGAAAACACGCGCTGCATGAAACGAAACCTGTGTGAATGGGTGCGGCAGGGTTTGCGCGGCTGGGCGCTGTGGTCAAGCCTTCCGGCGCATGAGCCGCCGCAGCTCCCGCAGATCCAGCCCGCCCGAGACCTGCGCGAGGCCGAAATAGGCCGATGCCCCCAGCGCGCAGATCAGGCCGAGCCAAAGCAGGCCCGAAAGCCCCGCCCCTGGCGCCAGGAGCAGGGCCAGCGCCCAGAGCAGCCCCCCCATGCCGAGAGCGGAGCCCATCAGCCGGGGCGCGGTGCGGCGCAGCCGGCGGTCCGCCACCCAATGCCCGCGCCGGTGCAGCACCCAGGCCAGCAGCCCCGCATTGGCCCAGGCGGCCAGCGTGGTGGAGAGCGCGACACCCACATGCTGCAAGGGCCCCATCAGCACCAGGTTCAAGGCGAGGTTCAGCGCCACGCAGCCGAGGCCGATCTTCACCGGCGTCGCCGTGTCGCCGCGGGCGAAGAAGCCGGGGACGAAGACCTTCACCAGCACGAAGGCGGGCAGGCCGAAGGCATAGGCCACCAGCGCGCGCGAGGTCGCCAGCGCCTCGGCCGCGCCGAAGGCCCCGCGCTGGAACAGCGCGGCCAGGATGGGCAGGGCCAGCACGGCGAGCGCCACGGCCGCCGGCACTGCCAAAGCGAGGGCGATCTCCACCGCGCGGTTCAGGCTGCGATGCGCCGAGAGCGGCTGGCCAGCGTGGATCTGCTTGGCCAGCAGCGGCAGCAGCGCCGTGGCCACCGCCGCCCCGATGACGCCGAGCGGCAGCTGCGCCACCCGGTCCGCGTAATACAGGTAGGAGACGGAGCCCGAGACGAGGAAGGAGGCGATGATCACATCCACGGCCAGGTTGAGCTGCGTCACCCCCGCGCCGATCAGGCCCGGCCCCATCCGGCGCAGCACGGTCCGCACCTCGGGCGCGAGCGAGGGGCGCTGGAGCGGGTTCAGCGCCATCCCCGCCTGCTTGCAGGCCCACCAGACGAAGCCGAGCTGCACCACGCCCGAGAGGGTGACGCCCCAGGCCAGCGCATGCGCGGGCGTCGCGACCACGGGGGTGAGCGCGAAGAGGGCCAGCATCGAGAGCAGGTTGAAGAAGATCGGCGCCGCCGCGGCGGCCGCGAACTTGCCCAGCGCGTTCAGCACGCCGCTGACCAGCGCCGTCAGGCAGATCAGCAGCAGATAGGGGAAGGTGATGCGCGTGAGCTCGACGGCGAGCGCGAATTTCTCCGGCCGCTCGATGAAGCCCGGCGCCAGCACCTGCATGAGCTGCGGCATGAAGACGAGGCCCAGGCCCGTCAGCAGCGCGAGCCAGAGCGTCATCAGCGTCGCCATGCGCTCGGCCAGGGCCTGGGCGGCGGCCGGGCCGCGTTGCGTCAGCAATTGCGCGAAGGCGGGCACGAAGGCGGCATTGAACGCGCCCTCGCCGAAGAGGCGGCGGAACAGGTTGGGCAGCTTGAGGGCGACGAAGAAGGCATCCGCCATCGGCCCGGCGCCCAGCTTCGCCGCGATCAGCATGTCGCGCAGGAAGCCAAGCACGCGGCTGACCATGGTCCAGCCGCCGACGGTGGCGATGGCGCGGAACATCAGCCCGGCCGGGTCAGCTCGGCGCGGCCGCTTCGCGATAGGGCGAAGGCCCGCCCCCCGGCGCATCCGGCGGCGTCAGCGCCTCCAGCAGCGCCGCGCGCAGCGGGCCGAGCTTGCGCTCATTCTCGACCTTCAGGCCGAACACGTCCTTCACGTAGAAGACGTCCACCGCGCGCACGCCATAGGTGGTGATGTGCGCGCTGGCGATCTGCAGCCCCTGCTCCGAGATCGCGGCGGTCACGTCATGCAGCAGGCCCGGGCGGTCGCGCCCGTTCACCTCGATCAGCGTGTGGGTGTTGGAGGCGAAATTGTCCACCACCACGCGCGGCGGCACGGTCACGGCGGCGAGCCGCGCGGGCTCGCGCCGCACCTTGCGGATCTCGGCCGCGAGCTTGAGGCGGCCGGACAGCGCCTGCTCGATCAGCACGGCGAGCCGCGCGAGGCGGTGCGGCGCGTCGAACAGCCCGCCCGCGCTGTCCTGCACCCAGAAGGTGTCGAGCGCCATGCCGTTGGTCAGCGTGTGGATGCGCGCATCCACGATGGACGCGCCCGCCACGGCCAGCGCGCCCGAGATGCGGCTGAACAGCCCCGGATGATCGCTGCAATAGATGGTGACCTCGGTCACGCCGCGATCGGCCAGCACGCGGGTGCGGACGGTGAGCGGCGCCTGCTCCGCCTCCGCCTCGCGGATGATGGCGGCATGGCGCGCATGCGTCTCGGCATCGAAGGAGAGCCAGTAGCCGGGATAGCCCAGGCCCATGAACATCTCGGTCTCGGCCTTGGAGAAGCCGGGCAGCATGGCCGCCGCCGCCTCCTTCGCGCGGGCCACGCGCACGTCGCGCTCGGGCACCGTCATGCCGCCGGCCAGCACCTCGCTGACGCGCCAATAGACCTCGCGCAGCAGCGTGGCCTTCCAGGCATTCCAGACGCGTGGACCGACCGCGCGCATGTCCGCCACCGTCAGCACCAGCAGCAGGCGCAGCCGCTCGGGCGACTGCACCTGGTCGGCGATGTCGAGGATGGTCTTGGGATCCTCGATGTCGCGCTTGAAGGCGGTCTGGCTCACCAGCAGGTGATGCAGCACGAGCCAGGAGACGGTCTCCGTCTCCTCGGCGCTCACGCCCAGGCGCGGGCAGATTTCCTGCGCGAGGCGCGCGCCGATCTCGCTATGGTCGCCGCCGCGCCCCTTGGCGATGTCATGCAGCAGGGTCGCGACGAACAGCGCGCGGCGGGACTGCAACTGCCCCATCAGCTCGGTCGCGACGGGGGCGATCTCGTGCAACTCGCCCTGCTCCACCTGCTTCAGGATGCCGATCGCCTCGATCGTGTGCTCATCCACGGTGAAGACGTGATAGGTGTCGAACTGCATCAGCCCGACGATGCGCGCCCATTCCGGCAGGAAGCGGCCCAGGAACCCCGCCTCGTTCAGCAGGCGCAGCCATTTGGCGGCGTCCTTGCCCATCAGCAGGTCAATGAGGATGGCGCTCGCCTCGGGGTCGCCGCGCAGCCGGTCGGCGCGGCGCGAGTGGCGGATCAGCGCCCGGATCGCCAGCGGATGGATGTCGAGGCAGCGGTCCCGCGCCGCCTTGACGATGCGGAGCATGAGGATGGGCTCGCGCCCGAAATCGCGATCCGGCGGGGCCGCTACCAGCTTGCCATCGGCGAAGGCGAGGCCCAGTTCCGCCAACCCCTCATCGCCGCCACGCCGCGTGGCGGGCGGGCCGAGGGCCGCGCGCTCGATCGCCGGCTCCAGCACGCGGGAGAGGCGAACCACCTCGCGCGCCGTCAGGAAGAGGTGCTTCATCAGCCGCTCGGCGCCGTCCTGGCTGCCGTGCCGCGTATAGCCCATGCGGGCGGCCACCACCGGCTGCAGGTCGAAGGTCAGGCGCTCCTCGGCGCGGCCGGTGACGTAGTGCAGGTGGAAGCGCAGCGTCCAGAGGAAGTCCCAGGCGCGCTTCACGGCCCGCGCCTCGCCCTCGGTCAGCAGGCCGCCGCCGGGGCTGTCGGGCCCCACCAGCTCCGGCATGCGGGAGACGCCGAAGGCGTAGCGCGCGAGCCAGTAGAGCGTCTGCAGGTCGCGCAGGCCGCCGCGGCCTTCCTTCACATGCGGCTCGACCAGGAAGGGGCTCTCACCATAGCGCGCATGGCGCGTGGCGCGCTCGGCCCGCTTGGCGGCGAGGAAGGGGGCAAGGCCGCCCTCCTCCCGCAGCTTGGCGAATTCGACCTGGAATTCGGCGAAGAGACGGTCATCCCCGGCGAGGAAACGCGCATCCACCAGCGCGGTCAGGATGGTGGCGTCGCGCAGGCCCTCGGTGATGCACTCCTTCGGGCTGCGCGTCGCGTGCCCCACCTTCAGCCCCAGATCCCAGAGCAGGTAGAGCATGAACTCGATCATGCGCCGCGTGCGCGGCCCGGGCTCGCGTTCGGTCAGGAAGAGCAGGTCGATGTCGGAATGCGGCGCGAGCACGCCGCGGCCATACCCGCCGGTCGCCAGCAGGGCGTAATCCACGCTGCGCAAGCCCGAGGCGCTGGGCACCATCGCCGCCGCATAATCCTGGATCACCAGCATCATGGCGTCCATGTGGTGGCCGAGGCGCCGAGCGGCGGCCAGCCCATGGATCTCGCGCGCCTCGAAGGCCCGCTGCACCTGGCCCTGCATCCGGCCGAGCTCCCGCCGCAACAGGCCCAGCGCCAGGTCGCGCGCAATGGGCGCGCCGCCGGGAAGCAGCTGGTCCTGCAAGCATGGCTCGGCCGTTTCGGCCATCGCGGTCCTCATGACAGGCACACTACAGAGCTTCCTTGCCCTCCGCGAGTGCCTTCAAGTTGTAAAGCGCCTCCTGCGCCTCGCGCGGGGAGAGCGTGTCAAGGTCGAGCTCCGCCAGGGCCGCCAGCACCGGATGCGATGCGGCCGGATGGGCGGGTGCCACGGGGGCGCGCGCGAAGAGCGGCATCTCCGCCGCCAGCGGGTCCGCCCCGGCCGCCGCCCGCGCTTCCAGCGAGGCGAGCACGGCCGCCGCGCGCTTCAGCACGGGTGCGGGCACGCCGGCCAGCTTCGCCACATGCACGCCCCAGCTCTTCTCGGCCGCGCCCGGCGCCACGGCGTGCTGGAACACCACCTCGCCCCGCCATTCGCGCACCTGCATGGCGGCGAGGCGCAGCTCCGGCAGCCTCTCGGCCAGCGCGGTCAATTCGTGGAAATGCGTGGCAAACAGCGTGCGGCAGCGGATGCGGTCATGCAGCGCCTCCAGCACCGCCGTCGCGATGGCGAGCCCATCCCAGGTCGCCGTCCCACGTCCCACCTCGTCCAGCACGACGAGGCTGCGCGGCCCCGCCTGGTTCAGGATGGCAGCGGTCTCCGTCATCTCCACCATGAAGGTGGAGCGCCCGCCCGCCAGGTCATCCGCCGCACCCACCCGGCTGAACAGCCGGTCCACCAGGCCCACGCGCGCCGCCGCCGCCGGCAGGAACAGCCCCGCCTGCGCCAGGATCACCATCAGCGCGTTCTGCCGCAGCCAGGTGGACTTGCCCGCCATGTTCGGCCCCGTCAGCAGGCAGAGCCGCCGGCCGGGCGAGAGGTCGCAATCATTGGGCACGAAGGCCGGGCCACGCGCGCGGCGCAAGGCCGCCTCCACCACCGGATGCCGCCCGGCCTCGATGGCGAAGTCGGGCCGCTCCGTCAGTTCCGGCCGGCACCAGGCGCCTTCGGTGGCGAGTTCCGCGCTCGCCGCCAGCACGTCGAGCGCCGCCATCTCCCGCGCGGCGGCGGCGATGGCCTCGGCATCCGCCAGGATCATCCGGCGCAGGTGGGCCACGACCAGCCGTTCGCGCCGCGCCGCCTGCTCGCCCGCCTCGGAAAGCCGCCGGTCGAGTGCCGCCAGCGCCGCGCAGGTGAAGCGGTGGGCATTGGCCATGGATTGCCGATGGATCGGCGCGAGGTCGCCCGTCGCCGTCTCGGGTGCCGCGCGCAGCAGCTTCTCGCCGGCGGCCGAGGGCACCTCGGCGAGGTAGCCCAATTGCTGGTGATGGCGGATCTTCAGCGCCGCGATGCCCCAGGCCTGGGCCAGTTCCACCTGCATGGCGGCGATGGCGCCGCGCGCATCGTCGCGCAGGCGGCGCAACGCATCCAGCTCGCCATCATAGCCGGGCGCGGCGACGCCGCCTTCCTCCAGCCGGGCCGGCAGTTCGGCGGCGAGCGCCCGCTCCAGTTCGGCGGCGGTGGCGGGTGCCGCGCCGAGCGGCGCGATCGCGCCCTCCAGCAGCGCGGCCCCCGCCCCCTCCAGCGCGCCCGCGAGCTGGGCGGCGCGGCGCAGCCCGTCGCGGATGGCGCCGAGGTCGCGCGGGAAGAAGCGTTCCAGGCTGATGCGGGCCAGCGCGCGCGCCATGTCGGGCGCGCCCTTGAGGGCGGCGCGCAGCCTGGCCCGGCGCGCCTTGTCCTCGCGCAGGGCCGCCACCGCGTCGTGCCGGGCGCGGATGCCGGGCAGGTCATCCAGCGGCGCGGCCAGGCGCGCCGCCAATTCGCGGGCACCCGGCCCGGTCAGCGTGCGGTCCACCGCAGCGAGCAGCGAGGCGCCGCGCGGCCCCTCCAGAATGTCGAGGCTGCGGCGCGTCGCCGCATCCAGCAGCAGCACGCCGCGCGCCCCCTCCGGCACGGGGGGCGCGAGGCGCGGCAGGCTGCCATTGTTCACCGCCCGCACATATTCGACCGCCATGGCGGCGGCGGCGATCTCGGCTTCGCTGAACTGGCCGAAGCCCTCCAGCGAGCCCGCGCCGAGTGCGGCCGCCAGCCGGCCTTCCGCATCGCGCGGCGGCAGCGCGGGGATGGCGCCCTCGATCCCCATCGCCTCCTCGGCCAGGATCTCGGCCGGGGCGAGGCGGGCGATCAGCGCCGCAGGCTCCGCCCCCTTCTGCGTGTGGAACAGCCCGGTGCTGACATCGAGCCAGGCGGCCCCGCCGGGCACCAGCGCCAGCAGCCAGGCCGGGCGCGCCGCGTCCAGCAGCGCCTCCTCCGTCGCGGTGCCGGGGGTGACGACGCGGATGATCTCGCGGTTCAGGGTGGCGGCCTTGCGGGCCTTGGCCTCCTCCGGCGTCTCGGTCTGCTCGCAGATGGCGACGCGGAAGCCGCGCCGGATCAGCCGCGCCAGATAGGCCTCATGGCTGTGCACGGGCACACCGCACATGGGAATGGGCCTTCCCTGGTGCTCGCCGCGATGGGTGAGGGCGATGCCCAGCGCCTCGCTCGCGGCTTCGGCATCCTCGTGGAAAAGCTCGTAGAAATCGCCCATGCGGAAGAAGACGAGCGCGGCCCCGGCCGTGGCCTTGGCCGCGAACCATTGCGCCATCGCGGGCGTCGCACCATCGGCGGAACGGGGGCTGGACACGCAGCCGAGATAGCCGAGGCGGCCCGGGGAGCGCCAGGGGGCCCGCGAAGAGGCGGCTTTCGCATCCGCCGCGCCGGGGGCTAAAAGGGAATCCAGCAATGCCCGGGATGAGGAAGCGAACAGCATGAGTGACAAGCGCCAGGACGCACCGGCCGATACGCGCACCGCGCGGGTGACGGGTGAGGAGGCGCTGGCCATGCATGCCGAAGGCCGCCCCGGCAAGCTGGAAACCCGCCTCACCAAGCCGCTGGTCACCGCGCGCGACCTCAGCCTGGCCTACAGCCCAGGCGTGGCCGAGCCCTGCCTGCACATCCATCGCGACCCGGCGCTGGCCTATGACTACACCAGCAAGGGGAATTTCGTGGCCGTGATCAGCAACGGGACGGCGGTGCTGGGGCTGGGCAATCTCGGCGCCTTGGCGTCGAAGCCGGTGATGGAGGGCAAGGTCGCGCTCTTCAAGCGCTTCGCCGATGTGGACGGCATGGACCTCTGCCTCAACACCGAGGATGCCGACGAATTCGTGAACTGCGTGAAGTTCCTGGGCCCCTCCTTCGGCGGCATCAACCTGGAAGACATCAAGGCGCCCGAGTGCTTCGTCATCGAGCAGCGCCTGCGCGAGCTGATGGACATTCCGGTCTTTCATGACGACCAGCACGGCACCGCCATCGTCGCCGCCGCCGGCCTGATCAACGCGGCCTATCTGACGGGGCGGGATCTCGCGACCACCAAGCTCGTCATCAACGGGGCCGGCGCCGCCTCCATCGCCTGCGCCGAATTGCTGCGCGCCATGGGCATGCGGCCCGAGAACATCACCATGTGCGACACCAAGGGCGTGCTGTATCGCGGCCGCACCGAGGGCATGAACCAGTGGAAATCGGCGCATGCGGTGGACACCTCCGCCCGCACCCTGGCCCAGGCGCTGGACGGCGCCGATGTGTTCTTCGGCCTCTCGGTGAAGGGCGCGCTGACGCAGGACATGATCCGCGCCATGGCGGACAAGCCCATCATCTTCGCGATGGCCAACCCCGACCCCGAGATCACGCCCGAGGAAGCCCGCGCGGCGCGGCCCGACTGCATCATCGCGACCGGCCGCTCGGACTATCCCAACCAGGTGAATAACGTCCTGGGCTTCCCCTTCATCTTCCGCGGCGCGCTCGATGTGCGCGCCAGCACGATCAATGACGCGATGAAGATCGCCGCCGCCCGCTCGCTCGCGGAACTGGCGCGCGAGGCGGTGCCGGAGGAGGTCGCGCGCTCGGGTGCGGGCAAGCGCCTCGTGTTCGGGCCCGACTACATCATCCCCAACGCCTTCGACCCGCGGCTGATCAGCCGTGTGCCCGTCGCCGTCGCCGAGGCCGCCGTGCGCTCGGGCGTGGCGCGCAAGCCGCTGGTGGACCCGCAGCGCTATGCCCGCGAACTCACCAACCGCCTGGATGCGGCGGCGAACGCGCTGGAGGCGATCCATGAGCGCGTGCGCGAGAATCCGCGCCGCGTCGTCTTCGCCGAGGGCGAGGATGAGAGCGTGATCCGCGCCGCCATCGCCTTCCGCAATGCGGGCTACGGCACGCCCGTGCTGGTGGGCCGCGAGGAGCGCATCCATGCCACCGTCGCCTCGCTCGGCGTTCGGCTGCCGGACGGCGTGGAGATCCACAATGCCCGCGTCTCCTCCGACAACACGCGCTATGCCGAGTGGCTCTATGCCCGCAAGCAGCGCGACGGCTTCCTCTATCGCGACTGCCTGCGCCTCGTGAACAATGACCGCAACGTCTTTGCCGCCTGCATGGTGGCGCAGGGCGATGCCGATGCGCTGCTGACGGGCGAGACGCGCAGCTATTCCGTGGCCCTCGAAGGCGTGCGGATGGCGCTCGACGCCGAGGGCGTGCTGTTCGGCCTGACCATGATGATCGCCCGCCGCTCGGGCACGGTGCTGGTGGCGGATACCGCCATCCATGAGCGGCCGGATGCGGCCACGCTGGCCGCCATCGCGACGCGCAGCGCCGCCACGGCCCGGCGCCTCGGCCTCACGCCGCGCGTTGCCTTCCTCTCCTTCTCGACGTTTGGGGACCCCAAGGGCAGCATCCCCGGCAGCCTGCGCGATGCGGTGAAGCTGCTCGACCAGCAGGGCGTGGATTTCGAGTATGATGGCGAGATGAGTGCCGAGGTCGCGCTGGACTCCAACCTGCGCGCCAGCCTCTATCCCTTCTGCCGCCTGACGGGGCCCGCGAATGTGCTGGTGATGCCTGGCCTGCACGCGGCGCATATCCTGACGAAGGCGGTGCCGCATCTGACGAGTGCGACGACCATCGGCCCCGTGCTGATGGGCCTCTCCCGCCCGGCGCAGATCGTGCCGACCGGTGCCGGCGTGAACCAGCTGCTCGATATGGCGACGCTGGCGGCCTATCAGGCGATCGGGCGGTAAGGGGCTGCATCCGGCGCGGGGGCTGGCGCGTATCCTGGCCATGCCGCACCGCCGCACCCTCCTGGCCCTCGGCGCCGGGCTGCCGCTCACCGGCTGCTCGGCCACCGACCTTGCCAATGCGCTGACGCCCACGCGCGACGTGACGCGCGAGGAGGGGATCGCCTATGGCCCGCTGCCGCGCCAGCGCATGGACCTCTATCGCCCGGCCAGCTTGCCGGAGACGGCGCCTCTGCTGATCTTCCTGCATGGTGGCGGCTGGCGTGACGGCGCGCGGGGCGAATACCGCTTCGTGGCGCTGCCCCTCGCGCGCATGGGCTGCCTGGTTGCGGTGCCGGATTACCGCCTCTGGCCCGAAGTGGCCTTCCCTGATTTCGTCACGGATACGGCGCGCGCGGTGCGCGTGCTGGCCGCGCGCGAGCCACGCCGGCGCCTCGTCCTGATGGGCCATTCGGCCGGCGCCTTCAACGCCGCCTGCGTGGCGCTCGACCCCGCCTGGGGCGTGCAGCCTTCCGTGGGCGGCTTCATCGGGCTGGCCGGCCCCTATGATTTCGGCGCGCATGAGGTGACGCCGCCACAGATCTTCCCGCAGCCGCGCATCCAGGCCGCGCCCACGCCGCTGCGCGCGGGACAGACGCCGCCCCTCCTCCTGCTGCATGGCGAGGCCGACACCATCGTGGGCCCCTATCACTCGCGCATCATGGCGGAACGCGCGCGCGCGGCCGGCGTGCCGGCGCGGCACGTCACCTGGCCCGGGATGGGTCATGTCGGCGTCCTCGCCGCCCTGGCCGAGCCGCTGCGCGCCCTCGGCCTCGCGGAGGAAGGCGTGCGGGAGGAGGTCGCCCGCTTCCTGCGGGCGTGACGGCTCAGCCGGTCGCGCCGTCCAGCGCGTCCAGCACATGCAGCGAATAGGTCAGCGCCGCGCCGGCGTTCAGCGCGATGGCGACGCCCAGCGCCTCGGCCACTTCCTCCTTCGTGGCGCCGGCCGCGCGCGCCTTGCGCGCATGCGCATCAATGCAGCCCTCGCAGCGCGTGGTGACGGCGACGGCGAGCGCGATCATCTCCCGCGTCTTCGCATCCAGGTGCTTCGTGGTCGAAGCCCCGCGCGAGAGGGCGCCGAAGCCCTTCATCAGCTCGGGATGGATCGCGGAGAGCTCCTTGCCGCGGGCGCGGAGCCCGGCGCTGTAGCTGTCCCAATCCTCGATGCGCGTGTCTTCGGTCATGGCGTCATTCCCTGGAAATGCAGAAGGCCCCGATGGTTTCCCACCGGGGCCCTGTAGGCAAGGCTTGAACGCCGCCGCTCTCGCGCGGCTGATTCGGGCCTTCGCTTCGCGAAGGCCACCAGACGCTATTCGGCGGTCGCCTCCGACTCCTTCTCCGACTCGCCATCGCCCTCGGGCTTGGGCAGGGCGGCCGGCGGCGGTTCGGTGATGTCGAAGCTGAGCGCGCCGTCCACCAGGTTCACCTTGACGGCGCCGCCCTTCACCAGCTTGCCGAAGAGCAGTTCCTCGGCCAGCGGCTTCTTCACATGCTCCTGGATCACGCGGGCCAGCGGCCGCGCGCCATAGAGCGGGTCGTAGCCGCGCTCGGCCAGCCATTCCTTGGCGGCGGAGCTGAGCTCGATCGTGACGTTGCGGTCGGCGAGCTGCGCCTCGAGCTGCATCACGAACTTCTCGACCACCTGCGCCACGATCTCGGCGGAGAGGCCGGCGAAGGGAATCACCGCATCCAGGCGGTTGCGGAATTCGGGGGTGAACATGCGCTTCACCGCCTCCTCATCCTCGCCCTTGCGGACGTCGCTGCCGAAGCCGATGGCGGCCTTCTGCATGTCGGCGGCACCCGCATTCGTCGTCATGATGAGGATGACGTTGCGGAAATCCACCGTCTTGCCGTTGTGGTCGGTCAGCTTCCCGTGATCCATCACCTGCAGGAGGATGGCATAGAGATCCGGATGCGCCTTCTCGATCTCGTCCAGCAGCAGCACGCAATGCGGATGCTGGTCGATGCCGTCGGTCAGCAGGCCGCCCTGGTCGAAGCCCACATAGCCCGGCGGCGCGCCGATCAGGCGGCTGACGCTGTGCCGCTCCATGTATTCCGACATGTCGAAGCGCAGCAGCTCGATGCCGAGCGTCTTGCTGAGCTGCTTCGCCACCTCCGTCTTGCCGACGCCGGTGGGGCCGCTGAACAGGTAGTTGCCGATCGGCTTCTCCGGGTCCCGCAGGCCGGCGCGGCTGAGCTTGATGGCCGCGGCCAGCGCCTCGATCGCGCGATCCTGGCCGAAGACCATGCCCTTGAGGTCGCGCTCCAGCGTGCGGAGCGTCTCCTTGTCGTCCGCCGAGACGGATTTGGGCGGAATGCGGGCGATCTTCGCCACCACCTCCTCCACATCCTTCAGCGTCACGGTCTTCTTGCGCTTGTTCTCCGGCACCAGCATGCGCGAGGCGCCGACTTCGTCGATCACGTCGATCGCCTTGTCCGGCAACTTGCGGTCATGGATGTAGCGGGCCGAGAGCTCCACCGCGGCGCGGATCGCCTCCGGCGTGTACTTCACCTTGTGGTGCTTCTCGTAGTTGGTCTTCAGCCCCAGCAGGATCTTCACCGCATCCTCGACCGTGGGCTCGTTCACGTCGATCTTCTGGAAGCGCCGCACCAGCGCGCGGTCCTTCTCGAAGTGGTTGCGGTATTCCTTGTAGGTGGTGGAACCCACGCAGCGCAGCGTGCCCTGGGCGAGCGCCGGCTTCAGCAGGTTCGACGCATCCATCGCACCGCCCGAAGTGGCACCGGCGCCGATCACCGTGTGGATCTCGTCGATGAAGAGGATGGAGCCCGGCTGGGCCTCCAGCTCATTCACCACGGCCTTCAGCCGCTCCTCGAAATCGCCGCGATAGCGCGTGCCGGCCAGCAGGCTGCCCATGTCCAGCGAGTAGATGGTGGACTTGGCCAGCACCTCCGGCACGTCGCCCTCGACGATGCGCTTGGCGAGGCCCTCGGCGATGGCCGTCTTGCCCACGCCCGGGTCACCCACATAGAGCGGGTTGTTCTTGGTGCGGCGGCAAAGGATCTGGATCGTGCGCTCGATCTCGTGGTCACGGCCGATCAAGGGGTCGATCTTGCCGGCCTGGGCGCGCTTGTTGAGGTTCACGCAATAGGTGCTGAGCGCATCCTGGTTGCGGTTGCCGCCGCGCGGCTTCTCCTCGCGCTCCTCCTTGCCGGCATTCTCCTCCGGCGTCGGCGCCTGGCCCTGGACGGGGCGCGGCTGCGAGCGGCCGGGGGCCTTGGCGATGCCATGGCTGATGAAGTTCACGGCATCCAGGCGCGTCATGTCCTGCAGCTGCAGGAAATAGACGGCATGGCTCTCGCGCTCGCTGAACAGGGCGACGAGCACATTCGCACCCGTCACCTCGTCCCGCCCGGAGGACTGCACATGGATGGCGGCCCGCTGCACGACGCGCTGGAAGCCGGCGGTGGGCTTCGGATCGCCGGTGCGGTCGCTGACCAGGCCGGCCAGGTCCTTGTCGAGGAATTCGGTGAGTTCCCGCTTCAGGCGGTCCACATCCACGCCGCAGGCACGCAGCACGGTGGTGGCATCCGCGTCATCGCCCAGGGCGAGGAGCAGGTGTTCGAGGGTGGCGTATTCATGGCGGCGGTCATTGGCGAGGCCAAGCGCGCGATGGAGCGTCTGCTCAAGGTTGCGGGACAGCATGGATCAACGCTCCCACTGGAGAAGGCCAGATCCGAGGATCGGATCGTGGCGGATTGATGATGATGTGGTGGCGCTCCCTTGCCGTCACACCCCGCACGTCATGTCAAAATTTTCATGCCGTGCGGTGATAGTCTTACGTCTCACTCTTTCGAGCCCTACTCTTTCGAGCCCTACTCTTTTTCGATCGTGCACTGCAGCGGGTGCTGGTTCTGGCGGGCCAGATCCATCACCTGCGTCACCTTGGTCTCGGCGACCTCGTAGGTATAGACCCCGCAGACGCCCACGCCGCGGCGATGGACGTGCATCATGATGCGCGTCGCCTCGTCCCGGTTCTTCTGGAAGAAGCGCTCCAGCACGTGGACGACGAACTCCATCGGCGTGTAGTCGTCGTTCAGCATCAGGACCTTGTACATCGCCGGCTTCTTGGTCTTCGGGCGCGGCTTGACGACGACGCCGGTGGCGGGCCCGCCATCGCCGTCGCGCTTATCCGGATCGGACATGGTGATCGGCTTCATCATAACGTTCCGGGGGTCCATCCATTCACAGTCTGGGCGCGGGTCTACGCCGTGCAGAATATCGGTTGCCGAGGCCCCACGGAAAGGGGTTTGGCACATCCGGGCGCCGAATAACCGAAACGAAACGCGGAAACAGGGCATGAGGGCCGGAAAATCCGGGCGCGGAGGCGCCGCGCCCCACGCCAGCCGGCACGACTCGCCCCGAAACGCGAAAACCCGGCCGCGCGAACGGCCGGGTTCCATCAAGCGAGCCGGAGCCCGCAAGTGCAGGCGATCACCCCCAGGCCGGATCGCTTCAGCGAGCCGAAGCGAGGCGCGCAGGGCGCGCGCCCGGCCCCTGAGGGCGATGCATTACGCCGCGATCGGCTTCGCCATCTTCTCCATGGCGAGCGTCATGCGGGCCGAGATCGGCTCGATCGAGGTCTCGGCCAGCTTCATGGCGGCTTCCGAGATCTTCGTCGTGTCGTTCACGGCGCGCTCGAAGGCCGTCTTGGTGAAGGAGGCCTGGAAATCGGCGGCTTCCTTGAGGCTCTTCACGCTCGACAGCGCCTTCACGCCCTCGATCGTGTGCTCGGAGAAGGCCTGGAACATCGCCATCGTCTGGCGGGACAGGTCCTGCACGCCGGTCACGTAGAGCTGCGACGCCTTGGTCAGCGCCTCGAGGTTGCCACGGCCGAACTCGGCGGCTTCCTCGGCGGCCTTCAGCAGGTCGCCCGCGGTCTTGTTCGCGGTCTCCATCGTCTTCTCGACGGCGGCGCGGGCCTGGACAGTGGTGTCCTCGACCAGCTTCTTCGCGGTGGCGGCGCCGGTCTGCGCGGCCTGGCTCATCGCCTTCTTCATGTCAGCCTGGGTGGCCATGATCGTCTTCCTTCGTCAGTGGCCTGTCAGCCGGTCCGAGAGGGAAAGCCCGAGGGACGAACTGGGAGGCCGTGTTTTGCTGCAATGCAGCATGGAGCCTATCTAGGACCCCGCCCGCCCCGATGCAAGGATTTTTTTGTGCACTGCACAAAACCGCCGGCACCCCCTCAAAACCACCCCTCCCCCGCGAAACGGATGGACAAACGGCCGCTTGGCTGTTTCTTTGCGCGCAGAGCGTGAGCGTGCCGACTGAGCCTTGGGGGAGGCGACACCGGTGCGCGCTGGGGAACCGAATGACCATCTCTTTCTTGTCGCGCGCCACGCTGGCGGTTTTCCTCGGCCTTTGCACGGGCCTCGCCGCCACCGGCCCCGCCGGCGCCCAGATCACCGCGCGGGACCGCTACGCCTCCATCGTCGTCGAGGCACGGACCGGCCAGGTGCTCAGCGCCGCGAACGCGGATGAGACGCGCCACCCCGCCTCGCTCACCAAGATGATGACGCTCTACATGCTGTTCGAGGCGATGCGCGACGGCCGCCTCAACCTCTCCACGCCGATCCGCATGAGCGCCGAGGCCGCCTCCCGCCCGCCCTCCAAGCTCGGCGTGCCGGCCGGCGGCAGCATCTCGGCCGAGAGCGCGATCCTGGCCCTGGTCACCCGCTCGGCCAATGACGTGGCCGCCGCGGTGGGCGAGGCGCTCTCGGGCGACGAGGATGCCTTCGCCCGCGCCATGACGATGCGGGCGCGGTCGCTCGGCATGACGCGCACCACCTTCCGCAACGCCTCCGGCCTGCCCGACCCCGAGCAGGTGACCACGGCGCGGGACATGGTGCTGCTGGGCCGCCGCCTGATCGCCGACTTCCCCGAGCACTACCACTATTTCGGCACGCAGTATTTCGCCCATGGCAACCGCATGATCCGCAACCACAACGGCATGCTGCGCGACTATCCGGGCACGGATGGCATCAAGACCGGCTTCATCAACGCCTCGGGCTTCAACATCGTCACCTCCGCCCAGCGCGAGGGCGTGCGCCTCGTCGGCGCCGTCTTCGGCGGCTCCTCCTGGCCGCAGCGCAACAACCACATGGCCGGACTGCTCGATGACGGATTCCAGCGCATGGGCGTCCGCTCCGTGCCGGTGATGGCGCAGGCGGCGCCCCGCGTCGTCGCGGGCCGCGACCCGACGGTCGGCCCCGGCCCGCGCCGCGTGCAGACCGCCGCCCGCCCGGCCAGCGGCCAGCCGCGCATGCAGAATGTCTCGACCACGCGGCCGGTCGCGACGCGCCCCGCCACGCGCCCGGCCACACGCCCCGCGGCCACCCAGCCCGCGCAGCCCCGCCGCCCCGCCAGCCAGCCCGCCACCCCGCAGAGCCGCCCCGCCGCCACCCCGCGCACGCCACCGCGCACCACCCAGGCGCCCGCCGCCCCGCGGCCGCAGCAGGTGGCCCGCAACGGAGGTTGAATCCCATCCTCACGCCGCGAATCGTTACGCGGCACGGCTTGTCGCCTGGGGCTTGGGCGTGGCAACAGTCGACGTGTTGATAGTCAGGGATGAGATCCGATGCCCAAGCCGCTGAAGAAGGCCGTCATGCCCGTTGCAGGCATGGGGACGCGCTTCCTTCCCGCCACCAAGGCGCTGGCGAAGGAGATGCTGCCCGTCGTGGACCGGCCGCTGATCCAATACGCGGTGGATGAGGCGCGCGCCGCCGGCATCGAGCAGTTCTGCTTCGTCACCGGCCGCGGCAAGACCAGCATCGTCGAGCATTTCGACGTGGCCTATGAGCTGGAGAAGACGCTGGAGGAGCGCAACAAGACCGAGATCCTGGAGGAGCTGCGCGGCCTCGCCATCACGCCCGGCAGCCTGCTCACCGTGCGCCAGCAGGTGCCGCTCGGCCTCGGCCACGCCATCTGGTGCGCCCGCGCCTTCATCGGCGACGACCCCTTCGCCATCCTCCTGCCCGATGACCTCATGCAGTGCGACAAGCCCTGCATCGGCCAGCTCGCGGAAGCCTATGCCGAGACCGGCGGGAATGTCGTCGCCATCGAGGAAGTGCCGATGGAGCGCGTGAACAAGTATGGCGTGCTCGACATCGAGAAGGACATGGGCCGCCTCGTCTCCGTGAAGGGCCTGGTCGAGAAGCCGCCGGTGGACAAGGCGCCCTCCAACCTCACCATCATCGGCCGCTATGTGCTGATGCCCGAGGTGATCGGCCATCTCTCCAAGATGGAGAAGGGCGCGGGCGGCGAGATCCAGCTGACCGACAGCATGGCGAAGCTGATCGGCACCCAGCCCTTCCATGGCCTGCGCTATGAGGGAAGGCGGTTCGACTGCGGCGACAAGGTGGGCTTCCTGGAGGCGCAGATCGCCTTCGCGCTCGCCCGCCCCGAGATCGCGCCCGCCGTCCGGCGCTTCCTCGACAGCTATCGTTAAGCCGGATCCCTGATCCTGGCGCGCGTTTTCCGGAGAGGCTGAGAGCATGAAGATTGTGATGATCGGTGCTGGCTATGTCGGCCTGGTCTCGGGCGCCTGCTTCGCCGAGTTCGGGGTGGATGTGGCGGTCGTGGACACCGACCCCGCGAAGATCGAGGCGCTGAAGGCCGGCCGCATCCCCATCTATGAGCCGCGCCTGGATCACCTGGTGGACGACAATGCCCGCGAGGGCCGTCTGACCTTCACGACCGACCTGGACGAGGCGATGCAGGGGGCGGAGGCCGTCTTCCTCGCCGTCGGCACGCCGACGCGGCGCGGCGATGGCCATGCCGACCTCAGCTACGTCTTCGCCGCGGCCGAGCAGGTGGCCCGCGCCGCCAAGGGCCCGCTGGTCCTCGTCACCAAGTCCACCGTGCCGGTGGGCACGGGGCGCGAGGTGAAGCGCCGGGTGAAGGCCGTCCGGCCCGACCTCGACATCGCCGTCGCCTCCAACCCCGAATTCCTGCGCGAGGGTGCGGCCATCGGCGACTTCATGCGCCCGGACCGCGTGGTCATCGGCATCGAGGAGGGCGAGGCGGGGGCGCGCGCGGAGGCCGTGCTCAAGCGCCTCTACCGCCCGCTCTACCTGATCGAGACGCCGATCGTGGCGACCGGCCTCGAGACGGCCGAGATCATCAAATACGCCGCCAACGCCTTCCTCGCGATGAAGATCAGCTTCATCAACGAGGTGGCCGACCTCTGCGAGAAGGCCGGCGCGGATGTGCAGCAGGTGGCGCGCGGCATCGGCCTCGATGGTCGCATCGGCCGCAAGTTCCTGCATGCGGGGCCGGGCTATGGCGGCTCCTGCTTCCCGAAGGACACGCTGGCCTTCGCGCGGACCGGCCAGGATCTCGGCACGCCGCTCCGGCTGGTCGAGGCGACGATCGCGGTGAATGACAGCCGCAAGCTCGCCATGGCGGACCGCGTGATCGCGGCCTGCGGCGGCAGCGTGGCGGGCAAGACCATCGCCGTGCTGGGCCTGACCTTCAAGCCCGAGACGGACGACATGCGGGACGCGCCCTCGCTCGAGATCGTGCCCAAGCTCGTCGCCGCCGGTGCGATCATCCGCGCCTTCGACCCGCAGGGGATGAATTTCGCGCGGCCGCTGCTGCCCGCCGCGGTCCATTACGCCAACAACGCGCTGGACGCGGTGGCCGGCGCCGAGGCGGCGGTGGTGCTGACCGAGTGGAACGAGTTCCGCAACATATCGCCCGAGAAGCTGGCAGGCGCCATGTCTGGCCGCGTGATGCTCGATCTGCGCAACATCTATGACCCGGCCGCGATGCGCGAGGCGGGCTTCATCTATTCCTCGATCGGACGACCCTGATGCCCGGATTTTCTCACCAGTTCGACAAGACGTCGCTGCGCGAATACGACATTCGCGGCATCGTCGGGCAGACGCTGAACCCGGCGGATGCCTTCGCCATCGGGCGCGTCTTCGGCAGCATCATCGCGCGCTCCGGCGGCCATCGCGTGGCGGTGGGCTGGGATGGGCGGCTTTCCTCGCCCGAGCTGCAGAAGCACCTGGTGGATGGCCTCGTCGCCTCCGGCATGGAGGTGATCCGCATCGGCTGCGGGCCGACGCCCATGCTCTATTTCGCGAGCTACGACCAGAAGGCCGATGGCGCGGTGATGCTGACCGGCAGTCACAACCCGCCGAACTACAACGGCTTCAAGATGATGATCGGCAAGAAGCCGTTCTTCGGGAAAGACATCCAGGCGCTCGGCGCCATGGCCGCCGCCGGTGACGTGGTGCCCGAGAAGCCCGGCACGGCGCACGACGTGGATGTGAGCGAGGCCTATATCGCCCGCATGGTCCAGGACTACGCGGGCGGGGCCAAGACGCTGAACGTGGTGTGGGACCCGGGCAATGGCTCGGGCGGCGCCATCACCGAGCGGCTGGTGAAGAAGCTCCCGGGCAAGCATGTCGTCATCAATGGCGAGATCGACGGCAATTTCCCGAACCACCACCCCGACCCCACCGTGCTCAAGAACCTCGAGCAGATCATCGCGCGCGTGAAGGCCGAGGGCGCCGATCTCGGCATCGCCTTCGATGGTGACGCCGACCGCATCGGCGTGGTGGATGGCGAGGGGCACATGCTCTTCGGCGACCAGCTTCTGGTCGTCCTCGCCCGCGACGTGCTGAAGGCCCATCCGGGTGCGACCATCATCGCCGATGTGAAGGCGAGCCAGGTGCTCTTCGACGAAGTGGCGAAGGCCGGCGGCCAGCCGCTGATGTGGAAGACCGGCCACAGCCTCATCAAGCAGAAGATGGCCGAGACCGGCTGCCCGCTGGCCGGCGAGATGTCCGGCCACACCTTCTTCGCCGACAAGTGGTATGGCTTCGACGACGCGCTCTATTCCGGCGTCCGCCTGCTCGACATCCTGGCCCGCAGCGACGAGACGCTCGCCCAGATGCGGGCCGCCCTGCCCGTGGTGCTGAACACCCCGGAGCTCCGCTTCAACTGCGACGAGACCCGCAAGTTCGAGGTGATCGAGGAGGTCCGCGGCCGCCTCGCCACCGAGGGCGCGCAGGTCCAGGCGGTGGATGGCGTGCGCGTGCTGAGCGAGGATGGCTGGTGGCTGCTGCGCGCCTCCAACACCCAGGCCGTGCTGGTCGCCCGCTGCGAGGCGAAGACCGAGGCGGGGCTGGAGCGGCTGAAGGCCCAGCTTGTGCGCCAATTGGAGGCATCGGGCCTCGAAGCGCCGGATTTCTCGGGGGAGAATGCCGGCCACTGAGCCGGCTGCCTCTTTTTTAACAAATTCGCATCGCTTGCGACTTGTTCCGGACCCGTTGCCCGACTTATATGCCGTGTCTCCAACCGGAGTGGTCGGGCATGCAGGATCCGAGTGCCGAACGCGCCCGCAGCGCGCAACCCGTGGCCCGCGCCAGCCGCTGGCGCGAAGCGGCCGACCTGCTGCGCTTCAGCCTGGAAGCCGCCGCCGTCTCCGGCGCCATCGTCATGACGGCCTGGGTGTTTTCCGGCACCGGTTGACGGCTTCCATCCGCGGCCCGCAAGCTGTCTCCCGCAGCCGGACGAAACAGGAATCCGGCGCGAACTGGGAGATGCCGGATCCATGTTGTCCCGCCGCAGCCTGAGCCTTGCCCTGCTAGCCACCCCTGCCGTGGTGCCCGCCCTGGCCCCTGGCCGCGCACGCGCGCAGGCCTGGACGCCCACCGGGCCCATCCGGATCATCGTGCCCTTCCCGGCCGGCGGCACCACCGACATCCTGGCGCGCCTCTATGCCCAGCGCCTGACGGAGACGATGGGCGTCTCCGTCGTGGTGGAAAATCGCGGCGGCGCCGGCGGTTCCATCGGCTCGGACGTGGTGGCCAAGGCGGCGCCGGACGGGCAGACGCTGCTCTTCCACAACCTCACCTTCAGCACCACCACCGCCGCGCTGGAATTCGCCAACCGCGCGCCCCATTCCATCGAGCGCGACTTCGCCCCCATCAGCATGGGCGCCAATGTGCCGATGATGCTGCTGGTGCATCGTGATGTGCCCGCCCGCACCATCACGGAATTCGCCACCTGGGCGCGGGCGCAGCCCACGCCGCCCTTCTATGGCTCGACCGGGCCGGGCAGCACCATGAACCTGATGGGCGAGGTGCTGAAGCGCGACGGCAACTTCCCGATGGAGCACGTGCCCTTCCGCGGCGCCGCGCCGCTGGTGCAGGACATGCTGGCGGGCCGGATCCAGTTCGGCGGAGACCAGCTCTCCTCCTCGCTCACCCATATCCGCGGCGGCGCGCTGCGCCCCATCGGCACCCTGGCCGCCACCCGCGCCGGCGCGCTGCCGGATGTGCCGACCGTGCGCGAGCAGGGTTTCCCGAACGCCGAGATGCTGGGCTGGAACGGCTTCTTCGCCCCCGCCCGCACGCCCGAGGCGGTGCTGGTCCGCCTCCAGGCCGAGATCGCCGCGGCCGCCCGCCACCCGCCGCTGGCCGCGCGCATCCAGGAGCTGGGCGCCGAGCCCGGCGGCAATTCCAGCGCGGAATTCACCCAGCAGGTGCACGCGCAGATCGCCGCCATGCGTCCGCTCGTGCAGTCGCTCCAGATGCGGGTCGAGTGATGCAACGCCGCGCGCTGCTCGCAACGCCCGTCCTCGCGGCGCCGCTCGTCGCCCGCGCGCAGGCCTGGACGCCCAGCGGCCCGATCCGCGTGATCGTCCCCTTCGCGGCCGGCGGCACGACCGACATCCTGGCCCGCCTCTATGGCAACCGACTGACCGAGACGCTCGGTGTGCCCATCCTCGTGGAAAACCGCGGTGGCGGCGGCGGCTCGATCGGCGCGGACATCGTCGCCAAGGCCCCGCCCGACGGCCAGGTGCTGCTGTTCCACAACTCCACCTTCTCCTCGACCAGCGCGGTGATGGAGTTCCAGAACCGCGCCATCCATTCGATCGAGCGCGACTTCGCCCCCATCAGCCTGGGCGCCCTGGTGCCGACGGTGGTGATGGTCCACCCCTCGGTGCCGGCCACCACCGTGCCCGAATTCATCGCCTGGGCGCGCCAGCAGCCCCGCCCGCCCTTCTATGGCTCCACCGGCCCCGGCAGCGCCGGCCACCTGGTGGGCGAGGTGCTGAAGCGCGACGGAAATTTCCAGATGGAGCACGTGCCCTTCCGTGGCGCCTCGCTCCTGATCCAGGACCTGATCGTGGGCCGCATCCAGTTCGGCGGGGACCAGCTGTCCACTGGCCTGCCCCATATCCGCGCCGGGGCGGTGCGCCCCATTGCCATCCGCTCCACCACGCGCAACCGGCTGCTGCCGGAGATCTCCACGGTGCGCGAACAGGGCTTCCCGAACGCCGAGATCCTCGGCTGGAACGGCTTCTTCGCCCCCGCCCGCACGCCCGAGGCGGTGATGGTCCGCCTCCAGGCCGAGATCGCCGCCGCCGCCCGCCACCCGCCGCTGGCCGCACGCATTGACGAACTCGGCGCCGATCCGGGCGGCAATTCGACGGCGGACTTCACCGCGATGGTGCATGCGCAGGTGGCGGCGCTGCGCCCCGTCGTCGCCTCGCTGCGCATCCAGGCCGAATAGCGCCGCGTCACAGAACGCTACGATGCCTTACACCCCGAGACTCCCCTGCGGGTTAAACCCGCCGGGGTGAGGCGGGAGTGCGTGGCATGTTGAAACCCTGGGTCAGGCGGTTGCATCTCTGGGTGGCGCTGGGCTTCGCCCTGCCGCTCATCGCCGTCATCGGCAGCGGCGCCTTCCTGGCCCTCGAGCCCGCCGCGAAGGCCCTCACACCCCCCGGCACGGTCACGCTCGAACGCCTCCAGGCCATCCTCGATGCCGCGGGGCCGGAGGGCGAGCGCGGCGCCCTCTTCATTCGCGGCTATGACGGCACCGCAACGCTGGGCGGCCGCAACGGCCCAGGGGGAGCCAAGGTCTTCGACCTCGCGACCGCGCAAGTCATCGAGCCCGGTCCCCTCGCCAGCGCCTTCCGCACCACCCGCCGCTTCCACGAGACCCTGCTGCTCGACCTCGGCTGGGTCGTGGAGTGGAGCACCATCGCGCTGCTCCTGCTCCTGCCCCTCGGCCTGCTGCTCGGCTGGCCGCGGCTGCGCCACACCGTGCTGGGCTGGCACCGCCTGGCCGGCTGGGCCCTGCTGCCGCTGCTGGTCGGCAGCCCGCTCACCGGCCTCTTCCTGGCCTATGGCATCAGCTTCGCCACCCCCACGCCGCGCCTGCCGGGCACGCCGCCGCCCCTGGCCGAGACACTGCGCCTCGTCGCCGAACGGCATGACCTGAACGGGCTGGACTGGGTGCGGCCGGCCGGCGGCGCGCGCAATGTCCGCGTGCTGGACGCCTCGGGCACCGCCACCGTCTATCGTGCCTCCGCCACTGGCCTGGAGCCGCTGCCCCGGAACTGGCCACGGCTGCTGCATGAGGGGAATTGGGCTGGGGTTCTGGGCAGCCTCGCCAACCTCGTCGCCGCCCTCGCCATGCTGGGGCTGCTGGGGACCGGCATCTATCTTTGGGCGCGGCGGCAGGTCATGCGCCGCAAGGTCAGGGCATCGAGGGGCGCTGCCCCTCGACCCCGGCAAGAACCTCAGGTTCTTGCATCTCCGACGAGTTAACTCGCCTTGGTGATGTTCCAGTAGACCGGGATCGCGGCCTCCAGGATGCCGTTCAGGCGCGCGCTGTGGCCGCGCACCAGGCTCATCATGCCCAAGGGCAGGTAGGGCACGCTCTCCACCGCACGGCGCTGCGTCTGCACGGCCAGCGCCTTGCGCTCCTCCTCCGTCGCGGCGAAGGCGAAGGCATCGCGCAGCCGCTCCAGCTCGGGGTCATCCGGCCAGCCCGGCAAGGCCGTCCGCGCGCCGGCCGAACGCAGCGCGATGTGGCTCACCGGGTCCATCAGGTCCACCGCCGCGGGCGCCGAGCAGAACAGGCTCCAGCCCCCCTGGTTCACCGGATTCTTCGACAGGCGCCGCGTCACCAGCGTCGCCCAGTCCATCGCCTGGAGGTCCACATTCATCCCCGCCCGCCGCATCCGGTCGGCCGAGACGCGCGCGAAGGTGCTGCTGATCGTGCTGTCCTGCGCGTCCAGCACCACCACCGGCGTGCCGTCATAGCCGGACTGCTGCACCGCCGTGCGTGCCAGATCCAGGTTGGGCGTCACCCAGCCCTCATTCGTGTGGAAGGGCGAGGCGCAGGGGAAGAAGCTGCGGCAATCGCGCCAGCGCTCGCGATCCGTCATGTAGGCCGGCATCATCTCCGACGGGTCCACCAGCAGGCGCATCGCCTGGCGCAGCCGCACATTGTCGAAGGGCGCGACGGCCTGGTTCATGCGGAAGATCGGCTGCACGCCCGCCGCGTCCTGCGCGGCGAGCCGAAGGTTGCGGTTGCGCGCGACGATGGGGAACAGGTCGGGCGGCAGCTCCTCGAAGATGTCCAGCTCGCCCGTCTGCAGGGCGTTCAGCGCATTGCTGGAATCCGGCAGCACCACCCATTCGATACGCTCCATCCGCGCGAGCTTGGCGCCGGCCAGCCCGTCCGGCGCCTCGGCCCGCGGGCGGTAATCCGGGTTGCGGCGATAGGTGGTGCGGTCGCCCAGCCGCCAATCCTCCCGCCGCAGCATGTAGGGCCCGCTGCCCGTCGGGTCGGTGATGGGCGTGGTGATGGGCGTGGCGGCGACGCGCGCCGGCATGATGAAGGCAGGCAGGCCCGAGGGCTTGGCCAGCGCATCCAGCACCAGCGCCCAGGGGCGTTGCAACGTCAGGCGGAAGCGGCGCGCATCCACCGCGACCAGCGTATTGCCCTCGGCCAGCATCTGCGCGCCATGACCGTCGCGGATGGCCCAGCGGCGCAAGGATGCGACGACATCCTCGCTGGTGACGGGCGCGCCGTCATGGAAGCGCAGGCCCTCGCGCAGCGTGAAATCCCAGGTCAGCCGGTCGGCGCTGACGCTGTGGCTCTCCACCATCTGCGGCTGTGGCCGCAGCTTGGAATCCAGCGCGAAGAGCGTGTCATAGACCATGTAGCCATGGTTGCGGGCCATGTATTCGGGCGAGATGAAGGGGTCCAGCGCGCGCAGGTCGCCGAAGAGCTTCACCCGCAGCACATTGGGGTCGCCCCGGTTCTGCGCCAGGGCGGGCGCGGCCAGTCCGGCGAGCGGGAGGGCGAGCGTGGAGCGTCGGGTGATCGTCATGGATGCTTCCTCGCGGCGACTTCGCGCGCCGTGGCATGCATCCTGGGCCCGGCGCGCGCCCTCTGTCACGCCGGAATTGCGTGCTACCGCGCGAGCGTCCGCGCCAGCAGGTCATCCAGCGCGGGCCCGTCATCCCGCGCCTCCAGCACCCCCTCGGCGAAGACGCGGTAGCCATCGCCGCCGCGCCGCAGGAAGCTGTTGGTCGCAACGCTGTAGGCGCGCCCCGCCTCCAGCGGCCGCCAGGTCCCATCCGCCTCGCGCACCTCGGCCGCGACCACGCGGCTGCCGACCGGCCGCGCCGCATCGGCGGTGAAGCGCAGCCCCGCCGTCTGCGGGAAGCGCCCCGAGGACTCGGGCAGGCGCGAGAGCCCGTTCTCCAGCGCCTCCAGCACCGCCGCGCCGCGCAACACCATCCGCGCCGTCGTGTTGCCGAAGGGGAGCGAGGCCAGCACATCGCCCATCGTCACCTCGCCGGCGGGCAGCCCCGTGCGCACGCCGCCGCCATTCTGCCAGCCGATCTCGGCGCCGGACGCCGCGCGCATCACCTCGGCCACCAGCTGGCCGATCTCACAGGGGCCCAGGCCGCAGCCGGCCGTGCTCAGCGGCGCCGGCAGCCGCCCCACCACGCGGCGCCGCAGCGCCTCCAGCGGTGCGCCAAGTTGCGCCACCAGCGCCGCCACCGTCGCATCCTCTGCGATGTTCGCCGTCAATTCGCGCATCTGCTGCACGGCAAGCGTGACCCGCCCATCCGCTGCGAGATCCAGGTCGAGCCGGCCGAGCCAGCGGCCGAAGGCGCCCGCCTGGACGATCGTCACCGGCCGGTCCGGCCCCTCCACCACCACGGGCGGCGCCACCAGCGTGTGCGAATGCCCGCCCAGGATCACGTCCACGCCCGCCACCTCGGCCGCCAGCCGCCGGTCCTGCGAGAGGCCCAGATGCGAGAGCACGACCACCGTCGCCGGCCCCTCGCGCCGTGCCTCCCATACCGCGCGGTTCGCCGCCTCCAGCGGGTCGGTGAAGCGCAGGTTGGGCCCGGAGGAGGAGATGCCCGGCGTGTCCGGCGTGGTCAGCCCCACCACCACCACGCGCATCGCCTCCCGCCGGAAGGCGATGGTGGGCCAGACCTTGCCGGCCAGCGCGGGTTCCGCCGTCGCGTCCAGATTGGCCGAGAGCACCGGGAAGGGCACGGCCGCGATGTAGCGGGCCAGCACCTCGGGCCCCAGGTCGAATTCGTGGTTGCCCAGCGCGAAGCCCTGCACGCCCCAGGCGCGCTGCACCTGCGCCTCCGCCTGGCCTTCATGCTGCGTGAAGAAGAGGCTGCCGAGGAACGCATCCCCCGCCTCCAGCAGCAGCGCCGCGCGCCCATCGGCCCGCGCCGCCTCCCGCCCCTCGGCGATCGCCGTGGCCATCCGCGCCGAGCCGCCGAAGCAGGCCTCGCCCCCGCCCTGGGGATCGGGCCGGCACACGGCGGATGTGACCGCGATCGGCTCATGCCGGCTGTGGAAGTCGTTCAGGTGCAGCAGCGCCATGCGCGTGGCCACCTGGGCACGGGCGGGGCGCAAGGCCGGGGCGCCCAGGCCGGGCGACAGCAGGAGGGGAAGCGTGCGGCGAGCGAACATGATCCCTCTTCTGTGGCCGAAACGCCCCGGCCCGCAAGCAGATGCCGCATGACATCGCTTCTGCCCTTGCCATGCCATCATTGCGGGTGAAGTCTGGGGCCCTGCCATGCGCGCCGCCCCCGGGGCCGTGTGGACCCATGTCATGTCCCGGTCGCCGCACTTGCAGATCTACCTGCCCATCGCCGAAATGAGCGTGGATGCCCTGATGCTGGTGGGCATCGGCTTCGTCGTGGGCTGGCTCTCGGGCCTCTTCGGCGTCGGCGGCGGCTTCCTGCTGACGCCCATGCTCATGCTGATCGGCATCCCCTCCACCGTCGCCGTCGCCTCGGGCGCCAACCAGACGCTGGGCGCCTCCGTCTCCGGCCTCATCGCCCAGGCGCGGCGGCAGAATGTGGACTGGCAGATGGGCGGCGTGCTGGTGGCGGGCGGCCTGGTGGGCAGCGTGGTGGGCGTGCAGATCTTCGCGATGCTGCGCCGCGCGGGCCAGGTGGATGCGGCGGTCGCCGTCTTCTACGTCGTCGTGCTCGGCGCCGTCGGCACGCTGATGGTGATGGAGAGCGTGCGCGCCATCTTCCGCCGCTCCCGCAAGCAGCAGGTCCGGCTGCACACGCATTCCTGGGCGCATGGCCTGCCGTTCAAGCTGCGCTTCCGCAAGAGCCGCCTCTACATCTCCATCATCCCGCCGCTGATGGTGGGCTTCGTCATCGGCATCCTCTCGGCGATCATGGGCGTCGGCGGCGGCTTCATGCTGGTGCCGGCCATGATCTACATCCTCGGCATGCCGACGGCGGTGGTCATCGGCACCTCGCTCTTCCAGGTGGTCTGCGTCACCGCCTCGGTCACCTTCCTGCAGGCCATCCAGGTGGGCGGCGTGGACATCGTGCTGACGCTGCTGCTGCTGCTCGGCGGTGTCGCGGGCGCGCAATTCGGCGCGGCCATGGGCGGCAAGCTGCGCGGCGAGGAGACGCGCGCGCTGCTCGGCCTGCTGGTGCTGGGGGTCGCGGGCTCGCTGCTGTGGGATCTCTGGCGGGTGCCGGAGAACCTGTTCTCCGTCGGGCCCGGTTGGTAATGGGCACCCGCGAATTTCTTGATGCCCTCAGGCACCGGGCGCCGCCTCCGGCGGCTTCGCTTCGCCGCGCCGTTGTCGCGCCAGGCCGTGCGTCCGGTTGGGCGGCGCCGGCCGCGTTGCGGCCGGATCTTCAACTGGCGGCCCTGCGGTTGGGCTGGGCCGCGTGCCTTGCGGCGCTCCTGCTTCTCCCCGCCCTCGCTTTCGCCCAGCCCTCCCCCCTCGTCGCCCGCCTCTCCACCGAGCGCGTCGCCATCACCACCGCCTTCGTGGGCGAGAGCATCCTCGTCTTCGGCAGCACCGAGGAGCCGCTCGGGCCGGGCGGAGATGAGGTCATCATCCTGGCGCGCGGCCCCTCCGGCCCCTTCGTCGTGCGCCGCAAGGTCGAGGTGCTGGGCCTCTGGTTCAACGGCCCCTCCGCCCGGTTCGAGAACGTCCCCGGCTTCTACGCCGTCGCCGGCACGCGCCCCGCCTCCCTCCTGCTGCCGGAGGATGTCCGCCAGGCGCGCGGCATCGGCCTCGCCACCATCCCGCTCAACTCGACCGGCGCGCGCGCGCCGGGCTTCCGCCGGGCGCTGGCCTCGCTGAAGCAATCCGCCAACCTCTGGCAGGAGGACGCGCAGCCGATCGAGATCGCGGGCTCGCGCCTGTTCAACCTGCGCCTGCCGTTGCCCTCCACCGTCCAGCCTGGCTCCTACCGCGTCGAGGTGATGCTGGTCCGCGCCCGCCGCGTGGTGGCGACCGAGCAACTGGGCTTCATCGTCGAGCGCGTGGGCACCGCGGCCGAGATCGAGAGAGTCGCGCGCGGCCAGCCGGTGCTCTACGCTCTCATCTGCATCATCCTGGCCGCCCTCGCCGGCTGGCTCGGCAGCGTGCTCTTTCGGAGAAACTGATGCCCGAAGCTTCCGAAGCCGCCCGGCGCGACCGCGTCTTCCTCGTCGTCGTGGATGACAGCCCGGAGCGTGCCGTGGCGCTGCGCTACGCCGCGCTGCGCGCCGCCAAGTCCGGCGGCCGCGTCGCCCTGCTGCGCGTGGTCGAGCCGGTCGAGCAGAGCGAATGGGCCGGCATCGGCGCCATGATGGCCGAGGAGCGCCGCGACGAGGCCGAGGCGACGCTGGCCGGCCTCGCCGCCCAGGTGCGCGACATCACCGGCGGCCTGCCCATCCTCATCACGCGCGAGGGCAAGGTGGCCGACGAGCTGCTGGCCCTGCTGGAGGAGGATCCGCGCATCTCCATCCTCGTGCTCGCCACCGCCGCCAATGCCAAGGGCCCGGGCCCGCTGGTGACGGCGCTGACCGGCAAGCTCGCCGGGCGCATGACCGTGCCCATGACCATCGTGCCCGGTAGCATGAGCGATGCGGAGCTGGACCGCGTCACCTGACGTGACACGGCGTGGCGTGCTGCTGGCGGCGCTGGCCCTGCCCGCCTGCGCCACAATGCCCGCAACTCTGGCTGATCTGCCCCGCTGCGTGGCGGCGCCCGGCCCGGCGCTCTGGCTGCTCGACGCCGGCTGGCACACCGAGATCGGCCTGCCGCCCGCCCTCCTGCCGCCCCCGCTCGCCGCCATCTTCCCCGAGGCGGCGCTGGTCTTCTTCGGCTTCGGCAAGCGGCACTTCATGCTGGCGGAATCGCCCGGCCCCGCCGAATGGCTGGCCGGCCCCTTCCCGGGCGAGGCCGCGCTGCAGGTGACCGCCTGGTCCGGCATCCCTGCCCGCGCGCTGCGCCTCCCCGTGGCCCCCGCGCGGCTGGGAGAAGGGCCGCTGGGCGAGGCGCTGCTGGCCAGCTTCGCGCCCGGCCCGGCCTCGCACGGCCTGGCGCTGATCGAGGCGCGCCCCGGCCGCCGCTTCTTCCGGGCCGCGCGCGGCTACAGCCTGGCCTATACCTGCAACACCTGGACCGCCGGGATGCTGGCCGCCGGCGGCCTGCCGGTGCGGGCCGAGGGCGTGGTCCTCTCGGGCGGGGTGATGGGGCAGGCCGCGCGGCTCCCCGGCGTTTGCCAAGCCGCGCCCGCGGGTCTAAGCCCGGCGGCATGAAGCCCGCTGAAATCCAGGCCGTCCAGGCCCATCTCCGCAAGCTGCTCGGCAGCTCCAACCTGATGATCCGCGCCGCGGCCACGCGCAACGGCCCGGTCGAAGTGCTGGCCGGCGCCGAGACCATCGGCACCGTGGACCGCGACGCCGAGGATGGCGAGGTGACCTACCACGTCACCATCTCCATCCTCGCCGAGGACCTCCCGAACCTCTGACGCCAGCTTCCTGCAAGGTTCGGGGCCGGGCGGCAGCGTTGCGCCCGGCCGGACCGCCTGCGGAATGTCCGAGCGTGTTACCTTGATTTTCAGAAATTCCTGAACATACTGACGGGCATGGACCTGCCCCCCGCCACCGCCGCCTTCGTTCTCCACTTCGGCGAGATGGGCTCGCGCTGGGGCATCAACCGCACCGTGGGGCAGATCTACGCCCTGCTCTTCCTCTCCGACCGCCCCCTCTGCGCCGATGACATCGTGGCGCAGCTCGGCTTCTCCCGCTCCAACGTCTCCATGGGACTGAAGGAGCTGGAGACCTGGCGCCTCGTGAAGCTCCAGCACCTCCCCGGCGACCGGCGCGAGCATTTCACCACCCCCGACGACGTCTGGCAGATCGTCCGCATCCTGGCGGAGGAGCGCCGCAAGCGGGAAATCGACCCGACGCTCTCGCTGTTGCGCGACGTGCTCATGCAGAAGCCCGCCACCCGGGCGGATGAGCACGCCCAGGGCCGCATGGAAAACCTGCTGGAAGTGATTTCTCTTCTCACCGGGTGGATGGATGATGTGAAATCACTCCCAGATGAACGTCTGATCGCTCTGCTCAAACTGGGCGGCCGCGTCGCCCGCGTGCTGGAGGCGACCGAGCGCTTCCAGGACATCGTCACCCGCCGCAACCGCCCCTCGAAGAAGGCCTGATCTGATGGACCCGATCCTCCTCGCCCGAATTCAGTTTGCGGCGAATATCTCGTTTCACATCCTCTTTCCCACCATCACCATCGCGCTGGGCTGGGTGCTGCTCTTCCTCAAGCTGCGCTTCGACAAGACGGGCGATGCCGCCTGGATGGACGCCTACAAGTTCTGGGTGAAGGTCTTCGCGCTGACCTTCGCGCTCGGCGTCGTCTCGGGTGTCACCATGTCCTTCCAGTTCGGCACCAACTGGCCGGGCTTCATGGAGCGCGTCGGCAATGTCGCCGGGCCGCTGCTGGCCTATGAGGTGCTGACGGCCTTCTTCCTCGAAGCCTCGTTCCTCGCCGTCATGCTCTTCGGCTATGGCCGCGTGCCCAACCGCATCCACACCCTGGCCACCCTGCTGGTGGCCGGCGGGACCAGCATGTCCGCCTTCTGGATCATCGTGCTGAACTCCTGGATGCACACGCCGACGGGCTACGAGATCCGCGAGGGCGTGGTCCACGCGACGGACTGGATGGCGATCATCTTCAACCCCTCCATGCCGTATCGCCTCGCGCACATGATGCTGGCCTCGGGCCTCACCGTCGCCTTCCTCATGGCGGGGCTTTCCTCCTGGCGCTGGCTGCGCGGCGACCATTCGCCGGGCGTGGTCCGCGCGCTGAAGACCGGCGTGGTGCTGGGCGCCATCCTCATCCCCATCCAGATGTTCGCGGGCGACGCGCATGGCCTCAACACGCTGAAGCACCAGCCGCAGAAGATCGCCGCCATGGAGGGCATCTGGGAGACCGAGCGCGGCCCCGGCCTCGTGCTCTTCGCCATCCCGGACGCGGCCACGCGCACCAACAACTACGAGATCAAGATCCCCTATCTCGGCAGCCTCATCCTGACCCATTCGCTGGATGGCGAGGTGAAGGGCATCAACGAATTCGGCAATGACCACCCGCCGGTCGCGCCCGTCTTCTTCGCCTTCCGCATCATGGTGGGCGTCGGCGTGCTCATGCTGCTCGTCTCCTGGTGGGGCGCCTGGACGCTGCGCAAGCGCGGCATCACGCCCACCCTCGCCCGCGTCCTGGTGGGGATGACCTTCTCCGGCTGGGTGGCGACGCTGGCCGGCTGGTACGTGACCGAGATCGGCCGCCAGCCCTGGCTCGTCACCGGCATCCTGCGCACAGGCGAGGCGGCGGGGCCGGTCGCGGCCACCACCATCCTCGGCTCGCTCATCATGTACCTGGCGCTCTACGCGGCGCTGCTGCTGGCCTATATCCTGACGCTGATGCACCTGGCCCGCCGCCCGACGGCGCCCGAGCCCGAGAAGCTCGGCGGGCAGGGTTCCACCAAGCCCCTTCCGGCGGAGTAGAGCGATGGACACCCTGCCCCCAGGCGCCTGGCTGCCCATCACCTTCGCGGTGCTCATGGCGGTCGCCATGCTGCTCTATGCCGTGCTGGACGGCTTCGACCTCGGCGTCGGCATCCTGCTGCGCGGCACGGATGACGAAGCGATGCGGGACCGCATGGTGGCCAGCATCGGCCCCTTCTGGGACGCGAACGAGACCTGGCTGGTGCTGGGTGTCGGCCTCCTGCTGGTGGCCTTCCCCGCTGCGCATGGCGTGATCCTCACCGCGCTCTACATCCCGGTCGCGCTCATGCTCATGGGCCTGATCCTGCGCGGCGTGGCCTTCGAATTCCGCGCCAAGGCGCCCGTCACGCAGAAGCCGCGCTGGGATGTCGTCTTCCAGGGCGGCTCCATCCTGGCCGCCTTCAGCCAGGGCTGGATGCTGGGCAGCTACATCCTGGGCTTCGCCGAGGGCTGGCTCGCCTTCGGCTTCGCCATGCTCACCGGCATCTTCACCGTCTCCGCCTATGCGCTGATCGGCGCCTGCTGGCTGGTCTGGCGGGGCGAGGGCCCGCTGCAGCTGCTGGCCGCAACCTGGGCGCGCCGCGCCCTCTATATCAGCTGGGCCGGCGTGCTGGCGGTGAGTGCGGCGACGCCCATCGCCAGCCCACGCATCTTCGAGCGCTGGTTCAGCATGCCCGACACGCTGGCGCTGGCGCCCATCCCGCTCGCCACCGGCGCGCTGTTCCTGCTGCTGCACATCTTCCTGCGCCGCTTCCCGCGTGCCGACAACAGCCTGGACTGGGTGCCCTTCGCCGCCACCGCGGCGATTTTCGTGCTCTGCTTCCAGGGCCTGGCCTACAGCTTCTGGCCCTATGTGGTGCCGGAGAAGCTGACCATCTTCCAGGCGGCCAGCGCGCCGGAATCGCTGGTCATCATCCTCGTCGGCGCGCTGGCCGTGCTGCCGATGATCGGCCTCTACACCTTCTTCATCTGGCGCATCTTTGGCGGCAAGGCGAAGGAGCTGAGGTATTACTGACGCCCTCGGACGCCGGGCGCGCGCATCCGCGCGCCTGGCTCCGGGAGGCTGAAGCATCCCGCCGCGCCTGTCCGGCGCGGATCAGTCTTGGCCGTGCCCTCAAACGCCGGGCGGCCGCGGCCTTGGCTTCGGGATGCTGAAGCATCCCGCCGCGCCTGTCCGGCGCGGATCAGTCTTGGCTGTGCCCTCAAACGCCGGGCGGCCGCGCCCGCGGCCTTGGCTTCGGGATGCTGAAGCATCCCGCCGCGCCTGTTCGGCGCGGATAAGTCTTGGCTGTGCCCTCAAACGTCGGGCGGCCGCGTCCGCGGCCTTGGCTTCGGGATGCTGAAGCATCCCGCCGCGCCTGTCCGGCGCGGATTCCTGGAGGGCGGAACCGGCTTCGCGGGGAAGGTGCTGTGTCCTGAGGGCGGCCCTTCGGGCCACCCGTCAGCTGCGCTGGATCGCTTCCACACCACCCGGCGAGGGCAGGCCGCGGCGGCGGAGGCAGTCATTGTAGAGGCGGCGCTCCGCCTCGTTCTCCTGGTTCTGCAGGAAACGCACCTGCGTCTGGTTCGTGAAGTTCGACTGCCGGGCCGCATCGCGCTCGGGCCCGCGCGTCGCCTCGGCGCGGCAGACCGGGTCGTTCATCACCGGCGGCGCCGCAACGGGCTCGAGCCCGCCGCAGCCGGCGACCAACAAGGTCAGGGCCAGGGGAAGCGAAAGGGGCAGGGTCTTCATGCCGAAAGCCAATCCTCGATCAGGCGCCGCGCGATGGAATCCGCGCGCGGCAGGGAAAAGCCAAGCTCCTGGTGGCGGCGCAGCTCATCCCGCGTGAACCAGCGCGCATCCTTCAGCTCCTCGGGATCGATCGTGATCTCCTCGCTCAACCCCTCGGCGTGGAAGCCGATCATGATCGAGGACGGGAAGGGCCAAGGCTGCGACGAGTGATAGCTCACCCAGCCGACCTGGATGCCCGCCTCCTCCATCACCTCGCGCCGCACCGCCTCCTCGAAGCTCTCGCCCGGCTCCACGAAGCCGGCCAGCGTCGAATACATCGTCACATTCGGGAAGCGATGCGAATGGCCGAGCAGGCAGCTGTCGCCGCGCACCACCAGCATGATCACGGCCGGGTCCGTGCGCGGGAAATGCTGCGCGCCGCAACCCGTGCATTGCATGGCATTGCCGGCGCTGCGCGGCTCGGTGGGCGCGCCGCAGACGCCGCAATAGCGGTGCTTCACCCGCCAATGCATCAGGCCCCGCGCATGCGCCAGCACGCTCGCCTCGCCCTCGGGCAGCAGGCCGGCCACGCCGCGGAGGTCGGAAAAGCTGCCCATGCCCTCGGGCAGCAGCGGCAGCGGGTCATCGGCGTGCGAGCAATCCACCGCGAAGACCGGCCGCTTGTCCCAGAGGCCGAGGAAGGCCCAGGGCCCGCCCGCCATCCGCACCGCCTCGGCGCCGCCACGGCTGAGCAGCACCGCCTCCGGCTTGCCCTGCTCCACCCCCAGCATCAGGCTGCGGCTGCGCCAGACCGGGACGAAGAGCGCCGCCTCATCGGCCAGCGCGGCGGCCATGAAGGCCTCGTCGTCCCGCTGGCCGGAGCAGCGGTCGAGCGGGCTGCCGGTGTACACATTGGCGCGGCTGGCGGGGATCATGAGCATGGCGCGACCCTAACGCGGATGCGCGCGGCCGGAAATCCCGGCCCCAGCCCCATCGCGCAACCCCGGGCCAAGCCGCCGCGGAAGGGCGGCGCGCTGGACCAGGCTGCGTTCACCCCGCAGGGCCTGGCCCTGGCCGAGAAGATGATTCAGCGCTTCGGCGATTCCGCCACAGCGCATCACGCCCTAGCCGCGCGTGAACAGCCAGGCGAGGACGAGGGCCGGCACCACGAGGGCCAGGCCGAAGATCAGCACCCAGCGCGTCATGTTGACCGTCTGGCCCTGCCGGACCTCGGTGGTGGTGATGGTTCGCGGCTTGTCGTCTGGCTTCATGCAGCAGGCAACGCCGGGCGCGGCGGGCCGGTTGCAGAACAATGTGATTGCACAACCGCATCGTCCGCGCTGAATTTTTATCCGCAACCACGGAGGGATCGGCCATGCGTGCCAATCGGGGCCTTCACGCTGCGGCGCTCGCGCTGCTTCTCGTCACGGGCACGGCCCAGGCGCAGAACGCGCCGCCACTGCGCGGCACACTCCTCGGCGCCGATGCGGGCGACATCGCCTGCTACCTGCGCATCCGCGACGAGGCGGGCAGCACCCGAACCTGGATGGCGTCCTTCGAAATGTGCGAGCAGGCCGAGGCCGTGATGGGCCGCCGGGTGACGCTGGTCTGGCGGCCAGGCCAGGTGCTGCATCCCTCGTGCCAGGGCAACATGGATTGCGGGCGCTCGCTGCATGTCATGCTGGTGGAGCGCATGACGCCGCGCTGAACCTCAGACGGCGCGCAACTCGCCGCCCCATTCGCTGAGCAGCGCCGCCAGCGCGTCATTCGGCGAGGGCGCGACCAGCACGTCGGGCCGCAGCAGGCGCAGCAG
Organism: Sediminicoccus rosea; assembly: GCF_033547095.1. NCBI lineage: Bacteria > Pseudomonadati > Pseudomonadota > Alphaproteobacteria > Acetobacterales > Roseomonadaceae > Sediminicoccus > Sediminicoccus rosea. The sequence goes on along the minus strand of NZ_CP137852.1, from coordinate 977,218 downwards.
GTCCTCGCCGCCATGGTCCGCGCCGATGGCGACAAGGTCCACCTCGGGCCGTGCGGCCATCAGGCCCGCCATCTCGCCCTCATCCTGCACGCCGACGAGCAGGCGGTCGCACCAGCGGCGCGCCTGCTCGGTCATCGCCTCGGGGCAGGGCGCGCCATTCACCTGCAGCAGGCCGATGCGCCAGCCGCGGTGCCGCCAGCGCTCGATCACCTCGGCCGCGAGCGGCAGGGAGACGAGCTTGCGCATGGCCGTCCGGCCTGGCGCCAGGCCTTCCAGCAATTCCTCGGCCCGCACCGGCGCGATGCCCGACTTGCGGCTGACGATGCCGAGCGCCAGAGCGGCGAGTCGCGCCACGGAAGCCAGCGAGAGCCCGGTGGCGAGGCCGGCGGCCACCACGGCCACGACGGCATCGCCGCCGCCCGCGGGGTCATGCACCTCCGACGCCTCGGCGCGGAAATGGCGCACCGTCTCGCTGCCATCCGCCTCGCGCTCGACGAGGGTGAGGCCATCCGGCGCGCGCGGCACCAGCACCGCGCGGAAATTGTGGGCGCGCAGCAGGTGGCTCGCCGCCAGCGCCACCGAGGCCTCGTCATGCACCGGCATGCCGGTGGCTCCGGCCAGTTCCTCGGGCTCGGGGATGATGAGGTCGGCGCCGGCGAAGCGGCCATGGTCGCCGCCCTTGGGGTCCACCACGACGCGGCGATTGGCCGCGCGGGCCGAGGCGATGAGCCGCGCCGGGATGTCGCCCGCCAGCACGCCCTTCTTGTAGTCCGAGAGCACCAGCGTGGTGGTCGCGGCCACCGCGTCGGAGGCGATCTTCACCAGCCGGTCGGCGAGGCGCGGGTGGATGGGCGCGGCCTGCTCACGATCGGTCCGCAGCAGGTGCTGCCCGCCGGAGACGAAGCGCGTCTTGGTCGTGGTGGTCCGCCCGCCCTGCACCAGCAGCCAGGGCTCGACGCGCGGCTGGCCGCCGATCAGGCCCGTCAGGTCACTGCCGGCATTGTCGTCCCCCACCACCGAGACGAAGGCGACGGCCGCGCCCAGCGCGGTGAGGTTGCGGACCACATTGCCCGCGCCGCCGGGCAGCACGACCTCGCGCTCCACGGTGAGGACGGGAACCGGCGCTTCGGGGCTGATCCGGCTGACATGGCCATGGACATAGCGGTCCACCATGGCATCGCCGACGACGAGGACGGCGCCACGCGCCATGGCGCGCACCGCATCCGCGAGTTGGGCGGGGGTCACGGCGTCTCGTCCGGTCGAGGGGGGCAACCTGGAGGGCATATGGTCTTTGGGTAGCGCAGCCGGGGGCGGGGCCGCAACAGATTGTGACGGAATCTTTCACCCGCCCGGTATAAACATTGGTTAAGGCTTGCGCGGTATCTCCCTGTTTTGGCGCAGGAGGTGCCGTCCGAATGACCATCCCACCCCCCCAGATCCCCGCTTGGCGCAGCGCCCTGGCCGCCCTGCCCGCCGGCGGCCTTGCGGTTCTGCAACCTGCGCGCGGCCCGCGCGGCGCCCGCCGCCTGGCCCGTGCCCTGCTGGAGGAGGCGGCGGTGCTGGGCGGGGGCCAGGTGCTCGCCCTGCCCGGCGGCGACCTGCTGCTGACCGCCACCCCCGGCCCCGGCCAGCGCGCCGCCCAGGCCATCACCGAACTGACCGGCCTGCCGCCCGAAAGCTTCCCCCTCCCCGCCGCGGAACAGCCCCTCGCCGCCCGCGCCGAGGCGGCCGCCCTGGCCCCGCCCGCGCCGCCCTGGAACCTCGCGGCGCTGGAGGCGCATGTGGCGCGGCTGCGCCTGGCCGAGGCGGCGCGCCTCACCCTCTTCGCCGCCGGCGCGGGGGGTGCGCCGGTGGCCCAGCGCCTCGGCCCCGCGCCGCTCGGCCTCGATGATCCCGGGCTGGAGGCGATGGCCCGCGAAGGGCTCTGCCGCCGCCTGCTCGCCGCGCTGACCAATCCTGCCGAGCGCGGGCAATTGCCGCCGCTGCGCCCTGGCCTTCGCCTGATCCTCGACGTGCCGCTGGCCGGGCTGTCGGGCGGTGCGCTGCGCGCCGGCCCGCCGGGCGATCCGGATGGGCCGCTGGCCCTGCTGCCGCTCGCCGCCCTTGCCAACCCCGGCGCCTTCGCCCGCGCCACCGGCGCGCTGCGCGCGGCGGGCTGGGCGATCGGCCTGCTGGCGAATGACGCGGCCGCCCCCGCTGCGCTGGACCTGCCGGACATCACCTGGGTGATCCCGGCCGCCGAGGCACCGCCGCCCCTGCTGCCGCCCCGCCTCATCGCCCTCGGCCGGCCGGTGCCCGGGTGGTGCCGCGCGCCTGGCATCCTGCACGAGGGCCTGGCATGAACGCCCTCGCCCCCCTCGCGCCCGAGCCCGGCTGGGATGCCGCCGCCACGCTGCGCGACGCCATGGCGCTGGCCGCCCTCGCGCGGGATTGCGTCAATTCCGGCGTGGAGCGGCGGGTGCTGCATGTCCGCCTCTCCCTCATCCCGCCCCGGCTGCGCGAGCCACGGCATGACCGCCTGGTGCGCGAGGCGCTGGAGCCCCTGCTGCGCCCCACCCGCGCGCGTCTCTATGAATTGCCGGGCGGCGATCTCGTCGCCCTCTCCCCGCCACCCGGCGACCACCTGGAGGAAGCGCGGCGCGGCCTCTCCCGCCTGCTGCCCGAGATCCCGGCCGAGACGCTGCTGCCGGTGATGCGCCTGCCGGCCGAGGCGGCGCGGCTGCTGACGGTGGTGGAGGCGGCGCTCGGCCTGGATGATCCGGGGGATGAGCCGCCGCTTCCCGCGCCCTCCGGCCTGCCCCCGCCCGGCGCGGCCGAGATGGATGCGGCGGCCCGTGCGCTCGTCACCGCCAACCTCGCCGCCTTCCTGCGCCGCCAGGCCATCTGGCGCCTCGCGCCCGGCGATGCCGAGCCGCAACCCCTCTGGACCGAGCTGCGCCCCTGCTTGCCCGACCTCGCGGCCGCGGTCCTGCCGGGGCGGGACCTCGCTGCCGCCCCCCTGCTGGCGCGCCGCTTCCGCCTCGCCGCCGAGCGCCGGATGCTGGCAGAGCTGGCCCGCCCGCAGGAGGCGCGCGCGCTGGGCGATGCCTGCCTGCCGCTCAGCGTGGCCAGCGTGCTGGAGACGGAGTTCCTGCGGCTGGAGGCGCTGCTCGGCCCAGCCGGGCGGCCGCGCCTGATGGTCGGCGTCCCGGTGGCGGACCTGCTGGCCGACCCAGCCGGCTTCGCCCTGCTGCGCCGCCTGGCCGCGGCGCGCGGCTGGACCCTCGCGCTGGACGAGGCGGAGCCCGAGCTTCTGCGCCTGCTGCGGCCGGGCGCGCTGGCCGGGCTGCAGCTCCGTCTGCGCTTCACCCCCGCGCTGCTGGCCGGCGATGCCGCCGCCCGCGCCCGGCTGGACGCCGCCCTGCCCGCCTGGCGCGAGGGCGTGATCCTGCTCGGCGCCGACAGCCCGGCCGCCATCGCCTGGGGCTGGCAGCGCGGCATCACCCGCTTCATGGGCCGCGTGCTGGACGGCCGCTGAGGGGCCGCGGCTTGCGGTGGCGCAACGCGCGCCGCCGGACGGCATGCAATGAGGGAGCGCAGGGAGACGCAGATGCCAGAGACCCATTTCCGCCCGCTGAGCCGGCCGACGCACAGCCAGATCACCATCCCGCGCAAGGGCCGCGCACCGCTCAAGCTCTGGTGGCTGCCCGGGCAGCCGATGGATGGCTGGCAATGGATGCGCATCCCGCCCGCCGCCCGGCTGGAGATCCCACGCGCCGAATGGCCGGAGAAGGCGCCCGAGCTGGAACTCCTGCCGGGCGACCTGCCGCCGCATGGCTGCACCTATGTGGCGGCGGGCCGCAAGCCGCGCGGCCGTTAGCGGTTCCCCGGCGCGGCCCCGGCGGCAGGGAGCCGCGCAAGCCTGCCATGCAGCGCGCAATTCCCCCATGGACTCGCAGGCCGAGGCGTGTTTTATGCGCGCCACCCTGCCGCCGGCGTTGGCACGCCCGCGGCTATGCCCGCTTGCGCGCCACGATCCCCGTTGGCCGCCAGGGCTGAGCAGCCATAGGGAGAGACCATGCCACTCTACGAATGCGTGTTCATCGCGCGCAATGATGTGACCCAGCAGCAGGTCGAGGCGATCGCCGACAATATCGGCACGACCCTCGGCGAGCACGGTGGTGCCGTCGTCAAGCGCGAGTATTGGGGCCTGCGCGGCCTCGCCTACAAGGTGAAGAAGAACCGCAAGGGGCACTACATGCTCCTCGGGATCAACGCCCCCGCCCCCGCCATGCAGGAAATCGTCCGTCAGCTCGGCCTGAACGAGGACGTGCTGCGCGAGCTGACGATCCGCGTCGAGGAAATCGATCCGGAGACGCCGTCCGCCATCCTCGCCAAGCGCGCCGATGACCGTGACCGCGAGCGCGGCTTCCGTGGGCCCAAGCCCGCCGGTCGCTTCGGCTCGGGCCGCGCCGCCGGTGGCCGTGACGATCGTGAGGAATTCCGGGCTCGTCCGCGCGACGAGATGGACCTCAACCTGAACGACGAGATGTGAGCCGATGAGCGAATCCGCCGAACCCAACATCGCCAATCGCCGCGCCGCCGTCGGCGCGCGCCGTCCCTTCTATCGCCGCCGCAAGTCCTGCCCCTTCTCGGGCCCGCAGGCGCCGAAGATCGACCACAAGGATGTGCGCCTCCTGTCCCGCTTCCTGAGCGAGCGCGGCAAGATCGTGCCGAGCCGCATCACCGCCGTCAGCGGCAAGAAGCAGCGCGAACTGGCGAATGCCATCAAGCGCGCCCGCTTCCTGGCCCTGCTGCCCTACGTGATCAACGACTGACACCCAGGCGGGCCGGTGGCACAGAGCGCAACACCAGGCGGGGTCTTCGGCCAGCCCGGCGCCCTCGCGGCGGGTGCCGCGGGGCTGTGCTCGGCGCTGCTCGCCCTCTGGGCCATGCGCGGGATGCCGCTGGGCGGGATGCTGCTCTGGGCGACGCCGCTGCCGCTCTTCGCGGCGGGCTTCGCCTTCGGCGCCCGCACGGCCATCCTGGCCATCGGCATCGCGGCGCTCGCCGTGCTGTTCGGCAGCTCCATGATCGGGCTTGCGGTCTTCCTCGCCGTCTTCGGCGTGCCGGTGGCGCTCATCATCGGCACCTCGGTCCAGGCGGGCCGCATGGACCTCTCCCTCCCGCTCGCCATCCTCGGCATCTGGCCGGTGGTGGTGCTCGGGCTGCTCGCCGTCTCGATCTCCGACCTGGAGGGCGAGATGCGGGCCGCGGTGGAGATGGGCGTGCGCCGCATGGGCGTGGCCCTGCCCGAGGGCATGGTGGGGCAGATCGCGCAGGTGAAGGCGGCCGCCGCCGGTTTCTGGATGGCGCTGCTGATGGTCGGCAATGGCTGGGCCGCGCAGCACCTCGTCACCCGGCAGGGCCTGGCGCTCCATGCCACGCCGCCGGCCGAGGATCTGCGCCTGCCGAACTGGTACCTGCCGCTGCCGGTGGTGGGCCTGGCGCTCTGGGCGCTGGTCGGTGGCGCGGTCGCGCTTTCGGCCATGCTGATCCTGCTGGTGCCGGTCTTCCTGCTCGGCGTCGCGGGCGTGCACCGGCTGCTGCGCGGGCGCCCCGGACGGGTCGCCTTCCTCATCGGCTTCTACCTGCTGATGGTGCTTTTTCTCCAGATTATGGCCCCGCTGATGGTCGGCGTGGGTCTCTACGACCAAATTCGGCGGCGCGCGGCGCCGCCCCAAACCTGATCTGAGGCGTGCCATGATTGAACTCATCCTGATGCAGCGTGTGGACAAGCTCGGCCAGATGGGCGAGCTGGTGAAGGTGAAGCCGGGCTACGCGCGCAACTTCCTGCTGCCCGGCGGCAAGGCCGTGCGTGCCACCAAGGCGAACCTCGCCCGCTTCGAGGCCGACCGCGCGCAGCTCGAGGCCCAGAACCTCAAGCGCCGCGAAGAGGCCGAGCGCGTGGCCGAGCGCATGGAGGGCCTGTCCATCGTCCTCATCCGCTCCGCCGGCGAGAGCGGCAACCTCTACGGCTCCGTCTCGGCGCGCGACATCGCCGATGGCTGCACCGCCGCCGGCCTGACCGTGCACCGCTCGCAGGTGCTGGTGGACTCGCCGATCAAGCTGCTCGGCCTGACCACGGTCCGCGTCGAGCTGCACCCCGAGGTGATGCTGCCGGTCGTCGTCAACGTCGCCCGCAGCCCCGAGGAAGCCGAGAAGCAGGCCCGTGGCGAAGAGATCGCCCGCGAGGAGGAGATCACCCTCGAGGACGAGCTGGTGGCCGAGCTGGGCGCCGCCACGCGCGAGTAAGCCCACCTCCCACGAGGCTGGAACGGATCAGGGGGCCGCGAGGCCCCCTTTTTCGTGGGCACCGCCATTACGTCAGTGCATTTGACATATCGTGGACGGGCCGGCGAGGCTTGGTGCCATGGACCAGGCCCTCGCCCTCATCGGCTTCGCCCTCGCCACATCCGGCACGCCGGGGCCGAACACCATGATGGTGACGGCCAGTGCGGCGCAGGTCGGCATCATGCGCGTCATGCCGCACATGCTCGGCATCACGCTGGGCTTCCCGGCGATGATCGTGGCCGTCGCCCTCGGCCTCGGCCTGCCCTTCGCGCAGATCCCCGGGCTGCACCAGGCCATGCAGGCCCTCGGCGCGGCCTGGTTGCTCTGGCTCGCCTGGAAGATCGCCACCGCCCCGGTCGGTCCGGCGCCGGAGACGCCCGCCCGCCCGCCGCTCGGCTTTTTCGGCGCGGCAGCCTTCCAGTGGGTGAACCCCAAGGCCTGGATGATCGCGCTCGCCGCCCTGCCGGCCTTCACCGTACCGGGCCAGCCCATCCTGCCGCAGGCCCTGGTGATCGCGCTGGTCTTCGCCCTCGTCTCGATGCCCTGCCTGCTGTTCTGGGCCTGGATCGGCCGCGCCGCGCGCCAGTTGCTGGGCGCGGGCGCCCGGCTGCGTGCCTTCAACATCGTGATGGCGGTGCTGCTGGTGCTCAGCCTGCTGCCGCTGGCCCTGGGTTAGGACGCCTTGCCCCGCCCGCGCCACGCGAAGGCACCCGGCCCGAGCAGCGCCAGGGAGATCAGCGCCATGGTCCAGAAGGCCGGATATTCCCAGCCGCCATGGGTCGAGCTGTAGATCCAGCCATTGCCGAATTGCTGCCGCACGATCCCCGCCATCAGCCCGGCCAGCACCAGCGCCACCCAGCGCGTCTGCCAGCCGAGGATGAGCAGGATGCCGCCCAGCGCCTCCAACCCCGTCACGAACCAGGCGAACCAGGCCGGATAGCCCTGGCTCACGAACCAGGGGACGACATGCACCATCCCCGCCGTCCAGATCTTCCAGACGAAGGCATGCGCGAGGAAGAGCACGCCCATGGTCACGCGCAGCAGCAGCGCCGCATAGGGGGCGGTGGCGGGCATCACGGCGTCCCCGCGAAGCGCAGGCGACCAAGCCCGGCCCAGCCATCGGGCGGCAGCATGGCCAGCACGGTGAACCGCCCCTGCCCCTCGGGCCGCAGCACCACGGCCGCGCCCTGCGGCTGCGGCGCCGGGCCGCCCGCGCCCATCATGTGGTAGGAATGACCGACCAGCACCCAGTTGCCCGCGAAGCCCGGCTCCGGCAGCAGGGCGCGGAGCGCCGCGCCCATCGCGCGATGGGCGGCCGCGTCCACATGGCGCGGCAGGGAGAGCCCGATCTCCGGCTCCGCGCCGCCAAAGGCCAGCGCCGCCGTCTCCAGCGTCCGGCAATAGGGGCTGGCCAGCACGCGGCTGACCGGGATGCCGAGGTCACGGAAGGCGGCGCCGATCGCCACGGATTGCGCGCGGCCCGTCTCGTCCAGGTTGCGCTGCGTGGCGCAATCGCCCAGCACGGCATTGGCCTGGTCGGGCGCGGAGCTGCCTGTCTCGGCATGGCGGAGGAAGATGACGAGCCCCCCCTCGCGCAGCGCGGCGAGCAGCCCGGGCTCGGCCCGGGCGGTGGGCGCGCCCAGGCTCGCGAAGAGCAGGGCCAGGAGGGTGAGGCGGCGAAGCATGCCGCGTCACATGGGGGAAAGATGGACGCTCCGCAATCCTCCCCCGGAACGATTCAGGTGAAGGCCGCCGCCACAGCGCGCACCGCCTTCTCGCGCCGCTCCAGCACCGAGGCCATCGCCGCGCGGGTCGAGGCGACGAGCGCGGCCGGCGCCGTCTCGGGCGTGCCGGAATCGAAGGGCGGGCGCGGGTCGTATTGCATGTAGAGCTGGATGCCCTGCGCGACCTCCGTCCCGCGCAGCTTGGCGGCCAGGTGCAGCGCACCGTCGAAGCCCGAGGTGACGCCGGCGGCCGTGACGAACTTGCCGTCCTCCACCACGCGCTCATTCACCGCGGTCGCGCCGAAGATGGGCAGCATGTGGTGGCTCGCCCAATGGGTGGTGGCGCGCTTGCCGCGCAGCAGGCCGGTGGCGCCCAGCAGCAGCGCGCCGGTGCAGACGGTGAAGACCGCCTGCGCACCCATCGCCTGGCGGCGCACCCATTCGAGGATCACGGGGTCCGCCATCGCCGCATCCACGCCGAAGCCGCCCGGCACGTGCAGCACATCGAGCTGCGGCGCCTCCTCCAGCAGGGCGTCGGGCAGGATGCGAAGGCCCTTCATGTCGCGCGCCGGCGCCATGGTCTTGGCGTAGATCTTCCAGGTCGAATCCGGCAGGCGCGAAAGCACCTCATGCGGGCCGGTGAGGTCCACCTGGTCGAGATCGTCGAAGATCAGGCTGCCGATGTTGAGATGGGCCATGCGCGTCATTCCCTCGCTTTGTGCGGGAAGTCTGCCGTCAGGGTTGCGGCGCGTCCATGGGGGGCCGCGCGAGGGCCGCCACCAGCGCGTCGAACACGACACGCATGCGGCGGCTCGCATGCAGTTCGCGATGGGCGGCGAGATACATGGGGAAGCGGATGGGGGCCGCGCGGGGCAGGACGCGGCGCACCAGCGGCTCGGCATCGCCCACCGCCTCGGTCATCAGGCCGATGCCGGCGCCCTGCTTCACATATTCCCACTGCACCAGGTGGTTCTCGCAGGTGATGGGGAAATGCGCCGGCGTCAGCGCATAGCCGCGCGCCTGTAGCGCCGCCGCCATCATCTCCGGCGTGGGGAAGCCGATGAAGACGCCGCGCGCCATCTCCGCCGCGTTGCGCGGCCGGCCGATGCTCCGCAGATAGGCCGGCGTCGCGTAGAAATGCCCCGCATCATCGCGCAGCTTCCGCACCACCAGCTCCGGCTGGGTGGAGGCGTAGTTGCGGATGGCGATGTCCGCCTCGCGCCGCAGCAGGTCGGTCGGCTTGTTCTCCGCCACGATCTCCACCTCGATCCCCGGATGCTGCGCCCGCAGCCGGATCACGACCGGCGGCAGGAGATGCGCCGCATAGACATGCGTGGTGGTGATGCGGATGCGCCCCGCGATGCTGTCCGACTGGCCGGCGGCGGCGAGCGAAAAGCGGCCCGCCGCCTCGCCCATCGCGCGCAGATGGCCGAGCAGCGCCTCACCCCCCGGCGTCAGGCGCAGCCCACGGCCCACGCGCTCGAAGAGCACGGCGCCCAGCTCCTGCTCCAGCGCCGCGACCTGCCGCCCCAGCGTGGGCTGGGTGATGCCGAGCGCGCGCGCGGCGGCCGAGAGCGAGCCTTCCTCGGCCGTCGCGAGGAAGGCGCGGGCGTGGTTCCAGTCGAAGCGGGCGGCGCGCCAATCCATGCGGGAACGCATAAAGCAAATGCGATTTTCCGCAATTTCCGCATGCATTGGCCACGCCTAGAGCGGAGCCATGCAAGCCGTCCTCTGGCGCCGCTATGGCGCCCCCGAAACCCTCACCCTCGGCAATGCGCCAAAACCCCTCCCCGGCCCGGGCGAGATCCGCATCCGCGTCCATGCCACCACCGTCACCTCCGGTGATGCGCGGTTGCGCGGCTGCCGGGGCGCGGGGCTCTTCTGGCTGCCGCTGCGCCTCGTCTTCGGCCTGTTCCGCCCGCGCCACCCGGTGCCCGGCATGGAGTTCGCCGGCGTGGTGGAGGCGCTGGGCGCGGGCGTGGCCGGCTTCGCCCCGGGCGAGCGCGTCTTTGGCCTGGCGCTGCGCGGTGCCCATGCCGAATACCTGACCATGCCCGAGACCGGCTGCGTCGCCCGCCAGCCCGCGGGGCTGAGCCATGCCGAGGCGGCCGCCCTGCCCTTCGGCGGGCTGAGCGCGCTGGTCTTCCTGCGCGACGTGGCGCAGGCCAGGACCGGCGAGCGCCTGGTGGTGCATGGCGCGGCGGGTGCCGTGGGGGTGCATCTGGTGCAGATGGCGCGGCATTTCGGCCTCACAGTCACGGCGGTGGCCTCCGCCCGCCACGACGCCCTGCTGCGCGCCCTCGGTGCCCATCAGGTGCTGGACCGCGCGACCCGGGATTTCACCGAAGGCGCGGCGCGCCAGGACATCGTGCTGGATGCGGTGGGCGGCACCCGCTTCGGCCGCGTGCGCCGCGTGCTCAACCCGCGCGGGCGGCATGTCTTCGTGAATTTCGGCGCGCGCGAATTGGCGCTGATGCTCTGGACGCGCCTGCGCCCCGGCCCGCGCGTCCTTTGCGGCCATGCGCCCGGCCGCCAGACCGACCTGCTCGCCCTGCGCGACCTTGTCGAGCAGGGCGCGATCCGCCCCGTGATCGGCCGGCGCATGCCGCTCAGCGACATCGTCGCGGCGCATGCGCTGGTGGATTCCGGGCGCAAGCAGGGCGCCCTGGTGCTGGAGGTTATTCCGGCCGGATGCCCGCACCCCGCATGACGGCGGCGTAGCGCGCCATGTCGCTGCGGACGAAGCCCATGATCTGCTCGGGCGTGTTGAGGTCGGGCATGGGCATCACCGCCTGCTCGGCCAGCCGCTGCGCGACCTGGCGCTGCGCCATGGCGAAGGCGCCGTTCAGCGCCGCCACCACCGGCGCGGGCGTGCGCGAGGGCGCCATGGCGATGATCCAGGCATCCACCGCGAATTCCGGCATGCCAAGCTCCGAGGCGGAAGGCACGTCAGGCAGGGTCGGCGCGCGCTCCGCGCCCGCCACGACCAGCGCGCGCACATTGCCGCCGCGGATATGGCCGAGCGCCGAGGCGATGGGGTCCACCGTGAACAGCGCCTCACCCGTGATCACGCCCTGCATGGCCGGCCCGCCGCCCCGGTAATGCACCGGCGCGATGTCGAGGCGATTGACCGCGCGGAACATCTCGCCGCCCAGATGCACCGCCGTGCCGATGCCGGCGGAGGCGAAGTGGTAGCGCCCCGGATTGGCGCGGATCAGGGCCAGAAGCTCGGCCAGGTTCTGCGCCGGCAGGCGCGGATTGACGCAGAGCACCTGCGGCACGCGGCCGCACATGCTGACCCCCGCGAAATCCGCCACGGGGTCGAAGGGCATGCGCGCCACCAGCGCGGGCGCGATGGCGTGCCCATTGCTGTGGACGATGATGGTGTGGCCATCGGGCGTGGACTTCGCCACGAAATCCGTGCCGACGAGGCCCGCCGCCCCGCCCGGGCGGTTCTCCACCACCAGGGGCTGGCCGATGATCTGCGAGACGGGCTCGGCCATGATGCGGGCCACCACATCGGTGGTGCCGCCCGGCGCATAGGGCACGACGACGCGGATCGGCCGGTCGGGCCGCCAGGCGGCTTGCGCGCGGGCGATGCCGGGGGGAGCAAGAAGGGGGACGGCGAGAAGGCTGGCGGCGGTGAACAGGTGGCGGCGTTGCATGGTCGTCTCCCGGGATCGGCGCCGGTTGCCCCGGCTCTCCGGCGGAGCTTGGCGCGTCCCGCGCGGGTGGGAAAGGGGCAGGCTTCCCCCGATGGGGCACCCCGATGGGACAGAAGCGCGATTCCTGTTAAGCTCCGTCAGGTCCGAAGCATCCCCCTCGGGCCACGACAGGCATGATGGCGCGCATGAACAGCACCTCACCGCAATTCAAGGAAAATGCCCGCAAGGCGATGGCCGATGCCGGGCTGCAAAAGGCGCTCGGCACCGCCAAGGGCGCCTTCCTGCAGCGCCGCGCCAATGCGGTGGCGAACCTGCCGGAGTTCGAGCAGCTCAGGAACACGGCGCGCGACATCAAGAACCACACGCTGGCGAATCTCGACTTCTACCTGGAAAAATTCGCCGAGAACGTCGAGCGCGCGGGCGGCCATGTGCATTGGTGCAGCACGGCCGAGGAAGCGCGCGCGACGGTGCTGGAGATCTGCCGCAAGGCGAACGCCAAGACCGTCACCAAGGGCAAGTCCATCATCTCGGAGGAGATGGGGATCAACCATCACCTGGAAGAGCACGGCATCACGCCGGTCGAGACCGACCTCGGCGAATACATCATCCAGCTGCGCGGCGAGATCCCGTCCCACATCATCGCGCCGGCCTTCCATCTGAACCGTGAGGATTGGGAGGCGGATTTCCGCCGCGCCCATACCGACCTCGACCCCGACCGCGTCTTCCATGAGCGGCGCGACATCCTCACCGAGGCGCGCACCCGGCTGCGCCAGAAATTCCTCGCCGCCGATGTCGGCATCACCGGCGCCAATTTCCTGATCGCCGAGACCGGCTCCAGCGTCATCGTCACCAACGAGGGCAACGGGGACCTCACGCAGACCCTGCCGCGCGTGCACATCGCGCTCGCCTCCATCGAGAAGGTGGTGCCGACGCTCGAGGATGCGACGAGCCTGCTGCGCGTGCTGGCGCGCTCGGCCACCGGGCAGGATTTCTCGGTCTACACCACCTTCTCCACCGGGGTGCGCCGCAAGGGCGATCTGGACGGGCCGGAGGAATATCATGTGGTGCTGCTGGACAATGGCCGCTCCAACATGATCGGCACCGAGTTCCAGGAGATGCTGCGCTGCATCCGCTGCGCCGCCTGCATGAACCATTGCCCGGTCTATGGCACCACGGGCGGGCATGCCTATGGCTGGGTCTATCCCGGCCCCATGGGCAGCGTGCTGACGCCGAGCCTGATTGGCGTGAAGGAGGCGGGCCACCTGCCCAATGCCAGCACCTTCTGCGGCCGCTGCGAAAGCGTCTGCCCGGTGAAGATCCCGCTGCCCAAGCTCATGCGCCATTGGCGCGAGCGCGAGTTCGAGCGGCATCTGCAGCCCTCCGGCGTGCGCACCGGCCTCGGCGTCTGGGCCTGGTTCGCCAAGCGGCCGGGGATGTACCGCCTTGCCTCGCGCTGGGGGATCGGCGCGCTGGGCTGGCTCGGCCGCAAGAAGGGCGCCTTCAGGTCGCTGCCGCTGGCCGGCGGCTGGACCGAAGGGCGCGACCTGCCCGTGCCGCAGGGCCGCACCTTCATGGATGAATATGCGAAGCGCCAGCGTGCGGGAGCCGGCCGATGAGCAAGGAGGCCATCCTCGGCGCCATCCGGCGCGGCCTGAAGCGCGGCCCCCTGCCAGCCGACCAGCGTGCCATGCTGGAAGGGCGGCTCGCCACCCATCCGCGCCACCTCATCCCGGCACGCTCGCGCGTCGCGCGGCCCGAGCAGATCGCGCTCTTCATCCGCAATGTGGAGAAGGAATTCGGCAGCGTCGCCCGCGTGCCGAACTTCGCCGCCATCCCGCAGGCGGTGGCCGATTATCTCGCCGCGCAGAACCTGCCCGCCCGCTTCGCCATGGCGCCGCACCCCGAACTCAAGCGCATCAAATGGGCGGATCACCCGATGCTCGAGGTGGAAATCCGCGAAGGCCAGCCGACCGACCTCGTCAGCCTGCAGCACGGCTATGCCGGCGTGGCCGAGACCGGGACGCTGATGCTCCCCTCCGAGGCGGGCCGCCCCACCACGCTGAACCTCCTGCCCGACACCGAGATGGTGGTCCTGCGCGCGAGCCGGATCGTCGGCGCCTATGAGGAAGCCTGGGACCTGCTGCGCGAGGAGCGGCGCGACAAGCTGACCGGCGGCTTCATGCCGCGCAACATCATGTGGGTCACCGGCCCCTCGCGCAGCGCCGATATCGAGCAGACGCTCGAGCTCGGCGCGCATGGTCCGAGGGCCTTGCACATCCTCCTCGTGGATGACGACCCCGCGGCGAAGGCGTGAAGCGCCGCCGCGGCCTCACGGCCGAGGACAAGGCGGTCTGGGCCGCCGTGGCGCGCACCATCCGCCCGCTGCCGGGGCGCGAGATGCCCGAGGCGCCGCCCTCGGTCACCATCACGCCCCCGCCCCGCGCCGCCGAACCACCGCCGCCCCCGCCCAAGCCGCGCCTGCCGCCGCCCGAGATCAGCGTCGGCGCCCAGCCCTCGGGGCTGGATGCCAAGCGCTGGCGCGATTTGCGGCGCGGCACGATGCGGCCCGAGCGCAAACTCGACCTGCACGGCATGACGGCCGCCCGCGCCCACCAGGCGGTCGAGAACTTCCTGCGCATGTGCCACGCGGATGGCACACGCGTGGTCTGCATCGTGACCGGCAAGGGCAGCAGCACGGAGGGTGGCGTGCTGCGCCGCGAATTGCCGCATTGGCTGAACGCGCCGCATCTGCGCCCGCTGATCCTGGGAGCCGCGCATCCGCACAAGGCCAATGCGGGCGCCGTGCATCTGCTGCTGCGCAGGGTGAAGTGACGCGCGGCCTCCCGCCCTCAGCCGAAGGTGATTCCGGTTTCCCGGATCAGGCGTGACACCGCCGCTCGTTCCCGCGTGAGCCGCTGGGTGAAGGCGTCCATGTCCGCCAGCACCGCCTCCGCCCCCATCTGCGCGAGGCGCGTCCGCACCTCCGGGTCGGAGGTCGCGGCGTTCAACGCCGCCTCCAGCCGCCGGCGGATCGGCTCCGGCGTGCCGCTGCGGCAGAGGATGCCGTTCCAGCTGGTCTGGTCGAAGCCGGGAAAGCCCTGCTCGGCGATGGTGGGAACGCCCTCGATGCCGCCACGCCGCGCGCTCGTGATCGCCACCGCGAAGGCCCGGCCGCCATCCACCACCGGCTTGATCGAACTCACGGTGAGAATGCCGACCGGCAGGGTCCCGGCCGCGATATCCCGCGCGACCTCCGCCCCCCCGCGATAGGGCGCGTGCTCCAGCCGCACGCCCGCCTGATGGGCCAGCAGCACGCCGGTCAGATGCCCCGGCGTGCCGATCCCGGGCGATCCATAGGCCAGCCCATCCCGCCGCGCGGCCGCGATGACGCCCGGCAGGTCACGGATGCCTGACGCGGCGGAGGTGGCAACGACGTAGGGCGCCTCCGCCACCAGTCCGATCGTGGCGAAGTCGCGCTCATAATCGAAGGGCGTGCCGCGATGGATGAACTGCGCGATGACGAAGGAGACCGCATCGAACAACAGCGTGTATCCATCGGCCGGCGCCTGCGCGACCTGCCCGGCGGCCAGCGTGCCGCCTGCCCCGCCGCGATTGTCGATGATGATGTTCTGCCCGAGGGCGGCGGACATCCGGGGCTGGATCAGCCGGGCCATGGTGTCCGAGTTGCCGCCCGCCGCGAAGGCGACGACCATGCGGATCGGGCGGCTGGGATAGCCCTGCTGGGCGAAGGCCGCGGGTGCGGCGAGCGAGGAACCGAGCGTGGCCAGGCCACGGCGCGTCAGGACAGGTTGCACGTTCACATCCTCCCGGGCGCCGAGGCTAGCAGCCGCCGGTCCTCCATCCAACACGGAAGACGCCTCCTGGACCGCTGGCCGAAACGCCCCTCCCTGGCCCACGGCCGGCTTGACGAGGCCGGGAGCTTCCCGCCATGGCTCGCGGCGGTCCCGTGACCGGCAAGGCCCTCCATGACGCCGTTCGGAAAGAGACTCCGCGAACTCCGCGAGCAGCACGGCATCTCGCTGACCGAGCTCGCCACCGCGCTGCATGTCTCCCCCGCCTATCTCTCGGCGCTGGAGCACGGCAAGCGCGGCCGCCCCTCGGCCGGGCTGATCCACCAGGTGAACGAGCATTTCGGCCTGATCTGGGACGATGCCGAGGAACTGGTGCGCCTGGCGCGCCTCTCCCATCCGCGCGTGGTGGTGGACACGGCCGGGCTTTCCCCCATGGCCACGGAACTGGCCAATCGCCTCGCCCGGACCATCCGGGACCTGCCGGAGGCACGGGTCGCCGCCCTCCTTGCCCTTCTCGAAAGCCCCCCAGATTAGAGGTCGCTCACTTGCCCTCCCCCCGGGCCGTGGCTAGGGTCTGGCGTCATTCGGCAGTGCAGCAAAGCCAGTCAGGAAAGAAGGCGCAACCGGCCATGAAGCTCCTCGTCCCGGTCAAGCGGGTGGTTGATTACAACGTCAAGGTCCGCGTGAAGGCGGACAATACGGGCGTTGAGACGGCCAACGTGAAGATGTCCATGAACCCCTTCGACGAAATCGCCGTCGAGGAAGCGGTCCGCCTCAAGGAAAAGGGCATCGCCACCGAGATCATCGCGGTCTCGGCCGGCCCGGCCGCCGCGGCCGAGCAGATCCGCACCGCGCTCGCCATGGGCGCCGATCGGGGCATCCTGGTCGAGCATGACGGCACGCTCGAGCCGATCGCCGTCGCCAAGATCCTGAAGGCGATCATCGCCAAGGAATCGCCCGACCTCGTCATCCTCGGCAAGCAGGCCATCGACGACGACATGAACGCCACCGGCCAGATGCTGGCGGCCCTGATGGGCTGGCCGCAGGGCACCTTCGCCAGCAAGGTCGAGGTCGAGGGCGCGTCGATCCTCGTCACGCGCGAGGTGGATGGCGGCCTGGAGACGGTGAAGCTGACGCTGCCCGCCATCGTGACGGCCGACCTCCGCCTGAACGAGCCGCGCTACGCCTCGCTGCCCAACATCATGAAGGCGCGCAAGAAGACCATCGATACCGTGAAGCCCGCCGATCTCGGCGTGGACCCGACGCCGCGCCTGACGGTGCTGCGCGTGGAGGAGCCGGGCAAGCGCCAGGCCGGCGCCAAGGTGAGCTCGATCCAGGAGCTGGTGCAGAAGCTCCGCAACGAAGCGAAGGTGATCTGAGATGGCTGTCCTCCTTCTCGCCGACCACGACGGCCGCGCCGTCTCGCAGCCCACGCGCAGCGCCGTGGCCGCCTGCGGCAAGCTGGGCGAAGTCCATGTGCTGGTGCTGGGTGAGGGTGCCGCCGCCGCGGCGCCCGCCGCCGCCGCCATGCCCGGTGTCGCCAAGGTCCTCCTCTGCGAGGATGCGTCCCTCGCCAACCGCCTCGCCGAGCCGCTGGCCGCCCTGCTGGTGCAGCTCGCGCCCGGCTACAGCCACCTGGCCGCGCCCGCTTCCGCCGCCGGCAAGAACGTGATGCCGCGCGTGGCCGCCCTGCTCGACGTGCAGCCGATCAGCGACGTCTCGGGCGTGGTGGATGCCGACACCTTCGTGCGCCCCATCTATGCCGGCAATGCGCTGGCCACGGTGAAGAGCAGCGACGCGAAGAAGGTGATGACCATCCGCGCCGCCAGCTTCGACCCGGTGCCCGCCACGGGCGGCAGCGCCGCCATTGAGGCCGTCGCCGCCGCCGCGAACCCCGGCACGTCGAGCTTCGTCGGCGCCGAGGTGAGCAAGAGCGAGCGCCCGGAACTCACCGCCGCCAAGGTCGTCGTCTCCGGCGGCCGCGCCATGGGCTCGGCCGAGAACTTCCACCTGATCGAGAAGGTGGCGGATCTGCTGGGCGCCGCCGTCGGCGCCTCGCGCGCCGCGGTGGATGCGGGCTATGCGCCCAACGACCACCAGGTGGGCCAGACCGGCAAGATCGTGGCGCCGGATCTCTACATCGCCGTCGGCATCTCGGGCGCGATCCAGCATCTCGCCGGCATGAAGGACAGCAAGATCATCGTCGCCATCAACAAGGATGAAGAGGCGCCGATCTTCCAGGTCGCGGATTACGGGCTGGTCGCCGATCTCTTCAAGGCGCTGCCGGAATTCGAGGCCGAACTCGGCAAGCCCGCCTGATGTCGGTCCGCATCGCCAGCAGCGCCGACATGCCGGACGCGCTGCTCGACATCCCCGAGATCGCCTCGGTCGGCATCATCGGCGCGGGGCAGATGGGCAATGGCATCGCCCATGTCTGTTCGCTGGCGGGCCTTCCGGTCGCGATGGTGGACATCAGCCCGGCGGCGCTCGACAAGGCGCTCGCCACCATCGCGCGCAACATGGAGCGCCAGATCGGCCGCAAGCTGATCACGCCCGAGCAGCGCGACGCGGCGCTTGGGCTGATCACCACCAGCACCGATTATGCGAGCTTCGGCGGCACGGATTTCGTGATCGAGGCGGCGACCGAGAAGGAAGCCGTCAAGCACGAGGTCTTCAAGGCGCTGGTGCCGCACCTCAAGCCCTCCGCCATGGTGGCGTCGAACACCAGCAGCATCTCGATCACGCGTCTCGGCGCCGGCACCGACCGGCCTGAGAAGTTCATCGGCATGCACTTCATGAATCCCGTGCCGATCATGAAGCTGGTGGAGATCATCCGCGGCATCGCCACCGACGAGCCGACCTTCCGCGCGGTGGATGCGCTGGCCAAGCGCCTGGGCAAGCAGACCGCGACGAGCGAGGACTTCCCCGCCTTCATCGTGAACCGCATCCTGGTCCCGATGATCAACGAGGCGGTCTATGCCCTGTATGAGGGCGTGGGCGACATCCGCTCCATCGACACGGCCATGCGCCTCGGCGCGAACCACCCGATGGGCCCGCTGGAGCTGGCGGATTTCATCGGCCTCGACACCTGCCTTTCCATCATGCAGGTGCTCTATGACGGGCTGTCGGACAGCAAGTACCGCCCCTGCCCGCTCCTGGTGAAATACGTGGAAGCCGGCTGGTATGGCCGCAAGACGGGCCGCGGCTTCTACGACTACAGCCAGGACCCGCCGGTCCCCACGCGCTAGCGCCGTCTGATGCGGTCGAGCATGGCCGCGTAGGCCGCGAGGAAGCGCTGCGGCGCCTCCTCCGGCGCATTCCAGGGCAACGAGACGCGGATGCCATGGCCCGCCTCCGCCCCGAATCCCATCGCCCGCAGCACGGGCGAGGCGGTGACCTTCCCCGACGAACAGGCCGCCCCCGCCGAAACCCGCACCCCCGCGAGGTCGAGCGCGATGACCTGCGTCTCCGCCGGCACCCCCGGCAGCACGGCCAGCGTGGTGTTGGGCAGGCGCGGCGCCGCCTGCCCCGCGATGATGATGCCCGCATCAAGCGCCCGCAGCCCCACCTCGATCGCCTCGCGCAGCGCCGCGATGCGCGGCGCGTCGTAGCTTTCCTCCAACGCGCCGCCGAGGGCCGCGATGGCCGGCAGCGGCTCGGTCCCGCCACGCCGCCCGCGCTCCTGCCCGCCACCCGCGATCAGCGCCGGCAGATGCAGCCCCGGGGCCAGGATCAGCGCCCCCGCCCCGGGCGCGCCGCCCAGCTTGTGGCCGGAGAGGGCCACGCTCGCCGCCCCCCAGCCGGCGAGGTCCATCGCCATGCGCCCGGCGGCCTGCACCGCATCCACATGCAGGAGCGCGCCATGGGCGCGGCAGAGCGCTGCAACCTCGCCCAGCGGGTGCAGCACACCCGTCTCGTTGTTGGCGGCCATCACGCAGACCAGCGCCGGCCCGCCCGCGGCCAGCGCCGCCTCCAGCGCCGCGAGGTCGAGCGTGCCATCCGCCAGCACCGGCAGGATCTCGGCGCCGGGTGCCGCGGCCTGCACCGCCGGGTGCTCGGTGGCGCCCACCAGGATGCGGCGGCCGGCGCCAAGGCCATGGAGGGCCACCGCATTGGCCTCGGTGCCGCCCGAGGTGAAGACGACATCGCCCGGCGCCACGCCGAAACGGGTGGCGACCGCCCGCCTGGCCGCCTCCACCGCGCGGCGCGCGGTGCGCCCGCCGCCATGGATGGAGGAGGGATTGCCCCCACCCTCCAGCGCGGCCAGCAGCGCGGTCCGCGCGGCGGGGCGCAGCGGTTCGGTGGCATTGGCGTCGAGGTCGAGGGGCACGGTCATGGCCGTGCCCTTTCCCGCCGGATCAGGCGCGCGTCAATTCCGCGGCCTTCTCGGCCTGGGCGGGCGCCACGGCACGGCCCAGCACACGGCCCTGCACGACATCCTGCAGCGAGAGGCCGTCGAGGAAGAGGCGGATCTGCTCGCCCAGCTCGGCCCAGAGGTCATGCGTGATGCAGCGCCGGCCCGCAATGCAGCCGGGCGCGCCATCCTCGCAGCGGGTCGCGCGGATCGGCTCGTCCACCGCGTCCACGATGGCGGAGATGCTGATCTGCTCGGCCGGGCGCGCGAGGCGATAGCCGCCCCCCGGCCCGCGGGCCGAGGCGACCAGGCCCGCGCGGCGCAGCGGGCCGAAGAGCTGCTCGAGATAGGCAAGGGAGAGCATCTGCGCGGCCGCGATCTCCGCCAGGCTGACGGGCGGCGTCGATTTCGCGGCGGGCGGCTTGGGCGCACGATCCTGCCGGGCCGCCAATTCCACCATCGCCATCACGGCGTATCGGCCGCGCGTTGACAGGCGCATGGCCTGCACTCCTTCCTCAAACCGCATCGGGCGCCGTCCACGACCGGAATCGCGGAGGGGCGCCTGAGGCGGAGCGCCGCTTCGCGGTCGCGATTTTCACGGGATGTCCCGATGCCGACGGGCAGTCTGCATCAAAAAACCGGGGCGCGGGAAAGATTCCGCATGCGAATTGGCGCGCCATGCGCTGGCACGGACCCAGCCATGCAATTCGCTGTGTGAATCCATTATGAAACGCAACCGCGAATGCGTATGATGCCGCCGTCGCGCCGGAGTGAGCCGGAACGACTCTTGAAGCGATTGTTTTTCCGGCCGAAATTTGAAAAATCGGGCGGGGCCATGCATGGATCGGCATGCCGGGGCATTCACCGGCGGGCAAGATGGTGCAGGCGGTGGCAGCGCGCGTCAAGCGTGCATGCCATGGCAGAACTTCGCGTCAGGATCGCCCAAGCGGGCCTGCTGCTGCCCGTCTGCCCTGCCCTCCTCCTGCCCCATCCGGTGCCGGGGGGCCGGGCAGGCAGACGGGCAGCGGCCAGGTCAGTTGCGGGGCATTGGCCGCATATTCGGCAGCATGACGGGCTCCCCCGGCCCGGCCGTGCCGCCCAACCGAAGAAACGGACACAAGGACACGATGCCTGAAGTCATGTTCGCCGGGCCCGATGGCCGCCTCGAAGGCCGCTATCACCACGCCAAGCGCCCCAACGCCCCCGTCGCGCTGCTGCTCCATCCCCACCCGCTGCATGGCGGGACGATGAACAACCGCGTGGTCCACAGCCTCTACGGCAAGTTCCAGGCGATGGGCTTCTCGGTCCTCCGCTTCAACTTCCGTGGCGTCGGCAAGAGCCAGGGCCGCTACGACGGCGGCATCGGCGAGATCAGCGACGCCGCGGCGGCGCTCGATTTCCTGCAGACGGTGAACCCCAACGCCTCGATGCTCTGGGCCGCCGGGTATTCCTTCGGCTCCTATGTCGGCATGCAGTTGCTGATGCGCCGGCCCGAGATGGGCGGCTTCATCTCCATCAGCGCGCCGGCCAGCCATTATGATTTCGGCTTCCTCGCCCCCTGCCCCTGCTCGGGCTTGATCCTGCATGGCGAGGAGGATGAGCTGGTTCCGGTGAACAGCGTGCAGAAGCTGGTGGACAAGCTGAACACCCAGAAGGGCGTCACCATCGACTACCGCACCATCCCCAATGCCGGCCATGTCTTCACGCCGGAGCAGGTGGAAACCATCAGCGGCATGGCCGAGGACCACGTCCTCTCCGTGCTGAACCGCAGCCGGATGGCGCTCGCCGCCGACTGAGACCTGGCCTCGTCCCCCTTCCAGCCGGCCCCGCACCCGCGGTGGCCGGCTTTTTCTTGACCGGATGCCCCGATGACGACCCGCCGCAGCCTGCTTGCCGCCCCCGCCCTGCTGGCCCTTCCGCCCCAGCCTCAGGCCCAGGCCCAAGGGGAAACCTGGCGGCCCGATCGCCCGCTCACCATGATCGTCGCCTTCGCGGCCGGTGGCGGCACCGACCTCGCGGCCCGCACCATCGCCCGGTTCATGGAGCGCGACCTCGGCCAGTCCGTGGTGGTGATGAACCGCCCCGGCGCGGGCGGCGAGATCGGCTTCACCGAACTCGCCCGGGCGCGGCCGGATGGGCTGACGATCGGCTTCATCAACACGCCCCACATCGTGACCCTGCCGATCGAGCGCCGCACGCGCTTCCGGCTCGAGGATTTCACGCTGATCGGCAACATCGTGGACGATCCGGGCGGCATCTGGGTGCGCGCCGATTCGCCGATCAACGATTTCGCCGCCCTGCTCGCCGCCGCCCGCGCCCAGCCCGAGACCATCGGCTATGGCACCACCGGCGTCGGCTCCGATGACCACCTGGCCATGCTGGCGCTGGAGCGGAAATCCGGCGCGCGCTTCCTGCACGTGCCCTTCGGCGGCTCGGCCCAGGTCAAGCAGAACCTCATGTCCCGCGCGATTCCCGTGGCCGTGATGAACGTGGCCGAGGGCATCGCCGAGATGCGCCAGGGCGTGCTGAAGCCGCTGGCGCAGATGGGCACCAGCCGCTGGGCGCCGCTGGCCGAGGTGCCGACGCTGCGCGAACTGGGCTTCGACGTGGTGGAGGGCTCGATGCGCGGCATGGCCGCGCCGGCCGGCCTGCCGCCCGAGGTGCAGGCGCGCCTCGCCCTCTCGGTGCAGCGCACCGTGGCCGACAGCGATTTCCAGGCCGCCGCCACGCAGCAGAACCTGCCGCTGCGCTTCCTGGCGCCCCCGGAATACCTGGCCGAGCTCACCGCGCTCCGGCGGAACTACCAGGCGCTGTGGGACCAGCATCCCTGGCGCGAATAGGCGCGCGGGCGGTGTTCACCGGCGGGTAATCTCGCGCGCCTAGGCTGCGGCTCCCTGAGTTTCGCCGGAGCCCCGCCGACCGATGATCCGCCGCGCCCTCGAAGGCCTTTCCGTCCGTATCCTGCTGGGCTTCTCGCTGGGGCTCCTCGCGATGCTCGCCCTTGGCTTCGCCACGGAACTCCTGATGCGCGCCTGGGCCCGCCACAACGAGGCGGCACGCATCGTCCAGATGGCCGAGGCGGGGCGGGAGCTGTTTCGCGCCGCCGCGGCACTCCGGCTGGAACGCGGCGAGACCATGACCGCGCTGGCCGGCCCCGCGCCGGACCCGGAGGGCACGCGCATCCGCCCGCGCCGCGCCGAGGCGGAGGCGGCAAGCACCATCGCCGCCACCGCGCTGCGCGCCTCGGGCCTCACCGCCGAGGCGGCGCGGCTGGAGCAGGGCCGCGGCCAAATCGAGGGGCTGCGCGCCGCCGTGGATGCCGCCCTGCGCCTGCCGCGCGACCAGCGCCCGCAGGACCTCTCGCGCCGCTGGGCGGAGGGCAGCCTGTCGCATGTGAACACGCTGCTCGCCATCACCGAGGCGGTGGAGGATCTCGCCCTGGGGAACGACCCGGCGGTGGACCGGCTGATCGCCATGCGCCGCGCCGGCTGGGTGCTCCGCAGCGCCGTGGGCGACGTGGCGCTGGCCATCTCCTCGGCGCTCAGCGCCGGCCGGGGCTGGACGCCGGAGGAGGCCATGGCCGCGCTGCGGGCCCAGGGCCTGATTGATGCCGCATGGGCGCAGCTCGAACGCGCCGCCCCCGCCGGCCCGCCCGAATTGCGGGCAGCGATGGGCACCGCCGCGCCCATGGTGACCGGCGCCCTGGCCACCGCCCGGCCGCCTCTGATGCAGACCCTGCTGCGCGGCCAGCG
Source organism: Sediminicoccus rosea (assembly GCF_033547095.1). Classification (NCBI taxonomy): domain Bacteria; kingdom Pseudomonadati; phylum Pseudomonadota; class Alphaproteobacteria; order Acetobacterales; family Roseomonadaceae; genus Sediminicoccus; species Sediminicoccus rosea. The sequence continues at coordinate 953,578 of NZ_CP137852.1, read as the reverse complement.
GGCGGAGATGGAGCAGGCCGCCTTCCGCGACCCCCAGGTCGCCGGCCTCGCCAGCGTGAACACCGTGCCCAATGCCGCCTTCGATGCCCTGGTGGCGCATGCCCGCGCCAGCAAGGCGCAGGCCGCCTGGGGCCTGTTCGGCGGCCTCGCCCTGCTGGCTCTGGCGCTGCTGCTGGCGGCGGGCGGGCTGATCGCCACGCAGCGCCTGGTGCTGCGCCCGCTGGCCCGCGCCACCGCGGCGATGGACCGCCTCGCCGCGCGCGACCTCGCCGTCGAGATCCCGGACCAGGAGCGCGCGAATGAGATCGGCGCCATCGCCCGCGCCGTGCAGCACTTCAAGGACGGGCTGATCGAGGGCGAGCGCCTGGCCGCCGAGCAGGCCGCGAGCCAGGCCGCCCGCCTCGCCCGCGCCGAGACGCTGAGCCGCGCGACCGACGGCTTCGAGGCGCGGGTCGGCGAACTGGTCGGCGCGCTGGCCGCCGCCGCGACGCAGCTGGAGGCCAATGCCGCCGCCATGACCGGCACGGCCGAGCAGAGCCAGGCCGAGGCCGGCGCCATCGCCCGCGCCGCCGAAAGCAGCCGCGGCTGCATCGAGAGCGTGGCGGCCGGCGCGGAGGAACTCACCGCCTCCATCGGCGAGATCACGCGCCAGGTGCTGCAGTCCCGCAGCGTCGTGGATGCCGCCGTGGCCGAGAGCCACCGCACCGACGGCGTGGTGCGGGAGCTGGCCGCCGGTGCCACGCGCATCACCGAGGTGGTGACGCTGATCCGCCAGATCGCCGCGCAGACCAACCTGCTGGCGCTCAACGCGACGATCGAGGCCGCCCGCGCGGGCGAGGCCGGCAAGGGCTTCGCCGTCGTCGCCGGCGAGGTGAAGACCCTGGCCGAGCAGACGGCCAAGGCGACGGAGGAGATCGCCTCGCAGATCGGCCAGATCCAGGCCGCGACGACGGATGCGGTGACCGCGATCCGCGGCGTCGCCGGCACGGTGACGCAGGTGAGCGAGATCACCGCCGCCATCGCCGCCTCGGTCGAGCGGCAGGAGGGGGCGACGCGCGCCATCAGCGGCCATGTGCAGGAAGTGGCCACCGGCACGCGCGCGGTGACCGACAGCATCGGCGCCGTGAGCGGCCTCGCCGCCGCCACCGGCAGCGCGGCGGGCCAGGTGCACGAGGCGGCGGGCGAATTGTCGCGCTACGCGGCCTCGACCCAGGCGGAGCTGGGCCGCTTCCTCGCGGAGGTGAAGGCCGCCTGAGGCCGGATCAGGGCCCGCCCACGCGGATCAGGCATTCGGGCGTGAGCTCCGCCAGCGAGTTCACGCCGAGCAGCGCCATGTTGCGCTCCAGCTCACCCAGCAGAAGCGAGATGGCGCGGTCCACGCCCTCGCGCCCGGCCACGGCCGCCGCATGCAGCATGGGGCGACCGACGAAGACGAAGTCGGCGCCCAGCGCCAGCGCCTTCATCACATCGGTCCCGCGCCGGATGCCGCCATCCAGCATCACCGTGATGTTGGGCGCCGCCGCCTTGATCTCGGGCAGCACGCGCAAGGGCGCCGAGGTGCCGTCCAGCTGGCGCCCGCCATGGTTGCTGACGATGACGCCGTCCGCCCCCTCGGCCGCGGCGCGGGCCGCATCCTCGGGGTGCATCACGCCCTTCACGATCAGCCAGCCCGGCCAGCGCCGGCGGATCAGCGCCAGATGTTCCCAGTTCAGGTGATCCCGCGCGGTGAAGTCGCGCAGCACGTTGCTGGCGAGGATGGGCGCGCCGCGCTCGGCGAAGCTGTTCTCGAAATGCGGCATGCCGTGCAGGCGCCACGTCTTGAGGAAGGTGTTGATGGACCACATCGGGTGCGTGATGCCGTCCAGCGCCAGCCGCAGCGAGGGGCGCAGCGGCGTGGAGAAGCCGTTGCGGACATTGTTCTCGCGGTTGGGCAGCACCGCCGTGTCCACCGTCAGAAGCAGCGTGCCGAAGCCCGCCGCCGCCACGCGGTCCACCAGCGCCTCGACGCGCGTGGCATCGCCCGGGAGATAGGCCTGGAACCAGGTGTCCGGGTTGGCCGCGATGACCTCCTCCATCCGGATCAGTGAGGAGCCGGAGAGGATCATCGGGATATTGGCGGCCTTCGCGCCCTCGGTCAGCACGATGTCGCCGCGATAGGCGGCGAGCGCGGAAAGGCCCATGGGCGCGATGCCGAAGGGGGCGGCCCATTCGCGGTTGAAGATGGTGGCCTTGGTGCTGCGCTGGGAGACATCCCGCAGCACGCGCGGCACGAAGCCGTATTCGGTGAAGGCCCGCGCGCTATCGGCCAGGGCCGCATTGCGCTCGGTGGCGCCGGCGACGTAGCCGAAGATGGGGCGCGGCAGATGGCGCCGCGACATGGTCTCGAAATCATCGAGGCAAAGGGCGCGTTGGGCGATGCGGGTGCTCATGCCGCGATTTTGTAACGTCTCATCCGCCGCGCGCCAAATCCGCCCCTCACGGCGCGTGATGCGCGATCCAGTGCCGCGCGATGTCCCCCCGCCGGCAGACCCAGACCTGCGGCTGCGTCGCCACCCAGTCGAGCAGCTTCGCCAGCCCCGCCGCGCGCCCCGGATGGGCGATGATGCGGTTGTGCAGGCCCACGCTGAGCATGCGCCCCTTCGGTTCTGTCAGCAGAAGCTCCACGGCCCCCTTGATGTATTGGAAGAACTCCTCGCCCGTGGTCAGCGCGGTGCGCTGGAAGCGCACGTCATTATGCGCGAGGTTGTAGGGCAGGATGAGGCGCGGCGTGCCGCGCAGGTCGCGCCAATAGGGCAGCTCGTCGTCATAGGCGTCGCTGTCATAGAGGTAGCCGGCCTCGGCCAGCAGGCGGCGCGTGTGCAGGCTCGGCGCATAGCGCGTGTACCAGCCGAGCGGCGGCGTGCCGATCATGCGCGTGATGATGGCGGTGGCTTCCGCGATGCGCGCGCGCTCCTCCGCCTCCTCCATGCCGATATGCATCTCCCAGCGCAGGCCGTGGCCATCCACGTCCCAGCCGGCCTCGCGCATGGCGGCCGCCGCCTGCGGCGTGCGCTCCAGCGCGCGCGCCACGGCGAAGACGGTGCAGGGCAGGCCGCGCTCGGTGAAGAGGCGATGCAGCCGCCAGAAGCCGACGCGGCTGCCATATTGGAACATGCTCTCGGCCGCGAGGTCGCGGCCCTTCACCGGCGCCGTGCTGCCCTCGGTCAGCGCGTTCTCGCTGCGCGGGTCGCCATCCGGGAAGCTCTCCTCGCCGCCCTCCTCATGGTTGATGACGAAGTTGAGCGCGAGCTTGGCGCCGTTGGGCCAGCGCGGGTCGGGCGGGTTGCGGCCATAGCCCTCGAAATCGCGCATCACGCCTCCGAACCGGGGATGATGCCCGCCGGCAGGCCGGCCACATATTCCGCCAGCTCGCCCGGCCGCGTCACCCAAAGCTTGTCCTGATGCGCCATCACATGCCGGAGCGCCTGGCGCAGCGGGCGCAGCCGGTGCGGCTGGCCCAGGATGAAGGGGTGCAGCACGATGCTGCACACCAGCGGGCGCTTTTCCGAGAGGCGCAGCATCTCGTCGAACTGGTCGGTGATCATCTCGGCGAATTCGCGCGCGCTGTGCTGGCGGGCGATCAGCGCCGGGCTGTCATTCAGCTCCACCGAATAGGGCACGGAGAGAATCTTCCCCGCACGCGTCTTCATCCAGAAGGGCTGGTCATCCGCCGGCCAGTCCATAACGTAGGTGAAGCCCGCCTCCTGCAGCAGGTCGGGCGTCACGCTGCTCTGCGCGATATAGGGGCCGAGCCAGCCCTTGGGCGCCACACCCGCATGGCGCGCCAGCACGTCGCGGCTTTCCTCGATCAGCCGGCGCTCATCCTCCTCCCAGAGGATGTCCTGCCGTTCGGAATTGCTGCGGCCATGGCCGATGAACTCGTCGCCCCGCGCCCGCAGGGCGGGGCCGATCTCGGGGCAAGCCTCCAGCGCCGCGGAATTGATGTTGTGCGCGGCAGGGATCCCCAGCTCATCCAGCGTCTCCAGCATGTTCCAGAGGCCGACGCGGTTGCCGTAATCGCGCCAGGCATAGCTGCGCTGGTTCTGCACCGGGCTGAGGCTCGTGCTGTCCGAGCCGAGGCCGGCGCGGAAGGCGAAATGCTCGATGTTGTTGACGACGAGCAGCGCGAGGCGCCTGCCGCCGGGCCAGTCATAGACCGGGCGGTTCGGGATCGCGCTGTGCGCGTAGCGGTGATGAGCCGGGAGTTTCATGGCCGGGATGCTCGCCCGCCCCGCGCGCCCTTTCAAGCGGGGTGATTGCCCATCGCGCCCGCGCGACCGAACATGCGCGCAACACGAGGGAGGACGGCATGGAACGCGGATGGGATTGGCTCGGCGCCGAGGGCGCGCTCGCGGCCTGGCAGGCGCTGTGCGACGCGGATGAAACGCTCCGCCACCGCCTGCCCGGCGCCGAGGGGCGCTTCGCCGTGGTGCAGCCCGGCCGCGCCGTCACGCTGGATTTCCGCGACGGCCGCGTGACGCTGGCCGAGGGCGGCGAGGCGCCCACGGTGTTCGCCGCCAGCGCCGCCAGCTGGGGCCGCTTCCTCCAGCCCGTCCCCGCGCGCCACCACCAGAACCTGCTCGCCATGCGGATGCGCGTGGCGGATTTCTCGGCCGAGGGCGACCAGCTCGCCTGGGCGCAGCATGTCCACCTCATCCGCCGCGTGCTCGACCTCGGCCGCTGGCTGGCGCGCGGCGGGAGCGGGCCTGCGCCCGCCTCGCTCCGCCCGCGCCTCGGCACGCCCACCCCACGCCCGCCCGCGCAGGGCCGCTACGTCACGGTGCGCGCCCAGGGGCGGGATTTCGTCCTCTATGGCGAGAGCAGCGGCACGGGCCGGCCCATCCTCGGCATGCACACGGCCGGCGCGGACTCGCGCCAGTTCCACCGGCTGATGAGCGAGCCGCGCCTCGCCCAGGCCGGCTATGCGCTCACCACTTTCGACCTGCCGGGCCATGGCCGCTCGCCCGCCATCATCGAGCCCGGCGCCTGGCGCCTCACCACCGATCTCTATGCAGAGCTGATCCTGGGTTTCCGCGAGGCCTGGGGCTTCACCGAGAACCCCGTGCTGCTCGGCGCCTCCATGTCCGGCGAGATCTGCCTGGAGATCGCGCTGCGCGCGCCCGAGCGCTTCGCGCATATCGTGGCCTGCGAATCCTCCGAGCATATCGAGGGCCGCCGCACGCCCTTCCCGGATCATCCGCGCGTGAATGCCGCGATCTTCACGCCCGAATGGATCGAGGGGCTGATGGCGCCGCAATCGCCGGCCGAATGCGCGGCCGAGATCTGGTGGCACTACAGCCAGGGCGGCTGCGGCACCTTCCCCGGCGACATCCATTTCTATTCGGGCGACTGGGATGCGCGGGACCGCGTGCACCGCATTGATACGGGCCGCTGCCCGCTCACCATGCTCACCGGCGAATACGACTATTCCTGCACGGCCGAGCACTCGGCCGAGACGGCGGCGAAGATCAAGGGCGCCCGCTTCGCCATGATGCCGGGCATCGGCCACTTCCCCTTCGCCGAGAACCCGGCCCTCTTCACGGACCACCTGCTCGCGGCGTTGGGCGGGAACGGCGCTACTCGATCTTGATGCCGGCGGCGCGGATGATCGGCGCCCAGCGCGCATATTCCTCGCGCACGAAGCGGTCGGTCGTGGGCGCGTCCATCCAGATGGATTCACTGCCCAGGTCGCGCAGGCGGCCCTGCATGGCGGGCGCCTCCATCACCTCCTTCGAGACGGCGGACATGCGCTCGACGATCTGCGGCGGCGTGCCGCGCGGCGCGAAGAGCCCGGTCCAGGAGCGCACGGCGTAGTCGGGGACGCCGCCCTCGCTCACCGTCGGCAGGTCGGGGCGGAGCGCCACGCGCTCGGCCGTGCAGACGGCGATGACGCGCACCCGCCCGGCCTCGGCCGGCGGGATCACGGTGGGCAGGTTCATGAAGGCGAGCTGGATGGTGCCCGCGATCAGGTCGCTCAGCACCGGGCCGCCGCCGCGATAGGGCACATGCGTCATGTCGAGCCCCGTGCGCATGCGGAACAGCTCGCCCGCGAGGTGGTTGGAGGAGCCGACGCCCGAGGAACCGAAGCTCATGCCGCCCCGCATGCCGCGGATATGCGCGATCAGCTCGGGCACGTTGCGCACCGGCAGCGAGGGATGGACGGCGACCACATTGGGCACGTCCACCCACATGGCCATGCCGTGGAAGGCCTCGCGCACGTCATAGTTCATCTCGCCCGAGACGAGCGGGTGGAAGACATGGTTGGAGGCGGAGGAGACGAAGAGCGTCTGCCCATCCGGCCGCGCCCGCATGGCGGCCCCCATGCCGACGGAGCCGCCGCCGCCCGGGCGGTTGTCCACCAGGAAGGGCTGGCCGAGCCGCGCCTCGAACTGAGGCGAGAAGAGCCGCGCCGTCACGTCGTTCGAGCCGCCCGGCGCCCAGGGGACGATCATCGTCACCGGCCGCGTCGGCCAGCCCTCCTGCGCGCGCGCGAGGCGCGGCGCTGCGAGGAGCGGGGCGGCGAGAAGCGGGGTGGCGAGCAGGCTGCGGCGGCGCATGGTCTTGGTCCTCCAATGCGGGCCGCTATAGCATGCCGCGCGGCGAGGGGAATCACGGCATGGCGGAAGCCGCCCCGCCGGGTTAAGACGGTGCAGAGTGCCATGGGATGATGCGATGAGACGGCCCCTTTTCCTGAGCCTGCCGGCCGCCCTGCTGGCCGCCTGCGCCAGCCCCAACGCGGGGATCGAGACCGCGGGCGGCGATGCCTTCGTGCTCACCCGCGCCAATATCAGCGGCGTCGTGGCGGTGGAGGATGGCCTGGCCCAGGCGCAGAGTTTCTGCGGCGAGCACGGGCGCCTCTTCGTCATCACCAACAGCCAGGTGGGTTCCAGCGGCTATCGCCTGGATTTCCGCTGCGTGGCGCCGAACAACGTGCCGCCCCTGGCCGCGGCCAGCGCGCCGCCCCCGCCGCCGCCCGCCCGCGCCCCGCGCGGCCGCCGCGGCACGCCGCCGGCCGAGACCACGAGCACCGGCCCGGCCCTCGGCTTCGCCGCCAGCCTGCCGCCGATGGAGCGGGACAGCCGCCCCGCCATCGCCTGGCAGCCCGCCGACGCCAATATCCTGCCGCCGACCCCGCCCATGCCCGCCCAGCCGCTCTTCGCCCCGCCGCCTGGGCAATCCCTGGTCGCCGCCGCCCCGCCGGCGCGCCGCATGCCGCCGGCCGATGATTCGCCCATGGTGCTGCTGCCCCGCCTGGAGGCGGGGGCCGTGGCGCCGCAGCCGGCCACGGCCGAGGCGCAGCCCGCGCCCACGCTCCCCACCATCACCCGCCAGGACCTGCCCGGCGGCCTCCCGCCCATCCAGGCGGGCGGCTCCGCCCCGGCGCTGCCGGTGATCACCGCGAGCCAGCCCATGCCGGGCTATGGCCTGGTGGTGCCGAGCCCCAATCCGTTGCCCGGCGCGCCCAATTCGCTGCCGCCCATCGCGGGACCGGCGCGCGCGCCGACCTTCCCCACGGCGCCGGCCTCCGGCTTCCCGACGGGGACGACGAGCTTCACCCAGGGCTTCCGCTAGGCTCGCTGGACACGGACCGCAGCCCCAGGAGGGTTGCGGCGGGTGTGACGCCGGGCAGGGACGTGTCTGTCGCCGCTGATGTTCGCGAGCGGGCGACGGGTTGTTGGGAAAGACAGCATGCGCCCTTGGGGGCGATGACCTGCCGCAGCGGACCGCCATCGGAGGCAGCACCCGCCATGACGATCTCGGCGGGCAGGGCTTCGATCGCGCCGCAAGCCCGTGGGCAGTCACCGCGCCTGTGGACACCCGCGCCACCCTTGGCCGGACACAGATTTCATATCATGAATTCTTCGTGTTGGCGATCCAAACGCGGCGCGCCGCCCTCCGCGCGACCCTCCCCCTCGCGGCCCTGCTGCTGACCGGCTGCTCGGCCTATTTCGGGCCCGCCGCGACGCGGGACGGCATGTCCCGCCTGCAACCGGTGCTGGTGCCGGAGGACGGGCCGCTCGAATTCTCCATGGCGGCCAGCTGGGTGAACCTGCGGCTCCAGCCCACGCTGGGCCAGGCGCTCCTGCTCGGCGCCCGCAACGATCCGGTGATGGGGGTGGTCGCCGTGACCGAGCGGTCGCTGATCGGCGCCACCTGGACCGGCGAGACGCGGGGCTACGTCGTCGCGTTCCGCATCCCCTATCGCGAGATCGTCGCGCTCCGCCAGTTCGGCCCCGCCACCAACATCTTCGGTGGCCGCGTCGGCTTCTTCGATGTCGAAACCAACGCCCCGCGCCACGTCCCGCTTGGTGAGCCGTCGCGGACCGGGCTCTTCCGGGTCCTCCCGGACGGACCGGAGGTGTTGGATGCGCTGCGCAGCCGGGCGCCGCAGGCGCGCGACAACCCCGAATAGCGCGGCGCCCTCGGCACCGATCTGTCTTCAGGACCAGTGGCCCATGACAACGCTTCTCCCCCGCCGCGCCGCCTTCGCCCTCGCCGCCCTACTGCTGGCCGGCTGCTCGGCCTCCTTCGGGCCGGCCGCGACGCGGGACGGCACCTCCCGCCTGCAGCCGCTCCTGCTTCCGGAGGACGGGCCGCTGGAACTGGCCTTGCCGGCCCGATGGGTCAACGCGCGGACCATACCATCGCTCGCGGACTCGCTTCTGCTCGGCGCCCGCCCTGAGCCGCCGGTGGTGGGGGTGGTCGCCCTGACCGAGCGGTCGCTGATCGGCGCCAGCTGGACCGGCGAGACACGCGGCTATGTCCTCTCCTTCCGGATCCCGTATCGCGAGATCGTCGCGATCGCCCCCGTCGGCCCCAGAACCGACATCTTCGGGAACTTCATCGGCGGCTTGAGTGTCGAAACCAACGCCCCGCGCCACATCGCGCTCGGCCAGCCGCCGCGGACCGGGCTCTACCGGATCTTCCCAGACGAAGCGGAGATCGTGGACATGCTCCGGGAACGGGCGCCCCAGGCCGGCACCAACCCGCAATAGCGCGGCGCGCCCGGCTCAGACCACTGAATCAGGCTCCCCGACTCAGGCCCGGCGCATCAGCACATCCGGCCAGAGCGGCCATTGGGGGGTGGGCGCCAGCGGCCGGTCCACCAGGCTGAGCGCGGCGAGCGCGGGGAAGCGCGCGAGGATCCGGGCGCGGTCGCGCGCCATGTCATGGCGCAGGAAGTTCACGTCCCAGCGGTCGCAGAGGGGGCCATACACGGTCCTGTCGTTGCGCCAGGCCGGGGGGCAGGCCGCGTCGCGCGCCGCGCGGTCGGCGAAGACCATGTTCTGGGCGACTTGCCCGATGCCACCGATGTTGGCGGCCTCCCCGGCCCTGATATCGATCGTGAGCGGCGCCTCGGCCTGGAAGAACATCCAGCCGGTCGGCGTGGGCTGCGCGACCTGCCGCGCATGGCGGCGCGACAGCAGCGTCATCGTGGGAACCCGCTTCAATTCCTCCAGAAATTCATATAGTGCCGCCGCAGCGGGTCAAGCGGATAGCGGCGAGGGCCTGGCCGCGAGCCGCCCCCGACGCCATGGCCGGAGCCTGGATCAGATCTCACGCCGTTCCGGAGCCCACTTCCGGTCGGGCGCGGCATGCTCCGCCTCAGTCGTAGACCTGACTGAGCGTCTCGGCCACGAGGCAGGGGCGCGGATTGCCCTCCACCTCCATCTCGTTCTCCATCGTCAGGCGCACGCCGCCCTGGATCGGCTCGCAAGCCTTGAGCGTCAGGTGCAGCCGCACGCGTGAGCCGGACGGCACCATCGCCGTGAAGCGGACCTTGTTGCTGCCGTAGTTCAGCGCGCGCGAGCGATGCTTGATGCGATAGACCAGCGGCGACAGCCGCGGCAGCAGCGAAAGCGTGAGGAAGCCGTGCGCGATGGTCTTGCCGCCCGGCAATTCCCGCGCCGCGCGCTCGGTGTCGATGTGGATCCACTGGTGGTCGCCCGTCGCCTCGGCGAAGAGGTCGATGGTGCGCTGGTCCACCGTGTACCATTCGCTGGTGCCGAGCTTCTTGCCGACCCAGTTGGCCATGTCGGCGGGTTTTTCGATCTCGAGCATGCGTGCCTCCCTCTGCTTGCCGCCAAGCTTGCGGAGGGAGCGCCTACTCGTCCAGCCCCACCAGGGAGCGCGCGAAATCCCGCGCTTCGAAGGGCCGCAGGTCGGCCGCCTTCTCGCCCACGCCCACCGCATGCACCGGCAGCGCGAATTCCTGCGCGAGCGCCACCACCACGCCGCCCTTGGCCGAGCCGTCGAGCTTGGTGACGACGAGGCCCGTCACATCCACCATCTCCTTGAAGACGCGCACCTGGCTGACGGCGTTCTGGCCGGTGGTGGCATCCAGCACCAGCAACGTGTCATGCGGGATGGTCGCGTCGTCGCGCTTGAGGACGCGCACCACCTTGCGCAGCTCCTCCATCAGGGCGGACTTGTTGTGCAGCCGCCCGGCCGTGTCCACCAGCAGCACATCCGCCCCAGCCGCGCGCGCATCGCGCAGCGCATCGAAGGCGAGGCCCGCGGCATCCGCGCCCGGCTTGGCCGGGGCCACCACATGCGCACCGGTGCGCTCACCCCAGATCTGCAGCTGTTCGACGGCCGCGGCGCGGAAGGTATCGCCCGCCACCATCCAGACCTTCAGCCCCTGGGCGCGATACTGCTCGGCCAGCTTGGCGATCGTCGTGGTCTTGCCGGTGCCGTTCACGCCCACCACCAGCACGACATGCGGCTTGTGCCCGCGCGTGACGATGAGCGGCTGCGCGACGGGCGAGAGGATGGCCGCGATCTCCTCGGCCAGCGCCGCCTTCACCTCCTCGGGCGTCACCTCGCGGCCGAAGCGCGTGCGGCGGAAGCTCTCAACGATCCGGCCGGAGGCGCTGACGCCGAGATCGGCCGCGATCAGCGTCTCCTCCAGTTCCTCAAGAGCCGCGTCATCCAGCTTGCGCTTGGTGAAGACGCTGCCGATCGCATCCGTCAGCTTCGCGGTGGAGCGCGCGAGCCCGGCCTTCAACCGGCCAAAGAAGCCGAGCGGCTGGGCAGGTTCCGGCTCGGGCGCCGGGGGCTCCGGGGCGCGCGCCTCGATGGGCGGCGCCGGCTCTGGGATGGGCGCGGGCGGCGGCGGGGGCTCGGGCGGCGGTGGTGGCTCCGGCTCGGGCGCCGGCGGCTCGGCCACCGGCTCCATGGGCGATGGCGGCACCGTGCTCTGCTCGGCCGGGGCGGGCGCCTTGCCGGTCAGCTTGCCCCATAGGTCACGCAGCGCCATCAGGCCGCCTCCGCCATCAGCATGCGGCCGTCATGGCCCGTGACGCGCGCGCGGATCAGGCTGCCGCGCGCGGCCCCCGGCACGCGGATCGGCGCAAAATGCTGCGTGTGGCCCATGCCGTCCGCCTCCATCAGGCTGTGCTCGATGCGCCCCACCCGGGCCGCCAGGAAGCGCGCGCGCTCCGCCTCGCCCGCCGCGCGAAGCCGCGCCGCGCGCTCGCGCCGCAGCGCCATGGGCAGTTGCGGCATGCGCGCGGCCGGCGTGCCGCTGCGCGCGGAATAGGGAAAGACGTGGAGGAAGGCGAGACGCGTCTCCGCCACCAGCTCCAGCAACGCGGCGAAATGCGCCTCCGTCTCGGTCGGGAAGCCGGCGATGAGGTCAGCCCCCAGGGCCGCATCCGGGCGCAGGGCGCGGGCGCGGGCGGAGAGCCGCAGCAGGTCGGCCCGCGAATGTCGCCGCTTCATGCGCTTCAGGATCAGGTCATGCCCATGCTGCGCCGAAAGGTGCAGATGCGGCATCAGCCGCGCCTCCTCGGCGAAGACGCGCCAGAAATCCTCGCCCAAGGCGGCGGGGTCGAGCGAGGAGAGGCGCAGCCGCGGGAGTTCCGGCACCTCGCCCAGGATGGCGCGGATCAGCACGGGGAGTTCGGGGTGGCTGGCCAGGTCCACGCCGGTCAGCACGATCTCGGCATGGCGCGTGGCGAGGTCCCGCGCCGCCGCGACCGCCTCGGGGATCGGCAGGGCGCGCGCCGGCCCCCGCCCCTGCGGGATGATGCAGAAGGTGCAGGCGTGGTCGCAGCCCTGCTGCACCGCGAGGAAGCCGCGCGTGCCGCCGCCTGCCGCGATGCCCATGGGGGCCGCGCGCCCAATCGGCGCCACCGGCGCGCCCCAGGCGGCGGGGTCGAGCTTCGCGCCATTGCCGATGACGCGCGTGACGCCGGGCAGCGCCGCCCAGGTCTCGGGCGCGATCTGCGCGGCGCAGCCCGTCACCAGGATGGGCCGGCCGGGCTGTTCCCGCGCGGCGCGGCGGATCGCCTGCCGCGCCTGGGATTCCGCCTCACCCGTCACGGCGCAGGTGTTGATGATCAGCGCATCGGCATAGCCCGCCCGCGCCGCGAGGCCGCGCATGGTCTCGCTCTCGGCCAGGTTCAGCCGGCAACCGAAGGTCAGGGTTTCAGCCAAGGGTGAGCTCACCCTTGAAGGAGGTCGCGACCGGGCCGCTCATCAGCACATGCCCGTCCGCGCGCTGCTCGATTACGAGGTCCCCGCCCGGCAGCGTCACGGTGCAGCGCGCCTCCACCAGGCCGCGCCGCCGCGCATTCACCAGCGCGGCGCAGGCGCCAGAGCCGCAGGCCAGCGTATAGCCCGCACCGCGCTCCCAGACGACGAGCCGGATATGGTCCCGCGCCAGCACCTGCACGAAACCGATATTGGCGCGCTCGGGCAGCAGCGGGTGGTGCTCCAGCTCCGGCCCGATGCGGAAGACGTCGAGTGCGCTCAGCTCCTCGACGAAGAAATTCGCGTGCGGATTGCCCATGGAGCAGCAGGCGGCATCGCTCACGCCATCGGCGGCCATGGGCACATGCAGCGTGTCCATCTCGCGCGCCAGCGGCACGTCGGCCCAACCCAGGCGGGGCGGGCCCATGTCCACGCGCACCGTGCCATCGGGCAGGCGCTCGGCACCCAGCAGGCCCGCGATGGTGCGGATCGCGATGCTGGAGCGCCCCGTCTCGTTCAGGATGAGCGAGGCCGCGCAGCGCGTGCCATTGCCGCAGGCGCCGGCTTCGCTGCCATCGGAATTGTGGAAGCGGAAGAAGACGTCGGCGTCTTGCGCCGGTTCCAGCGTGATCAATTGGTCGAAGCCCACGCCGCGATGCCGGTCCCCCACCCAGCGGATGGTCTCGGCCGCCAGGGCGCGCGGCTCCGCCCGTGCATCCAGCACGACGAAGTCATTGCCCAGGCCATGCATCTTCAGGAAGGGGACTTGCATGGCTTGCATATAGGACATGCAAAGACTTGGCGCGAAGGGGTGGGGGGGCCTATGTGCTGCGCGCATGAACCGTTCCCTTCCTCTCCGCCTCGCTGCCCTGCTCGCGCTGGGTGCGCTCGGCGCCTGCGGCAGCAGCTTCTCGGCCAATGAGTATTCGGCGCGCGCCGTGCAGCAGGCCAACCCCGTGCAGCAGGGCGTGATCGTCGGCTCGCGCCGGGTCGCCATCGCGGCGGGCGGCGAAACCGGCGCCACGGCGGGCGCTGCGGCGGGCGGCGCCATCGGCGGCGCGGCGGCGGCCGGCAATTCCGTCAGCACGGCGCTGGGCGCGGTCGGTGGCGCGCTGCTGGGCAGCCTGGTCGGCACGACGGCCGAGCGCGCCACGGCCAACACGGACGCGGTGGAATACATCATCCGCAAGAACAATGACGCCGAACTGATCTCGGTCACGCAGCGGGACCAGGTGCCCATCCCCCTCGGCACGGCCGTGCTGGTGATCGCGGGCAACCAGGCCCGCGTGGTGCCCGACTACACCGCCACCCAGGCCGAGCCCGCCGCCCGCCCCGGCCAGCGCCGCACCGCCGCGCCGCGCGCGGAGCCGGCGCCCGCACCGCCCGCCCCGGTGGCCGAGCCGCTGCCGCCGGCCGCGCCCCTGGCCCAGGCCGCGCCAGCCACGCCCGACCCGGAGCCAGCGCCCGTGCAAGGCCTCACGCCCATCGCCGCCCCCATGGATGCGGCGCGCGCGCCCTAGGCGGCCGGGACCTCATCCAGCGCGAAGAAGACGGGCTTTCCGGCCGCGCGGAACCGCGCCACCTCCGCATCCGCGCCCACCGAGGCGCCGCCGAGGCGCAGGCAAGCGTCGCAGCGCTCGGCCAGCGCGAGGCTGAGCGGCATCATCACCTCGGCATGGGCGGCTTCGGTATTGCCGGCGGCCGCGATGAGGGGAAGCGCCATGTTCACGCCGATGACGGGGACATGGCCGCGGCGAAACACCTCCAGCGCCGCCCGGTTCAGCGCGACGAGCCGCGCCGCGCGGGTCTCGGCATCGGCATTGCCCGTGCTGTAGGGTCCGGCCAGCATGATCCACATGGCAGGGCTGCTGCCATGCAGGTGCCCGCCGGGCAAGCGCCCCCTGGACTTGGGGGCCGCCTCCCGCTAAAGACCCGCCTCCCTTGCCATGGCCGTTGGACAGCCTGGCGAGCGGAAATGCATGCCTCCCTCGCATGGTGCGAGAGCCAGGGGCAGCCCCAACCCACCGACAGGAGGGCCCGAATGTCCAAGATGAAGACCACTTCGAGCGCGAAGAAGCGCTTCAAGATCACGGCCACCGGCAAGGTCATGGCCGGCCCCGGCAAGAAGCGCCATTGCCTTTCCGCCCGCAGCCAGAAGGCCAAGCGGCAGAACCGCGGCTCGCAGGTTCTGGAGCCGCAGGACGCCAAGACGGTGATGACCTGGCTGCCCTACGGGCTGCCCCGGTAAAGCGCGGAAAGGAGAACAGATATGGCTCGTGTCAAGCGCGGCGTTACCGCCCATGCCCGTCACAAGAAGGTCCTGGACCTCGCGAAGGGCTATGTGGGGCGCAGCTCCACCACCTATCGCGCGGCGCTGCAGCGCGTCGAGAAGGCGCTCCAGTACGCCTATCGCGACCGCCGCAACAAGAAGCGCGATTTCCGCGGCCTGTGGATCCAGCGCATCAACGCCGCCACGCGTGAGCATGGGATGACCTATTCCCAGTTCATCGCCGGCATCAAGGCCGCCGGCATCGAGATGGACCGCAAGGTCCTCGCGGCGCTCGCCTTCGACGAGCCGGCGGCGTTTGCCGCCATCGTCGAGAAGGCCAAGGCCGCGCGCCCCATCGCCTGATCGCGGTCGGACGCCGAGTTTCAAGGGCCGCGGCGCGCGAGCGTTCGCGGCCCTTTTTCTTGTGATAGGGACCACCTCATGTCCGATGATCTCGCGGCGCTCGCCGCCAGCACCGAAGCCGACCTCGCCGCCGCCGCCGATCTGCGCGCGCTGGATGCCGTGCGCGTCGCGGTGCTCGGCAAGTCCGGCGCGCTGACCGCGCTGCTCAAGGGCCTGGGCGCGATCCCCGCCGAGCAGCGCAAGGAGCGTGGCGCGGCGGTGAACGCGCTCAAGCTCCAGCTCGAAGCCGCGATCGAGGCGCGCCGCGCGGTGCTGGAAGCCGCCGCCCTCGACGCCAAGCTCGCCGCCGAGCGGCAGGACATGACGCTGCCGCCGCGCCCCGCAGCACCAGGCGGCACCGGCGGCATCCATCCCATCTCCCGCACCATCGAGGAGCTGACGGCGATCTTCGGCGCCATGGGGTTCAAGGTGGTGGAAGGCCCGGACATCGAGGGCGACTGGTACAATTTCGCCGCCCTCAACATCCCCGACCACCATCCCGCGCGGCAGGACCAGGATACCTTCTACCTGCCCGGGATGATCGAGGGCCGCCGCACCGTGCTGCGCACGCAGACGAGCCCCTTGCAGATCCGCACCATGATCGGCCAGGCCCCGCCGATCCGCGTCATCGCCCCCGGCCGCACCTATCGCGCCGACCATGACGCGACGCATTCGCCCATGTTCCACCAGGTGGAGGGGCTCGTGATCGACCGCGGGATCACACTCGGCCACCTCAAAGGCTGCCTCACGGATTTCCTGCGCAGCTTCTTCGGCATCGCCGACCTGCCGGTGCGTTTCCGCAGCAGCTACTTCCCCTTCACCGAGCCCTCGATGGAGGTGGATATCGGCTGGAACCGCAAGACGGGCGAGCTGGGTGCGGGCACCGACTGGCTGGAGATCCTGGGCAGCGGCATGGTCCACCCCCGCGTGCTCGCCAATTGCGGCCTGGATGCGCGCGAGTGGCAGGGCTTCGCCTTCGGCATGGGCATCGAGCGCATCACCATGCTGAAGCACGGCATGGCCGACCTGCGCCCCTTCTTCGAGGGCGATACGCGGTGGCTCAGCCACTACGGCACGAACCCGCTTTCCCCCGCCAGCCTGCATGAGGGCGTGTGATGAAGTTCCCCCTGTCCTGGCTGCGTGAACACCTCGAGACCGAGGCCACGCTCGATCAGATCAGCACCACCCTCTCCGCCATCGGCATCGAGGTGGAAGGCATCGAGGACCGCGCCGCGGCGCTGGCCCATTTCCGCATCGCCCGCGTGATCGAGGCGGTGCAGCACCCCAATGCCGACCGGCTGCGCGCGCTGCGCGTGGATGTGGGCGATGGGCGCGAGCTTTCCGTCGTCTGCGGCGCGCCCAATGCGCGCACCGGCATGCTGGGCGTCGCCGCCCTGCCCGGCGCCTTCATCCCCGGCACCGGCATCACGCTCAAGGCCGGCGAGATCCGCGGCGTGAAGAGCGAGGCGATGATGCTCTCCGCCCGCGAGATGGGCCTGGGCGACGACCATTCCGGCATCGTGGACCTGCCGGAGGACGCGCCGCTCGGCGCGCGCTACGTGGATTACGCGGGCCTCGATGATCCGATCATCGAGATCAAGGTCACGCCCAATCGCGGCGATGCGCTCAGCGTGCGCGGCGTGGCGCGCGACCTCGCCGCCGCCGGCCTCGGCCGCCTCAAGCCATGGGCCGCCCCCGCCATCACGCCCGCCTATGAGACGCCGCTGACCTGGCGCATCGAGGATCCGCGCGCCTGCACCTGGGTGCTGGGCCGTGCCGTGCGCGGCGTGAAGAACGGCCCCTCCCCGCAATGGCTGCAGGACCGGCTGACCGCCATCGGCTTGCGCCCCATCTCGGCGCTGGTGGATGTGACCAACTGGTTCACCTTCGCCCTCGGCCGCCCGCTGCATGTCTTCGATGTTGCCAAGGTGAAGGGCGACACCCTCGCCATGCGCATGGCGCGCGGCGGCGAGGAACTGCACGCGCTGAACGGCAAGACCTACGCCCTGACCGAGGAGGACGGCATCATCGCCGATGCCGAGGGCCCCGAGGCGCTGGGCGGCATCATCGGCGGCGAGCCCTCGGGCTGCGACGAAACCACCACCGAATGCTTCATCGAATGCGCGCTGTTCGACCCCGTGCGCGTGGCGCTCAGCGGGCGCCGGCACAACATCTTCACCGATGCCCGCGCGCGCTTCGAGCGCGGGCTGGACCAGGCGCTGCTGCCGGCAGCACTCGACGCCGCGACCGCGATGATCATGGAACTCTGCGGCGGCCAAGCCAGCACGGTCAGTGAAGCGGGCCGCGCGCCGGCCTGGCAGCGCACCGCCACGCTGCGCTTCGAGCGGCTGGCGGGCCTGGGCGGCCTGGCCGTTCCGCCCGACCTCGCGGTCGAGCGGCTGGAGGCACTGGGCTTCACCGCCACCGAGCGGGATGCGACGCAGGTGACCGTCGCCGTGCCGCCCTGGCGCAACGACATCGCCGCCGCCATCCACCTCGACCAGGACCCGACGCTGGATGCCGCGCGCGCACGCATCGCCGCCGAGGGCTGTGCCGCGGTGGAAGCGGAATGCGACCTGGTAGAGGAGGTGCTGCGCCTGGGCGGCCTCGACGCCGTGCCCTCCGTCTCGCTGCCCGTGGCCTCGCCCGTGCCGCTGCCGGCGCTGGACGCGAAGCAGGTGCGCGCGGCGCTGGCGCGGCGCGTCATGGCCGCGCGCGGGATGCAGGAGGCGGTGACCTACGGCTTCATCGCGCAGCGCATCGCGGCAATGTTCGGCGAGACTCCGGAAGCCCTGCGCCTCGAGAATCCCATCGCCTCCGACCTCGATCAGATGCGCCCCACGCCCGTCGCCTCGCTCGCCTTGGCGGCGGCGCAGAATGCGGCGCGCGGCTTCGCCGATGTGGCGCTCTGTGAAGTGGGCGGCGGCTATCGCGACACGACGCCCACGGGGCAGCTCGCCATCGCCTGCGGCCTGCGCACGGGTGCGACGCCCGCCAACTGGGCCGCCCCCGCGCGGCCGGTGGAAGCGCTGGACGCCAAGGGCGACGCGCTGGCCGTGCTGGAGGCGCTGGCCGTGCCCATGGCGGCGCTGCAGGTGACGCAGGATGCGCCGGTCTACTACCACCCGGGCCGGTCCGGCGTGCTGCGGCAGGGGCCGAAGGTGGTGCTGGCGCAATTCGGCCAGCTGCATCCGCGCCTCTGCGCCGCGCTGGACCTGCCGGCTGGCAGCGTCGCCTTCGAGGTCTTCCTCGATGCGATCCCCGAGCCCAAGCGCCGCAAGAAATCGGCGCCCGAGCTCTCGGCCTTCCAGCCGGTGCGGCGCGACTTCGCCTTCCTGGTGGATGCCGGCGTGCCGGCCGAGAAGCTGATCCGCGCGGCCAGCGGCGCCGAGCGCGCGCTGATCACCGAGGTCACGCTCTTCGACCGCTATGCGGGCGAGCGCCTGCCGGAGGGCAAGGTCAGCCTCGCCGTCCAGGTCACGCTGCAGCCGCGCGAGCGCACGCTGACGGATGCCGAGATCGAGGCCGTGGCCGCCAAGATCGTCGCCGCCGTGGCGAAGGCGACGGGGGCGACGCTGCGCGGTTAAGGCGCTTCGGTTGACAGTTTTGAGGGGGGCGATTACGTCCCCCCTCGTTGGCGGCGTAGCTCAGCTGGTTAGAGCACGGCACTCATAATGCCGGGGTCAGCGGTTCAAGTCCGCTCGCCGCTACCAACACTTTACCCCCCCCGATATCAGCGGCCGGACGCCATCAGGCGGGGCAACGAGCCAACACGGCCGCCTGGCTCGCGCTACCGGTGCTGATCATCGCGACGGTCGTGGTTGGCGTAACGCCGTTCCTCAGCGCGGCGCCCCCCGGGGTCACGCACGCGACGATGCCCGTGCTGCCGGGCGGGAGGCCGACAATGCCGTTCAGCAGCGTGAACCCCTGCTGCGCGCCCACCGTGGCGGCGGCGCCCAGGATCACGCCCCCCAGAACGGCGGCGGCGATGCGGGTGGAGAAGCTGGGTGTGGGCATGGGATCATCCCGGTTGCGGCTCCAGCTTGGCGGGCGCGATTCCGGGCGTCCAATCGGTCGCGCCGATCCCGCCCATCAGCCCCCGCCATTCCCGCTGAAGCGGCCATCGGCCTCAGCCATCACCGCCTCCATCTCCGCCTGGTTCGCCACCTCCACCAGCCCGTCGCCGCGATCGAGGCCGAGGCGCCGGCGGAACAGGAAGAGCAGCGCCACGCGCACCTCCACCACCGCCTCGCCGCCCTCCATCCCGTAATCCGCCGCCACCACGCGCTGCTGCGCGGGATTGAGGCGCGAGGCCGGGCGAAGCCGGATGGCGAAGCGCCGCTCCCAATCCGGATCCGGCGGCAGCGGCCCTGCATCCCGCGTCGCGCCCAATTCGAGCATGCGTGGAAACAGCAGATGCTCGTGCCGCTCGGCGTCATGGTTCCAGGCGCGCAGATGCCAGCGCAGCCCGTCGCTGGCGAAGGCCACGGGGGAGATCCAGCGCCAGGCGGGCTCGGGCTGGTTCATCGGCTGGTAGAAGACGCGCAGCGCCTGCCCTGCGCGCCGCGCCTGCGCCAGGCGCCGCAGCAGCCAGGGATCGAGCCGCCGCGCCGGCAGGGGCATGATCTCGACCGGCAGGCCGTGCGGCGCCTCGGCATCGCGCAGCCAGGCCTCGGCGCTGGGCTCGCCGAAGAGCGGGCGGAAATCCGGCCCCGCCAGATAGGTCTTCTCCCGCGTGTCGTAGCGCAGGTTGGCGGGCGCGCGGGCCTGGTAGTCGCGCAGGTCGTTGGTCGCCTGCGGCACCGAGATTCCGAAGCGGCGGATCAGGTCGGCGCGGTTCACCCGCCCCTCCCAGAAGGCGGCGAGGTCAATGGCGCGCAGCCGCGCCTCCTGGCTCCAGCGGAGGTCCGTGGCCCGCGGCGGGGGCGATTCGCCGCTCATGATGCGGATAGAAACTATGTTGACGCGGGTTCCGCAATACGAATAGAAACTACGCGGACCATTCATCCGGCCCAGACTCATCACGCAACGCCGCTTTCGGAGCCTCCGGGAGCGAAGGGAGGAACTTTGCCCATGCTCAACCCCTTGAAACGCCTGCTTCCCCTGCTGCTGGTGGCCGCCCTGCTGCCCGCCTGCGCCACCATCACCACCGGCACCAGCCAGAGCATCGCGGTGATGACGGAACCGCCCGGCGCCAGCTGCACCCTCTCGCGGGATGGCAGTGTCATCGCGGTGGTGAACCCGACTCCGGGCACCGTCACCGTCAGCAAATCCACCCGCGACATCGCGGTGAACTGCACCCGCCCTGGCCACCTGCCCGGCGTCGCCAGCCACACCGCGCAGTTCCAGGGGATGACCGTCGGCAATGTGCTGCTCGGCGGGCTGATCGGCTTCGGCATCGATGCCGCCTCGGGCGCGCTCTCCTACTACCCGTCGAGCCTCACCCTCTCGCTGCCGCCCGAAACCTTCGCCAGCGAGCAGAGCCGCGAGTCCTTCTTCACCCAGCGCGCGGCCGAGACGCGGCGGATCTTCGACGAGCGCATCCGCGCCGTGGACACCGGCTGCGGCCCCGGCGAGCGGCCCGCCTGCAACGAGCGGATGCAGGCCCTGGGCCGCGAGCGTGACGAGGAGCTGGCCCGGCTGAACGCGCTGCGCCTCGTCACCCGCGTGGGCGCCTGACGCCCGCCGGCGGGGCGCATCCCGCGCCCCGCCCCTGCCCCTCCCGCCCGGCCCGAGACAAGATGACCCAGATCCCCAGCCTGCTCCCCGCCGTCACCGCCCTCGCCGAACAGGCCGGGCGCATGCTCGCCGACGAGTTCACCCGGCCGGGCGGCCCGCAGGGCCAGTCCGGCCACGCGCCGGTGGATGACGCGATCGAGTTCATGCTCCGCCCCGCCTTGCTCAGCCTGCTGCCCGCCGCCTGGCGCGGCGAGGAGACCGGCGCCGCCGCCGGGCCCGGCAATGACTTTTGCTGGGTGGTGGACCCGCAGGACGGCACCAGCGCCTTCCTCGCCGGGCAGCGCGGCAGCGCCGTCTCCATCGCCCTGCTGCGCGGCACCGTGCCGGTGCTGGGCGTGGTGCATGCCCCCCTGCCGCCCGATCGCGGCCCCGACACCATCGCCTGGGCCGAGGGGATGGACCACCTGCTGCGCGACGGCGCGCCCTGCCCGAGGCCGCCGCGCGGCGCCCGCCTCTCGCCCGGCGACGTGGTGCTGATGGCCCCCGCCGCCGCGCGCTTCCCCCTCGGCAATGGCCGCGCGGTACAGCCCGCGCGCTTCGTGGCGCTGCCCTCCATCGCCTATCGCCTCGCGCGCGTGGCGGCCGGAGATGCGGCGGCGGCGGCCTCCGTCATTCCCACCAGCGGCTGGGACTACGCGGCCGGCCATGCCCTGCTGCGCGGCGCGGGCGGCGTGCTGCTGAACGAGGCCGGCCGCCCCGTCACCTACGGCGAAGCGGGCGAAAGCGCCGCGCGCCGCTGCTTCGGCGGCGCCGCGGGCATCGCGCGCGAATTGTCGAACCGCGACTGGAGCAGCCTCGCCGAGGGCCATCCCCTGGCGCCGCGCACCACCCCCGCCGGGCCGCGCCTCGGCTGGGACCTGGCGCTGGACCGCGCGCTGGGCTGCCTCTTCGGCCAGGTGGCGGGGGATTCGCTGGGCTCCCTCGTCGAGTTCAGATCCCCCGCCGAGATCGCCCGCCGCTACCCCGAGGGGCTGCGTGACCTCGCCGATGGCGGCACCTGGAGCACGCTCGCCGGCCAGCCGACCGATGACAGCGAATTGGCGCTCGACCTCGCGCGCACGCTGGCCGGCCGTGCCGCATGGTCGGCCGAGGCGGTGGCCGCTGCCTATGCCGGCTGGCACCGCTCCCGCCCCTTCGACATCGGCGGCACCACCGCCCAGGCGCTCTCCGCCGCCGCCGCCGCGCCGGAAGGGAACGCGGCCGAGGCCGCCCGCCACGCCGCCAGCACCTACAGCAAGGCCAATGGCGCGCTGATGCGCTGCGCGCCCATCGGCCTTTGGGCGCGCCATCCGGCGGAGGCGGCGGCGGCCGCACGGGAGGATGCGCGCCTCACCCACCCCAACCCCATGTGCCAGGCGGCCTCCGCCGCCTTCACCGTCGCCATCGCCACGGCCCTCGCGCGGGGTGACGGCACCGCCATGCTGGATGCGGCCGAGGCCGAGCTGCGCCGCGACGCGCCGGAGGAGCTGTGCGTGGCCCTGGCCCTGGCGCGGCAAGGCGAAGGCCCGGCCAGCTTCACGCACCAGCAGGGCTATGTCCGCATCGCCTTCCAGAACGCCTTCCGCCACCTGGCGCTCGGCACGCCGCTGGAAGGGGCGCTGGTCGCCACGGTGGCCGAGGGCGGCGACACGGACACCAACGCCGCCATCTGCGGCGCGCTGCTGGGCGCCGCCCAGGGCAGCGCCGCCGTGCCGATGCGCTGGCGCATGGCGATCCAGGCCTGCCGCCCGATCGAGGCGCTGGGCGCGCTGCAACCCCGCCCGCCGCGCTACTGGCCCGATGACCTGCCCGCCCTGGCCGAAGCCCTCCTGAGCCGCGGCTGACCGGCCGCGCCCGCCTCTGGTATCCTGCCTCCTCAGCGAGAGTGTTCCTCCCCATGCGCCTTCTTCACACCGCGGACTGGCATCTCGGCCGGGCGCTCTGCGGGCAATCCTTCCATGCCGAGCAGGAGCGCCTGCTGACCGGCGCCTTCCTCGACATCCTGCGCGAGACGCGACCCGACGCCGTGCTCCTCGCCGGCGATGTCTATGACCGCGCCCTGCCGCCCGCCGATTCGGTGGAGCTGCTGGATGACGTCCTGCAACGCATCGTCCGCGGCCTCGGCATTCCCGTGGTGATGATCGCGGGCAATCACGATGACGAGCGCCGCCTGGCCTTCGGCGCGCGGCTGCTGCGCCCCTCGGGGCTGCACATCTGCGACAGCGCGATGGGCTGCGCCTTCCCCTTCGAGGACGCGCATGGCCCGGTCTCCATCCTGGCCGCCGGCTATGGCACGCCCGCGCTGCTCGCCAACCTCTTCGGCGCGGAGGCGGGCATCACCACGCATGATGCGGGCTTCGCCGCCGTCACGGCCCATCTGCGTGGTCTGGCCCCGGCCGGTGCGCGCACGGTCGTGGTCGCGCATGCCTTCATCTCGGGCGGGCTGACCAGCGAGAGCGAGCGCATGCTCCAGGTGGGCGGCAGCGGCGCCGTCTCCGCCGCGCATCTGGCCGGCTTCCACTACACCGCGCTCGGTCACCTGCATCGCCGGCAGAGCATGGCCGAGGGGCGCATCGCCTATTCCGGCTCGCCACTCGCCTATTCCTTCGCCGAGGCGGGCGGCACGAAATCGGTCACGCTGGTGGAGCTGGACGCCGCCGGAAACGTCACCGCCGAGGACATCCCGCTCACGCCCCGCCACAAGCTGCGCGTGCTGCGCGGCACGCTGGCCGAGGTGCTGGCGATGGCCGATGACCCGGGCCGCGAGGACTGGCTGCAGGTCATCCTCACCGACCGTCAGCTCGGCGCCAAGGCGCTGCTGCAGGAGCGCTATCCCTTCGTCCTCGAGCTTCGCTTCGAATCCCCGCTGGCCATGGGCGAGGCCGGCGCCACGCCCGGCGCGCGCATCCCGCAGGATCCGCTGGAGGCGCTGATGGCCTTCCGCGCCGCCATCGGCGCGGGCGACCTCGACGGCGAGGAGCGCGCGGCCGCCATCCAGGCGATCAGCGCCGCGATGCGCGCGGAGCCCTGACGCCATGCGCCCGGAAATCCTCCGCCTCTGCGCCTTCGGCGCCTATGCGGCCGAGCAGGAATTCGACCTGGCGGCGCTCGGTCCGCATCGCCTCTTCCTGATCCATGGGCCGACCGGCGCGGGCAAGACCACGCTGCTGGACGCCATCTGCTTCGCCCTCTTCGGCGAGAGCAGCGGCGAGGAACGCCGCGCGAATGACCTCCGCAGCCACCACGCCAGCGGCGCGACCGAGACCTTCGTCGAGCTGGATTTCGCGCTGGGCGAACGGCGCTACCGCATCCGCCGCACGCCCGCGCAGAGCGTCACCGGCAGCCGCGGCAAGCCCGTGCAGCGCACGCCGCAGGTCACGCTCTGGCAGCGCGGCACGGATGGCACGCTCGCCGTGCTGGCCGAGAAGACGACCCCCGTGGCCGACCGCATCACCGAGCTGCTGGGCTACCAGGCCGATGAGTTCCGCCAGGTGGTGCTGCTGCCGCAGGGCCGCTTCCGCGAATTGCTCACCGCCGCCCCCGATGACCGGCAGAAGATCCTGGCCACGCTGTTCCGCACGGCGCTCTACAAGCGCATCCAGGCCGGGTTCGCGGAAATGGAGGCCAAGGCCAAGGCGGCCGCTTCCGAGGCCCGGACCCAGCGCGAAACCCTGCTGGCCGAGGCGCGCGCGGAAACGCCCGAGGCCGCCGCCGCGAACGCCGCAAGTCATGTGGCGGCGCTGGACGAGGCGACGCGCCAGGCGGCCAGCGCGGCGGCGCTGGCGCAGCTTGCCGCCGCCGCCCTCGCCGAGGGCCGGCGCGGCGCCGAACGCCTGACCGCCGCCGCCGAGGCCGCCGCCGCGCTGGCCGCGCGTGAAGCCGAGGCCCCCGCCATGGCGACGCAGCGCGCGCAGCTCGACGCCGCCCGCCGCGCGCAAGGACTGGCCGGCGAGGAAGCGACGCTGCGCGCCACGCGCGACGCCGCGCAGGAGGCCGCCTCACGCGCCCAGACGGCGCAGGATGCGGCGGAGAAGGCGCGCGCGCGCCGCGCCGCCGCCATGCGCGCCCTGGGCGACGAGGCGGCGCGCGCCACCGCGCTGGATGCCGCCACCCGCCAGCAGCACGAGCTGGAGGACCTCCGCATCCGCGCCGCCAGCCTCGGCGAGAGCGCGCGCCTCGCACGCGAGGCCGATGGCACCCTGGCCCGCGCCACCGCCGCGCGCGATGCGGCCCGCGCGGCGCAGGAGGCCGCCCGCGCCCGGGCCGACAGCGCCGCCATCGCGCGGCAGGAGGCGGCGATGCTGGCCGCCCAGCTCGAACCCCGCCGCGCCGCCATGACCCAGGCCGCGCAGCAGGCGCAGGACGCCGCGGCGCTGACCGGCGCGGAGGCGGCGCGCCTCGCCGCGCAACAGGCGCTGGCGCGGGCCGAGGCGGGGGCGGCGATGGCCAGTGCCGCGCTGGAACAGGCCAGCGCCGCCCGCGCCGCCGCCGATGCCACCGCCTGGGCCGCCGCCGCCGGAGAGCTCGCGCTGCAACTGCGTGACGGCGAAGCCTGCGCCGTCTGCGGCAGCACGCATCACCCGCACCCCGCCACCACCGCCACGCCGCAGGGCGAGGACCGGGTGGTGGTGGCGCGGCGCGAGGAGGCGGCGCGCGCCGCGCATCTCAAGGCCAGCACCCAGCTCACCCGCGCCCAGGGCGAGCTGCAATCCGCCACCACGCGGCGCGACGACCTCGCCCGCCGCCTGTCGGATCCGCTGCCCGAGGGGGCCGTGGCCGCGACCGAGACCGCCTTCCGCGCCGCCGAGGGAGCCGCGACACGCCTGCCCGCCCTCGACGCCGCGCTCGCCCAGGCGGAGGCGGCGCGCCTCGCCGCCGAAGCCGAGCTGACCGCGCGGGAGGTGGCGCGCGCAGCAGCGCAGGAGGCGGCGACCATCGCCGCCGCCGCCCATGCCACACGGCTCGAATCCGTGCCGCCGGAGGCGCGGGACGAGGCGGCGCTCGCCGCATCCCTCGCGACCGCGCAGGCACGGCTCACCACGCTCGCCAGCGCGCTGGAGCGCGACCGGAAGGAGGAGGCCGCGGCCGGCGCCGCCCTTCAGGCCGCCGAAGCCGCCGCCATCGCCGCCACCACGGGCGCGGGGGCCGCGCAGGCCGCGCTGGAAGCCGGCAAGGCCCGGATGCACGCCGCCTGCGAGGCCGCGGGCTTCGCCACCCTCGCCGCCTATGCCGAGGCGCGCCTCGCCCCCGCCGAGATGGAGGCGCTGGCCGCGCGCATCGAGGATTTCCAGCTGAAGCTGGAGCTGGCCCGCGCCGCAGCCGCGCGCGCCGCCCGCGACATCGAGGGTCTGGCCGCCCCCGACCTCGCCGCGCTGGAATCCGCGGCAAGCGCGGCGCAGGAAGCCGCCCGCGCCGCCACCGTGCTGGAGGGCGAGGCGCGCGAGCGGGCCACGCAATCCCTGGGCCTCGCGCAGCGCATCCAGGAATCCGACGCGGCCTTCGCCACCGCGCGCGCGCGCCACGCCCTGCTCGACAACCTCGCGCGGCAGACGCGCGGCCAGAACCCGCGCCGGCTGGACCTGGAGGGCTTCGTGCTGGCGAGCCTGCTGGACGAGGCGCTGGCCGCCGCCAATGCCCATCTGCACCGCATGATGGCCGGTCGCTACCACCTCGCTCGGCGCGAGGATCCCGGCCGCGCCAATGCCGCCATCGGCCTCGACATCGAGGTCTTCGACGAGCACACGGGCCAGTCACGCCCCGCCGGCACGCTCTCGGGCGGCGAGGGGTTCTGCGCGGCGCTCTCCCTCGCGCTCGGCCTCGCGGAGACGGTGCAAGCCCATGCCGGCGCGCGCCCGGTGGACACGCTGCTGATCGACGAGGGCTTCGGCAGCCTGGACGAGGAGGCGCTGGACAAGGCGATGGAGGTGCTCTCCGGCCTGCAGGGCGGCTCGCGCCTCGTCGGCATCATCAGCCATGTGGCGGAGCTGAAGACGCGCATCCCCGCGCGCCTGGAGGTGACGCCCGGTCTCCGGGGCAGCAGCGCGCGCTTCGTGGTGGGTTGAGCACGGCGGGCGCGAAACGGGGCGGGCGCCATGCGCCCGCCCCTGTCACGCCTGCCTTCAGCTGTAGGTGCAGGTGAAGCGGATCGCGCGGCCCACATCCACCGCGGAGGGCGCACCGGAGCCGGCCGGGTTGTTCACCCGCAGCGTCAGGAACTGCACATCCGCCTGCTGCCAGGCGGTGAGGTTGATCGTCGCGACGTGGCGCACCACGACGAAGCGGATGCTGCCGATGACGATCTCGTTCACGGAGAGCATCCGCGCGGTCATCGGGCGGTTGCCGCGGTTCTGGAACTGGCCGTGATACTGCACCTGCGCCGTGCTGCCATCCGAGATGACGTTGGCGTAGAGCGAGTTCGTGGACAGCACATTGTCGCAGTAGGTCGGCAGGCCCTGGGCGGCGGCCGGCGCCGGCTGGGCGAGGCTCATCACCGCGGCGGCCGCGGCGGCGAGGGCAGTGGTCCTGGCAAAGAACGTCATGGCACCGTCTCCTTTTCGCGTGGAGGTCATCTCCCACGAGCGAGACTATGCGCGCGAGACGCGATAGATAAAACGCTGCGGAAACGATCACCAGGATCGGCGCGGCCGATGGAGCGGCCGCGCTCCACCCTCACACGTCGAGGTTGGCGACCTTCAGGGCATTGCCGACGATGAAGTCGCGGCGCGGCTCCACCACATCGCCCATCAGCGTGGAGAAGACGCTCTCGGCATCCTCGGCATCGTCCACCCGCACCTGCAGCAGCGTGCGTACCGCCGGGTCCAGCGTGGTCTTCCAGAGCTGGTCGGGGTTCATCTCGCCCAGGCCCTTGAAGCGCTGGAAGGAGAGGCCGCGCCGGCCCTGCGCCAGGATGCGGTCGAAGGCGGCGAGAGGGCCGCGCACGGCCGCCTCCTGCCCCTCGAAGGCGAGCTTCGCGCCCGCTTCGAACTCCGCGCGGAGCTTGGCGCGGCGGTCATCCAGCCAACGCGCCTCGCTGCTGCGGAGCGCCGCGACCGTCAGCGTGTGGCGCTCGGCCACGCCGCGCACCATGCGGTGGATGTGGATGCCGGCCTCGTCCACCGAGGCCTTCCAGCCGCGCTCGGCTGGCGGCGCCATGGCATCGAGGCGCGTCACGAAATCCTGCGCGCCCTCCATGGCGCGCTGCTGGTCGGGCGTGAGGATGCCCGCCATCGCCGCTTGCTCGACGATCTCGACGGGTACATTGGCGGCGAGGCGACGGATGCGCGAGGTGGTCTGGCGCAGCCCCTCCACCACCTCGGCCAGCTCGTCGCCGGTGACGACGCGGCCATCGGCCAGCGTCATGCGCGCCCCCGCCGTCGCCTTCTCGATCAGGTAGTCCTCCAGCGCGCGGTCATCCTTGAGGTAGCGCTCCTCATTGCCGCGCTTGGCGCGGTAGAGCGGCGGCTGCGCGATGTAGAGGTGCCCGCGCTCGATCAGCTCGGGCATCTGGCGGAAGAAGAAGGTCAGCAGCAGCGTGCGGATGTGCGACCCGTCCACATCCGCGTCCGTCATGATGATGATCTTGTGGTAGCGCAGCTTGTCGGCCGAGAAGCCACCCTTCGCGGGCTCCCCCGTGCCGATGCCGGTGCCGAGCGCGGTGATCAGCGTGCCGATCTCCGCACTCGCCAGCATCTTGTCCACGCGGGCGCGTTCCACGTTCAGGATCTTGCCCTTGAGCGGCAGGATCGCCTGGTTCGCGCGGTTGCGTCCCTGCTTGGCCGAGCCACCCGCGCTGTCACCCTCGACGAGGAAGAGCTCGCTCTTGGTAGGGTCCTTCTCCTGGCAGTCGGCGAGCTTGCCGGGCAGCGTGGAGATATCGAGCGCGTTCTTGCGCCCCACCTTCTCTCGCGCGAGCTGCGCCGCCTTGCGCGCGACGGCGCTGAGGACGACCTGATCGAGGACGAGCTTCGCCTCCTTCGGATGCGTCTCGAACCAGTGCGACAGCGCGTCGGCGACGGCCATGTGCACCACCGGCTGCACCTCGGAGGAGACGAGCTTGTCCTTGGTCTGCGAGCTGAATTTCGGGTCCGGCACCTTGACCGAGAGCACGCAGGTCAGCCCCTCGCGCATGTCGTCGCCGACCAGCTCGATCTTCTCCTTCTTCGCCAGGTCCTCGGCGTATTTGGAGACGATGCGGGTCAGCGCCTGGCGGAAGCCCGCCTGGTGCGAGCCGCCATCGCGCTGCGGGATGTTGTTGGTGAAGCAGAGCATCACCTCGCGCGGGGAATTGGTCCACCACATCGCGAGCTCGACGCGGA
Source organism: Sediminicoccus rosea (assembly GCF_033547095.1). Taxonomy (NCBI): domain Bacteria; kingdom Pseudomonadati; phylum Pseudomonadota; class Alphaproteobacteria; order Acetobacterales; family Roseomonadaceae; genus Sediminicoccus; species Sediminicoccus rosea. The sequence goes on along the minus strand of NZ_CP137852.1, from coordinate 924,358 downwards.
TGCCGTCGCCTTCCTTGGCGATGACGCTGATCGGCGGCTTGAAGAGGGATTCCTTGCCCTTGTCGAGCCATTCGACGAAGGCGACGAGGCCGCCATCGAACTTGAACTCGGCGCTCTGCGCGGGAACGTGGCGGTCGTCGCGCAGCGTGATGGCGAGGCCCGAATTGAGGAAGGCCAGCTCGCGCAGGCGGCGCTCCAGGATATGGAAGTCGTATTCCACCTGGGTGAAGGTCGCGGCCGAGGGCTTGAAGGTCACCTGCGTGCCCTGCGGATGGTCGGACGGGCCGATCACCTTGAGCGGCTGCACCGTGTCGCCATGCTCGAAGCGGATGAAATGCTCGATCCCGCCGCGCCAGATGCGCACTTCCATCCATTCGCTGAGCGCGTTCACCACGGCGGCACCCACGCCGTGCAACCCGCCCGAGACCTTGTAGGAATTCTGGTTGAACTTGCCGCCGGCATGCAGCCGCGTCAGCACGACCTCGGCCGCGGAAATCCCCTCCTCGGCGTGGATGTCCACCGGGATGCCGCGCCCGTCATCGGTGACGGAGACGCTGCCATCGCCGTTGAGCACGACATCCACGCGGCTGGCATAGCCGGCCTGCGCTTCGTCCACCGAATTGTCGATGATCTCGAAGGCCATGTGGTGCAGGCCCGAGCCGTCATCCGTGTCGCCGATATACATGCCGGGGCGCTTGCGCACCGCCTCCAGGCCGCGCAGCACGGTGATCGAGGCGCCGGTGTAGTCGGCGTCCGAAACCTGGTTCGGGGTCTCGTCACCGGTCGGGGAATCGCTGCTCATCGGGAATCGGAAAACCTCTGGAAGAACCTACGGTTTATGCCCGATTTACGCGCCGAGGGACAGGGGCGCCGGATGGGCCTCCCCCGGAGCGATCCGCCAATGGGCGGCGCGGCCTGCCAGGGGGTGGAACACCTCGGGATCCGTGCCGGTCAGGAAGCTCTGGGCGGGCAGCGCGGCCAGCGCGGCAAACAGCGCGCCGCGCCGCGCCTCGTCCAGATGCGCGGCCACCTCATCCAGCAGCAGGAGGGGCGCGAAGCCGCGCGCGGCGGCGATCAGCCCGGCATGGGCCAGCACGGTCGAGATCAGCAGCGCCTTCTGCTCGCCGGTCGAACACAGGCCGGCCGGCATGGCCTTGGCCGCATGGGTGAAGAGCAGGTCCGCCCGGTGCGGGCCGCTCAGCGTCGCGCCCGCCGCCGCATCCCGCGCGCGGGAGGCGGCCCAGGCATCGCGCAGCGCCTCCTCGGCCGCGAGCGCCGGCATCTCCTCCAGCAGCGCCGCCGCCGGGCATTGCAGCGCGAGGATGGCGGCGGGGAAGGCGCTTTCGGCGACGCCCCCCTGGGCCGCGTTCAGCCGCGCCACCAGGGCGCGGCGTGAGGCGGCGATGGCGATGCCGTGCCGCGCCATCGCATCCTCCAGCGCGGCCAGCCAGGCGGGCTCGGCCCGGCCCTTCTGCAGCAGCCGGTTGCGGCCGGCCATGGCGGATTCATAGGCCGTCGCCTCGCGCGCCAGATGCGGCTCCAGCGCCATCGCGAGGCGATCCAGGAAGCGGCGGCGCCCGCCCGCACTTTCCTGGAACAGGCGGTCCATCTGCGGCGTGATCCAGACGGCGGCGACGCGCTCGGCCAGCTCCGCCTGGGCGCGCAGCTTCTCGCCATCCAGGCGGAAGGCGCGGCGGTCGGCGCTGCCTTCCTCCAGGCTGCCGGTGCCGATCTCGAAGCCGCCCAGCCCGTCATCAAAGTGGCCCGAGACGCTCCAGCTCGCGCCGCCCTGCATCGCCACGTCGCCGATGCGCGCACCGCGCAGGCCACGCCCGGGGCCGAGCAGGCTGATCGCCTCCAGCAGGTTCGTCTTGCCCGCGCCATTGGGCCCGGTGAAGACCAGCATGGGCTCGGCAAAGCGCAGCTCCGCCTGGGCGTAGGAGCGATATCGCGTGAGGCGGAGGCGCGTGAGGCGAAGCATGGCGAAGGGCGGCCCGAAAGGGGGGTGATCCACAGGCCGCGCGCGGTTCCTTTGAGAGGGGCGGTCCTTATGCCCTGGCTTCGCGCCAAAGCCCAAGTTTCTCCTGCGCCGCGCGGTCGGAATAGGCGAAGAGCACCAGCTCGCTCGCCGCCTCCAGCTCCAGCGCCTGCCAGGAGGGGACGACGAAGCAGTCGCGCTCCATCAGCGCGAAATCCTGCCCGCCGATGCGCGCCGTGCCGCGCCCCGAGACCACGACGAAGATGGTGCCGTCCGTCGCCTGGCGTGGCCGCGTCGTGAAGCCCGCGGGCAAGAGCCGCACATGCGCCGCGATGGTGGGCATGATCGGCCCGCCATCGGCCGGATTGGTGAATTCCAGCGCATGGCCGAGATGCGGGTCGGGCGCGTCATGCGTGGCGATCGCCCGCAGCGCCGCACGCCACTCGGCGAAGGGGTAGTGGAACAGCGGCAGATGCGCGGGACGGCGCGCGGCCGTGGTGCCGGCGAAGGGGCGCAGATTGCGGCCATAGCGCGCGAGCGTGTCGCCCGCCGGCGCCGTCTCGGGATGCGCGGAGTCCGGCAGGCGTTCGGCAAAGCTGGTCTCGAAGAAGCGCACCATCGGGATGTCGAGCCCGTCGAGCCAGATCATCGGCGCGTCGCTCGCATTGCCATGGTCATGCCATTGCCAATTCGGCGTGAGCACGAGGTCGAAGGGCCGCATCACCGCCTTCTCGCCATCCAGCGCGGTGAAGGCGCCATCGCCCTCCATCACGAAGCGCAGCGCGCATTGGGTGTGGCGATGGCAGGGCGCGACCTCGCCGGGGAGAATGAGCTGCAGCCCGGCATAGAGCGAGGGCGTGGCGCAGGAGGAACCGGGCAGCGTCGGATTCTCCATGATCAGCACGCGGCGCTCGGCCTGTTCCGCGCTGATCAACCCACCCGCGCGCAGCAGGAACTCGCGCGCCTCGGCATAGCGCCAGAGGACGGGCGCCGCGGCGGAGCGCGGCGTGGGCGTGACCAGGCCGTGCAGCACCTCCCAGAGCGGATGCAGGTGGTGCGGCGCCATCTCGGCATAGAGCTGCCGGAGGGCGGCGTCGTTGGGGCTCTGTGGATGATCCATGGCGCGCTCCCGGGGTTGCATGCGGAGGATAGGCGAGAGTCGCGCGGGAGTAAAAACGTCTCAAAAAACAATAAACAGTCTTTTAAATAAACAAAATGCAGGTTCGACACAATTATAGGTTTCATCCGTTAACGGATCGTGTATAAGAATGGCAGGTGCAACCTCCAACTGTAAGGAAATTGAGAATGTCTGACCGGACTGAGATTAACCGCGGTGAGATCGTTCTGATGGCGCTGCGCTTCTCCCTCCTCGCCGCCTCGGCCGCCCTGGTCGGCGTGCTGGGCCATGTCGCCTGGAAGATCATCTCCGCCTGACCGCAGCGGCCCCCCTCGCCCGACGGGGTGAGACACGGCCACACGGTCCTGCGGCGACGCGGCCCCCCCTCCCGCGCTGCCGCATGACCGCCTTGCCCGACCGAAACCGCTTCGGATCAGGCGCCCCACCCAGGGCTCCTTGATCCTGGCCTCCGCCGCTCCCCCCACCCCTTTTCCCGCGGCGGAGGCCCTTTTTATCCCGCCCCCGGACCTTCACGGCCCGGGGGCACACCGCCCGCCTCCCCGCCGGGATGCGGGATGCAGCGGCCGACACCCAGGCCGCCGTGATCCGGCGCGGATTATCCGCTAAGGCTCACGGCATGCGCATCCGACCGATTGCCGTGCTCGGGCTCGGCGCCCTGATTTCCGGCGCCTTGCTCCTGGCCTCCACCATCCCCCACCCCCCCATGGTGGAGGCCCTTCTTCTCCCCGAGGCGCTGTTCCTCGCCTGCATCGCCCTGCTGACGCCCTGGATCGCGCTGTCCACGGTGAATGCGCTGCTGGGCGGCGCCATCCTGCTCTTCACCCGCGACCCGCCGGCCCATGTGGTGCCCGCGCTGCGCGGCCTCGACCTCAGGCAGCCGACGCCCCAGGGGCGCACGGCCATCGCCCTCTGCCTCCGCAATGAGGAGATGGCGCCGATCCTGGCCGCCCTCGGCCCGCTGCTGGATGGCCTGCCCGCCAGCCATTTTCACCTCTGGTTCCTCTCCGACACCCAGGACCCCGAATTCCGAGCGGCCGAGGATGCGGCCATCGCCCATTGGCGCCCGCAGGATGCCGGGCGCATCCATCTGCGCCGCCGCGCCGCGAACACCGGCTTCAAGGCGGGCAACGTCATGGAATTCCTGGAGCACGAGGGCGCCGGCTACGACTACCTGCTCTGCCTCGACGCCGATTCCGAGATGACGCCGGCGGCCGTGATGAAGCTGGCCCTGGCACTCGACGCCGCGCCGCGCATCGCCATCCTGCAGCAGCTCATCGTCGGCCGGCCGGTCGCGGCGCCCTTTCCGCGCCTCTTCCAGTTCGGCATGCGGGCGGGCATGCGCGCCTGGGCCACCGGCCAAGGCTGGTGGCAGGGCCCGAAGGGCCCCTATTGGGGCCACAACGCGCTGATCCGCATCGCGCCCTTCCGCGAACACGGCAAGCTCGACACCCTGCCCGATGGCTCCACCATCCTCAGCCATGACCAGGTGGAGGCCATCCGCCTGCATGGCGCGGGCTGGGAGGTCTGGTGCCTGCCGGAGGAGGCGGGGAGCATGGAGGGCAATCCGCCCGCCCTGCCCGAATTCATGGCGCGCGACCTGCGCTGGGCCGCGGGCAACATGCAATACCTGCCGCTGCTGCGCCGGCCGGGGCTGTCCGCCATGGCGCGCTTCCAGCTCATGCAGGCGATCCTGCTGTTCCTCTGCGCGCCGCTCTGGGTGCTGGCCTTCGCGCTGGCCGCGCTGCTCGCCGCGCTGGGCGGGTTCGACGGGATGAGCGGCGCGCAGCTCGCCGCCATCATGGCGCTGTTCTGGGTGACGCAGCATTCCCCCAAGCTCACGGGCTATGCCCAGGTGATGATCCAGGGGCGGGAGGCCGCGCGCTATGGCGGGCGCGGCCGCTTCGCTGCCGGCGCGCTGGCGGAGCTGCTCTTCACCACGATCCTCTCGCCCATCTCCTGCGTGAACAAGGCGCGCTTCCTGCTGGCGCTGCCCTTCGGCGCGCGGATGGGCTGGGCCGCGCAGAATCGCGCGGCACGCGATGTGGGCTGGGGCGATGCGGCGCGGCTGCTGGGCTTCCACACGCTGGTGGGCGTGCTGGCCTTCGCCGCCCTGGCGCTGACCGCGCCCTGGGCCATCTGGTTCGCGCTGCCCTGGGCGGGCGGCTTGCTGCTGGCGATCCCCTTCTGCGTCGCGACCGCCTCGCCCACGCTCGCCCGCTTCCTCACCGCGCGCGGCTGGGCCGCGACGCCGGAGGAAGTGGCTCAACGCAGCGCGTAGAGCAGCAGCAGGGTCTGCTGGAACAGGTTCTGGTTGTCGTCCGAGACGAGGGCGACCAGCGTGCGCCCGCCATGCCGCGCGACGGCCACGCCCTCCCAGTTCTCGGCCGGCGCATCGGGCGGCATGTCGAGCCAGGTCTCGCCCCGCAGCGGCTCGGCCCCGCGCAGCGCCGCCGCCGGCAGATGCGCGAGGCGCCCGGTGAAGCCGCCGAAGATGGAGAAGCGCCGCTCCAGCACCAGCGCGCCGCCATCCGGCAACCCCGCCGCATCGGTCGGGTCCATCCCCGGCACGGGGAGGTAGCTGGTCCGCCGCCAGATGACGCGCGAGCCGCTGAAGGTGCCGAGCCAGGCCGCACGGCTCTCCGGCCCCGCGGCACCCGGCAGCGACTCACCCAACGCCAGCAGCCGTCCATCCGCCAGCAGGGCCAACGCCTCCAGCCCGCCATTGCCGGGCGATTCCTCGAGGCCGGGCGGCGTCTCGATGGGTGTGCCGGGGCCGGTGGTGAGATCGCGATAGCGCAGGATGCGGTGGCGCCGCTCGAAGCCCACCAGCCAATCGCCATCGGGCAGCCGGAGCAGGGCCTCCGCATCGCTCTGCACGCCGCGCCGCAGCGGGTTGCCCGCGGCATCGCGCAGCGGCCCGTGCCGCGCCTCGCCGATCGCGGCCAGCCGCCCCTCGCGCAGGATCAGCCGCGCGCGCCACCAGCGGCCGGTGTCGCTGACGGCGCTCAAGGTCAGGTCGGGTGCGAGATGCAGCGCGGACAGCCCGCCGAAGCCCCAGGGCGCGGTATCGAGCGCGAGCGCGCCGAGCGGCTCGAGGAAGGGGCGCGCGGGTGCCCCCAGCACCGGCGCGCTGGCCCGCGCGCAACCCGGCAGCAGCGCGAGGCCGGCGAGAAGCGCGCGGCGTTGCAACGGTTCAGCCCGTCACACCGCTAGAGAATGGCCGCCGCACGCTCGGCGGAGGCGCGGTGCGTCGCGCCGCGCGGCGCGCAAAGGCCAAGGGTCAGCCCAGTCACAGGATCGCAGCCGCGCGCTCGGCCGAAGCGCGATGCCAGGCCTCGGCGGCGTCCTCGTCGAAGAGCTCGGTGAGCTTCTTCATCATGGTGCCGCCCAGTTCCTCGGCATCCACGATCGTCACCGCGCGGCGGTAGTAGCGCGTGACGTCATGGCCGATGCCGATCGCGATCAGCTCCACCGCGTTGCGCGTCTCGATGTCCTTGATCACCTCGCGCAGATGGCGTTCGAGGTAATTGCCGGGATTCACCGAGAGCGTGCTGTCATCCACCGGCGCGCCGTCACTGATCACCATCAGGATGCGGCGATGCTCGGTGCGCGCGAGGATGCGCTTGTAGGCCCAGCTCAGCGCCTCGCCGTCAATGTTCTCCTTCAGCAGCCCTTCGCGCAGCATCAGGCCGATGGCGCGGCGCGAACGGCGCCAGGGCGCATCGGCGCCCTTGTAGATGATGTGGCGCAGGTCGTTCAGGCGGCCCGGATTGCGCGGCTTGCCCTCCTGCACCCAGCGCTCCCGCGCCTGACCGCCCTTCCAGGCCCGCGTGGTGAAGCCGAGGATCTCGACCTTCACGCCGCAGCGCTCCAGCGTGCGGGCCAGGATGTCGGCGCACATAGCCGCCACCGTGATGGGCCGCCCGCGCATCGAGCCGGAATTGTCGATGAGCAGCGTCACCACCGTGTCGCGGAAATCCGCCTCGCGCTCATGCTTGTAAGAGAGGGCGAGCGTGGGGTTCGCCACGACGCGCGCGAGGCGCGCCACGTCGAGGATGCCCTCCTCCAGGTCGAAATCCCAGGCGCGCTGCTGCTGCGCCATGAGGCGCCGCTGCAGGCGGTTGGCGAGCTTCGAGACGACGCCCTGCAGATGCTGGAGCTGCTGGTCGAGCTGCTGGCGCAGCCGCGTCAGCTCGTCCGGATCGCAAAGGTCATCGGCCTCCACCACCTCGTCGAACTGCGTCGAGAAGGCGCGGTAGCGCGTGGTGTCGTCGGTCTGCGGGACTTCCTTGCGGGCCTGCGGGCCGCCGGGCTTCTCGTCACCCTCGGCGGCGGCGCCCTCTTCCTCGCTGTCCTGCGCTTCCTCGTCGGCGGCCTCGCCCTCCATGCTCTCGGGCTCGGCGCCCTGCATGGATTCCTGCTCCTGGCTCTGCGCCTCGCCGGCGCTGGCCTGGTCCTGCTGGGTGGACTGGTCGCCGCCCTCGTCGCCTTCCTCGTCCTGGTCGGCCTCGCTCTCCGTCTCGGCCTCGGCGAGGTCGAGTGCGGTGAGCAGCTTGCGGGCGGCGCGGGCGAAGGCCTCCTGGTCCTCGGTGGCGGAGACCAGCTCCTCCATCGCGGCACTGGCCTTCTCGTCCAGGCTGCCGCGCCACATCTCCAGGATGCGGGTCGCGGCGGCCGGCGCGGGCTCGCCCGAGATGCGCTCGCGCGCCATGAGGGAAAGGGCCGTGTGCAGCGGAAGCTGGTCCTTCCGCGTCATCCGGTCATAGCCCTCGGCCTCGCACTCTTCCGAGAGCCGGGCGCGCAGATTGGCGGCGACACCCGCCATGTGGCGGCTGCCCACGGCCTGCACGCGCACATCCTCCAGCGCGTCGAAGACCTCGCGCGCCTCCTTGCGGGCGGGTGCGCGGGCGGCATGCGTCGCCTCGTCATGGTGGCGCAGCTTCAGCGCCACCGCGTCGGCGGCGCCGCGCAGCTTCGCCATCTCATTGGGCGGGAGCGAGCGCGTGGGCAGCGGCAGGCGCGCGCGCTTGCCCGAGACGCCGGCCGGGCCGGGCTGGAAGGCGACCTGCACTTCGGTCTGCTGCGCGATGGCGCGGACCACGCCGGCCGTCGCGCGCTTGAACTCTTCCTGGCGGGTGAGGTCCTGCTTGGTCACATCACCCCGCCTTCTTGTAGAGCCCCGTCGCGATCTCGGCGTTGAAGCAGCGCTGATAGTATTCCGCCACCGTCGAACGCTCGGCCTCGTCGCACTTGTTCAGGAAGGTGAGCCGGAAGGCGAAGCCCACATCGCCGAAGATGCGCGTGTTGTCCGCCCAGGTGATGACGGTACGCGGCGACATGACGGTCGAGATGTCGCCCGCGATGAAGCCGGCGCGCGTCAGGTCGGCCAGCGCCACCATCGCCTCCACCTGCTTCTTCATCTTGGCGTCGGTCGAGCCGATCTTCGCCATGACGATCTCGGTCTCCTGCGCGTGCGGCAGGTAGTTCAGCGTCGCCACGATGTTCCAGCGGTCCATCTGGCCCTGGTTGATCTGCTGCGTGCCGTGATAGAGGCCGGTCGTGTCGCCCAGGCCCACCGTGTTGGCGGTGGCGAAGAGGCGGAACATCGGGTGCGGGCGGATCACGCGGTTCTGGTCGAGCAGCGTGAGCTTGCCCTCGACCTCGAGCACGCGCTGGATCACGAACATCACGTCCGGGCGGCCCGCGTCGTACTCGTCGAAGACCAGCGCGCAGGGATGCTGCAGCGCCCAGGGCAGGATGCCCTCGCGGAATTCGGTGATCTGCTTGCCATCCTTCAGGACGATGGCGTCCTTGCCGATCAGGTCGATGCGGCTGATGTGGCTGTCCAGGTTCACGCGGATGCAGGGCCAGTTCAGCCGCGCCGCCACCTGCTCGATATGGGTGGACTTGCCCGTGCCGTGGTAGCCCTGGATCATCACGCGGCGGTTGTGCGCGAAGCCGGCCAGGATCGCGAGCGTCGTCTCACGGTCGAAGCGATAGGAGGGGTCGAGCTCGGGCACATGCTCGGTGCGGACCGAATAGGCGGGCACCTGCATGTCGATGTCCACGCCGAAGACGTCGCGCGCGTTGACGGTGGTGTCGGGCATATTGATGGCTGAGGTGGGGCTCACATCGCCGCTCTGGGCCAGCTTGGTCATCACGCTTCCGCTTCGTTGGATGGAGGTGGGCATCTACAGGTCCGGATGATGTTAGGGCAGCCCGTGCGATTGGGCTACCCGGGCACCGCCGGGGCGTGGGTCAACCCGCATGGGCGGGCTCGGCGCGGCCGATCTTCTGGCGCAGCAGGGAATAGGCGCGGTTGATGTCCTTCAGCCGCTCCTCCGCGCTGCGGTCCCCACCATTGGCGTCGGGGTGGTAGCGCTTGGCCAGTTCCTTGTAGCGCGATTTCAGCGTCGCGGGGTCGAGCGGCCAATCCAGCTCGAGCAGGCCGAGTGCCGCGCGCAGCTCGGGTGGCGCCTCGGCCCGCGGGGGCGCGCGGCGCTTCTCCCGCGGGGCCGCGTCGCGCAGGATGCCGAGCGGGTCCGCCATGCGCTCGGGGTCGAGCCGCACGCCGCCCAACCGCCCCAGCGGCCAGGTCGGCCGCCCGCCCACCGTGTCGAGCCGGATGGCGCTCTCGATGTCGGAGGGCGCCATGCCGCGGTAGAAATCCCAGCCGGCGTTGTATTGCCGGACATGATCCAGGCAGAACCAGAGATACTCGCGCAGCGCCCGGTCCTTGGGCGCGCGATACTCGCCCGCCGCCGGGCAGTCCGGCGCGGCGCACGGCCGCGGCGGCGCCTTCGGGTCGGTCTGGGGTTGGAAGCTCGCACGCCGTGCCATCGGCTCGTTATGGGTGTGCCCCCCCAAGTTGGCAACCAAGTTAACAACAACTTGGCAAGCGCCCCGTCCTCTGGGATTCTGCACGGATGTCCCCACGCGCCGAACGCATCCATGCCGCCCTGACCCAGGGCTTCGCGCCCCTTCGCCTGGAGGTGGTGGATGACAGCCACCGCCATGCCGGCCATGCCGGCGCGCGGCCGGAGGGCGAGACGCATTACAGTGTCCTCCTGGTCAGCGAGGCCTTCATCGGCATGAACCGCGTCGCGCGCTCCCGCGCCGTGCACGAGGCGCTGGCCAGCGAGTTCGCCGGCGGCCTGCATGCCCTGGCCCTGACCCTGCGCGCCCCGGCCGAGGTCGCCTGACCCCTCGCATCGGGCCCGGGGATTGGGTAAACCCCAATTCATAAAAGCCCGATGGAGAAGCGCCCATGATCCCGATGCAACGCCGCGCCCTGCTGGGCGCGGGCCTCGCCCTCGCGACCCCTGCCCTTGCGCAGGCCCAAACCGTGGCGCGCAACGCCCGCATCGTCATCGGCTTCCCGGCCGGCGGCAGCTCGGACATCGTGGCGCGCCTCTATGCCGACCGGCTGCGCGGCGTCTATGCGCCGAACCTGATCGTCGAGGGCCGCGTGGGCGCCGCCGGGCGCATCGCCGTCGAGTTCGTCCGTGACGCCGACAAGGACGGCACCACCTACCTGCAGACGCCCGCCTCCATGCTGACGCTGCAGCCGCACATCTTCCCGCGCGACGTGCGCTATGACGCGCTGACCGACTTCATCCCCGTCAGCACCGTCTGCACCTTCCCGTTTGCCTTCTGCGTGCCGATGAACCACCCGGCCCGCACGCTCGCCGAATTCGGCACCTGGGCGCGGGCCCAGCCGAACGAGATCCCCTTCGCCTCGCCCGCCGCCGGGGCCAGCCCGCATTTCATGGGGCTGATGCTGGCCCAGGCGCTCGGCATCCGCATGACGCATGTGCCCTATCGCGGCGCCGTGCCCGCCGTGCAGGACCTGATCGCGGGCCGGCTCAACGCCTTCATGGGCGTGCTGGGCGATGTCTCGCCGCAGAACGGCGTGGGGCTGCGGATGCTCGCCGTCTCCTCCGCGCAGCGCAACCCGCGCTTCCCCGACGTGCCGACCTTCCAGGAACTGGGCCATCCGGCGCTGACGAAGGATGAGTGGTTCGGTGCCCTGCTGCCCGCCGGCACGCCGGCGCCGGTGGTGCAGGGCCTGTTCAACGCCATCACCCAGGTGGGCAACACGCCCGAGATGCGCGCCGCGCTGGAGCGGCTCGACTTCAATGTCGGCACCTCGGCCAGCCCGGCCGCCTTCGCCGCGCGCATCCGCCAGGAGCGCGAGGAATGGGGGCCAATCGTCCGCGCCTCGGGGTTCCAGCCGGAATAAGGAGCGGATCAGCCCGGCGCGAGGCAGGGGTTTTTTCCGCCCTCAAGCGCCGGGCGCCGCCTCCGGCGGCTTGGCTTCGCCGCGCCACTGGTGCGATGGGCCAGGAGGTCAGTTGGGCGGCGCCAGCCGCTGTGCGGCCGGATAGGATGTTGGGCCGCCCTCAAGCGCCGGGCGCGCGCTCCGCGCGCTTGGCTTCGCCGCGCCACGGGGGCGCTGGGCCATCCGCCCAGTTGGGCGGCGCCAGCCGCTGTGCGGCCGGATAGGCTTGGAAGGTGGGTTGGCCTGCCACTACCCCCACCATCCCTCCCTTTGCATCCCGCTTGCGCCCAGGTTGACTCACGCCCCCTTGGGCGCGAAGGGGCTTTCGTCACACGTCCATCACGGAACCGCCATGTCACTCGCTTTCGTCTTCCCCGGCCAGGGCAGCCAGGCCCCCGGCATGGGCCGCGACCTCGCCGAGGCCTTCCCCATCGCCCGCGAGACCTTCCAGGAGGTGGATGACGCGCTGGGCCAGAAGCTCTCGCGCCTCATGTTCGAAGGCCCGGCCGAGGAACTCACCCTCACCGCCAATGCCCAGCCGGCGCTGATGGCCGTCTCCGTCGCCGTCAGCCGCGTGCTGGCGAAGGAGGGCGGCTTCGACATGTCCCGCCAGGTCTCGCTGGTCGCCGGCCATTCGCTCGGCGAATACAGCGCGCTGACCGCCGCCGGGGCCTTCGACCTCGCGACCGCCGCCCGCCTGCTGCGCCTGCGCGGCGATTCCATGCAGGCCGCCGTGCCCCCGGGCGTGGGCGCCATGGCCGCCCTGCTGGGCGCGGAGGCCGAGCAGGCCGCCGCCATCTGCGCCACCGCAGCACAGGGCGAGGTCCTCGAGGTCGCCAATGACAATGGCGGCGGCCAGGTCGTCGTCTCCGGCGCCAAGGCGGCCGTCGAGCGCGCCGTCGAGGCCGCCAAGGCCGCTGGCATCAAGCGCGCCATGATCCTGCCCGTCTCCGCCCCCTTCCACTGCGCGATGATGGCCCCCGCCGCGCGCGTGATGGAGGAGGCGCTGGCCAAGGCCGCCATGGCCCACCCGGCCGTGCCCGTCGTCGCCAATGTCACCGCCGCCCCCGTCTCGGACCCCGAGGCGATCCGCGGGCTGCTGGTGAAGCAGGTGACCGGCACGGTGCGCTGGCGCGAATGCGTGGCCGCCATGGTCGCCGCCGGCTGCACCCGCTTCGCCGAGGTGGGCGCCGGCAAGGTGCTGACCGGCCTGATGAAGCGCAACGCCCCCGAGGCGACGGCGCTGGCCATCAACAACCCGGCCGACATCGAAGCCTTCCTGAAGTCCCTGTGACGCGGATCATCCTCTCCGAAGCGGATGAGACGCCCCTCCCGGCGGTGCTGTCGAAGGGCTTCGAGGCCTTCAACGGCCCCTTTGTCGGGGAGCACGGCTACAAGCCGCTGCGCCTCATGGTGTTCCGCGACGGCGAGGACGCGCCCGCCGGCGGCATCCACGCGCATTGCTACGCCGCCTGGCTGCATGTGCTGATGGTCTTCCTGCCGGAGGATCTGCGCCGCGGCGGCCTCGGCACCCGGCTCTTCGACCGGATCGAGGCCGAGGCCATGGCGCGCGGCTGCGTCGGCGCCTATCTCGACACGCTGAGCTGGCAGGCCCGCCCCTTCTACGAGAAGCGCGGCTACACCCTCTTCGGCACGCTGCCGGACAGCCCGCCCGGCCACAGCCGCTATTTCATGATGAAGCGCTTCGCGCGCGAGACGAAGGAACCACCCCATGTTTGACCTGACCGGCAAGATCGCGCTCGTCACCGGCGCCAGCTCGGGCATCGGCATCGGCATCGCGGAGGCGCTGCACACGCAGGGCGCGCATGTCGTCCTCACCGGCCGGCGCGAGGCGGAGCTGAACGCCGTCGCCGCGCAGCTCGGCGAGCGCGCCAGCGTCATGCCGGCGGATCTGAACGACCCCGCCGCCCCCGCCGCGCTGGTGGACGGCATCGAGGCCGCGCATGGCCGCCTGGACATCCTGGTGAACAATGCCGGCTTCACGCGCGACATGCTGGCGCTGCGCATGGGCGACGAGGACTGGAACGCCGTGCTGGAAGTGGACCTGAACGCGCCCTTCCGCCTGGCGCGCGCGGCACTCCGCGGCATGATGAAGCGCCGCGCGGGCCGCATCATCTCCATCGCCTCCATCGTGGGCGTCACGGGCAATGCGGGCCAGGCCAACTACGCCGCCGCCAAGGCCGGCCTGATCGGCATGAGCAAGGCGCTGGCGCAGGAAGTGGCGCCGCGCGGCGTCACCATCAATGTCGTGGCGCCGGGCTTCATCGCGACGCCGATGACCGACAAGCTGAACGAGGCGCAGAAGGCGGCGCTGCTCTCCCGCATCCCGCTCGGCAAGATGGGTGGCGCGAAGGACGTGGCCTCGGCCGTCGCCTACCTCGCCTCGGAGGAGGCGGCCTGGGTGACCGGCACCACCATCCATGTGAATGGCGGCATGCTGATGGTGTGAGGGCTCAGCCCTCTTTCTTCCAGGCCGTCAGCTTGCGGTAGATGGTGCTGGGGTTCACCTCCAGCAGCGCCGCCGCGCGGGGCACATCCTGGCCGGTGTGTTCCAGCGCGGCCAGGATCAGCTTCTTCTCGGAGACGGCGAGCGGCTCGATGACCGGCGCGGCCGGCGCCACGGATGGTGCGGTGCTCACGGGCGTGGCGCCCGCGGGCGCAGCCACCGGCGCGCCGTGCAGCAGCAGCCCGGGCAGCATGGCGCGCGTCACCACCTCGCCATCATGCAGCACCACGGCGTTGCGCAGCACGTTCTGCAACTGCCGCACATTGCCCGGCCAGGGATAGGCACGGATCGCGGCCTCCGCCTCGGCGTCGAAGCGCTGGAAATGCTTGCCTTCCTCCCGCGCGAAGTTGCGCAGCAGGTGGCGCGCGATCAGCAGCACATCCTCGCCCCGCATGCGCAGCGGCGGCAGCGCCACGGGCACCACATAGAGGCGGTAATAGAGGTCCTCGCGGAAGCGGCCGGCCTGCACCTCGGCCAGGATGTCGCGGTTGGTCGCGCAAACGAGGCGCACATCCACCGCCTCCGCCCGTGTGCCGCCGACGGGGGTGACGGTGCCGCTCTGCACGAAGCGCAGCAGCTTCACCTGCATCTCCATCGGCATCTCGCCGATCTCATCCAGGAAGAGAGTCCCGCCATCGGCCGATTTCGCGGCACCCAGGCGGTTTTCCGTGGCCCCCGTGAAGGCGCCCTTCACATGGCCGAAGATCTCGCTCTCCAGCAGGTCGCGCGGGATGGCGCCGCAATTCAGCGCGATGAAGGGCTTGTTCTTGCGCGGCGAGGCCTTGTGCAGCGTCTCGGCGGCGACTTCCTTGCCGGTGCCGCTCTCGCCCGTGATGAAGACCGTGGCCTTGGAGGCGGCGACGCTCTCCAGCGTGCGATACACCGCCTGCATGGCGGGCGAGGCGCCGATGAAGCCGCCGAAGCTCTCGCGGCCCAGCTCGATCCGCGCCGTGTCCAGCTCCTTGCGGAGGGCGCGCTTCTCCAGCGCATTGTCGAGCGTGACGCGCAGGCGGGCCGCGGCATAGGGCTTGAGCAGGAAGTCGGTGGCGCCCTCGCGCATCGCCTCGACGGCGGTGTTCACCGAGCCATGCGCGGTGAGCACGATGCAGGTGGCGTCCACCTGTGCGGCCTTGAGGCGCCGCATGAGTTCGAGGCCGGAGAAATCCGGCAGCATCAGGTCCACCAGGATCGCGTCCGGCCGCCACTCCTGCGCCATGGCGAGCGCCTGCCCGCCGTTCTCGGCGTGGCGCATCTCATGCCCGAAGTCGCGCAGCATGGCCTTGGCGATCTCGGCCTGGGTCGGTGTGTCCTCGACCAGCAGGACGCGCGCGGTCATCGGGCCGCGCGCCTCAATGGATCAGGGCGTGCAGCGCCTGAAGGGCGGCCTTGGCCTCGGTCAGCAGACGCGGCAGGACCTCCTGCGGAGGCACCGGCTGGCGATGGTCCATGGCGATCCGCGCCTCGCGCTCCAGCCCCACGGCGCCGACGGCGGCGGCCGCGCCGGCCAAGCTGTGCGCCGCGCGCTCATAGCCCTGCTGGTCCCCGGCCTGCGCCGCGGCAGCCAGCTCCTGCGCGAGCCGCGTCAGATCCTCCTCGAAGGTCGAGATGATCGTGCGGAACACGTCGGGCGGCAGGTCTTCGGCCAGTTGATTGGCCACTTCTGGGTCGAGCGCGCTCATTCGTGAGAATCTTCGCATTTCTCAACAGTCGCCGTCAATCACTCGGATGATTGACGCCACCCCTTGCCGGGGTCTATCCCTGACGTGTCCTCGCGATTTGTCCGGCCAGCTTGCGGCGAGGTCCCAACCGGGTCGCCCCCTTTCGAGAGGGCGGAAAACAAGCGCGCTAAACGGCCTCGGGAGCGCCCCCTTCGCGGGGCGTGAACCCGCCCCGCCCAGGGTGCCGGACGTGTTGGTCTATTGCACGAGGGTGTCACCATGTCCCGCAAGCTCCGCCCCGCCACGCAACTCGTCCGCGGTGGCCTGAACCGCTCCAACCACGGCGAGACGGCCGAGGCGATGTTCCTCACCTCGGGCTTCGTCTACGACAATGCCGAGCAGGCGGAAGCCACCTTCAAGAACGAAATCGAGCACTACCAGTACAGCCGCTTCGCCAACCCGACGACGACCATGCTGGAGGACCGCCTCTGCGCCATCGAGGGCGCGGAAGCCTGCCGCCTGATGGCGACCGGCATGGCGGCGGTGCATTCGGCGCTGCTCTCCCACCTCAAGACCGGCGATCGCCTCGTCGCCTCCCGCGCGCTGTTCGGCTCCTGCCACTGGATCGTGAGCACGCTGCTGCCGCGCTACGGCATCCAGGCGGAGTTCGTGGATGGCGGCGACATGGCGCAGTGGCAGGTGGCGCTGAGCAAGCCCGCCACCATGGTGCTGCTGGAAAGCCCCTCCAATCCCATGCTCGAACTGGTGGACGTGCCGGCCGTCTGCAAGCTGGCGCATGCGGCGGGCGCGCTGGTCGTGGTGGACAACGTGTTTGCCACCCCGCTGCTGCAGAAGCCCCTCGAACAGGGCGCGGATGTCGTCGTCTATTCCTGCACCAAGCACATGGACGGCCAGGGCCGCGTGCTGGGCGGCGCCGTGCTCGGCCGCAAGAAGTGGGTGGAGGAGGTGCTGATGCCCTTCATCCGCAACACCGGCCCCGCCATGTCGCCCTTCAACGCCTGGGTCATCCTCAAGGGGCTGGAGACGCTGAAGCTGCGCGTCGACCAGATGTGCCGCAACGCTGCCGCCGTGGCCGATTTCCTCTCGGAGCGCGCCGAGATCTCCCGCGTGCTCTACCCCTTCCGCGCCGACCATCCGCAGCATGCGCTGGCGGTGCGGCAGATGTCCGCCGGCGGCACGCTGGTCACCTTCGACATCAAGGGCGGGAAGGAAGCGTGCTTCCGCTTCATGAACGCGCTGCAGATCGTGGACATCTCCAACAACCTGGGGGATTCCAAGTCGCTCGCCACGCATCCCGCCACCACCACCCATATGCGGATCGGCCCGGAGGAGCGCGCCAAGCTCGGCATCACCGACGGCACGGTGCGCCTCTCCGTCGGCCTCGAGGATGTGGCGGACCTGATCGAGGACCTGGCCGAGGCGCTGGACGCGGTCAGCGCCCCGGGCCTGCGCGCGGCGGAGTAGCCCCGGCGGGGGGCGTCATGGCATGATGCGGCCATGACGCTCGAAACCTGGCTCGCCTTCGCCCTCGCCTCGCTCATCACCGTGATGATCCCGGGGCCGGTCGTGGTCTTCATCCTCGGCCGCTCGCTGGGCGGCGGCTGGCGCGCGGCGCTGCCCACCGTGGGCGGCGTGGCGCTGGGCGATGCGGTGGCGCTCACCGCCTCGCTCATCGGCCTCGGCGCGCTGCTGGCGGCGAGTGCGACCGCCTTCACCGTGGCCAAGTGGCTGGGTGCGGCCTACCTCATCTGGCTCGGCGTGAAGCTCTGGCGCGCGCCGATCGGCGAGGCGGTGGCCCTGCCCGCCCGCCACGCCTTCCGCGACGCCTTCGTGGTGACGGTGCTGAACCCCAAGAGCATCGCCTTCTTCGTGGCCTTCCTCCCGCAATTCCTGAACCCGGCCAGCGCCTTCCTGCCGCAGGCGGCGATCGTGCTCGTCACCTTCGTGGGCCTGGGCGCGCTGAACGCGCTGGGCTATGCGCTGCTGGCCGGCACGCTCTCGGACGCGGTGAAGCGCCCCGCCATCCGCCGCGGCTTCAACCGGCTGGGTGGCGGCATGCTGATCGGCGCCGGCCTCGCCACCGCCGCGATGCGCCGCGCATGAAGCCCTACACCACCGTCACGCGCGGGGTGCGCGTCACCATCCGCCCCTTCTTCCTGGCCGACCAGTCGGATGCCGAGGCGGGGCGCTATGTCTGGGCCTACAAGGTGCAGATCGAGAATTTGAGTTCCGCCACCGTGCAGCTCCTCAAGCGCAGCTGGATCATCACCGATGCGCTGGGCCGCGAGATGCGCGTGCATGGCGAGGGCGTGGTGGGCGAGCAGCCGATCCTCGAGCCGGGCGAGAGCTTCGACTACACCTCGGGGACGCCGTTGCCGACGCCGTCGGGCTTCATGCGCGGCACCTACCACATGATCGTCAGCGACACCGGCGAGGAATTCGACGCGGCCGTCCCGGCCTTCTCGCTCGACAGCCCGCATCAGCAGGGCGGGGTGCATTGACCGCCCCGCGCGCCTCCAGCGAGACGAATCCCGCCCCAACGAACCCGGATGCCTTGCGGAGTCGCGACGCCGCCCCATCTGGCCAATTCGAAGGACTGACGCGGCCCCATCTCGGGGCTGATGCAGGCCTCCAAGGAATTTCGAAAGCCATGAACATCCAGTTGCCCGCCAGCGCCAAGGCCGCTGACTCGCAGAGCGCCATCGAACGCCCGAGCCGCGCCGAGGCCGAGGCCGCGGTGCGCACCCTCCTCCTCTGGGCCGGGGATGATCCGGACCGCGAAGGCCTGGTGGACACCCCCGCCCGCGTCGCCCGCGCCTATGAGGAATTCTTCGCCGGCTACGGCAGCGACCCGGTGGAGATGCTCGCTCGCTCCTTCGAGGAGACGGACGGCTATGACGAGATGGTCGTCCTGCGCGACATCCGCCTGGAAAGCCATTGCGAACACCACATGGTTCCCATCATCGGCAAGGCGCATATCGCCTACCTGCCGAATGGACGCGTGGTCGGCATCTCCAAGCTCGCCCGCGTCATCGAGACCTACGCCAAGCGCCTCCAGATCCAGGAGAAGCTGACGGCGCAGATCGCCAATACGATCGAGAGCGTGCTGAAGCCCAAGGGCGTCGCCGTGGTGATCGAAGCCGCGCAC
Source organism: Sediminicoccus rosea (assembly GCF_033547095.1). Lineage (NCBI taxonomy): Bacteria > Pseudomonadati > Pseudomonadota > Alphaproteobacteria > Acetobacterales > Roseomonadaceae > Sediminicoccus > Sediminicoccus rosea. Next base: position 905,607 of record NZ_CP137852.1, on the reverse strand, counting down.
CAGTGCATGACCACGCGCGGCATCCACAAGCCGGGCGTCTCCATGGTCACCTCGCGCATGCTGGGCGAGTTCCGCACCAATGACGCGACGCGCCGCGAGTTCCTCTCGATCATCGGCGGCTCGCGCAGCGTCATCGAGGGCTGATTTTGGCCCCGAATCCCCGCCGGCGAAGGTTTGCAGGCGGGGATGAATAGGCTAACCGGAGGGGCGCTTTTCCTCTCCGGGTCCCATGTCCGCCATCCGCATCGCCCCCTCGCTGCTCGCCGCCGATTTCGCCCGCCTGGGCGAGGAAGTTCGTGCCATCGAAGCCGCCGGCGCGGATTGGCTCCACCTTGACATCATGGACGGGCATTTCGTGCCCAACATCAGCTTCGGTCCCGGGCTGATCAAGGCGCTGCGCAAGCACAGCGCCATGCCCTTCGACGTCCACCTGATGATCGCCCCGGCCGACCCCTACCTGGCGGCTTTCGCCGAAGCCGGCGCCGATGTCATCAGCCTGCACCCCGAGGCCGGGCCGCATCTGCACCGCAGCCTCCAGACCATCCGCGCGCTCGGCAAGAAGGCCGGCGTGGTGCTGAACCCGGCGACGCCGGTCGAATGCCTCGCCCATGTGCTGGACCTGACGGACCTCATCCTCGTCATGTCGGTCAATCCGGGCTTCGGCGGGCAGTCCTTCCTGGCGGGCCAATTGCCGAAGATAGCCGCGCTCCGCCGGATGATCACCGAATCCGGCCGCGACATCGCGCTCCAGGTGGATGGCGGCGTGACGCTGCAGACCGCGCCGCAATGCATCGCGGCCGGGGCGGATGTGCTCGTCGCCGGCACGGCCGTCTTCGGCGCGGCCGATTACGCCCAGGCCATCGCCGGGCTGCGAGGGGGCGCCTGATGGCCGATGTGTTCCGCAATGTCCGGGGCCTCTTCACCCGCCTCAAGCCGATGCGCGTGCCCGATGCGCCCGCCCGCTCCTTCCGCGACCTCTGGCCCGGCGATGCCGCGCGCGGCGCCCGCCTGCTGCGCGGCGAGTTCGAGGTGCTGGGCTCGGTCCGCCTGCTGAACGATTGGACGCCCGCCGCCGGCCCCGTGCTCTGGCGCCAGGCGGCGCACAGCTTCGCCTGGCTGCGCGACCTGCGGATGCTCGGCACCGATGCCGCCCGCGTCATGGCGCGCGACCTGACGGAGGATTGGCTCGCGCGCGGCGCGGCCGAGCCCATGGCCCAGGCGCCCGAGATCGCCGCGGCCCGCATCTCCGCCTGGCTTGGGCATTGGGATTTCCTGGCCGCGACCGCCGAGGAGGCCTTCCGCAAGCCCCTGCTCCAGCGCCTCGCCCTCGATGGCCGCGCGCTCTCCGCCAGCCTGCCGGCCGAGGCCGCGCATCGTGGCGGGCTGGTCGCGCTCAAGGGCTGCATCGCCGCCGCCGTGGCGCTGGAGGAGGAGGCCTGGATGACGCGCGCGCTGCGCTTCCTCGGCCCCGAACTCGAGAGGCAATTCCACCCCGATGGCGGCCATGTGGAGCGCAGCCCGGCGGTGCAGCTGCTCGCCCTGCAGGACCTCATCGAGATCCGCAACCTGCTGAACGGTGTCGGCATCGCCTCGCCGCCGCAGCTCTCGCTCGCGCTGGAGCGCGCGGGCCAGGCGCTGCGCCTGTTCCGCCATGGCGACATGTCGCTGGCGCTGTTCAACAGCACGCGCGAGGAGGCGCCGGCACTGGTGGATGTCGTCCTCGCCCAGGGCCTGGCCAAGGGCCGCGCGCCCATGCTGCTGGAGGAGACGGGCTTCCAGCGCCTTGCCGCCGGCCGCACCCTCATCATCGCCGATTGCGGCGCACCGCCCCCCGGCCGCCCGGCCGACCCCGCCTCCGGCCTGCCGCGCGGCGCGGACCGTTCCTCCCATGCGGGCACCCTCTCCTTCGAAATGTCGGTGGGGCGGGACCGGCTGATCGTGAATTGCGGCGCCGCCCCCGCCGCCGATGCCGCCTGGCGCGACGCGCTGCGCGGCACCGCCGCCCATTCCACCCTGACGCTCGCCGACACCAATAGCGCCGAACTCCGCGACGAAGGCCTGGGCCGCCGGCCCGAGCGCGTGGAGATCGAGCGGCAGGAGGCGAATGGCGCGCAATGGCTGGACATCAGCCATGACGGCTATCGCCGCACCCATGGCGTGGTGCATCGCCGCCGCCTCTACCTCTCGGAAAGCGGCGACGACCTGCGCGGCGAGGATGCGCTGGAGCCCTTCCCCGGCCCCGCCACCGCCTGGGCCATCCGCTTCCACCTGCACCCCGCGGTCACCGCCGTTCTGCAGGAGGAGGAGGGCGGCGTGCTCATGCGCCTGCCGGGCGGCCAGGGCTGGCGCTTTCGCGCCCGCGGCGCCCGCGTGGAGCTGGAAGAGAGCGTCTATCTCGCCGCCGAGCCGCGCCGCTCCAGCCAGATCGTCCTCACCTCGGATGGCGAGGCGGAGACGGTGCAATGGGCCGTCAGCCGCGTGATCCCGGGCGGCGAGAACTAGGGCCGCCCTCCGGCGCCAGGGGGCTGGCCATGAAGATCCTGGAACTCGCCAATGTGGATTTCTCGCTGCGGCATTTCCTGCTGCCGCTGATGCGCGGCGCCCGCGCGCGCGGGCATGAGGTGGTGGGCATCTCGGCCGAGGGCCCGCTGCTCGACGTGGCGCGTGGCGAGGGCTTCCGCATCATCCCCGTGGCCATGCAGCGCAGCCTGAACCCCCGCGCGCATATCCCCGCCTTCCGCGAGCTACGTCGCATCATGCGCGAGGAGCGGTTCGACCTGGTGCACGCGCACATGCCCATCTCGGGCTTCCTGGCGCGCGCCGCGGCCAAGGCCGAGGGCGTGCCGCGCATCGCCTATACCTGCCACGGCTTTCTCTTCAACCAGCCGGGCTCGTTCTTGCGGCGCAGCCTCTCGCTCGGCGCCGAATGGACGGCGGGGAAGTTCACCGACACCTTCCTCACCGTGAGCGAGGAGGAGGCGGCGGATGCGCGCCGCCTCTGGATCCATCGGGGCGCTACCGCCACCGGGAATGGCCGCGACCCCGCGCTCTTCCACCCCGACGCCGCGACGCGCACCGCCTTGCGTGCCGAGATGGGCGTGGGCGCGACCGACTGCGTCGTCATCGGCGTCTCGCGCCTGGTTCGCCACAAGGGCTGGCCCGAGTTGCTGCAGGCCATGGAGCGCGTGCCCCACGCCCATCTCTGGGTGGTGGGCGAGCGGCTCGCCTCCGACCATGGCGAGGACCTCACGCCGCATTTCCAGCGCGCCGCCGCCGCGCTTGGCCCGCGCCTGCGCATGCTCGGCTACCGGCATGACGTGGCACGGCTGCTCCAGGCCGCCGACATCTTCGCCCTGCCCAGCCATTTCGAGGGCCTGCCCATGAGCATCATCGAGGCGATGCTGAGCGGCCTGCCCGTCGTCAGCACCGACATCCGCGGCTGCCGCGAGCAGGTGTTGGATGGGCAGACAGGGCTGCTGGTCCCGCCCATGCAGGTGGCGCCACTCGGGGCTGCGCTGGCGCGGCTGGCGGCGGATGCCCCCTTGCGGCAAAGCATGGGGGCCGCCGGCCTCGCCCGTGCCCGCGAAAGATTCACCGAGAGCGCGGTGGTGGGCCGCACGCTCGACCTGTTGGGATTATAGCGATGACTGATACCACCCCCCTGGCCATTCGCCGCGCGCTGCTCTCCGTCTCCGACAAGACGGGCATCGTGGAATTCGCGCGCTTCCTGGCCGATCGCGGGGCCGAGATCCTCTCCACCGGCGGCACCGCCCAGGCGATCCGCGCGGCCGGCATCCCGGTGAAGGATGTCAGCGAGCACACGGGCTTCCCCGAGATCCTGGATGGCCGCGTGAAGACGCTGGTGCCGCAGGTGCATGGCGGCATCCTCGGCCGCCGCGATGAGGCCGCGCATGTGGCGCAGATGGAAGAGCACAGCATCGCGCCGATCGACCTCGTCGCCGTGAACCTCTACCCCTTCGAGGCGACGGTCGCGAAAGGCGCCGCCTTCGAGGATTGCATCGAGAACATCGACATCGGCGGCCCCGCGATGATCCGCAGCGCCGCCAAGAACCACGCCCATGTGGTGGTGGTGACCGAGCCCGCGCACCTCGCCCGCATCACCGCCGAGATCGAGGCCACGGGCGGCACCAGCGCCGAGCTCCGTCGCGAACTCGCCGCCGCCGCCTATGCCCGCACCGCCGCCTATGACGCGGCCATCTCCAGCTGGTTCGCCGGCCAGCTTGGCCAGGAGTTTCCGCCGCGCCTGGCTTTCGCGGGCACGCTCGCGCAGACGCTGCGCTATGGCGAGAACCCGCACCAGAAGGCGGGCTTCTACCTCGATGGCAGCGCGCGCCCCGGCATCGCCACCGCGAAGCAGATCCAGGGCAAGGAGCTGTCCTACAACAACCTGAACGACACGGACGCCGCCTATGAGGCCTGCGCCGAGTTCGAGCCGCCGGCCATCGTCATCGTCAAGCACGCCAATCCCTGCGGCATCGCCATCGCGGATGACCTGGCCACGGCCTGGGACCGCGCGCTGCTCTGCGATCCCGTCTCGGCCTTCGGCGGCATCGTTGCCGCCAACCGCACGCTGGACGCGGCCGCCGCCGAGAAGATCACCGCCATCTTCACCGAGGTTGTGATCGCGCCTGACGCCGATGAAGCGGCGCGCGCCATCTTCGCCCGCAAGAAGAACCTCCGCCTGCTGCTGACCGGCGGCATGCCCGACCCCGTGGCGCCCGGCATGGTCTTCCGCAGCGTGGCCGGCGGCTTCCTGGCGCAATCCCGCGACGCCGGGCGCGTGACCGAGGCGGATCTGCGCGTCGTCACGAAGCGCGCCCCCAGCGCGGCCGAGATGGCGGACCTGCTCTTCGCCTTCCGCGTCTGCAAGCATGTGAAGTCCAACGCCATCATCTACGCGAAGAACCTCGCCACCGTCGGCATCGGCGCGGGGCAGATGAACCGCGTGGAGAGCAGCCGCATCGCCGCCTGGAAATCGGAAGCCGCCGCCAAGGCCGCCGGCCTGCCCGAGCCGCTGGCCAAGGGCAGCGTCGTGGCCTCCGACGCCTTCTTCCCCTTCGCCGATGGCCTGGAGACCGCCGCCGCCGCCGGCGTGACCGCCGTGATCCAGCCCGGCGGCTCCATGCGCGACGCGGAAGTCATCGCCGCCGCCGATGCCGCGGGCCTCGCCATGGTCTTCACCGGGATGCGCCACTTCCGGCACTAATTCCCCGCAAAGCGCCTCCGGCATTTTTCTGGGGGCGCCGGATTGCCGCTGATCCTTTGAACTCGGCTCATCCTCCGGTGGCAAAGCCTCCGGAGGGCGGCAGGAGGCCAAAGGATCTGGGGTGGTGCGGATTCGCGGGAGACGGCATGATTCCTGCGATTCTTCGCGGGAGGCTTCGTGACGGTCGAAGTGGTGTTGCTGGGCTTGGTCGTGCTGCTGCTGCTCGCGGTGCTGGGGGTGCTGCTCGCTCGCAAGCCCGCCAGCGACCCGGCCCTCCCCCTGCTCCAGGCCGCGCAGGAACGCCAGGGCGAACGCCTCGGCGCGCTGACCGGCGAGGTGAAGGCCGCCCTGGCCGCGAGCGAGGCCTCGCTCGGCGCCGCCGTCTCGGGCTTCGCGGTGGAGCAGGCGAAGCTGCTGAACGAGGCACAGCACCGCCAATCCACGGCGCTCGCCACGCTGGAGAAATCCCTGCTCGAACGCCTCGCCACCGACGCCGCGCGCACGCGGGACGTGCTCGACCAGAAGCTCACCGAGATGCGCGAGACGAATGAGAAGCGCCTCGCCGAGATCCAGAAATCCGTCAACGAACAACTCGCCGGCGCGGTCGAGAAGCAGATGAACGAGAGCTTCGCCCGCGTGATCGACCAGTTCACCGCCGTGCAGAAGGCGATGGGCGAGATCCAGGCCGTCACCGGCCAGATCGGCGACATCAAGCGCCTCTTCGGCAATGTGAAGACGCGCGGCGGCTGGGGCGAGACGCAGGTGCGCGCCCTGCTGGACGACATCCTCCCCGAGGGCGGCTACGAGACGAATATCCGCCTGCGCGAGGACAGCGCCGATGTCGTCGAATTCGCCGTCATCATGCCGAGCCCGGGCGCCGTGCGCGTGCTGCTGCCGGTGGATGCCAAATTCCCGATCGAGGACTACGCCCGCCTGCTGGATGCCTGGGAAGCGGCCGACGGCGCGGCGGAGGCCGCCGCCCGCCGCGCGCTGGAGGTCCGCATCCGCGGCGAGGCGAAGAAGATCGCCGAGAAATACATCATCCCGCCCCGCACGGTGGAATTCGCCGTGATGTATCTGCCGACGGAGGGGCTCTATGCCGAGGTCGCGCGCATCCCCGGCCTGATCGACGACATCGGCCGCAACCAGCGCGTGCTCATCCTTGGCCCCTCGCTGCTGCCTGCCCTGCTGCGGACCATCCAGCTCGGCCATGTCACGCTGGCGCTCTCGAAGAACGCGGAATCGGTGCGCGAGCTTCTGGCCGCCACCAAGGGCGAGATGGGCAGGATGGCCGAGGTGCTGGACAAGCTCGGCAAGCAGGCGGGCACGATGACGCGCACCATCGGCGAGGCGCAGACCCGCACGCGGCAGATCGCCCGCAAGCTCCGCACCGTCGAGGCCCTGCCCGGCGAGCAATCGGGCGAGGTGCTGGGCCTGGATGCGCCCGAGGATGAGGAGGCCACGCGGTGACGACTCTCCAACTCCAATCCGCGCTGGGCCTCGCCCTGCTCTGCGCCCTCGCCTGGGCCATGGGCGGCTTCCGGCGGGATGCCTCCTGGCGGGTGGTGGCGGGCGGGATTGCCGGCCTCATCGGCCTCGCGGCGCTCATGCTGCATGTGCCGCTGCTGCGCGCCGGCTTCGCGCTGATCGGGCGTGCCGTGGATGCGCTGGCGCGCGCCACCCAGGCCGGCACGGCGCTGGTCTTCGGCTATCTGGGCGGCGGGCCGCTGCCCTTCGCCGAGACCGCGCCCGGCGCCTCCTTCATCCTTTTCTTCCAGGCGCTGCCGCTGGTGCTGCTGGTGGGCGCGCTTTCCGCCGTTCTCTATCACTGGCGCGTGCTGCCCTTCGTGGTGCGCGTGCTCGCCGCCGGGCTGCGCCGCCTCTTCGGCCTGGGCGGCGCGGCGGGCTTCTCCGTCGCGGCCAATGTCTTCGTCGGCATGGTGGAGGCGCCGCTGCTCATCCGCCCCTGGCTCGCCAGGCTCACGCGCTCGGAGCTGTTCGTCGTGATGGTGGCGGGCCTCGCCACCATCTCGGGCAACACACTCGTGATCTATGCGCTCATCATTTCGCCCGTGGTGCCGGATGCGGCGGGGCAGCTGCTCACCGCCTCCCTCATCGGTGCGCCTGCCGCTGTGCTGGTGGCCCTGCTGATGATCCCGGGCGGCGCGGTGACCGAGGGCGAGGCCCGAGGGCAGATCGAGGCGCCGCCGCTCTATTCCAGCACCATGGAGGCGCTGGTCCAGGGCACGACGGATGGCTTGCAGCTCCTGCTCGGCATCATGGCCGCGCTCATCGTCTTCGTGGCGCTGGTGGCGCTGGGCAATGAGGTGCTGCAGCCGCTCTTCGGCATCACGCTGCAGCAGGTGGCGGGCGTGCTGTTCTGGCCGCTGGCCTGGGCCATGGGCGTGCCGGCGAACGAGGCCGCGACGGTCGCGCAGTTCCTCGGCGTGAAGCTCGTGGTGAACGAGTTCGTCGCCTATCTCGACATGGCGCGCGGCGGGGCCGCCGCCCTGTCGGACCGCTCGCGCCTCATCCTCACCTATGCGCTCTGCGGGTTCACCAATTTCGGCTCGGTCGGGATCATGCTGGGCGGCATGTGCGCCATGTGCCCCGAGCGCCGGGGCGAGATCGTCTCGCTCGGCCTGCCCTCCCTTGCCGCCGCCACCCTCGCCTGCTGCCTGATGGGTGCGGCGGTCGGCGTGCTGACACCGCCCTGAGGCCGGGTTAGGCTCCCGGCATGAGCAGCTCCCATCTCGTCCATCGCAACCTCAAGACGGCACCGCCCGTCGCCGTCTCCGGCCAGGGCATCTGGCTGCGGGAGGCGGGCGGCCATGCCGTGATCGACGGCTCTGGCGGTGCCGCCGTCGCCTGCCTCGGCCATGGCCACCCGCATGTGCTGGCGGCCATGCAGGCGCAGCTCGGCAAGCTCACCTACGCCCATACCGCGCTCTTCTCCTGCGAGAGCGCGGAGCGCCTGGCGGACAGGCTGGTCGGCCATGCGCCCGGCAAGGAATACGGGGGGGGGCTTACCCACGCCTATTTCGTCTCCTCCGGCAGCGAGGGGATGGAGGCGGCGCTGAAGATGGCGCGGCAGTATTTCGTGGAGAAGGGCGAGCCGCAGCGCACCCGCTACATCGCCCGCCGCCAAAGCTACCACGGCAACACGCTGGGCGCGCTCGCCGCCGGCGGCAACGCCATGCGCCGCGCCCCCTACGCGCCGATCCTGAGCGACGCCTTCAGCCATGTCTCGCCCTGCTACGCCTATCGCGACCGCGCGGACCATGAGAGCGAGGCCGACTACGTCCAGCGCCTGGCCGATGAGCTGGAGGCGGAGTTCCAGCGCCTGGGCCCCGAGAACGTCATCGCCTTCTGCGCGGAGACCGTGGTCGGCGCCACGCTGGGCTGCGTCACCGCGCTCCCTGGCTATTTCCGGAAGATGCGCGAGATCTGCGACCGCCACGGCGCGCTGCTCATCCTGGACGAGGTGATGAGCGGCATGGGCCGCGTCGGCACCATGCATGCCTGGGAGCAGGAGGGCGTCGCGCCCGACATCCAGGTGATCGCGAAAGGCCTCGGCGGCGGCTATCAGCCCATTGGCGGCATCCTGGTGCAGGAGCGCGTGATCGCCGCCATCCGTGACGGCTCGGGCGGCTTCATGCACGGCCATACCTACCAGGCACACCCCATGGCCTGCGCGGCGGCGCTCGCCGTGCAGGAGGTGATCGAAGAGGAAAACCTGCTCGCCAATGTCAACGCCATGGGCGCGCTGCTGGAACAGGGCCTGACGGAGCGCCTGGGCAATCACCGCCATGTGGGCGACATCCGCGGCCGCGGCCTGTTCTGGGCCATCGAGCTGGTGCAGGACCGAGCCAGCAAGGCCGTCTTCGACCCCGCGCTGAAGATGAATGACCGCGTGAAGCGCGAGGCCTATGCGCGCGGCCTCGGCTGCTACCCGATGGGCGGCACGATCGACGGCCTGCGCGGGGACCACGTCATCCTCGCACCGCCCTACAATGTGACGGAGGCGGAAGTCGGCATGATCCTCGATCGCTTCGGTGCCGCCGTGGAGGCCGCCCTTGCCGGGTGAACCCGTAACGCGCGAGGCGGTCATCCTCGGCTATCGCATGCTGCTCGGCCGCGATCCGGAGAACGAGGACGTCATCGCCAATGCCCTCGCCGCCTGGCCGGACCTGCAGAGCTTCGGCAAGGCGCTGGCGACCTGCGCGGAATTCGGCCTGCGCCACGGCTCGAACCTGCACGCCCTGCCCTCGCTCGATGCCGGCTCCAACCTGGTCGAGACCGAGGCGGACGCCGACACGCTCGCGCTGATGGCGGCCAAGGTCGGCGGCTACTGGACGCGCGCGGGCGAGACGGCGCCCCATTGGTCCGTGCTGACCGAGGAACGCTTCCTGCCGCACAACATCGCGAACAACCTGGAGGCCTTCTACGCCGCCGGCGCCTGGGACGCGCAGGTGGTGGAGGCGACGCTCGGCCGCATCGGACGCAGCGTCGGGCAGTTCCGGCATTGCGTGGATTACGGCTGTGGCGTCGGCCGCGTCACGCTGCAATTGGCGCGCCGCTTCCCGCAGGTGACCGGCCTCGACATCTCGGGGCCGCATCTGCATCTGGCGCGCGAGACCTTCCGCGCCGCGGGCCTCGGCCATGTGACGCTGACGCAGGTGATGCCCGAGCGGCTGATGCCGGTGGAAAGCTGCGACCTCTGGTTTTCGCGCATCGTCCTGCAGCATTGCCCGCCGCCGGTCACCATGAACATCCTGCGCCAGGCCTTCCGCGCGCTGGAGACGGGTGGCGTCGCGATCTTCCAGCTGCCGGTCTGGCTCCAGGGCTATCAGTTCGACATCGCCTCCTACCTCGCCGGCACGCCGGGGGCGGACATGGAGATGCACGCCATCCCGCAGCGCGCCATCCTCGAGCTGGCCGACTGGCACGGCCTGGTGCTGCGTGACCTGCGGGAGGACAGCTTCCTCATCGGCCGCCCGGGTGGCGCGCTTTCCAACACCTTCACCTTCGAGAAACTGCGGTAGGAACACCGCGTCGAGGAGTAGGCACCGGCTTGCAGCGACTGAGCGGAAAGACCTGCGTCATCACCGGTGCCGCGCGCGGGATCGGCAGCGCCATCGCCCGGCGCTTCCGCGCGGAAGGTGCCGATGTCATCGTCACCGACCGCGATGAGGCCGGCGGATCCGCCCTGGCCGCGGAGATCGGCGCAAGCTTCATCCGGCTCGACGTCGGCGAGGAGGGCGACTGGCTGCGCCTCGCCGCGCTGGTGCCGCGGCTGGACGTGATGGTCAACAATGCCGGCGTCACCGGCTTCGAGGATGGCCCGGTTCGCCATGATCCCGAGCATGCCCGCCTGGAGGATTGGCGGGCGGTCCACCGCGTGAACCTCGATGGAACCTTCCTCGGCTGCCGCTACGCGATCGGCGCGATGAAGGCCGCGGGCAGCGGGTCCATCATCAACATCTCCTCACGCTCCGGCATGGTCGGCATTCCGGCCGCGGCGGCCTACGCCGCCTCCAAGGCGGCCATCCGCAACCACACCAAGACCGTCGCGCTCTACTGCGCGGAGCAGGGATGGAAGATCCGCTGCAACTCCATCCATCCAGGGGCGATCCTCACGCCGATGTGGGAGCCGATGCTGGGCGACGGTCCCGGCCGCGAAGCGCGCATGGCGGCGCTGGTCGCCGACACCCCGCTGCGGCGGTTCGGGATGCCGGAGGAGGTCGCGGCTGTCGCGGCGATGCTGGCCTCCGACGAGGCCACCTACGTGACGGGCGCGGAGCTCCATGTGGATGGCGGCCTTCTCGCTGGATCCGCCGCCACGCCGGGATAGGCCGGGCCGCCCTCGCGCCGCATGGCGGCGCCGCGGCCAGGCTCAGCGCAGCTGCAGATCCATCCCGCGCGTCAGTTCGGTCCAGATGTCGCGCACGCGGATGATCGCGGCGCTGAAATCCTCGGGGCCGAGCCAGGCGGGGTCGGTGTCCATGGCCAGCAGACGCTGGCGGATGCTCTCGCGCTGCATCGTGTCGCGGAACACCTGCACGAGGCGCGCATGGACCGGCGCCGGCATGTTGGCCGGCCCCAGCAGGCCCGCGAAGCCCGACCAGCCGCGGCCCACATCCACCCCCTGCTCGATGAAGGTCGGCACCTCATTCATGCTGGCGGCCCGCGTGTCGCCGAGCGCCGCGAGCGGGCGCAGGCGGCCGCTCGCGATGTGCTCGCGCGTGCTGGTCAGGCTGTTGATGCCCGCATCCACCTCGCGCGAGAGATAGGCGACGACCATCGGCGCCTCGCCGCGATAGGCGACATGCGTCATCCCGAGATCGAGCTTGTTGTTCATGGCGAGCGCGAAGACATGCGCGCTCGACCCCGCGGCCCAGGAGCCGAGCGTGAGGCCGCGCCCGGCGCGCGCCTGGGCGCGGGCATAGGTGATGAATTCCTGCAGGGTGCGCGGCGGGAGCTCGGCCCGGATCATGAAGATCAGCGTGGTCGTGCCCATCTGGCCGATCGGGCTGAAGTCACGCACCGCGTCATAGGGCGCATTGCCCAGCACGATGGGGGACTGGACCAGCGGCGTGATGGTGAAGAGCAGGGTGTGACCATCGGGCGCGGCCTTGGCCACCGCGTCGGCGCCGATCATGCCGGCAGCGCCCGAGCGGTTCTCGATCAGCACCGGAACGCGCAGCATCTCGCTCATCGGCTCGGCCACCAGCCGCGCCCAGACATCGGTGGCGCCGCCGGCGGGAAAGGGCACGATGATGCGGATCGGCCGGTCGGGCTGCCAGGTCCCCTGCGCGGCGGCGGGGGCGGCGAGCGGCGCGGCAGCGGCCAGCGCCAGCAGGTTGCGGCGTTGCATGTGGTGTTTCTCCCTGGACGTCTTTGCCGGGGAGCCTAGCCAGCATTCCCGCCGCGCGCCAACGGCTTATCGCGCCGGGCGCCTATCGCGCGCCGGGCCGCGCCGGCCGCCGCTCGGGCAGGAACTCGACGAAGTATTCGTAGTTGTCGGCGTTCAGCGCCGCGCGGTCCGGCTCCTTGCGGGCCAGCGCCAGGGCGGCGCTGCGGCCATAGGCCATGTCGCCGGTGCCGGCGGCGAGATGCGTCATCTCATGCACGATCACGCCGGGGCGCGAATCCGCGCCCTCGTTGCGGGCCTGGAAGAACATCGGGCAGAGCGTCACCGTCCGCCGCGTCAGGTTGGCCACGGCGAACACCGGGCGGTTGCCGCAGGTCTCGGCCGTGCCGCAGATCAGCGGCGGGCGGCGCTCGGGCCGCAGCAGTTCCAGCGTGCGCGCGAGGCGGACGCGGATCTTGGGCGGCGGCGTGGTGCCGAACCACTCGCGCACATGCGCGTGATGCGGCTCGGCATCGATGAAGGCGACGGCCTCCGCGGTGCGCCGCTCGGCCACCGCGACGGCGTGCTGGATGAGGATCATCTGCTTCGCATCGCAGCCGGCATGCGCCGTCGCGGCGCCTTTCGGGCCACCCTGGGGGCCGGCCTGGGCGCCACCTTGCGCCACCGCCTCGCAGGCACCGAGGAGCAGGGCCAGCACGGCGAAGCCGGCAAGCCGGCGGAAGGGCATCGTCGCGGTCATGGCCGATGCTAGGCCGAAGCCTCGGCGGGCCGGAAGGGGCAGCCGCCGTTCAGGCGCCGCGGCGCCATTCCCAATAGAGCGGCCGGCGCCCGGCGGCGAGCGCCTTGGCCTCGTAGCGCGTGGGCGGCCAGCCCTCCGGCCGCGTGGTGGCAGGCGCTTCGCCCGTGAACAGGGTTTGCGCGGCGAAGACCTCGGTCACCCAGGCCTGGTAGGTCGGGTCATCGCTCGCCACGCGCCAGATGCCGCCGGGCTTCAGCGCGCGCGCCACGATGGGCAGCATCTCGGGATGCACGAAGCGCCGCTTGGCGTGGCGCGCCTTGGGCCAGGGGTCGGGGAACATGAGGAAGAGGCGCGAGAGGCTCGCCTCCGGCAGCGCCATCAGCAATTCCCGCGCATCCTCGGGCCAGAGGCGCAGGCGCGGCGGCAGGGGCGAGGTGGCTTCCGCGCCCTCGGGGATGATTTCGGTGAGCAGGGAGCAGAGGCCGTGCTCATACACCTCGCTCGCGATGATGGCGGTGTCGGGGTTGGCCTGCATCTGCGCCAGCGTGTGCTCGCCGCCGCCGAAGCCCACCTCGAACCAGAGCGCATCGGCGCCTGCCGCGAAATCCAGGTCGGTGAAGCGGATCCGCGGCAGCGCCTCGGCCAGCAGCTTCTCCTGCCGCGCGCGCAGCTTCTTGCCGCGCCGCCGCCCATAGAGGCGATGCGGAATCCCCTCGGGCCAGTCGTCCGCGTCGGAAGGAATGTCAGATGTCATGCGGCCGTGCCTGCGGGGCCATTCCGCCCCCTGGAGCCCTCGCGTGGCTTCGCCACGCGAGGATGAGCCATCCCATCAGGATGGAAACCAATCCGGGGTCCCCACGAAAGCGCGAAGCGATTTCGTGGGGGATAAATCAGCGCCCGAAGGCCGCCTTCAGCGCGGGGACCAGGTCGGTCTTTTCCCAGGTGAAGGTGCCCTTCTCCTCATCCGGCGTGCGGCCGAAATGGCCGTAGCTGGAGGTCGGCACGTAGATCGCGCGGTTCAGGTGCAGGTGCTCGCGGATGCCGCGCGGCGAGAGGTTCACCAGGTCCTGGACGACCTTGGCGAGCTTCACCTCGTCCACATCCTTGCCCGTGCCGTGCAGGTCGAAATAGACCGAGAGCGGCTTCGCCACGCCGATGGCGTAGGAGACCTGGATGGTGCAGCGATCGGCCAGGCCGGCGGCCACCACGTTCTTCGCCACGTAGCGCGCGGCATAGGCGGCCGAGCGGTCCACCTTCGTGGGGTCCTTGCCGGAGAAGGCGCCGCCGCCATGCGGGGCCGCGCCGCCATAGGTGTCCACGATGATCTTGCGCCCCGTCAGGCCGCAATCGCCGTCCGGGCCACCGATCACGAAGGTGCCGGTCGGGTTGATATAGAGCTCGTTGTCCGGGCACATCCAGCCGGCGGGGAGCGAGGTCTCGATCAGCGGCTTCAGCATCGCCTTGATCTGCGCCTGCTCCAGGCCTTCCTCATGCTGCGTCGAGACGACGACCGAGGTGGCGCCGACGGGCTTGCCGTCCACATAGCGCAGCGTGACCTGGCTCTTCGCGTCGGGCAGCAGGCCCTTCACGGCCACATCGCCATTGCGGCGCATCTCGCTGATGCGGCGCAGGATCAGGTGCGCGTAGTAGAGCGGCGCGGGCATCAGGTCGGGCGTCTCGGTGCAGGCATAGCCGAACATGATGCCCTGGTCGCCGGCGCCCTCATCCTTGTTGCCGGCCGCGTCCACGCCCTGCGCGATATGCGCGGACTGCGCGTGCAGGTGGCACTCCACATGGGCGTTCTGCCAGTGGAAGCCTTCCTGCTCGTAGCCGATATCCTGGATCGCCAGCCGCGCCTTGTGCATCAGCAGCTCGGGCGTGATCGAGGCGGGGCCGCGAACCTCACCGGCGATGACCACGCGGTTGGTGGTGACCAGAGTTTCGCACGCCACGCGGGCATACGGGTCCTGTTCGAGGAAGGTGTCGAGCACGGTATCGCTGATGCGATCCGCGACCTTGTCGGGGTGGCCTTCGGAGACGCTCTCCGAAGTGAACAGGTATTCGCCCTTGTCGCGCATGGCTTGGTTCGGCCTCTTGTCGCTGGATGAGTGTTCCGGAACGGGATCAGCCCGCGGAATCACCCAGTGGGCGACCGGACACCCCGGTCAGGCTGGCCCACCTCACGCGGGCGCGGGGTGTTTGGCAGCGCCCGCCCGATGGGTCAAGGCATCGAACCCATCCGGAATCCATCCAACGGAATGGGTGGCGCGCGCCCCGCGATCTCCGCCGCCAGCACGGCGGCGCTGCCCATGGCCAGCGTGAAGCCGAGCGAGCCCTGACCGAGGTTGAGGTAGAGCCCCTCCATCCCCGGCGCGCGGCCCAGGATGGGCAGGCCGGTCGGCGTTGCCGGGCGCAGCCCGGCCCAGGGGTTCAGCTCGCGCCAATCGGTCGCCTCGGGGAAGGCGGCGCGGGCCTGGCGCACCAGGCTGGTCAGGCGCTTCTCCTCGAAGGCCGTGGAATAGCCCACCACATCCGCCATCCCCGCGACGCGCAGCCGCCGGCCGATGCGCGCATAGACCAGCTTCGCCGCGCTGTCGGTCACGCTGATCCGCGGCGCCGCGTCGTCACGCTGGATCGGCAGCGTCAGCGAATAGCCCTTGAGCGGATAGACCGGCAGGTCAAGCCCGAGGGGCCGGGCCAGCGCCCGCGCGCCGACGCCCAGCGCCAGCACCACCGCATCCGCCTCGATCACGCCCTGGCTCGTCATCACGCCGCGCACCCGCCCCTCGGCGCGGATGATCTGGGTGGCGCGCAGGCCCAGGCGGAAGGTCACGCCCGCATTGGAGCGCGCGAGGCTGGCCGCCAGCCCCTCGCAGAACATGCGGCAATCGCCGGCATCCTCGCTCACCGTGTGGATGCCGCCGGCGATGCGGTGGGCGATGTGGCCGAGCGCCGGCTCCAGCGCCAGGCATTCCTCGCGCGAGAGGGCGCGCTGCTCCGTCCCCCACTTCGCCTGCAATTCCATCTGGCGGCGGGCGCCGGCCATGGCGGCCTCATCCGGCTGCAGCACCAGCTTGCCGGCGGGGGCGAAGGCGAAGTCGAACCCCTCCCGCGCCGCCAGCTCGCGCATCAGGTCGCGCGAGAGGTAGCTCAGCAGCAGCAGGCGGCGGGTGGTCAGCTCCGCCGTCGCGGGATTGCAGGCACGCAGGAAGGCGATGAGCCAAGCCCATTGGCCGGGATCGGCCTGCGGCCGGAAGCGCAGCGGGCCGTCCGGGTCCAGCATCCAGTGCGGCACCTTGCCGATGACGCCGGGGCCGGCGAAGGGCGCCACATAGCTATAGGACAGCTGCCCGCCATTGGCGAAGCTGGCCCCCTGCCCCACCCGGGGCTCGGCATCCAGCACCGTCACCGCGTGCCCCTCCTCGGCCAGGGCGCGAGCGGTGGCGAGGCCGGTGACGCCGGCACCGAGGATCAGGACATGCATGGCCCATTGGTGCGGCGCGGGGCGCGCAGGGTCAATGGCGAAACCCTCCGGCCTCTGGTATCTGCGCCGCATGAACCTGCCCACCGCCCGTCTCTCGGACGCCGAACTGCTCGCGCGCATGCAGTCCTTCCACTGGTGGCATTCGATCCCGCTGCGGCCGGGCCTGACGACCTTCGGCGGCAAGACGGAAGCGATCCTGGCGCAGGAGGAGGAGGCCTTCCTCGGCCCCTTCGACCTGACCGGCCGCAGCGTGGTGGACATCGGCGCCTGGAATGGCGCCTTCAGCTTCGCCGCCAAGCGGCGCGGCGCCGCCCGCGTGCTGGCGACCGACAGCTACATCTGGAACCACCCCGTCTGGCGCGGGCGCGAGGCCTTCGAACTGGCCCGCGACGAACTCGGCCTCGAGATCGAGGCCAAGATGATCGACCCGCCCGACATCACGGAGAAGCTCGGCCTCTTCGACGTGGTGATGTTCCTGGGCGTCTTCTATCACCTCTACGACCCGCTGGACGTGATGGCCCGCCTCCGGCGCATCACCCGGCAGATGCTGCTGGTGGAGACCCACCAGGACCTGCTCGGCACGGCGCAGCCCGGCATGGTCTTCTACCCGAGCGACATCCTGAACCAGGACGCGACGAACTGGTGGGGCCCCAACCCCGCCCTCATGCTCAGCCTGCTGCTGCAGCTCGGCTTCACGCGCATCTTCTACCGCGACCACCCGACGCTCGGCCGCGCCCGCGGCGTCTATGCCGCCTTCACGCCCGAGGTGGAGGACAGCCTGGTGCGCGGCTTCGATTCCAATTGGCTGGACCTGGACGTGCCCGGCGCCATCGAAGGATTGCTGACGCCGTGAGCGAGGCCGAACTCCGCGCCGCCGTCGCCGGCCATCGCTGGCTGCAGAGCCTGCGCCTGCGCCCCGACCTCGTCACCCCCGGCCTCAAGCCGGAAGCGCAGCTCCAGGCCGAGGAGGCCGCGCTGCTTGACACGCTGAACCTCAAGGGCGCGCATGTGCTGGAGGTCGGCGCGGGCAACGGCGCCTTCAGCTTCGCCGCCCTGCGCCGCGGCGCGGCCCGCGTGCTGGCGACCGACCACCTGGCCTGGACCCTGCCGGGCAGCGACGCGCTCTCGGCCACGCAATGGGCCGCGCATGCGCTGGGCGCCAGCCTCGAGATGTCGCCGCTCGACCCGCGCGAGCTGACGCCGCGCTTCGGCAATTTCCACGTGGTGATGGCCACGGCCTGCTTCGAGCAGCTCTTCAACCCGATCCAGGCGCTGCGCGGCATGCGCGCCGTGACCGAGCGCGTGCTGCTGATCGAGACGCTGCAGGACGGCCTGGCCGATACCCGCCCGCTGATGATGGGCCATGGGCAGACGCTGCCGATCGGCGGGCCCGAGGGCGCCTGGGTCTTCGGCTGGGCTCCCAATCGTCCCCTGATGACGCACCTGCTGACCGACCTCGGCTTCAACCGCGTGCTCTACCGCGACCACCCGACGCTGGGCACCGCGCGCGGCCTCTACGCGGCCTTCCTGCCAGAGGCGCCCGATGGCCTGCTGGAGGGGTTCCACACCCCCTGGATCAACCTCACCCATCCGCAGGCCGCATGACGGCCCGGACCGATCTCTCCGACCAGGAATTGCTGGCGCGGATCGGCCGCATCACCTGGTTCCACTCGCTGGAGCTGCGGCCGGGCCTGGTCACGCCCGGCGCCAAGAGCCTCGCGGTGCTGCGGCGCGAGGAGGAGGCGCTGCTCGGCCCCTTCGACCTCACCGGCCGCTCCGTGCTCGACATCGGCGCCTGGAACGGCGCCTTCACCTTCGCCGCCAAGCGGCGCGGCGCCGGCCGCGTGCTGGCGACCGACGAATTCGCCTGGACGCATCCGGTCTATCGCGGCCGGGAAGCCTTCGACCTCGCCCGCGCCGAGCTCGGCCTCGAGGTCGAGACGCTGCAGATCGACCCGACGCGGATGGATGAATCGCTCGGCCAGTTCGACCTCGTGCTCTTCCTCGGCGTCTTCTACCACCTGTTCGACCCGATCGACGTGCTGCAGCGCATGCGGGCCGTGACCCGCCAGGTCCTGCTGGTCGAGACCCACCAGGACGCGCTGGAGCGCGCGGAGCCGGCCATGGTCTTCTACCCGGGGCGGACCCTGGCCAATGACGACACCAACTGGTGGGGGCCGAATCCGCCGCTGATGCTGCACCTGCTGCGGCAGCTCGGCTTCGCGCGGATCTACTACCGCGATCACCCGCACTACCTTCCGGCCGAGGGCAGCCGCACGCGTGGCATCTTCGCCGCCATCCTGCCGGGTGCCGAGCCCGCCATGTCCGCCAATTTCGGCATGGAATGGCGCGACCTCGGCGCCGAGGGCGCGATGCGGGACTTCCGGCCATGACGCTCGCCGCACAGGTCGCCGCCCTGCCCTGGCTGCAAAGCCTCCGCCTCGCGCCCGGCCTCGTCACGCCCGGGGCGAAGCCCGAGGCGGTGCTGGAAGCGGAGGCCGATGCGCTCTTCGCGCCCCTGCCGCTGGCCGGGATGGCGCTGCTCGAGGTCGGCGCCGGCAATGGCGGCTTCAGCCTGGCGGCGCTGCGGCGCGGCGCGGCCAGCGCCCTGGTGACGGACCACCTGGCCTGGAGCCTGCCGGGCGCGGAGGCGGGCACGGCGACGATGCTGGCGCTGGAGGCCACCGGGGCCGCGGCGCAGGCCATGGTGCTCGACCCGCGCGCGCTGACGGCGGAATTCGGCTGCTTCGACCTGGTGCTGGCCACCGCCTTTTTCGAGCAGCTCTTCAACCCGATCCTCGCCCTGCGCGGCATGGCCGCCGTCACCGGCCAGGTGCTGCTGCTGGAGACGGCGCAGGCGGCGCTGGACGAGGCGCGGCCCATGCTCACGGCCACCACCCGCGCCATGCCCTATGGCGCGCTGGTCTCGGGCTGGGCGCCCAATCCGCCGCTGATGGCGCCCCTGCTGCGCGACCTCGGCTTCGCCCGCCTGCTGCACCGGCCGCACCCCATGGAAGGCTGGGCCCGCGGGCTCTACGCCGCCTTCAAGCCGGGGCCGGCCGAGGCGCTGGCCGCCGGGTTCGGCGCGCCCTGGCAAGAGCTGACCGCGCGGGCCTGACCGGCCGCGGGCCCATCCCCCGAAGACGCCTGACCGCTGCGGGATCGTTTTCGGCTTGACAATATACAATCTACTAAACTATGTTTTGTATATCGAAGGCGAACCCCATGTCAGATCTTCCTCCCTCCCCCGAACCCGCCCCGGATGCGCCCCGCCTCGGCGCGCCCGCCATCCCCTTCCGCGTGCGCACCACCATGGGCGAACGCAGCCTCGCCGATTATCGCGGCCGCTGGCTGCTGCTCTTCTCCCACCCGGCCGACTTCACGCCCGTCTGCACCAGCGAGTTCATCGCCTTCGCCCGCGCCCATCCGCGCTTCCAGGCGCTGGGCTGCGAGCTGCTCGGCCTCTCGGTGGACAGCCTCTTCGCCCATCTCGCCTGGCTGCGCGCGATCGAGGCCGAGTTCGGCATCGCCATCCCCTTTCCCGTCGCCGAGGACATCTCCATGGCCATGGCCCGCGCCTACGGCATGATCCATCCGGGCGATTCAAGCACCGCGACGGTGCGCGGCACCTTCCTCATCGACCCTGCCGGCATGATCCGCCTGTTGGCGCATTACCCGATGAGCACCGGCCGCAGCGTCGAGGAACTGCTGCGCGCGCTGGCCGCCCTGCAGGAGAGCGACGCTTCGGGCCTCTCCACCCCCGCCGACTGGCGCCCGGGCGAGCCCGGCCTGCTGCCCCCGCCGCAAACCATGGAGGAGGTGGCC
Organism: Sediminicoccus rosea; assembly: GCF_033547095.1. Taxonomy (NCBI): domain Bacteria; kingdom Pseudomonadati; phylum Pseudomonadota; class Alphaproteobacteria; order Acetobacterales; family Roseomonadaceae; genus Sediminicoccus; species Sediminicoccus rosea. Next base: position 885,458 of record NZ_CP137852.1, on the reverse strand, counting down.
CACCGCGCCACCCCCGCCTGGTACCACCAGCCCGGCGCCCGGACCCGCAAGGCGGTGAAGCCATGAGCGCGCTCGGCTGCGACCCCGAGGTAGCGGCGGAATTCCTGCGCGCCCTCGCGCATCCCATGCGGCTGCGCATCCTCTGCCGGCTGCTGGATGGCGAGCTTGCGGTGGCGGGCTTCGAGAGCGAGCTCGGCCTGCGCCAGCCCAACCTCTCGCAGCAGCTCGCCGCGCTGCGCGAGGCGGGGCTGGTCACCACGCGCCGCGAGTCGAAATCCATCATCTACAGCCTGGCCGATCCGCGCGTCGCCGCGGTGCTGGAGGCGCTGCGCGCCGCCATCGGCGGGCCGCCGCCTGCCCCGCGTGAGCGCGCGCCCGTACCCGCACCCACGCCCGCCGAACCACCCCGCGCGACGGGCGAGGCCGGGCTCTTCGCCGTGACCGGCTGGGGCCTGCCCCGATGATGACCGAAGCCTTCCTCGCCCTCGGCTCGGGCGGCCTGGTCGGCTTCGTGCTGGGGCTGATCGGCGCCGGTGGTTCGATCGTCGCCACGCCGCTGCTGCTCTACGCCGTCGGCCTCTCACCGCACATGGCCCTCGGTACCGGTGCGCTCGCCGTCTCGGCGAATGCCTTCGTGAATTTCGCGGGCCATGCGCGCGCCGGTCATGTGCGCTGGCCGGCGGCCGCCATCTTCGCCGCCACCGGCCTGGCCGGCGCGCTGGCGGGCTCGAGCCTTGGCAAGGCGATGGATGGCGAACGCCTCATTCTGCTCTTCGCCGTGATGATGGTGATCGTCGGCCTCGCCATGCTGCGCCCGCGCCGGGGCGGCACGGCGGATGCGGCGGCGCCGCTCACCCGCGCCATGGCGCTGCGCCTCGGCGGCATCGGGCTCGGCGTCGGGCTGCTCTCGGGCTTCTTCGGGATCGGCGGCGGCTTCCTCATCGTGCCCGGCCTGATCCTCGCCACCGGCATGCCCATGCTGCACGCCGTCGGCACCTCGCTGCTCGCCGTCGGCATCTTCGGCCTGGCGACCGCGTTGAACTACGCCGCCTCCGGCCTGGTGGACTGGACCGTCGCAGGCGAGTTCATCGCGGGCGGCATCCTGGGCGGCGCGCTCGGCATGCAGGCCGCGCGCCACCTCGCCACCGGGCGCGACACGCTGAACCGCATCTTCGCCGCCATCGTGCTCGTCGTGGCGGGCTTCGTCATCTGGCGCTCCCTCGGCCATGGCTGAGCCCCGCGCGCCCCATCCAGGAGGTCACCCCATGTCAGGCCACCCCGCCCCCGAGGTCACGCCCTTCTTCGATGCGGAAACCAACACGATCAGCTATGTCGTGAAGGATCCCGGCTCCAGCGCCTGCGCCATCGTGGACAGCGTGCTCGACCTCGACTACGCCGCCGGCCGCATCGCCACCCGCTCGGCCGACGCCATCATCGCGCATGTGCGCGCACGCGGCCTCACCGTCGAATGGCTGATCGAGACGCATGTCCATGCCGACCACCTCTCCGCCGCGCCCTATCTCCAGCGCGCGCTGGGCGGCAGGATCGGCATCGGCGAGCGCATCACCGTGGTGCAGGAAACCTTCGGCAAGATTTTCAACGAAGGCACCGAATGGCAGCGCGACGGCCGCGAGTTCGACCACCTCTTCACCGATGGCGAGACCTACAGCGTCGGCACGCTGCCCTGCGTCGCGCTGCACACGCCGGGCCACACGCCGGCCTGCATGACGCATGTGATGGGTGACGCCGCCTTCGTGGGCGACACGCTGTTCATGCCCGATGGCGGCACGGCGCGGGCCGATTTCCCGGGCGGCGACGCCGCGCTGCTCTACCGCTCCATCCAGCGCGTGCTGGCGCTGCCGCCCACCACGCGCCTCTTCATGTGCCACGACTACGGCCCCAATGGCCGCGAGATCCGCTGGGAGACCACCGTCGCCGCCGAGCGCGCGGACAACATCCATGTGCGCGACGGCGTGACGGAGGGTGCCTTCGTGGCGATGCGCGAGGCGCGGGACGCGACGCTCGCCATGCCGCGCCTGATCATCCCCTCGATCCAGGTGAACATGCATGCGGGGCAGCTCCCCGCGCCCGAGGCGGACGGCAAGCGCTTCCTCAAGGTTCCGCTGGACGTGCTGTGATGACGAGCTTCACCCCCCTCGCCTCCGCCGCCGGCGGCGCCCTGATCGGTGCCGCGGCCCTGCTGCTCTGGCTCACGCTCGGGCGCATCGCCGGCATCAGCGGCATCCTGGCCGGCAGCATCGGTTCGGATCGCGCCTGGCGCATCGCCTTCCTCGCGGGCCTCATCGGCGCGCCGCTCGCCTGGGCGGCGCTGGCCGGCGCGCCCGCGCTGCATGTGGCCGCCGGGCCGCTGACGCTGATCGCCGCCGGGCTGCTGGTGGGTTTCGGCACGCGGCTCGGTTCGGGCTGCACCAGCGGGCATGGCGTCTGCGGCCTCGCGCGCCTCTCGCCGCGCTCCATCGTGGCAACCGGCGTCTTCATGGCGACGGCGGCGGCGGTGGTCTTCCTCACCCGCCATGTCCTGGGGGGCTGAGGCCATGGCACGGATCCTCGCGGCGCTGGCGGCCGGCGCCCTCTTCGGCCTGGGCCTCATCCTCTCCGGCATGGCCAATCCGGCCAAGGTGCTGGCCTTCCTCGACCTCGCGGGCCATTGGGACCCGAGCCTCGCCTTCGTGATGGCGGGGGCGATTCCGGTCGCGGCCATCGGTTTCGCACTGGGCCGGCGCCGCACGGCGCCGCTCTGCGCCGAGGCCTTCGCGCCACCCGCGCGCGGCCTGGTGGACGCACGCCTGATCGGCGGTGCGGTGCTGTTCGGCCTGGGCTGGGGGCTGGCCGGCTTCTGCCCGGGGCCGGCGCTGGCCGCGCTCGGCTTCGGCGGCTGGCAGCCCTGGCTCTTCGTCGCCGCGATGCTGGCCGGCATGGGCCTGTTCCGCCTGCTGCCGGGAGGCGCGCGATGAGCGAGGCCGTCCAGCTCCCCTGCCCCACTTGCGGCGCGGTGAACCGCGTGCCGGCCGCGCGCCTGGCCGACGGGCCGCGCTGCGGGCAATGCAAGACGCCGCTCTTTCAAGGCAAGCCGCTCGCGCTGGACGAGGCCGGCTTCCGCCGCCACCTGCACCTTTCGGGCGTGCCGCTCCTGGTGGATTTCTGGGCCGCCTGGTGTGGCCCCTGCCGCGTGATGGCGCCGGAATTCGAGGCCGCGGCCAAGCTGCTCGAACCGCGCCTGCGCCTCGTGAAGATCAACACCGAGGAAGCGCCCGCGCTCTCCGCCGAACTCGCCATCCGCAGCATCCCGACGCTCGCGCTCTTCGTAGGCGGGCGGGAGGTGGCGCGGCAGGCGGGCGCGATGCGCGCGCGCGACATCGCCGCCTGGGCAGAACGCGCCCTGGCGGCCACGCCACCTTGACCGCGATCAAGGCGAGAAGTCCGGGAAGTTCCACCATGGCGCGGGCGCGGCCCGCGTCGCAGCAGGACGGAGAATGAGCATGGCGAAGAATGTCGGTGGCCTGGACAAGGGCCTGAGGATCGTGGCGGGGCTCGCCCTGCTCGGGCTGGGCGCCTTCGGACCGCTCGGCTGGTGGGGCGCGATCGGCATCGTGCCGCTCGCGACCGGCCTGATGGGCAATTGCCCGCTCTACAGCGTGCTGGGCCTCAACACCTGCCCCGTGCGCTGAGCGCCGGCTGAACCCGGCGTCTCGCAAGCCTCAGCCCGTGTGGCCGCTATCGCCACCGCGGGCGAGCAGCTTGCGGATGCGCGCCATGTCGGCACCCGGCGCGGTGATGGTGAGCAAGACCTCGCCACCCGCCTCCTCGTCGAGCGTCGCGACGCGGCGATCGAGCGGGATTTCCTGCACCAGCTTCTCCAGCGTGAGCTTGGCGGTCATCATGTCCGGAAAGCGCGAGGTCGCCCGCCGCGCGTCGGGCGTCTCGGGCGGCGGCGCCTGGTCCAGCATCTCGTCCAGTTCCATCGCCCGCACGCCGACGGCGGGCGTGGTGGCCACCGGGTCGCTCGCCGGGAAGCTGTCGGGCAGCGCGGTCTTCGCGCTGCGATCGGCGGGCGAGCCCGGCTTGCCGTCCTGCGGGCCGTAATCGCCCTCCGCCTCGCGATGATCATCCGACATGCCGAAACCCTCCGTTCAACAGGAGGGAAAAAGCCCGGGGCGTGGAAAGGTTGCACCCATGGCGTGCCACGCGCCGGGGCCGCCGCTCCGCTCGTCCTTGGTGGAACCACCAGGGACGTGGATCGGCCTCCCGGCGAATGGCGGGACCGTGATCAATCCCTGTTGATCAGCACCTAGCGCCCCATCGTGTAGAACTCGTCATTGGGCCGCATGCTGGTGACATTCGCCATGCGGTTGGACATGCCGAAGAAGGCGGCGATGGCCGCGATGTCCCAGGCCTCCTCCTGGCCCAGGCCATGCGCGGCGAGGGCCGCGAAATCCGTCTCTCCCACCGCATGGGCCTCGAAGGCCACCTTCATCGCGAAATCCAGCATGGCGCGCTGGCGCGGCGTGATGTCCGCCTTGCGGTAGTTGATCGCCACCTGGTCCGCGATCAACGGGTTCTTCGCGCGGATGCGCAGGATCGCGCCATGCGCCACCACGCAATACTGGCATTGGTTGGCGTTGCTGGTGGCGACGACGATCATCTCGCGCTCGGCCTTGGTGAGCTCACCGGGCTTGTCCATCAGCGCGTCGTGATAGGCCATGAAGGCGCGGAACTCCTCGGGCCGGCGCGCCAGCACGAGGAAGACGTTGGGGATGAACCCCGCCTTCTCCTGCACGGCAAGCAGGCGCGTGCGGATATCCTCCGGGATCTCCGCCAGGGCGGGCACGGGAAAACGGCTGATGGGCAGGGCGGTCATGGCCTCGCGGTCCTCTGGGCTATGGGCCGGCCAGGCCGGCATGGGGGGCAGTATGGCCCCCCGGCCCAGCCGCGCCTACTCGAACAGCGCCACGGCGCGGATCGGGCTGGCCGTGCCGCCGCGGATCTTGAGCGGCAGGCCGATGAAGCGGAAGCGCCCGCGCCCCACCACGGCCTCGAGGTTGGCCAGGCATTCCATATGCGTGATGCCCAGCTCGGCGCAGGCCATGTGCGCCTTGAAGTTCAGCTCGCCCTCGGGTGCGGGGCTGATCGCCTCCACGCCGAACATGCCGATGCCCTGCTGCGCCAGCCAATGGATCGCCTCGATGGAGAGGCCCGGGAAGTCATGGCCATAGCCGGGCTTGCCGAGGAGCCGCGCATTGGTGCCCATCAGGATCAGCACCGTGTCGCCCTTGCGGATCGTCTCGCCAGACGCCTTCACCGCGGCCTGCACCTCATCCACCGTCGCCGCATGCTTCAGCGGCACATGCGAGAGATCGATGCAGAAGGCTGAGGTGATGAAGTTCTCGAGCGGAACCTGATCAATCGAGAGCGCGCCCGGACGCGGGTCGAAATGCACCGGCGCATCCACATGCGTGCCCGCATGGTCGCTGAAGGCGATGGACATGGCCTTGCTGGTGAAGACCGTGTTGCCCGCGTATTTCTTCTCGGAGTGGTCGTTCCACACGGTCATGATGACCGGCGGATGCGAGGGATGCGTCTGCGTGCGGTGGAACAGCTCGCGGCTCAGATCGACGATTTCCATGGGATGTCTTCCTGCGGTCAGTTGACGGTGATGTTGGCGTCACGGATCACACGGCCCCAGCGGGCGCGGTCGGTGGCGACATAGGCGGCGAATTGCTCGGGGTTGAGGCCGAGGCGGACGATGCCCTGCTCCTCCAGCCGCCGCGCCACGGCCGGTTCGGCGATGGCGGCGGCACAGGCGGCGCGCAGCCGCGCCAGGGGCTCGGCCGGCACGCCCGCGGGCGCGAAGAAGCCGTAGTAGCTCACCGCCTCGTAGCCCGGCACGCCGGCCTCGGCCACGGTGGGCAGTTCGGGCAGGGCGGGGAAGCGCCGCGGCGTCGTCACCGCCAGCGCGCGCACCGAGCCCGCCATGACATGCGGCAGCGCGGTGGTGATGGGATCGCTCATCGCGTCGATGCGCCCGGCCAGCAGGTCGGCCGTCGCGGGCGCCGTGCCGCGATAGGGCACATGCGTCATGCGGATGCCGGCCATCGCCTCCAGCAGCGCCATGGAGAGATGCGAGGCGCCGCCATTGCCGGCCGAGCCGTAGGTCAGCTCGCCCGGCCGGCGCCGTGCCAGTGCCAGCAGGTCCTGCAGGCTGCGCACCTCCAGGCTGTTGCGCACATAGATGATCGAGCCGACGCCACCCACCAGCGCGACGGGCACGAGATCCCGCGCCGGATCGAAGCTGCTGTCGCGATAGAGCTCGGGGTTGATCGAATTCGTCGCCTGGCTGCCCATCAGCATGGTGTAGCCATCAGGGGCGGCGCGCACCGCGGCCTCGGTGCCGATGCGCCCGCCGCTGCCGGTGCGGTTCTCGATCACCAGCGATTGCCCCAGCTCGCGCGAGACGGATTCGGCGAGCAGCCGCGTGATGACATCGGCCGCACCCGCCGGCGGGAAGGGCACGATCACGCGCACCGAGCGGCTGGGAAAGGCCTGGGCGCGGGCAGCGGCCCCACCCAGGCCGACGAGGCCCGTGGCCATCAGCGTGCGGCGTGCGAAGCGCGATGTCGTCATCGGTGTCCTCCGTCGGTTGTGGCAAAGCCGTGCGGAGCATCCCGGCGGAGCCCGCCCCATGCCAAGGGATTTCGGCGGGCAATTCCACCCTGTGAAAATCGCCCGGGAGATTCCATGTCGGGCGCGGCTTTTTTGTGGGGCTGGCCCCCGATAGGCTACTGAGGAATTCGGGGTTTGCGTGATGGACACTGGGCCTCCCTCCTCGGCCGATGGCGCGCGCGTGGTCCGCCGCGCGGTCTCCCTCCTGCGCGAGGTCTCGGCCGCGCGCGGCAATGGCGCGACCTTGAAGACGCTGGCCGACAATGCGGGCTTGCCGCAGCCCACCGCGCACCGCCTGCTGAAGCTGCTGCAGGCGGAAGGCCTGCTGGAGCGCGACACCACGAGCCGCGCCTATCGCCTGGGCCCGCTGCTCTACGAATTCGGCCTGGCCGTCGCGCCGCGCGTGGATGCGCGCCGCCTCTGCGCCGCCACGCTGGACCGCATCACCCGCGCGGTGGGCGACACCACCTACCTCAACAGCCGCAGCGGGAATGACGCGCTCTGCCTCGACCGGCGCGCGGGCAGCTTCGAGATCCAGGCCCTGCCCATCGAGATCGGCAATCGCCGCCCGCTCGGCGTGGGTGCGGGCGCGCTTGCCGTGCTGGCGAGCCTGCCGCCGGGCGAGGCAGAGGCCGTGATCGAGGCCAATGCCCGGCGCTATCGCCGCCACGGCCTGACCGCCGAACGCATCCGCGTCTATGTCGAGGCCACGCGCGCACGCGGCTTTGCCATCACCTCCGGCCGCATCGTCGCGCGCTATCGCGGCGTCGCCATCGCGGTGGGCAACGGCATCGGCGGCGTGCCCGCCTCGCTCTCCGTCGTCGCCATCGCCGAGCGGCTCGATCCGCGCCGGGTCGAGCAGGTGGCGCGCATCCTCCTCCGTGAAGAACAGGCGCTGCGGGAGATGCTCGCCATCGCCCCCGCCGGCACAACCGAAAGCCAAAGCCCATGACGACCGAACCCACAGCCCCGCTCAGCGCCACCGCGATGGCGGAGGCGCTGGAACGGCGCGCGGTGACGCCCGCCACGCTGCTGGCGGATGCGCTGGCGCGCGTGGCGCGCGCCGATGCGACATTGGGCGCCTTCGTCCATCTGGACCCAGACGGCGCCGCGCGCGCCGCGGCCGAGGCCGGCGCGCGCCAGGCGGCGGGGCGGCGCCTCTCCCCGCTGGATGGCGTGCCCGTCGCGGTGAAGGACAACATCTGGGTGGCCGGCATGCCCGCGCATTGGGGCAGCCGGATGTGGTCCGACTTCACGCCGCCCTGCGATGACATCGTGGTGGAGCGGCTGCGCGCGGCGGGTGCGGTCATCATCGGCAAGACCAACACGCCGGAATTCGCGCTCTCCGGCCGCACCGACAGCCCGCTGCACGGCAAGGCGCGCAACCCGTGGAACCCGGCGCTGACGCCGGGCGGCTCCAGTGGCGGCTCGGTGGCGGCGGTGGCGGCGGGGATGGTCCCCTTCTCCGTCGCGACGGATGCGGGTGGCTCCACGCGCATCCCGGCCAGCTATACGGGCCTCTACGGCCTGCGCCCCTCCAATGGGCGCCTGGCGCGGCGGCACGGTTTCCCGCCCATGGGGATCGATTTCCAGGCGGTCGGCATCCTGGCGCGGGAGCTGGCGGATCTGGAGCTGGCCTATGGCCTGCTCGCCGGCCCGGATGAGCGCGACCCCGCTTCGCTTCGCTTCCCGCCGCCGCGCGCCGCCGGCCGGCCGCGCATCGGCTGGTTCGCGCGCTATGAGGGCGAGCTGGTGCATCCGGAGGTGGAGGCCGCCGTCATCGAATGCGCGCGCCTGCTGGAAGCGGCCGGCTACGAGGTCACACCCTGCCCGCCGCCCTATGACGTGGCGCTGGTGCGCCGCGTCTGGGGCGCCATCAGCTCCGCCGGCGCCGCCCGCGCCGCCGAACTGCATCCCGAGCGGTGGCGCAAGGAGGCGAGTGGCGCCATCGCCGCCGCGGCCGAGCGCGGCCTGGCCATGAGCGCGGTGGACTATGTCCGCGCGCTGGACGGGCTGGCGGCACTGCGCGCGCAGGTCTCGGAAAACTGGGGCGCGGCGGATGTCTATCTCTGCCCCAGCGCCGCCTCCCCCGCCTGGGCGATCGACGACGAATTCCCCGCCGAGATCGGCGGCAAGCCCGGCCATGCCGCGGCGCAGAACACCTTCGCCACCTGGGTGAATGCCGTGGGCCATCCGGGGCTGAGCATCCCGGGCCGGCCGCATGCGGATGGCAGGCCGCTCGGCGTGCAGCTGGTCGGCCGCTTCGGCGGCGAAGCGGACCTCTTCGCGCTGGCCCGCGTCATCGCGGCCGCGGCGCCCTGGACGCGCCCGCCCTTCCCCGCCTGGTAGCCGTCGCGGCTAGGCCCTGGTGCGCCGCATCAGCGCCGCCAGCCGCGGCGCGGCGGCCCGCTGCGCCGCGCGCTCGATCTCGCGGTAATCGGCCACGAGCTTCCGCCCCGCATCGGTCAGCGTCGCGCCTCCGCCGCGCGGGCCGCCTGGGCTGGCCGCCACGGCCGGCTCGCGCAGCTGCTTGTTCAGCGCATCCACCAGGTCCCAGGCGCGCTTGTAGCTCATCCCCAGCGCGCGCCCGGCGGCCGAGATCGAGCCCTCGCGCTCGATCGCCTCCAGCAGGTTGATCTTCCCCGGCCCGATGCGCCCGCCCGGCAGGTCGATCCGCAGGCTGAGCAGTGCGGCCAGGGGCGCCTGCCGGCTCATGCGCCCGCCTCCGCGCCCGACTTCGGCCATGCCGCCACCCGGTGGTCGAAGGTGACGGCCTTGATCAACGCCCAGACCGCCAGGCCCGGACGGAGCGCGAGGCGCTCGACGCTGCCCTGGGTGATGCGCGCGAGCAGGATGGTGGGCCCGACCGCGAGGCGCACGAAGGCCTCGGCGGGGTCGCCGCCCGCGGCGATGCCGGCGATGGTCGCCGGCAGGATGTTCTGGGTGGAGAGGCCGCGCGGTTCCTCGATGGCGATGGCGATGTCGCGCGCGCGCAGGCGGACGCGCAGCCGCGTCCCCTCCGGCCCGGGGCGGGCGGTGGTGAGCAGCTCGCCGCCCGCGAAGCCGAGCGCGGTGAGCCCGCCCGCCGCGCGCCGCACGGTGCAGGCCAGCAGCACGCCCGCATCGCGCCGGCCGGCGAGCTGCGGCAGGTCGGTGCGGGCGGAGAGCGCCTCCACCGCGCCGGCGGCGACGACCCGCCCGGCCTCGAGCAGCACCAGGTGATCGGCCAGCGCGTCCACCTCCTCCAGCGCGTGCGTCACGTAGAGGATGGGCAGCCCCGCCACGTCGCGCAGCCGGGCGAGGAAGGGCAGCACCTCGGCGCGGCGCGCGGCGTCGAGCGCGGCCAGCGGCTCGTCCATCAGCAGCAGGCGCGGGCGCGCGAGCAGGGCGCGGCCGAGCGCCACGCGCTGCCGCTCCCCACCCGAGAGGCCGGCCGGGCGCCGGGCCAGCAGCGCACCGATGCCGAGCAGCGCCACCACCTCCTCGAAGCCCGGGCCCGCCGCGTCGGGCGGGGCACGCCGGAGGCCGTAACGCAGGTTCGTCTCCACGCTCAGATGCGGAAACAGCCGCGCATCCTGGAAGACCACGCCGCAGCGCCGCCGCTCGGGCGCCACGCAGACGCGCCGCGCGGTGTCGAGCAGCACGGCATCGCCGATCGCCACGCGCCCCTCATCTGGCCGCAGCAGCCCCGCCACGGCGGCGAGGATGGTGCTCTTGCCGCAGCCCGAGGGGCCGAACAGCGTGGTCACGCCCGCGGCCGGCGCCTCGAAGGCGACATCGAGCGCGAAGCCCACCCGGCCGAAGCGGTGGCGGAGCGCGACGCCGATCACGCCACGCGACCAAGCAGCCGGCCCATGCGCCGCGCGATCACCTCCGCGAGCAGCAGGCCACAGACGGCGAGCGTGAAGGAGACGAAGGCGAGCCGCGCCGCCACCGCCTCGCCCCCCGGCGTCTGCGTCGCGGCGTAGATGGCGAGCGGCAGGGTCTGGGTCTCGCCCGGGATGTTGGAGGCGAAGGTGATGACCGCGCCGAATTCGCCGAGCCCCGCCGCGAAGGCGGTGACCGCGCCGGCAAGGATCCCCGGCGACATCAGCGGAAGCGTGACGGTCACGAAGCGGTCGAACGGCCCCGCGCCCAGCGTGCGCGCCGCCGCCTCCAGCCCCTCATCCACCCCCTCGAGCCCGAGGCGCACCGCGCGCACGATCAGGGGGAAGGACATGACCGCGGTCGCCAGCGCCGCGCCCCCGGTGGTGAAGACGAGGCGGATGCCGAACCACTCATGCAGCGGCGCGCCGATCGGCCCGCGAACGCCGAAGAGCATGAGCAGCCCCCAGCCCACCACCACCGGCGGCACCACCAGCGGCAGGTGCACCAGCGCATCCAGCAGCATGCGCCCCGGAAAGCGCCCGCGCGCCAGCAGCCAGGCGATGGCGACGGCCGGCACCAGCGAGACGGCGACGGAGCGCGTCGCCACCTCCAGGCTGAGGCGCACCGCCATCCATTCCTCGGGGCTGAGCCAGGAGGTCATCGCGCAAGGCTGAAGCCGAAGCGCTGCCAGGTCGGCGCCGCCTCCGCGCTGGTCAGGAAGGCGAGCAGGGCGCGGGCGCGGGCATTGGCCTCGGCGCGGCGCGTCACCGCGAAGGGATAGGTGATGGGCTCATGGCTGCCGGCCGGGAATGTGCCGATGACGCGCACGCCCGCACTCGCCGCCGCATCCGTCGCATAGACGATGCCGAGCGGCGCCTCGCCACGCTCCACCAGCAGCAGCGCGGCACGGACGTTGTCGGCGCGCGCGAGGCGCGGCGCCAGGGCCGGCCACTGGCCCATCCAGGTGAGAGCGGCCTGGGCGTAGCGGCCCACCGGCACATGCGCGGGGTCCCCCGTGGCGATGCGGCCCTGCGGCCCGAGCAGCACGGCGAGGTCGGTGCCGCGCGTGAGCGTGAGGGGCTGCGCCACATTCGCGGGCGCGATCAGCACGAGCGCATTGCCGATGGGCGAACTGCGCGTGGCATTCGCCAGCAGGTTCCGCTCCTGGAGGTAGTTCGCCCAGGCCTCGTCGGCGGACATGAAGAGATCGGCCGGCGCGCCCTGCTCGATCTGCCGCGCCAGCGCGGAGGAGGCGGCGAAGGAGAAGCGCAGCGCCGGATGACCGCGCGCGGCCCATTGCGCGCCCAGCTCGCGCAGCGCATCCGTCAGGCTGGCCGCGGCGAAGACGGTGACGCTCTCCTGCGCGCGCGCGGGCAGGATGGCAGCCGGCAGGAGAAGGGCGGCGAGGGCAGGCAGCAAGCGGCGGCGCATCGGGGGTCTCCCGCTGACGTTATATCCCTCCGAACATAGCGCGCGCCACCCGCCGCGTCCATGCGCCCGGGCGCGGGGGCCGGGTTCCGCTCAGGCCTTGGGGGGCAGCGTGCCGAAGACCGTGTCCGCCTCGATCTGCAGCACATCCGCGGGGCGCGGGAAATTCGGCGGCTGCGGGTCGCCGGGCTTCCGCTCGCGGCCGATGCGCGCGAAGAAGGTCTCGAGGCCGCCGGGCATCATCAGCCACATGAAGGTCATCGGCGCATCATCGCTCGCCTGGAAGCGGTGCGGGCGGCCCTTGCCGAGGAAGATGCAGGTGCCCACCGTCATCGGCACCTTGTCCTTCCCATCGAGCAGCGCCTCGCCGCTTCCCTGCAGCACGAAGATGACCTCCTCATTATCCGGGTGCATGTGCTCGCGCACGAAGCAGCCGGCATCCACCTGCTGCGTGCCCATCGAGAAGGGCGTCTCCGCGCCGATCTCGTTGGCGGCGAGGATACAGCGCACGAAGCCATTGGCCGGAACGGGCTGCCAGAAGGAGCGCGCTTCGTCCGGCTGCACGACGACGAGCGGCGCCAGGGGCATGGGGGTATCGGGCATCAGGAATTCCTCCGGCGAGGGGTGAGGAGACGGGCGCGCAGGCGGCCAGCGTCAGGCAGGGCCGGAACCAATGCAAGCCGTTTCAGGCGAGGCGCGGCGTGTGGCGGAGATAGGCCACCACCATCTCCCCCAGCATCTCCTCATAGGTCGCGATGCGCTGCGGCTGGAACAGATCCCCGGCGAAGGCGGCCGAGAGCGTCCAGCGATTGGCGCAGTGGAAATAGCCGAGGCCCGACATCGCGACATAGAGCGCCGTGACATCCACATCCTCGCGGAACAGCCCCTGCGCGCGCCCCTCGGCCAGCAGGCGCCCGATCGTGGCGAAGAGTGGATTGTAGAGGCGCGGGACGTTGCCGGCCGCGCGCAGGTGGCGCGCGCGGTGCAGGTTCTCCTCGTTCATCAGCGCCACGATCTCGGGATGTGCGCGGAACAGCCGGAAGGTGTCATGCGCGAGGCGCCGCATGCCCTCGACCGGGCCCAGCGCATCCAGCGCGACCTCATCCTGGCCCGCGCGCAGCAGCGCATAGACATGCTCGAGCGCTGCGATCCAGAGCCCGTCCTTCGAGCCGAAGTGATGGAAGACGAGGCCCTTCGCCACCCCGGCCCCGCGCGCGATCACATCCATGCGCGCGCCGGCCAGCCCCTTGTCGGTGAACTCGCGCACAGCGGAGGCGAGGATGGCGGCCTTGGCCCCCTCGGCATCGCGCGCACCGCGTTTTCTTCGTTGACGCAGGGCCATGATCCGGCTCATCCTTCCCGCTATTGACCAGTTGGTCAACATAAATGTAGGCCTCGCCACAGGAGTTCGACCGGAATGCAGGCACGCATCGGCGTGGATGTCGGCGGCACCTTCACCGATGTCGTGCTGGCCCTTCCGGGCGGGCGGATCGTCGTCAACAAGACGACCACCACGCCGCAGGATCCCGGCGAGGGCGTGGCGGCGGGCATCGCGGCGGTGATCGCCGAGGCGGGGCTGGATGCGCGGCATGTCACGGAGATCGTGCATGGCACCACCGTCGCGTCCAACACCATCCTGCAGAAGGCCGGCGCCCGCACCGGGTTGCTGACGACGCAGGGCTTCCGCGACGTGCTGGAGATCGGCCGCATCCGCACCCCTGGCATGTTCGACATGGCCTGGCGCAAGCCCGAGCCGCTGGTGCCGCGCCGCTGGCGGCTGGAGGCGCGCGAGCGCATCGCGGCCGATGGCGGCATCGTCACGCCGCTCGACGCGCAGAGCGTGCGCGACGCGGCCGCCTTCTTCCTGGCCGAGGGCGTGGAGGCGGTGGCGATCTGCTTCCTCAACTCCTACGCACACCCCGCGCATGAGCGCCGCGCCGCCGCCCTGCTGCGCGAGGCCGCGCCACGGCTGCTGGTCACCGCCTCCTGCGAGGTGCTGCCCGAAATAAAGGAATACGAACGCACCAGCACGGCGGTGGTGAACGCCTATCTGCTGCCGGCCATGCGCGGCTATCTCTCGCGCCTGCAGGAACGCCTGGCCGCCATCGGTATCGCCGCCCCCGTGCAGGTCATGGCCTCCAATGGCGGGATGATCGGCCTGGATGCGGCGCGCGAGCGGCCGGTCTTCGCCGTGGGATCGGGGCCCGCCGGCGGTGTCGCGGGTGCGGCCCGGCTCGGCGCGGGCATCGGCGCGCCGGACCTCATCGTCTTCGACATGGGCGGCACCACGGCCAAGGCCGCGATCATCGAGGGCGGTCAGCCCTCGCTGGTGACGGAATACGAATTCCGCGACGGCATCAGCACCCCTTCCCGCTTCGTGAAGGGCGCGGGCTACATGCTGAAGGTGCCGGCCATCGACATCGCGGAAGTGGGCTCGGGCGGCGGCTCCATCGCGCGCATTGATGCGGGCGGTCTGCTCGTTGTCGGGCCGCAGAGCGCGGGCGGCGATCCGGGCCCGGCCTGCTACGGGCGCGGCAATGCCGAACCCACCGTGACCGACGCCAACATGGTGCTGGGCTATCTCAACCCCGCCGCGCTGGCGGGCGGCTCGCTGCGGGTGGATGCGGAACTCTCGCGCACCGCCATCGCCACGCGCATCGCCGGCCCGCTCGGCATCACGGTGGAGGAGGCCGCGCATGGCATCCGGCAGATCGCCAATGTGAACATGGCCCGCGCCATCCGCGCCGTGACGGTGGAGCGCGGCAAGGATCCGCGCGACCTGGCGCTGATGGCTTTCGGCGGCGGTGGCCCGCTGCATGCGGTGGATGTGGCGCGCCTGCTCGGTATCCGCCGCGTTCTGATCAGCCCCGTCGCGGGCGTCTTCTCCGCCGCCGGCATGCTGGCGGCCGAGGCCGTGCATGAATTCGTGCACCCGCTGCTCATGCCGCTCGCGCAGGTCACGGCCGCGCAGCTGGATGCCGCGCGGCAGGGCCTGGCGCAGGGCGGCCACGCGGCCCTCGCCCATGAGGGCTATGCGAAGGAGACGGTGGAGCTGCGCTTCGCGGCGGATCTGCGCTACGCCGGCCAATCCTCGCAGCTGACGGTGCCGCTGACCGGCTTCGCGGTGGAAGCGCTGCATGCCGGCTTCGAGCGGCTCTACGGCGAGACCTTCGGCTACACCGCGGCGGGCGAGGCGGTGGAGCTCGTGAACCTCCGCCTCTCCGCCATCGGCCGGGCGGAAGGCCGCATCGACTTTCCCTCCCTCTCGCTCGATGCGCGCGCGCTGGCCGGCGCGGTGGGCGAGCGCCTGGTCTCCTTCGCGCGCGGGGCCGCGCCGGTGCCGACGCGCCTGCTGCCCCGCGCCGCGCTGGCCGATGGCCCTGTCCAGGGCCCCGCGATCCTGGAAAGCTACGACACGACGATCATCATCCCGCCCGGCTGCACGGCGCGGGCTGCCGGCTCGGGCACCGTCGTCATCGAGATGGAGGGCGTCGATGCCTGAGGATCCGATCACCTTCGCGGTCATCAAGAACGCGATGGACGCGATCGTGGATGAGGTCGCCTACACCGTCATCCGCACCGCGCGCTCCGAAATCGTGAAGGACGTGATGGACTACAGCGCCGCCATCTGCGACGCGAAGGGCGAGATGGTGGCGCAGGCCAAGACCATCGCGCAGCACCTGGGCGCCATCCCCGAGGCCATGGCCGCCGTGCAGGCGCGCTGGGGCGGCCAGCTCGCCCCCGGCGACGCGGTGGTGATGAACGACCCCTATTCGGGCGGCATGCACCTGCCCGACATCTTCATGTTCTACCCGGTCTTCGAGGAGGGCGCGCTGCTCGCCTGGACCGTGGTGATCTGCCACCACACCGACATGGGCGGTCGCGTGCCCGGCTCCAACGCGGCGGACAGCACGGAGATCTACCAGGAAGGCATCCGCATCCCGCCGCTTAAGCTCTACCACGCGGGCGTGATGGACGAGACGCTCTCGGCCATGATCGCGCTCAACGTCCGCGTCCCGGAAATCGTGCTGGGCGACCTCCGCGCGCAATACGCGGCCTGCCAGGTGGGCGCGCGCGAATTGGGCGCCCTCGTGCGCCGCTACGGCGCGGATGGCATGCGCGGCCACCTCGCCGGACTGCTCGACTATGCCGAGCGCATGGCGCGCGCCGAGATCGCGACCTGGCCCGTCGGCACCTATCGCTTCACCGACCATATCGACAGCGATGGCCTCTCCGACGAGCCGGTGCCGCTCAGCGTCGCCATCACCGTGGTGGGCGACGGGACGCTGAAGGTGGATTGGGCGGGCTCCTCGCCGCAGGTGCGGGCCGCCATCAACTCCACCCTCTCCTTCACCAAGTCCAACAGCTTCCTCTCCGTGCGCTGCGCGCTGCGCGGCGACATCCCGAACAATGCCGGCGTCTTCCGCTGCATCGAGGTGACGGCGCCCGAGGGCAGCGTGCTCAACCCCATCTCCCCCGCGCCGGTCGCGGCCCGCGCGCTGACCGGCTATCGCGTGATGGACACGATGTTCGGGGCACTGGCGCAGATCGTGCCCGACATCATCCCCGCCGCCGGCGAGGGCGGGAACACAGTGGTCTGCCTGGGTGGCCGCCACCCGGACAACCGCCCCTTCATCATCGTGGACATGATCAGCGGCTGCTGGGGCGGCCGCCCCGACCAGGATGGCATCGAGGCGATCACCAACCCCTCACAGAACCTCTCCAACACGCCGGTCGAGGTGCTGGAGCGCCAGCACCCGGTCCGCATCGAGGAATATGCGCTGGTGCCCGACAGCGGCGGGCCCGGGCGCTTTCGCGGCGGCATGGGCCTTTCGCGCAGCTACCGCCTGCTGGCGGAGGATGCGGTGCTGCAGCTCCGCGCCGACCGGCTGCGCTTCGCGCCCTATGGCCTGGAAGGCGGGATGCCCGGCGGTGCCGCGGGCAATTGGCTCGGTGAGGGCGATGCGCGTGAGGCCATTCCCGGCAAGGTCACGATGCGCATGCGACGCGGGCAGCTCCTCACGCATCATCAGGCCGGTGGCGGCGGCCATGGCGCGCCCATGGCGCGCGACCCCGAGGCCGTCGCGCAGGATGTCTGGAACGGCAAGGTGAGCGTGGAGGCCGCTCGGCGCTGCTACGGCGTCGTCATCGAGGGCGGCGCACTGAACAGGATCGAAACCGCAAGGCTGCGCGGGCAACAGCAGGGAGAACGGGCATGACCAAGGATTTCCAGCTTTCGCGCCGCGGCGCGCTGATCGCCGCGGGCACCCTCGCCGCGCCGGGCATCGCCCGCGCGCAGGGCGAGCGCCTCACCGTGCGCCTCG
Organism: Sediminicoccus rosea; assembly: GCF_033547095.1. NCBI lineage: Bacteria > Pseudomonadati > Pseudomonadota > Alphaproteobacteria > Acetobacterales > Roseomonadaceae > Sediminicoccus > Sediminicoccus rosea. The sequence goes on along the minus strand of NZ_CP137852.1, from coordinate 868,158 downwards.
ACTTTTCGCCCTGGGGCGTGCAGGCGGCGATGCACCTGGCCGAGACGCGCGGCTGGTTCCGTGAGGCTGGCCTCACCGTGGACGTGCAGGATGGGCGCGGCAGCGGCAACACGCTGCAGCTGGTCAATGCCGGCCAGGCCGATGTGGGGCAGATCCAGGTCGGCCTCATCGCGCAGGCGCGCGAGCAGGGAGCGACGGTGCGCGCCTTCGCCGGCTTCGGGCGCCGGACCGACCTCGCCGTGCTGGTGGATCGCGACAGCCCGATCCAGCGCGTGCAGGATTTCCGCGGGCGCAGCCTCGTCGTCTTCGCGGCCAGCCCCTGGGCACCCTTCATTGATGCCTTCCTGCGCGCCGGCGGCCTCGACCGCAGCAGCGTGAACGTGATGTTCGTGGACCCCTCCGCCCTCTGGGGCACCTATACGGCCAAGCGCGCGGATGGGCTGATGTCCACGGCGCCCTCGGCCCTTCCGGTCGCCGAGCGCCCGCGCCCGAGCCGGGCCATCCTGGCCGAGAGTGCCGGCATCAGCTTCCCAAGCTACGGCCTGATCGCGACCGAGGCGACCATCCGCGCCCGCGGCCCCGCCCTGCGCAAGCTGATCGAGACGCAGCAGCGCGCCTGGGCGCATCTGCGCACCAACCCGGATGACGGCGTGGAGGCCATGCTGCGGCAGCGCCCCGATGCGCGCCTCGACCGCACGGTGACGCGCGAGCAGATCCGCCTGACGATCGAGTTCTTCGACACGCCGGCCAGCGCCGGCCGTGCGATCGGCTGGCAGGCCGAGGCGGACTGGACGGCGGCGCTGCGCTCGCTGGAGGCGGCGGGCGCCATCCGCGCCGGCTGGCAGGCCGCCAACTACTTCACCAATGACCTGATCGGCTGAGCGGGCGATGGGGCCGTGCATCGAGGTCCGGGGCGGGGGCAAGACCTACGCCTCCGCGCGTGGCCCGGTCACGGCCCTCACCGATGTGGGGCTTGCGGTGCAGGAGGGTGAATTCCTCTCGCTCCTCGGCCCCTCGGGCTGCGGGAAGAGCACGCTGCTCCGCGCCATCGCGGGGCTGGACCCGCTGACCTCCGGCACGATCATGCTGCGCGGCGTGCCCATCACGCGCCCGCCCGAGCGCATGGGCATGGTGTTCCAGCGCGACGTCCTGCTCGACTGGCGCAGCATCCGGGACAATGTGCTGCTGGCGGCCGAGTTCCAGGGCCTGCCACGGCGCGCGCATGAGGCCCGCGCCATGGCGCTGCTCGACCGCTTCGGCCTCGGCGCCTTCGCCGAGCGCCACCCCTGGGAGCTTTCGGGCGGCATGCGCCAGCGTGCGGCCATCTGCCGCGCGCTGCTTTGCGAGCCCGAGATCCTGCTGATGGACGAACCCTTCGGCGCGCTGGACGCGATGACGCGCGACGATCTGAACCTGGAGCTCTCGCGCATCCAGCAGGATGGCGCACGGACCGTGGTCTTCGTCACGCATTCCATCGCCGAGGCGGTCTATCTCTCCGACCGCGTGGCTGTCATGTCCACCGGGCCCGGGCGCGTGGTCGAGGTCTTCGACATCGACCTGCCGCGCCCCCGGCCGCTCGCGATGCGCGAGACGCCGGAATTCGCGCAGCATGTGGCGAAGATCCGCGGGCTCTTCTCGCGCCTTGGCATCGTGAAGGAGTAGGCGATGGCGGGCGGCTCGCACGCGCAGGGCATCGGCGGCACCTTCGCCGTGCTTCTCGGACTGCTCCTCGCCTGGGAGGCGGCGGTGTGGTTCTTCGCGCCCGCGCCCATCCTGCTCCCCGCGCCCAGCGCCATCCTGGCCGAGCTGTGGTCCTCCCCGCGCTACTTCCTGCGCCATGCCGGCTTCACGCTCTGGACCACGCTGGCCGGCTTCGGCCTCTCCGTGGTGCTGGGCGTGGCGCTCGCGGTGGCAACCGTCGCCTCGCGCTGGGCGGACCGGGTGATCACCACCATTCTCGTCGTGATGAACTCGCTGCCCAAGGTGGCGCTGGCGCCGCTCTTCGTGATCTGGATGGGCACGGGCGCCGAGCCCAAGATCGCCATCGCCGTGATGCTCGCCATCTTCTCGATCGTGGCGGATGTGGCGCTCGGCCTGCGCTCGGTGGATCCGGACGCGCTGGCGCTGGCGCGCGTGCATCGCGCCTCGGGCTGGCGCATCCTCTGGAAGGTGCGCTTTCCCAACGCCCTGCCGGCGCTCTTCGTCGGCATGAAGGTGGCGATCAGCTTCGCGCTGGTCGGCGCCATCGTCGGCGAATTCGTCGGCGGCTCGGCAGGGCTCGGCCATGTGATCCTGATCGCGCAGGGGCAGTTCGACACGGTGCGCGTCTTCGCGGCGCTCTTCGTGCTCGGCGTCATCGGCACGCTGCTGTTCTACATGGTGGAGGCCGCGGAACGCCTGGCCCTGCCCTGGCACGTGTCGCAGCGCAGCCAGCACGGCGCCTCGCCGCGCTGAGGGCGCGGCAGGCTCGGCCTCGGGCTCACGTCTCCGGGTGCTGCTGCGCCGGGGGTTCGAGGTCGAAGCTCGCGGCCGGCAGCGGGATCACGCCATTGGCGAGCAGCGAGGCCGGATCTTCGGCCCCGCCATCCTGGCCCGTCGCCTCCGTGTCCGGCGTCGCGGCGGCCGGGTCGGAAGGCGGGAGGGACGGTTCGGTGGGCGGCGCCACGTGATACCCATCGGCCTCGTCCATGGCGACATGGTCCAGGTAGGGGTTGCGCTCGCCCTCGGCCGGCGTTTCGCCGGCCCCGTCGGGCACCAGCGCGGCATAGGGCCCGGCCGGCGCGGCATCATCCTCCGGCGCGTCGGACGACCATCCGTAATGGTTGCCCGTGTTGCCCAGCGTTCCATAGCGGCCATGATTGTCATGGTCGCCTCCACCCCAGCCGCCGCTCGACACGCTGCCGGTGATCGGGCGCACGGAAGAGGGCTCGTCCCTGCCGTGGATGATGACCTGGATCCGGTGCGACGTGCCGTCCGTGCTCTCGATGCGGAGTTGGTCCACCAGGGTCTCGCCATTGCGAAGGTCCTGGATGTCGGGGCGGTTGTTGTCGGCCGTGTAGCGCCAGCTGCCATCGGCCTGCACCTCGAAGGTGCCGAAGCGGCCGTCCTGGATCTGCGGCACGAGGTGGTTCTGGTCCTGATCGGGGTCGGAGACGAGGACGATGCCCGAGGTGGCCAGCACGCCGCCGGGGCCCACCGCACGGTCCTCCGTCACCTGGCCGGGCGAGGACTGGATGCTGGCCGCGTCATTCGCGCCATGAATGGTGACCTGGAGCAGGTGCGTGGTGCCGTCCGCACTGTGCACGCGCACCGAGTCCGTCATGCTCTCGCCCGCGCCCAGGGCCTGGATGTCGGGATGCGCATTGGGCGCGGCGTAGCGCCAGCTTCCATCGGCGCCGAGGGTGAAGGTGCCGTACTGCCCGGCCAGCGTCTGGGGCACCATGTGGTCCTGCCCGGCATCGGCGTCCGCCACGTAGAGCTGGCCGGTCGCGAGCAGCAGCCCTGCGGGCGAGACGTGGCGGTCCTCGGTGACGTTGCCGGGGGTGGAGGAGATCCAGGCCGCGTCGTCGCTGCCCTGGATGGTGACGTGCAGGGTATGCGCGGTGCCATCGGCGGCATGGACCTGCGCCGTATCAGTCAGGCTGTCGCCGGCGCCGAGGGACTGGATGGCCGGCTGGTTGTTGGCGGCGGCGTAGCGCCAGGTGCCGTCCGCGTTCACGACGAAGGTGCCGTAGGTACCGCTGACGGTGCCAGGCACCACATGCGCGAGGGCGGGATCGGTCGTCTCCACCGCCACGAAGCCCTGGGCGACGAGAAGCCCGCCGCGGGTCACGTCCACATCCTCCTGCACGGTGAGTGGCGTGGATTCGAGGACCGCACGGTCATCCGTGCCGTGGATGGTGACGATGAGCTTCTGCGGCGTGCCGTCCGCGCTATGGATCGTGAAGGCCTCCTGCAGGATGTCGCCCTGCTTGAGCTGCTGGATTCCCGGCTGGTCGTTCCGCGCGGAATAGGTCCAGCTTCCGTCGGGCCGCAGCAGGAGGGTGCCGTAGCTGCCCTGTAGTTCGGCTGGGCGCACGCGGTCTTCGCCGGGATCGGGATCGAAGACCTTCACCTGACCATGGGTGACGAGGTCGCCCAGCGGTGAGACGTTCCGGTCCTCGGTGACATCGCCGGGTGACACGACGAAGTCGGGCTCGCGGTTCGGCTGGACGACCTGCCCTGCGACGAGATCGTTCGTGAGCGAAAAGCCCTGCTGCGGCGCGACCTGCGGTGGATGCGGGTGCGGCGACAACTCGGCATGGGCTGGCTGCTCCACGGCGGCGAGGTGGGGCTGCGGCAAGCTCGGCTGCGGCAGCGGCGGTTGCAGCAACGACGGGTCCTGTGGACCAGGCCCACCCGGCGGCGGGACCTGCTGCGTCGGCGGCAGGTTCGGCTGCGGCAGCGGCGGCTGCAGCAATGTCGGGTCCTGCGGACCAAGACCACCCGGCGGCGGAACCTGCTGCACGGGCGGCAGGTTCGGCTGCGGCAGCGGCGGCTGCAGCAATGGCGGATCCTGCGGACCAGGACCACCCGGCGGCGGGACCTGCTGCGTCGGCGGCAAGCTCGGCTGCGGCAGCGGCGGCTGCAGCAACGGCGGATCCTGCGGACCAGGACCACCCGGCGGCGGAACTTGCTGCGTCGGCGGCAAGCTCGGCTGCGGCAGCGGCGGCTGCAGCAACGGCGGATCCTGCGGACCAGGCCCACCCGGCGGCGGAACTTGCTGCGTCGGCGGCAAGCTCGGTTGCGGCAGCGGCGGTTGCAGCAACGACGGGTCCTGTGGACCAGGCCCACCCGGCGGCGGGACCTGCTGCGTCGGCGGCAAGCTCGGTTGCGGCAGCGGCGGTTGCAGCAATGTCGGGTCCTGCGGGCCAGGACCACCCGGCGGCGGAACTTGCTGCGTCGGCGGCAAGCTCGGCTGCGGCAGCGGCGGTTGCAGCAATGTCGGGTCCTGCGGACCGGGACCACCCGGCGGCGGAACCTGCTGCGTCGGCGGCAAGCTCGGCTGCGGCAGCGGCGGCTGCAGCAGCGGAGGATCCTGCGGACCGGGACCACCCGGCGGCGGAACCTGCTGCGTCGGCGGCAAGCTCGGCTGCGGCAGCGGCGGTTGCAGCAATGTCGGGTCCTGCGGACCGGGACCACCCGGCGGCGGGACCTGCTGCGTCGGCGGCAAGCTCGGTTGCGGCAGCGGCGGTTGCAGCAACGGCGGGTCCTGTGGACCAGGACCACCCGGCGGCGGGACCTGCTGCGTCGGCGGCAAGCTCGGCTGCGGCAGCGGCGGCTGCAGCAGCGGAGGATACTGCGGGCCAGGACCACCCGGTGGCGGAACTTGCTGCGTCGGCGGCAAGCTCGGTTGCGGCAGCGGCGGCTGCAGCAACGTCGGGTCCTGCGGACCAGGACCACCCGGCGGCGGAACTTGCTGCGTCGGCGGCAAGCTCGGCTGCGGCAGCGGCGGTTGAAGCAGCGGCGGGTCCTGCGGACCGGGGCCGCCCGGCGGCGGAACCTGCTGCACGGGCGGCAGGTTTGGCTGCGGCAGCGGCGGCTGCAGCAATGGCGGGTCCTGCGGACCAGGCCCACCCGGCGGCGGGACCTGCTGCGTCGGCGGCAGGTTCGGCTGCGGCAGCGGCGGCTGCAGCAACGGCGGATCCTGCGGACCGGGACCACCCGGCGGCGGAACTTGCTGCGTCGGCGGCAGGTTCGGCTGAGGCAGTGGCGGCTGCAGCAACGGCGGATCCTGCGGACCAGGACCACCCGGCGGCGGGACCTGCTGCGTCGGCGGCAGGTTCGGTTGCGGCAGCGGCGGCTGCAGCAACGGCGGATCCTGCGGACCAGGACCGCCCGGTGGCGGAACCTGCTGCACGGGCGGCAGGTTCGGCTGCGGCAGCGGCGGCTGCAGCAATGTCGGGTCCTGCGAGCCAGGACCACTCGGCGGCGGAACTTGCTGCGTCGGCGGCAAGCTCGGCTGCGGCAGCGGCGGTTGAAGCAGCGGCGGGTCCTGCGGACCGGGGCCGCCCGGCGGCGGAACCTGCTGCACGGGCGGCAGGTTTGGCTGCGGCAGCGGCGGCTGCAGCAACGGCGGATCCTGCGGACCGGGACCACCCGGCGGCGGAACTTGCTGCGTCGGCGGCAGGTTCGGCTGCGGCAGCGGCGGCTGCAGCAACGGCGGATCCTGCGGACCAGGACCGCCCGGTGGCGGAACCTGCTGCTTCGGCGGCAGGTTCGGCTGCGGCAGCGGCGGCTGCAGCAACGGCGGATCCTGCGGACCGGGACCACCCGGCGGCGGAACTTGCTGCGTCGGCGGCAGGTTCGGCTGCGGCAGCGGCGGCTGCAGCAACGGCGGATCCTGCGGACCAGGACCGCCCGGTGGCGGAACCTGCTGCTTCGGCGGCAGGTTCGGCTGCGGCAGCGGCGGCTGCAGCAACGGCGGATCCTGCGGACCGGGACCACCCGGCGGCGGAACTTGCTGCGTCGGCGGCAAGCTCGGTTGCGGCAGCGGCGGCTGCAGCAACGGCGGATCCTGCGGACCGGGACCACCCGGCGGCGGAACTTGCTGCGTCGGCGGCAGGTTCGGCTGCGGCAGCGGCGGCTGCAGCAACGGCGGATCCTGCGGACCGGGGCCGCCCGGTGGCGGAACCTGCTGCACGGGCGGCAGGTTCGGCTGCGGCAGCGGCGGCTGCAGCAATGGCGGGTCCTGCGGACCAGGACCACCCGGCGGCGGAACCTGCTGCACGGGCGGCAGGTTTGGCTGAGGCAGTGGCGGTTGCAGCAATGGCGGGTCCTGTGGACCAGGCCCACCCGGCGGCGGAACTTGCTGCGTCGGCGGCAAGCTCGGTTGCGGCAGCGGCGGCTGCAGCAACGGCGGATTCTGCGGACCGGGGCCGCCCGGTGGCGGAACCTGCTGCACGGGCGGCAGGTTCGGCTGCGGCAGCGGCGGCTGCAGCAACGGCGGATCCTGCGGGCCAGGACCGCCCGGTGGCGGAACCTGCTGCGTCGGCGGCAAGCTCGGCTGCGGCAGCGGCGGTTGCAGCAATGTCGGGTCCTGCGGACCGGGACCACCCGGCGGCGGAACCTGCTGCGTCGGCGGCAAGCTCGGCTGCGGCAGCGGCGGCTGCAGCAGCGGAGGATCCTGCGGACCGGGACCACCCGGCGGCGGAACCTGCTGCGTCGGCGGCAAGCTCGGCTGCGGCAGCGGCGGTTGCAGCAATGTCGGGTCCTGCGGACCGGGACCACCCGGCGGCGGGACCTGCTGCGTCGGCGGCAAGCTCGGTTGCGGCAGCGGCGGTTGCAGCAACGGCGGGTCCTGTGGACCAGGACCACCCGGCGGCGGGACCTGCTGCGTCGGCGGCAAGCTCGGCTGCGGCAGCGGCGGCTGCAGCAGCGGAGGATACTGCGGGCCAGGACCACCCGGTGGCGGAACTTGCTGCGTCGGCGGCAAGCTCGGTTGCGGCAGCGGCGGCTGCAGCAACGTCGGGTCCTGCGGACCAGGACCACCCGGCGGCGGGACCTGCTGCGCGGGCGGCAGATCCGCCTGCGGCAGCGGCTCCCGCAAGGCCGGCGGCAAGTTCGGCCGCGGCACCTCGGGCTGCACCAGCGGCGCGCCGGAGGTGAACACGGGCCGATCATCCTGCCCGGGCGCACCAGCATCCATGGCCGGGCCCGCATCCGCAGGGCGCGTTCCGGCACCGTCCGCCGGCATCGGTCCAAACCCTTCGGCCGGGGGCACAACCACGCCGCTGCCGCCAAGCGGCACGGCGGGCCTCACCTCCGCCTCGGGCATCGCCGCCGGCTTCGGCGGGGTCTCCACAGGGGCCGGGCTCGCGCGCCCGCCGCGCCAGACCCAGGCGAAGATCTCCTCCCAGATGCGCGGCCGTGCCGGCGCAGCGGCCGGACTCGCCGCGTTCACCGCTTCCTCAGGGCGGGGCGTGGGCTTGTCCTGATCGCTCGCCATGCGTCGCGCCCCTCCCCGCTCAGCGTTCTGTGAAGGCCAGGTCCAGCACGGTGAAGACGGGCTTCCACAGATACTGGAACACCGTCTTCGCGCCGGTCGTCACATCGGCCTCGCCCGTCATGCCCGCCTGCAGGGCCAGCGCGTCATCGCCGCGGAAGCGGCTGTGGTCCAAGCGGATCCGCAGCCGGTAGTAGGGCGCGGTCCGCGTGTCGTTCACCGTCGTCGCCGAGACCGACTCCACCGTGCCGGTCAGCGCGCCGAAGCGGCTGAAGTCGAAGGCGTCGATCTTCACCCGCGCGCGCTGGCCGGGCTGCACGAAGCCCACATCGCGGGGCGAGAGCCGCGCCTCGAACATCAGCCCCTCGTCGCTCGGAACGATCTCGGCGATGGTGCCGCCCGGCGGCACGACCATGCCCGCGCGCGGTGCCGGCAGCGCCTGCACGAGGCCCGAGACGGGGGCCACGACCAGGGCCGTCTCCAGCCGGTCGCGCAGGGTCGCGGCTTCCTCCGTCAGGCTGCGGAAACGCACCCCGGCCTCGACCCGGCGCTCGGCGGCCTCCGCATGGCCGCGCTGGCGCCGCGCCTCCTGCGCCACATCGAGCTCGCCCAGCTGCCCGATCAGGACGAGCCGCTGCCCGCGCGCCTCGGCGAAGGCGCGGCTGGTGCGCGCCTGCTGCTCGATCAGGTCCGCCAGCCGCAATTGCGAGGCAAGACCCTGCGCCGCCAGCCCACCCAGGATGTTGCGCGAGGATTGCAGCGCCTCGACCTCCTGCTCAAAGGCCGGGAGCTGCGCATCCACGGCCTCCAGCTGCGCGCGCCGGCCGACGACCTGCTGCCGCAGGGTCAGCAGGTCAGCCTCCAGCAGCCTCCGCTGCGCGGCCAGCGCCGCCTCTTCGCGCGCGACGAGGTTGGGGTACTCGGTTGCGAAGCGCGCGAAGTCGGGATCGCGCTCCTCGATGAAGGCGGTCAGCCGCTCGATCGCGATCTCCATCGCCGCGCGGTTGGCCTGGGTGGTGGCCAGCTCCGCCTCGGCGCGCACGCGGTCGAAGCGCAGGATCGGCTCACCCTGGCGGATCAACGTGCCTTCGCGCGCGAAGACCTCGCGCACCAGGCCGCCATCGCGCGCATCCACCACCTGCACATTGCCCGAGGGAACGACCGCGCCGGGCGCCTTCGCGATCTCGTCCACCGGGGTCACGACGGACCAGAGCAGTGCGGCCGCGACGATCGCAACGATCAGCGCGGCCGCCGCGTTCAGCAGCCGGCGGATCGCGCCGTCATCAAGGAAGGGCTCTTCGGAGGGGGCGGGCGGCGTCATGCGTCTGAAGCTCCGAGGGCGAGCGCCGGCCGTGGCGGGCCGGCATAGACCGCCTGGCCGCGATCCAGCACGACCACGCGGTCGGCCAGCGCGGCCAGCGCGGGGTCGGCGGTGGCGAAGATCACCGTGCGACGGCCGCGCTCGGCGGCGAGAAAGGCTTCGAAGGCCGGTCGGCCAGGGTCCTCCGCGCCGCGCAACGGCGTGTCCACCAGCGTCATCCAGGCATCCTTCAGGCGCGCCCGCGCGAGGCCAAGATCGCCCCCCGCCACCGCCACCGTCACCTCCCGCCGCCAGGGCGCGGCGAGCCGGAGGTTGTCCTCCGCGCCGAGGCGGAAGGCGTGCGGCGCGCGCGGGACATGGGCGATGGCGCGCAGGCGCAACTCATCCGGATCCACATGCGCGAGGTTCTCACCGCCCAGCAGCACCGCGCCGGACTGCGGCGCCATCAGCCCCGCGGCGAGTTGCAGCAGCGTGGACTTGCCCGAACCGGTCGGCCCCGTCACCGCGACGACCTCGCCCGGCGCGATGCGCAGCGTAAGGCCGAGCAGGGCGGGGCTGCCCGCCCCCGGATGGGTGTAGCTCACGCGGTCGAAGCGCAGCTCCACCGGCGTCGTGCCCGCATGGTGCAGGCGGGCCGGCTGGTCGGCCTCGGTCGGCAGCTTCAGCACGGCCTCGAGCCGGGCGCGCTGCGCCGGCACCTGCCGCAGCCGCGCGAGGGAGAAGAACAGCGCCTGCACCGGCGCGTTGATGCGCCAGATGAGCAGCATGGAGGCGATCAGCCCGCCAGCCGTCATCGCGCCCTCCAGCACCAGGGCGACGCCCAAGGCCAGCGTGGCCAGCGCCAGCCCGGAGCCGAAGACATGGCCCAGCGCCTGGGTGAAGGCGGCGCGCGTGGCGGCCTGCATGGCGACGCCCGCCATGCGCCGCTGCACCGCGCCGAAGCGGGCGAGCCAGCCCTCGGCCAGGCCGGCCTCGCGCAGCGCCACGGCCTTGTCGGCCAGTTCGGCCAGCATGGCCTCGCGCTCCGTCGCGACCTCGCCCGCCACCTGCAGGCCGAGGCGCGTCCGCCGCGCCAGCAGCAGGGCAAGGCCGGCCAGCAGGGGCAGGTAGAGCAGCGGCACCAGCACGATCCAGCCGCCGATCAGCGCGACGGCGAGCAATCCCAGCAGCACGAAGGGCGCGTCGAACACCGCCGTGCTGAGCGCATGGGAGAGCGGGTCCACCGGCCGCCAGGCCTCGGCGAGGCGGGCCAGCGCCCCATGCGGCTGGAAGCGCCCCGCCACGGCGAGCGGCGCGCGCGCGAGGCGCCGCGCGACGCGGGCCTGCAGCGCATCGCCGAAGCGGGCATGCGCGGCGGCCAGCAGCCGCCCCCGCGCCACGCGCAGCAGCAGCAGCGCGATCAGCACCAGCGCGCCGCCGGTGGCGAGGCCGGGCAGGATCTCGGGCGCCGCGCCGCCGATCACGCGGTCATAGACGACCATGATCAGGAAGGGCACGCAGAGCGCGACGAGATTGGCCGCGAGGCTGATGGCATAGCCACCGGCGACCACATGGCGCACATCCTCGTCGAACTCGGTCAGCGGCAGGTCATACATCGCCCGCACATGCAGGAGGCGGGACGAGGCGGCGATCGCGGCCGCCGCCTCCGGCGCCAGCGGCTCCAGGCCGGGCACTGCGAAGATCTGGCCGGCGCGCTTGATCAGCGCGCGGACCTCCCCGCTCCCGGTAACCGCGACCAGGCCACCATCCAGCGGCTCGCGCCAGCGCGCGCGGGCGCGCTCGCCCTGGCTGACGTCATGGCCGAGCCGTTCCAGGGTCGCGGCCAGGGCGTCCATGTCGAGCGGCCGCCCGGTCTCGAAGATGCCCGAGATCACCACCGCCTCGCCACGCTGGTTGCCCAGGGCACGCAGCAGCGGCAGCAGCGTGGCGCCGAAGGGCCCTTCCAGCGCGGGAACCGTCGCGCTCATGCCGCCAGCGCCCGCGACAGGCCCGGGACGATCTCGCCCGCGGCGAGCGCCGCCAGGGCGGGATCATCCGTCGCCAGTAGGATCGCCGGACGCGCTCCGCCCAGCAGGGCGGCGAGGCGCTGCCGCCCCTCGGCGTCGAGATCCTGCTCCGGATATTCCAGCAGGAGCAGCGTCGGATCGGCGGCCAGCGCGCGCACCAGCGCGATGCGCTTGACCATCCCGGCGCTCAGTTCCGGCCGCAGCATGCCGCCGACTGGCGTCCGCATGCCCTCCGGCAGCGCGTCCACCAGCGCCGAGAGCCCGAGCGAGCGCGACAGCCCGAGCGCCCGTTCGGCGCGGGCGGGATCCCAGCCAGTGAGGTTGTCCAGGATCGTGCCGCGGAACAGCACCGGCTCAGCCGGGACCAGGATGGCCGGGCCGGCCCGCTCGATCCGGCCCTGGGCGGACGGATCATCGGCAAGGACAGTGCGCAGCAGCGCGCCCGCCGCCTCCGCCAGGCCCACGACGCGCAGGATCTGCCCCGCCTCGAGCCGCGCCGCGGCGCCGGCCACGCCCTCGATCCGCAGGGCGACGCCCGGCCCGGCGGGGCGAGGCAGGGCGGGAGCAGGTGCGCCGAGCGCCTCCGCAAGGCCCTCCACCTGCCGCGCCGCCGCATCGGCCAGCCCGCGCCGGGACAGCGCGGTGAAGACGCCGAGCCCGGAGGCGACGGCGCGCCCGCCCAGCAGGGAGCAGGCGGCGAGCCCGCCCGTGGTCATGTCGCCCTCGACCACCAGCAGCGCGCCCGCCAGCGTGATCGCCAGCGTCGCGGCGACCGAGGCCGCCTGCAGCAGGTCGGTCAGCAGGCTGGAGGCGCGTTCGATCCGCTCGGTCGCGCGTGCCTGCTGGCGCAGCTTGCCCTCCACCTCGCCCATCAGCCGCCCGGCGAGGCCGAATCCCTTGAGGTCGGCGAGGCCCGCGAGCACGTCGCCCATCTGCGTCCGGGCCTCGTCCTCCGCCCGGGCGCGCGCGACCGAGGCGCCGCGCTGGCGGCGGGCGAGCAAGAGGCCGAGCGTCGCGCCCAGCAGCAGGATCGCCAGCGGGATCAGGACGAGCGCGCCGCCGATGAACCAAACCAGCAGCAGGAAGACGGCGGCGAAGGGCAGGTCGAACCAGGCGATGCGGATGCTCACGCCCGCAGCGTCATGCGCGCGGGAGAGGGCGTCGAAGACGCCGCGGCGGGCGCCGGGCTCGGTCGCCGCGAGGCGGCCCAGCGGCGCGCCCAGAATGCCGCGCGCGACGGCCAGGCTCTCGCGCGTTTCGCTCAGGATGGCGGCGCGCGCCGCGGCGCGGGTGCGCGCCAGGCGCAGCACGCCCTCCATCAGGATGGCCAGCGCCACGGCCCCGAACAGGCTGATGGCGGTGCCATATTCGGCACTCGGCAGGATGCGGTCATAGACCTGCAGCAGCGCGAGGGGGAGGATCAGGCCGAGCAGGTTGGAGGCGGCGCTCAGAACGAACAGACCGGCCGCCAGGGGCCAGAATTTCATGTCGCTCAACCTCTTCCCATCCCTGATGCGAAGAAGGCTCGCACGAATGTTCGAGCATTGTAAATTATGAACGCCAGACCGCATCTGGCCTGCGCGGCGGCCCCGATGCCGTGCCGCGGGCCCCTATCCATCACCGGCCGGATGGCCGAGGTCATCCCCGCGCGGTGAGCGCGCGATAGAGCGGCACCAGGCCGCGATGCAGGACGAGGACCAGCGCCACGCCCACCACGAGGCCCACCATCGCGGAGACGAGGGCGGTGGCGAGCCAGCCCGCGACACCGCCGGCCATGGGCATGGCGGCCGCTGCCCAGGCCGCGGCGGCCTGGACGATGCGGGCCGGGCCGTGCAGGCCGAACTCCTCCAGCCCGTGGATGATGATGCCGCCGCCCACCCAGACCATGGCGGCCGTGCCGACCAGGCCGAGCAGCTTCAGGAAGGGTGGCATCCCCAGGACCAGGCCACGCCCGATCGCGCGCAAGAGACCCACGCGCATCCGGGCCAGGGCGACGCCCGCGTCATCCGCCTTCACGATCAGCGCCACGGCGCCATAGACCAGGATGGTGATGCCGATGCCGACCGTCGCCAGCACTGCCGCCTGCGCGACGAAGGAAGCTTGCGGAACCGTCGCCAGGGTGATCGCCATGATCTCCGCCGAGAGGATGAAATCGGTGCCGATCGCGCTGCGGACCCGCGCATCCTCGAAGGCCTGGGCGTCGGGCGGCGCGGCAGTGACCAGCGTCGCTTCCGCCGCGTGCGGGAAGATCGCCTCCAGAACCTTGCCGGCCCCCTCGATGCAGAGGTAGGCGCCGCCCAGCATCAGCAGCGGCGTGATGGCCCAGGGGGCGAGCAGGCTCAGCGCAAGCGCCCCCGGCAGCAGAAAGAGGAGCTTGTTCTTCAGCGAACCGATGGCGATGCGACGCACGATCGGCAATTCCCGCGCCGCCGCGAAGCCGACCACGTAGCGCGGCGTCACGGCGGCGTCGTCGATCACCACGCCGGCCGCCTTGGCGCCGGCCTTCGTCGCCTGCGCCGCCACGTCGTCCAGCGAGGCGGCCGCGACCTTCGCCAGGCCCGCGATGTCGTCCAGCAGCGCGATGAGCCCTGTGCTCACGGAACGACCTCCCGGGTTGTGAAGAAACCGGGTAACCCGCGCGGAGGGCAAAGGTTACGGCAGGGCCGGAGCATCGGCCACGCATCCACGTCTGGCGCGTGCAGCAGCGCCACGATAGCCTCGTTCCGAACATGCAAGGTTCGAGGTTCCCCATGCTTCTCCGCGCCCTTCCCGCGCTGCTGCTCCTGTGGGGCGCCGGCGCCGCACAGGCCCAGCCGGCGCAGACCACGCCAGCCCAGCGCGGCCGGGCGATCGCCGCGGCGAATTGCGCCGACTGCCACGCCATCGACCGTTCCGGCGCAAGCCCGCTCGCAGCGGCGCCGCCCTTTCGCGAACTGCACCGGCGCTACCCCGTCTCGCAGCTGTCCGAGGCGCTGGCCGAGGGGATTGTCACCGGCCATTCCGCCATGCCGGAATTCCGGATGACCCGCACGCAGATCTCCGACTTCATCGCCTATCTGAGGCGGCTGGAACGCTGATCCGGCCGCGGGCGGCGGGCCGCGCCCAGGCAGATTGCATTGTTTCACATTTCGTCCCTTGCTAGCGTCGAACGCGACAAGAAGAGGGATGAGCGATGCCGACCGAGACCCCTGCCTTGAAGGACGTTCCCATCGGCCTGACCGCATCGGGCTCGCGGACGGAATTCGACAGCATGGGTCAGGTGGAAGTCCCGGCCGACCGCTACTGGGGCGCGCAGACCCAGCGCTCGCTCCAGCACTTCTCGATCGGTGACGACCGCATGCCCAAGGCGGTCTATCGCGCCTACGGCGTCGTGAAGAAGGCCTGCGCGCTGGTGAACCACGCCGCCGGGCGGCTGCCGGACTGGAAGATGGCGGCTATCCTCCGCGCGGCGGATGAAGCGATCCGCGGCGAGCTGGACGACCATTTCCCGCTCTTCGTCTGGCAGACCGGTTCAGGCACGCAGAGCAACATGAACGTCAATGAGGTGCTCTCGAACCGCGCCATCCAGCTGCTCGGCGGCGAGCTCGGCAGCCAGAAGCCGGTCGGGCCCAATGACGACGTCAACATGGGCCAGTCCTCCAACGACACCTTCCCCACGGCGATGCATATCGCCGCCGTGGACGCGATCGACGGCATGCTGGTGCCGCAGCTCACGAAGCTCGTCGAGACCATCGAGCGCAAGGCCGATGGCTGGATGGATGTGGTGAAGATCGGCCGTACGCATCTGGAGGATGCCGTGCCGCTGACGGTCGGGCAGGAATGGCATGGCTGGGCGGGGCAGCTCCGCGACGCCATCGCCCAGGTCGAGGCCAGCCGCGCCGGCCTCTATCAGCTCGCGGTCGGCGGGACGGCGGTCGGCACGGGGCTGAACGCGCCCAAGGGTTTCTCGCAGGATGTCGCCGCAGAGATCGCGCGCCTGACCGGCAAGCCCTTCGTCACTGCGCCCAACAAATTCGCCGCCCAGGGCTCGCTCGACGCGATGGTGCGGGCGCATGGCGCGCTGCGGAACCTGGCCGTCGCCCTGATGAAGATCGCCAATGACATGCGCTGGCTCGCCTCCGGCCCGCGCTGCGGGTTGGCCGAACTGGTGCTGCCGAGCAACGAGCCCGGCTCCTCCATCATGCCGGGCAAGGTGAACCCGACGCAGTGCGAGGCGATGGTCATGATCTGCATCCAGGTGATGGGCAATGACACCGCTGTCGCCTTCGCCGGCAGCCAGGGCAATTTCGAGCTGAACGCGATGCGCCCCGTCATCATCGACAACTTCCTGCACTCGGCGCGCATCCTCGCGGATGGCTGCGGCAAGTTCCGCGAATACTCGGTGGAGGGCACCGAGCTGAACCGCGAGAAGATCCAGCAATACGTGGATGGCAGCGTGATGCTTGTGACCGCGCTCTCGCCCGTCATCGGCTACCAGAACGCCGCGCATATCGCCGAGGATGCGATCGCGAGGAACCTCACGCTGAAGCAGGCGGCGCTCGCCTCCGGCAAGGTGGATGAGGCGCTGTTCGACAAGACGGTCCGGCCCATCGACATGGTCGGCAGCGGCCTTGCCGGTGCCTGATGGCGGGCGCTGCCCCGCCCATCCATGACGTGGCCCATCTCGCGCTGCGCCTGGGCCGGCTCATGCTGCTCAACGGCGCCGACACGGCGCATGTGCAGGATGCGGTGCTGGGCTTCACGCGCCGCTTCGGCTTCCAGGCACACCTGCTGGTCCATGCCGAGGGCCTGCTGCTGACGGTCGAGGATGCCGACGGCTTCCGCACCAAGATCGGGCGGCAGGTCGCGGGCTTCGCCGTCAACATGGACGCGCTGGTGGCCATCGAGCGCATCCGCGCCGGCGGGGCGGGCCTCGCCGAGATCGAACGCCAGCTCGACGCCGTCGAGCATGCGCCGCGCCGTTATCCGGCCTGGCTCGTCGTGGTGGGCGTGGGCGTCACCGCCGCGGCGCTGGCGCGGCTCTTCGGCGGCAGCTGGATCGTCGTTGCCGTCTCGCTGCTGGTCGGCATGGTCACGCAGGGGCTGCGCCTGGCGCTGGCGCAGCGCGGCGTCAATCCGATCGCGGGGGCAGGGCTCGCGGCCTTCGGCGGCGGCGCCACGGGCGCCCTGACGATGCTGGCATTCCCCGACGAATCGCCCACGCTGTGCCTCGTCGCCGCGGGCATGATCCTGGTGCCGGGCGTGCCGCTCATCAACGGCGTGCGCGACACCATCGGCAACCACATCGGCAATGGGATCGCGCGGCTGCTGTTCGGGACGGTGACGGTCCTCGCCATCGCCTTCGGGCTGTTCCTTGCCGCGGCCATCGCCGGCGATGCGTTGCCGGTCGGCGCGCATTTCCCGCCGCTGCCGCTGGCGCAGGACCTGCTGTTCTCGGCCCTGGCGGGTGCCGGCTATGCGCTGCTGTTCAACGTGCCGCCGCGCCTCGCCTGGGCCTGCTGCCTCTGCGCCCTGGCCGGGCACGGGGCGCGGACCGCGCTGGTCGGGCTCGGGCTCGACCTGCCGCTGGCCTCCTTGGCGGGCGCCTTCCTGGCCACGCTGCTCGCGCGGCTGGTGGGGCAGCACGCCCAGGCACCCGCCGTGACCTTCGCCTTCCCCGGCGTGGTCGCGATGATCCCGGGCTTCTATGCCTTCCAGGCGGGCATCGGCGGGCTTGCGATCATGCAGGCCGGCGCGGCGTCGCCCGCCACCCTGCTCGGCGAGACCGCCGGCCTCGCCGTCACCGCCATGCTCGTCACGCTGGGCATCGGCATCGGCCTGTCCCTGGCGCTCGCCGCCCCCCTTCCATCACCAGCCCCACGAGGTGCCCCATGATTCGGTGCGTTCGCATCTGGACCGGCGAGGACGGCAATTCGCTGTTCGAAGAAGGCACGATCGACATGACGGAGGGCATGCGCGGCGATGCGGTCGGCCAACCGGTGAAGGTGAGGGAGCTTTCCTTCCAGGAGACCAGCAGCGGCGGCTCCTACGAGTGGCACAAGGATCCGGTGCCGCGCTTCGTCATCACCCTGTCCGGCACGCTGGAATTCGAGGTGAAGTCGGGGGCCACCTTCCGCATCAACCCGGGCGACATCCTGCTCGCCCAGGACGATACCGGCAGCGGGCATACATGGCGCCTGATCGGCAGCGAACCCTGGCGCCGCGCCTATGTGGTCTATGAGCCGGGCGCGGAACTCCGGTTCAAGCCCGCTGCGAAGGAGCATGCGTAATGGCCACCATGACAGCCGATGTGGTGCTGATCGGCGCCGGCATCATGAGCGCGACGCTCGGCACCGTCCTGAAGGAGCTGGAGCCGTCGCTCAACGTCGTGATGTTCGAGACGCTGGCCGATTGCGCGCAGGAAAGCTCGGATGCCTGGAACAATGCCGGCACCGGGCATGCCGCCAATTGCGAGCTGAACTACACGCCGCAACGCGCCGATGGCAGCGTGGACATCTCGAAGGCCCTCGAGGTGAACACGGAGTTCGACATCTCCCGCCAGCTCTGGGCCCATCTGGTAACCAAGGGCGCGATCCCCGATCCGCGCGCCTTCCTGCATCCCTGCCCGCATATGAGCTTCGTCTGGGGCGCGGAGAACGTCGCCTTCCTCCGCAAGCGCTTCGAGGAGATGTCCGCCCACCACTGCTATCACGGCATGGAATACAGCGATGACCACGCGCAGATCGCCGCCTGGGCGCCGCTAACCATGGAGGGGCGGGACCCGCAGCAGGCCGTGGCGGCCACGCGCATCATCACCGGCGCCGATGTGGACTATGGCTCGCTCACCCATCTCCTCGTCGCGCAGCTCGCGGCGCAGACAGGCTTCGCGGTGCACTACCGGCATGAGGTGACAGGGCTTGCGCGCGGCGCCGATGGGCGCTGGTCGGTCACGGTGAAGGATCTCGCCGGCCACGCGGAGGAGGTCATGCAGGCACGCTTCGTCTTCATCGGCGCCGGCGGCGGCGCGCTGCGCCTGCTGCAGAAGTCGGCGATCCCGGAGGCGCGCGGCTATGGTGGCTTTCCGGTCAGCGGCATCTGGCTGCGCTGCGACGATGATGCCGTCAGCGCGCGGCACCACGCCAAGGTCTATGGCAAGGCGGCGGAAGGCTCGCCGCCCATGTCGGTGCCGCATCTCGACACGCGGATCATCGGCGGCAAGCGGTCCCTGCTGTTCGGGCCCTATGCGGGCTTCTCCAGCAAGTTCCTGAAGCACGGCTCCTACCTCGACCTGATCGAGACGATCGAGCCGGGCAATGTGCTGCCAATGCTGGCCGTGGCGCGGGATGACTGGCGGTTGAGCGAATACCTCATCGGTCAGGTGCTGCAGACGTCAGGCCATCAGTTCGCCGCGCTGCAGGATTTCTATCCGCGCGCCATGCGCGACGAATGGCGGACGGCGGTGGCCGGCCAGCGCGTGCAGGTCATCAAGCGGGACCCGGCCCATACCGGCACGCTCGAATTCGGCACGGAGCTGGTCGTCAGCGCCGACAAGTCACTGCTGGCGCTGCTCGGCGCCTCGCCCGGCGCATCCACAGCGGCCTTCATCGCGATGGAGGTCCTGCAGCGCTGCTTCGCCGGCCAGATCGCCGCCGGCGGCGCCTGGCACGAACGGCTGAAGGCCATGATCCCGACCTATGGCATCGACCTGAAGCTCGATGCCGATGCATGCCGGACCAGCCGCGCCAGTACGGCCAAGGTGCTGCAGCTCGACTTCGTCTGACCCGCCGGGCCTCAGCCGCTCGGCACGAGACCCGAGAGTTCCGCCACCAACGCGCCGAGCGAGGACGCATCCATCTCGCCGCGGCCGCTGTTCACCAGCGCCTCCATCATCTGCGCGGCGAGGCCGGTGGCCGGCGCGAAGACGCCATGGTCACGCGCGGCCTGCTGCGCGAGGCGCATGTCCTTGCGCATCAGCTCCGCGCGGAAGCCGGCCTTCGTCACGCCGTCATTGATGCGCTTGGCGTGGTTCTCCAGCACGAAGGAGCGTGCGGAGCCGCCGAGCAGCGCCTGGCGCATCGCCTCCGGGTCCAGGCCGGCCTTGCGGCCCAGCGCCAGCGCCTCGGCCGCCGCCTGCACCGTGGCGGCGATGATGAGCTGGTTGGCCGACTTGCAGACCTGCCCCGCCCCGGGCGGGCCCAGATGCGTCACGGTGCGCCCCACCGCCTGGAACACGCCCCCGGCCGCCGCGAAGGCCGCCGCATCGCCGCCCACCATGCAGGTCAGCGTGCCGTCGCGCGCCCCGCCGGGGCCACCGCTCACCGGGCTGTCGAGCAGGAAGGCCCCGCGCTCCGTCGCGAGCCGCGCGGCGAAGGCGGCGGTCGGCGCGGCGGCGATGCTGCTGAAATCGATCACCACCGTGCCCGGCCGCACGCCTTCCGCCACGCCACCCGCGCCGAACAGAACCGCCTCCACATCCGGCGTATCAGGCAGGCAGAGCGCGACGCAGGCGGCCTCGCGCGCCGCATCGGCGGGGCTGGCGGCCCAGCCGGCGCCGGCCGCCTCGAGCGCCGCCGCCTTGGCGCGGCTGCGGCTGTGGACGGTGAGCGCGAAGCCGGCGCGGGCGATGTTCGCGGCCATGGCCGCCCCCATCACGCCGAGGCCGAGGAAAGCGACGCGCGCGGGCGGCTGGATCGGAGCTGGCATGCCGCGTCAGCTCCGCCGCAGCGCTGCACGGACATTGTCCAGCAGCGTGTCCATGTCGCGCTGGAAGCCCGGCCCGTCGGCATAGCCGTCGCCCTCGCCCAGGCGCTCGCGGAAGCGCTGCCACACGGGCGCCTGCATGGCCTGGCGGAAGCGGTCATGCAGGTAGGTGCTCATCTCGTCCGTCAGGCCGGCCGGGCCGACCCAGCCTTTCTGGTTGTCCGCCTGCACGTCCCAGCCCAGCTCCTTCAGCGTGGGCACATTGGGCTGCGAGAGCGCGCGCTCGCCCGAGGCCACGGCGATCGGCCGGAAGAGGCCCGCGGCGTTCAGCGTGCCGAACTCGTCCGAGGCCATGACGCCGAGGTCGATCTGCCCGGCGATCAGTGCCTGCGCGACGGGCCCGCCGCCGGTATAGGGCACATGCAGGAACTCCACATCCGCGCGGCGCTCGAGCAGCATGAACAGCGAATGCGAGAGCGTGCCGACGCCGGCGGAGCCATGCGTGATGCGCCCGGGCTCGGCCCGCGCCTGCTGGATCACCTGCGTCATGTTGGCGAAGCGGCTGTCATTGCGCACGCAGATGAAGTGCGGGTGCCGCGTCAGGCGAATGACGGCGCGGAAGGAGCGCTTGGGGTCGTAGGGCACCTCGCGATGCGCCGGGACGGAGGTGCTCTCGCTGCCACCGGCCAGCAGCAGCGTGTGGCCATCGGGCGCCGCGCGGGCGACGAATTCCGCGGCGATCACGCCACCGGCGCCGGGGCGGTTCACCACCACCATGGGCTGCGGCATCAAGGGTGCAGCGGCTTCCGCGATCGTGCGGGCGATGATGTCGCTGCCCCCGCCCGGCGCGAAGCCGACGATGAGCTGCAGCGGGCGCGTCGGCTGCCAGCCAGTCTGCGCGCGCGCCAATCCCGGCGCGGCCAGCGCGGCCGCAACTCCGCCCAGCAGGCCGCGGCGATGCATCCTGGTCATTCCTGTGTCTCCTCCCGGTTCGTCATGGGTGCAGCAGATAGGGCGCGCCACAGCCTTCGCAGATCTCGCGGATCTGCCGGTCGAGCGCGGCGGGGATGGGCACGCCCTCGCGCTGGCGGCGTTCGCGCTCGCGCATTTCCGGATCGCCCGGCACCAGCACGGGCAGCGCGGGATCGGCGGGCGGGGTGGCGCGCAGCATATCGACCAGCGCCGCGATCTCTTCCTCGTAGCCGCCCTCGGGGCGCAGCGCCGAGGGATCGAGCGCGAGGAAGAAGTGCCCGATATTGTCGGGCTCGTCCGCCTTCTGGCTGCGGTTGCGCAGCGGCGAGAAGGCTGCGCCGGTGAGCGTCGCCGACAGGATCTGCACCATGAGGCCGAGGCCGTAGCCCTTGTGGCCGCCGGTCTGCTCCGCGCCGCCCAGCGGCGTGATGCCGCCGCCCGGCGCACGGAAGATCTGCGCCATGGCGGCGGCGGAATCGGTGACCGCCCGCCCGGCCGCATCCACCACCCAGCCCTGCGGGATCGCCTTCCCGTTGAGCTCGTAGACCTTGACCTTGTTCGCCGCGACGGTGGTGGTGGCGATGTCGAGCACGACGGGCGGCGCGCCCCGCAGCGGGGCGGCGAAGGCGATCGGATTGCTGCCGAGCATCGGCAGCGCGCCGCGCGCCGGCACCATCAAGACCGTCCGTGCGGAGGAGGTGATGAGCGCGACGACGCCGCGCGCCGCGGCGAGCCGCGCATAGTGGCCCGCCGCGCCGAAGTGATGCGAGTTGAAGACGCCGACCGCGCCGATGCCGGCGGCCAGCGCCTTGTCGGCCGCCAGCATCATCGCCGCCGCCGCCACCGGATGACCGAGATTGGCGCCGCCATCCATCAGCGCGAGCGAGGGCAGGTCGCGCACCAGGCGCGGCTGCGCGCGCAGGTCGAGCTGGCCGGCGCGGCGCTGGGCGTCATACATGGTCAGCATCGAGATGCCGTGGCTGTCCACGCCCATCAGGTCGGTCTCGACCATGGCCTCGGCCGTGACCTCGGCGAGGGCACCATCCATCCCCCAGGCCCGGAGGACGGCCAGGATCTGCGCGCGGATCCGCGCGGCCTCGACCTGCAGGACCGGCGCGGTCACGGCTGGATGCCGCGGTCGAGTGTGTCGAGCATGCGATCGCGGCCGACCAGGATATGCGCCTCCGCCGCCTCGCCGGCGGCCGCGGCGTCGTGCACGGCGATGGCGGCGAGGATCGCCTCATGCTCGGCGAGGGAGAGATCGAGCTGGACCGGATTCAGCAGAGCGCGCCGGCGGAAGAGGTGCAGGCTCTTCGTCGCATTCGCATAGGCCTGCGCCAGCGGCGCATTGCCTGCCGCGGCGATCAGCGCGGCATGGAAGTCGAGGTTCCGGGCATAGTAGTCGGCGAAGCGCTCGGCCGCCGCGTCCTCGCGCATTGCCGCATTCAGCGCGCGCAGCGCGGCGAGGGCCGAGGCCGTGCAGCGACGCGCGGCCAGCTGCGCAGCCATGCGGAACAGCGCGGCACGGAGGTCATAGAGGTCAAGCGCGTCCTTCACCGAGACCTCGCGCACGATGACGCCCCGGTTCGGGACGACGGCGACGAGCCCCATCTGCTCGAGCAGCCGGACGGCCTCGCGCAGCGCGGCGCGGGAAATGCCCAGGCGGCGCGAGAGGGCGAGTTCGTTGAGCCGATCACCCGGGCGCCATTCGCCGCGGAGGATCGTGTCCTCCAGGGTCAAGGCGATCTCGGAGACGCCGCGACGGCGCGGCGACTCCTCGACGGCCTCCTCCATTACGGGAAGCGCAGTGCTGGCGATCATCGTCAGATTGTCGGCAATCGAGTGCTTGATGTCAACATATGGGCCCGATGGAGGCAGCGGGTGGGTGCCCCACCCTTGCCCTGCATCGCCGATCCCGGCTTCGATGCACGACCAGCAACGGGGAGCCGGGGAGGCATGCGCATTCTTCTGCTCGAGGATGATCCCGGCCTGGGACGGGGTGTCGCCGAATATCTCCGCCTTTCCGGCCATCAGGTCGCATGGGCCACGCGCATCGCGCAGGCCGAGGACGAGCTGCACGGCTTCCTCCCCGAGCTCCTGCTGCTCGACCTGAGCCTGCCGGACGGCTCGGGCCTCGATTTCCTCGGTGCGCTGCGGCGCCACGGGGACCAGCGGCCGGCCATCATCCTGACGGCGCGCGACCAGGTGCGCGATCGCATCGCCGGGCTGAACACCGGCGCCGACGACTACCTGGTCAAGCCCTTCGACCTGGCCGAGCTCGGTGCGCGCATCGCCTCGGTGGCGCGGCGGACGCTCGGCCCGCCGCGCACGACCTGCCATGCCGGCGCGGTCAGCCTTGACCTGGCCGAGGGCCACGCGGTGGTCGCGGGCCAGCCGGTGCAGATGACGGGGCGGGAGATGGCCGTGCTGGCCCTGCTGGCACGCCGGCCCGGCCATGCCGTCACCCGCGCCTCGATCGAGGAGGCGCTGCGCGATCTCGGGGGCGATTTCGAAAGCAATGCGGTGGAGGTCTATGTCGGCCGTATCCGCCGCAAGCTGGGCCATGACGCGATCGAGACCTTGCGCGGCATCGGCTACCGGCTGCGGCCGTGACGAGGCCGGGCTGGACGCTCGCGGGGCGCCTGACGCGCTCGCTGACCATCGGCCTGACGCTGTGCTGGGTGCTGGGGGCGGCGCTGGCCAGCCTGATGGTGCGCTACGAGCTGAACGAGGTGTTCGACAGCGTGCTGCAGGAGACCGCGCAGCACATGCTGCCCGACATCCTGCGCACCCATGCCGCCGTGCTCGAAGGGCCGGCCAGCGCCGAAGTGCCGGACACGCTGCCCGCCGTGCCGCATGACGAATACGTGACCTACCAGGTGCTCAGCGTGGCGGGCGTCGTGCGCCTGCGCTCCCACCAGGCGCCCAGCGCGGCCTATCTGTTGCCCGTCACGCCGGGCTTCGCCTGGGATGGCGCGGGCCGGCGCGTCTATACCGAGCTCTCGGTGGATGGGCGCTTCGCCATCCAGATCGCCGAACCCGCGGGGCACCGCCAGGAAGCGGTTTGGGGCGCGATCCTGCTGCTGCTGCTGCCCCTCGCGGGGCTGCTGCCCGTCGTCGTCTGGCTGATCCGCCACAACGTGCGCGGCGGCCTCGCGCCCGTCACCCAGCTGCAGCGGGAGGTCGCGGCGCGCGGCGGCGGCAATCTCTCCCCCCTGCCCGCGTCCCGCCTGCCGGAGGAGCTGGCGCTGCTGGTGACCGACATGAACCAGCTCCTCAGCCGCCTCGCCAAGGCGCTGGAGAGCGAGCGCAGCTTCGCCCGCAACAGCGCGCATGAGCTGCGCACGCCCATCGCGGCCGCGCTGGTGCAGACGCAGCTTCTGGCCGCGCATCTCGGCGAGGCGACGCCGATGGGCGAGCGCGCCCTGGCCATCGCGGCCGAGCTGCGCCGCATGGGCCGGCTGGCCGAGCGCCTGCTGCAGCTGGCCCGCGCCGAGGCGGGCGTTGCGGCGAGCATGGAAGTGGTGGACCTGCTGCCCCTGCTGCGCCTTCTGGTGGATGAGTTCGCCGCCGAGGCCGGGCCGGGCCGCATCACCGTGGAGACCAACGGCATCGCCGCGTTTCCGGTGCGGGGCGACCTGGACGCGCTCGGCATCGCGCTGCGCAACCTGCTGGAGAACGCGCTCCGCCACGGCGAGCCGGACATGCCCGTGCGCTTCACGCTCGGTCCCGGGCGGCGCCTGAGCCTGCGCAACGCCGCGCCGCCCATCCCACCCGCCGCGCTGGAGCAGCTGAAGCGGCCCTTCCAGCGTCACAACCAGCACGTGGCGGGCACCGGCCTCGGGCTCGCCATCGTGGATCGCATCATGCGCCAGGCGGGCGGCGCGCTCCTGCTGCACGCCCCGCCTCCCGGCGCGGAATCAGGCTTCGAGACGGTGCTGGAATTCCCGCCCGCGCCCTGACGCTCAGCCGAAGATGTGCAGGTCCGCCGCGGTGAGCAGGGCGTGGTTGGTCAGGGTCGCCACCAGCTGGGCGGCGCCCGCGCCGGTCCCGTCCGCATCCCAGGAAAGCGCGCCGCTCGCCGTGGCATAGAGGAACTGGCCATGCGCCTCGGTCGCCGCGGCGCCCAGCACGAGCAGCCCGGCGGCCGCCGCATCCATGCCGTCGAGCAGCCCGCCACCGAAGCCCGTGGCGGAGAAGGCCAGCACGTCGGTGCCCGACACGAAGTCCGTGATGCGGTCCCCGCCCTCCAGCGCGCTGCCGAAGTGGAAGGCGTCGGCGCCCAGTCCACCCGCCAGCAGGTCGGCGCCCATGCCGCCCAACAGCACGTCATCGCCGCTCCCGGCATTGATCGTGTCCTTGCCGTCGAGGCCCGCGAGGCGATTGGCCCCGCCATTGCCAGTGAGCAGATTCGCCAGCTCGTTGCCCGTGCCGTCGAGCGCGGCGCTGCCGTTCAGCGACAGCCGCTCCACATGGGCGGTGAGCGTGTAGGAGACCGAGGCCTTCACCGTGTCGGTGCCGCCATTCGCCGCCTCGATGACCACATCCCCCAGGGTTCCGACGCCATAGACGTCATTGCCCAGCCCGCCCTCCATCGTGTCGCTGCCCGCCCCGCCGGAGAGCGTGTCATGGCCGCCCAGGCCCAGCAGGTGGTTGGCGCCCGCATTGCCCGTCAGCGTATTGGACAGCGCATTGCCGGTGCCGGTCAGGTCGGCCGCGCCGGAGAGCAGCAGCTGCTCCACCTCGTCGCCCAGGGTCCAGTCGAGGCTGGCCGTGATGAGGTCCACGCCGCCGCCCGCCAGCTCAGTGACGACATCGCCGAGCTGGTCCACGAGGTAGCTGTCCTGGCCGGCGCCGCCCTCCATCGTGTCGGCGCCGAGCCCGCCATCCAGCGTGTCGTTGCCGTCCAGCCCGGCCAGCAGGTTCGCGCCCGCATTGCCGGTGATCGCATTGGCCCGCGCATTGCCGGTGCCGGTGAGGCCGGCGGTGCCGAGCAGGGTCAGGTTCTCGAGATCGGCGCCCAGCGTCCAGCCGATGCTGGCCTTCACCATGTCGGTGCCGCCCAGCGCGGCCTCGACGACGACATCGCCCGCATCATCCACGCTGTAGACGTCGTTGCCAGCGCCGCCTTCCATGCGGTCCGCCCCGGCGCCGCCGCTCAGCGCATCCGCGCCGCGGCCGCCCACCAGCGTGTCGTCGCCCAGGCCGCCATTCAGCGTGTTGCCGAGGTCATTGCCGGTGATCAGGTTGGCGAGGCCATTGCCCGTACCCGTCCGCGCCGGCGCGAGGAGGACGAGGTTCTCCACATTCGCCGCCAGCGTGACGGTCACCATGGCGCGCACCGTGTCCACGCCGCCGCCGGCCAGCTCCACCACCGCATCCCGCGCATTGTCCACGAGGTAGCTGTCGTCGCCGCCCCGGCCCTCCAGGCGGTCCTGGCCCGTGCCGCCATCCAGCGCATCGGCGCCCGCGCCGCCATGGAGCGAGTCATTGCCCGCCTCACCAGCCAGCGTGTCGCCCAGGTCATTGGCGGTGAGGTGGTTGGCGAGCGCATTGCCGGTGCCGCGCCGCGCCGTACCGAGCAGCACCAGGTCTTCCACCTCGGCCGCCAGCGTCAGGTCCACGCTGGAGCGGATGACATCCGCGCCGCCGCCGGCGAGTTCGAGCACGCTGTCATCCGCATCATCCACCGCGTAGCTGTCGCTGCCCGCGCCACCCTCCATGCGGTCGCCGCCGCTGCCGCCGTCCAGGCTGTCATCGCCGCCATTGCCGAGGAGCGTGTTGCGCCCCACGCCGCCGGTCAGCCGATCGTTCCCCGCGCCGCCCCAGGCATTCTCCACCCGCGTCGTGGTGGCGACGGTGAGACCGCCCGTGATCGCGGCGACGACGTTGGAGCTGTTGGCCGTAAGCGTCACCTCGGCGCCACGGCCGAGCTGCGTGACGAGCGTCTGGTAGGCCGCGTCATTGCCGCCGGCCACCGCGAAGATCGGGATGATGTTCGCCGCCTCCAGCGCCAGCCGCACCTGCGCGACGAGGGGGTAGTCCTCGCCCGTGCCGGCGGGCGTGCCGTCCATCACCGCATCGCCATTGTTCGCGAGAGGGATGCCCGCCGCCGCCCCATCGCCCGCGCTGTGGAAGGGCGCATCGGTGAAGAGGATGACGAAGCGCGCGGAATTGGCGCGATACCCCACCTCCGTGCTGTGCAGGGCGAGCTGCATCAGCGCCTCGATCTGCGCCTCCGGCCCGTCCGCGCCATTGTTCGCGACCATCGCGGTGTAGGCGCCGGTCAGCGCCGCCGTATCCACCGAGAGGGCCAGCTGCTGCTGATAGACCCAGTCGCCCGCCCCGCCGAAGCCGCCGATCGGCTTGTCGCGGAAGGTGGAGACGCCGAATTCCGCATTCGGCTGCACCGCCTGCAACGCAGTCACGATCTGCGGCACCAGGCCGCGCACCATCACGATGTCGTCGGCGAAGGACCCCGTAAGGTCCTGGAGGAACTGCACGTCCAGCGGCGCCGAGGTGCTGCCGCCCGGGCCGAAATCCAGTGAATCCCCCTCGACCGAGGAGGTGGTGTCGCCCGAGAGGTCGATCACGCAATCCTCAATCGCCTCGCTCGCGTCGATCGTGTCCTCGCCGAGGAAATCCTCGATATGGGCCTGGCCGCCATGCACGACGTAGCGGTCATCGCCGCTGCCGCCATCCAGCGTGGCGCGGCCCGCGCGCACGACCAGCACGTCATCCCCGTCGCCGGCCAGCAGCGTGTCGTCGCCGCCGCCGCCATCCAGCGTGTCGCTGCCGGAATTGCCACTCAGGGAATTGGCGCCGGCATTGCCGGTCAGCGCATGGCCGGTGCCGATGAGCTGCACCGCCTCGATATTCCCGGAGAGCGTCCAGTCGCTGGAGACGATGACGGTGTCGAAGCCGCCCGCCACCTCCTCGACCACGACGTCGCCCGCGTTGCGAATATGGTAGGTGTCGTCGCCCGCGCCGCCCACCATGCGGTCGCCGCCGCCCGCGCCGTCCAGCGTGTCGGCGCCGCCCTCGCCCAGCAGCGTGTCGCTGCCGGCGGTGCCGGTCAGCGCATTGTCCAGCGCATTGCCCGTCCCGCTATGGCCGGCGGCGGTGAGCACCAGCGCCTCGACATCGGCCCCGAGCGTGTGGTCCACCGTGGCGAAGACGGTGTCGGTGCCGCCCGCGGCGAGTTCGGTCACCACATCGCCCGCATCATCCACCACATAGGCGTCATTGCCCGCGCCGCCGGCCATGCTGTCGGCGCCGATGCCGCCATCCAGGCGATCCTGACCGGCATCGCCCAGCAGCGTGTCATGGCCGGCATCACCCAGGAGCGTATCGCCGCCGGCCGCCGCCACGAGCCTATTGGCGCCCGCATTGCCCGTGCCGGTGCGCCCGGCCATCAGCAGGACGAGGTTCTCAACCTCGGCACCCAGCACGTAGTCGCCGGTGGCCCGCACCGTGTCGGTGCCCGCGCCCGCGGCCTCCACCACCAGGTCCAGCACGCTGTCCACGCTGTAGGTGTCATCGCCCGCGCCGCCGGCCATGCTGTCATCGCCGGTGCCGCCATCCAGGCTGTCGGCACCGATGCCGCCCAGCAGCGTGTCGTGGCCGCCCGCGCCCGAGAGCGTATCGCCCAGCGCATTGCCGGTGATGTGGTTGGCGAGCGCATTGCCGGTACCCTGGCGCGCCGCACCGGTCAGCACCAACGCCTCCACCTGCGCCGCGAGCGTGTGGTCCACGCTGGCACGCACCGTGTCAAAGCCGCCGGCCGCGGCCTCGGTGACGATGTCGCCGGCCTGGTCCACCAGATAGCTGTCATTGCCCGCGCCGCCCGCCATGCTGTCGGCGCCCGTGCCGCCATCCAGGCTGTCATCGCCCGCGGCGCCGAGCAGTGTGTCATTGCCGCCAAGGCCCAGCAGCGTGCTGGAGACGGCGTTGGCGACGATGCGGTTGGCCAGGCCATTGCCCTCGCCCCGCACCGCAGCGCCCTCCAGCGCCAGCCCCTCGACATTGGCGCCCAGCGTCCAGTCGAGCACGGCACGGATGGTGTCGCTGCCCGCGCCGACCGCCTCGCTCACCACGTCGCCCAGGCTGTCCACGAGGTAGAGGTCGTTGCCCGCGCCGCCGGCCATGCTGTCATCGCCGGACTCGCCATCCAGCGTGTCTTGGCCGAGGGCGCCGAGCAGCGTATCCGCGCCACCGCCGCCGCGCAGCGCGTTATTGCCCTGGGTCGCGGCCAGCGTGTTGGCCTGCGCGTTGCCGAAGCCGGAATGCGCGCCGCCCCGCAGCGTCAGCGCCTCGACCGCCTCGCCCAGTGCATGATCCACCCAGGCCTCGACCCGGTCCTGCCCCTCCCCCGCGACTTCGGTGACGAGGTCGCCCGCGTCATCCACGACATAGGCATCGTCGCCCAGGCCACCCACCAGTGTGTCGGCGCCGCTGCCGCCATCCAGCGTATCGGCGCCCTCGCCCGCCGTGATGGAATCATCGCCGGCCAGGCCGTGGATCTCGTTGTCCAGATTGTCCACGACATGCAGCCCGCCATAGCCGGCGCCAATCACATCCGCCGCGTTCGTGCCGTAGATGTTCGCGTCAGGCTGCCAGGTCGGCGGGGCGTAGAGCACCGAGACGGTCTCCGTGCCGGGCGCGCCCAGCAGCAGGTCCGAGGTGCCATCCGCGTCCACATCGCCTGCCAGTGCCACCGCGCTGCCCAGCAGGCTGCCGGCCTCGCCCACGACCTTGGCGCCGCCGATCCCCTGCGCGACGAGAGAGAGATCCACCGCCGTCCGGCCACCGCCCCAGACCACATAGACGGCGCCCGCATCCACGCCGCCCTCGCTCTCATGCGGGGTGCCGATGACCAGGTCCATCACGCCGTCGCGGTTCAGGTCGCGCCCGCCGGTGACGGTCATGCCGGCCAGGTCGTCCGGCCATTCCGGCGTGATCATGTAGCCGCCCGTGCCGGCCGCCACGTCCGAGAGCAGGATCTCCGACGTGCCCGCCTGGCCGAAGACCACATAGGCCTGCGTGCCCGAGGTGGTGCCCACCAGCAGGTCGGCCCGGCCATCGCCGTTCACGTCGCCCAGGCCGGTCACGCTGCTGCCCGCGCCCTCGCCGACCTGGCCCGTGATGCGGTAGCCGCCGGCGCCAAGACTGCCGAGGGCCACCTGCGTGCCGGTGGACTTGCCGAAGACGACATAGACCGCGCCCGCATCCGTGCCGCCCGCCTCGCTGCCGGGCGCGCCGACCAGGATCTCCGCCTTGCCGTCGCCATTCTGGTCGCCAAGCACGCCCAGCGCCTCGCCCGCGCGATCCTTCTTGCCGGCACCCTTGATGCGGAAGCCGCCCGTGCCCGCGGTGACGCTGGTGAGGTTGACCGCGCCGTCGCTGGCCTTGCCGAAGACCACATAGGCTGCGCCCGCATCCGTGCCGCCCGCGTCATTGCCGGGCGCGCCGATCAGCACCTCGGCCCGGCCATCGCCGTTCAGGTCGCCGATGGACAGCATGGCGGAGCCGGCCGCATCGCCCGCCACCTCGCCGCGGATGATGTAGCCCACGCCATTGCCAGCCCCGCCCGTCGGGTCGCCCAGGTCGATGCCGCCGGCGGTCGCGTCGCCCCAGAGCACGAACCCCGCGCCAGCGTCGAGCCGCGTCGAGATGTCCTGCCCCGGCGCGCCCACCAGGATCTCGGCGCGCCCGTCACCGTTGAGGTCCGTGATGCTGCCCACGGCCGTGCCCGCGAGGTCGCCCGCGTTCAGGCCATCGATGATGATCTCCTGCACGGAATCGCCGATGGTGGTGCTGGTGCCGCCGATGGACTGCCCGAAGGTGACATAGACGCGGCCCGCATCGGCCGCCTTGTCGTCGCTGCCGGCCGCGCCGGTGATGATCTCTGCCAGGCCGTCGCCGTTGAGGTCCGCGATGCCCGAGATCCAGACGCTGCCCGGGGGGGTGGCGAGGGCGGGCGCGAAGTCGGTGGGGGATTCGGGCAGCAGCTGGTAGGCGCCACCCGCGGTGAGCGCGGTGGTCAGGAACAGCTTGGTGGCGGGGATGGGCATGACAGGATCCTTGACGCCGCCCGGACGAAGGCAGCCGCGGCGATCCGGCTCGCGGCCGGGTCAAGGGATCGGTAGGAGATGAACCTGACAGGAAGCTGACAGGCGAAGCCGGGAGCCCCGTTCCGCCGAAGGCTGCCGCGCTCCGGCCTATCCCGGCCCGGCGCCTTCGATGCGCTTGAACTCCGCCATGAGCCGCGCCAGCCGCGCCACGAACTCGGCGTTGGCGGCCTTCATGTCGGCGGCGAGGGGAGCGCTGCCATCGGGCAGCAGAGCCATCCGCCAGGACCGGTCGTCCGTCTGTTCCACCCACCCGCGGCGCCGGAAGCGCTCGAGCTTGCGCCGCACCGTCTCCCGCGGGATGCCGGTGACCTCCGCCAGCCGCCGGGCATTGGTCCAGCCCTCGCTCGCCGGGCGCTTGCCATAGATCAGCCCCTCCGCGTCGCCTTCGCGGCGCGAGCGTCGAAGCTTCTCCGCAAGGGGACCAAGGCCGAATGCGGCCAGCAGCAGCGCATCCTCGAGATCGTCGAAATGGGTGCGGAGATCGGCCATGTGGCCCACGAAGAAGACCGACCAGGCCAGGTGATACTCGGCGAAGCGCGCCGCGTAGGCGCGCTCGAACGCCTGCTCCGCGGAGGGTTGCGCCTCGGGGGGCGGGGGCATGCGTCGCGTCATGGGGGTGGCTCCCTGGGCCATGCCCAGAATGGGCACCTTCATTCTTGCGAGCATGTCATTCAGCCGGCAAGCCGATCCGGCACAGGGGAGGAACATCATCATGGGCGTGGAGATCAGCCTGTCCGGCCAGGTGGCGATCGTGACGGGCGCGGGGGCCGGGATCGGCCGTGCCTCGGCCGAGACGCTGGCACGGGCCGGCGCGCACATCGTCGTGAGCGACCGTGACGCCGCCAGCGCCGAGGCCGCTGCTGAGGGCATCCGCAGGGCGGGTGGCGAGGCGCTGGCGCAGGCCTGCGACGTGACGGAGGAGGCGGCGCTGGCCGCGCTCGTCGCGGTGGCGACCGCGCGCTTCGGCCGGCTCGATATCCTGGTGAACAATGCGGGCGGCGGCGGGCCCAAGCCCTTCGACATGCCCATGGCCGACTTCGAATGGGCCTACCGCCTCAACGTCTATTCGGTCTTCCGCCTCTGCCAGCTGGCCGCGCCGCACATGCGGGCCGCCGGCGGCGGCGCCATCGTCAACATCTCCTCCATGGCGGGCGAGAACACCAACAAGCGCATGGCGTCCTACGCCTCCTCCAAGGCGGCGGCCAATCACCTGACGCGCAATATCGCCTTCGACCTCGGCCCCATGGGCATCCGCGTGAACGCCGTGGCACCCGGCGCCATCAAGACGCAGGCACTGGCGAGCGTGCTCACGCCCGCCATCGAGGCCGCGATGTTGAAGCACACGCCGCTCGGCCGCCTCGGCGCGGCGGAGGACATCGCCCATGCGGTGCTGTTCCTCTGCTCGCCGCTGGCGACATGGATCAGCGGCCAGGTGCTCACCGTCAGCGGCGGCGGCGTGCAGGAACTGGACTGACAGGGAGCAACGACCATGACCTATGACCCGCTCGCCGCCTTCCGGATGGAGGGCCACGCCGCCATCGTCACCGGCGGCGCGCAGAATATCGGCGCCGGCATCGCGCGCGCCTTCGCCGGCGCCGGTGCGCGCGTGATGATCGCCGATCTCGACGGCGCGAAGGCCGCAGCCACCGCCGCCGCCATCGCCGCCGAGACCGGCCGCGACGTGCGCGGCATGGCCTGCGACGTGACGCAGGAGGGCGACATCCAGGCCGTGGTCGCCGCCGCCGTCGCGGCCTTCGGCGGCCTCTCGACGCTCGTGAACAATGTCGGCTGGGGCGGCGTGAATACCGACCCGCTGGCCGTGACGGAGCAGCAGATGCTGGACAGCTACAGGCTGAACACCATCAGCGCCTATCGCATGACGGCGGCCTGCGTGCCGCATCTGCTGCAGGCGCAGAACCCGGCGGTGATCAATTCGGGCAGCTTCTCCTCCGCCGTCCCGGCCTACGACATCCTGGCCTATGCCACGGCCAAGGCGGCGCTGAACCAGATGATGGTGAGCCTCGCCCATG
The DNA here is from genome assembly GCF_033547095.1 of Sediminicoccus rosea. Lineage (NCBI taxonomy): Bacteria > Pseudomonadati > Pseudomonadota > Alphaproteobacteria > Acetobacterales > Roseomonadaceae > Sediminicoccus > Sediminicoccus rosea. Next base: position 835,033 of record NZ_CP137852.1, on the reverse strand, counting down.
CGCTGGCGAAGAGGGTGCGCGTGAACTCGGTGCTGATCGGCACCGTGATCACCGAGGGCTATGCGGCGGCCGGCATCGATGCGGCGACGCAGGAGCGGATGATGCACCCCGACACGCTGACCGGCCGCCCCGGCCGGCCCGAGGATGTGGCGCATGCCATGCTCTGGCTCGCCTCGCCCGCCGGAAGCTGGATCAGCGGGCAGACCATCAACGTCCATGGCGGCGGCAGCGTGGTGCGCCTCTTCGGGCATTGAGGCGGGCGCTTCTCCTCCTCGCGCTGCTCGCGCTGGCCGGGCCCGCCCGCGCGCAGATGGCGGGCAATGCGACGGGCCTCGGCGGCCCCGGCACGGCGGACCAGCCCGCGCTGGCCGAGGGCTCGACCATCGCGGCGGTCACGGTGGAAGGTCCGGGCGGCGCGCCCGTCGCCGCCGTGACCGAGGCCGCCGCGCGCCGCGCCTTCGGGCTCACCCCCGGCTCGGGCTTCGAGGCGATCCTGGTCGAGGCGGCACTCAGCCGCGTGCGGGCGCTGCCGGGCCTGGGTGGCGCCACCTATCGCCTCGCGCTGGATGGCGCGGGGCGCAGCCTTACCGTCGTGCTGCGCCTGGCCCCTGGGGCGGTTGGGCCGTCGGGCATCCTGGCCGAGCAGGGCATCCGCGCCTTCCCGACCATCTGGCGTGACGAGCGCAGCCTGGTGACCTTCATCGCCAATGGCGGCCTCGGCGTCTTCACCGACGGCCATCCCTGGTTCGGCCGCCCCGCCGTCTTCACGCGCGGCAGCCCGCTCGCACTGAACCCGCCGCAGGGCGTGGGCACCGGCGCGCGGGCCGGCTGGGGCGAAGCCTATGCGGAATACGGGATCGGCGGCGCCACGCGCCTGCGCGAGAGCCCCTTCTACCTCTACGGCGCGCTCACTGGCCTTGGCGCCATCAGCGCCGGGCAGGACATCTTCCGCGACGACACGCGCTCCACCAACGAACTCAACCGCGCCTATGCCGGCGTGATCTATGCGCCCCTGGAGAGTGACCTTCGCGTCAACGCCTCTGTTGGCAGGCAGGCCTTCACGCTGGAGGACGGCTTCCTCATCGCGCGCTTCACCCAGCGGCTGAATGCGGGCTGGCTGCCCGGCGTCTATCTCTCGCCACGCACCGCGGCCGACCTCGCCGGCCTCGTCAGCGCCCGCGCCGGCAACTGGGTGTTCAATGGCTTCTGGCTCGAGCCCAACCGGACGGGGGAGATTCTCTCCCGCACGCAATTGGTCGGCGGCAGCCTGCGCTGGAATTTCGACGCGCACAGCCATGCGGCGGCGAATGTCATCTACGTGCCCATGTCCAACACCAGTTACGCGGTGCCGAACGCGCCCGCCCCGGGCGGGCGCGAGGGGCTGCTCACGCTCGCCGCGCGCGGCCGCTGGGCCGACCCGGCCGTGGCGCCGGGCCTCTGGATCGAGGGGGCGCTGGCGCACCAGTCCAACCAGAATTTCCCGATGTCGGCCTGGGGCGGCTATGGGCAGCTGGGCTTCCTCGCGCGCGACCTGCCCTGGCAGCCCAGCCTCTCCTATCGGTACGCGGCCTTCACCGGGGACAATCCGGCCACCGCCCGTTACGAACGGTTCGACACGCTCTACTCCGGCGGTCTCGACGAATGGCTGCAGGGCATCACCATGGGCAAGCTGCTGACGCAGTCCAACCGCGCCGTGCACCGGGTGCGGCTGAACGTCAGCCCGCGCGAGGGCACCAACCTCACGCTCGACTGGTATCTGAACCGCGCGATGGAGTTGAACAACCTCGGCGGCAATCCGCGCCTCGCGCAGCTCAGCTCGCGCGATCTCGGGCAGGAATGGCAGGCGGTGCTGCGCATGCCGCTGAATGAGCGGCTGTTCTTCCTGGGGGTCGCCGGTCTGGCCCAGCCGGGCGAGGCGATCCGCGCGGCGGGCGGCGGCGCGGCCAATTGGACGACGCTGCAGGCGCAGCTGTTCTGGACCTTCTGAGTCCCATGATGCCGGCGGGGTTCAACGGCCCCTGATCATCCGTGGGGCTGCGGCGCTCCCCGTGCAGATCAGGCTGGCCGCGGTGGCAGGCTTCGGCCGGTGCAGCCAATGCCGCGGCTTGACCCCAGGCCTGCCGGCCTGCTTCGTCTGGCCAAGGTCAGATGCAAGCGATACCATGTTAATTAATGTGTGCCGGTCGCGTCGGAGCCGAGATCATGCCGCGTAGTCATCTGGTGCCCGGCTTCGGTATGGCCTTCGCCGTCGCGGGGCTGCTGGTGCCCGCGGGTTCCGCCTCGTCACAGACCGCGACCTATTCCTGCGCGGCATCCACCACGCAGAGCGGCACCTATGTCTGCACCGTCTCGCCCGGCAACTTCAACGCGCCGCTGCAGGTGCAGATCGCGAGCAACTTGACCTACTCCGGGAGCAGCACCGGAAACTTCGTCATCTCGACCCCAAGCGGGGGTGGGGGCTTCGCCGGCGCGCTCGAATTCAGCCTGGTCGCGATCAACGGCACAAGCAGTTCGACGGGCAATGGCCAGAATGGCAGCCCGGCCGGCCCGGTGCAGTTCAACAACAGCGGTTCCCTGTCCCAGACGCTGCTGACCGACACCAATACGCCATTCACCGCCTTCGTCCTCCGCTCCGCCTCGCAGGGCGGCAATGGCGGCAACTACACCAATACCGACACCAACCACAGCGCAGGCGCCGCACAGACCGGCTCGACGGTCAATGTGACCAATGCCGGACCGATCCAGTTTGCAACCAGCTCTTCGGTCGGGGGCGTTGCTGCGGGCCTGATGTTCGGCGGGGCCGGGCTGCTGGCCGAAAGCCTGGGCGGCCAGGGCGGCAATGTGACGTCGCGCGGGCCGGACCAGAACGGCAATCCGCAATATGGCAGCCAGACCGGCACGAACGGCGCCAGTGCCGGGGCCGTCACGCTGACCAACAGCGGCGCCATCAGCGTCTTCACGCCGAACGTCATGCAGGGCTACTGGGCGATGGCCGGGCGCAGCCTCGGCGGCAATGCCGGCACTGGCAACAATGGCCAGGCCGGCGGATCGGCGACACAGGTGGAGGTCACGACGACCGCACCGGTCACGGTCGCCGCCACATGGATCACGCCCTCCGGCACCCCGCCACTCGGCACGCCCACCGGCCTCTTCGGCGTGCTGGCGCTGAGCCAGGGTGGCAACGGCACCATGTCGGTCAACAGCGGCAACAATGGCGGCCCGGGCGGCTCGACCGGTGCGGCCTTCGCCACGGTGACCGGCAGCCAGGACGCCCCGGTCACGATCTCGGCCAGCGGGTTCGGCACGGCGCCGCAGGGCACGCGCTCCGCCGCCGTCGGCGCACTCGCGCTCGGCGGCAATGGCGGCGCCGGCTACGACTCGTCCACCGGCGGCTCAGGCGGCAATGCGGGTGCGGCCGAGGCCAGCGCGCGCTTCGCCAACATCACCGCGAGCGGCAATGGCGTGCTCGGCCTGCTGGCGCTGTCGCAGGGCGGCAGCGGCGGCAATAGCGGCATCGGCCAGGATCACAGCCGTGCCGGGCCTGGCGGCGCCTCCAGCGTCGTGACCACCAGCTCGGCGCCGGACATCGCCATCGCGCGCCTCGCCGAGACGCGCGTCACCACGAGCGGCAGCCTCGCGGCCGGCGTCGCCGCGATCGCGCAAGGCGGCGCCGGCGGCACCGGTCAGGACTACACCCAGGCTCTCGAGCCCGGCACGACGGCGGGCATGGGCGGTGCGGGTGGCGCGGGTGGCGCAGTCCGCGTCGAGATGCTGGGCGGCGGCGTTACGACCACCGGCAGCGGCTCGCCTGCCATCCTCGGGCTGTCGCGCGGCGGCACCGGCGGGAATGGCGGCAACCTCGCATCCGGCGAGGGCGATTCCGGCACGGGCGGCGCCGGCGGGACGGCCAGCTCCGTCTTCGTGCGCATTCTGGGCGATGTCGTGATCTCGACCGCCGGCGGGCAGGCCTCGGACGGGACAGCTGCCTTCGGCGTCAGTGCGGCCTCCATTGGCGGGATGGGCGGCACGGGCGGTGCGATCAATGTGGATCTGGGCGGCGCGGTCGGCGATGGCGGCGCGGGCGGCAGCGCGGAAGCTGTCACCATCCAGCTCGGCCCCCGCGTCAGCGTCGCAACGACCGGGAGCGGCGCGATTGGCGTCATCGCCCGCAGCGTCGGCGGCGGCGGCGGGTCGGGCAGCGAGTACAATTCGTCAGGCGGCATCGCGACCAATCCCGGCAATGGCGGCGCTGGCGGCAACAGCGGCACCGTGACGGTCGAGAGCGCCGCGACCATCACCACCACGGGGCAAGGCGCGCATGGGATCATGGCGCTCTCCATCACCGGCACCAGCGGATCGGGCGGCAATGGCGCCGGGATCATCTATGGCCCCGCGGGTTCGGCGGGCGCGAGCGGCACCGTCGGCCCGGTCAGCGTCACGAACCGCGGCAGCATCACGACGCAGGGCCAGAACGCCATCGGCATCCAGGCCCAGTCGATCGGCGGCGGCACCGGCACGGCGGGCGCGACCGATGGCGGCTTCTTCGGAGTCGGCGGCTCCGCCCCCGCGGCGGCCAGCGGCAACACGGCGAGCGTCACCCACTCCAGCAGGATCAGCACGGCCGGCCAGTCCTCCTTCGGCATCCTGGTGCAGAGCATCGGCGGCGGCGGCGGCAATGGCGGCGACTCGAATGAGGTGATCGGCTCCTTCGGCGGGTCTGGGGGCGGGGGCGGCAGCGCCACGACGGTCACGGCGACGCTGTCGGCCGGCACGATCGCGACGCAGGGGAACCTGGCGCACGGCCTGGTCGCGCAGAGCATCGGCGGCGGCGGCGGCACCGGCGGGAATGCGACCTCGGCCGGCACGCTGGTGACGATGAGCTATGGCGGATCTGGCGGCGACGGTGGTGGCGCCGGGGCGGTCACGGTGACCGCCACGGGCGGCAGTATCGGCACCCTCAACACGAACGCCGCTGGCATCGTCGCGCAGTCCATCGGCGGGGGCGGCGGCGCGGGCGGATCGGCCTATTCGACAACGGGCTCCACGGAGCTTTCGGTGGCCGTCGCCATGGGCGGGTCGGGCGGCAGCGGCGGGACGCCGGGGGGCGTGACGCTGACGCTGTCAGGCACCGCGATTACCACCGGCAAGTCCGTGATCTCCGGCACCAACACGAACCCGGTGGATTCCTACGGGATCGTCGCGCAGTCGCTGGGCGGCGGTGGCGGCTTGGCCGGCTCGGCGACGGCCCGCGCAGTCGCGGTCGGCCTGCCGAACCCGGAAACCGGGAACAGCTATACCGGTGCCCTGTCCTTCGCCATGGGCGGCAGCGGCGGATCGGGCGGCAATGGGGGGAATGTCTCCGCCACCCTGAACGACAATGCGACCATCGCTACGCAGGGGCAGGGCTCGCACGGCTTGCTGCTGCAATCGATCGGCGGCGGCGGCGGCGCCGGCGGCGATTCCTCGGCGCTCGCGGCGACGATCTCGTACAGCCGCGCATCGAGCAGTTCCGAAGGCGCATCCATGTGGAACCTGCAGGCCTCCGTAGCGCTCGGCGGCAGCGGCGGCGATGGGGGCAATGGCGGTCCGGTGAACGTCACGCTCAGTGGCGCGACCGTCACGACCTATGGCGACTATGCCAACGCGGTCGTCGCGCAGAGCATCGGCGGCGGCGGCGGCAATGGCGGCGTCGGCTCCTCCAACACGCTGAATTTCGGCAATTCGCGCGAGGTCAAGCTCGGGCTCAACCTGGGCGGCACGGGCGGGTCCGGCGGCCAGGGCGGCTCCGTTACCGTCACGCATGAAGCGAACTCCGTGATCCAGACCTACGGCTCCGGCGCGATCGGGATCGTCGGACAGAGCATCGGCGGCGGTGGCGGCACGGCCCAGGGCGGCGGATTCAGCTTCGGCGGCGCCTATTCGCTCGGCCAAAGCCCGAGCGTAACCCCTCAAGGTTATCTCAACGTCCAGTTGGGCGCGACCGGCGCAACCGGTGGCTCCGCGTCGCCGGTCACGGCGACAATCTCAGGGCAGGTCCGCACCGCCGGGGGCGATGCGCAAGGCGTCGTGCTGCAATCCATCGGTGGCGGCGGCGGCACAGGCGGCGCCGCTGGCGCGGACGCATCCTCCGACAATCCGATCAACCCGCTGACCGGCATCCGCGAGACGATCACGGAGATCTGGATCAAGGACATCACCTTCGGCCTGACGGGCAGCGTCACCGTCGGTGGATCGGGCGGCGCGGGCGGCAGTTCCAATCTGATCTCCTACAGCCAGTCCGGCAGCATCACGACGCAGGGGGACTGGTCCCACGGTGTCCTGCTCCAGGGCATCGGTGGCGGTGGCGGCAAGGGTGGTGTCGCGACCTCTGCCGGAAGCGGGCTCGGCCTCTCCACCGAAATCGCGGTTGGCGGCGCGGGCGGGCCCGGTGGCCTCGGCGGCTATATCGGCATTACCTTCGCATCGGGCAGCAGCATCTCGACCGGAGCGAACACAGCGAACGGTGTTACCGGCTACGGCGCCTTCGGCGTGCTGGCGCAGAGCGTCGGCGGCGGCGGCGGCGTCGGGGTGGATGGCAACATGGCGTCCACCGGCACGATGCGGCTCGGTGCGACCTTCGCCGGGATCGGCGGCAATGGGGGGCAAGCCAACTCCATCAACCTGGGCGGCACCACCTCCATCACGACGCTCGGAGACGTCGCAGTGGGCGTGGTGCTGCAGTCCATCGGTGGTGGCGGCGGACTCGCCGGCAACGGGTCCTCCTTCACGGACGGGCTGGGGCCGGTCAGCGGCTCCACTTCCATCACGGTCGGTGCGGCCAATGGCGCGGGCGGCAACGGGGCCGAAGTCATCATCCAGAATGCCGCGCTCACCATCAGCACGGCCGGCGCCAATGCCTATGGCATCCTGGCGCAAAGCGTTGGCGGCGGCGGCGGCTTCGCGTTCAGTTCCAACATCACGACCACGACGACGACTGCGATCGGCGCGCAGAACGTCAGCTACGGCCAGGCGGTCGGTAATGGGAACAGCATGCTCTTGTCGCTGAGCGGCGGCTCGATCCGCACCAGTGGCTTCGGGGCGCATGGCATCGTGGCACAATCCATCGGCGGCGGCGGTGGCATCGCCGGCGTGCCGGCCCCCGGCATCACCCCGACGCTCGTCACCTCCGGCATGCACGGCCCCACCTCAACCTACGCGCCGGCCGGAAATGGTGGCACGGTGACGATCAACTCCTCGTCGCCGATCACCACCACGGGCGACTTCGCCTACGGCATCCTGGCGCAGAGCGTCGGCAGCGGCGGCGGGCTGCTGGTGCAGGGATCGACGATCGTGGCGGGGACGAGTTCCGCCGCCATGACGAATGGCGGCCCGCCCAATGCCCCGGGCGGGATCGTGACGGTGACCCAATCCGCGCCGATCAGCGCGACAGGCGCCAATTCGGTCGGAATCTTCGCGCAGAGTGCCGGCGCCAGCCTCGCTCTGAGCTCGGTGGTCAATGTCACCGTGTCGGCTGCCATCCAGGGTGGATCGGGTTCGCAGGGGCGCGGAATCTGGGTCGACAGCTACGACTATTCGAGCCTCGTCACCGTCACCTCGACGGGCAGCGTCTCCGCCCTCTCAGGCGTCGCGATCTCGATGACGCAGGGTGGCGTGGTGAACGAGGGCACCGTCACCGGATCCTACAATGCGCCGAGCGGCTTCACCAACTACGGCACGCTGAACGCGGGGGATTCGCTGGTCGCGGCCAGCCTGGTGAATGCCGGCACGCTGCGCGTCGCGGCGCTGTCGCCCTATGGCGTTTCGCGCGTTTCGGATGCCTTCATCCAGACGCCGGCCGGCGTGATGGCGGTCCAGGCCGATTTCGCCGGGCGCCGCGCCGCCCGGCTGGAGGTCGCGGGCGCGGCCACACTCGACGGGCGGGTGCGCCCGCTGCTGGCCACGGCGCTGCCCGACATCGCGCTGCCCTTTCTGACCGTGGGCGGCAACGCCGCGGGCATGCTGACGGGCGAGGCCACGCCGGTCTTCGGCTACGGCATCACCGAGGCCAACCGCATCTACTCGGTCAAGGTGACCTCGGCCGATTTCACGCCCGCGGGCTTCCCGCTGAGCCGGGCCCAGGCCGCGGTCGCGGGCCACCTGCAATCCGCCTGGGATGCGGGCGGCAGCCTGGCGCTGGCGCCGTTCTTCGCCCTGTTCGGCAATACGGCGGCCCTCGGCGGGCCGGGCCCCTATGCGACGCAGATGCAGCAGCTCTCGCCCGACACCACCTTCGCGCCCGGTGCGCGGCAGGTGGCCGGCGCGCAGGCCTTTGCCAATGCCGCCCTCAGCTGCCCCGCCTTCGAGGGCACCACCGCGATGCTGGTCGAGGGCCAATGCGTCTGGGCGCGCGTCATGGGCCGCACCGCGACGCAGGGCGCGACGGACGGCGTCTCGCGCTTCCGCGTCGACACCAGCACCTGGCAGGTCGGCGGCCAGCGCGAACTCGGCGGCGGGTGGTTCCTCGGCGGATCGCTGGCCTATGAGGCGGGGCGGCTCTCCAGCTCGGACAAGACGGAAAGCGGGCGGGGCGAGGCCGGCTACGGCGCGGTGACGGTGAAGTACCAGACCGGACCGTGGCTGTTCTCCGGTGTCGCCTTCGGCGGCGGCGGCTCTTTCGACACGCGCCGCACCATCCAGCTGCCGGGCTTCGGCGCGGTCGCGAGCGGCGGGCCGGGGCTGAGCAATCTGGGTGTGATGCTGCGTGCCTCCTTCACGATGGGGGGCGAGGAGATCTACCTCCGCCCCTCCGTCACGCTCGGCGTCGTGCATGCGCGCAGCGGCGGCTATCGCGAGAGCGGGGCGGGCGCCCTCAGCCTCGACGTCTCCAGCGCCTCGGCGACCATCGCGAGCGTGACGCCCGCGGTCGAGGTCGGCGGCCGCATCGCCCTCGCCCCGGAGCGCGTGCTGCGGCTCTTCGCCAATGCGGGGCTGAGCTTCGCGAGCAATGACAGCTGGACGCAGGAGGCACGCCTGCTGGGCGCGCCCGCGGGCGCGGCGGCCTTCCGGACGGCGGTGCGGATGGACGGGGTGGTCGGCCGCGTCACGGCCGGCGCGCAGCTCTATGCCGGGCGCAACCTGTCGCTGCGCCTGCAATACGAGGGCGAATACAGCAACAGCCTGACCGGGCATGGCGGCACGCTGGCGCTGTCCTGGGCGTTCTGACGGGGGCGCGCGTCAGAACCGGTAGGCGAAGGCCACCACGCCGCCATGGCCCGTCAGGTTCTGGCTGTATTCGCCCTCGTATTGCAGCCGCAGCTCCAGCCGGTCCGTCGCGAAGACCTGCATGCCCGCGGCGAAGCGCCCCACCACCTGGTCCGCGCGCACCACCGTGGAGAAGCGCCCCGTCCCGGCCGGTGCGGCGATCAGCTGGCTGTCCTGCCGCCATTGCCCCTGGCTCAGCAGGCTGACCCCCGCCGTGGTGTAGAGCCGCAGCACCGTGCCATCCCGCAGGTTCGCGCGCCCGCCCAGCTCCAGCGCCGGCGTCAGCGCGCCCACCGTGCTCGACGCGCCCGAGACTTCGAGGTTCAGCACGCCCGCACCGCTCTCGCGATAGGCGCTCGATGCGGAATGGACGAGGCTCGCCGTCAACGAGGGCCGGAGATAGATCTCCTCACGGCCGATCGTGTAGGTCGCGCGCAGCATGGCGCCCGCATTGGCGAGCGTGGGGCTGCCGCGCGCCACGCTGCCGAAGCCCGGCAGGGTGATGGTGCGCGTGCCGTTGAAGGCGCCGCCGCCGCCGAACACCGCGCCCGCGAAGAGCCACGGCCCGGTCTGGTACTTCGTCGTCACCGCCGCGAAGCCTGCCTGGCCGCGGCCATTGTTCAGTCCCTCGGTGGTGGTGAGGCGGGTGCCCTCATAGGCGAGGGAGCCGCCCAGGAACCAGCCGCCGCCCATCGCGCGCTGGCCGCCCACCTGCCAGGTGCTGGAGTCCACCCGGAAGCTGGACAGCCCCTCGCTGCCGGCCTGCGAGGCGGTGCGGCCGGTGAAACCCGCCCACACGCATTCACCCTCGCGCAGCATGGCGGTGGTGCCCTCGAATTGCGGGCAGCTCATCGCTGCATTGGCGAAGCCGCGCGCGGCGGCCGCGAGGCGCGCGCCGGGCGCCAGGCTGGCATTGGGCGAGATCTGGTTGAGCGCGGCGCTATAGGCGCCGGCCCCGCGGGCATCCGCCGTGTTGCCGAGCAGCGCGAAGAGTGGGCCGAACGCCGCGCCGCCCGCATCCCAGGCGGCCTGCATGTGCCCCGCCACGGCGGCCACGTTGCGGCTGAGATTGTAGCCAACCGGGGTGAAATCGGCCGCCGTCGCCGTCACGGTGAAGCCGCCATCCTTGCGGTCCGCCCGGTAGGTGAAGAGCGTCGAGTTCTCGGCCTCGACCGTGCCGCGGATCGTGCCCTGCACCGTCATGAAGGGCAGCGCGATGTTGGGCAGCACGGAGGAGATCAGCGGCTTCATCCGCCCGGCCAGCGTGGCATCGCCCGCCACCACCAGCATGTCCGCCTGGCGGTTGCCGAAATCGGCGTCCACCAGCATGCGGCCCGAGGCCTGCTGCACGAAATCCTGGCTGACGCGCGAGACGCCATGCCGCACATGCGCCGCGACGCGCAGCGTTCCGGCATTATCGAGCCGTGCGGCGACCAGCGACGCACCGGCGTTGAGCGTCGCGCCGCTGGTATTGATGAAGCTGCCATTGCCCAGCGTGTAGCTGCCGACGACCATCCCGTTGTTCGTGACGCTGCCCGCCGTCATCGTGATGGCGAGGCCCGAGGTGGCCGAGATAACCGCCCCCAGCCCGACCGTGACGAGGCTGCTCGCGATGGGCGTGTCCACCCAGATCCCCATGCCCTGCGCGCCGGACCCGCCGGTAATGCTGGCATTCGCGGTGATCAGGACCTGGTTGCCGCCATTGACGCCATTGGACTGCGCGAAGATGCCGACCGAGTTCGAACCCGTCACCAGGATCGACTGCGTGCTCGTGATGTTGATGATGCCGCCGGCCCCCATGGCGCCGGAGCTTGCCACGCCCGTCGTCCCCGCAAGCACCCGCCCGCTGCCGTCCAGCCAGAGCCCGCCGCCGCCGCCAATGCTCTGCGCCAGGATGCCATGGGCGAAGGCGCCCGTGGTGGTGATCACGGCGTTGGAGGCGATGGTGATCGTGTCGCCCCACCCCGCGCCATTGGCCACGGCAAAGCCGTTGGTCGGCGTGATTGACAGCGTCGCAGCGGCCGTCGGCAGGCCGGCGATGCCGCCCGCGCCGCCGATGCTCTGCGCGACGATGGCATGCGCGCCCAGCCCGGAGGTCGTGATGCTGCCCGATGCGAGCGTCAGGCTGATCATGCCGCCGCTGCCGGACGCGCCCGCATTGTTGAGCGGGCCCAGGCTGTAGGTCCCCTGATAGGCTGGCCCCGGCGAAAAGGCGAAGCCGCCGCCGCCGCCGATGCTCTGCGCGAGAATGCCGAAGGCGTTGGACCCGGAGGTCTGGATGTTCACCGCGAAGCTGGAACTGGTGCTGATGCCCCCGCCATTGCCGGAGGTGCCGCCGCCGCCGCCCACCCAGAAGCGATCATAGCCGGTGTACACACCGGGCCCGAGCGAGAGGGAATTGCCCGTGCCCACGACGCCGCCGCCCCCGCCGATGGATTGCAGCACCATGCCGACGCCGAAGGCGCCGCGCGTGACGATGCTGGCCGTGCCGTTGATCGTGACGGTGCCGCCATTCCGGGTGGTGCCGGAGGGCACGCTGCCATTGGCGCCCAGGTAAACGACATCCTCGCTCGGTGAGATCGAGCCATCGGCCGCCACGCCGCCGCCGCCGCCGATACTCTGCGCCAGCACGCCGAAGGCCGCGTAGCCGGTGACGCTGCTGCTGGAGACGAGCCCGGTCGAGATGCTCGAACCCGTGCCGAAGGTGAGGCTGACGCTGCCGCCATTGCCGGAGGAATTGCCCTGGCTGCCGAGGCGGATGGTCGAGCTTGTGCCCGCCTGGCTCGTACTGGAATTGGCCAGGCCGCCCATGCCGCCGCCGCCGCCGATGCTCTGTGCGACGACCCCGTGCGACCAGTCGCCCAGCGTGGTGATGCCGCCGGCCTGGCTGTAGTTGATGCCCGAGCCGTTGCCGGCCACTCCGGGGCCACCGCCACTGCCGGCATTGAGTGTCTTGGTGAAGCCCAAGGGCAGGTTGCGCTCGACGATGTCGCTGATGGCGGTGCGCGTCTTCGTGCCGATGGCGATCGGGTTGTCGAACGACGCCTCGGTGCCGGCCGAGCCGCCGATGCCGCCGCCGCCGCCCAGGCTCTGCAGCACGACACCGGCGGCATCGCTGCCGCTGGTCCGCACCTGGCCCTGCATCACCATGGTGACGCCCCCGCCATCGCCGCCCGCGCCGCCCGAAGCGCCCAGGTTGACGGTGAAGTTGCCGCTCGGCGTGACGGTCGGCCCGCTGCCGATGGCGAAGGCGGCGCCCAGGTTGATCGTGCCGCCCTGCGCGGTGCCGCCGCCACCGCCGATGCTCTGCGCGACGAGGCCGATCGCGCTCGCCCCATAGGTCTGGATCACCGCCTGGGGCTCGATCGTCACGCTCACCCCGCCACCCGCGCCGCCGCCGCCCGCGCCCCCGCCCAGGGCGATGGAGAGATCGACGCTGCGCGTGCTGCCGAAGGCGAGGGTGGTGGAGGAGCCGAAGCCGGCATTGCCCCCGCCACCGCCGATGCTCTGCGCGACCAGGCCATTGGCATAGTCGCCCAGCGTCATGATGTTCGTCTGGTCGACATTGGCGGTCACGCTGCCGCCGCCCGCGCCGTTCTCCGCGTTGCCGCCGACCGCCATCGAGATCGCCGACGAGAAGCCGTTGCTGGCCGTCACGCTGGAGGCGGCCGAGGTGGCGCGGCCATAGGAGATGGTCATGGCCATGGCCGAGGAATCGCCGCCCGCGCCGCCGCCACCGCCGATGGATTGCAACAGGAGGCCGTGCGAGCCCTGGCCCTGGGTGGTGACGCTGCCGCCGCCGTTCATGGTCAGGTTGACCGCACCACCCGCCCCCCCCGCGCCGCCCGCCCCGCCCAGCGCCATCGCGACCGTTCCGGCATAGGTGTTGGCATCCGTCCCCGGCACGGGAATGCCGAAGGTCAGCGCCGTCGCGGCGGCCGAGCCGCCCAGGCCGCCGCCGCCGCCAATGCTCTGCGCGACAATGCCGTAGGCATCCACCGGGTTCTGGTTGGAGTTGGGCACAGTGCCCTGCCCGGTGGAGATGTTCAGCCCCGAGAGGTTGAGCGAGGCGGCGTTGCCCGCACCCCCCGAGCCGGCCGTGGCGCCGATCGAGATGGCGGCCGTGAAGACGGCGCCGCCGTTGAGCGTGTATCCCGAACCGCCGGTGCCGCCGCCGCCCCCGATGCTCTGCACGACGATGCCGGCCGCGTTGGAGCCCCAGGTGCTGATGGTGCCGCCCGTCGCGTTCACCACGGCCTGGCCCGACATGCCGCCGCTGCCGCCCGTCCCGCCGATGGCGAGCGTGACGACCGTGCCGGTGGTCGTGGCATCGCCGCCATTGCCGCCGCCGCCGCCGATGGATTGCACGACCACGCCATGCGCCAGCCGGCCACTGGTGTTGATGCCGCCGCCGCCCAGGCTCACCTGCGCCGTGTTGCCCGCGCCGCCCCCGCCGCCCGAGCCGCCGATCGAGCCGAAGACGCCGCTCGCATCGCCGGCATTGCCGCCGCCGCCGCCCACCGACTGCGCGAGGATGCCGAGCGCGTAGCTGCCATAGGTGGTGATGCCGCCGGCATTGTGGTTGACGAAGGCTGCCGCGGCATTCGCCGCCGCCGTGCCCGAGCCGCCGAAGCTGACGATGCTGCCCTCCGCGCTGCCGCCCGCCCCTGAGCCCCCGCCCAGGGACTGCGCGAGGATGCCGAGGGAGGAGGAGCCGAAGGTGGAGATGGACCCGGTGTTGGTCACGGTGACGTTGCCGGTGGTGCCGCTCGTGCCCGCATCGCCCCCGGGGCCGTAGAGGAAGCCCGTGCCGTTGCTGCCATTGCCGCTGACGCCGCTGCGCGAGACCGCGAAGATGCCGTGCGCCGCACTGCCATTGGTGGTGAGCGTGCCGGCATTGGTCACGCTGACGTCGCCGCTGCTGCCGCTGTTGCCGCCCGTGGCCGGGACGCCCACGAAGCCAGAGGTGCCGACGCTGCTGGCCGAGCCGCCATTGCCGCCGATGCTGAAGGCGGCGATCGCGCTGGCCGAGGCTCCTTGGGTCGTGATGGTCGCCGAGGTGACCGTGACCGTCACCTGGCTCGCCGTGCCGCCGAACATGCCCGCGCCAGCGGCGCCGCCGGCCGAGGAGTTTAGCGTCCCACCCACCCCGCCCGCCCCGCCGAGCGAGGCGGCATAGAGGCCATGGGCGGGATTGCCGCCGGAGCCGGAGGGCGAGCCGCTCGTGCTGATCCGCGCATTGTTCTGCAGGGTCACCGTGACGGGCCCGGCGCCGCCGCCCGAGCCGCCATCGCCCGCAGTGCCGCCGAAAGCGTTGAGATCGCCCCCGACCGCGCCCGCCCCGCCCTGCGCGATGGCGGCGAGGCCGACCGATTGGGAGCCCGTCGCGCTGATGGAGCCCCCGCTCATGATGACCTGGACGGGCCCGGTATTGCCGCCGCCGCCGCCGCGCCCCGCGGAGCCGTCGGAGCCGTCGGCCTGCCCGGTTCCCCCGGCGCCGCCCTGGGCCAGGGCCATCACGCCCGGGGAGAGCAGACCTGCCGTGCTCACCACGGTGTTGGTCATGCTGATGGTGGCGAAGTTCGCGGTGTCGGTGGTGACGCCGGCCGAGCCGCCATTGCCGCCGGCACTGCCGTCCTGCCCCTGCCCGCTGCTGCCCCCCGCCCCGCCGTGGGACAGCGCCAGGATGCCCAGCGTGCGGTCGCCGGTGGCGGTGATGGTCAACGCGTCCAGCGTGGTGACGCTTGCCTGACCTGCGGCACCGCCCAAGCCGCCCGTCGAGTTCTTGTAGCCCTGCCCGCCATCGCCGCCGCGCGAGATGGCGCCGATGGCGGCCGAGAGCGGCGTGGTGGACAGGTTGTCCGGGTTGGAGGTGCTCAGGCTGATCGTCACCGGCGTGCCGGCCAGGCCCGCCGTGAGGCTCGCGGCCTGCCCCGCGCCGCCATAGCCGCCGTTGACCGACGACTCGCGGGACATGGTGCCGCGGCCGCCGCGGCTTTCCGCCAGCACGGCGAAGGCGCCGGAGGTCACCGCGGGCGTCAGGGGAACGGAGGCGCTGCTCTTCCCCCACCCGAGGGCGACGCTCACATGGGCGGTGTTGATGACGGCCGCGCTATCGCCATTGCCGCCGGGCGGCCCGTTCGGGCCATTGCCCGCATTGCCGCCGATGGAGCGGGCGCCAGCGCCGATGAAGCCTTGCGAGACATAGGGCCCGCCCAAAAGATCCACCGAGACGGCGGCGCTGTTGGTCAAGCTGGCGGCTGCCGCGCCCCCGCCATAACCGGCGGTGCCGTCGCCGCTGTAGCTCGGATTTCCGAAGCTGTCCGTCGAGCTGTTCGCCACGCTGCCGGCAGCGCCGGCCTGGCTGTCGGCCAGCAGCGCCGCCCCGAAGACCATGGTGGCGGGCGGGCTGGAGTAGCCTGAGCTCCAGAGCTGCACGGCGGCGTTGTTGGTCAGCGTGGCCGTGCCGCCATTCCCGGGATAGCCGGCATTGCCCTTGCCGTCCGTGTCCGCATAGCTGCCACCATTGCCGCCGACGGAGGCCGCGTAGAGCGTCACCATGCTGTAGGTCGAGCCGAGTTGCACCGGGAGGTTCTGCGTGATCGCCCCGTTGTTGGTGAAGGTGAGGGGCCCGGCCGAACCGGCATTACCGGCATCGCCGCTGGCGACGGTCTGGCCGCTATTGGCCGACAGCACGAAGGCGAGGGCGCCGAAATAGCCTGTGCTCGTGACGTTGAAGGTGCCGTTGTTGGTGACGGTGAGCGACGGGTTGGTCACCCCGTCCAGGTAATAGACGTCCGTATAGTTACCCGCTGCGATGGTGCAGGCATTGTCGGAGATGGCGCAGTTCGGCGTCTGCGCCCAGACCGCCCGCGATGGCGACGCGACCCACAAGGCCGCACTGGCCAGGAGGAGATGACGGAGAAGATGCGACCGCACGGGACGCGGTTGCCATCCGATCTTCATGGCCAGTTTCCTCCCCAAACCGCCGTCTCTCATCGGCGCCGGGGGCCGGGAAAGGAGCCGGGACACTTTTCTTGATATTTAGATCAACCCCTTTCGTTCCAGGATGCAAGCCATTCCAATACATCCGATTTTCATGGATTTGGCAGCCCCGGCGGATCGGCCACCTGCCCATCGGATGTCGCGCCCGCACATCTCCGGCCACTCCAGGGCGGGGCGCGTCAGCGCGCCACCAGCATGCGGACGGCGCCGGCGACCGCCTCGGCCGTGATGCCGAAATGGCGCCAGAGATCCTCTTCCGCCCCGGAGGCGCCGAAGCCGCTCATGCCGATGAAGACACCGTCGGGCCCGATCCAGCGGTCCCAACCCAGCCGGACCGCGGCCTCCACGCCGATGCGCGGCGCGCGGCCCAGAATGCGCTCGCGCTCGTCCCGCGGCTGCTGCTCGAACAGCGACCAGCAGGGCATGGACACCACGGCCACCTGGATGCCCTCGGCCGCCAGCATCGCGCGGGCGCGCATCGCCAAGGCCACTTCCGTGCCGGTGGCGAGGATGGTGGCGGCACGCGCCCCCTCGGCTTCCGCCAGCACATAGGCGCCGGCCTCGCTGCGGTTGGCCCCCGCCTCGCGGCGCACGCCCTGCTGCGGCTGCCGCGCGAAGATCAGCGCCGAAGGACCGCTGCGATGCGCGATGGCGAGCTCCCAGCACTCGGCCGCCTCGACGGCATCCGCCGGCCGGAAGACGTGCAGGTTGGGAATGGCGCGGAGCGCCGCCAGATACTCGACCGGCTGGTGCGTCGGTCCGTTGCGGCCGATGCCGATGCTGTCATGGGTGAAGGCGTAGAGCACGGGCAGGCCCATCATCGCCGCCATGCGGAAGGCCGGGCGCTCGTAGTCGGAGAAGACCAGATAGGTCACGCCGCTCGGCACCACGCCGCCATGCGCGGCCATGCCGTTCAGCATGCTGCCCATGGCATGCTCGCGCACGCCGTAATGCAGGTAGCGTCCGTCGCGCCGCTCGGCGGTGAAGGCGGAGAGGCTGCGCTTGTGCTGCGTCGCCGCCTCGAGGTCGGGCGCGCCGGCCAGCATCTCCGGGATGGCGGCGCTGGCGATCTCGACGATTTCGCCGCAGGTCTTCCAGCCATGCTGGGTCAGGCCGGCCTCGGCCGCGCGCGCGGCGTAGGCGCGCAGGCCATCCTGCCAGCCCTCCGGCAGGCGCCCCTCGCGCAGGCGGTCCAGCAGCCGGCGCTGCGCGGGCGGCAGGGCCGCGACGCGACCCTGCCAGGCCTGGTATTCCGCGGCCGAGCGGCGGCCCGCCGCGCGCCAG
Organism: Sediminicoccus rosea; assembly: GCF_033547095.1. Lineage (NCBI taxonomy): Bacteria > Pseudomonadati > Pseudomonadota > Alphaproteobacteria > Acetobacterales > Roseomonadaceae > Sediminicoccus > Sediminicoccus rosea. The sequence goes on along the minus strand of NZ_CP137852.1, from coordinate 817,504 downwards.
GCTTCGGCAATGTCGGGCGGCACGACAAAGGCCGGATGCGGCCAATCCAGCGCCGCGCGCGCCGCATCGGTGATGGCCCGCGTGAGCTTGCCGGAATGCGCGGCCCGCGTGTCCTCCACGCCGGGCAGGCCGCGGCCGATCACGGTGCGGCAGGCGATGAAGCTGGGCCGCGGGTCGCGTTTGGCGAGCGTGAGCGCCGCATCCAGCGCCTCCGGATCATGCCCGTCCACCTCCAGCACCTGCCAATGAGCGGCGCGGAAGCGGGCCGGAAGATCCTCGCTCTGCGCGATGCCGATGGGGCCGTCATCGGTCATCCGGTTGTCGTCCCAGAGCCAGGTGAGCTTGCCGAGACGCAGATGCCCGGCGAGCGAGGCGACCTCATGCGCCACGCCCTCCTGCAGGCAGCCATCGCCCACCAGCGCGTAGCTGCGATGGTCGATCACGCCGGGAAGCTGTGCCGCGAGGAAGGCCTCGGCGACCGCCATGCCGGCGGCATTGGCGATGCCCTGCCCGAGCGGCCCGGTCGTCACTTCCACGCCATGCGCCGGGCAGTATTCCGGGTGACCCTCGCAGGGTGAGCCGAGTTCGCGGAAGCTTTGCAGCGCCTCGACCGGCATGCCGGCATAGCCGGTCAGATGCAGCAGCGCGTAGAGCAGCATGCTGCCATGGCCGGCGCTCAGCACGAAGCGGTCGCGGTCGAACCAGAGCGGATCGGCCGGGTTGTATTTGAGGTGGCGGGTGAAGAGCGCGGTGCAGATATCGGCCGCACCCAGCGGCGTTCCCGGATGGCCCTCGCCCACGCGCTCACAGGCATCCATGGCGAGGAAGCGGATGGCATGGGCCATCCGGCGCGGGTCGATGGGGCTGTTCATGCCGGCTTCCTCCTGGTTGGGGGTGATGTCGCCCTGCATCCGACTCATGCACAAGCGAGAATATTGCACGCGTTGCTGAACTCAGTTCATCATTCCAGATGCCCCAGCACCTGCCCCTCTCCGCGCTCCGCGTCTTCGAGGCCGCGACCCGCACCGGCTCCTTCCGCGCCGCCGCCGAGGATCTGGGCCTGACGCCCAGCGCCGTGAGCCACGCCATCCGCGGCCTCGAACGGGACCTCGGCACCATGCTCTTCGAGCGCGAGGGCCGCTCGATCCGCCTGACGCCCGAGGGCGACACGCTGATGCGCCATGTCGAGCGCGGCTTCGGCGAGTTGCACCTCGGCATCGGCAGCGTCGCCGCACGCCGCCCGCACCTGCTCAAGGTGCACAGCGCGCCGAGCTTTGCGGCGCAATGGCTGGTGCCGCGCCTCGGCCGGCTCCTGGAGGAGTGCGAGGGGCTGGAAATCCGCATCGCCGCCGGCACCGACTACACACGCTTCGTGGCCGATGAATTCGACGCCGACGTCGTCTATGGCGCGCCACCCGCCGAGAGCTACGGGACAGGCCACCAGGCCGTCGTCGTCCTGCCCCTGGGGACCGAGGTGGTCACGCCCCTCTGCTCCCCCGCCATGGCGGAGCGGATCCAGAGCGCGCGTGACCTCTTCGCCCTGCCGCTGATCGAAAGCGACAACAAGCGCGTGCGCTGGCCCGCCTGGTTCGCGGCCAATGGCCTCCCCGCCCCCGCCCCACGCGGCCCGCGCTTCGACCGCAGCTTCATCTCCATCAGCGCCGCCGCCGACAGCCTGGGCGTCGCGCTGGAGAGCACGCTGCTGGCCGAGCGCGAGCTGGCGAGCGGCCGCCTGGTGCGCCCACTCCAGGGCATCTGCGAGGATGTGGTTTATACCGGCCACTGGCTCGTCTTCCCGCGGGCCAAGCGCTACGCGCGCTCGATGCTGCTCTTCCTCGGCTGGATGAGCCAGGAGCTGGGGCTGCCCCTGAACCTGGACGGGGTGGACGCTGCCGCCAATAGATGAATTCAACTCTCCATATGGCGTGAATTTCTCGCTTGTGGATGAGCATGGCTGCGCGTCACATCCCCTTCAAGAACCATACTCCCAGGGGAAACGCATGCTGCTCGCCGACAAGACCGCCGTGATTTCGGGCGCCGCCAGCCTGCGCGGCATTGGCCGCGCCACGGCGCAACTCTTCGCCGCGCAGGGCGCGCGCATCGCCATCCTCGACCTCGACGAAGCCGGCGCCAAGGCCGCCGCCGCCGAACTCGGCGCGGGCCATATCGGCATCGGCTGCGACGTGGCCGATGCCGGAAGCTGCCGCCGCGCGGCCGAGCAGGCCATCGGCACCTTCGGCAAGGTGGACATCCTGATCAACAATGCGGGCATCACCCAGCCCCTGAAGATCATGGAGATCGAGCCCGAGAACTGGGCGCGTGTCGTGGATGTGAACATGACGGGCGTGCTCTATCTGAGCCAGGCCTTCATCCCGCATATGCGCGCCCGCAAGCAGGGCAGCATTGCCTGCATGTCGAGCGTCTCGGCGCAGCGCGGCGGCGGTATCTTCGGCGGGCCGCACTACTCTGCGGCCAAGGCGGGCGTGCTCGGCCTCGCCAAGGCAATGGCGCGCGAACTGGGCCCGGATGGCATCCGCGTGAACTGCGTGACGCCGGGCCTGATCCAGACCGACATCACCGGCGGCAAGCTGACGCCCGAGATGAAGACGGAGATCCTGAAGGGCATCCCGCTCAACCGCCTGGGCGATGCGATCGACGTGGCGCGGATCTATCTCTTCCTCGCCTCGGACCTCTCCGGCTACGTCACCGGCGCGGTGATCGACGTCAATGGCGGCATGCTGATCCACTGATGTCCCGCGCCAACGCCCCGAGCCTGGCCGAGCGCGCCCGCAACATCCGCCGCCACGCGCTGCGGATGGGCGAGGTGCAGGGCCAGGGCTACATCGCCCAGGCGCTCGGCATCGCCGATGTGCTGGCCGTCGCCTGGTTCCATGCGCTGCGGCACCGGCCCGAGGATCCGGAGTGGGAGGGGCGGGACCGCTTCCTGCTCTCCATCGGCCACTACGCCATCGCCTTCTATGCCGGGCTGATCGAGGCCGGCGTGATCCCCGAAAGCGAGATCGAGACCTACGGTACGGATGACAGCCGCCTGCCCATGTCCGGCATGGCCGCCTATACGCCGGGCATGGAGATGAGCGGCGGCTCGCTGGGCCTCGGGCTCGGCATCGCCGTGGGCCGCTGCCTCGGCCTGAAGCGCAAGGGCAGCGACAGCATCGTCCTCAACCTCATGTCCGATGGCGAGCTGGATGAGGGGCCGACCTGGGAGGCCGCGATGTCGGCCGGGCATTACCAGCTGAACAACCTGATCTGCCTGGTGGACGTGAACCGCATGCAGGCGGATGGCGTCTCCACCGGCGTGCTGAACTTCGAGCCGCTGGCTGACAAATGGGCGGCCTTCGGCTGGCATGTGCAGCGGGTGGACGGCAACGACATCCCCGCCCTCGTCGCCGCCTTCGACGCGGCGCGCAACACGCCGGAGCCGAAGCCCCGCGTCATCATCTGCGACACGAAGATGGCCAAGGGTGTGCCCTTCCTGGAAACGCGCGAGAAGTCCCACTTCCTCCGCGTCGAGGCCCATGAATGGGCGCTGGCGCTGGCCGCGCTGGATGCGGGAGAGCGCGCATGAGCCGCAAGAAGCAGATGGCCGCGGCCGATCCGAACAGGCCACGCCTGACCACCTCGGCCATGATCGCCTCGCTGGCGGGCGAGGATCAGCGCACGAGTCCCGCGCCCTTCGGCCGCGCGCTGGTGGAACTGGGTCGCACACGGCCGGAGATCCTTGGGCTGACGGCGGATCTCGCGAAATACACGGACCTGCACATCTTCGCGCAGGCCTATCCCGACCGCTTCTACCAGATGGGCATGGCGGAACAGCTGCTGATGCTGGCGGCAGCGGGCCTCGCGCATGAGGGGTTCGTTCCCTTCGTCACCACCTATGCCGCCTTCGCCTCGCGCCGCACCTTTGACTTCATCAGCCAGGGCATCGCCGAGGAAGGCCTGCCGGTGAAGATCTGCTGCGCCCTGCCCGGCCTCACCACCGGCTATGGCCCGAGCCACCAGGCGACGGAGGATCTCGCGATCTTCCGCGGCATGCCGGACCTCGTGATCGTGGACCCCTGCGATGCGCTCGACATTGAGCAGGCGGTGCCGCAGATCGCGGCGCATGACGGCCCCGTCTACATGCGCCTGCTGCGCGGCAACGTGCCGATGGTGCTGGACGAGTATGACTACCGCTTCGAGCTCGGCCGCGCGAAGCTGCTGCGCGACGGCGCGGATGTGCTGCTCATCTCCTCCGGCTTCATGACCATGCGCGCGCTGGAGACGGCGAAGCTGCTTGCCGCCGACCAGGTGGATGTGGCCGTGCTGCATTGCCCGACCATCAAGCCGCTGGACACGGCGACGCTGCTGCACGAGGTCGGCCGCAAGCCGCGCCTGACCGTGGTGGCGGAGAACCACAGCGTCATCGGCGGGTTGGGCGAGGCGGTGGCCGCGCTGCTGCTGAACGAGGGCACCATCCCGCCGCGCTTCCGGCAGATCGCGCTGCCCGACGCCTTCCTCGACGCCGGCGCCCTGCCGACGCTGCATGAGCGCTACGGCATTTCGGCCGAGGCCATGGCCGGGCGCATCAAGGGGTGGCTCGGCTGATGCTGCCGCTGCGCTCCATCGCCGTCTTCCATGCCGCGGCGCGGGCCGGCAGCCTCACGCGCGCGGCGATGGAGCTGGGCGTGACACCTTCGGCCGTGTCACAGCAGATCGCGGCGCTGGAGGTGCAGCTCGGCACCGCGCTGATGACGCGCCAGGGCCGGCGCATCGCGCTGACCGAGGCGGGCCAGCGCTACCTCGAGATGATCGCGCCGCATGTCGAGCGCATCGCCGAGGCGACGCTGTATGTGCGCGGCACGCTCTCCTCCGCATCGCTGATCGTGCGCGCGACACCCAGCTTCGCCACCAAGTGGCTGCTGCCCCGCCTGCCCCGCTTCCTCGACGCCCATCCCGAGATCGAGTTGCGGGTGGATGCGACCAATGAACCCACCGACTTCACGCGCGAGGGCGTGGACCTCGAGGTGCGCCACGGCGAGGGCGAATGGCCCGGCCTGATGGCCGAGCCGGTGGCGGAGGAGCGCTTCCTGCCGGTCTGCGCCCCCGGCCTCGTCGCGGCCGGCAGCCTGCGCGCGGAGGATCTCGGCGCCCACCGGCTGATCCATTCGGTGAAGTCGCAGGTGAAATGGGCTGCCTGGTTCGCGGCGCAGGGCCTGCCCCTGCCCGCCTCCCGCCGCGTGCTCTTCGATCGCAGCCACATGTCGGTCGATGCCGCCATGGCCGGCATGGGGATCGCACTGGAAAGCACGCTGATGCTGGGCGATGCGCTGGAGGATGGGCGGCTGGTCTGCCCCGTGGCCGCGCCGCCGGAGATGCGCCGTGCCACGCAATGGCTGGTCTGCCCGCCGGACCGGCTGCGCCACCGCCGGGTCCAGGCCTTCGCCGATTGGCTGCGCGCCGAAGCGCGTACCTGGGAGCGTGAATCATTAGAAAAACTGAAGCAAGCCGCCAAAAAACTCGTTTGTTCCTAATGGATCGCGCCGCCTAGCCTCACCGCGACGAAAGACTGAGGGAGGACACGATGAATCTTTCGACGTTGCTGGCTGCGCGCGGCCGCCCGGTGCGGGTGGGCCTGATCGGCGCGGGCAAGTTCGGCTCCATGGTGCTGGCCCAGGCGCAGCGCATCCCGGGCTTCCACGTGGTGGGTGTCGCCGATCTGGATGTGGGCAAGGCGCGCGCCTCGCTCGCCCGCGTCGGCTGGCCGGAGGAGCGCTACGCCGCGCGCAGCCTGGAAGAGGCGCATCGCACGGGCGGCACCTGCGTGCTGGATGACGCCGGCGCGCTGGCCGCCTTCGACGGCATCGAGTGCATCATCGAGGCCACCGGCCACCCCATCGCCGGCGTGCGCCACGCGCTCGCCGCCATCGAGGGCGGCAAGCACGTCATCATGGTGAATGTCGAGGCCGATGTGCTCTGCGGCCCGCTGCTGGCAGAGCGCGCGCGCGCCAAGGGCCTCGTCTACTCCATGGCCTATGGCGACCAGCCCGCCATCATCTGCGAGCTGGTGGACTGGGTGCATTCCTGCGGCTTCGAGCTGGTCTCGGCCGGCAAGGGGATGAATTTCGCGCCGCATTACCGGCACTCGACGCCCGACACCGTCTGGGGCTTCTTCGGCTGGACCGAGGAGGAGGTGGCGAAGGGCGACTTCAACCCGAAGATGTACAACTCCTTCACCGATGGCACGAAGGCGGCGATCGAGATGGCCGCCGTCGCCAACGGCACGGGCCTCGACTGCCCCGATGAAGGCCTCGCCTTCCCGCCCACCGGCCTGCATGACCTCGCGCAGGTCTTCAAGCCGCGCGCGGAGGGCGGGCGCCTGCCGCGCGCGGGCCTGGTGGACATCGCCGCCAGCCGCGAGCCGGATGGGCGCGTGGTGCACAACCACATCCAGTACGGCGTCTTCGTCACCTTCCGCGCCAACAACGAATATACCCGCGCCTGCTTCAACCAGTATGGGCTGCTGGTGGACCAGTCGGGCTGGTATGGCTCGATGTGGCGGCCCTTCCACATGATCGGGCTGGAGACCTCGGTCTCCGTCCTCTCCGCCGTGCTGCGGGGCGAGCCCACGGGCACGCCCCGCGAATTCCGCGGCGATGCCGTCTCCATCGCCAAGCGCAACCTCCAGCCGGGCGAGATGCTGGATGGCGAGGGCGGCTTCACCGTCTTTGCCGATGCGATCCCCGCCACGCGCAGCCTTGCCGCGCGCGCGCTGCCCATCGGCCTCGCGCACAACGTCAAGCTCCGCCGTCCGGTGGCGGAGGGCAGCCTGGTCTCCTTCGACGATGTCGAGATCGTCCGCGACCTCGATGTGCTCGCCCTGCGGCAGGAGATGGAGCGCGGCGGCGCACCGGGACAGGCCCGCGCGGCATGAGCGGCTTCGTCGTCCTCGCGGAATTCCAGGTGAAGCCCGGCTGCCTGGACGCGTTCCTCAGGCTGGCGCGCGAGGATGCCAGCCACTCGCTGCGCGACGAGCCCGGCTGCCGGCGCTTCGACGTGACCCTGCTGCACGCCGTCGAAAACCGCGTGCTGTTCTACGAGATCTATGACGACCGCGCGGCCTTCGACGCGCATCTCGCCACACCGCACCTCGCGCGCTTCCGCGAGGGATTTCCCGCATTGGCCGAGCAATTGCCGGTGCGCTTCGCATCGCTTCAACCCAGCTGATCCCCGGAACGGGGACGAACATCGAGACAGGGAGGACACCAATGAACATCAAGATCGCCCGCCGCGCCGTGCTGGCCGGCACCGCCATCCTGGCCGCGCCCACCACGCTGCGCGCGCAGGGGCAGGTGCGGCTGACCCTCGCGCATGGCACCGCCGCCGCCAATCCGCGCGGCGTGACCGCCGAGCGCATGGCGCTGCGGCTGCGTGAACTCTCCAATGGCCGTATCGAAATGCGTGTGGCCCATGCGGCGCAGCTCGGTGATGACGTCGCCATGCTGACCGCGCTGCGCACCGGCACGCTGGACATGAGCGTGAACAGCCAGGGCCCGACCTCCTCGCTCGTGCCGGAGATCGCGGCCCTCGGCCTGCCCTTCCTCTTCCCCGACGCCAATGCCGCCTATCGCGTGGTGGATGGCCCGGTGGGGCAGGAGCTGGGGCAGAAGCTCGGCGCCGTCGGGCTCGTGTCGCTCGGCTTCTGGGACAATGGGATCCGGCACATCACCAACCGCCGCCGCCCGATCAATCGGCCCGAGGATCTGCGTGGCCTGCGCATCCGCACCCCGGCCGACCCGGCGACGATCGACACCTTCCAGGCGCTCGGCGCGGCCACCCAGCAGATCAACTTCTCCGAGCTCTATGTGGCGCTCCAGCAGGGTGTGGTGGATGGGCAGGAGAATCCGCTGGCCAACATCCATGCCTCCAAGCTGCATGAGGTGAACCGCTTCATCTCGCTGACGGCGCACAAGTGGGAATGCTCGCCCTTCCTCGCCTCGCGCGTCGCCTGGGGGCGGCTGAACGAGGCGGATCGCGCGCTTGTCACCCAGGCCGCGCGGGAGGCGACGCAGCACAACCGGATGCTGATGCAGCAGGCCGATGTGCAGCTTCTGGCGGAATATCGCGGCATGTCCTCGGTCGAGGTGAATGTGGCCGACCAGGCCGCCTTCCGAGCCGCCACCGCGGGCGTGCTCGATGCCTGGCAGACCCGCCCCATCGGCGGCTTCGTGCGGCAACTGCGCAGCGCGGTCTCCTGAAATGGGCGGCCTGCGCATGGCCGGGACGCTGGACGCGGCCGTGCGCGGGCTGTGCCAGCTGGTGCTGGTGATCACCGGCATCGCCCTGATGGTGGCGCTCGGCGCCAATGTCATCGCCCGCTACATCTTCGACACGGGCGGGTTCGACTGGGCACAGGAGGTGCCGGAGCGCCTGTTTCCCTGGTTCATCATGGCAGGCGTGGGGCTGGCGGTGCAGACGGGCGGGCATGTGGCCGTGGAGACCGCGCTCTACCTCATGCCGCGCCGCGCCGCGCAGGCGCTGCTGCTGGCGGGGCACGCGCTGGTCATCGCGGCCTATGTGATGCTGGCGCAATCCTCCCTCGAGGTGGCGGAGATCGCCGCGATCGAGCGGTCGCCCGTGCTCGGCCTCTCCGGCGCGCATGGCTATTGGGCGGTGGCTTCGGGCTGCGTGCTGCTGGTGCTCGGCACGGCGACCAACATGCTGCGCGTCGCGCTGCTCGGCCCCGAAGGCCTGCCGCGCGACGCCGGGGAGACCAGCGTGACATGAGCCTCGTCCTCGTTCTGGCCTTCCTCGGCCTCATGGCGGCGGCGCTTCCGGTGGCGCATGCGCTGGTCATCGCCTCGGGCCTCGCCGTGATGTGGGACGGGCAGATGCCGCTGATGCTGGTGGCGCAGCAGATGTTCGCGCAGACCCAGTCCTTCCCCATGCTCGCCTTGCCCTTCTTCATCCTGGCCGGCGCGCTGATGATGGATGGCCGCCTGGGACAGGAGCTGCTGCGCTTTGCCGGCGAGGCGATGCTGCCCTTCCGCGGCGGCCCCCTGCAGGCGACGGTGGTGGGCTCGGTCGTGTTTGGCGGCGTCTCGGGTTCGGCCGTCGCCAACGCCTCCGCGCTGGGCTCGGTGATGATCCCCTGGCAAAAGCGGCTGGGCTATGCGCCCGGGCTTTGCGCGGCGAACAACGCGACCTCCTCTGTGATCGACATCCTGATCCCGCCCTCCATCCCGATGATCCTCTTCTCCGTCGTCTCCGGCGTCTCGGTGGGCGCGCTCTTCCTGGCGGGCGTGCTGCCGGGGCTGATGATGGCGGGCGGCTTCATGGCGGTCTGCTGGTGGAAGGGCCGCCCGCCCGAGGCGGATGCGCGGCTCGACCTGAAGCGCCTCGCGCGCCTCGCGCTGCTGGCCTCGCCCGCGCTGCTGCTGCCCATCCTGATCCTTCTGGCGCTGCGCTTCGGCTTCGCGACACCGACCGAGATCGCGGTGATGGCGGTGTTCTACGCGCTGGCCGCCTCCATCCTGATCTACCGCGACATGACCTGGCGGCGCTTCCTGCGGGCCTTCGTGGATGCCGGCGTCGCCACCGGCATCGTCATGCTGGTGATCATGGGCAGCGCGGCGGCCTCCTGGATCCTCACCTATGACCAGGTGCCGCAGCGCTTCGCCGAGTGGATCTCGCTCACCCTGCAGCATCCCATCCTCATCATCCTGGCGATGAACCTGATCATGTTGGTGATCGGCGGGCCGCTCGACCTGCCGCCGGCCATCCTGCTGCTCACGCCGGTCTTCCTGCCGCTGGCGGCGCAGATCGGCATGGATCCGCTGCAGCTCGGGCTGATGATGGTGATCAACCTCGGCATCGGCCTCTACACGCCGCCGGTGGGGACGACGCTGTTCATCTCGTCAACGCTCGCCCGGGCGCAGATGGGCGAGACGGTGCGGGCGATGTGGCCCTTCTTCGCCGTGGCCGTCGGCGTGCTGCTGGCGATCAGCTACGTCCCGGCGCTGACGCTGCGGTTCTGAGACCGCCCGCGACGGAGGTGACGTTCATCGCCCGAGGGCGCCTTGTGGCGGCGCCGCGCGTGAGGTGATCTCGGCCAGCAGGGCCGCGGCTTCCCGGTCGCGTGGATCGAGGGCCAGGGCGGCCCGCGCATGCGCCTCGGCCTGCGCCAGCCTTCCCCGGTCACGCTCCAGCGCGGCTGCGGCGATGAGGCTCTCGCGATGCCGTGGGTTGCGGGCAAGCGCGGCGACCGCCTCGTCGGTGCGGCCCTGCCGATGCAGCGCGAGCGCATGGGCATAGGCATAGTGTGGCCTGTCCGGCGCGAGCCTGGCCGCGGCCGCCAAGGCCTCGGTCGCCTCGCCCAGCCGGCCCCGCCGGACCTGCAGAAGCGCCAGCGCGTAGATCGGCTCGGCATCGGCCGGGTGCGCGGCCACGGCGCGCCGCAGCAGTGCCTCCGCGGCGTCGGGCTGGCCGCGCGCTTCCTCGAAGGCCGCCTGGTTCACGAGCGCGGGCAGGAAGGCGGGGTCGCGCGCCAGGGCGGCGCGATACGCCGCCTCGGCCCCGGCGCGGTCGCCGCGCTGGGCGAGCAGGGCCGCGATGTTCACATGCGCCTCCGGTCGCTCCGCCGCCACGCCCTCGCTGGCCAGCAACTCCGCCCAGGCGCGCGGGAAGGCGGCGCGCGCGGCCTCGGGCAGCGCATCCGGCGGGACCGGCGCCAGCGCGCGCGCGGCCTCGATGCGCACCAGCCGCACCTCGTCGGACAGGAGCCGCGCGGCGTGCAAGCGGTTCTGCGGCGGCAGCCCCTCCAGCGCGCGCAAGGCCGCGGCGCGCACCAGGGGCTCGGGGTCGAGCAGCGTGCCGCCCACAGCCTCGCCCACGGCGCGGCTCGGGCGGGCGGGCAGCAGCGACAGCGCCGTGGCGCGCAGGATGGCCGGGTGCGCGCGGTCGAGCGCGAGCCGGGCCAGCGCCTGGTCGGCGCCGGGCGCGGCCTCGCGGCCAGCATGGATCGCCAGCGCGGGATGCGGCGGGCCACGCGGGGGGCCGTGCCAGGCGGCGAGCTGCGTCGCCGCCCAGGCCTGGGTCTGGCCCGCATGGCAGGTGGTGCAGACATCGGGCGCCCCGATCGTGGCCGCGACATCGGGCCTGGGGATGCTGAAGGCGTGGTCGCGCCGCCGATCCACGCCCATGTAGGTCACTGCCGGCATGTGGCAGGACACGCATCGCGCACCCGCCCCGCCCGCTGCGTGGCGATGATGCTCCGCAGCCTCGAAGCGGCTGGGCAGGTGGCATTGCGTGCAGACTGCATTGCCCTCCGCCCGCAGCCTGCCGCTATGCGGCTGGTGGCAATCCGCGCAGACCACGCCGGCGCGCTGCATCCGGCTCTGCGCGAAGCTGCCCCATTCGAAGACCTCGCCCTGGATCTGGCCATCCGCATGGTATTCGCCGCGCGCCAAAAGCAGCGGCGCATGGGTGTCCAGGAAGCGCTGCCCGGGCAGCGGATCGGCCACCAGCGGGCGCGCGCGCGCATGGCAGGGCGCGCAGGTCTCCACGCCGGCCTGGGTCGCCTGGCGCGGCGGGCCGTCCCAGCGCGCGATGCCGCGCGCGTCGCCCTCCAGGAAGCGCCAGCCGCCGCCGGAGCGATCGCGCAACACGACCTCGAGCCCGCGATGGAGAACGCCTGGGCGCGCGCCATCGCGCGCCCAGGCGACATGGGCGGCGCCACGGCCATGGCAGGATTCGCAGCCGACGCTGATCTCCGTCCAGCGCGTCTCGTAGCGGTCGCGCGCTGCGTCATAGCCGCGCACCAGGCCGGTCGAGTGGCAGGAGGCGCACATGAAGTTCCAGTTCTGGTCACGTCCGGTCCAGTGCAGCGGATCACCGGCGCGCAGCGTCTCCTCCGGCAGCAGGTGATACCAGCGCTGCCCGCCATCCTCGCGCGGGCGGCTGTCCCAGGCCCAGGGCAGCACCTGGCGGCGCCCATCCGGCATGAGGACGAGGTATTGCTGCAGCGGATCGGCGCCGAAGGTCTCGGTCACCTCGACATCGGCGACGTCGCCGCCAGGACCATCGGTCCGGACCAGCCAGCGGGCCCCATCGCGCAGGAAGGTGGCGCTGTGCCGCCCATCGGTCACGCTGCGGCTGGAGAAGTCGCCCAGCACGGTCGCGGGCGTGGCCGCCGCCATGGCGCGCGCGTGATCGCTCGCCTGCCAATCGGCATGTTCCCGCGCATGGCAGCCGCCGCATGTGGCCGAACCGACGAAGCCCGCGCGCTCCGCCTCGCGCGCCCTGGGCTCCGCCGGCACCGTGACCAGCGCCGCGATCACGAAGGGCAGCAGGATCATCGCCAGCAGCGCCAGGCTGCCCGCCAGGCGCCGAGCGGCCGTCGGCGCCGGAACGGGGCCAGGAAGCCTGGCGGCCATCTTCGGCTCCGACATCGGGCCGGCGGGCGGCCGCGGGTCCCGGCTCAGTTCGGCCGTCGCTGGCGTCGTGCCATCTCCTCTTCCAAGATCCGCAGCGAGGCCGGCGTGATGGTGCTCTCGCCGAGGTCGATGGTCAGCCGCCGGATCCGCCCCGTGAAGGGGTTGGGCGAGGTGTAGTCGCGGTCATCCACGGAGGTGCCGGTGTCGAGGCCCACGTCGAAGGTCTCGTCCCAGGCGACGGTGAAGGGCAGCGTGTTCTGCAGCGCGCGCTGCGCCACCTGCGTGCCGTTGACGGTCAGCGTGCCGGTGCCGCCGCGCCCGAAGGGCATACCCTCCGGCTGCATCTGCCAGTCGAAGACCAGCGTGTGCCGGCCCGGCGGCAGCGCCGTCGGCCCCTCCCAGCGGTGGTTCTGCGTGCCGAGGAAGTTCCAGTTGAACACCGGGCGCCCCTGGACGAGGTAGAAGGCATAGCCCGAGAAGCGGCCACCCTGCGTCACCAGCACGCCATTCGCCCCACCCGGCGGCACCTCGATCTCGGCGGTGACGCGGTAGGAGCGGTTGAGCAGACTCGGCGCCGCGCTGCCCTGGATCGAGCTGACGGGGCCGGTATAGGTGAACTGGCGGCGCCCCGCGGCCGGACCGGGCCGCGCCGAGATCAGCCGTGTCAGCGTGGAATTGTCGAGCGGCAGCACCTGGAAGCGCGTCGCCTCCGTCAGGAACAGGTCCTGCAGCGCGCGCAGCCGTGCCGGTTCCCGCGCGGCCAGATCGTTCATCTGCGTCGGGTCCTCGGCGAGGTTGTAGAGCTCCCAGCGGTAGCCGTTGGTCACGTCGGCCGGCTTGGGGGATTGCGAATCCCAGGGCGGCACGGGCGGCGTGGTGCTGGCCATCCAGCCCTCGTGATAGATGGCGCGGTTGCCCATGATCTCGAAATATTGCGTACGGCGGCGGGATGGCGCGTCGCGGTTCGCCGCGTCGAAGGTATAGGCCATGCTGACGCCCTCGATCGGGCGCTGCGGGACGCCGTTCACCATGTTGGGCGCCCGGATGCCGGCCGCCTCGAGGATGGTCGGCACCACGTCGATGACATGGTGGAACTGGTGGCGGATGCCGCCACGCTCCGCGATGCGGCGGGGCCAGGAGATGGCCATGCCGTTGCGCGTGCCGCCCAGGTGCGAGGCGATCTGCTTGGTCCAGCGGTAGGGCGTGTTGAGCGCGAAGGTCCAGCCGATGGACATGTGGTTGTAGGTGCGGTCATTCCCCCAGGCGTCGAGGAACGGCATCATCTGGTCCACCGTGAAGAAGGTCCCGTTGAACCAGGCCACCTCGTTCACCGTGCCGTCGGGCCCGCCTTCCGCGCTGCCGCCATTGTCGCCGCTGATGTAGATGATGAGGGTGTTGTCGATCTGCCCGGCATCCTCCACCGCCTGGATCACCCGGCCGATCTCATGGTCGGTATAGGCCAGGTAGGCGGCGTAGACCTCCATCTGGCGGGCATAGAGCCGGCGCTGGTTGTCGGAGAGGCTTTCCCAGCGCGGAACATATTCAGGCAATGGCGGCAGCTGCGCGTTGGCCGGGATCACCCCGAGGCGGCGCTGGTTGTCGAAGATGCGCTGGCGCAGCACCTCCCATCCGCCATCGAACTGGCCGCGGAACCGGGCGATCCATTCGGGCGTCGCGTGGTGCGGCGCATGCGCGCCGCCTGGCGCGTAGTGGATGAACCACGGGCGGTTGGGCGCCACCGAGGTGGTGAGGCGGATGTGGTTGATGGCGTCATCCGCCATCGCCGTGGTCAGATTCCAGCCCGGCACGCCGAGGTTCGGATGGATCGGCGTGGTGTTGCGGAACAGGTTGCCGGGCTGCCACTGGCTCGTGTCGCCGCCGACGAAGCCGTAGAAATAGTCATAGCCCTGGCCGGTCGGCCAGTTCCGGAACGGACCGGCCGGCGTCGATTCCCAGGTGGGCACATTGTGGTTCTTGCCGAACCACGAGGTGGCGTAGCCCATCTCGCGCAGCACGGCGGCGACATGCGCCGTCTCGGGCGGGACGATCGAGTTGTAGCCGGGGAAGCCGGTCGTCAGCTCGGAGATCACCCCGGCGCCGACCGAATGGTGGTTGCGGCCCGTCAGCAGGGCGGCGCGCGTGGGCGAACACAGCGCGGTGGTGTGGAACTGGGTGTAGCGCAGCCCGGCCTGCGCCACGCGCTCCAGCGCGGGCGTGGGAACGACGCCGCCGAAGGTGGAGGGCGCGCCGAAGCCGACATCATCGGTCAGGATGACGAGGACATTGGGCGCCCCTTCGGGCGCGGCGATCTGTGGCGGCCAGGCGAGCTGGCTGTCACCCACATTGGGCATGATCGCGCCGGTGAAGGGGGGTGTCGGCGCCGGCAGGCTGAAGCTGTTCGGCGTCATCACGGCATCGGGGGCGCCGGGCGTGCCGCGGATCTCCTGGGCCGCAGCCCCCGCGGTCACGGCGACCATCGCCAATCCAGCCCAGAGCAGCCCGCGGGCCGTCGTTCTCAACCTGATCATCGGTTCTTGCTCCACTGGCAGGCCCGGCGACCAAGTCGATCGGTGGAGATGTCGCCCGGCTCCACGAAACTGTCCCATACCGCCTTCGTGGTCGGTAGGAGGTCTCACTATCCAGATCGGGCAAACTCAGGCGCTTTTCGGGCCATGCCGCCGCGCCAGGGTCTGTGATGGGGTCTCGCCGAAAAGCCCGCGATAATCCCGGGCGAAGTAACCGAAGTGCCAGAAGCCGTGCGACAGCGCGACCGACTTCACCTGCGGCGTGCCGCCCTCCGCATCCAGCAGGGCGCGACGGGCCAGCACCAGGCGGCGCATCTTCAGGTAGGCGGCGGGACTCATCCCGACGACAGCCACGAAGGCATCCTGCAGCTTGCGCCGCGACACGGCGAGCGCCACGCACAGCTCGTCACGGCTGATCGGCCGGGCGAGGTGAACGCGCAGGAACTCCTCGGCGCCGCGCACCACGCGCAGGGCCTCGCGCGTGGCGCGTCCCGGCGGGCCCGCGACGGCATCGTTGGTCAGGGCCGACGCGACCAGCTCGCGCATGGACAGCGCCAGGACCCGCGCACAATCCGGGCGCCCCAGGATCTCGGGCGGGGCATCCACCAGCGCCGCGGCGCCGGCATAAGCGGCGGCAAGGGCCTCGGCGGCGACCGGGTCGAGCGCCAGAAGGCGGGTCGAGCCGGTGGCGCGGCCGGGGATCGACGTCAACTCGGCAAGCTCCTCCAGGTCGCTCGCCGGCAGGGCGATCGCCCCCCATTCGAGCGGGTCGGGCGCCTGCGCGAGGAACTCGGCGCCACCGGGCGCAAGGAGCACCTGCATGGGCTGGAGTGGCGTGCCGTTCAGGGTGGGGGGAACGCCATGGCAGCGGCGCGGAAACACCAGCCCGACGATGCCGGGGTCGAAGGCGGCGCGCGCGATATGGGCGCCGTCCTCGGCGAGCTGGATCACGGTATCGCCGAGGCGCAGGACGCGAAGCGTGCCCGAGAAGGGGCGGCCCGGAATGGGCAGATACTCGAACTGCCCACCGAGCAGGTCGGCCGCGAAATCCTCCGGCTCGGCGAAGCGGCGGAAGCCGACGGCGGCTTCCTCTCCGGCTGCACGCAGCATGCGGCTTTCCTCCCTCGTGCCTTGGTGGCGGCAGCTCGGTCCTCAACGCATCCGGATGAGGTTGTTCGCCTCGCCTTCGATGCGCAGAGCCTCATGCTTGTTTAGCCCGTCCATGGGGCTGACCGCATGGATAAATGTGCTTCGCCCGGCCGACTGCTTGAAAGGCTGGCTCTCCGGCCGTTCTGGCGTCGCAGGACGCCGAGACGCACGTGACCCGTTGGGGTCAGGGAGGCCTGGGTCGTGCATCGGGATCGATTGAAGGGGGGACGGCCGGAGGCCAAGGAGCGCATCCGAGTGCCGGCCCATTGGCCCGAATCCATCGCCGAACACGCCGCCGCGGTGATCCTCAGCCCGGTTCGCCATCCGCACCCGCAGGACCAGCCCGCGCGCGACAGCGATTGCCCGACGGATGGGCGGGTCGGCTGCACGCTGCCCGGCGCCGGCGGCGCCATCGCGATCATCCGGAGGGCATGGACCGGGATGCGGAAGCGGAGTGAGGCGCTGGACCACAGGATGCCGGGGATGGCCACGGCCTCCCGCCAGGAGGTGTCTGGGCCGGGTGCGGCACGGGGGCTGGCTTCGCTGAAGCCTCTCAAGCTTCGCGGATGAATCCGGAAGAGGTGGAGGCAGGCGGGATACACGCCACCGCCTGTCGCCAAAGCTTCTTCCATTCGCAGCATCGGTGACATGCCCCTGCCCTACCCCCGCCTCGCAACCTGATGGGTGGGAGGGTGCTTGTGCCGGGCGTTTTGTTGCGAGGCATCCAGAAGAGCTTCGGTGCCACACCTGTGTTGCGGGACGTCACGCTCGACGTCTCCGAGGGCGAGTTCGTCGCCATCCTGGGCGCGTCCGGCTGTGGCAAATCCACCCTGCTGCGGATCCTCGCCGGATTGGAAACCGCCGATGCCGGCGAGGTGCTGATCGGTGACCGCCGCGTGGATGCGCTGCCCCCCAAGGCGCGGGACCTCGCCATGGTGTTTCAGAGCTACGCCCTCTACCCCTACATGACCGTCGGCCAGAACATCGCCCTCCCGCTGGAGATGCGCCGGATGTCGGCGATCCAGCGCATTCCGGTGCTGGGGCGGATTTGGTCGGGCGCGGCGCGCCAGGCGATCGCGGCCGATGTCGCGGCCGTCGCGGCGCCGCTCGGTCTCGCGCCGCTGCTCGCCCGCAAGCCGGCGCAACTCTCCGGCGGGCAGCGCCAGCGCGTGGCCCTGGCCCGCGCGATGGTTCGCAGCCCCGCGGCCTTCCTGATGGATGAGCCGCTGTCCAACCTCGATGCGCGCCTGCGGGCGGAGGCGCGGGCCGAGATCGTGGCGCTCACCCGCAGGCTCGGCGTCACCACCCTCTACGTCACCCATGACCAGGGTGAGGCGATGGCGATGGCCGACCGCGTGGCGGTGATGCAGGCCGGCCGCGTGCTGCAATTGGCGCCGCCGCAGGAGCTCTATGACGAGCCGGCCAGTCTGGAGGTCGCCCGCTTCATCGGCTCGCCGCCCATGAACGCGCTGCCCGCCCATGTCGGCGAGGACGGCGCGGTGATGGTTGGTGATGTCCGCCTGCCCTGGCTCAGCCCGGCGCGTGGTCCGGTGATGCTAGGCGTCCGGCCCGAGGGCTGGGTGCCGGCCGGCCACGGCATCCCTGGCGTCATCGCGCTGATCGAGCATCTGGGCGCCGAGACCCTGTGCCACCTCGAGGGTGGCGCGGTGCTGCGGCTCGCACCTGACGCGGCGCGGGGGATGCTCGCGGGGCAGGCCCTGCGGCTGGCCGTGCGCAAGGCGGTGCTGTTCGGCCCGGATGGCCGGCGGCTGCCCCTGCAGGCCGCGCTGCGGGAGGCCGCGCTTGGCTGATCCGCGACGCCCACCCAGCCCCCGGCGCGCAGAGGCGCTGGCCGGCACGCTGCTGGCGCTGCCGGCCCTCATCCTGATGTGGCTCATGCTGCTGGGCCCAGCCGTCGCGGTCGGCCTGCTCTCGCTCACCGACTGGAATTTCGGCGAGCCGCAGATCCGCTTCGCCGGCCTCGACAACTACGAGGAGATGTGGGGCGACCGGGTGTTCTGGATCAGCCTGCGCAACACGGTGATCTATGTCGGCATCTCGGTGCCCGCCACGGTAATGCTCGGGCTCCTCGCCGCCGTCGCGATCGAGAGCGTGGGGCCCAAGCTGCGCGGCTTCTATCGCGCCGCCTATTTCCTGCCGGTGGCCAGCACGCTGCTGGCCATGGCGCTGGTCTGGGAGTTCATGTTCCACCCCAGTGTGGGCTTCGTGAATCAGGTCTTCCGGGCCCTGGGCCTGCCCACCGCCGACTGGCTGCAGAACCCGGACACGGCCTTGTTCGCGCTGGCCGCCATCGGCGTCTGGCAGAATCTCGGCCTGGCCATGGTGCTGTTCATGGCGGGGCTGAAAGCCATCCCGCCTGATCTGTACGAGGCGCTGGCGATGGATGGCGCCGATGGCACCTGGGAGCGTTTCCGCCGCGTGACCTGGCCGATGCTGGGCCCGGCACTGGTCTTCGTCGTCGCCATCACCGCCATCCGTAGCTTCCAGGTCTTCGACACGGTCCAGGTGCTGACCGAGGGCGGGCCCTCGAAATCCACCGAGGTGCTGCTCTTCACCATGGTGCAGCAGGGCTTCACCTTCCTGCGCTCGGCCTATGGCGCCGCCATCACGATGGTGTTCCTGCTCCTCACCCTCGCCATCACCCTGGCGCAGACCGTGATCCTGGATCGGCGGGCGCATTATGGTTAGGCGCGCGCTGACACATCTCGTGCTGCTGGCCGGTGCCGTGGCCATGCTGGCGCCCTTCGTCATCATGCTGTCCATCTCGCTGAAGCCGCCGGGCGAGGTGTTTTCACCGCAATTCGCACTCCTGCCCACGCAATGGCACGCAGTCGAGAACTACACGGCCGCCTTCACCAAGGTGCCGCTGGCGCGCTTCATGGCGAACGGGCTCTTCGTCACGCTCTGCATCTTCGCCGCCCAGGCCATCACCGCGCTGCCCATGGCCTATGCCCTGGCCAAGCTGCGCTGGCGTGGGCGCGAGGCGGCCTTCGCGCTGGTGGTGCTGGCCCTGCTGATCCCGCCGCAGGTGCCGGCCATCCCGCTCTATATCGGGCTGTGGCAGCTCGGGCTGCTCAACACCTACGCCGCCATCATCCTGCCCTCCACCATCTCGGTGTTCGGCATTTTCCTGATGCGGCAATTCTTCCGCACCGTGCCCGATGACCTGATCGCGGCGGCGCGGATGGACGGGCTGTCCGAATGGGCCATCGTTTGGCGGATCATGCTGCCGACCGCCGCACCCGCCATCGCGGCCTTCGCCTGCCTCTCCTTCATCTGGAACTGGAACGAGTTCTTCTGGCCGCTGATCGCGGTGCAGGAGGAACACCTGATGACGCCGCCCCTCGGCATCGCCTTCTTCTCGAATGCCGAGGCGGGCACCTCCTTCGGGCCGCTGATGGCGGCCGCCACGGTGGTGACCGCGCCCCTTGCCCTCGCCTTCCTGCTCGCCCAGCGCGCCTTCATCTCGGGCGTGACGATGACGGGCGTGAAATGACCCACAACACTCGCTGGAGCCCCGCCATGCATCGCCGCACCCTGCTTGCCACGCCGCTTGCCTTTCCTGCCCTGGCAGCGCCAGCCCTGGCACAGACCGCCCCCACGGACATCTCCATCCAGTATTCCATCCCGGAGCTGTTCCGCGGCCTGATGGAGGAGGTGGCCACCGCCTTCATGCGGGCCAACCCCAACATCCGCGTGACGATCCGCGCGCCCGAGCCCGATTACGAGGCCATCCTCCAGCGCAACCTGCGCGATGCGGTGACGCGCCAGTTGCCCGATGTCGCCTTCCATGGCCTGAACCGGCAGCGCACGCTGGTCGAACGCGAAATCCCGGTGGACCTCAAGCCCTTCATGGCGGCCGATGCGCGCCTCGCCGAGCAGGGTTATTCGGAGAGCCTGCTGTCGCTCGGCCAGGTCGGCCAGTTGCAGACCGGCATCGGCTTCGCGCTCTCCACGCCCATCCTCTACTACAATATGGAACAGCTGCGCCGCGCCGGCGGCAATCCGGAGAAGCTGCCCAGCAGCTGGGCCGAGGTCGCGGCGCTGGCGCGTGCCATCCATGGCACGGCCGAGAACCTGAACGGCATGTTCTACGACTGGACCATCACCGGAAACTGGGCCTGGCAGGCGCTGGTCTTCAGCCATGGCGGGACCATGCTGTCAGCCGATGAGCGCCAGGTGGCGATGGGCAATGAGCAGGGCCAGCGCGCCATCGCGGCCCTGCGCATGCTCGTGGATGAGGGCCGCATGCCCGACATGCGGCCGAACGCCGCCATCGCCGATTTCTTCGCCGGGCGCCTGGGCATCTCGATGCAGTCCACCGCCCAGCTCGGCCGCTACAACCGCGAGATCGGCGGCCGTTTCCCGCTGGTCTGCGGCCGCTACCCGCTCTCGGCCCCGAATGCGCGGCTGCCGGCCGGCGGCAATGTCGCGATGATGTTCACGCGCGACGCGGCGAAGCAGGCCGCCGCCTGGGAGTTCATCAAATTCGCGACCGGCCCGGTCGGCGCCACCATGATGGTCAACGCCACCGGCTATATGCCCGCCAGCACCATCCCGGCGCAGCGCGAGGAGATGCTGGGCCGCTTCTACCGCGAGAACCCGAACCACCTCGTCACCTTCCGCCAGCAGGATGTGATCACCGGCTGGTACGCCTTCCCCGGCCAGAACGCGCTGCGCATCACCGACACGATCAATGACCATCTGCAAAGCGTGGTGGCCCGGCGGGCCGAGCCGCAGGCGGCGCTGACCCGCATGGCGGCCGACGTGCAAGCCCTGCTGCCGCGCCGCTGATCCGATGTTCGACTTCATCCACATCACCGACCTGCACATCCTGCCCGCCGGCGAGACCAATTACGGGCTCGACCCGGCGGAGCGGCTGCGCATGGCGGTCAGGAGCATCGCCGAGCGGCACGGCCCCGGCAGCGCAGCACCGGCTGCATTCGTGATCGCCACCGGCGACCTGACGCATCACGGCCAGCCCGAAGCCTATGCGCAGCTGCGCGAGATCCTGGAGGGGCTGCCCCTGCCCTTCCACCTGATGCTCGGCAATCATGACGAGCGCGACCATTTCCGCGCCGCCTTCCCCGATCAGGGCGTGGACGAAGACGGCTTCGTCCAGCAGGCGATCGAAACGGAGGCAGGGCTCTTCCTCCTACTCGACACCAAGACACCCGGCACCCATGCCGGTGCGCTGTGCGAGAAGCGGCTGGCCTGGCTGGCCGCCCGCCTGGCCGAGAGCGAGGGGGCGGTCTTCCTGTTCCTGCACCACCCGCCCATGCCCGTGGGCATCGTCCAGATGGATCGCATCCAGATGATGCATGCGGCCGAGCTGGCCGCCGTGCTCGCGCCGCACCAGCCGCGCATCCGGCACATGTTCCACGGCCATCTGCACCGGCCGCTGGCGGGATCATGGCGGGGCATCCCCTTCAGCTCGATCCGCGGCACCGCGCACCAGGTGGCACTCGACCTCTCCGAACGCGGAACCGTGCCGGGCAGCCATGAACCTGCCGCCTATGCCTTGGTGCGGGTGAGCGACGACGCGGTGATCGTGCACAGCCACGACTATCTCGATCAGAGCGGGCCTTTCGACCTTTGATTGGCGCCAGCCCCTCAGGCGCGCCCCGCCATGGGCGTTCAGGGGGCCACGGTCGCCCCACGGTCAGGATGGCGACGCTGGCGGAGAGCAAGCCGGCCCGCACCGCCTCCTTGTCCTCCACGGCGCCGGCCCACCACGCCCGCGAGGGTGAGGCCGCTCATCCGGCGATCACGCCCACGATGATGGTGCCCCAGGTGGTCAGCAGGATGTGGCCGAAGGGTGCGGCGGGCGTATAGCCCAGCACCGCGACCGCGCTGCCCGAACGATCCTGCACGGCAGCCATCGCAGGCGTCATGGTCTGCGCGCCCGCCAGCCCGCCCAGGAGGAGGATGGGGTTCATCCGCAGCACATAGCGGCCGAAATAGAGGCCCACGATCATTGGCATGAGCGTCACCACCATGCCGCCGAAGAGCAGGCCAATGCCCGCCTCAGCCAGCGCCGAGACGAAGACCGGCCCGGCATGCAGCCCGGTCATCGCCACGAAGGCGGCGAGGCCGAGCGCCGTCATCAGCGAGACGGCGTCATCCGGGATGCGGCCGAAGAGCGGGAAGCGCGTACGCAGATGGCCGACGACGAGCCCGGCCAGCAGCGTGCCCACGCTGGTGCTGAGCGAGATCTGCAGCCCGCCCACGGTGAAGGTGACCAGCACGCCGGCCAGCCCGCCCAGGAAGATGGCGAGGCCCAGCACGACGAAATCCGTGCTGGCGACCGGCGCCACCACCGCGCCGATGCGCGCGGCCGCACGCGCCACGGTGGGGGCGGGCCCGGCGAGGCGGAGCATGTCCCCGCGCTCCAGCACCAGGCCGGGTGAGAGCGGCAGTTCCTGCCCGCCGCGGCGCACCCCGCGCAGGAAGAGGCTGCGGGCGCCCGGCTCGCGCGCCAGCTCCGCGACGGAGCGGCCGGCGACCTCCGCACTCGTCAGCAGCACGTCCACCAGGCTGACAGGGATGTCGAGCAGCTCCTGGTCCTCGACCTCCTCCGCCAGCGGGCCCACCACTTCGAGCAGTGCGGCGCGCGGGCCGGTGACGGCCACCACGTCGCCCACCGCCAGCACCAGCTCCGGCGTGCCCTCCAGCAATTCGCCATTCCGCCGCACGCGCTCGACGAAGAGACGGTGCACCCCGCTGCGCGCCTCCGCCGCCGCGATGGTCATGCCGATGACGGCCGCGCCCTCCGGCACGCGATAGGCGCGCGCCTCGATGCGGCGCCAGGCGGAGATGGTGCCCGGCGGACGCCGGGTGATACCGAGTTCACGCTCCAGCGCCAACGCCTCGGCCTTGAGGTCGATGCCGAGCAGGCGTGGGCCGACCACGCTGCAGAACAGGATGGCACCCACCGCCCCGAAGACGTAGCAGACCGCATCCGCCACCGCGATGTGCGCGACCAGGCGCGCACGCTCCTCGGGCGGGAGCGGCAGGGCGTTGATCGCCTCGGTCGCGGTACCCATGGCGGGGCTTTCGGTCAGCGCGCCGGAGACGAGGCCGGCCGCGAAGCCCGCATCCAGGCCCAGCGTCTTCGCCACGGTGATGGCGGTGAGCAACCCCGTGACGCAGCAGATGATGGCGAGCAGCACGGGCTTCAGCCCGTCCCGCTTCAGCGCCTGCACGAATTGCGGGCCGACCGAATAGCCGATGCCGAAGAGGAAGAGCAGGAAGAGAAAGGACTTCGCCATGCCCGAGACCGGCACATGCGCGAACTGTCCGATCAGGATGCCCGCGAAGAGCGAGCCGGTGACGGGACCGAGGCTGAAGCCCGCGATCCGCACGCGGCCGATGAGGTATCCGATGCTGATGACCAGGAACAGCGCGAGTTCCGGATATCTGACGAGAAATTCCGCGAACCACGCCATTCCTGCTCTCCTTGGCCGATCGGGCTATTGCGCCGGCAGCATGGCAAGATAACCGGCGTCCGTCAGCCGCACGCCCATGCCCCGCGCGAGCAGCGGATTGCCCGCACGGAGGCCCATGATGGCGACGAAGGCGATCAGGCCCGGATCCTTCAGCAGATGGCGCGCCACCGCCGGCGGATCGGCGCAGCCGCGCGGCCGCGGCGCGATGGAGGGGAGGATGACGCCCAAGACCGTCAGCCTGCCCGCATGGCCCAGGCCCATCTCGGCGCCGAAGGCCGGCAATCCGGTCTGGACGATCAGGACGCCCAGGGTCGTGACGATGGCAAGCGTCGGCCGTCCGATGGCGTCATGCGGGCGCTGGGGCACGCGCCAAGGGGCATGCTCCGTGAGCCGCACCTTCACGGGCGGCGCCACCTCATGGTGACGGGAGTGCTTTGTCCTCTAACCCTCCGCCATGACCGTCGCGGCCCTCGCGAGCGGTGAGCGGACAGGCCCGCATGGGCGGCACCCGGGCGTGGGCCGCGATCAGCGGGGTGGGCTGGCGCGCGGCACCTCGACCATCTCGCGCTGCAGGAAGACGTTGAGGAAGGTCCGGATCGCCGCCACCGCGGCGAGCTTGCCGATCTGGTCCCAGCCCGGCGAAATCGCCGTGCCGACGATGTCGGCCGCGAGCTGGAACTCCAGCGCGAGCGAGAGGCCGCGCGCCAGGCCCATCCGCACATCCGGCGCCGCGCGGCCCAGCGCCTGGCGCAGCAACCGCCCCACCGCCATCAGCATGGCGACGAGGATGATGGCGATGCTCACCGCCTCGATGCCCAGCTTGAGCCAGGAGGCCACCGCGATCACCGCGGCTTCGAGACCTTCGGGAAGGGGCACGACAGGCATGCGCGGGCTCCGGGCTGGCCCCATGGCCGGGGCGCGTGGGTGATCCGGGCCTGGCGCCGGCCCGCGGCGCGGGCGGGGCGATGCAGCCCAGTCTCACGCCAGGCTAGCCCAGGAGCGGGGCCGGCGCGCACCCATCATCAAGCCCGGGGCGGCGCAGGGCATCGGACAGGCCTGGCGTGGCGGAGGGCGACAGGATCGACCTGCGCCGGATCGGCCTGGATTCCAGCCTGCTGGGCAACCAGAGCTTCACCTGGATTGGTGGTGCCGATTTTGGCGAGGTGGTGGGCGAGTTGCGCTTTGCCAGCGGGGTGCTCGAGGGTGACCTGGATGGCGACGGCGGGGCCGACTTCCAGGTCACGCTCACCGGGATCGCAGCGCTGACGGCAGCCAATATCTGGCTCTAGGACAAGGCGCTGCATGACTTGGTCTGCCGTTTGAATATCTGCCCCGGAGGGGCGGAGGGTGTTGGCGCTAACGCAAGAAGCCCGTTGGCGTGGGCCAATGGGCATGATCTGCTCTTTGGCTCTGTGTTGATGGATGTTGGGACCGCGTTCGGATCATGGCGAACACGTGTGGTCTGATGGACAGGCCCCGTTGAATGATCCGGGCGAAACTTCAGGTCACCATCCCTGCCGGACCTCTTCCTGAGCCATCTTGGATGGGCCGCCTGCCATGGCGTTTCAGGTGCGGGCGGGCGATATCCCTGCGATGAGCGTGACCGGGTCCGGTTGCAGTGGCACCCTCATTCCTCGATCAGGATTTGAGCCTCCCGGAGAAGGTTTAACAGCTCTGCGTCCAGCGGTTGGTTTGGAAATTTGCCGTTGCAGCGCTCGTCGCAGCTATTCTCCTACGGACAGCCCGGTTCAACGAACGCCGTCTGCGCTTCGACACCGTGGATCCAGCCCTCACCGCATGCGATGCCGGCAGGCATGCGCGCCATGGCGTGCGCCGCTTGCGCCGGAGGATGGCAACCGGCCGCACCAGCAGCGTATCGACGCCAACTCCCGAATCCTGCACCGTTGTTGCCCATAACTTGCGGGAATGACCGTGCAGACAGAGAACCTCGTCCTCATCGAGGCGGATGGACCCGCCGCCACCCTCTGGCTCAACCGCGCCGAGCGCGGCAATGCGTTGGGCGCGGCCCTGGTCGAGGCGCTGGACGCCGCGATCGACACGGCGCTGGCGGCTGGTGCGCGCATGCTGATCCTGCGCGGCAAGGGCCGGCATTTCTGCACCGGCCTCGATCTCGGCGACCTTGAGGCCTGCACGGATGGCGATCTGGCGCTGCGCATCCTTCGCATCGAGATCCTGCTCCAGAAGATTCACGCCCTGCCGGTGACGACGGTGGCGATCGCGCAGGGCCGCGTCTTCGGCGCGGGGGCTGATCTCTTCGCCGCCTGCGACCACCGCCTTGCCATGCCTGGCGCCAGCTTTGCCTTTCCCGGCCCCGCCTTCGGCCTGATCCTCGGCACCGCGCGTCTGGCGGGCCTGGTGGGCGGCGACGCGGCGCGGCGACTGCTGCTCGCGGGTGAAGCGGTGGACGCGGCAGCGGCGCTGGCGCTTGGCCTCGCCACCGCCATGGGCGAGGACATCGCCGCCGCGACCGCGGCCGCCACGCGGCTCGACGCGGAAACCGTGGCTGCGCTGCACGGGCGCACGCGCCAGGCCGATGATAACGGCGACCTTGCCGCGCTGGCGCGCTCGGTCGCGCGGCCGGGCCTCAAGCAGCGTATCCAGGATTACCGCGCGAGGATGATGAAGGCATGACCCTCGCCGATGCCATCGCGGCGCAGACCCCGCTCGTGCAGCGCTTGCTGGACGGTGTCGCCACGATCGGCGCGGATCCGCCGGGGATCACGCGCGATGCCTATGGGCTGGGCGAGAACCAGGCCCAGGCCCTGATCGCCGAGGCTGGCGCTGCGCTGGGCCTCACCGCCAGCACCGACGCGGGTGCCAACCTCACCTTGCGATGGGCCGCGCCCAGGCCGGAGGTCGCGCCGGTGCTGATCGGCTCGCACCTCGACAGCATCGTGCAGGGCGGCAATTTCGATGGCGCGGCGGGCGTCATCGCGGGCATCGGCGCCATCGCGGCACTCAAGGCCGCCGGCATCCAGCCGAGGCGCGACATCGAAGTGCTGGCGTTGCGCTGCGAGGAGGCGGTGTGGTTCGGCCTCGGCCTCATCGGCAGCCGCTGCATGCTGGCGCGCCTGCCGCAGGGCGCGCTGGACCTGCCGCATGCCCGCACCGGCCGCACCCTGGCGCAGAGCATCGCGGATTGCGGCGGCGACCCCGCGCGCCTGCGCGAAGCGACCCCCCTGCGCGACCCACGCGCCATCGGCGCCTATCTCGAAATCCATATCGAACAGGCGCCACAGCTGATCGAGGCCGGCGCGCCGCTGGCCATCTGCCTCGCCAATCCCGGCAATGTGCGCCACCCCTTCATCCGCATCACGGGCGAGGACGCGCATACCGGCCTGCCGCACCGCTTTCGCCGGGACGCGGCGCTGGCCGGTGCCGATCTCTCGCTCGCGCTGGAGCGGCTTTGGCTGGACGAGGAAGCGCAGGGCCGCCCCATGGCCGTCACCATCGGCCGCTTCCACACGCCCGTCGCGCGCCACAGCCTCACCGCCGTCTCGGGCGAGTTCGAGCTGAGCCTGGATCTGCGCGCCTACAACGCCAATCATCTGGCGGCGCTGGAGGCGCGGCTGCAGGCCATCACGGCCGAGGTCGCGGCGCATCGCAACGTCACGATCGCGCTGGGCGAGCGCAGCGCCGCCGCACCCGGCCCCATGGACCCGGCGTTGATCGAAGGCCTGTCGACGGCCGCGCGACGCTGCGGCGTCAACGCCCCACGCCTGAACAGCCCGGGCAGCCATGACGCGAACAATTTCGCCGCCGCCGGCGTGCCGACGGGCATGCTGCTCGTCCGCAACCAGAATGGCAGCCACAACCCCCATGAGGCGATGGATACGCCGGACCTGATGGCGGCCATCCATGTCCTCGCCGAATGGCTGGCGACCTGACGGCACGGATGGGGGGCGGCAACGCTGCACCCTGGGGCATCGAAGCCCTCCTCTCTCACGCCTGCCGCGTCCTACGGCGTGGCAAAGCGACGGTCGGCGGAGGGGCGGGTTGGCGAGAGGAAGATCGTGGCCGGTGCGCTGCGAGCAATCGGGGTGACGGAGCCGACCTGCAATCGCCGGTGGACGGATTTTCGGCAGCCTGACGGGGGATCAGGTGAAGCGACCGCTGGTCCGGAGAATAGGTCCGTGCAAATCTATCTCCGGTCGCGGCCGCCAGAACCGCGCGGAACGAGGCGAGGACGAGAGTGACACACAAGATCATCAGCCGGGCCGATTGGCGCCCCTCGGAGCTGGAACAATCCGGGCGCTGGCTCCGCGTCCTGACCGACCGCGAGAGGGCCGATCTGCGCGCCGCCATTGATGGCTTGGCGGAATCCGGCCGGCCGATGCTTGAGATCACCCGTGCCGACGTGCCGCTTGGCGCCTTCGGCGCTGTCCTGGCCGAGGCCGAGGCGGAGATGGAAGAAGGCATCGGCTTCCTCGTCCTGCGGGGTCTGCCCATGGAAGGACAGGACGTGGAGCACAACCGCCTGATGGCCTGGGCCATCGGGACCCATCTTGGCGTGGCGCGACCTCAGGGGAAGGCGAGCCAGTTGATGTCCGATGTGCGCGACGCAGGGGGCACCTACCGCGGCGGCAGCGGGCGCGGGTACAACACCAATGCTGAGCTGGACTATCACACCGATGGCAGCGACATCGTCGCGCTGCTTTGCCGCAACACGGCGAAGTCGGGCGGGCTGAGCCGGCTGGCGAGTTCCGTCGCCATTCACAACGCGCTGCTGACGGAACGGCCCGACCTCGTGGAGACGCTCTACGGCCTCTTTCCGCACAGCCGCCAGAACGAGCATGCGCCGGATGAGCCACCCACCTACATGGCGCCGGTCTACAGCCTGCGCGAGGGGCATTTCGCCAGCCGCTACCTCCGCAACCACATCCGCTCGACGCAACTGATGGAGGGCGAGCCGCGGCTGACGGCGTTGCAGCACGAGGCGCTGGACCGATTGCAGGACATGGCGAGCAGCCCCGCCTTCTCCTTCGACATGTGGCTGGAGCCGGGCGACCTGCAGCTCGTGAACAACCACGTGCTCTATCACTCGCGCACGCATTACGAGGATCACGACAAAGAGGAGCTCAAGCGCCACCTGTTCCGCCTCTGGCTCGCGGTGCCGAGCGGACGCCCGCTCTGCGCGGCGCTGGAAGATGCCTATAAGAGCGTCGAGCGCGGCACGGTTCGGGGTGGCTTCAAGGGACGCCAGGTCACACCGGAATTGCTGGCCTATCAAGCGCGGGCAGCGGCCAGCCTCGGCATGAGGGACATCCCTTACTGACGCGCGAAAGTTGCCCGTCGCAGTCAGGCAGGCTGATGGGATCCGTTTGGGCCAGCCACGACTGAGGCTGGTCTCACGGCCCCGACCGGCGCTTGTGGCGCGGCCACACGCGCCAAGGGAGAGGATCCTCGGCCTCGATCAGCTACACGCTGGATGCCAACCTGGAGCGGCTGAGCCTCGAGGGCAGCGATGACCTCGACGGCACGGGCAATGGCATGGCCAACCGGCTGGATGGCAATGCCGGGGCCAACACCCTCGATGGCGGCGCGGGCGCGGACAGCATCGAGGGCGGGCTCGGGGCCGATGTCTTCCTGTTCGGCAGCGCGACCGAGGCCGATGGTGATGTCATCGCGGACTTCAACGTGGCGGCGGGCGACAGGATCGACCTGCGCCGGATCGACCCGGATTCCAGCCTGCTGGGCAATCAGAGCTTCACCTGGATTGGTGGTGCCGATTTTGGCGAGGTGGTGGGCGAGTTGCGCTTTGCCAGCGGGGTGCTCGAGGGTGACCTGGATGGCGATGGCGGGGCCGACTTCCAGGTCACGCTCACCGGGATCGCCACGCTGACCGCAACCGATCTCTGGCTCTAGGACAACAGGGTTCGGCTCATGCAGGACGAGGCTGCGTAACGGGGGGGCACCAGCCCTTGATCAAGGGATGAGAGTTCGCATCCCCTGACGCACGGCCGCCATGGTCGATCCGCGATTCCCGTGCATCGTCACACGCCTGTCGGCGGATCGAAGGCACGGATCAGCGGGAGGTTGCCCCTGAAGCGCTCCACCTCCACCACGGTCAACTGCCCGGTGCACCCCTGGGCAAGCGCTGAGGTTCCGACATCTCGGGTCAGCACGTTCGGGTTGCCATGCACGCAGAGCGGCCGGTCATCCTCCGGGTCCTCCGGATCGTACCAGGCGCCCGTGGCGAGTTGCACGACGCCGGGGCGGATCTCCCTGCTCAGCCGCACCCCGGCCAAGCAGGCACCACGGCCGTTGAACAGACGAATGATGTCACCATCGGCAATGCCGCGCGGCCCCGCATCGGCGGGATGCATGGTGGCCACCTCACGCCCCTGTCGCTTCGAGCCGAGGCTGTGCGCGCCGAAATCGAGCTGGCTGTGCAGCCGTGTGGCAGGCTGGTTGGCGACCAGGTGCAGCGGCGTGCCCGGACCGGGCGCCTCCTCGGGTGGCAACCAGGCCGGGTGGCCGGGGCAACTCACCTCGCCAAAACTGGCAACGGTCTCGGAGAAGATTTCGATCCGCCCGCTCGCTGTCGGCAGCGGGTTGGCCTCCGGATCCTCGCGGAACGCGCGCCAGGGGCCGCCATCATCGGGCGCCTGCGGCAGGCGCAATGTTCCGGCGGCCCAGAAGGCATCGAAATCGGGCGCCGGCAGGTCTTGATCGCGCAGACCCTGCTGCGTGCGCGCATAGAGGTGACGAAGCCACTCGCGGCTGCTCCGGCCTTCCGTGAAGGCCTGCCCCACGCCGAGGCGCTGGCTGAGCCCGGCGAAGATATCGTAGTCGTCCCGCGCCTCGCCGAAGGGCGGCGCGATGCGATGCATCGCCACCATCAGCGGATCATGCGAGCTATAGCCGATATCCTCGCGCTCCAGCGTCATCGTGGCCGGCAGCACGATGTCGGCGTGGCGCGCCGTGGCGGTCCAGGCCTGTTCGTGCACAACCAGCGTGTCCAGGCGCGCGAAGGCCTGGCGTAGCCGGTTGAGGTCCTGGTGGTGATGGAACGGGTTGCCGCCCGCCCAATAAACCAGCCGGATATCGGGATAGGTGCGCGTCTGCCCGTTGTAGCGATAAGCCGCGCCCGGCTTGAGCAGCATGTCGGCAATACGGGCGACGGGGATATAGTTGCCATGCCGGTTGCGCCCCTGAGACAGGGTCGGGCCGGGGACGGCATTGGCGCGGCGTCCGTAGTAGCCGATGGCGCCCAGCGCATAGCCGTAGCCCCCGCCGGGCAAGCCGATCTGCCCTAGTGCGGCCGCCAGCACGGCGCCCATCCAGACCGGCTGTTCCCCATGCTCCGCGCGCTGCAGGGCGTGCGCCACGGTCACCAGCACGCGGCGGCCATGCAGCCGCCGGGCGAGGTCTCGGATGTCCTGGGCTGCGATCCCCGTGATCGGTGCTGCCCATTCGGCGTCCTTCGCCTGGCCATCCGCCTCGCCGAGCAGATAGCGCGCGAAGACGGGCCATCCGGTGGTGTAGCGATCGAGGAAGGCCTGGTCATGCAGCCCCTCCGTCACCAAGGTGTGCACGAGCGCCAGCATCAGCGCGGTGTCGGTTCCCGGGATATTGGCGATCCACTCGGCGCCGACCTCCTCCGGCAGATCGCTGCGCAGCGGACCGACCAGGATGAAGTCGCAGCCGCGCTCGCGTGCCGCCCGCATGGCGCCGCGCTCGACATGCTCACTGATGCCACCGCCCGCGACCATCGCGTTCTTGAGCGCCATGCCGCCGAAGGCCAGGACCACCTCGCTATGGGCCGCCACCTGATCCCAGGTGACGTTGTGCTTCGTCAGGTCCTCGTAGTTGCCGAGGATGTGCGGAACGATCACCGAGGCCGCGCCGGAGCTGTAGGAATTGACCGAGGCGACATAGCCGCCGAAGGCGCAGTTCAGGAAGCGATGGATCTGGCTCTGGGCGTGGTGGAAGCGACCAGCACTGGCCCAGCCATAGGAACCGCCGAAGACCGCGCCCGCCCCGTGCCTGTCGCGGATGCGGCGGAGCTCCCCGCCCAGCAGATCCAGCACCGCATCCCAGGACATCGGGACGAACTCTTCCCGGCCGCGTCCACGATCCGGACCCGGGCCGCGCTCGAGCCAGCCGCGACGCACCATGGGCTGGGCGATGCGCGCCCGATGGCGCAGGGCGGCGGGGAAGTTCTGGAGAATGTCGTTCGGGTCGGGATCGCCCGAATAGGGGCGCACCAGGAGTGCGCCCTCGCGGAGCGCCGCCTGGAAGACACCCCAATGCGAACTGTGCGGCAGGAAATCCTGGCTCGCTTCGATCTCGGCGCTCACGCGATGGACTCCATGCCTCTATAGGACGCACCCAGACTCGGGCCCGGGCATTGCGGCTTTGATCCGGGTTCTACGTGGTCCATGCAGCGCACGAGACGCTGCCGATTGCAACCGCCGAAAGCCAGGCTTCGCCGCCCGAGACCGAAGGGCGATGCGACCGCCCACTCCCGGCCTCAAACGCGCGGCATCCGTGCCGACGTCGCCAGCGCTGCCTCAGATCGGGCTGCCGGGTACGAAGCTCGGCTTGCGCCGCTCGCGCAGCGCCTGCACGCCCTCGGGCAACTCCGGCCCGGTGAAGCCCAGGAACTCCATCGCCACCGCCGCCTCGAAAATGGGGCGCGCCTGCTGCAGCCAGAGATTCATGGAATGCTTGGTCCAGCGCAGCGCACTTTGCGGCCCCTCGGCCAGGCGCACCGCCGTCTCCAGCGCGCGCGCCTGCAGCACGTCATCCGGTACGGCGAGGGAGACGAGGCCGATGCGCTCGGCCTCGATGCCGTCCAACGGCTCGCAGGTCATCAGGTAGTACTTCGCCTTGGCCATGCCGCAGAGCAGCGGCCAGATGATCGGCGCATGATCGCCAGCCGCGACGCCGAGCTTCGTGTGCCCATCGATCAGCTTGGCCGAATGCCCGGCGATGGTGATGTCCGCCATGAGCGCCACGACCAGGCCCGCGCCCACCGCCGGGCCGTTGATGGCGGAGATGATCGGCTTGGAGCAGCCGATCATGTTGTAGACCATGTCCCGCGCCTCCTTCCACACGCGGATGCGGGTCTCGAAATCCTCCATCATGCGGCCGACGAGATCGAGATCGCCGCCGGCCGAGAAGCCCCGCCCCGCGCCGGTGACGATGACCACGCTGACACTCGGATCTGCGTCAATCTCGCGCCAGACATCGGTCAGCGCGCGGTGCATGTCGGGGGTCAGCGCATTGAGCTGGTCGGGACGGTTGAGCGTGAGGCGCAGCACGCGCGGATGCGGCCGGTCGGCCAGGATATGGGGCAGCGTGTCGTAGTTCACGGCGTCGTGTCCTCTTGATCGCGGGCGAGAATGGCCTGCGCCAGCTTGTGGCGCTGAATCTTGCCGGTGGGGGTGAAGGGAAGCTCCGGGAGCACGACCACGCGCTCCGGCAGCTTGTAGGTGGCGAAGCCATCGCCGAGGAATTCCAGCACGCCCGCCAGGTCCAGGACCGGCTCACCGGGGCGGGGCACGATGCAGAGGCAGGCGCGCTCGCCCAGCCGCGCATCAGGAAGGCCGACTATGGCGCAGTAGAGAATGCCGGGATGGGTGTAGAGCACCTCCTCGATCTCGCGCGGGAAGAATTTCTTGCCGCCGCGATTGATCATCTCCTTCACGCGGCCGCTGATGCGCAGATTGCCACGCGTATCAATGAAGCCGAGATCGCCCGTGCGAAACCATCCATCCGGCGTGAAGGCTTCGGCATTGGCGCTGGGGTTGGCGTGATAGCCCAGATGCACGGAGGGGCCATCGGCCGCGATCTCGCCCTCGCTGCCTGCCGGCACATCATGCCCCTCGGGGTCGAGCAGGCGCAGGCCCATGGCGGTCGCGACGCGGCCGACGGAGCCCGCCACCTCCTCCGGATCATCCTCCTGGCGGGTGAAGGTGTGGAACCCGTCCTCCAGCATACCGTAGAGCTCGAGCAAATGGCCCGGGGCGGCGGCGCGCCAGGCGCGGATGGTCTCAACCGGCGCAGAGGCGCCCCCGGAGACGACAAGCCGCAGCGCCGAGAGATCCGCCCCCGCCATGTCCGGCAATTGCAGCAACGCGGTGAGCGAAGCCGGCGCCGTCGGCACATAGGTGCAGCGCTCACGGGCCAGCAGGGCCAGCGCGGGCTTGGCGGAGAACCGCTCCAGCAGCACGGCGGTCGCCCCCGCCATGATGGCCTGCACGAGCGTGAGGTAGCCCCAGTTCAGCCCGAGCGGCAGCCAGATCATCATCCGGTCCTCCGGGCCGAGGCGCAGATCGTGATTCAGGATGCGCGCGGCCGGCAGCGTCGTCTCGTGGCTGTGCATCACCCCCTTGGGGTTGCCGGTGGTGCCGGAGGTGAAGGCCATCCGCATCACCGCCGCCGCCGGCTGGCGCAGCGGCCGGAAACCGGGCGGCTGGCCGCTGGCTGCGAAGGCGGCATCCAGCGCCGTCACCCCCGCGCGTGGCTCGGCCCGCAGACTGCCGATCAGCGCGAGGTTCGGCAGCCGCGTCTGCAGATCGAGCGCCATGCCAAGATGGTCGAAGCCGCGATACTGCCCGGTGGTCACGAAGCCGCGCGCCTCGCTGAAGCGGAGGATGTACTCCAGCTCCCGTGCGCGGAAATCGGTGGAGACGGTGACGGCGACAGCGCCGACACGCTCCAGCGCGAAGAAGACCGGCGCGAACTCGATCCAGTTGGGCAGTTGGATGGCGACGACATCATCCTCGCCGATCCCCGCCGCGCGATAGGCGGCGGCCATGCGGTCCACCGCGTCGCGCAGTTCGGCATAGGTGATGCTGGCCGTGCCATCGGTGATGGCGATCTTGTCCGGCGTGGCGGCGGTGGCGCGCTCCAGCAGGTCGTGCTGGGTCTCGCCGGTCCATTGGCCGATGGCACGCCATCGCGCCGCGCGCGCCTCATCCCGCCGGGGTGTGAAACGCATCCTTGCCTCCCTCACATCGTCAGCCAGCGGTGGCGCAGCGCATCCGCATCGGCCTGGAAGGCCGCTGCCGTGTCGTCATGCACCACCTGGCCGCGCGCCATGATCAGGATGCGGTCCGCCACCGCCTCCGTCATGCGCAGGTTCTGTTCCACCAGCAGCACCGCCACGCCCTCGCCCGCCAATTGCCGCAGCACGCGCGCGAGCTCCTGCACCACCATGGGGGCCAAGCCCTGGCTCGGCTCATCCAGCAGCAGCACGCGGGGATCGGTGACGAGCGCGCGGGCGATGGCCAGCATCTGCTGTTCGCCACCCGAGAGCGCGCGGCCGGCATTGGCGCGACGCTCGCGCAGATTGGGCAGCAGCGCGAAGAGCCGCTCCTCCGGCCAGAGCCGCGAGGGTGTCCGCTGACCGACGGCCAGGTTCTCCATCACCGTCAGCTCGGGAAAGATCTGCCGGCCTTCCGGCACATAGCCGATGCCGGCGCGGGCGATGCGGTGCGTGGGCAGACCGGCCAGCGCCGCGCCGGCCAGCGTGACCTGCCCCGCGCAGCGCGGCAGCAAACCCATGACGCCGCGCAGGAGCGTCGTCTTGCCCACGCCGTTGCGGCCGATCAGCGCCGTCACCTCGCCGGGCGCGGCACGCAGGTTTACGCCGCCCAGAACCTCGGCCGAGGCATAGCCGCCGCGGATGTCGCGCAGTTCCAGCATCAATGGAGCCCGCCCAGATAGGCGTCCTGCACGGCGGGGTCGGCCCGAACCTCATCGGCCGGGCCATCGGCGATCTTGCGGCCGCGATGCAGCACCACGATGCGCGGCGCCAGCGCGAAGACCACCTCCAGATCGTGCTCCACCAGCAGGATGGCCGTGCGCGCCTCCGCCATCACGCTGCGCAGCAACTCCACGGTGCGGCGCGTCTCCTCGACCGACATCCCCTGCGTCGGCTCATCGAGGATCAGCAGCCGCGGCTCCTGCGCCAGGGCCACGGCCACTTCCAACAGGCGCTGGTCGCCATGCGCCAGTTCCCCGGCCAGGGTTCCGGCCTGCGCGGCAAGGCCGAGGCGGTCCAGCCAGATCATCGCCCGCTCTTCGCCCTGGCGCATCGCGGCGGCACCGCCGAAGAATCGCCAGGGCATCTTGGCCTGCGCGCCCAGGCGCACATTCTCGAGCGCGCTCAGCCCTGGGCAGATGGCGGTGATCTGGAAGCTGCGCGCCACGCCGCGCCTTGCCAATGCATGGGCGGGCAGCGCCGTCACATCCTCGCCACCCAGCCGCACCGTGCCGGAGGTCTTGCGCAGGTTGCCCGCGATCATGGCGAAGAGCGTGCTCTTGCCCGCGCCATTGGGGCCGATGACGGCGCAGATCTCGCGCTCCTCGACTGTCAGGTCCACGCCATCCACGGCGCGGAAGGCGCCCCAGGCACGGGTCAGGCCGCGGCATTCCAGAAGGCTCATCGTGCCCTCCCCCGCAGCGCCGCCTGCACCCAGCCCATCAGTCCCGCGGGCGCGAAGATGACGACGAGCACGAAGAGGATGCCCAGCGCCAGGCCCCAACTTTGCGTAAGGCCCGAGAGTTCATGCTCGGCATAGAACAGCGCCAGCGCGCCAAGCATGGGCCCGACGAGCGTGCCCGCGCCGCCCAGCACCACCATCACCAGCACATGGCCGGAGACGGTCCAGAAGAAGAGCTCCGGCGAGACATAGCGGGCAAAGCCCGCATAGAGCGCACCCGCCACGCCGGCGAGGGCGTAGGACAGCACGAAGACGACGAGGCGGATGCGGCGGGGATCATGGCCCAGCGCCTCGGCGCGCTGCTCGTTCTCGCGCACCGCGGCCACGACATGCCCGAAGGGCGAGCGGATGAAGCCATGCGCCACCAGATAGGCCGACGCCAGGAAGAGGCAGACGAGAAGATGATAGCCCTCGCGGCCGGAGAACATCTCCGGCAGGCCGGCGCGCGGAATGCCGGCCAGCCCGTCCGAGCCGCCGGTCACCGCATTCCATTTGAACACCACGGCATAGCCGAGCTGCGCGAAGGCGAGCGACAGCATGGCAAAGGTGACACCGCCCGTGCGCACGCAGAGCCATCCCACCGGAATGGCGACAAGCGCGGTCAAGGCGCCGGCCAGCAGTACGGCAAGCGGCAGCGGCACCTGCCAGACCAGCAGCAGCGTGGCGGCCGTATAGGCGCCGAAGGCCCAGGGCCCGGCATGGCCGAAGGACGTCAGCCGCGCATGCCCCACCAGAAGATCGAGGCTCAGCGCGAAGAGGGCGAGGATCAGCGCCTCGGTCAGCAGCGTCGTCGCATGACCCGGCAGCACGAAGCCCAACGCGGCCGCCAACGCGATCCCGGCCAGCACCCATCGCGGATCGGTCAGCTTCATTCACTCCGTCCGAACAGGCCGCCCGGCCGCAGCACGAGCACCGCGATCATCAGCGCGTAGGTCATGCCCAGGGCCAGCTCGGGCACGTAGAAATTGCCGAAGGTCTGCACGAAGCCCACGAGCAGGCTGCCCGCCGCCGTGCCGATGAAGCTTCCCATCCCGCCGATCATCACGATCACGAAGGCGTCGATGATGACGTTGGAACCGAGGCCGAGCGACGCGCTGAGCAAGGGGGCCGCCAGCGCGCCCCCCAGCGCCGCGAGCCCGCAGGCCAGCGCGAAGACCAGCGCCCGCACGCGGCCCACGTCATTGCCGAGTGCGGCCGTCATCGTCGCGTTCTGCGAGGCGGCGCGCAGCAGCAGCCCGAGCCGTGTGCGCTGCAACCCTGCCCAGCAGAGCAGCGCGCAGAGCAGCCCGGCGCCGATCAGGACCAGGCGATAGACCGGAAACGGCTCATCCATCACCCAGACGATGCCCGCCAAAGCCTGCGGCAGTTCCGCCTGGCGCGCATCCGCCCCCCAGATCAGCCGGATCGCCTCGGTCAGCGCGAGGGCGAGGCCGAAGGTGACCAGCAGGAAGGCCGAATGTTCCCGCGCATAAAGCCGCGAGAGGGCGCTCCGCTCGAAGGCGAGGCCGAGCAGCGCTGCCGCGAGCGGGGCCGCGACCAGCGAGAGGGCGAAGCTGCCCGTTGCCGTCTGGGTCGCCACGCCGACATAGGCGCCCAGCATGAACAGCGCCCCATGCGCGAAATTCACCACCCGCATGATGCCGAAGATCAGCGTCAGCCCCAGCGAAATGAAGAAGAGCAGCGCCGAAAGCGAAAGCGCGTTCAGCGTCTGCAGGGTAAAGAGCGCGAGGGGGTCCATCGCCCGTTCAGGTGAAGTTGGAGGCGCGGCAGGCCGGCGTCACTTCGGAGGCCGTGAAGGTCGCGATCACCTCCGGCGCCGGAACGGGGAAGCCCTCGCGACGCGCCACGCGCACCACGAAGCCCTGCTGCTCGGCCTGGCCATCGCAGCCGCGGATCTTCAGCGGGCCCTTGATGGAGTTCAGCTCCAGGTCACGCAGCGCGGCCACCACGGCCGGCGTCTCCGTCGAACCCGCCTTGTTCACCGCGGCGCGCAGCACCTCGCAGGCCTGCCACTGCTCGCCGTCGTAGGTGTCGGGCAGGTCGTTGTATTCGGCGCGGAAGCGCTGGACGAAGGCGTTGTTGGCCGGGTGATCGTAAGCAAAGGTGTAGCGGCTGCCGCCGACGAGGCCGATCGCCGCATCGCCGGCGGGGCGCGTGAACAGCATGTCCACCGTCTCGGTCACCACCGGCATGCGTTCGAAGAGCCGGAACTGCGCGGCCTGGCGCAGGAAGGCCGTGCCGTCATCGCCGGTGAGCGCGATGTAGAGCGCCTGCGGATTGGCCTGGCGCACGCGGGTGATGAAGCTGGAATAGTCGCGCGTGCCGACGGGGGCGAAGACGCTGCCGATGGAGCGCTTGCCGATGCCGCGCAGAAGCCCCTCGAAGGTCTCCACCGAGGAACGGCCCCAGGCATAGTCGAGCGAAAGCGAGAAGAAATCCGTCTGCGGCGAATTGCGCAGCCAGAGCGCCAGCGCGCGCGCGCCCATGGGGCCCGAGGTGTTGGAGCGGAAGGCGTTCGGCACCCAGGCTTCCGCCGTGATGGAACCGGCACCGTTCACCGACGAGATGAAGAGCGCGTTCCACTCGGCGAGCTTGGGCATCACCGCCAGCGCCTCGCTGCTCGCCATCAGGCCGAGCAGGATGTTCACGCGGTCCCGCTCCACCATTTCCTGCGCCTTGCGCAGGCAGTTGGCGGGCACGCCCTGCGTGTCCTCGAAGAGAAATTCGACGGGGCGGCCGAGCAGCCCGCCCTCGGCATTGGTTGTCTTGGCCCAGAGCCGGCAGGAGCGCACGACCTGCGCGCCCAGCGCAGCCCAGGTGCCGGTCATGGCTGTCGGCACGCCGATCTTGAGCGGCGCCCCCTGGGCGCGGCCGGTGTTGATGAAGGCGGGGGCGGCGAGAAGTGCGGCCAAGGCAGGCCGGCGGGCGATGTTCATGGTCATGCGGGTGTTCCTCCTGGAATGGCGCCGGTGTTCCGGCTGCCGTCTTGCGTGAAATCAACCGGCGATGATCTGGCCTCCATCAAGCTGCAGCACCTTGCCGGTGAGATAGCTGCAGGCTGGTCCCATCATGAAGCAGGCGACGCCGGCCACTTCCTCGGCCGTCGCGATGCGCTGCAGCGGAATGCCCTTGATGATCCGCGCCGAGGTCTCGGGCCCCCAGGCATCGAAGGCGGTCTGCGCCATGTCGGTCTGCGTCAGGCCGATGGCGAGCGCGTTGGCGCGGATGCCATGGCGCGCCTCCTCCTTGGCGGTGACGCGGATCAGCGCCTCCACGCCGGCCTTGGCGGCAGCCCCTTGCGCATTGCGCGCCTGGCACATCTGCGCGGCGATGGAGGAGATGGCGAGGATGGCGCCCCCCTTGGCCTGGCGCAGATGCGGAATCGCCGCATGCAGCGCGTGGAAGCAGCCATTCAGATCCACCGCGATGTAGCGCCCCCAATCCAACGGCGACATCTCGGCCACGCTGGCCCATTGCCCCATGGCGCCCGCCGCATGCGCCATCAGCGAAAGCCCGCCGAGCGCCTCGGCGGCAGCATTGATCGCGGCGGAAGTCGCTTCGGCGGCGGCCAGATCGGCCTGCACCGCGACGGCGCGCCGGCCCTTGGCGCGGATCGCCTGCAGCACCGCCTCCGCTTCCTCGCTTCGGCTGCGATAGAGGATGGCGACATCGGCGCCACGCTCGGCACCCGCCAGCGCGATGGCGCGGCCCACGCCGCGGCTGCCGCCCACCACCAGCAGGCGCTGCCGGTCAAACTCCATCCTGAATGCCCAATCCACGCATGAGGAAACCGACCAGCTCCGCCTCGGCGGCATCGCCCGGCATGATGTCCCGGAGGCGCCAGGCACGCAGCGAGAGCATGACGGGCAGGAAGGTCACGATATCGGCGGCGAGCGGGCCGGCGCCCGGCAGCGCCATGCCGGCGGCGCGCGCCTCCTCGATCAACTGGGCGAAACGCTGGATGAAGGCCTGGGTCTGCGCCAGCACAGCGCGGCGCGACTCCTCGCCCAGCGCATGCGTCTCCTGGTAGATCAGGGCGATGTCCGCGCGACGCTCCCGCATCGAATGGATGAAGGCGGCGATGGCGGCGTGCAGCCGCGCGCGGGGCTCGGTCACGTCTTCCAGCGCGCGCTCCACATCGCGCGCATAGGCCGCCGTCATGTCCTGATGCACGAGGTAGAGGATATCGTCCTTGGTGCGGACGTAGTTGTAGAGGCTGCCCTGCGAAAGCCCGGCCTCGACCGCAATGTCGCGGATGGTGGCGTTGTGGAAGCCCTTGCGGCGAAACACCCGCGCGGCGGCCTGCGCGATATGCGCGCGGCGCTCGTTCACGAGGCCGGTGTCACTGACTTGTGCCGTGATCACGCGCGTTGGCGTCATGGCGTTGCTCCCCGGAGGAGCCTGCGACCGCTGCGGCCGGGTGGTCAAGGGAAATGAGTGATCGCTCAGTCATCACCCCTCCCAGGGGTTGGGGCCGCCGGGCCGCGGGCCATCCCGCCCGCTTCGGATCCGCGTGCCTCGATCGCCCGGCTGGTGGTGCCGTCTCGCCCCTGGTCCTGACCCCTGAAACTGGTCCGGCGGGAGCACGTCAGGCACGCCACATGACCTCACCCTCACATTGACAGCCGGGGCGGGGCGGCGTTGCCTATCATCGGCCCCGCGAGAGGGCGATGAGGAAAAAGCCATGAAGAAGCGCCAGATCCTGCGCGCGGCAGCCGGCCTTGGACTGCTGGCCGCCCCCGCCTATGCGCAAGCGCCTTTCCCCAGTTCCAGCATCCGCATGGTGGTGGCTTTCCCGCCGGGTGGAAACACCGACATTTTTGGGCGCATGTTTGCCGAGCCCTTCGGGCGGGCGCTCGGCCAATCCGTTGTCGTCGACAATCGCGGCGGGGCGGGGGGTCTCATCGGCTCGGCCGAGGTGCATCGCGCCCGGCCGGATGGGTATACGTTGATCTTTCAAAGCCCGACGGCCGGGATCACCGGCCCACTCACACGTCGCGTGCCGCCCTTCGATCCCGTGACGGGGTTTTCGCATATCGCCATCCTCGGCATCACGCCGCTCGCCCTGGCGGTCAATCCACGGCTTGGCGTGAACAGCCTGGCCGAATTGATTGCGCTCATCCGCGCCCAGCCGGGCCGGCTCAGCTATGGCAGTTCGGGCATCGGGGGCGCCCCGCACCTCTCGACGGAGTTGCTGCGGATACGGGTCGGCAACCTTGATGTGGTGCACGTGCCCTACCGAGGCTCGGGGCCGCTGACCCAGGATCTTCTCTCCGGGACGATCTCCTTCGCCGTCGACGCCTTCACGACGCTGCTGCCGCAGCACCGCGAGGGGAAGCTCAGGATCATCTCCGTCTTCGGCGAGCAGCGCGCAGCGGTGGTGCCCGATGTGCCGACCGCGCGCGAGAGCGGCTTCGACGTCGTGACCCGCATCGCCAACTACCTGGCTGCACCCCCCGGCACGCCGCCGGACCGGCTGGAGCGCTTGGCCGCTGCCGCTCGCGCTGCGATGTCCACGCCCGAGATTGCCCGCGCGCTGGAGGCCATCGCCTTTGTGCCCGTGACGGATTCCACGCCCGAAAGCGCGACGCGCTTCATCGCGGAGGAGGCGGCGCTCTGGGGCCCCGTCATTCGCGCCGCCAATATCGAGATCGAGTAGGCGCGCATGTTCAAGCTGACGGACAAGGTGGTGTTCCTGACCGGCTGCGGCTCGGTCGGACCGGGCTGGGGCAACGGCAAGTCGATCGCGGTGCTGTTTGCCCGGCAGGGGGCGCGCATCTTCGGCGTGGACATCAACGAAGCCGCGGCACGCGAGACGCAGGCGATCATCCAGGGCGAGGGCGGCACCTGCGAGATCGCGACGGGCGACGTCACGGATTCCGCCGAGGTGGCGCGGCTGGTCGATGCCTGCATGGCGCGCTTCGGCCGTATCGACGTGCTGGTGAACAATGTCGGCAAGTCCGAACCCGCCATCCCCGGTGAGATGGACGAGGCGCTGTGGGACAGCCAGATCGCCATCAACCTCAAAAGCGCTTTCCTTTGCTGCCACGCGGTGCTGCCGATCATGCAGAAGCAGGGAAAGGGAGCCGTGGTCAGCATCGCCTCCACGGCGGGCATTCGCTACACGGGCAAGCCCCAGGCGGCCTATTCCGCGGCCAAGGCGGCGCTGATCCATTTCAGCAAGACCACCGCCATTACCTATGCTCCGCGCGGCATCCGCATGAACTGCGTGCTGCCAGGCCTCATTTACACGCCGCTGGTGGCCAAGCTCGCCGAACAATTTGCGGGCGGCGACCTGGAGGGATTCGTGGCGAAGCGCAACGCCGCCGTTCCCATCGGCCAGATGGGCGAGGGTTGGGACGTGGCCCATGCCGCGCTGTTCCTTGCCTCTGACGAGGCGAAGTACGTGACCGCGACGGAACTCGTCGTCGATGGTGGATTGACGGCTTCCACCCGTTGATTGCGTCAGGCCGGCTTGTTCTCCCGGATGCGCGCCTTTGAGATAAGGCATCTTCCGAGCCCCAGGCGATCGCTCGACAAGCCAGCAACGGGGGTGCGGTGAGCGCCGCTCTCCAAGGCGTCAGCCTGGAGACCGCCTGTCCCGAGGCGCACCTTCTCCGCCAGTCTCGCTCTGGTTCGCGCGGCACCTAAGAACGTCACCGGAGCCCTGCAAGGACGTACCATGGATCGCCTGTGGTCGGTCTCGCCTCCTCCCAGGTTCGGTCACGGATGCGCTCTGATCTGCCGCGCGGGACGAGCAGGACGTGCCGTGCCGAACCGCAACGCCCTCTCCCTCGTCCAGCGGCAGCATAGCCATGGCCGCTGGTTCGAGGGATCACGCCGCGCACCACAATGCGGCGGCCTGACAGGACCACTTGCCGCAAGGCGATCGGTAGAGCGTGGCTCCGTTGCTACCGAGGATGTGGCGAGGAAGAATCCAGCAGCACAAGACTTGAGGTCGCAGTGCACGTGCAAGGCGAGACGTCAGTTGCGTCAGAACCGATACCCCGCACGGAGCGTCCCCGTATGGGCCGTCATGTCCGCGGATGCGTCCAGCACATACTGCGCCCGCATCTGGAAGCCGCGACTATGCGTCAGGTCCACGCCGAGGGCGAAGCTTCCGATCGTCCCCGCCAGCGGGCTTCGGATCCGCATCTGCTGGCCCAGCAGATATTGCCGCGTCTCGTAGCTGCTCTCCGACTGGAAGGTGGCGCCAAGGGTCACGTTCGGACGCAGCACGGTATTCTCGGAGACATTCCAGCGGCCACCCAGTTCGACCTGCGGCGTGACGGCGAATTGCACCTGGCTGCTGCCAGCCACACGCAATCCGAAGGCGCCGGCACCCTGCTCCGTGTAGCCCCAGGCGCCCAGCCGGATCACGTCGAGGTTGACGGCCGGTTTCGCATAGACGGCCTCGCCCACGAATTCCCGTGACACGCGCAACCGCCCGATCTGAATGTCGCCGCCGGGCGAGCTCGTGGCGTTCGCGCCGAAGGCGGGAAGGCTGCGACGCGCATCCCCCGAAGCATAGCCGGCAATGGCCGAGGCCGAGAC
The DNA here is from genome assembly GCF_033547095.1 of Sediminicoccus rosea. Lineage (NCBI taxonomy): Bacteria > Pseudomonadati > Pseudomonadota > Alphaproteobacteria > Acetobacterales > Roseomonadaceae > Sediminicoccus > Sediminicoccus rosea. The sequence goes on along the minus strand of NZ_CP137852.1, from coordinate 773,897 downwards.
CTGCCAGGTGCCGATCTGGCGCTTCAGCGTCACGCCGAAGGATTGGCCCTGGAGCGTCGCACGCTCATTGCCGGCCGAGGCACGAAGCCAGGCCTGCTCCTCGCTGAACACAGCGCCGATGAACCAATTGGGCGCAAACTCATATTGCCCGCCAATCTGGAACGCCACGGCGGAGGCGCTGGAGGTGGAGCCGAATTGGGTGCGACCGGTGTCGCTGAGCCGGCCGATCACCCTGGCCCAAAGGCAGGTATTCTCACGCAGCAGCGTCTCCGGCCCCGCGAAATCCGGGCAGGATTGCAGGGTATTGGCCAGCGCAGCCCCGCTGCTCAGGCTGTTGGCAACCTGGGCGCCCGGCGTCTGGCTCTGGAGGTTGCCAAGCGCGGTGCCATAGCTGCTGGCGCTCTGGCCATAGAGGCTGGAATAGACCACGGCGCGCTGCTGCGGCGTGTAGGAGTTGGGCTGCCCTGCCGCATCCGTATTCCAGCTGGACTGCACCGCCGCCGCCACCTGGGACTGATTGCCGGTCAGCGCGACATTGGCCGGCGTGAAATTGGCGCCAACCGTCACACCCAGGGTGTTGACCTGCTGGAGGACCTGGCTCACCAGCGAGAAGCTGTAGACGAGGTCGCTGTTCCCGACGGACACGCCGTTCGCGACGGTGTTGGTTCCGACGTTGAGCCCCTGGCTGGCGATGACCTCGACCGGGGTGGAGACCGGGTAGAGGTTGGTTGGGAAGATACTGAGGTTCACCCCGTTGACGCTATAGTTCCCAACAACCGTCAGGCGGTTGGACTGCTGGTTCAGGAAATCCACCGGCATCAGGATGGTCGCCTTGTCCAGGGCAACAGCCCCGAACGGCAGCTGGAGTGTCACGCCGGCAAAGCTGCTGAAAGTCTGGAGATCGAGGGTGCTGCCGGGGGCCATCGTCAGCGCGCCCAAGGTGTTCGTCCCGCTCAGGCGCAATGTGCTTCCCGATTCGGCTACCAGCTGAATCCCTTCTGACTGAAACGTGCCGGCAATCAGCCCGTAGGTGGTGACGACCACCTGGCTCGACGGATTGACCAGAGTGACCGGGCTGCCGGTGTTGGTGGAACAGCTTATGCCGCAGAGCGCCGATGCCTGACCGATGGTCAGCCTCGTGATAGGGTTCCCGACACCTGAAGTATGGATGGCCACCCCCGCCAACCCGCCCGACACCTGGGCGCCGCCCGTGATGGAAAGCTGGGCCGCGCCGCCGGCGGTCGAGCCGATGCTCTGGGCCAGGATGCCATAGCCCTGGGCGGAGGTGACGCTGCCGCCCACGATGTTCACGGTGACAGTCCCCGCCGTACCCTTGACGCCGCTGGCACCCATGTTGCCGCCGAAGATGCCACCGCCGCCGCCCAGCGATTGTGCGATGATGCCATGTGCATTGGCTCCGGTGGTCGAGACCCTGCCACCGGTCACCTGCACCGTCACCGCACCGCCATTGCCGTTCGCGGTGCTCGAGATGGTCCCGGATGCCAAGCCAAAGACGGTCGGCTGGTCCATATTGCCAGCCACACCGCCACCGCCGCCGATGCTCTGCGCGATGACGCCATGCGCCCCGGCCCCGCTGGTGGCGACGAAGCCGCCCGGCCCCAGGTTGACGCTGACAGCGCCGCCACTCGCGGCACCGGAACCGGCCGCCACGAGGGAGACCGGAGCCGTCTGCCCATACAGCGTGGGCGCGTAGCCGCCGCCGCCGCCGATGGACTGCGCGAGAATGCCGATCGCCCGCGGCCCGCTCGTCGTCAGCCCGGCGTTATGCGCGATGTTCACGGCCCCACCCATGGCGCCGCTGCCCTCGCTGCCGGAGAAGGTCGCGCCCAGGCGGAAGGAGATCGGCCCCGCGCCGGCCGTGAGGGTCGGCGGGGAACTGGCGCCGCCGCCACCCCCGATGCTTTGTACCAGCATGCCGAGCGCGCCATCGCCCGCCGTCTGCACGGCGCTGTAATTGGTGACGTTGACCGTCCCGCCCGCGCCCCCGCCGCCCCCGTTGCCGGATTGCGCGAAGCCCAGGGTCATCACGCCGGCGCTCTGCACCCCGCCGGATTCAGCCAGGCCACCGCCGCCGCCGATGGATTGCGCCAGCAAGCCATGGGCCGAGACACCGGTGGTGGACACGCCCGTCTGCCCCGGCTGGCCGGCGGTGCCGAGATTGACCGTCACCTGCCCACCCGTGCCGCCAGACGTGCCCGCCCCGCCCAGCGCGAGATCGAGCGAGGCGGAGAGCGGTGCCGTCAGGGTCGAGGTGCTGGAGGTCGTGGAGGAGGCTCCGCCAATGCCGCCGCCGCCGCCGATACTCTGCGCGACGATGCCATGCGCCTGCAGGCCGCTGGTGGAAATGACCCCCGCCGTCTGGTTGATGGTGACACTCCCGCCATCGCCGCTCGCGCCGCCGCGGCCGCCAATGGTGAGGTTGGCGGTGAAGGAGGTCAGGCTGATGATGCTCGGAAACTTGCCCTGGAGCAGTGCCGCCTGCGCCACGGTCCCAAAGCCGTAGATCTGGTTGGCCTGGTTCGCGAGCGCGGCCAGCCAGCTCTCCGGCGGTGGCGGGGCGGCCGTACCGCCCGCGCCGCCGCCGCCGCCGATGCTCTGCGCCAGGATGCCGATGGAGGACGCGCCGCTCGTGGCGATCCCCGCGCCGGCGTTGACCGTCACCGCTGCACCATTGCCGCCCGCGCCACCCTTGGCGCCGATGGTGGCGGTCAGCGCATAGGACGCGCTGCCCGCGCTCGTCGAGGTGGAGCCATTGACCAGGCCACCATTGGCCACGCCGCCGCCACCGCCGATGGATTGCGCCAGGATGCCATGCGCCTGCAGCCCCTGCGTCTGCAAGGCGGCCGTGGTGGTGACGCTGACCGTATTGCCGGCCCCGGCCCCCGCCGCATCGCCGCCAACGGCAAAGGCGACCGTTGCCGGCGTGCCAGTGCCGAGCGTCGGAAGCGCCGCCGAATTGCCGATACTGCCGGTCCCGCCGCCCCCGCCGATGCTCTGCGCGACGATGCCATGCGCGCCATCGCCGATGGTCGAGAGGCTGCCCCCGAGCGTGACCGCCACGGTGCCGCCATCGCCCCCCGCGCCGCCCCGGCCACCCACCGAGACCGGCACCGAGATGGCGGCGCTGCCGGTCGCGAAAAGAGTCGTGGCCAGGGCGGTGCTGTCGCCGCCTGCGCCGCCGCCGCCGCCAATGCTCTGCGCCAGGATGCCCATGGCGCCAATCCCCGAGGTGGTGATCGGCGCCGCCGTCGTCACGGTCACGCCCTGCGCCGTGCCCGCCACGCCCCCGGCCCCGCCGACCGCGGTCGCGATCTGCAGGCTCGGCATGGCCGTGGTGGACACCAGGCCCCAGGAGCGCGCGCGCGACTGCCCCCCTGCCCCGCCGCCGCCGCCGATGGATTGCGCGACGATGGCATGTCCATCGGGGCCGATCGTGGAAAGCTGGCCCGGCCCGCTTCCCCCGAAGGCGACCGAGACAGTCCCGCCATCGCCGCCCGTCCCGCCCGTGCCACCGACCGCGACGCTCATGGCGAAGGGAGAACCCGCCTGGGTCGAGAAGGCAGCACCTGCCGCGCCGCCGCCGCCGCCGACGCTCTGCGCCAGGATGCCGAAGGCGTGGGCGCCCGTGGTGAAGATGTTGGTGCCGTCGGTGGTGGCCGTCCCGGTGGCGATGGTGCCGGCCGCGGTCACGGTCACCGCCCCGCCGGGGCCGCCCTCTCCGCCGGTGCCGCCGACCGCGACACTCGCGATGATCCCCCAGGCGCTGGCCTTGCCGCCCAGGCCGCCGCCCCCGCCGATGCTCTGCGCCACGATGGCCGCGCTGTCATCGCCCGTGGTGCGGATGCTGCCACCGGCCCCCGCCGTCACCTGCACGGTATTGCCGGCGCCGCCACCACCGCCACTGCCGCCGACGGCCGAAAAGGCGGAGCGCACGGTGGAGCCGCTCCCGCCGCCGCCGCCCAGGCTTTGCGCCACGATCGCCTGGGCCTGCCAGCCATTGGCCAGGATGCTGCCCGAATTGACGACCGTGACCACGCCACCCGTGCCGCCCTCGCCGCCATTCCCGCCGACGCGGAACAGGCCAGAGACGCTCTTGGCGTTGCCGCCACCGCCACCGATGGACTGCGCCAGGATACCGACGCCGCCCGCCTGCCAGGTGGTGATCGCGCCGGTGTTGGTGACTGTGACGCCGCCTGCGGCGGACGCATTGCCCCCGCCGCTCGGCGCGCCGAGATTGACCGTAGCGCCCTCGGCGGTGTTGACGAGATAGGCGATGCCGCCGCCGCCTACGATGCTCTGGGCCAGGATGCCGATGCCATTGGCCATAAGATTGGGATTCTGCGAATCGGCCTGGGTGCCGGTCGACATGCCGGCCGCGCCCACCGTGATGCTGCCGCCATGGGTGACCGTGACCAGGCTCGCGGTGCTGACATTGCTCGTGCCGAAGCCAAGGGTGAAGCTGCTGGTCACGTTGCTGGCCTGCTGCGTCCCGCCCGCGCCGCCGATGCTCTGCGCCACGATGCCGTCGCTGCCAGGCCCTTGCGTCACGATGGTCGCGTTGCTGGTGACCGTGACCGCGCCACCATTGCCGGGCGCGTTGAAGAAGGGGCGGGTTTGCGTGACGCCGGTCGTGGCCCCGCCGGAGAGGCTGCCGGCGATGATGCCGGCCGAGAAGGCACCCGACGTCACGATCTGGTTCGGGCTGGCGACGTTGACCGTGACCGGCCCACCCGGGCCGCCATTGCCCTGCTCCTCACTGCCGATGATGTTGCCGCCCGCGCTGATGGCGAGGATGCCCGGCGCGGCGCCGCCGCTGGTCGAGATGCTGCCGCCGGTATTGCCCAGATAGGCCACGAACGAGACGCCGACCGCCCCGCCACTCCCGCCGCCCTGGCTGCCCGCGGCGACCGAACCGCCTCCGCCCGCGCTGAAGGCCAGCACGGCCGGGCTGTTGTCGGCGATGGTCGTGATGTTGCCCAAGGTGGTGATGCTGACCGTACCACCCGCACCGCCCTGGCCGATGCCGATGCCCCAATCATAGGCCGCATCCCCACCCAGGCTGATGGCGAGCAGCCCGGCATTGATGCTGGGCTGTGCCTGGAATGAGCCGGCCGCCGGCACCGTCACGCTGGCGCCGGTGGAGATGTTGACGAAGCTCTGGTTGCCGGACGCATCAATGCCGTTGGCGATGGTCACGTCCCCCGCCGCCCCGCCGGTGACCTGCGTCGTGGCGGCACCGGACTGGCTGTTCGACGCGAACCCGCCCGTCCCTTGCCCGCCGAAGGAAACGCCCGCCACGGCCCCGCCGAAGGGCAGGACGAAGAAGCCAAAATTCTGGCCACTGACGAAAGTTGTAGGTGGGGTGGCCGTTCCCGGCACGGCGCTGATGCTGCCCGTATTGTTGATGATCACCGCCCCGCCCGCCCCGGCCCCCGGCACGAAGCTGGGCGTGGCCACATCGGGCGTGCCGCCGATGGACAGGCCGACAATCCCTGCCGCGCCTGGCGCATTGGCCGTGGTCGCCACGATATTCGCCGAATTGGCAATCGTGACGGTGCCGGCAGAGTCACTGGTCGGGCCGGAGATGACCGTGCCGGGCGACGAGATGCCGGCGACACAGGCCACGACGCCATTCGCGAAGCCTGCGGCCTGTGTCGCGGAATTATAGACCGTCTGCCGTGCCGAGCAGTTATTCGCGGGGTCAGGCGCCTGCGACGTGACCAGCGCGATGTTCCCCGCGGAGAGCTGGAAAGCCGGGACGGTTTGTGCCGTGGCAGGCGCGCCGGCGAGCAGGGCCAGAGCCGCGCCGCCTCGCGCGCCCCGAAGCAGTTTCCGCCGACAGTCTTCGCGCTGCATCCTTGCCTCTATGCTCCGCTCGCGTCCTGGTCGTCAGCCGGTGTCCGGCCCGAAGACTCTCGAGGTTCACCCGCCTCAGGCGAGCGCCTGTTCCTTCCCGCCGCCTATCGCGCCGCGACCAGGGCGGCCGTTCCGTCCGCCGCCATGCCGTTCAACGAGGCGAGCGGGATGGACTGTGTCCGCGTGATTCCAGTCATCGTCGTGAGGTCGAACTTTACGTAGTTCAGGCCGCCATAGGTCCGCAGATAGAAGGTTGAGCGGTCCAGATCGGTCAGCGCGGTCCAGGATGTGTACTCGCTGGAGAAGTCCGGTACGGCTGCCCCCGGTGCCGTGGGGACCCTCAGCCCCTCCCCGCTCGCGCCGCGCGGGTCGATCGTGATGTTCCGCGGGCGATCGAAGTTGTTCATGATGCGCGCCAATGTCCGCACCGCATCATCCGGGGCTGCGACCTTCTCGGCATATTGCGCGTAAAAGGCCGCCCGCACGAAGCGCCCGACCGAGGTGTTGGACGCCGGCAAGCCCTGCGTTGCGATGCCCGAATCCGGCTGCGCCACCGCCAGCGAGCCGAACTGGCCGGTGGACACGTCCGTGTTCCGCAGGAAGCTGTAGTTGGCGAGGTTGGTCAGGTGCCAAGGTAGCGACGGGCCGTTGGTCATGACGCCGACAGGATTGTCATGCACCAACTGCTGGCCATTGACGAATTCGACAACGATCGACCTGCCGGAGCGGTCATGCAGGGCGAAGTGGAAGGGGCTGGCGGCGCCCCCCACCGGCCCGAGCGGCGTCAGCAGCACCGGCTGCGCCGCCAGCGCTGCCTTTACCTCGGCCACTGTCGCGAATTGGCCCAAGGTGAAGGCGCCCAGGTCGATCGCGGCGAGGGCAGCGCGGGTGCGTAGGGCGGAATCACGCGGCCCCGCCGCGCTGGCAAAGGCGAGCAGGCTGAAGGTCAGCCCCGCCTCATTGAAGCCTTCGACGATCTTCAGGTCATCCGGGCCCGCATCCGGCATGGTGACGGCCAGCATGCGGTAGCGCGTCGTCCAACTCGCCGCCGGCGCCTGGGGCGACGTGCGTGACGTGTAGGACAGCCCGGCCGGAAACACCGTGACCTGATAGGGCAGCTCCATGGCCAGCTCGAGCGTTCGTCCGAAGTAAATGCGCCCCGCCTGATCGCGGTAGATCAGCGAGGTGCAGGCCTGCGCGACATTGACCGCGAAGAGGAGTAACGCCACCAGGCTGGTGAGCGCGACACGAAGGCGGCGCGGCAGGATTTGGGTCAATTCCGTCTCCCGGTCGTCCGGGCCACGCTAGCGCGACGTTTGACTTATTGCAAAAAATAATATGGATTTTGAGCAAGCATCCGTTGCGCTCTACGTCGCTTCGGCGGTCCTTGGCCGGGCATTTGCCGTGTAACGTACCCCGTCTGTTGGACACTTGGGTGCTCCCTCCGTGATCCGCGACCAATGTTTGGATCGCCGGAAGCTGGTGTTTTTCCGGGTTGGTTACGACAGCGGGCTGGTTGCTTCAACATAACTCTGCAGATCACAGCGGGCTTTATCGCCTATCGCCCCGTGCGGTTTTTCCTGTTGCTTTCAATGCGCTTGCTGGATGTGGCTCGCTTTCGGGGCCCAAACGCACGAAACCCGCCGATCTTGTGAGTTAACGGGCTTTTTGGGATGCAGGAACGCGCAGACAGCTTGATTTGCTGCTGGTGGTTTAACGCGGCGGTAGGCGCGGTCCACGCCTCCACCATATCGCCGTCGCGCTGCCCTACCCGCCCTGTGGTCTCTACAACCAGATGCTGATGGCGGCGAGCGTGACGACGCCAGTCATATCGATGTGGAGGTCTGCAACGCCGTCCCCATCGACATCCCCCTGGAGTGCGCTCGCTGAGAAACGCAACTGGCCCGCCGTGTTGCTGAAAGCGCCTGCACCCAGGTAGGTGAACGCTTAATCGCCATTCCAACACCTTCCACGGTTCCGCCGATCTCACATTATCGGCGGACCGCTTCTACGGGGGTATGGCAGTTGCTCCAGCCTCTCCAGGCACCGGAGCCTTCGGCAAGTCCGGCGTGGTCGAATGCACCATTTGGCTGCCGGCGGGGGGTGTCCGTGACAGAGCCGGAGAGGAGGTGGCGGGCTTCGTTCCACCCCCTCCGGCGTACGCAGCACAGCCATCTCCGGCCGCTTCCGGCGCGTGCGCACGCGGTCGCCGAACTGTGACACGCGGTTTGTGCAGAAGCACCTCGTCCGCCTAGGATAAGCGCTGAGACAGCAATGCGGAGACCGCCTGGTCCGGCGGATTTCTCCCGAGTGAAGGCGATGCGACATGCGGCTTGCGAACAAGGTGCTCCTCATCACCGGCGGAGGCAGCGGCATCGGCCGGGCCACCGCCCTTCTGGCCTCGCGCGAGGGCGCCTCGGTCGCCGTCGCCGATCGCAACCTTGCCTCCGCCGAAGAGACGGTCGGCCTGCTGGCGGGGCCGGGCCTCGCCATCGGCACCGACGTGACCATCAGTGCCGATTGTGCGCGCATGGCAGCGGCGACGGTGGCTCGCTTCGGCCGCATCGACATCCTCTGCAGCAATGCGGGCTACGGCATCCAGGGGGATGTCGTGAGCACGCGCGAGGAGGATTGGGACGCGCTTTTTGACGTCAATGTGAAGGGCGTCTTTCTCTCGGCGAAGCACGTCGTGCCGGTGATGCGCGCGCAGGGCGGCGGGGCCATCGTCAACACGGCGTCCAACATCGCCATCATCGGCCTGAAGGACCGCGTGACCTATGTGGCCAGCAAGGGCGCGGTGGACAGCCTGACCCGCGCGATGGCGCTCGATCATGTCGCCGATGGCATCCGCGTGAATGCCGTGGCGCCTGGGCCGATCAGCAGCCCCTATTTCGACCGGATGATCGCCACCGCCGCCGACCCCGAGGAATTCAAGCGGGTGCTGAACTCCCGGAGCGCGATGAACCGCACGGGGCGCCCGGAGGAGGTGGCGCAGGTGATCGTCTTCCTCGCCTCCGACGATGCGTCCTTCGTCACAGGCGCCACCTATGTCGTGGATGGTGGCGGCGTGGTGATGTGAGGCTCAGGCCGCCAGGAACGGCAGCAGCCGGTCCAGGAAGGCGGCGGACCGTGTCTGCGGGTAGAAATGCCCGCCATCGGGCAGCGGCTGCAAGGCCGCGCCCGGGATGGCCGCGGCCATCTCCCGCTGGTGGTGATGCGGCACGATCACATCATCGGGCGTGCCCAGGACCAGCGTGGGCACCGCCACATGCTGCGGCAGGTCCATGCCGTCAAAGCCCAGCAGCGCGCCGATCCGCTCCGACCAGCGGGTTCTCTCGGCCGCTTCGCGCTCGGCCGGCAGCCAGTCAGGCGTGGGGAATTTCCCCTCGGTGACCAGCACCTCCGGCGGATAAGCCAGGAAACGCCCCGCCAACTCATAGGCCGTGAAGCCGGCACGCTCGAGGACGGCGAGGCGCATCTCGAACAGCGCGCGCAGATAGGGGTCCGGCCGCAGCCATCCGGCCGAGAGCACCAGGCGCGAGACGGGGCAGAGGCGCCCGGCCGCCATCGTCAGCACGATCGCGGCACCCGTCGAATGGCCGCAGAGCGCCACGGGCCCACCAAGCGCCAGGGCGACCGCCGCAGCATCCTCGGCCAGCGTGCCGATCGTGACGGACGCCGTCCCGCGTGTGCTGGCGCCGATGCCGCGCTGGTCCATGACAGCGACGCGGTGGTGCCGGGCGATGTCCGGCACCACGCCATTCCAGAAGGACGCAGTGCCGCCCAGGCCAGAGAGAAGCAGCAGCAGCGGCCCCTCCCCCGTCACGGTCACGGCAAGGCGGGCGCCGTCGGGCCGCTCGATCAGCACGGGCGCGTCCCGCGCTGGCTGATCAAGCGCGCGCCTTCGCCGCCTCGATCTCGGCCAGCAGCGCCCGGCCATTGGGCGCATTGGCCAGGATGGTGTCATAGGCCGGGCGGGCGGCCGCCTTGAAGGGGGCGAGATCGGGTTCGATGATGTTGATGCCGCGGCGGCGCACCTCGACGAAGCTCTCCTCGCGGAAGCGGTTGTAATAGGCCAGCCCCTCGGTGATGGCGGCCGGCACGCTGGCGCGGATCGCCGCCTGGACATCCGCCGGCAGCGCGTTGAAGCGCGAGCGCGAGGCGATGAGGACGGAGGGCAGCTGGTGCGTCTTGGTCAGCACGTAGTGGCGGATCACCTCGACGAAGCGATCGGCGATCATCTGATCCGGCGCCAGCTCCGCCGCATCCACCACGCCGTTCTGCAGGGCGAGGAAGAGCTCGGCATAGGCGGTCGGCGTCGGCTGCATGCCGATGGCGCGGTAGGTCTCCACATAGCCGGGCGACTGGATCACGCGGATCTTGAGGCCGCGCGCCTCGGCCAGGTTGGTGAAGGGGCGGTTGGTGAGCACGCTGCGCTCAAACAGGTTGAACCAGGACAGGCCGACCATGCCGACCGGCTCGAGCAGCGTCAGCAGGCGCTGGCCCATCGGGCCCTGCATCAGGCGGTTCGCCTGCTCGTAATTGTCGAAGAGCCAGGGCAGCGAGAGCACGCCGAGATCCCGGATGGTGTTCTCCAGCGAAGGCTGGCTGTTGAACATCAGGTCAATCGCGCCGGTGCGGGCCGATTGGATCAGCCGCAACTCGCCACCCAGGGCCGAGTTGGCGAAGACCACGATCTTGACGCGGCCATTGGTGCGCTGGTCCACCAGCTCGGAGAGCTTGGTGCCGGCGACGTGATAGGAGGATTGCTCGGACAGCACGTGGCCGAGGCGCAGCTCCGTCACGGCCTGCGCGCGCGCGACGAAGGGCGTGGCCAGCGGCGCGGCGATGGCTCCAAGGGCCAGGGTACGGCGGGGAATGGCGGTCATCTCGGGGATTCTCCTGGGCGTTATCGCACCAGCGCCAGGGACAGCGCGGGCACATAGGTGATGATGAGCAGGCAGAGGATGAGGGTCGCGAGGAAGGGCAGCAGCGGTGGCATCAACTGCTCCATGCGGAGCTTGCTGATACTGCACGCGACGAAGAGATTGACGCCGACCGGCGGCGTCACCATGCCCACCGCCAGGTTCACCACGACGATCGTGCCGAAATGGATGGGATCAATGCCGAAGGCGATGGCGGCCGGTGCGAGCACCGGCGCCAGGATGATGATGGCCGCCAGCGTCTCCATGAACATGCCGACGATGAAGAGGAAGCCGTTCACCAGCAGAAGGAAGATCAGGGGGCTCGCCGTGACGGCGGTGAGCCAGGCGGCCACGGCCTGCGGCGCCTGATAGGTGGTGAGCACATAGGCGAAGACGCTGGCGAAGGCGACGATGATCAGCACGATGGCCGAGGTCTTGGCGCTGCCGGCGAGAATATCCGGCAGGTCGCGCCAGCGCAGCTCCTTGTAGACGAACAGCCCGAGGATCAGCGCATAGACAGCGGCGACCACGGCCGCCTCGGTGGCGGTGAAGATGCCCCCATAGATGCCGCCCAGCACGATCACGGGCATGAGGAGCGAGAGAGCCGCGCGCTTCGTCGCCGCCCATACATCACGGGCGATCTCGCGCGGGGCGAAGCGCGTGGGGTCGCCATAGCCGCGCATGGTGGATTGCACGATGATCAGCGCCATCATGCTGAAGCCGATAAGAAGCCCGGGGAGGATGCCTGCGAGAAACAGCGAGCCGATGCTCTCGCTCACCGTGACCGCGTAGATCACCATGGGAATGGAGGGCGGGATGATGACGCCGATCTCGCCCGAGGAAGCGATGATCGCCGCCGCATAAGGCTTCGGATAGTTCCGCTTGGTCATCTCGGGCACGAGGATCGAGCCGATCGCGGCTGCGGTCGCCGAGGAGGATCCGCTGATGGTGGCAAAGAACATCGCGGTCAGCACACCCGCGGCACCCAGCCCGCCGCGCACCCAGCCCACCAGCGCGGCGGCGAGGCCGACAAGGCGCGTCGCCATCCCGCCCGCCAGCATGATGCGCCCGGCCATAACGTAGAAGGGAATGGCGAGCAGCGTGAAGCTGTCGAGGCTTTCCAGCGCGGCCTGGGCAATGACGATCAGCGGGATGCCCTGCGCGTCCAGCGCGATGAGCGGCGCCATGCCCAGCGAAAAGGCAATCGGCACCGCGGCGGCAAACATGATGATCAGCGCGATGGCGGTCCCGATCATCGCTCAATCCGCCACGGCATCGAGCGAGCCGCGGGGATCGCGGCCCTCGATGATGCAGGCGAGCAGGAAGCCCGCGATATTCATCACCATGAGCCCCGCCCCCACGGGGAGCGCCATGAAGACATACCACTTCGACAGCCCCAGCACCGGGCTGCGCTCGATCTCGCCGATCTCGGCAAATTCCAGGCCGACGACAATGAGCAGCAGGCAGAAGGCGGCGCAGCTGAGGTAGGCCAGCGCCTTGATGGCGATGCCGAGCATCCGCGGCACCGCATGCGTCACGAGATCCAGCGCGATGAGTTCGCCATGCCGCAGCGCCCAGGCGGCGCCCAGGAAGACCGTCCAGATCATCGAGAAGCGCGCCACCTCCTCGGTCCAGGCGGCGGAGGCGTTGAAGCCGAAGAGCGGCACCACGAAGCGGACGATCACCTGGCCCAACGCGCCCACCGTCATCATCACCAGCAGCAGGGCCAGCACGTATTTCAGCAGGAGGTTGACGGCATCAATGCCGGCCAGGATCAGCTTCACGGGCGGCCCGCCTTCTCTAGGTGGCCGCGCAGGGCGGCAATGGCACGGTCCCGCCGCTTCTGGCGCGCGGGCAGTTCAGTCAGCGGCAATTGCGCGCGCAGCCCTGCTTCCAGCTTGTCCACCGCGGCCGGCGTCAGCGCCTTCGCCGCGCCGCGATCCTTCGCCACATCATTCAGGATATAGCCGAACAGCTCCATGTATTGCCGGATGCCGCCCAGCGCGTTCAGGTCCACGCCGGCAAAGGGGCCGATCACGGCCCAGCGCAGGCCAAAGCCATGGGTCAGCGTGGTGTCGGCATCCTCGGGGCTGATCACGCCATCGCGCACCAGCGCCACCATCTCATTCAGCATGGCGGCCTGGATGCGGTTCATCGCGAAGCCGCTGATCTCGCCATGCACGCGGATCGGCTTCTGGCCCACCGCTTCCATCACACGATAGGCCTCGGCCAGGGTCGCCTCCGAGGTGCCGGGATGGGTGACGACTTCCGTCACCGGCAGCAGGAAGGGGGGCGTCAGCGGATGCACCACGATGAAGCGCTCCGGCCGCGCCAGCACCGAAGCCAGCGCCGCCTGCGACAGGCCGGAGGTGGAGGTGGCGAGGATGGCATCCGCCCGCATCGCGGCCTCCACGCGCGGCAGGACCTCCTGCTTGATGGCGAGGTCCTCCTTGACCTGTTCCTGCACCCAATCCACATCGCCCACGGCATCCGCGAGGGCGGCATGGGTGGTGATGCGCGAGGCGCCGCCGGGCAGTCCCGCGATGGCCGAGCCTTCCAGCGCCTCGAAGACAGCGGCGACGCGGGCGGGAAAGCGCTCCAGCGCGCCCGCATCGCCATCCCAGACGCGCACGGTGCAGCCGGCGCGGGCGAAGACCACGGCCCAGGCCGTCCCGATGGTGCCGGCGCCGATCAGCGCCACTTTCAGCGACACGCTCATTGGATCGGCGAGAAGCTGGAGGGTGTCAGGATGCGCGTGCTCTGCACATCCAGGTAATCCGCGACCATGCCGAGATATTCCTGCCATTGCGGGTCGGCCAGCATGGCGGCGCGGCGGCGCGCGCGGTCATCCAGCCCCTCATAGCCCCAAAGCGCGACGACGTGGTTGAGCTCACCGATTTCGGTGGTGAAGTAGCCCAGGAACTTTCCCAGGTATTTCACCTGGAGCGGCAGCCCGTGCTTCTCATAGGTGCTGACGAAAAGCCCGAGCTTGCCGGGCTTCAGGCGATAATCCCGCTCCTCGACGATCATGCGCTCAGGCCTTGGGCGGAAGCGTGCCGAAGACCGTCTCGGCCTCGATCTGCAGCACGTCCACGGGGCGCGGGAAATTCGGCGGCTGGGGGTCGCCCGGCTTCCGCTCCCGGCCGATGCGGGCGAAGAAGGTTTCCAACCCGCCAGGCATCATCAGCCACATGAAGGTCATCGGCCCGTCATCGCTGGCCTGGAAGCGGTGCGAGCGGTTCTTGCCGAGGAAGATGCAGGTGCCCTTCTGCATCGGCACCTTGTCCGTGCCGTTCAGCAGCGCCTCGCCCTTGCCTTCCAGGACGAAGATCACCTCCTCATTGTCGGGATGAACGTGCTCACGCACGAAGCAGCCGGGATCCACCAGCTGCGTGCCCATCGAGAAGGGCGTGTCGGCACCGATCTCGTTGGACGCCAGCATGCAGCGGACGAAGCCATTGGCCGGCACGGGCTGCCAGAAGGAGCGCGCGTCATCGGGCTGCACGACCACCAGCGGTGCGAGGGTCTCGGACATCAGGGATTCCTCCTGCGGGGGACGATGGGGAAGGCGCGCTCGGGCGCCAGCAAGGTGGTCAGCGCCTCGGCCCGGCGGCCGATATGGCGGGTGAGGATCTCCGCGCCGGCTGGGGCATCGCGCGCCACCAGCGCTTCCAGCAGCGTGTCATGCTCGTCGAAGTTGAGCTCGGGCCGCGGGCCGGTGGCGTAGGCCCAGCGGATGAAGGTGGTGCGCGCATTCACCTCGCCCAGCATGCGTAGCAATTCCTGGTTGCCGCCGAGCGCGCAGAGCGCCTCGTGGAAGCGCACATCTTCGCCCACCATCGCCGCACGGTCGTTCATGCGGTTCGATTGGCGGAGCGCGGCGCGCCAGGAGCGGCGTAGCGCCGTGATGTCGGCCGCCTTCGCCCGGGCGCAGGCCTGCTGAAACCCGGTAATTTCCAGCGCGGTGCGAAGCTCGTAGAGGTCCATCGCTTCCTTGAGGTCGAGGTCGCGCACATAGAAGCCGTGCCCGCCGCGCGCGAGGACCAGGCGCTCGGCAGCCAGGCGGTTCAGCGCCTCGCGTACCGGCGTGCGCGAGAGGCCCAGACGCTCAGCCAGATGAACCTCGTTGAGCCGTTCGCCAGGGCGCAGCTCAAAGATCAGCAGCATCCCGCGCAGGGCTTCATACGCCATGTCACCAGCGCTGCCCCGGGCGGGTTCGATCTTGGTGGGGGGGACTTTGGCGGAACGCATCCGGCTAGAATTATGCAACACTGTATTCACCGCAAGCTAATTCAGGATAAGCGCGGCATCTGGCGCTGATCGGCCGGGACCATCTTCCCGCAGGCGCGATGCGACGGAAGTGACGTGCTCCTCTGAAATGGCGCTATTTTTCGGTAGAGTCCGCTCCATCGAAGGACGGACGAATGAAGCGCAGCAGGTTCAGCGATGAGCAGATCATCGGGATATTGAAGAGTTGAGCCGCAAAGCGGATCAACGAGGCCGGTGCGTCGACGGCGGATGTGTGCCGCCGTCACGGCATCAGCGGCGCGACCTTCTACAAATGGAAGGCGAAGTTTGGTGGCCTTGAGGTGACCGAGGCCAAACGGCTCCGGGCGCTGGAAGAAGAGAACGCCAAGCTGAAGAAGTTGCCGGCGGAGGCGATGCTGGACATCGCGGTTCTGAAGGACATCTCGACAAAAAAGTGGTGACGCCCGGCGCGAAGCGAAACGCGGTCGCTCATGCCCGGGAGTGTCACGGGCTGAGCGAGCGTCGGGCGTGTGATCTGATTGGCATTGCCCGGCGGGTGGCGCGGTATCAGCCGAGCCGGGCGGACGATGCTGGCCTGCGGCAGCGGCTACGGGAGCTGGCGGCCGAGCGTCGGCGATTCGGCTATCGGCGTCTGGGCTACTTGCTGGCCCGCGAGGGCGGCGATGGCCCAGAGACGCTTTGGCAACATCGCCGCGCCGTATCGCTTCTGAGCGGCAAGGTCGTCTGTGGGGTCTGCGGCGGGAGCTACGTCATCAACGGCAAGGACTGCATGGGCTGCAAGGCGGCCGAGCGTCAGGGCACTTGCACCAACAAAGTCAGGACTCGGCGCAGCCGGGTGGAGGCCGAGGTGCTGGAGGCGCTGGGCACCCGGCTGATGGAGCCTGATGCGGTCGCGACCTTCGTGGCGGAGTTCACGGCCGAGTGGAACCGGCTTTCGGCCGAGAGCGGGGATCGGGTTTCTCTTCGTCGGCGGGAGCTCGACCAAGTCGAGCGGCAGCTGAATGGCTTGATCGACGCCATCGCCGATGGGCTTCGGGCTCCCGGGCTTCAAGACCGGCTTGATGCGCTGGGCGCCCGTCGGGAGGCGCTTCGTGGGGAGTTGGCCGCGCTAGAGGCGCGTCAGTCGGCGCCGCGTCTGCATCCGAACCTGTCCGAGGTCTACCGGGCGCGGGTGGCGCGTCTTCGGGAGGGGATCGAGGCCCAGAGCGATCGGGAGGTGTTGGAGGCGGCGCGTGCATTGATCGCGCGGGTGGAGGTGCACCCGCCGGCGGTGGAGGGCGGCCGTCCACGGCTGGAGCTGTTGAGTGAGCTCAGCGCGTTGCTGGCTGCTGCTGGTATGGAAGATGTTGGCGGAAATACAAAAAGCCCACCGACGATTGCCGGTGGGCTTGATGTGTTCTCTGGTTCTGTACTGGGTGATGCGGGGACAGGGTTCGGCTTATGGAGAACTAAGCTCAGATAAGCGTAGCGTCGGTTTGGATCTCAGGCGGTCCGCCAGTTCCCAGGCGAGCCGTGTTCTCCGTCTGCCAGAGCCCCTAGCTGTGGGGCAGGTTTCCTTGAACTGATAGCCCCAGCGCCGAGCTGGTGACTGCCCCAGCGAGGAGACGCCGTCAGATGGCTCTCTGCAAGCCAATTGCCTTCAGAGCTACTGACCTAGATAGACAGGCTTGCCCCCTCCAAGAACCTCGTCCCGCGCCGTCATCCATCATCAATCATCTATTTACACAGGACCGTTCGCGCTTGATTGTGTAGAGCTATGGGTGAGCATGGTTGGCGTCCGAAACAGGGGGATTGATGCCAAAGCGTAAGAGTGCTCGTGCAGGCAGCGAGCTATTCATCGTCGACAATAGTGACGAAGAGTGGAGGGCGCTCCGCTACATCCGCGATTGGTGTCAGATTTCACGCGCGATCGATGTCGCGACGGCTTACTTTGAAATCGGCTCGCTAATAGCGCTTGAAGGGGAGTGGCAGCGCGTCGACGAAATGCGCGTCCTGATGGGGGATGAAGTCAGCCGCCGCACCCGCAAGGCATTCGAGCGAGCCGTCACTGAGCGCGTCGCTAGGTTAGATGCAAGCGTTGAAGCCGAAAAGGAGCAGGACGACTTCCTGACCGGTGTTCCAGCGATTGCAGACGCCGTTAGGAGCGGCAAGATCAAGTTTCGAATCTATCGTAAGGAGCGGTTCCACGCGAAGGCCTACATCACTCACGCCCGTCTTGAAGTGGTAGGTTCCGCAGCGCTGGTCGGATCGTCGAACTTCACCCGCCCCGGCCTCACGCAGAACATTGAGCTAAACGTTCAGATCACGGGTCAGCCTGTAGTAGTTCTTCAAGAGTGGTACGACGAGCATTGGGACGAAGCCGAGGACGTTACCCTCGACATGCTTCGGGTGATCGATAGACACATCCAGTCCTTTTCGCCTTTCGATGTCTATGCACACTCATTGCGTGAGCTGTTCCGCGACCGTGAGTTCTCGGCGTCGGAATGGGAACAGCATGAATCAGTCATTTTTCCTCAGCTCGACGGCTACCAGCGCGAGGGATATGGGCGGCTGCTCGAGATCGCGGACGCGTTCAGCGGTGCATTCCTGTGTGACGGCGTCGGCTTGGGCAAGACATTCGTTGGTCTGATGCTGCTGGAGCGGCTCGTGCGCCACGAGAAGAAGAACGTCGTCCTGCTGGTTCCTAAATCGGCTCGCGAGTCAGTTTGGATCGCCAACCTTCGTCGCTTCATGCCCGACCTCGCCGATGGCGTCTTCTCGGGCCTTGTCATCCTGAACCACACAGATCTCAACCGGCCCGGCATGGACCGGCAGCTCGCGCAAATTGCTGAGCGGGCCGACGCATTCATCATCGATGAAGCGCATAACTTTCGGAATCCGGGCATCGCTGGCGAGGGGGAGCGCAAGGAATCGCGGTATCGCGTGCTGCAGCGGCTAGCGACCGGCAAGCAGGTCTTTATGCTCACGGCGACGCCTGTGAACAACTCGTTGCTCGATCTGATGCACCTGGTGGAAATTTGGTCGGGCGACGGTACCAAGCTGAAACAAGCACCGCTTGGCATCCATTCTCTTCGGGGCCATTTCCGACAACTCGAAAAGCGGATCGCCTTGGCCTCAGGCGATCCGGGAGACCAACCCGCAGGTGTCGACGAGGATGTCACGGGGGGCGAAGCGCACGACATCTTCGCCTCGGACCCGCTCGTTCAAAACTTAGTAGTGCAGCGCAGCCGTGCCTACGTGAAAGAGAGCCAGAAGCGGGAGGCGAAGGGAGCGCCAGCCCAGTTTCCCACCCGCGAAGACCCGAAGGTGGCGAACTACAGCTACTCGCTGCTCCAGGTGAAGCTACTCGATCTGGTGGATGCGTCTTTCGATAAGAAAAAACCCCTGTTCAGCTTGGCCATCTACAATCCGGAAGAGTTTCGGCGAAAAGGTCAGGGCGCGGCTGCCGAGTTCGATCGTGGCCGCCTTAAGCAGGTTGTCACTCTGATCCGCACCGGATTTCTCAAGCGACTGGAGAGTTCGACCCCGGCCTTCGACAACAGCTGTCAGAACCTGTTCGTCAAGCTGCTCGCCTTCGTCGAGCGGAACGCGGGAACCGAGCTCGAAAAGCGCCGCCTTGCGCAGTGGAAGGATCGTCACGCCGACCTGCTCGATCATATCGTCAAGGTGCGCGCCGCCTGGAAGGAGGAGGAGGCCGAGGCCGGCGAGGACCTCGTCTCGCCCGAGATGATCGAGGCGGAAGAGGCGCTAAACGACGAGGTGTACGACGTCCCCGCCATCGTCAACGAGACCTATGAGGACCTGACGCAGCTCGCGCACCTGCTGGAAACCCTCCGTGATTTCACGGCCGAGCAGGATGGCAAGCTGGCGGCGCTGATCGACCTGCTCAAGACCGATCCAGTGCTCAGCAAACATAAGGTTCTGATATTCACCGAATTCACTGTGACCGCTCGCCACATCAAGCGGCAATTGGAAAAGGCCGGGCTGACCGGCATCGCCCAGGTCGATTCCACAACCAAACTCGACCGCGGCGAGGTCATCAAGCGCTTTGCGCCCTACTACAACGGCAGCAACTCGCGCAAAGTCGCGCCAAATGAGACGCGCATTCTGATTTCGACCGACGTGCTGTCGGAAGGCCTCAACCTCCAGGATGCGACGCGCCTCATCAACTACGACCTGCACTGGAATCCTGTGCGGCTGATGCAGCGCATCGGCCGTGTCGACCGCCGCATGAACCCGACGATCGAGGCGGCGATCGTTGCGGATCATCCGGAGCAGGCACCACTGCGTGGTCACGTCGCCTATTGGAACTTTTTGCCGCCCAACGACCTCGACCGCCTTCTCGCGCTCTACAGCCGCATTGCCGGCAAGACGCTGCGGATCTCCAAGCTGTTCGGCATTGAAGGCCGAAAACTGCTCACCGCGGCCGACGATTATGACGACCTCCAGGACTTCAATGCCAACTACGAGGGCACGACGAGCCCGGAGGAGGCGCTGCGCCTCGAACTCGCCGATATCCTCAACGCTGATCCCAAGCTGGCCGAGCGGCTCGACGGCTTTCCGAACCGCATCTTCAGTGGCCGTGAAGCGCCGGGCGCCACCGGCACCTTCTTCTGCTGGTCGCTGCCGGTCCGCATGCGCGATGCTGACCCGTCGCTTGGTGCCGACGCCTGGACCGCCAGCCCGGGCGACGTCCGATGGTATTTTCGCGACGCGGCCTCCGGCGAGATCGCCGAGGACGTCAACCGCATCGCTGACCTCATCCGCTCGACGCCGGAAACGCCACGCCGGATCGTGACGCCGCGGCCCACGCTCGCTGAGGCGCGAGAGGCGGTCGAGAAGCATATTCGCAACGGCTACCTCAAGCAGATGCAGGCCCCGGTCGGCGTCAAGCCGCTGCTCAAGGCATGGATGGAACTCAACTGATGCCGCCCACCAACCTCGACGCTATCACCGACTTCCCGGGGCTGCTCACCTATCTCGAGGAGGAACTCGACTGGCCGATCAATGAAGCCAACTTCGAGGAGGCGACGTTTGATTTCACGCCGCCAGAGCTGGGGCTGAAGGCCGATGCGGTCGGCGGCGCGATTGAAATCAAGCAACTGCGCAAGTTGACCGACAACCAGCCCTGGGGCGTGTTCTTCCTCAACCTGCCGCACAAGCGGCTGCCGCAGACCATCGTCCGCAACATCCTTGGCCGCCTGACCGTTAAGAAGCGGCAGGCGTCGAACGATCCGTCCCGGCCGGCTTTCTTGAAAAGTGACCTGCTGTTCATCACCTCGACCGGCGCGGGCGCCGACCGGCGGCTGGCGTTTGCGCATTTCCAGGACGATCCGCTCGGCGGCAATGCTGCGACGCTGAAGATCCTCGGGTGGGACGGTGATGACACGCCACGGCGGCTGGAGCTGACCAAGAGTACGCTGGCCGCCAAGCTGCGCTGGCCGAACAATCCCGCCGACACCGAACACTGGCGCGCCCAATGGTCAGCGGCCTTCACCCGTGCCGATACGCGCACCGTCGTTCGCGATTCGAAGGCGATGGCCAAGGCGCTGGCGGCCCTCGCCCGCCGAATCCGGGCGCGCGCCACGGAGTTGATCGAGGCGCAGACGGACAATGGCTCATTGGTGAAGCTCCACGCCGCATTCAAGGAGGCGCTAATCCACGATCTGACGCCAGCGGGCTTTGCCGACACCTACGCGCAGACGGTCGCCTATGGGCTGCTCTCCACCCGAATCAGCCGAGCCTCGGGTGGACTGACCCAGGACGACGTCACCGCCAATGTAGCCGGCACCAGCCCCTTCCTGAAGGAGATGCTCGGTCAATTTATTGAAGCCGGCGGCAAGAAGACGGGGAAAGCCGCCGCGAAACTCGACTTCGACGAACTTGGCATCGGCGAGGTCGTCGAGCTGCTGCGCAACGCCGACATGGACGCGGTGTTGGCAGATTTTGATCGCAAGAACCCCGACGAAGACCCCGTCATCCATTTTTACGAGCTTTTTCTTAAGGAGTATGACGCCGAACAGAAGGTCAAGCGCGGCGTCTTCTATACGCCGCGGCCCGTTGTTAGCTTCATCGTCCGCTCGGTCGACGAAGTATTGCGCAGCGAGTTTCATCTGGCCGACGGCCTCGCCTCCACCGCGACCTGGGGCGAGGTGATCGCGGCGAGCGCTGCGCGCGGCGGCGCCAAGCCCATTAAACTGCCCGCAGGCGCCGCCCTCGCCGATCCGTTCGTCCGCATTCTCGATCCCGCCACCGGCACCGGCACATTCCTCGTGGAGTGCGTCGACCTCATCCACAAGACGATGCTGGCCAAATGGCAGAGGGAGAGACGCAGCGCAGCCGACATCAAGGCGCTTTGGAACGCCTATGTCCCGAAACACCTACTGCCGCGCCTGACCGGCTTTGAGTTGATGATGGCCCCCTATGCCATTGCCCATGTCAAATTGGGGCTGAAGCTCAGCGACACCGGCTACCGTTTCGGTAGCGACGCTCGTGCGCAGATCTATCTTACGAATGCGCTCGAACCGGCGCAGGACCTAGACATGCAGCTCGCCTTCATGAGCGATGCGTTGGCCCATGAAGCGAAGGCTGCGAATGATGCGAAGGAAACGCGATTCACGGTTGTAGTTGGAAACCCCCCGTACAACAGCCGATCAGATAACAATACACCTTGGGTACGGGACATCATTAATAATTATAAGACAACAGTACGAACCGAAGAGACTCAGATACAAGCCCTGTCTGACGACTACGTTAAGTTTATTGCACTAGCAGAGCTACAAATTATTAAAAATAATCTAGGTATTGCTGGATTTATTACAAATAATGGCTATCTTGATGGACGAATATTTCGGGATCTTCGGCGCTCCCTGGGTGATAACTTGCCTAAAATTAATATCATTAACTTGCATGGCGACTCTAGAAAAAAGGAGGTCGCTCCAGATGGGGGTAAAGACGAGAACGTATTCGATATTCAGCAAGGCGTTTCTATATTTATAGGATCGCGTTTTGGTGATAATCAATCTAATATCAAATATACCGATTTGTGGGGAAAACGAGGCGTTAAAACAAAAGAGCTGATGAGCTCTCTCAATGACATGAGTTGGTCTATTCTCTCACAAAACTACATCACACAAGCGTTCGTGCCTCGCGACCGCACCGATTTAGACTGGCCAAAATGGCAATCTGCTGCTGAGATTTTCGGCACAGGAAATTGGATGAGTGACAAAACTCACTTTTACGGTGCTGGTTTCAAATCTCAGCAGGACGAGTTTGCGATTGGGTTTGATGCCCTCACTGTTGAACAAAATATTGAGCAGCTTACTTCTGCGGCTTCAACAGAATCAATGCTGAGGAACAATTTTGAGCTTTGCAAATCTAACCAGTGGGATTTCGGGCGTGCCAAGGCGCGGCTTAACAAACTGAATTGGCGATGCGAAATACGACGCGTGCTTTTTCGGCCTTTCGATGACAGATATACGCTCTTGCATCCTGATGTAGTGACAAATCCGCGCCTGAATGTAATGCAGCATTTATCAGGAAAAAGTGTTGCATTTCTTGCAACTCGAAGTTCAACTGAACCGTTTGCCGTATTTGTTACCAACATTCCGCCAGCTCACAAGATCGTTGGCAACTACGACATGACGATAGCATTCCCTCTTTGGCTCAAGCCCCAGGGTACCGAAACCCGCACGCTTCCCAACATAGCGCCCATCTTTGCCAAGCGCGTCGCCGTGCTGACCGGCCTCGCCTGGGACGATTGCGTTGAGGGGCCGAAGCAGGCCGCACTAACCGGCGTCTTGCCCCCTAAGCCGACCCAGACCGCGATGTTCGCCAACCGCCGCGAGCGCGGCGAATCCGGTCACAGCTTCGGCCCGCGCGACCTGCTCGACTGGATCTACGCGGTGCTGCATTCACCCGCCTATCGCAGCCGCTACGCCGATTATCTGAAGAGCGATTTCGCCCGCGTGCCGCTACCCGGCAGCGCAGCGCTGTTCGAAGCGCTGGTCCCGATCGGCACCGATCTCGTCGCCACCCATCTGCTCGATGCCGAACATCGCTTCGGCCCCGAGAAACTGCCGATCTTCGCCGACCCCAAGGGCATCCGCCTCGCTGGCAGCGGCGAAGCCCGCGTCTCCCAGGCCCCGACCTTCCAGGCCGGACGCGTCTATATCAGCTGACGTGCTCCCCTGAAGTGGTGCCATTTTTCGGTAGAGTCCGATCCAGCGAAGGACGGACGAATGAAGCGCAGCAGGTTTAGCGATGAGCAGATCATCGGGATTTTGAAAGAGCAGGAGGCCGGTGCGGCTACGGCGGATGTGTGCCGGCGGCACGGCATCAGCGGCGCGACCTTCTACAAGTGGAAGGCGAAGTTTGGCGGCCTTGAGGTGACTGAGGCCAAGCGGCTGCGGACGTTGGAAGAGGAGAACGCCAAGCTCAAGAAGCTGCTGGCGGAAGCGATGCTGGACATCGCGGTGCTGAAGGACATCTCGACAAAAAAATGGTGACGCCCGGCGCGAAGCGGAACGCGGTCGCCCATGCCCGGGAGTGTCACGGGCTGAGCGAGCGTCGGGCGTGTGATCTGATCGGCATCGCCCGGCGGGTGGCGCGGTATCAGCCGAGCCGGGCGGATGACGCTGGCCTGCGGCAGCGGCTGCGGGAGCTGGCGGCCGAGCGTCGCCGGTTCGGGTATCGGCGTCTGGGCTATTTGCTGGCCCGCGAGGGCCTCGCGCCGAACCACAAGAAGCTGCTGCGGCTCTACCGCGAGGAGGGGCTCAAGGTGCGCCGCCGCGGGGGCCGTAAGCGGGCGCTGGGCACCAGGGCGCCGATGGTGCTGCCGCAGGGGCCGAACCAGCGCTGGTCGCTGGACTTCGTGTCCGACGCGCTGGGCTGTGGTCGGCGGTTCCGCATCCTGTGCGTGGTGGACGACTTCACACGCGAATGCCTGGCACTGGTGGCCGACACCTCGCTGTCGGGTGCGAGGGTGGCCCGTGAACTCGATGCGATTGTGGCGCTCCGCGGGAAGCCTTTGGCGGTGGTCAGTGACAACGGCACGGAACTGACGTCGACGTCGATCCTGCGCTGGTCGCAGGAGCGGCAGGTGGAGTGGCACTACATCGCCCCCGGGAAGCCCACCCAGAACGCGTTCGTCGAGAGCTTCAACGGCCGCCTGCGGGATGAGTGCCTCAACGAGACGTTGTTCACGTCGATGCCGCAGGCCCGGGCGGTACTGGCCACCTGGCGGCAGGACTACAACACCATCCGGCCGCACTCGAAGCTGGGCGGGCGGCCCCCCGCCGAGATCGCCGGCCAACCGGGTTGGGGGCATGCCCCCAACCCCGTTGCCATCCCATCAACCATCAGACATCAACGCAGAGGACTCTCCGTCTGAGTGGATACATCAAGGGGGGCACGTCACAGCGGCACGCGCTGGTTCGAGACCGTCCCCGAGCTCGCCTGGAACTTCCACATCGGCGGCTATCAACCCGCGCAGAAATGGTTGAAGGACCGCGCTACCAAGAAATCCGGCAAGAAAGCCAATCCCGGCCGCCTCCTCACGGACCAAGACATCCTCCACTACCGCCGCATCATCCTGGCGCTGACCCGAACAGCCGAACTGATGCCGAAGATCGACCAGATCATCGAGGAGCACGGCGGCTGGCCGGGCGCGTTCCGGGGGATGACGGATGAGGCACCGCCCGCGGCTTCAACATAGGCCCTGCGCGGTTCCCCCAACCGTTCAGCCGAAATGGGGGCCGCGCTGCCCATCAGGATCGCCGGCCGCGCCTACGAAGTGCTGTTCAGCCCTCGCGATCGCCGGGCGCGAACACGTCGATTTCGCAGGCGCGGGTCTGTCGCAGCGCCGGGTCGCGCCCCGCCAGACCGGCCACCGGCTTATAAAGGTCAAGACCGCGGCCCAGCTTGAAGACGACGCCGTTGTCGAGCACGACAAAACGGTCATGGATGTCCTCATCAAAGGTGAGCGTGAGCTTCATCCCGGCTTTCTCGAAGAAGGTCCGATCCAGTGCATCGTAAAAGGACTGGTCCGCTTCCGCTCCTGAATCCGAAACCTCGCGCGTCACAATGTTGACGATCTTGGGCCTCGCTGCCGCAGCAGCGGCGTCCAGGAATTCGCGCAGGTTCCGGCGCTGGTGGGGTTGCGCCAGATAGGGGTCAATCAGCCAAATCTCTGCGGCGCCGCCGAGAAATTCTGCCGCGAAGATACGGGAAAACGGCCAATTCTTATCCCCGTTGCGCAGGATATGACGCCCCACACACCGCGTCGCCTGTCGCCGGATCGCAGCTACGATATCCTCGGTCCCGGCTTCAGCCGAGCCTGTTGGCGCAGGTGTGGCAGGAAATGGCCGGCGGGTTTCATTCTCCTGGCTGGCAGAACTCGTCTGACTTGGCGCGCCTTCTCCACCCGACGGAGCCGAGAGCAGCACGGGGGAAGCTGGTGCGTCCAAGGCAATCGCTTGGTCTTCCGTCAGCAGGAATTCGACATCCCTCAATGCGGCCTCGGCCGCCTCCTTCAGCTCCGCGACCAGACGAATAAATATCTCCTTCTGCCCCTCGAAGGTCGCCTCGGCGGCTGCCTTGATGTCAGCAGAAGCGCGCTGAATTTCGGCCCTCACTTGGCTCATGGACCGCTCCGGCAGGGCGTCCGCCTGTTCGATCAGGGTCTGTGCGAATTCCGTAAAACGTATCTCGACATGGCCCTTAACAGCGTTCCGCAAAATGCCGCGGACCTCTCGATAGAATGTACGGACCTCGCCTGTCTGCGCCGTCGTTGTTCCACGCCCCCACACGCCTGATACCCGCTCCCGCGCCGCCGAGATGGTTGCCTCTACAGATTCGTCGACGAAATCCTCCAGAAGCGCGACGATTTTGGCCTCCTCGCCCTCCAGCAACTCCTGCTGTGTCTCCAGCGCACCTTCCAGGAACTCTTCGAGGCTGGAGGCGATGTCGAGTTGCAGTTCCTCCCCGATTTCAAGATCGCGAATGGACTTCGCTGCTTCGTCCGAGAGGCCTCCGAGGTGTGCACGGAAGGTATCGATAAAGACTGCGAACTCGCCCGTTTGGCTCTCGAGGTGTTCCGCCACGCGCGGAAAGATGCGGTTTGCCACACGGTTCTGCAGGTCCGACATGTAGCCCCAATGGCCACTCCGCCGCGTCTTCCAGTGGCGTCCTGCATCATCGGTCTCGTAGGCAGCCAAGACACTATCCGCTTCGGACGAGGCGAGCTGCGCCACCACGGCACCGACCGCCGCTTTCGTCACGAGTTGCTTCTTCAGGACCTCCGATGCCTGCCGCGTTACCTCTGTGAAGCGAACGCCAGCCTCCTCAAACTGCTGACGAAAGGTAGCCAGCTTTTCTTCGGCCACCTCCCTGTTCCGCATGCCATCAACGACAAGCCGGCGCTTTTCGATTGCGCCAAGCATCTCCTGAAGGATCGACCGGGTGCCTTGCTCAATGGCTCGCTTGGACGTGGCCAAGCGGGATTCCGTAGATAGAATCCGGAAAAGCGTTCTCTTGACCTGGTTCAGGCCGCCTGGGTCTGCGGGATCGATCGGGTGCGCGATCCGCTCACCGCGGGCATGGTCGCGGTGGTTCGCTGCCGAGGTGAATGCGATTTCGACTGCGCTGAGCTGCTCACGAAAGCGCTGGGTCGAAACAGTGCCCGCATCACCCGCTAGTTCATCCAGGGTTGCCTCGATCTCCGCGCGAATGCGACGCCGCTCCGCAGCGATCCGAACGGAAATGGGCTCGGCGTCTTCATCCTGATCCCGTGCCTGGCGGACATGCTGCTCGTAGGTCTGGTCCACCTGTGTGACGACGAAGATGAGCTGCTTGACCGTTCCCTTGCGCAGAAGGCGGAGCAAGAAGTCCTTCTCAGCCTGGCCGTAGGAACCGCCTGATTTGGTCAGGAAGAGGACTGCGTCGACACCCTCGACAGCGCGCTCGGTCAGATGGATGCGGAAGCGCTCGGTGTCGTCGAGGCCGGGCGTATCAACCAGGATAACGCCTTGCTGCAGGATTTGCGACGGCGTCTCGATTTCGATGGATTCCACGAGACAGTGGTGAGGTCTCGTGCTGGACGTGAACTGCTTGATCCGACGTCGGAATTCGGCACCGGCTTTCCGGTCCTCTTCCGCACCGTTGCCTTGCGGCAGAGCGATGACGAGCGTGTGGCCGCCTGCCCGGATGTGCTCTCTCTCGATCGAGCCGATGTCGAAAACCTCAACAGGGCCGGATGCCGATGCCTTCGAATCCTTCCCGGAGAACTTCAGCCAGTTCGCGATTCTGTAAGCGGCAGGATCGGTTGGATCTTTCGCATGGAGCGCCCTGAGCTCGTCCCATGTCTCCCTCGCGATGAGCCGGATCTTCGCGACGATCCGCTCACCGGCCCGGAACGTGGTAACCGCGGCGGTTTCTGGATTTGTGTCTTCGCCGGCCAGCCGGCTGCCAAGGAGCTCATTGACGAAGGAGGACTTGCCGGCTTTGAAACGGCCGATGACCGCGACCTTGTAGTCCTCGGGGACGGCGTGCTCCTCCAGCAGCCGCGAGAGACCGTCGGCGGCGCGCTCGCATTCTTCGCCCAGCCGCCATCGCCGCTCTCTCTGATTCTCGCGGAGGACCCCGACCAGGAGACCAACCCGGCCTCGCGCGCTTTCGACGTCCTGGCGGATACGCAATGGCGATTTCTTCTGCATGGGTCCCCCAGTGTAAATGCGCCAAGCGATATCCGCTTAAAGGCTGTTTGGCGCACAATGACATCTTGATGGCACGATGCAATAAATGCCAATTCACATGAAGCCGCGCCATTAGCCTCCACAAGGTCGGCGCCTCCGGTAGCCGCCTGTTCAGGATCGCCTCGACGATCTCTGGCGCTAGCAGGGCCAGCCGCAGGATGCGCGAGACCTAGGACGAGCCGACCTTCTCGACTGCGGGCCACTTTTTGATCCTGGGACAGTGGCCGGATTCCAGCGTCCGCTATCACCGCCCCCTCGGACGGGCGGTCGTCAGGACGGGCCGACAATGCGCTGCTCAATGGATCACTAATAAATTGAATTATATGGCAATTTATGTCATAGTTGCGTCGAGCGTATTTCGCTCACCTCCCCACAATTAGGATCACCTAATGACCCCAGCACTACTGGGCGCCGGCGCCATGCCGCGCGCTCTGGGGCGGGTGGCCGCATGCCGGCTGCTCGCCCCCTTCCCACCCGCCGGCGATGGCGGCCTGCCATGAGCAAGCCTCCGAAACCGGCACTACCAGCCAATCAGCCCCAACCGGCACTCGAACTCCCAGACCCTCCGCCTCCCGCACCCAAGCGGCGCAGCGGTTCGAGAATTCTGCGGGGGAGCACAACCGATGGGCGGATCGGCCAGACCCTACGGCTGGACCCAGACGCATGGGAGCAGCTGAGGATCCTCGCGGCCAAGGAGCGCAAGAACGCCCACGACCTCCTGGTCGAGGCGGTCAACATGCTCTTCACGCACCGAGGCTTTCCACCGCTGGCCTGACACGACCTGCCAGGCACCCAATCCAACGAAACGGCCCCGACGAAAGTCGGGGCCGTTTTTTCGTTACCGGGGCGCGGCCGAGCGGCCGATGCCCGTTCGGCGGTGAGAGGGATCTTCGCGCCTCCGATTCGCGCATGAGCCAGGCTGGCTATTTTGCATTCATTGGAATAAATGACGAATATTTTTCAGAAGCAACCGTGGGTTACCTCCCTATATCCCGCCCACATGACAATCGAGGAAATTCATAGTCTTAAATAAATTATCTTATTATCAGAGGCGTTCGTCCCATTCGTGATGTAAACTAGTAGTTGCCTTGCATTGGCATGCATTTCTGTGATTCGCTTTACTTTCCCAAATTTGCAGATACCGAGAATAGCCGGCGACGCATTGTGCGGCGCTTCGCTCGATCAGGGCGACACCACGCCACTGGGATCTGCGTGCTGGCATGACCGGCAATACGCTTTTGTCGAACGCACCTGACCTCGTTGCCCCTTCGCCGGGCGGCTGCAGCCCGTCTCTCCTCATGGACTTGGTCCGCGCTTTCGCCCGCCAAGCGGCACGCGAGGCGTTCGCCGCGTCGGTGCCTAATGCCCGGAGTGGGGAGCCATGACGGGGCGTACCAGCTCTGGCGCTCCGAACGCTTCTCAGACGCGCCCTTCCCGGCAGCCGGGTGCTTCAGCCCGATCGGATGTAGCGCGCCAATTTGGTGCCTCGGCCCCTGAGGCGCCCCCGCTTTCGGAGAGCGCCGTCCCCGAGCCTCTCGTCACGCCCGGCCACGTCGCGTGGCTCTTCGGGATCTGCAGCCGGACGCTGTCGAACTGGGAGCAGAAGGGTGTGCTCGCCCCGATCCGCATCCGCGGCCGCCGGTACTACCGCCCTGAGGACGTCCGCAAGCTCTGGGAGGAGGGACGGCGATGAGTTCCCTTCCAGAACAAGGGCATGACAACCCTACGCCAGAATGGTCGGCAGTAGATTTGGTAGTTCCACTGTCGACCATTCAGAGAAATTTCCGCCTGTTTCAAACATAGGAGAGCGAACGTGAGCAAACGTGATTTACCCACCATTGCTGAGGCTCTGAACCGTATTTCTACGGATGCCGGTTTTTCTGACAGCCGGCGTCGCCAGCTGCGGTCTGCCCTCCAGGCGCTGGCGCGCCTCCAGGGCCAGCCGCCCGAATCGCTGGTGCTCCACCCGCAGAAATCGCTCGCCCTGCTGGAGCGCGCGTCGCCGGCGGAACTGGGTCTCAAGTCTGCGGCGACGCTGAACGGCTATCGGTCCAACCTCCGCGCCATCCTGCGCCGCTTTGGGCTGCTCAAGGGTCGCGAGGCCCTGGCGCCTGTGGAGGATCCGGCGTGGGTCGCCCTGCTCGAGCGCCTGCCGCAGGAGGGACATGACTTCGACCGGCTCAAGGCCTTCGTGAACTGGCTGGCGCGTCAGGGCGTGGCTCCGGCGGAGACCAGCCAGGACCACCTCGCCGCCTATGCGCTCGAGCGCGAGGTCTCTCGCGGGGGCAACAAGCAGACGGACCATATGCGCCGCGTGGTAGGCCTCTGGCGCCGCGCCGCCCGCACCATCGAGGGGTGGCCGCAGGCGGGCCTCGCCAATCCCAACCCGCGCCAGATGTCCCTCCCCTTCGATGCCTATCCGGCGCCGCTCGAGAAGGAGGTCGAGACCTATCTCTGCGACATCCGGACGGCCGGCGACATCTGGTCCGAGGACGAACCGGAGGACGAGCCCGTGATTACCTTCCGCAAGGTTCTTCCCAAACAGCCGCGCAGCGCCCGCACCGTCCGCACGCGCCGCTACGGGGTCCGGGCGCTGCTCTGGGGTGCACACCAGGCCGGCGTGCCGATGGAGCAGTTGAACAGCCTGCGCGTGATCCTCTCGCCCAAGGTCTTCAGGCGGTCCTTCAGCTGGCACATGGCGCGCAAGGGAATCCAGGACAAGAAGTTCGACGACCACCTCATGAGCATGGTGGCCACGATCTTCTCGGTGGCGAACTACTGCGGCGTCGACGGAGAGGAGCGCGCGGAGCTCAAGGCGTTCTTCAAGAAGGTTGCGGTCACTGAGCGCCGCACCGGCCTGATCGACCGCCACGAGCGCATTCTGGAGCGCCTGGAGGACCCCCGCATCCTGGCCATGTTTCTCAAGCTGCCGATGCAGATCATGCACAACGCGCGGCGCCTCCGTGACGGATGGAGCAAGGGCAAGGTCACTCAAGCGCCTCGCCCCGTCGAGGCCGCCTGGCTCGCGAGCATCGCGGCCGCCGTTGAGATCGAGCTGCACGCCCCGGTGCGCATCACGGACCTCACGACGATGCGCCTCGGACAGGAGCTTCGCCTGCCCGCGGAGGCTTCGCCGGAGGCCAGCGGTTCGTTCCACTTCGCACGCACCTCCAAGACCGGTCAGGGGCTGCAGATGCCGATCCGCCCGGAGACACGCCGCCTGCTCAAGGAGTATCTCGACGATTTCCGCCCATTGCTGCCGAACGCGAACAGCCAGTGGGTCTTCCCGGGGAAACCGGGGCCGGCCAAGCCCCGCGACATCCAGGCTTTTGGCACAACGATCACCGAGACCATCGCCGACGTTCTGGGCTTTCGGGTGAACCCGCACGCCTTTCGGGTGATCGCGGGTGCGCTAATCCTCAAGAGGGATCCGCACGCGATCGATGATGTCCGGGCGATCCTCGGTCACTCCACCTTCGACACTGCGATGAAATTCTATCGCCGCATGAACACCTGGGAGGCAGGCCGCCGCCTGGGCGAGATCATCGCCGAGGGGCGCGCCACCGGACTGCCGCAGCGCCCTGGCCCGGGCAGCCCGCTTCCTCGGCAGGGGCGCCCAGGCCCGATGCGCGGCTGGGGGCGCGGCCGATGAACCGGATGGCTGGACGCAAGCCGGCCGCCTGGCCGGAGGCTGATCGCGCCGCCTGGGAGCTGGCGAATACCGTCTCCTACGATGTCTGGGACGATGCCGGTAAGGCGCTCAGGCTGAGGCCATGGACCCGTAAGGGCTACGCGCGCGCCTATGGAATCTGGCTGGCTTGGCTGGACCGGTCGGGCCAGCTGGACCCGGCTGAGGGGCCGGGCCAGCGCCCGTCGCCCGAACGTATCGCCGGCTGGGTCCGCACGATGCGCGACATGGGGCGCAAGAACGGGGTGATCAAACTCTATCTCATGAGCCTTCACGCCATCCTCGCGTTCCTCGCGCCGGGGACGGACACGAGTTTCATCCTGCGCCCCGGCGGCCGCTCGCTGGACGAGCTCTTCCCGACCGAGCCCAAGCCCTTTACCCCACATGACAGCGGCGACCTTTTGGAGCACGCCAAGGCTCTGCATGCCCGTGGACTGACCGACCGTGACGGCGACCAACGGTGGAAGGCCCTCCGCGACGCGGCAATCATGGCAATGCTTTACGTCTACGGCCCGCGGCACGCTGATATCTCGTCGATGGTGATGGGCGAGAACCTCCGCATGACCCGGAATGGGCAGATGATCGCGCGCTTTCGGGAGACGGCGACCAAGGACAAGAGGTGGCGGGAATACCCCCTTCACCCGGTCGTTGCCGCCATCGTCCGGGACTACCTGGAACTCGCGCGCCCCCACCTTTGCGGTCCTGCCGAGGAGGATTGGCTTTGGTGGGGCAAGGTCGGTGAGCCACTGACCTACCGGGGTTTCGAGGGCGTTGTACGGCGACGGAACCGGGATTTCACAGGCGTGGCGGAGGGGCCTCAGATGGCCCGGAAATGGCTCACCGAGACCGCCAAGAACCGCTCGCCGGAGGCCGCCTTCGATGCGGCAGAGGTCGCCGGCCATACCCCGCGGGTTGCCCTGCGATACTATGCCCAGGCGGTCGACTATCACAGCGGTGGTCGACATGGTGCGTACATCTCGGAGCTGCGCGAGCAGCTAGGGGAGCTGGCGGACCGGGCCTATGCGGAGCGGCGCCAGCGACGGGGGGGCGGATAGAGATGTCCAGGGTGATTCCCTTGCCGTCGAATCCCTTCCCTCAGGCACACTGCCTCGCCCTCACCCGTCGGAGCCTGTGACCGATGCGCCCGTTAACCTCCACCCGTCCGCTTCGTGTGGCTGTCTACGCCCGGTTTTCTTCGGAGAACCAGCGAGATGCCTCGATCGAGGATCAGGTTCGGATCTGCCGCGCTCGGGCCGAGCGCGAGGGCTGGGTGATCGCCGAGACCTTCACGGACTACGCGGTGTCGGGCTCGACGACGCTGCGTCCCGGCTACCAGGCGCTGATGTCGGCGATGCGCTCGAGCGCGGTGGACGTGGTCCTGGCTGAGAGCCTCGATCGGCTTTCCCGTGATCAGGAGCACGTGGCTGGGTTCCATAAGGCGGCGCAGTTCGCCGGGGTCCGGATCATCACGCTCTCCGAGGGTGAGATTTCCGAGCTTCACGTGGGCCTCAAGGGCACGATGGGGGCGCTGTATCTGAAAGACCTGGCCGACAAGACCCGCCGAGGCCTGGAGGGACGGGTGCGCGAGGGGCGATCCGGAGGTGGCCTCTCCTACGGCTACCGCGTGGTCCGCGGTCCGCTGGACCGGCGTGGCGAGCTTGAGCGGGGGCTGCGGGAGATCGACCCTGTCCAGGCGCAGGTGGTGCGACGCGTTTTCGAACGCTTCGCGGCGGGGGAGAGCCCTATCGCCATCGCCAAGGCGCTGAATGCGGAGGGCATCCCCGGTCCGCGGGGTGGACCCTGGTCCGATGGGGCGCTTCGTGGCCATGCCCGGGTGGCCACTGGGATCCTCCGTAACCCGCTCTATGCCGGTCGGCTCGTCTGCAACCGCCGCCGCTGGCTCAAGGATCCGACAACGGGCGGCCGGGTGGCGCGGCATAATGATGCCGAGGCGGTGATCGAGGAGGAGGTACCCGAGCTTCGGATCATTCCCCAGGAGCTGTGGGACAAGGTCCAGGCGCGCCTCGCCAGGGCGGCGCGCCCGCAAGGGGTGCGCGAGGGCGGCGATGGCCCCGAGACGCTTTGGCAACATCGGCGCGCCGTGTCGCTTCTGAGCGGCAAGGTCGTCTGTGGGGTCTGCGGCGGGAGCTACGCCACCAACGGCAAAGACTACATGGGCTGCAAGGCGGCCGAGCGTCAGGGCACCTGCACCAACAAGGTTCGGATTCGGCGCAGCCGGGTCGAGGCCGAGGTGCTGGAGGCGCTGGGGACCCGACTGATGGAGCCCGATGCGGTCGCGACCTTCGTGGCGGAGTTCACGGCCGAGTGGAATCGGCTTTCGGCCGAGAGCGGGGGTCAGGTCTCTCTTCGTCGGCGGGAGCTCGACCAGGTCGAGCGGCAGCTGAACGGCTTGATCGATGCCATTGCCGATGGGCTTCGGGCGCCTGGGCTTCAGGACCGGCTTGATGGGTTGGGCGCTCGTCGGGAGGCGCTTCGGGCGGAGCTGGCCGGGCTGGAGGCGCGCCAGTCGGCGCCGCGCCTGCATCCGAACCTGTCCGAGGTCTACCGGGCGCGGGTGGCGCTTCTTCGGGAGGGGATCGAGGCTCAGGGGGATCGTGAAGTGCTGGAGGCGGCGCGTGCGCTGATAGCGCGGGTCGAGGTCCATCCGCCCGCCGAGCCGGGCGCTCGCCCGCGGCTGGAGCTCTTGGGCGAGCTCAGCGCCCTATTGGTGGCGGCTGGTGTCGAAGCTATTGGCGGAAATGCAAAAAGCCCACCGACGATTGCCGGTGGGCTTGATGTGTTCTCGCGTTCTGTATCAGTGGATGCGGGGACAGGATTTGAACCTGTGACCTTCAGGTTATGAGCCTGACGAGCTACCGGGCTGCTCCACCCCGCGGTGGTGATTGTGAGTTTTCGGTTGGGTGGCCTGGCGCTGACCGACTCTCCCGCCGCTTGAGCGGCAGTACCATGGGCGCTGGAGTGTTTCACGGCCGAGTTCGGGATGGGATCGGGTGTTTCAACTCCGCGATAGGCACCAGGCCACCGAACCGAAAACTGTGGTTCAGGTGGTGTTGGATTGGTTGGTTTTGAGTGGGTGGGTGAAGTGGGGTTTGGTGCTGCGTGCGGTGTGTCGCTGTTGCCAGCGAACACTGCATTGGGGAGTAGTGAGCCTATCGGGCGATTAGGATCGCTTAGCTGCACGCATTGCTGCGCTTCCACAGGCGACCTATCAACGTGATGGTCTATCACGGCCCTCGGGGAGACCTGGTTTTGAGGTGGGTTTCCCGCTTAGATGCTTTCAGCGGTTATCCCGTCCACACTTAGCTACCCAGCTGTGCCACTGGCGTGACAACTGGTGCACCAGAGGTATGTCCATCCCGGTCCTCTCGTACTAGGGACAGATCCTCTCAAGTCTCCAACACCCACAGCAGATAGGGACCGAACTGTCTCACGACGTTCTAAACCCAGCTCACGTACCGCTTTAATCGGCGAACAGCCGAACCCTTGGGACCTGCTCCAGCCCCGGGATGCGATGAGCCGACATCGAGGTGCCAAACCTCCCCGTCGATGTGGACTCTTGGGGGAGATCAGCCTGTTATCCCTAGAGTACCTTTTATCCGTTGAGCGATGGCCCGTCCACGAGGGACCACCGGATCACTAAGGCCGACTTTCGTCTCTGTTCGCGCTGTCACGCTCACAGTCAGGCGGGCTTATGCCTTTGCACTCAACAGCCGATGTCCGACCGGCTTGAGCCCACCATCGCGCGCCTCCGTTACAATTTGGGAGGCGACCGCCCCAGTCAAACTGCCCACCACGCAGGGTCCCGGCCCGGGATAACCAGGCTCGGTTAGACGCCAAAAAGGCACAGGGTGGTATTTCAAGGTTGGCTCCACACAAGCTAGCGCCCATGCTTCAAAGCCTCCCACCTATCCTACACAGTCCCTTCCTGGCGCCACTGCGAAGTTGCAGTAAAGGTTCATAGGGTCTTTCCGTCTAACTGCGGGTACCCCGCATCTTCACGGGGAATTCAATTTCGCTGAGCCCATGCCGGAGACAGTGGGGAGGTCGTTACGCCATTCGTGCAGGTCGGAACTTACCCGACAAGGAATTTCGCTACCTTAGGACCGTTATAGTTACGGCCGCCGTTTACCGGGGCTTCAATTCGATGCTTGCACATCTCCTTTTAACCTTCCGGCACCGGGCAGGCGTCAGACCCTATACGTCATCTCTCGATTTCGCAGAGCCCTGTGTTTTTACTAAACAGTCGCCACCCCCTGCTTTGTGCCACCCACACCTGCTTGCGCAAGCATGGGTCTCGCTTATCCCGAAGTTACGCGAGCAATTTGCCTAGTTCCTTCGACATGGTTCTCTCAAGCGCCTTGGTATACTCTACCAGTCCACCTGTGTCGGTTTAGGGTACGGTTCAATGTCAGAGCTATTTCCCGGACCTATCCAACCACCACACCAATCCAATAAGGCATGATGGAACTTCAAGGCCGTCACTTCTGACGAGCTCAGGAATATTCACCTGATTCCCATCGGCTACGGCTGTCGCCCTCGCCTTAGGGGCCGGCTCACCCTGCGCGGATTAGCCTTGCGCAGGAACCCTTGGACTTACGGCGAGAGGGTTTCTCACCCTCTTTGTCGCTACTCATGTCCGCATTCGCACTTCCCATACCTCCAGCACACCTCACGATGCACCTTCACAGGCCTAGGGAACGCTCCGCTACCACGCACCTTACGGTGCATCCACAGCTTCGGCAGATGGCTTGAGCCCCGTTACATTTTCGCCGCAAGACAGCTATTAGACCAGTGAGCTATTACGCTTTCTTTAAAGGATGGCTGCTTCTAAGCCAACCTCCTGGTTGTTTTGGCCGTCTCACATG